>NZ_JASCIS010000028.1 GCF_029968015.1 Streptomyces luteolus
GGGGCTTGGCGCAGGGCCCTCTCGTACTGCATGCGCGTGAGGCGGCGTACGAAGAGGATCGCGAGGATCGCCGCCACGATGTCGAGGACATCGGTGAGCAGGACCGAACCGAGGGCGTTCTGGACTTCGTCCGTCGTCTCGGCGCGAGCGTACTGGCGGCTGGCCGTCCAACCGATGAGCAGGGTGGTCACCCACAGCGCCCACCACCAGTTGAGCAGCGCGGCACCGCGCCGGTTCCCGTCCGAGCTGGCTTTCCAGATGTCGAGGGCGATCCGGCGCGGGAACCACAGGTTGACCACCGGGCAGAACCAGCCGCCGATCGTCCAGCCGCGCTTCTTCTCGTGGTACTCGGGGGCGAACACCTCTGCGTTGACCCGCACCCGGTAGAACCAGACGAGGAACACCACCGCGGTCGCGATCAGCGCCACGGTCTGCGCGATCCCGGCCAGCGCGTACCAGAGGTCGACGCTGTTGACCTCCCGTTCGGTCACAGCGCCGGAGCCGGGTGTGTCCAGCCGGTTCACCACGTCGATCGACCGGTAGCCCGCCCAGACGGCGAGGGCGTCGGTGACGATGACGACGGCCAAGAGCATCGAGACCGCCTTCGACAGCCCGACGGGCGAACGGAGAACAGCCGAAGGGCCAGGCTGGTACGGCGGGCCGGGCGGCGGCGGTGCTGCGGGCATGGCGGACATGCGGAAACCCCCCACGGGTTTGGGATCACGGTGTGGTCGCGCGACCGGCCGCCTCTCCCTGACGGCCCGCGCGCAACGGGAACCTATGTGATGCGGATCCGCTGCGTCCACCGCAAAAGCTACGATAAAAACCCAGGTCACCGGCTTTTCCGACAGCTCATCCGACAGCTCAGGAACGACCTTGCGGCTCAATGCGGCGACGGCACCGCCGGGCGGGCCCTCTCCGTTCTCCCGGACCGGTCAACGTGGACAAGTGCCGGGACTGCCTCCCGCCCGGCTGCATGACCGGTGGCACTGCGCGCTCACGCTTCCCTCGGGGCGGCGCCCACATGAGGGTGATTCAGGCGCCGCTGGGGCATGCCCCGTTCAAGCTCACCGCCGACGCGTACACGCACGAGAACGGCCTCCTCGGGTGAGAATCCACTCCGAGGAGGCCGTTCACCGCTGTTTGGAACGGAAGCCTGATCGCAGTAGGGAGCGGGGCGCGTTGGAGGGCCTTCGCCGGGACCTGTCGGCGATCCTGGGGAACCATGCGGATGCTGCTCCTGGTCGTCTTGGTGCTCGCCGTCGTAAACGCGGTCAACAACCGGTTGGCCCCCGGCCTCTACGTGCCGGTCTGCGTCACCACGGCGGCGCTGCTCGTGCTGATCGCGCGGCTCTCCGGACTGACGGCGGACGATCTGGGGCTTGGCAGGGGCTCCGTCCGCCGCGGACTGCGATGGGGGCTGATCGTGGCCACTGCCTTCGTCGCGGTGTACCTGGCGGGGCTCGCCGTGCCGTTCACCCGGGATGTCTTCCAGGACCAGCGCGCCGCGGGTCTGACCGTCGGCGAGCTGGTGTACCGGGTCCTGGTCCGCGTGCCGCTCGGCACGGTGCTGCTGGAGGAGATCGCCTTCCGTGGTGTGCTGTGGGCGATGGTGGAACGACGGTGGGGTCATCTCTGGGCGACGACTTTCTCCTCTTTCCTCTTCGGCCTGTGGCACGTCCTGCCGTCGCGCGGGTTGACTCGCGCCAACGCGGCGGCCGAGGCCGTCTTCGGCGCTGGTTCCGTCGGCGTGGTCCTGTCGGTGGTGGCGGCTGTCGTCGGGACGGCCCTCGCGGGGGTCCTGTTCTGCGAGCTCCGCCGCCGGTCGGGGAGCCTGATTCCGCCCATGGCGCTGCATTTTGCGCTGAACAGCGCGGGGTACGTGCTGGCCTGGGCGGCGGGACGCTGGTGGGGTTCCCCGTAGCGCCTTCCGGGCTCTGAGTCCACGGCGCCGGCTGGCCGCGGGCGCTGCGCTACGGGCTGGGCGCTTGGAGCATACGGGCGTGTACCGATACGGTCAGGCCGACGGCCCAGATCTCCTTGATGAAGGCGGTCACCTCGTCCAGATCCGCTTCGTTCGGCTTGTAGCTCCGCGTGGGAGGCAGTGCCGGGGGCGCCGGCTTGGGCTCGGTGCTCTTCTTGCGGCCTCGCGGCTTGAGGCCTTCGCGCTCTCCGGCGCGGAGTCGCTCAATGGCGTCAGGCAGTACGGTCCGGCCGCGTTGCTCGGCGTCCTCCAGGACCGTGTCGAGCAGCCGCAGCGGGGACCCGGAAATGACGGCGTCCTCCGCGGCGAAGCTGTTGCGTGCCCGCCACTGGTAGATGTCGCCGTACTTCTTGCCGAAGATCCAGGGGGATCTCCTTCAGGCCGATGACCGGCGGGAAGTCGTCCGCCTTGTCGACGACGTACCAGCCGCGCCGCTCGGCCTTGAACGTCTTGAGGCGCTGCGTGCTGGCCTCACGGACGTGCGGCTCTGCGAGGCTGAGAACGGTGGGAAGGAACCAGTACGGGTTCCCGGAGACGACGAAGTCGGGGTCGGGCAGAACCCCACGCGCCCGCCACAGCTGCGACGTCTGCCGTTCCACGCCGTAGAGGGACGCGATCTCCGAGTGCCCCAGCAGGTAGGGGAACGCTCCCGCTGAAGGCTTGACGCGTCAAGCTTAGTTGGGCGGGCGGCGCGCGGTCCTTCTGGGGGCCAGCAGCTCACGCGGAGCGGGTCGATCGCATGTCCGGTGGTTGATGAACGACGGAGCGCTCACCTACCTTGGGCCCTTTCCTTTGTGGAAGTGACGCCCCGGGATTCTGACTCGCACTCTGGTCCGGGGCGCCGTCATGTCCGACGGCTGCCAGCGAGTCTTGCCTTCTGGCGTGGTGACCTTGTTCAACGGCCGATGACGTCATTCGCTCCAAGCGGACTTGTCCGTCGCCTTGATGCAGTACTTGTCCCACGTGCGTGACTCCTGCGTGGACGGTACGGCGCACGCGTTGACGCTGAAGGACTCCTCAACGACAGACATGTCCGTGAAGCGGTCCTGCCCGTATTCGACCACCGCACTCTGGGCCGAGCCTCCGTCCACCCGCTGAGTCACCGCATCGCCTGCTTTCGCCTGCAGGACCCGCGCCCAGACCACCCCGCAGTGCTTGCTGTAGCGGAGGTGCAGTCGCACCGGGTTGTCCTGCTGCGGCTCAAAGGTCACCGCGTCGGCCGCGCAGCCATGTGTCTGCGGGCTCTTGCCGTCGCACCCGGCGCCAGGGCACTCGGGCTCCGTGGGCGTGAGCAAGTGAGTAAGGAGGACTGGTACGACTCCACCGACCAGCGCGACCGCGAGCGCGGTGATGACGGCGTTCCTGGCGGACGCGCGGATCCATTCCCACGCCGATCGCAGGCGCGGCGCTGCGCTGGTGCGCAGACTGCTTCCCAGATTTCGGAGCCGCTCGACACTGAAGGGGTTGGCCACTGGGAGCTCCTCTGCAAGGGCGATCAACAGACCTTGTGCTCTTACGAGTTCGCTGTGATACCAGTATCCGGTGGGCAGGGTCGTTTGCCGATTGAGTTTCCGTGGGAGCCCACGTCGATCAGGTGCCGACCGTCCGCATCAGCACAATGACCACCGACGAGATCGCCGCGAGCGCAGCGATCGTGGGCAGCGGCCAGCGGTTCTTTTCCAAGGAGGCCATACGTGCCTCAAGGTCCGCTAGCTCTTTATCGGTCTGGTCCGAGCGCTGAAGGGGCAGGGCGAGCTGACCGTCGATGCGGCTGAGACCGAGCTCCAAAGCGCGGCACAACTCGGCCAATGCCAGGGCGACTTCACTGTCCGGCACGTCCACTTCTCCTTCCGCTCTTGATTCCGTACGTGGCTGACCGGCGCCTCACCTGGTTCCGTTCGCTGGGTCGGCTTTCTTGGGTAGCCCAGAGCCCGTGCCCCAGTGGCCGAGGACCGCGCCGAGCGCGGACTTCAGGGCGGCGAGCGCGGCGGGCAGGGCGTAGACCGTGGCCGACTGCCACGTCGAGAGGTTCACCAGGTCGGTGGCCTGCGTGGCGGCGATGAGCCCGAGGAACGTCTGCATGTACGTGGCCAGAGTGCGCTCGGCGGCATCGGCGAGGGTCTGTGACATCGTGTCGGGCTGCTGGTCCTTGGGTGAGTTGGTGGCCGGTTCGGTAGGGCGGCGACGGGCGTCGCTGTCACCGGGACCGGGACCGGGACCGGGGACGGGGCCTGATCGGCGACGCGGGGCCTGTCCCAGGTGTCCTTTCCGGGGATGCCGTCCGCTCCGGCACCCCGGTGGCCGCACTTGAGCTGCCAGGCGGCGTACGAGCGACGTTGGGCGTCGTTCCACTTCGAGCCGGACCCTTGCGGGTAGCTGTCACAGGCCTCGGCGACCAGGCGCTTTCCCATGGCGGCGATGAGTGCCGAGGAGCGGCCTGGCCGGAAGTGGCCTGCTCCGGGGAACGGTTCGTACCGGGGCTGCGGAGTGGCCGAGCGCCGGAGAAGCGGTCGTCATCTCTGTCGGTTTTCGCGGGCTTCCGCTTCTGCTCGTCGTCGGAGGCGTCCTGCGTGTCGGACTTGCCTGGCTTCCACTCCTTGTGGCCGATCACGCTGTGTTCGTTCCAGCCGTGTGCCTTGCAGATCGCGGCAGCCGCGCGTGCCATCGCGTCGACTTGAGCTGCAGGCCAGTTCTGGCCGCGCCCGGAGTTGATGCACTCGAAGCCGTAGAAGTGCCGGTTGCCGTCTGCGTCAGGCTCGTTGTCGTTCGGGAGCTTCTCCTTCTCCTCCATGACGGCGAGCAGGACGCCGGTGTCGCCCATACCGGCATGGTTGGCCCGCCCGTACCCGACGAGGTGGACGGTGCCGGAGCGGTCGACGACTCCGTGACAGAGGGGCCCGGGCAGGTCGTTGTAGCCGTTGCGGCACAGCTCGACCATGTCGTCCTCGGAGGAGTAGCCACCGGTGTGGTGGATCATCACCCCGTTCATGGGGCCCCAGTTGCCGTGGGTGTTGCGGCTGCGGGTGCGCCACTTGCCGTGTTCTACGACGCCGAGGTGCGCGTTCTTGAGGGCGGACAGGAACTTGTCCGCGGGGAGGGGAGCAGCCACCTGCGCATGCCTTCAGCCAGTGCCTGGTGGGTAGTTGGCCGCGGCCCGGGGTGGTCCGGGTGCGGTCCCTCGGTGAGCTGGTGGTTCGTACAACGGGTGGAGGGTCACCGGTTGTGCCCGGAGTCTCAGCCTGTTCGTTGGTCTGGAGTCTGGGGCGGCCGTCTCTGGGGACTACCTGCGGAAATCTGAGTACGGCAGCGGATGCGGACCAGCGGTTGAGATTCGTAACGTCGTCCGCATGACGAAGTCGGAAGTCCCAGATGGTGCCGCTCCTACCGAGACCGAGGCCTCGGATAACGAGGTCGCGGTGGACATGGTTGCCCGGGTCATGCTGGCTGTGCTGACCCTGGGATTCGGCTTCGCCGTGAAGTTGTTCGGCCCGCTGCTGGCCATTGCGTGTGACAGCTGCCAGGACGGCGTGCGCACCATGCGGTTCGCCGGAGTGATCGAGTTCCTGTCCGGTTACGTGCTGCTTCCGGTCACCTTGGCGGCGGCCGTCGCCTTCCTGATCCCTGACGGTGGCGTCAAGGCGGGCGCCATCGGCCTTTGTGTCCTTGGCATGTTGTTCTTCGTGATGCTGGCCCTGGGGCAGGTTGCGGCATGAGGCGGAGCTTCAAGATTCATGCCGGTATCGCCGCCGGTTACAGCGTGATCCTGCTGGTGCTCGCCTCGCTGACGCTGTTGCCACAGCCGTTGGTGCTGCCGGATTCTCCGTGGCTGGTGGCAGGGATTGTGGGACCGGTGATTCCGCTGGTCGCGGGAGCCGTAATTCGCGGAAATCTCGGTGGGAGCATCGACCGGCGGACGACGGGAATTGTCTTTCAGCAGCTGCCGCTCAAGTTGCGCCTGGCAATGGGGTCTCTGGTCATCGCGGGCTTTGCGCTGACCTTCACCGCCGTCCAGTCAGGAGACCGGCAGTCTCCGGAAGTCGTGGATGGCCGGTACTTCGTGTTTGACACGACGCCTGGCGAGCGCGGTCACGTCGAGGTCTCTCGCAGCGAATACGAAGCAGCGCGGACGGTCGACCAGCGCACTCTCCTCGCCGTACCGGGCACGATGGCCGCGGGCGCCAGCGGCCGTGGTCGTCATCATCGGCGAGGTGCGGCGACGGCAGAGCGCTGAGCAGCCCACCATCAGTTGTCGTTGATGACAATTGAGTAGGGAGCTGAGTACGACCTCCCATGCGGCCTCTGCCCGAGCGCCGAAAGCTGAGGCCATGACAACGCCGCCCGTACCCACGCCGCCTTCTGGATTCCCTCCGCCTCCGTACAACACCAGCTTCCCTGCTGCCCCTTCGTTCCCGCCTCCCCCTTCGCCGCAGCCTCAACGGGCACTGCGCGTCGGCATCATCGTCGGCCTGGTCCTTGTCCTTCTCGCTGCCGCGGGAGTCGCGTGGTGGATGTGGCAAGACCCCCTGGCCGGAAACCCGCGGGTGACGGATAAGTCGGCAGGCATTTCCTACGGCGTCCCCGATGACTGGAAGCAGCGGAAGGGGGAACTCATCAAGCCCTTCACCTCGACCATCGGCAAGAAGCCCGAGGGGGACGGGATAGGAAGCACTGTCATCGCCGGCCCCGGCGGCGCCATCCCGGAAGCCGAGCTGAAGCGGACCACTGAGGAAGCCGCTTGGAACAACGGGGTGTTCTTCTACCCGAACGGCGACTCGACCATGAAGAAGTCGGAGTCCACCACGGTGGACGGCCGTCCCGCGCACACAGTGACCACGGCCGTGGAGGACGGGGAGGGCGGCAAGGTGCACCTGCAGATCACGATCGTCGCCCTCGACGGCAGTCAGTCCGCGTTCGTCCTCGGGCTCGTCGACCCGCTGGGTTCTCCGGATGAGGAGGTTGTAGACGCCGTGCTGGCCAGCGTCGAGGTCCTATGAAGGGTTTCGGGTCTTCGTTCCAGATCGCGGGCAGTCGCGCTGGTCTCGGACCAGGCATCGATGTGCGTGCACCTGCCGCTGCTTGGCGGCGACCTTATCGGCCCGGGCATCTTCGTGGTCGGCGCTCGTACACGAGCATGCGCGGCGCCCCCTTGCAGATCTTCCGTCTGACGCACCGCTCGTCTCGCTGCGGCTGGCGTGCAACCCGCAGCGAGCCTTCACGCCTCCTGTTTAGGTGGTGCGGTGGGCGTACTCGGCGGTCTCGGTCAGCAGGTGCCGCTGTTGCTCACCGGTCCGGCGGCGGGCGGCACGGTCGGGCTGGGCACGGCGTGCCTTTCGCCGGGTGCGGCGGCGCAGCAGGCCCGGGTCGTGGCCGTGAGCACGCAGATGGTCGGCGGCCGCGCGTCTGAAGCGGTGGCGCAGGGAGAGGTAGACGGCCATGGCGACGACGAAGGCCAGCAGGGCGCGGAGCGTGCCTCCCGGACCGGTGGCGATCAGTGGCGAGTCGAAGAACAGGTGCAGCGCCATGGCCAGCGCGATCAGGGCCACCCCGCGTACCACCGCCCACCGCTGGGCGCGGCGGGCGATCAGATAGCCGAGGCCGGTTCCGGCCAGGGCGCTCATCGCCCAGTGCGAGGACAGGGCGGTGAGGAACCGTTCGTACAGGAAGGTCACCACCGTGGTGGTGGTGCCCGTGCCGCCGGTGGCCTCGGCGCTCTGGATGCCGTAGATGACGTTCTCGGTGACCTGGAAGCCGAATCCGGCGAAGGCGCCGAGGACGAATCCGTCCAGCGGGCCGCGCACCCGGGGCGCCAGGGCCAGGGCGAGCAGCAGCACTCCGGCGATTTTGAGCAGCTCCTCGTTGACGGGGGCGGACAGGGCGTCCCGCCACGCGGACCCGGTCTCCAGGCCGAGCACGCGGGACCAGATCGAGGTGAGGCCGCCGTTGGCCAGCACGGCGAAGCCGGTGGCGGGCAGCAGCCCCCAGGCCAGGCAGGCGGCGGCGCTGCGGCGGTCGGCGGGTACCAGGGGGTTCAGCCGGCGCAGCAGCCACCAGCCGATGGCGGCGAACACCGCGCATACGGCGATTGCGGTCAGGGTCTGGCTGGGGAAGACGATGACGGAGCGGGCGAAGGTGCGGGCCAGCAGTGCCGTGCCCACCGCGGCGATGACGGCGACGGCGAGGAGGACTGCACCGCGCGGCCGGGCGGTGGGGGCAGGGCCGGGGTGTGTGGTCACGGCGCCTCCTTCACGTCGAGTGAGCCGACCAGGGCGCGGGCGGCGGCCCGGTCCCCGGCAGCGGCGTCCGGGGGGCCGAGTACGGCGGTGGTGACCGACCACTGGTCGCCCTTGGGGGCGACGACGGTCAGGGTGCCGACATCGCCGCCGCCGCTGACGCGCCCGACGCGGGCGGGAAGGCCATCGACCGTGGCGGGCTGAGCGGGGCCGAGCGTCCGGTCGGCGAGGCGGAGCAGGGCGGCAGCCCCGGCCCAGGCGTCGGAGTCCTCCGCGGCCAGCACGGCGTAGGAGAAGATGACGTCGACCTCGCCGCGGGTGAGGCGGTACGAGATATCGGCGGTGCTGTCCGACTCGGACATCTCCCAGCCACGGTGGGGGACGGTCACCCGCGCCTCGTCCCCGAGGGGGAAATGGGTGCCGGGCCGGACAGGTTCACCGTCGGGGAGGGCCGAGGCGATCCACGACCAGCCCCAGGTGAGGAACGCGATGCCCACCACCACCGCGGCGACCCCGGGCCATGGAAGCCTGACGTGACGTCGGAGCCGGGAAACGTTCATGGGGCGACCCTAGGGAGGATCCGACGCCTCGGCTCTGAGGCGTGCCGACCGAATGGGGATCGCGATCGAGTGATCGCCCCAGTCCGGTCGCTGCCCGGCGCGGAACGGTCTGGGGCGTCTGCGGGCCCGTGCGGGATGGCTGGCGGTGACAGATGACGACAGGGGCCGACCGCCACAGCCTCGTTCTCTCCGGAGGGCAGGTGCTGTCCGCCGTTCAATCTCGCAGGTAGCCCAGCAGTCGGCGTCGTTCCGTCATTGGCCGTGCGGCGCGTCCAACCTGCACGTCGGTCCGTCCAGCGAGAGCACTGACGCCCTGACCCGGCTGCGGCCGGGCACCCGTAGAAGCAGTTGTCCCTCCGGGGTGGCTTCGACGTACAGCAGGCGCCCGCTGTCCGAGGGCGCGATGAGCGTGCGCGGTACCTGGGGTCGATAGTCCTTGGGAAGCAGGCCGATCAGGGTGTTGTCGTAGGCGCGATCCTCGGCGAGGCCGATCACGCCCGAGAGGTCGAGCATGTCGAGTGGCGTCACCCGGATCTGCGGTCTGCGGGACGGGTCCGGGATTGTCCTTTCGCCGGTGAGGGGGACGTCCCGCCATGCGGTGATGGGGTGCCTGCCCTCGTACGTGATGTGCGGCTCGTGTAGCCGGATCAGTACGTCGTCGCCGATCGCCCACGAGCCGAAGGGGGCGGAGGGGTGGTCGCGTACGTCGAGCTCCGTGAGCGTGGTCAACTCCTGGTGGAGAAGGCGTTGTTCGCGTGCCCGTTGGCGCAGTCGAGCGGCGTCCTTGTCCGAGGTCTCCAGGCGGTGTTCCAGACGCAGGCGGCCATCGCGAACGGTGTCAATGACGTGAGGCCGTTTGCGGCCGTCGCCGGCGCCGAGGGCGAACGGTCTGCGCGTATGCGTCGGCGTCGAGGACTACCTGTGAGGTGGTGGCGATGTTGATGCCGCCATCGTGAGGACGGTGTCCTCGCGGTGGCGGCCCAAGCGGGGACCGCCGAGGTGGATGCGATGTGCTGGGCGTTCGTCGCCCCAGTGGACCGAATCGGTCCACTCCGGGCCGTCGTCCAGATCGGCAAGTTCGTCGATGACCTCGCCGAGGTTGCGTGCCTCGGACTTCGCCAGGACGTACGGGGACTTGGACGTGCCCGTCTTCGTACGCGAGCGGGTGTCGTCCACCATGACGCCGAGGTCACCGTCCGGCTGATCCTGCGCGTACGCCCACACGTCGCGGATGATCTGGCAGAGGTCGGCCTCGATGTACGGCCCGCGGCCGTCCAGGTTGCCGTGGAGGCCGTAGCGGCGGTGAGGGTACGAGCCGAAGCCCGCGTCCGTCCCGCTCGACGTACAGCAGCGTGTTGCCGGGGTCCAGGAACTCGCAGCGGGGAAGAGTTGCGCCTTCTGGGCGCGGCGTGTCTAAGGCTCCCGGTGCAGAATCGCCAGTACTCCTACAAGGATTCGATCCCTGTTGAGCTCGACGGGCTGCGCAAGGACGGGCTGAAATGCAGAAGGAAGCACAACGTCGCCCAGTCCGTCATCATTGTCGGATCGCTGAGCGGAACGGCTGTCACGGCCCTTGCCGATACGCCGCCGCCGCTCAAGTGCTGGGCGATGGCATCACGTTCGCTGTCGGCGTGGCAGCAGCATTCATTGGATATTGTAAGTGGCGCGAGCTGGCCTTCTATCTCCAGCAGACCGCGGATGACATTGAACGCCATGCCAACGCCTTCGATTCGCCCCGACGGAACGGATTCCGGGCCATCGGCTCGCGTCAGAGGGGGCTAGAGATCACGAGCTCCCTCTACGCAGCACGACGCCGGGTGAGTCAATGTCGGTGATTGAGGCGTAGCGCCATGAATGTCGGTTCTTGCGTGTGGGGGCATCAGTGCGAACGGTCGTCCACAGGCTGAAGGTCCTTGTCCTCAAACGGCATTCCTGGCGGACTCAAGATAGGCCCATGCCTTCGTGCCGGACATGAGAGTCACCTCGACGCGCGCGTAGTCGTCGACCTCATAGTCGTCTGCCGCGGCCAGCTCCTTATCGGACAGTTTCACCACGGCACCCTCGACCGCGTCAGCGGGATCGTCCGACGGTATGACGAGCAGGTGTCGGTCGGTGCCGCTGACCGCGACGACGTCAGGGTCCGTGATCCGGATCTCCGTCGTGCGGTATCCGGGCAGCGCGTCGCTGTGGCCTTGAAGAAGGCGACCGAAGCGTGAGAGTTGGACGTCGCGCATCTGCAGCGTCCCGTAGGTGAATAGGGAGTGGGGGGTGGCAAGAGTCATATCGGTGGCACCTGCGTTTGTGTAGTCAAGGAGGGCGGCAAGGCTAGCAAGCGCAAGTCATGGCGACCTCTCGCCTTTGTATAGTCGGCCTGAGCTGGTACTGGGAGGGGCAGCTCTGCGCGATGACGGCCTCGGCAGTCCCCACCTGTTGCGGGTCACGAGGTTGATGAGGTTTGCCTGATCAGCGGATCTCGTTGTCGGGGTGTTCGCTGTCGTAGGTCTCACGGGCGCGGGCGATGTGGGCCCGGTGTTCGAGTGACCAGTCGGCGAGTGCCTTGACGAGGTGGGTCAGGCTCGCGCCCGTCTCGGTGAGCCGGTAGTCGACCTGGGCCGGCACGGTCGGATATACGGTCCGAAGGGCCAGGCCGTCTCGCTCCAGCCGTCGCACCGTAAGGGTCAGCATGCGCTGGGAGATCCCATCGATGGCGCGCTGAAGTTGCCGGAAGCGCCGCGGGCCGCCTGCGAGCTCGACGATGACGAGGACCGACCACTTGTCACCGACCCGGTCGAGGACATCGCGGATTCCGCAGTCGGGGTGGTGCTGCTGTCCGCAGGGTTCGAGTTCAGCGGGTTCAGCGGTTACCTCGGTGTGCGTCACTGACACGAAACTGCCTCCTTGTGCGGCGACCTGGGCCGGTTGAAGATCTCACCGTAGTTACTGAAGAGAACCACGGTGGGAGACAGAACCACAATGATCATGGTGACCGGCGCGAACGGACAGCTCGCCTCTCTCACGCTCAAGGAGTTGGCCGAGCGCCACGTGCCCGCCCTGGGCGGCACTCGATCGCCCGCAGAAGGGCAGCGGCGACTCGACTTCGACGACCCCACGAGCCTCGACCTCACCGGCGTTTCTACGCTGGTCCTCGTCTCGGCGGGGTACGCCGAGGACGACCAGGTCATCACCCGGCACCGGGCGGCTCTGGACGCTGCGGTGCGCGATGGCGTGAGCCACGTCGTGTACACCAGCCTGACCGGCGATGGTGACCATCTTGGCTTCGCCCTCGCCCATCGGGCAACCGAGCAGCTGATCAAGGCCAGCGGACTTGGGTGGACGGTCCTGCGCAACGGGCTCTACGCCGAACTCTTCGGGGCGCTCCTGACCTGGACCGCTGACGGCGTGGAATCGGCGTTCGGCGACGGAGCGCTCGCCGCTGTGGCGCGGGCGGACCTGGGCGAGGCCGCAGCCGTCGTGGCCAGCAATCCGACCGCGCACGCCGGCAAGACCTACGACCTGGTCGGCGAACCGATCACCGCCGTCGACATCGCCGAATCCCTCGGAGTCGCCCACCAGACCATCGGGCTCGGGGAGTACCGGGCCCAACTCCTCGCTGACGACACGCTACTGCCGTTCCAGCCGCCGATGCTCGCCTCGATCGCGACCAGCGTCCGCCACGGGTTCCTCAGCACCACCAGCCCCGACCTCGCCCAACTACTCGGCCGACCCCTCGCCGATCCGCTCACTGTCGCCACGAACACCGCGGCCGCGATGCGCCCCGACGCCGACTGACACGGATGGTTCACCGCAATGCGCCACTGTCCAGTCAGCGTCCCCCGCCGTCGTGACGGCTGGGTCGACCGCGACGACCAGGCGGCCGAGCGGCGGGACGGCTGCGCGGGCATCGCGAAAGCCCTCGACCTGGAACATCCACTCCTTCCGCAACGCGCCCTCGACGTCCTCCAACAGCACGCCGTCCAACTCCTGCTGCCCGAGCCGGGTGCCGCCGTACTCGGAGTCGAGCTCGGCGAGCGCGGCCGCGGAGAGGTTGGCGCGGTTGTCCTCCGTGCGCCCGGTGGTCAGGACGACGCCGGGACGGGAGGCTGATGGTGTCGTACGGCCGCGCTCAACCAGGCGCCGGATGTGGGGGGAGCGGCTTGGGGATGGTGGAGATGACGACCTGCGGGCTCGGGGCCTCAAGCAGGCAGAACCAGAGCATGTCGTACACGGACTGGGCAGTGTGCCGGTTCCACGCCGCGTACTCGTCGAGCCAGCCCTTGTGCCGAAGGCGAAGCCCCGCATGTTGTCGGGCGTCTCGGCGCCGAAGCCGTAGATCGCCGATCCGTCTTCAGTCGGAGGGTCGTCAGGCCGTTTCCCGGGCTGTAGCGGCGGATGTCCTCGGGCGGGATGACCGCGGGCAGGCCGGACTTGGGGGACTCGAAGCAGATCTCCTTGACCAGCGTGGCGTTCGTCGCGACGACCGCGACCATCGTGCCGGGCGTCGAGGCCAGTCTCGTACGGCCTCGGCGGCGCGGGCGTGGTGGTGAAGCCAGCCTGCGTGGGGGAGCCCGTCGCACCCCCGGCGGTCGTAGGCCCAGCGGCGGGCTGCTTGCGCGTCGGCCTCCAGGAGCGCGGTGATCTCGGAGTGCAGTTGGGCATCCGACATATCGGCCGGGTTCGGGGAGGGAGGTGTCGCTGTCCGTCACGATGCGCCGCTGGCCAACGCGCCGATAGGGGATTCGAGTTCACGTCGGAGTTGCTCCATGCGGGCCCGCCGTTCCTCATCGGTCAGACCGGATACGTCTGTTACGTCGGTGGCGGAGGGGCTGTTGGCGGCGGCCTCCGTGAGGTCGATCCCGTACGCCTGGCGCTCGATGCGAACCGTGACCTCCAGCCAGCGGATCACATCGGCCGGGCTGAGCCGGGCGGAATCGAGCTGCTGCAGCTGGGCGACGAGCCCTGCCTGCGCGGTCGAGGCGAGGCGGGCGTGGCGGCGGGCGATCTCGCCAGCGGCTTGCTGCGGTCGGTGCGCCAGAGGCGGTTCTCTTCGCGGTCCCATGCTTCGGCGCGCAACACCCACTGGTGCGCCACTGACCAGCGTTCGATCAGGCTACGGGTCTTGCGCAGGGTGGCGGTGACCTTGCCGAGGCTGCGGGAGAGGCCGAGGTCTCAGTAGCAGGCAAACGCCTCCCACGCGGCGGCCGACTCACCTGGCTGTCGCTCCCACCCCTCGGCGCTGTCCGCCGCCATGGCTCTGTGCTGCTCCTACCTGTGGCTCTCCTGCCCTTGCTGCGCCTCGTACTCGGCCAATTCGGATGGGGTCCCGGCGAAGGCCGGCCCGCAGGACGGTGGCAGCCGAGCGATCACCATCGACAGTGCTTCGTCAATGGTGTCGGCCCATCCGACGAACTCTGAGCGTGCGGGGCCGCCTACCGCCCACCTGCCGTCCTTGGCCGGGGCCACGTAAGGGATGTCCCAGGTCCAGCGTTGCTCGGTGCAGCGGCTGAAGTGCAGCTCCCACATGCCCGTCCATGGGTACAGCTCACGTAGCTCGGGGCGTTCGTATGCCGCCTGTGCCAGCTCCTGATCGACGTGACCCGAAGACAGCACCTGCTGCCATCGAGCCTCCACGATCTCGGCAGCCGCGTAGGGGGACCTCTCGTTGCTCGTCATGAGGAAAGTCTGCCTGTGTCCGTGCTGTGCAACTCGGGGTCCAGGAGACCGAGCTTGTCGAGAAGGGCCCGTACGTCTTCCTGGCGTCGGGTGGGTGATCTGCCCTTGGCACGGCTGGCTACAGGGATGCCTTACGACGTACCTCGACCGGCAGCGGCGTAACCGAGAGTGTGCTGGAGTTGTCCTTTGCCAGGTTCATCCGCCGGCCTCCCGGTCCAAGACCTCGGGTTCCAGGGCCCCTTCAAGGAGCCGACCGAGTTGCTTGGCAGTGCGAGCAGGCCGTCCGCGAGGTGCACTGTCAGGGTCTGTGCCAGGCGGGCGGCGGCCCGGTGGACCGTGACCAAGTGGTCGATCTCGGTATGCAGGCGGTTGGCCTCAGCGACATACGGGCAGGTCACGACGCGGGCCTCCGGAAGCTCGGCGGCAGGATGGCGCGCTGCCGGGCGGGACCCAGAACGCGCAGCACTGTGTGGATGTCGCTCGGCCGCCACAGGGCGGTCTCGAAGCCGGAGTCGGACAGGTGGGCCAGCCATACGCGCTGTGCGGGGCGGAGGCGGCCGTCGTCGGTCTTGAACTCGACGAAGAGCGTGCGCCGTTGCTTGATGTGCCCGAAGACCTCGTCCGGCCAACTGGCATCGGAACGGCGTGAGTCGGCCGTCTGGTGCTGGAGCCGCCAGCCGTACCGTGTGGCTGTCTCGCGGACCTGCCTGCGCCACTGCTCTTCGCTGGCGCCGCCCTGTGCTCGCTCGGCGGAGACCGCATCGCGGGGGTAGCGCTCGGTCTCGAGCTGGTCCAGGGGGCCGTAGCGTTCTTTGAGCAGCTTGGCGTAGAGCTGCTGTTCCGCACGCGTAGCCGGGTTCATGCGTCGCCTTCCACACGTGTGCCGTTCTGGCGGTAGAGCAGGGTGTAACCGGTGCTCGTGGGCCGTATGCGTTCCAGGAGGATCCTGACGGTGTGGCCGACCGGGCCAACGGCTGCGGGAGAGGTGAGGACGACGCACTGTGCGTGCCGCGCGGATACCGCAAGCACCCGCAGCGAGCGGCCCTTCCATCGGCTTGTAGTTGTCGATCCAGACCTGGCCTGGACGGACCTCATCGGTACGCGTCATCCAGTGGCCGAGGTAGTCCGCTGCCCACAGCTCCAGGGCGCGTCAGCGGTGCCCGGTCTCGATCTCGCCGTCCCGTTCCATCCGGTCGATGGCCTGCTGGACGACGGCCGCTGCATCGGCTGGGTCGTACCAGCCCTCCGAGAGTTCACCGAGGTGCCGCTCGACGACGGCGAGGAGGATCACGAAGGCAGCCGCGACATTGCCGATGTTATGCGCGCCCTTCACTGAGTCCAGGGTGCCGAGAACGGCTTCGCCGCTTCCAGGGCCTGCTCCGCCGCCTCCTTCTCGTCGGGCAGGAACACGATCTGCACCGTGGCGAAGTCGAGGTTGGCCTCGGCCAGGCTCGGCACACTGACCTCGTCGAGAAGCTCCAGGGTCTTGTCGTCCAGGCCCGAGTAGAGGCGCATGGAGACGTCCTCAAGCTCGTCGTACAGCGCCTTGAGGGTGGCGGGATCGTCCTCGCCGGTGATCGCGTTGTGCGACAGCTGAAGCGCGATCTGTCGCTGCAGGGGGAGCGGCTTGGTGATCTCCATCCACCAGATCCGCTGAAGGTCGGCGTCGATTGCGGCCTTGGTGCGGTGGTTGGTTGCCGGACAGGACAATGCGCCGACCGGAGTCGGCGTCGTTCCACACCAACGGTGTGGAGGTCAGGGTCCCGTCGTCACGGATGTTCGTGACGAGCCGCTGGAACTGCTCGTGCCGCATGAACCGGGCGTTCACGTCCAGCAGTGTCAGGTCGCGCGGGTCCCCCTCGACCATGCCGGGCTTGAGCGGCTCACCCACCTGTGGCCTCACGTTCGTCTCCAGACGTCCCCGGGTCGGGTCCCTTGTGTCCCTCTGCTTGTCCGTGCCGGTCACGTTGTCCGTGCCGGTCACGCCATCGCTCAAACCTCTCGGCGAGAGACCAACTGCGGAGTTCGGCGCCGTAGTCGAACTGGTAGCGATACGCCGGATCGGTCGACACCTTGCGGGAGTTGAGGCGCAGCAGGCCGCGGGACTTCATCGACACCGGCCGCTGGGTGAAGGCCGTCGTGTTCAGCCGGGTCGGGCGGATGTTCGTGGTGTGCTGCGCCAGGAACTGCGCCTCCTTCGACAGGGCCGCGAAAACGGCCGTACGTCGGGGGCGCGGTCTGCGTGCGGCCGGTCCGTGATGCGCTCCACCACCCTTGCTCATACGCGGGCCCCAGGGGGCCGAGTTCCCTGACCTGGCCGCCCGCTTGCTTGTACTCCTGCAGCGTCAGGCCGTTGGCTCCCAGCTCGCCAGCCAACTCGACTCTTCTCTTCTCGAGTTGAGCGAGTTCGACAGTGGCTGCCTCTGCATTGCGCTTCAGCTCATCACGCAACTTGGCGAGCTTGTCGAGAGTGTTGGGCCGGGAGAGCCTGGCACCAGGGCTCGATCAGAGACGTACGCATCGAGTGGCGTGGCTGAAATCCAGATCTTGCCGCAGCCTTCCGTCCCCCACTGATAGCCGCAGACGCCCTTTGAGGTCGATCGTGAGATGAGCGAGGTGTCACTCAAGTCGCACTTCGCGATCCCGCCTGAAAGTAGATACGTGTGCTGCGGTACCTGGCCACGCTCTCGCACGCCGAAGTGGCGGCCGATGGCCTCGAACGAAGTCGAGGCCGCTCACAGCGCCTGGAAGCAGGCCGCCAGACCGCGACCGCCGGAGCTGCGGCAGCGATGGAGCGAGGTGAAGCAGAAGCTGCGCCAGGCGCGGCGGAAGCCGTGGCACATCACCACCGGTCCAGGCGCCCAGCTGAAGATGAAGAACGAGCTCAGCTCGGCACTCGACTACGCGCACCGCGTCGAGAAGCTCATCAGTGAGAACTGGGCGCAGCACGTCGTACTGCCCAAGTACACGCCGCCCAAGCCGCTCGTCTGGACCGACGAGCGCGTGGCCCGCTGGCGTGAGATCGGAGAGAAGCCAGACCCCGTGATGGTCTGGACGCCGGAACAGACCGGCGAGTTCCTTGACGGTGTCGCGGATCACCGCCTCTACCCGATGTTCCACCTTATGGTCTTCCGGGCCCTCAGGCGAGGGGAATCGGCGGGCCTTCCCTGGGCGGAGTCTGACCCGCAGTCCTGCGGCGCACGCACGTTCCTACTGGACGGACAGACCCGGGAACTCCTCTTGTTCTGGCGGCGCCGGCAGCAGGTGGAGAAGGAGGAGTGGCGGCAGAGGCACGAGGAGTGGAGGGCGGAGCGGACCGCTGAGGGCAAGGAGAGGCTGAAGCGGTACGACCCACCCGTACGTCGAATCTGGCCGGGTCTTCACCTGGGAGGACGGGGAGCCCGTACCACCCGGAGTACCTGCCTCAGGTCTTCATGCGGCTCGTCGAGAAGCTGGCCCTGCCACCGGTGCGCCCGCATGACGTGCGCCACTGCGCTGCCACGCTCTCCCTCGCCGTCGGCGTCCACATGAAGGTGATCCAGGCGCTGCTCGGGCACTCCTCGTTCAAGCTCACCGCCGACACGTACACGAGTGTGCTGCCGCAGATGGAGCAGGCGGCAGCGGATGCGCCGATCGCGGTAGTCCCGTGGAAGGGGCAGCAGTCGGCTGCTGGTGAAGGCGCGGCATGAGGCCGTGGCGCCCCGGGAGTTGACGCCGTGACAGGCAGGTCACGGCGGAGTCGTGTCTCCGCATTGTCCCCGCGTCCGTGTCGGGAGTTGGTGCCGTGACAGGCCGGTCACGCAGAGTTGTGTCCCCGCATTGTCCCCGCACGCATGGGGGAAGCCCTCCCGGAGCGTTCTCCGGGAGGGCTTCTCGCCTTGTTTTGCCTGGTCAGGCACAGTGCCCCCGGCAGGATTCGAACCTGCGACACCCGCTTTAGGAGAGCGGTGCTCTATCCCCTGAGCTACGAAGGCAAGGCGTGCTCGTCAGTGTAGCGGGTGGGGGAAGGGCGGGGCCGGGGGTTGTCGATCAATGGAGGGGAGGGTCAGGTGCGGGTGATGTGGATGTGGTGGGTGCCGTCCTTCTCGGCCTGGCCGACCGTGATCCGGAGATCGTTCTCCTTGTCGGTGAAGGTCTGGCCGGAGGCGAACGGGGCGTCGGAGAGTTCCGCGTGCACGTTGGGCCGGCGGGTGCAGCCGCCCGAGTCGCGGGCGGAGTCGGTGACGGTGACGGGGCCTTGGCCGGTGTCGATGTCGGCGTCGACGCGGTAGATGAGGACGCCGGGCTTGCACACCGCCTCGTCGTTGCCGTCGCGGGTGCGGACCTCGACGGCGTAGCCGGTGCGTTCGTCGAGCGGGACGAAGGCGAGCTTCGTGCCGCCGCCCTTCGCGGCGAGGGGCTTCAGGGTGAGGTCGGTCGTGCCGTGTGCTGCGGCGCAGCGGATCTGTTCGTCGTCGAGCCAGCCGAGCTTCCACTTGTGCCAGCCGAGGAGGTCGTTGTTGGCGCCCCAGTCCTCACTCATGATGTCCCAGTGGCCGACGGCCCCGCCGCCGTCCGAGGTGTAGAGGTCGGGCAGGCCGAAGACGTGGCCGTTCTCGTGCGGCAGTACGCGGTAGCCCGTCTCGCGGTACGAGCCCGAACCGTCGTCCTGCCGGGAGTAGACGAACGACGCGTTGGCGACGGGCACTCCGTCCGCGACGGGCGCCTCGTGGTTGCCCGCGAACGTCACCGAGAGAACCGTATCGAGCGCCGACGGCCCGGCGTTGGGCGTCATCAGCACATTGACCAGGTCGTACTCACGGAAATCCACATCCGGATCCGCAGCCTCCACTATGTCCTCGACCATCTGGCGGTATCCGGGGTCGAAGGGGGCGCCGCGTTCTATCCCGTACGAGGCGAACGAGCGCGGCATGCGCAGCCAGTCCTTGATCGGGGCGTGCGGCTGGTAGTCGAGGCGGCCGTAGGAGCTGGTGCGGAACCACTCCTGGGTCTGCGGGAAGAACTCGCCGAGGCGGTCGGTGGCGCGGCCCTGGCCGCGGGCGTCCGAGAAGTCGATCATGAGGTTGAGGGCGTGCACGGTGCCCGTCGAGCGGGCGTAGCCCGGCTGCGTGGGGACGCCTTCCGACATCTGGATGCTCATGGTTCCGCTGATCATGCAAGGTGCGAGCGCTCCGGCTCGGCCGGGGCTGCCGGGGCCCGCCGCCTGTGGGTCCGCGGTGAGGCGCCCGGTGCTGGCCGTCACGGTGACGGCGAGGACGAGGGCTGCGAGTGCGGCGAGTACGGGCCTGCGCCGCGGCCTGGATATCCAGTGTCGGGACAGCTGCATCCGCCCGCCTTCCGGTCCGTGGCAGCCGGCAGGTCCTGGCTGCGCCCTGTCCGATCACCCTGTGTCGGGGGGTGCGTGGGCGCTCGCTGAGGGCGACCGATCGTGTGCTTTTGCCGGAGTACCGGAGTAGTACCGGAGTAGTACCGGAGTAGTGCCGGAGTGCCGGACTGCCGGAGTCCCAGAGTGCCGGGATGCCGGGATGCCGCGATGCCGCGATGACGCGATGACGCGTGAGGCGGGTCACATGCGAGGCGGGAAATAACCGGGGAGCCCTTCCCCGTTTACACAGGTGTTCCGCGAAACGGGGAGAGCGTCCCCGCAACGACCGACCTTGAGGAGTGCCGCCGTGGACGTCGACACCGCGCCGAAGCAGCCGCGCCGCATGCCGCGCCCGCGCGCCGATGCGCTGCGGAACCGGGAGCGGATCGTCGGCGCTGCGCGGGAGATGTTCGTCGAGTTCGGCCCCGAGGTGCCGCTCGACGAGATCGCCCGCCGCGCCGGAGTCGGCAACGCCACGGTCTACCGGAACTTCGCCGACCGCTCCGTATTGATTCGCGAGGTCGTCTGCTCGGTGATGGACCGCACCTCCGAGCGGGCCGAAGAAGCGCTCGCCGAGGAGGCCGACGCCTTCCAGGCGCTGCGCCGCTTCGTGCACGCCGCGGCGGACGAGCGGATCGGCGCGCTGTGTCCGATGCTCTCCGGCACCTTCGACAAGGACCACCCCGACCTCGACGGTTCCAGGCGTCGCCTGGAGCGGCAGGTCGAGGAGGTCATGGAACGGGCGCGCGCCGCCGGGCAGTTGCGTACCGACATCGCCGTCGGTGATCTGCTCGTCGCGCTCTCCCAGCTCACCAGGCCCCTGCCGGGCAGCGGCTGTACGGACTTCGACCAGTTCGTGCACCGGCATCTGCAGCTGTTCCTCGACGGTCTGCAGACCCCGGCCCGTTCCGAACTGCCCGGCAGCGCCGCGACGTTGGAGGACCTCCGCCGCCCCGCATGAACCTTCTGACCCTCTGTCCGCCTGGCCTCCCGACCCGTCTGGCTTCTTGGCCGCCCGGCCTCGATCCCGAGATCGCAGTTTGACCTCGAGTTTGCTTGAGGTTGCACGCTTTTCGTAGTTGTTCGTCCCTTCACCGGCTCCCTCCGAGCCGGGTTCCGATCCGACGGGCGTAGGCGTCTTCCGCCGCGTGACGAGCGCGGACGTCTCCCCCGGTCTGTCGACACCGAAGTCCCGAGGTGGGTACCCCCATGTCCGAAGCAGCACCTTCCATATCCGCAAAGAGCGGTACCTCTGACCGCCGCGGAATCACTGACCGCCCCATCCCTGACCGCGGCATCCCTGATACCGGCCCCGACCCCAAGCGCTGGAGAGCCCTGGTCTTCATCGCGCTCGCCCAGCTCATGGTCGTCCTGGACGCGACCATCGTGAACATCGCCCTGCCCTCCGCCCAGCAGGACCTCGGCATCTCCGACGGCAACAGGCAGTGGGTCATCACGGCCTACGCCCTCGCCTTTGGCGGACTGCTGCTGTTCGGCGGTCGCGTCGCCGACCTGTGGGGCCGCAAGCGCACCTTCGTCACCGGCCTGATCGGCTTCGCCGGGGCGTCCGCGCTCGGTGGTGCCGCGAGCGGTGAGGCGATGATGCTGGGCGCCCGTGCCCTGCAGGGCGTGTTCGGCGCGCTGCTCGCGCCGGCCGCGCTGTCGCTGCTCGCGGTGATGTTCACCGACGCCAAGGAGCGCGCCAAGGCCTTCGGTATCTACGGTGCGATCGCCGGTGGCGGTGGCGCCGTGGGTCTCATCCTCGGTGGCTTCCTCACGGAGTACCTGGACTGGCGCTGGACGTTCTTCGTGAACATTCCGTTCGCCGTCGTCGCCGCCGTGGGCGCGTACTTCGTCATCCGTGAACCGGCCGGTTCCCGCAACCGCTCTCCTCTCGACATCCCCGGCGTCGTCCTCTCGACGCTCGGCCTGGTGGCTCTGGTGTACGGCTTCACTCGCGCCGAGTCCGAAGGCTGGTCCGACGCCACGACCATCGGCCTGTTCGTCGGATCGGCGGTGCTCCTCGGCTCCTTCCTGCTGGTCGAGTCCCGGGTCAAGGCGCCGCTGCTGCCGCTGCGCGTGCTGACGGACCGGAACCGCGGCGGTGTCTACCTGTCGCTGGGTCTCGCCGTGATCGCGATGTTCGGCCTGTTCCTCTTCCTCACCTACTACTTGCAGGTCGTGAAGGGCTACTCGCCCGTGATGACCGGCTTCGCCTTCCTGCCGATGATCGTCGGCATGATCACGGGCTCCACGCAGATCGGCGCCCGCCTGATGACCCGCGTGCCCCCGCGTCTGCTGATGGGCCCCGGCTTCCTCGTCGCCGCTCTCGGCATGCTGCTCCTTACTCAGCTGGAGATCGGCACGTCGTACGCGGGCCTGATCCTGCCTGCGCAGCTGCTGCTCGGCCTCGGCATGGGTACGGCCTTCATGCCCGCCATGTCCCTGGCCACCCACGGGGTCGAGGCCCGGGACGCCGGTGTCGCCTCCGCGATGGTCAACACCTCGCAGCAGGTCGGCGGCGCGATCGGCACGGCACTCCTCAACACCATCGCCGCCTCCGCCACCACGGCCTACCTGACCGCCCACGCGGCGGACGCGACCACTCCGGCCACGCAGAAGCTGCTCCAGGCGCAGGCCATGGTGGACGGCTACACCAGCGCGATCTGGTGGGCGGTCGGCATCCTCGTGATCTCCGCGAGCATCGCTCTGACCTTCATCACCACCGGGCACCAGGGCAGCACGCCGGTGGCCAAGAGCGACGCCACCGGTGCGGATGAGGAGGCCGAGGTGCGCGTCCCGGTGATCGCCCACTGACCGGCTCGGCCGGCACGACGGCTCAGGTCGTCACCTGAGCCAGGGCAGATCGGCACCCGCCTCGTTCGGCTGAAGTCCCTCGGCGATGATCCGCATGATCTCGCCGAGGGATTTCTGCTGTTCGTCGGTGAGCCGGTCGAAGATCGCCTGGCGTACTGCGGCCACATGCCCGGGCGCCGACTGCTCCAGCACCTCGAATCCCGCGTCCGTGAGGATCGCGTTCTGGCCTCGCTTGTCGGAGGGGCAGTCCTCGCGGCGCACCCAGCCGTGCTGTTCGAGTCGCGCGACGGCGTGGGAGAGCCGGGAGCGGGTGATCTTCGCGTTCCGCGCGAGCTCGGTCATGCGCATCCGACGGCGCGGTGCCTGGGAGAGCTGGACGAGCAGTCCGTAGTAGACGTGGGGCATCTTGGCGTCGCGCTGCAGCTGTCGGTCGAGATGGTCCTCGAGGAGCATGGTGGCGTGCAGGTAGGCCCGCCAGGTGCGCTGTTCCTCGTCGTCGAGCCAGCGCGTGTCCTCGTTGTGCGTCGTCATACACCCACTCTACGAACCCTATTCTTGAAACTTCAACAAACATCACGTACCGTCCGAGGTGGGAGTTTGAATATTCAAGGTTGTTGGCTTCGAGCCTGACGAGCACGCCCACCCACCCGGGCGCTCACCCGTCCCGCCGATCACGTCCGCGCGAGTGTCAGGAGCCGTCATGAACGCCGCCGCCCCGGAGCGCATGCCCGCCCTCTATCTCAGTCACGGTGCGCCGCCGCTCGCCGACGACACCCTGTGGCCCGGACAGCTCGCCGCCTGGTCGGCCGGCCTTCCGCGCCCCAAGGCCGTACTGATGGTCTCCGCGCACTGGGAGGAGGCCCCGCTCGCCCTCGGCGCCACCGAGACCGTGCCTCTCGTCTATGACTTCTGGGGCTTCCCCGAGCACTACTACCAGGTGCGGTATGCCGCACCCGGCGCTCCTGAACTCGCCGACTCCGTACGCAAGTTGCTGCGTGGTGCCGGCATGCCCGTCCAGGACATCGAGGATCGCGGCCTCGATCACGGCGCCTATGTCCCACTCGTCGAGATGTATCCCGACGCCGACGTCCCCGTCCTGCAGATCTCTCTGCCCACGCTCGACCCGCAGCGCCTGATGGAGGTCGGGCGCAAGCTCGCCCCGCTGCGTGACGCGGGCGTCCTGATCATGGGCAGCGGGTTCTTCACCCATAATCTGGCCGCGCTTCGGCAGGGCGGTGTGCCGTCCTGGTCGGCGGAGTTCGACGCCTGGGGGCGCGAGGCGCTGGACGCGCAGGACGTGGACGCGCTGCTCGACTTTCCGCGCAAGTCGCCCGCGGGGCAGCTCGCGCACCCGCGCACGGAACACTTCGCCCCGCTCTTCGTGGCGATGGGGGTCGCCGACGCGACCGGCGAACTCGGCGTGCAGCGCTCGGTCATCGACGGCTTCTGGATGGGGCTGGCCAAGAGGTCGGTGCAGTTCGGCTGAGCGAGCGGGCAGGTGGGCGGGCAGGCAGGTGGGCATGACGGTACCTCCGGTCGTGAGGGGGAGTGCTCGCTCGGGAAGCAAGCGGCTCTCGCAACGTAGGAGGCTCGCGGCAGCGGACGACAGACTTCCGGAATTGGTTCACGCGTTCGAGTGAGGGCGAACCGTTTCCGCGCCCCGAAGGCTCGTCGGCCGTGGCAGGCTCGTCAGCAGTCGGGGCCGAGGCGCTTCTCGTACCAGGCCACGTCCCAGTACTGATCGAACTTCCGACCCACTTCCGCGTACGTCCCCACGTGCCGGAAGCCGAAGCGTTCATGGAGGTGGACCGATGGCGCATTGGGCAGGGCGATGCCCGCGTATGCGCGGTGGACGTCCTCGGTGGACAGGACGTCGAAGAGAGACGTATAGAGCAGAGTGCCCACGCCGCGCCCGGCGGCGTCCGGAGTGAGGTAGACGGAGACTTCGACGGAGGTCTCGTAGGCCGGCTTCGGGCGGAAGGCGCTGCTGGTTGCGTACCCCAGAATCGGGGAACCCGGAGTCTGCTGCGCAACCAGGAGCCGGTGACGGCCGTCTTCAGGGTGGGAGTGCAGCCACGGCAGGCGTTCCTCGGGCGTGAAAGGCACCGTGTCGAACGTGATGGCGGTCTCACGGACGTAGTGGTTGTAGATCTCCGTGAGGGGGTCGAGGTCGCCTTCAGTACCCGGCCTGACCTGCACCGCTGTCGACTCCATCGCCGTCTCGCCTCCTTGGTGGCGGCACAGGGTACTGCAAGATCAGGAAAATTGTTGAGCGGCTTGGGAATTCTGTCCGGATTCCAGTCGTTGTTTCCATCGGATGCAGGGCACCCGGACGGTGTGCTCTTCGCCACGGCCGCCGTGGATTCCCGCCCCGGACCGCGGAGCCCCGTCAGAACTGCCGACCCACTCAACGCAAGGGAGCACGCATGGCAACCCGTGCCGTCGCCCGTCGTAAGTCTGCAGCCGGATCGGCCGGCAAGACCGACGCGGCAAGCAGTGTTCGCGCCGTAGGCGGGGAGATCGCCGACCGCGACCTGGTCGGCATGTATCTCGACGAGATCGCCCGCACGCCTCTGCTGGACGCCGCCCGCGAGGTCGAGCTGTCGCAGGTGATCGAGGCAGGGGTCTACGCCCAGAAGATCCTCGACGGCGACGTCGACGAGCGGAGCAAGGCAGCCGAGGGTGCGAGCCGCGAGGAACTCGAGGCGCTCGTCGCCGACAGTGAGCGCGCCAAGGACATCTTCATCCGCTCCAACCTCCGCCTGGTCGTGGCGGTGGCCCGCCGCTACCCGCGCAGCGGCCTGCCCCTCCTCGACCTGATCCAGGAGGGCAACGCCGGGCTGGTGCGCGCCGTCGAGAAGTTCGACTACCGCAAGGGCTTCAAGTTCTCGACGTACGCGACGTGGTGGATCCGTCAGGCCATCACCCGCTCCATCGCCGACCAGTCCCGCACGATCCGCCTCCCCGTCCACCTGGTCGAGGAGCTCGGCCGGATCCGCCGGGTGCAGCGCGAGTTCAACCGCGAGAACGGCCGGGACCCGGAGCACACCGAGATCGCCGCCGAGCTCGGCTCCACGCCGGAGCGTGTCTCCGACGTCCTGGACTGGGCTCGCGACCCGGTCTCGCTGAACATGTCGGTGGACGACGACGGCGACACCCAGTTCGGTGATCTCCTCGAGGACACCTCTGCCGTCTCGCCCGAGCAGTCCGTGCTGACGCTGCTGCGCAGTGAGGAGCTCGATGACCTCATAGGCCGGCTCGACCAGCGGACGGCGTCCATCATCAAGATGCGGTACGGCATAGAGGACGGCCGTGAGCGGACCCTCACCGAGGTCGGCAAGGAGCACGGCCTCACGCGTGAGCGGATCCGTCAGATCGAGAAGCACGCGCTCCTCGAACTGAAGCGGCTCGCCCGGGACACGGGGTTCGACGCGGCGGCGTGAGAGAAGAGCGGGGGGCCCACGGCCCACTGGGCACCCGCCTCGCTCACCCCAAGGCCGAGTCCCGGCGCCGTTCCCCCGTGGCGCCGGGGCTCACTCTTGTCGGGACCGCCCTTGTCGGGACCGCTCTTGCTGGGACTGCCGTGGCTCGGCCCGCCTGGCGATGGGTGATGCGGCGACCGGTCTGGCTCAACTGTGCCGAAGTTGACCCAACCCAACCGGACCGGCCCGGACCGGCCCGGTTGGGTTGGCCTGACTGGTCGAACGCCGGACTGGTCGACCGCCGGACTGGTCGAACGGCAGGCTGACCGCCCGGGGTCGACCCGACCGGCAGCGCCGGACCGACGCCAACTGGACCGGCTTGCCGGGCAGTTCGCCCCGGTGGACGGGCTCGCCCGGCGGTTCGCCCCGGTGGACCGGCCTCCCCGGCGGGAGCCCGCCTCCCCGGCGGTCCGGCCCGGCGGCCCCGCCTCGCCGAGGGACGGTCACCGACCTACCCCGCCGAAGAGTCAACCCCGCTGCCCGCCGCCCTGCTGAGTCGGGCGCCCAACTCACGTACTTGGTCGGCTAGTTCGGGTGGGCCGTGGAGGGTGAAGTCCACGCCCATCAGGACGAGGCGGGCCGCCAGCCACTCGATGGCGTCCGAGACAGTCGTGCGCAGACGGCAGCTGTCCGGGCCTTCCGGGGTCGGGGTGCCCAGACCGGCGGGGATGCGGGGCGTGATCACCTCCGCCGTGGCGGCGAACGTCACGTCGAGTTCGTACGAGGGCTGGCCGCCGCGTCGCATCGCGCGGCGGGTGAACTCCGCCGCGTCGCCCTCCGGGAGTGGGCGTGGGCTGAAGCGGGCGCCCGTAGCGAAGGGTTCGGTGAGGCGGTCGACGCGGAAGGTGCGCCAGGCCTCGCGTTCCAGGTCGTACGCCACTAGGTACCAGCGGCGGCCCGTCGAGACCAGGCGGTAGGGCTCGACCTGGCGGCGGGACTCCGTGCCGTCGCCGGAGCGGTAGTGGAAGCGGAGCTTCTCGGTGCCGGTCGTGGCCGAGGCGATCACGGTGAGGGTCTCGGGCGTGATGGTCGCACCGTCACCCGCCCCGTACACCAAGGGAGTTGTGGCGGACTGGAGGGTGGTGACGCGGTGTCGGAGACGAGACGGAAGGACCTGTTCGAGCTTGGCGAGGGCGCGTACGGACGCCTCCTCGACGCCCTCCACCGCATGCCCGGCGCCTGCCCGCAGGCCGACGGCGATCGCGACGGCCTCCTCGTCGTCGAGGACGAGCGGAGGCATCGCCTTGCCGGCCGCGAGACGGTAACCGCCCTCCGCGCCCAGCGTCGCCTGGACCGGATAGCCGAGCTCCCGCAGCCGGTCGATATCACGCCGCACGGTGCGCCGGGAGACACCGAGCCGGTCGGCGAGCTCGCCGCCGGGCCACTCGCGCGGGGTCTGAAGCAGAGAGAGGAGCTGCAGCAGTCGTGCCGGAGTGTCCGTCGTCATGCACCCATCATGGGCGCCAATGCGGCCACCATCTGTCCTATATCCGATCTAATTTCGTTCGCATGAAGACCACCTCGCCCGCCTCACGAACCTTGCCCGCCTCACGAACCTTGCCCGCCTCACAAACCTCACCCACCTCATCCGCCTCGCAGACCTCACGCACCTCACCAGCCGCAGGGGCCGTGCCGAGCGATCGGCGGCGCTGGTTCGCGCTGGCCATCGTGATGACGGCGGCGTTCATGGACCTCGTCGACGTGACGATCGTGAACATCGCCCTGCCCTCGATCCGGGCGGACGAGGGCGCCACGTTCAGCCAGATCCAGTGGATCACCGCTGGTTACGCGCTCGCGATGGGCGCGGGCCTCATCACGGGCGGCCGGCTCGGCGACATCTACGGGCGGAAGCGGATCTTCCTCGTCGGTATAGGCGGCTTCACGCTGGCCTCGGCGCTGTGCGGATTCGCCGCGAACCCGGAGATGCTGGTCGGCTCACGCATTCTGCAAGGGGCGACGGCCGCGCTGATGGTTCCCCAGGTGCTGTCGATCGTGCACGCCACCTTCCCCGCGCACGAACGCGGCAAGGTCTTCGGCCTGTTCGGCGCGATCGTCGGGCTCGGCGCGGTGTCGGGGCCGATGCTCGGCGCGCTGCTCACCGAGTGGAATCTGTTCGGTCTCGAATGGCGCCCGATCTTCCTGATCAACCTGCCGGTGGGCATAGCCGGACTGCTTCTCGGCCGTAAGTTCATCACCGAGTCCAAGGCCCCGAAGGCGCTCCGCCTGGATCCGGTCGGCGTCGTGCTCGTCGTGGCCGGTCTGCTCATGCTGCTCTACCCGCTGACGCGCGGCCGCGAGCTGGGCTGGCCGCTGTGGGGGTACGTGTTGATGGGTGGCGCGCTCGTGGTGTTCGCGGCGCTGGTCGCGTACGAGCGGCACAAGACGCGCAAGGACGGTTCGCCGCTGATCGAGCTGTCGCTGTTCAAGGTGAAGAGCTTCGCCGCGGGCGCTGCTGTTCAGCTCACGTTCGGCCTGGTCTGCGGGGTGTTCTTCCTGGTGTGGACGCTGTACATGCAGGTCGGCCTCGGCTGGAGCCCGCTGCGCGCGGGGGCGACGGGTATTCCGTTCTCGCTCGCGGTGTCCGTGGCGGCCGGGATATCGGTGCAGCGCCTCGTGCCCCGGTTCGGACGCAAGGTGCTGCAGGCGGGCGCGTTGACCATGGCCGCCGGTGTCGTGCTCTACATCTGGGAGGCCGAGCGGTACGGGCAGGGCATCACGTCCTGGCAGATGGCGCTGCCGCTCCTGGTGATGGGCATCGGCATGGGCCTGATCGTGGCGCCGCTGACCGACGCGGTCCTGTCGGAGGTGCCGCGCGAGCACTCCGGTTCGGCGTCCGGTCTGGTCAACACCGTGATGCAGATGGGCAATGCGCTCGGCCTCGGCCTGGTGTCGGTGGTGTTCTTCGGCGTCATCGACGAGCCGTTGGCCGCGGCTTCCGTGGGCGCGGCGTACGCGGACGCGTTCCAGCACGCGCTGTGGTGGGTCGCGGGGGTGCTCGGTGCGATCTTCCTGCTGATGTTCGCTCTGCCGGCGCGGCCTGCGCAGCACGTGGAGGGGGCGGCGGGAGCGGAGGTGGCTTCGGCGAGCGGGGAGCCGGTCGACGGGGAGCCGGTCGACCGGGAGCCGTCGGTCGGTGGCGCGCGCGAGGCTGAGCTGGTGCGTTAGGCCCTGCCCCAGTCCCCTTTCCCTCCCCCAGCCATCCCCTTTCGTGCGGGGGAGGGGGTGCCCGCAGGGCCCGCGACCGGTCCTGGGCGCCCTCTCTGCCGCGCGCGGAAGTCCGGGGACGGAAGTCCGGCATACAGCGGGACCGAAGTCTGTTTCTGCCCGAGCTGCGCCCGAATGTGTTTACTTCAGGGAAACCCAGTCGTACTCTGGGCGTGAAACAACACGCTCGGGCATGAATCGGAGCTGAACCCATGTACGCACCGGAGCGGCAGCAGGAGATCCTCCGCTTCGCACGCGACAGCGGCCGGGTCGACGTGCTGTCGCTCGCCGAGGAGTTCCAGGTCACCGCCGAGACCATCCGGCGGGACCTGAAGGCCCTCGACCGCGCCGGTCTCGTACGCCGGGTGCACGGCGGTGCCATACCGGCCGGGCGGCTCGACTTCGAGCCCGACCTCGCCGAGCGCGAGTCCACCGCGGCCGACGAGAAGGACCGCATCGCGCAGGCCGCCCTCGCCGAGCTGCCCGCCGACGGCAGCGTGGTGCTCGACGCGGGTACGACGGTCTCCCGGCTCGCGGCGGCGCTGCCGCTGGAGTCCGGCCTCACCGTCGTCACGCACTCGCTGCCGACCGCGGCGCGGCTCGCCGACCACCCCGGGGTGCAGCTGCACCTCATCGGCGGCCGCGTCCGGCACCGCACCCGCGCCGCCGTCGACGCCTGGGCACTGCGGGCGTACGGGGAGATCCGCGCCGATGTCGTCTTCCTCGCGGCGAACGGATTCTCGCCCGAGCACGGACTGACCACGCCGGACCTCGCCGAGGCCGCCGTCAAGCGCGCCGCCGTCACCTCGGCCCGCCGCGTGGTGCTGCTCGCCGACTCGGCGAAGCACGGGCAGGAGCACTTCGCGCGCTTCGGCGACCTCGCCGACGTCGACCTGCTGATCACGGACAAGGGCCTCAGCGACGACGACACCGCCGCGATCGAGCGCGGCGGCACGGAGGTCATACGCGTATGACCCCGCCTGCCGCCCCCGGACCGCCCGCCCCCGGACCGCACGCGTCCGGTACGCACGCGTCCGGTACGCCCGCGTCCGGTACGCACGCGTCCGGTACGCCCGCGTCCGGTACGCACGCGTCCGGTACGCCCGCGTCCGGTACGCACGCGTCCGGTACGCCCGCGCCCGAAACGACCGCCCCCGAAACGACCGCCCCCGGAACCCCCGGGCCCGGAACGACCGCCCCCGGACCGCCCGCCTCCGGTACCGCACCGCGCTCCGCGCCCCACTGCCCGTACGAGAAAGCAAGTGCAGGGATGATCCTCACCGTTACCCCGAACCCCTCCCTCGACCGGACCTACGAGGTCCCGATGCTCGATCGAGGCGAGGTCATCCGGGCCACCGGTGATCGGATGGACCCGGGCGGCAAGGGCGTGAACGTCTCCCGGGCCGTCGCCGCGGCCGGGCAGCGCACCCTCGCGGTGCTGCCGCTCGGCGGCACGCCCGGTGACTTCGTCGCCGAACTCCTCGGTGAGCAGGGCATCGAGGTGGCGCCGGTCACCGTCGCGGGCCAGACCCGGTCCAATATCTCGCTCGCCGAGCCCGACGGCACCCTCACCAAGATCAACGCCTCCGGGCCGGAGCTCTCCGCCGACGAGTCCGAGGCGCTGCTCGCCACGGTCCGTGACCGGTCCGCGGGCGCCACCTGGATCGCCTGCTGCGGGAGCCTGCCGCGCGGCCTCGAACCTTCCTGGTACGCCGAGTTGGTGGCCCGCGCGCACGCCGCGGGTGCGCGGATCGCCCTCGACACCTCCGGACCGGCGCTGCTCGCCGCGCTCCGCGAGCGCCCGGACGTGGTCAAGCCCAACGCGGAGGAACTGGCCGAGGCGGTCGGCCGCCCGCTCGCCACCGTCGGCGACGCGGTCAAGGCGGCCGAGGAGCTGCGGCAGCTCGGCGCCCGCGCCGTGCTCGCCAGCCTGGGCGCCGACGGCCAGTTGCTCGTCGACGACTCCGGTGCGCACTTCGCGAGCGCCCGCGTCGAGACCGTACGCAGCAACGTCGGTGCGGGTGACTCCTCGCTCGCCGGATTCCTCGTCGCGGGCGGCGGCGGCCCCGAGGCGCTCGCCTCCGCGGTGGCGCACGGCGCGGCCGCCGTGCAGCTCCCCGGCAGCGTGATGCCCACGCCCGCCGACCTGGACCCGTCCGCCGTGACCGTCACGGCCGACGTACCGCTGGACCGTGCGCTGACGGAGCCCGTCTCATGACCCCCGTCCAGGGCCGGCGCCCGATGCGTACGAACGCTCTCCTCACCTCCCCGTCCCCCCTCCCCACCCCCGCCCGTCGGGTGATATGCGCGCGAAGGAGCCCGCGATGAGCGAGATGATCACCGCGGACCTGGTCGACCTCGACCTGTCCGCCGACACCAAGGAAGCGGCGGCCCGCTCCCTGGCCGAGCGGATGGTCGCTCAGGGCCGGGTCACGGATCTTGACGGCTTCCTCGCCGATGTGGCCGCCCGCGAGGCGCAGATGCCGACCGGTCTCGACGGCGGCATCGGCATCCCGCACTGCCGCAGCGCCCATGTCACCGAACCGACGCTGGCGTTCGGGCGCGCGGCCCAGGGCATCGACTTCGGCGCCGCCGACGGCCCCGCCGACCTGGTCTTTCTCATCGCCGCACCCGCGGGCGCGGACAGCGACCACCTGACGATCCTGTCGTCGCTCGCCCGCCAGTTGATGGACGCCGAGTTCACGGGCGCCCTCCGGTCGGCGGACGACGCGGAACGTGCCGCGGCGCTGATCCGCGGAGACGCGGAGGTGGCGGAGCAGGCGGACGAGGTGACCGAGGCGGCCGAGGCGGCCGAGGCGGCCGAGGCGGCCTATACGGACGAGGTGACCGGCGGGCTGACCGAGGGGCCGACCGACGGGCCGACCGACGAGCGGGCGGGCGAACGGGCTGACGAGCCGACCGGCGAGGATGGGGGCACCCCCTTCAAGATCGTCGCCGTGACCTCCTGCCCGACCGGCATCGCCCACACGTACATGGCCGCCGAGTCCCTGGAGAACGCCGGTCGCGAGGCCGGAGTCGAGGTCGTCGTGGAGACCCAGGGCTCGGCCGGGTTCACCCGCCTCGACCCTGCCGTCGTGGCCGCCGCCGACGGCGTGATCTTCGCGCACGACGTGCCCGTACGGGACAAGGAGCGGTTCGCCGGAAAGCCCACCGTCGACGTCGGTGTGAAGGCGGGCATCAACCGCCCCACCGAACTGATCGCCGAGGTGCGCGGCAAGGCCGAGCGCGGCGAGGTCTCCTCGGGCGCCGCCGCGGCCCCCGTCGACAGGGCGGGTGACGAGGGTGACAGCTACGGCACGAAGCTGCGCAAGTGGCTGATGTCCGGTGTGAGTTACATGGTCCCGTTCGTCGCGGCGGGCGGCCTCCTCATCGCCCTCGGCTTCGCGATCGGCGGCTACGAGATCAGCGAGGCCCAGTCCGTCGCCGAGCACTTCGTCTGGACCGAGGCAGCGAGCTGGGCCGCGCTGCTGTTCCAGGTCGGCGGGCTCGCCTTCTCGTTCCTGGTGCCGGTGCTCGCGGGCTACATCGCGTACGGCATGGCGGACCGGCCGGGTCTGGTGCCCGGCTTCGTCGGCGGCGCGGTCGCCGTGCAGATCAACGCCGGGTTCCTCGGCGGTCTGGCGGCCGGTCTCATCGCGGGCGCCACCGTCATGGCGATCCAGAAGGTACGGATACCGGCCGTGCTGCGCGGCATCATGCCGGTGGTGGTGATCCCGCTGATCTCCTCGGCGGTGGTCGGCTTCCTGATGTTCCTGGTGGTCGGCAAGCCGATCGCCTCCCTGCAGAGCGGCCTCAGCGACTGGCTGGAGTCCCTCACCGGCGCCAACGCGATCATCCTCGGCGTCATCCTCGGCCTGATGATGTGCTTCGACCTGGGCGGTCCGCTGAACAAGGTCGCGTACGCCTTCGCTGTCGGCGGCCTCGGTGCCAACGCCACCGAGGGCAACCTGAAGGTCATGGCGGCCGTGATGGCGGCCGGCATGGTGCCGCCGCTGGCGATGGCCCTGGCGACGACCGTGCGCGGCAAGCTGTTCACCAAGGCCGAGCGCGAGAACGGGAAGGCGGCCTGGGTGCTCGGTGCCTCGTTCATCACGGAGGGCGCCATTCCGTTCGCCGCGGCCGACCCGCTGCGCGTCATCCCCGCCTCGATGGCGGGCGGCGCGGTCACCGGTGCCCTGACGATGGGCTTCGGCGCGACCCTGCGGGCCCCTCACGGCGGCATCTTCGTGGTCCCGCTGATCGGCCAGCCGCTGCTGTACCTGGTGGCGATCGTCGCCGGTACGTGCGTCACGGCGGGCCTGGTCATCCTCCTGAAGGGGATGCGCCGGACCGGCCCCGAGCAGGCTCCGGCCAAGGCGGGCGAGGCGGTGTCCGCGAAGGCGGCCGAGTCGAAGAAGGAGCCGGTGGCGGCGGCCTGACGGCTCGGCCTGAACGGTCCCGGTCCCGGCCCCGGTCCAGGAGAGCCCTTGCTGCTGCGGTGCGCATCGCACCGCAGCAGCAAGGGCTTTCGCGTGAGGCCGGTGGAGTGGGCGGGGGAGGGGGCGGGGGAGTTGCGGGTGGCGTGCAGGGCGTACGGGCGGTCTGCGGGAACGGGTGGTTCGCGGGAGCGGGTGGTCTGCGAGATAGGTCACTTCGGGACCTAAGTCCCTTTCTGGGGGTGTCGTGCGGCCTGCTCCGTGTTGTCTACTGACCCGCATGTTCGAGCAGATATCGCCCCTTCAGCAGGTCGGCCTGACCGTGCTCGCCGCGGCGGGCGCCGTCTGGGCCGTGCGGCTGGTCCGCATGCTGCACCGCGACCGCACGGAGCCGACGCTCCCGTACGTGTCCGGCGCCTCCCTGCACGCCGTGCCCCGACAGCCCTCGCACGCCGGCGAGACGGTGGAACTCTCGGCCGCCGAACGCGACGCCTTCGCCGACCTGGTCCGCCAGCTGATGAGCCGACGCGGCTGAGCCTCGTACGCCGATCCGCTCTTCTCGTACGCCGAGCCGCTCAGCTCGTACGCCGATCCGCTCAGCTCGTACGGGAAGCCCGCCGCTCCATAGCCGCACGCGCCGTCGTCTCGCTCACGTACACCTCGCACATGTGACGGCCGTCCGGCGTGGCCGTGTGCTCGACCTCCCAGAGGCTGATCTCGCGGCCGTCGGCGAGCAGGAACGCGTGCTCGTAGAGCGCGAAGCACAGGCCGGCCGTGCCCGTCCGGCACGGGTTGCCGAAGGCCTGCGTGATCTGGTGCGCCAGCGCGGTGCGCAGCAGCGACGCCGTGTCCGTGCCCGGCTGGTCGGCGTTCTCCGCGCGGCGCAGGAGGCGCCTGGCGTGGTCGGCGGAGTCGTCCGGGGCGTACGAGCGCTGGAGCGGAGCGGGGGAGACGATCAGCCGGACGGTGTCGAGCGCGAGGGGTTCGCAGCCGGGGATGCGGGCGCCCGTCGAGTCCGGGCACTCGGGGCCGCAGGTGCCGCTGGGGAGCAGCCGGGACGCCGCGATGTGCGCCTCTTCCTCGTCCGCGTACAGCTCGTGGAGGGTCTCCTCGCTCCGATTGCCGCCCGGCCCGGTGTTGTGCCGCAACTCCCAGAGCGTCAGCGCGTGGCCGTCGGCGAGCAGGAAAGTGTGCCGATGCGTCTCGCGGTGCAGGCCGGCGCTGTGGTGGGCGGAGCGCAGCGAACTGTCGAACGTGAGGGCCGATTCGAGCAGGGCTATCGTCTCGTCGGGCAGCTCGAAGGAGTTCAGAGCCCGACCGAGGAGCCCTTCGAGGTGCTCCTCCGGTGTCTTCGGCGTCTCGTACGGAACGCTCAAGGCATACTCCCGGCGTCGCTCGCGTCGCTGCATGTCACCTTGTGACCGCTCACCGTAGCCCCTCGGTGGAACATCGTGCCCGGGGTTCTGAAAAACGCCCGGGCGCCCCTGGAAGTTCCCGCGCCCCACAGGCAGTTCGCGCCGCCCGCGGCCGGCCGTTGCGCCCACAGGAGCCCCGTGCGCCCCCTACTCCTGCCCTGGGAGATCCTCTGCCCTTGGAGGTCCCCTCAGAGATTCCCTCCGAGATTCCCTCCGAGATCCCCGTAGAGATCCCCGTACGAGGGGAACACCCCGCCCGCGCCGTCGACCGTCTCCGCGGCTTCGATCGCCCGGACGATCGCTCGGGTCACCGTGTCCGCGCCCGCCGCCAGGATCGCGTTGACCACGGTCATCTGCACCAACTCGCCCTCGGGCAACGAGCGTTCGCCGGTGGCCAGGGTGAACACCGTGTCCCCGTCGTGCAGGAGGTGCACCGGCCGGATGGCGCGGGCGAAGCCGTCGTGGCTGGTGCCCGCGAGCTTCTGCGCCTGGGCGCGGCTGAGCCCGGCATCGGTGGCGACGACAGCGAGGGTGGTGTTGAGCCTTGGCCCTGCTGTTCCTGCTGTTCCTGCTGTTCCTGCTGGGCCTACTGGGCCTACTGGGCCTACTGGGCCCACTGTTCCTACAGGTCCCGCCGTCGCGATGCTCGGCTCGCCGCCGCTGTTCTGTCGGCGTGCGGTCTCCGCCTGCGCCTCCGCGAGCCGGGCTTGCGCGCGGGCGTGCACCTCCGGGGTCGGGCGCTCGACGGGTTCCGCGCCGTCGCCGTCCTCGAAATGACGCCCGTACAGCAAACCGGACTTCGGATCGGTCACCGAACCGACGGCGTTCACCACCACCAGCGCTCCGACGGTGTGCCCCGACGCCAGGCGCACGCTCGCCGTGCCCACGCCCCCTTTCATCCCACCCGCCACGGCCCCGGTACCCGCGCCAACGCTGCCCTGCGCCACCTCCGCTGTCGCCCGCTCCACCGCCTCCCGGCCGAGCACCGCAGTCGGGCGGGCCCGCCAGTCGCCGCCCCGGCCGAGGTCGAAGAGGCAGGCCGCGGGCACCACCGGTACGACCCGGTCGGGCCCGCCCACCGGCACGCCGCGCCCCTGCTCCTCCAGCCACGCCATGACGCCGGCCGCCGAGTCGAGCCCGTACGCACTGCCGCCCGTGAGCACCACCGCGTCGATGCGCTGCACGAGGTTGCGCGGGTCGAGCGCGTCCGTCTCCCGAGTGCCGGGGCCGCCACCGCGTACGTCCACGGCCGCGACCGCCCCGCCTGCCGGAGCGAGGACGACGGTCGTACCCGTCAGCCAGCCGTCTCCGTCCCGTGTCGCGTGTCCCACCCGGAGACCGGGCACATCGGTGAGCGAATCCTTGCCGCCGATCCGGCCCGCGGCGGTCTTCGAGCTGCTTGAGGAATCCCTGGAGTCCATGGACGCACCCTACGGATCAAGGGAGTTGAGGGCCGCGTCTTCGCTCCTCCCGCGTGCCTCGGCAGGCGCACGCCGAGGGGGCCGCGGCCGAGCTGTGGCCGGGGCCGGCCGAGCTGGGCCGGGCCCGACCGAGCCGGGGTCGGGACCAAAGGCGCCGCCATAAAAGGGCCCTAAGGCAAGCCACAATGGCGACCAATTACTCTGATTCCTCTCCTTTTTCGCAGACACCCTGGATGAGTAAGGAATCCTCCTCACCCCCAGGAACGACGCCATGAGTCCTGACGTAAAGGAAGAAGTGGCCACCAGCGCAGGTCGGTCCTACGACCCCGCGCAATACCGGCCCGGACGCACCATCACCGACTGGGAGCCGGAGAACGAACTCTTCTGGAAGTCCATCGGCAAGCGGGTCGCCACCCGCAACCTGTGGATAGCCGTCCCCGCTCTTCTCGTCGCCTTCGTGGTGTGGCAGGTGTGGAGCGTCACCGCAACGAACCTCAAGGACGTCGGCTTCGGCTTCAGCACTTCGCAGCTGTTCTGGCTGACGGCGATCCCGGGTCTGACTGGCGGTACGGCCCGGATCTTCTACACCTTCCTCGGCCCGAAGATCGGCCAGCGCACCTTCACCGCCCTTTCCACGGTCGTTCTGATCGTCCCGCTGATCTGGCTGGGCTTCGCGATCCAGGACACCTCGACCTCCTTCACGGAGATGGCGATGATCGCCGCCCTCTGCGGTGTCGGCGGAGCCAACTTCTCCTCCTCCCTCGCCAACATCGGCTTCTTCTTCCCGAAGTCGCAGAAGGGCAACGCCACCGGCATCAACGGCGGCCTCGGCAACCTCGGTGTCTCCGTCGTCCAGTTGCTCACCCCGATCGTCATCACCAGCTCGGTCGTCGCCATCGGCTCGGCCCAGCACAAGGCGGACGGCTCGCCGGTGTACCTGCAGAACGCCGCGTTCGTCTGGGTCCCGGTCCTGATCGTCCTGGCCCTTGTCGCCTGGTTCGGCCAGAACAACCTGAAGTCCGCCTCGACCTCCTTCAGCCAGCAGAAGATCATCTTCAAGCGCAAGCACAACTGGCTGATGACCTGGCTCTACATCGGCACCTTCGGCTCCTTCATCGGTTTCGCCGCCGCCCTGCCGATGCTGATCAAGACGACCTTCCCGGACTACTCGGTCGCCACCTACGCCTGGATGGGCCCCGCCCTCGGCGCCCTGGCGCGCTGGGCCGGCGGCTGGATCGCCGACAAGCTGGGCGGCGCCCGCGTCACCATCCTGTCCTTCGTGGGCATGGCCCTCTCGATCATCGGTGTCATCAACTTCCTGCCCGCGGGCTCCGGTTCGGGCAACTTCACCGGCTTCTTCCTCTGCTTCCTCGCGGCGTTCTTCTTCTCCGGCATCGGCAACGGCTCGACCTTCCGCCAGATCCCGGTGATCTTCCGCAACCAGCACCTGAAGGGCCTGACCGAAGGCACCCCGGAGTACGCCAAGGCTCTGAAGCAGACCGAGATGGAGTCCGGCGCCGTCACCGGCTTCACCGCCGCCATCGCCGCCTACGGCTTCTTCTTCATCCCGGCGCTCTTCGCCAACTTCCAGGTCACCAGCGCGATGTGGGGCTTCGTCGCCTTCTACGCCAGCTGCATCGTGGTCACCTGGTGGTTCTACGCCCGCAAGGGTGCCGAGTCGCCGTCCTGACCTCAGCGCCTTCAGCCGCGAGGCGGGTCCCTTCGGGGGCTCGCCTCGTCGCTGTTCGGCCGACGAGCGAGACCGCCGAAAAGGATTTTGTGAATGCCTTCACAAAGCCTCCTGGGTCTAAAGTCCTCGGCGAACCCGCAGGTCAGGGCGGTAGTGACGACTCGGTGAGGGAGGGGCTCGGGCCCTCCGGTCCGAAACAGGGGACCATCGCCGACGTAAATGATCGATCAGCGGGAGTGCAATGGAAGGGAGCGATGGCACAGCGATCGGAAGGTGTGCACCATGACCGCGACTCCCTTGGAGAAGACGGCGAACGGCGAGGCCTGGGAGGGCTTCAAGGGCGGGCTGTGGCGCGACGCCATCGACGTCCGCGACTTCGTGCAGCAGAACTACACCCCGTACGAGGGTGACGGCGCCTTCCTCACCGGCCCCACCGAGCGCACCACCGCACTCTGGGACCGGCTCCTCGCGATGTTCCCGCAGGAGATCGAGCAGGGCGTCCACGACGTCGACGTGAGGACCCCCTCGCGCATCGACGCCTTCCGGCCCGGCTACATCGACCCCGGCAAGGACCTGATCGTCGGCCTCCAGACGGACGCCCCGCTCAAGCGCGCCATCATGCCCAACGGCGGCTGGCGCATGGTCGAGGGCGCACTCAACGCCTACGGTTACGAGGCCGACCCCGAGGTCCGCGAGATCTACACCCACCTGCGCAAGACCCACAACGACGGTGTCTTCGACGCGTACACCCCCGAGATCCGCGCCTGCCGCTCCTCCGGCATCATCACCGGCCTCCCGGACGCCTACGGCCGCGGCCGCATCATCGGCGACTACCGCCGCGTCGCCCTCTACGGCGTCGACCGCCTCATCGAGGACAAGAAGTCCGTCAAGGCCGAACTCGACGCCGAGTGGCCCACCGAGGACGTGATCCGCGAACGGGAGGAGACCTCCGAGCAGATCAAGGCCCTCGGCGAACTCAAGGCCATGGCCCTGTCGTACGGCTACGACATCTCCCGCCCCGCCGCCACCGGCCGCGAGGCCGTCCAGTGGCTGTACTTCGCCTATCTCGCCGCCGTGAAGGAGCAGAACGGCGCGGCCATGTCGATCGGCCGCATCGACAACTTCCTCGACATCTACCTGCAGCGCGACATCGAGAACGGCCTCCTCACCGAGGAGCAGGCGCAGGAGTTCATCGACGACTTCGTCATCAAGCTCCGCATCGTCCGCTTCCTGCGCACCCCCGAGTACAACGAGCTCTACTCCGGCGACCCGACCTGGGTCACCTGGTCCATGGCCGGGATCGGCGAGGACGGCCGCCCGCTGGTCTCCCGGACCACGTTCCGCGCGCTGCAGACCCTCTACAACCTGGGCCCGGCCCCCGAGCCGAACCTGACCGTCTTCTGGTCGCGGCAACTCCCGCGGGGCTTCAAGGACTTCGCCGCGCAGGTGGCCATCGACACCTCGGCCCTCCAGTTCGAGTCCGACGAGCTGATGCGCCCCAAGTACGGCGACGACACCGCGATCGCCTGCTGCGTCTCGGCGATGGCCGTCGGCAAGCAGATGCAGTTCTTCGGCGCCCGCGTCAACGTCGCCAAGGCCCTCCTGTACGCGATCAACGGCGGCCGCGACGAGAAGACCGGCGCGCTCGTCGTCGAGGGCTTCGAGCCGATCGAGAGTGAGTACCTCGACTACGAGCAGGTCGCCGCGCAGTACGAGGCGATGCTGGAGTGGCTGGCCAGGACGTACGTCCACGCCCTCAACGTCATCCACTACATGCACGACAAGTACGCCTACGAGCGCATCGAGATGGCGCTGCACGACCGGGCGATCCTGCGCACCATGGCCTGCGGCATCGCCGGGCTCTCGGTCGCCGCGGACTCGCTCTCGGCCGTCAAGCACGCCCGCGTGAAGGTGATCCGCGACGCCACCGGCCTCGCCGTCGACTACGAGATCGAGGGCGACTACCCGGCCTACGGCAACAACGACGACCGCGCCGACGAGATCGCGCGGAGGATCGTCTCCGGGTTCATGCGGAAGATCCGCGAGTACCCGACGTACCGCGACGCCGTGCACACGCAGTCCGTCCTGACGATCACCTCGAACGTGGTCTACGGCAAGAAGACCGGCAACACCCCCGACGGCCGCCGGGCCGGAGCGCCGTTCGCCCCCGGTGCCAACCCGATGAACGGACGGGACCAGCACGGCTACATCGCCTCCGCGCTGTCGGTCGCCAAGCTCGACTACGACGACGCCGAGGACGGCATCTCGCTGACCAACACCATCACCCCGGACGCCCTGGGACGCACTCCTGAGGAGCGGATCGACAACCTCGCGGGCGTGCTCGACGGGTTCATGGCCAGCGACGGCTTCCACATGAACGTCAACGTCCTCGACAAGGCGACCCTGCGGGACGCCATGGAGCACCCGGAGAACTACCCGCAGCTGACCATCAGGGTCTCCGGCTACGCGGTGAACTTCGTCCGCCTCACCCGCGAGCAGCAGTTGGACGTCATCAACCGCACCTTCCACGGCTCCCTGTGAGCCTCCGGCTCCCCGGTGCCGAGCACGTCCCGGGGAGCCGCCCCTCAGCTGCGGCCCCGGAGCCGGGCCCTCACCCCGGCTCCGGGCGCCGCGGACATCGACTCCCGCGAGGAACACCGGAGTTACGCCATGACCGTTCTGCTGGACCAGAATCTCGCCCCCCTCGGTGCCGCCACCCCCGCGGGAGCCGCCATGCACCGTCCGATCGAGGGCACGGTGCACTCCTGGGACCTGTCGACCGGCGTGGACGGGCCGGGCAGCCGATTCGTCGTGTTCCTCTCCGGCTGTCCGCTCACCTGCCTCTACTGCCACAACCCCGACACCTGGCGGATGCGCAACGGCAAGCGCACCTCGGCGGACGACGTGGTCGAGGAGGCCGCGAAGTACACCAGCTTCATCGCCGCGGCTCGTGGCGGTGCCACCGTCAGCGGGGGCGAGCCGCTGCTGCAGCCCGTCTTCGCCGGGGAACTGCTGCACCGCTTCAAGCACGAACTCGGCCTGCACACCGCCCTGGACACCTCGGGCTTCCTCGGTGTCCGCGCCACCGCTGCCCTGCTGCGGGACGTCGACCTGGTGCTGCTCGACATCAAGTCCTGGGACCGGCAGACGTACGAGAAGGTGACCGGACGCCCTCTGCAGCCCACCCTGGACTTCGCCCGGCGCCTCGCCGACCTCGGCAAGGAGGTGCACGTCAGGTTCGTGCTCGTCCCCGGGCTTACCGACGATCCGGCGAACATCGAGGGCGTGGCCGCCTTCGCCGGCGGGCTCGGCAACGTCTCGCGCGTGGACGTGCTGCCCTTCCACAAGCTGGGCGAGGGGAAGTGGCAGGCGCTCGGCAGGAACTTCACGCTGCACGACACCCCGTCGCCCACCCCCGGGCAGGTCACTCTGGCGAAGGAGATCTTCGAGGCCCATGGCCTGAAAGCGGTGTGATCCTGGAGGTGGAGGAGCTGCCCCCGGAGCCGCTGCCGCTGCCGCTGCCCCCGGAGCCGCTGCCGCTGCCGCTGGAGCCGGAGCCGGAGCCGGAGCCGGACCCGGAGCCAGGGCCGCCTCCAGGGCCGCATCCGGGGCAGAGCCCGGCAGGTCGCAGGCGCCGTATCCTGGAGGTATGAGCAGCGCCGCCCCCGCACCCGGACCGCGAGACGCGAAGACCGGGCCCGAACCGAAGGCCAAGCCGGCCCCGGCCCTGAACTTCGACGATCCGCTGGACCAGCAGTCCGCGGACGACACGGACCGAGGGTGGGGTGAGCGGCCCAGCGGCGGCGACAGCGCCGCCGACCTGGCGCGCTTCCTCGACGAGAAGCCGCCCCACCACCTCTGAACTTCCGCTACTTGCCGGTGTCCACGGGGCCGCCGCCGGAACCACCGCTGTCCCCGGCATCGCCGGTCCCAGAACCGGGACCACCGGCACCACCGGGACCACCAGGACCACCGGCACCACCGCGCTGGGCGACCAGCACGTCCCGGATCTCCTTGAGTACCTCGAGCTCGGAGACCTCGATCGTTTCCTGCGCGCCCTCCTTCGCCTTGCGCCGCGCCTCCGCCTTGGCGAGGTACTTCGCCATCGGCAGCACCATGAGGAAGTACACGACGGCCGCGGTGATCAGGAAGCTGAGCGTGGCGCTCAGGACCGTGCCCCAGCTGATCGGGATGCCGCTGGTGGCCTCCCCCGTCGCCGGGTCGATCTCGCACGGGCCCTTGAGGCAGGACCGGTAGCTCTCCAGGTCCTTCGTGCCGAAGGCGCCGACCAGCGGGTTGATGACGCCCTTCACCACGGCGTTCACGATGTTCGTGAACGCCGCACCGATGACGACCGCGACGGCCAGATCGATCACGTTTCCGCGCGTCAGGAACGCCTTGAAGCCTTCCCACACGCCCGGCTTCTTCTCCTCGCTCACCAGGGAGCCCTTCCTCGTACGTTCGATTGACCGTGTCATTAGGCCCGGCACAGGTCAGGTGCGTCCAATTCGCCGACACGATCAGGTGAGTTGACAAGAAGTCCGTACGGATCAGCACAAGACCACCACCAGACGGGAGTTGGCGCTCGCGCCGGCCAACTGCACCGCCTCCGCGGGCGGTACGGAGAGCACGATCAGCGCGCCGTTCTCCATGGACGCCTGCCCGCCGGCCGCGACGTCGACGACGCGTGCGCCTGCGGCGATCCGGCGGGCGCGAGCCCCGGACGGTGGGGCCGCGATGACGTCCACACGGTCGCCGGGACGCAGCAGCCGTACGGTCTCCGCGTCCGCGATGCGTACGGGGGCGCGCACGAGTTGTCGTACGGACCCGGGGTGATCGTCCGGCTCCGCCGGGGACGCGGTGTGCTCGCCCTCCGCTTCGCTTCCGGAGCTCGTCGGGCCCGTCGAGCCCGCGAAGCCCTGTGGTCCCGCGGCCGCGAGCGCGGCTGCGGCCATCGCGAGCCCGGCGGCCACGGTGCGGCGGTTACGGCCGTGGCGCAGCGCACCCCGGAACCGCAGCCGCCCGCCGCGCACACGCAGGGGAGGGAAGGCCGGAACCTCGCACGGGGGAGGAACCGGCGTCGGAGTGGAGGGGATGGAGGGGACGGAAGGGACGGAGGGCGGAGAGCCCGGGGGAGAGGTGTGGGCGCTGGAGCGCGAGGACATGGCAACCACCGCCTGCCGTGGGGGAATTCGCCTGAACGCCCCTCACGATCCACGGTCCCGGCCGATCCCGCTCAGCCCTGTGGACAACCTCGCGGTTGTGGACAACTCCCTCACCCGAACCGGAGATTCCGCTCAGCCGAACCGGTGTTTCCGCTCACCCGAACCGGAAACTCCGCCCCACAGCGCGGCCCCGACCTCTCAGCTCAGGGCAGCTCGATCCCCAAGTCCCACCCGTCGTGCGCCCGCGTGCACAGGCAGTCCCGCTCGTCGGTGGCCGGAAGACCCGCCACCGCGTCGAACAGCACGTCCCGCAGCCTGGACACGTTCTCGCCGAACACCTTGAGCACCTCCGCGTGGGAGACGCCCTCGCCGGTCTCCGCCCCCGCGTCCACGTCGGTCACGAGGGACAACGACGTGTAGCAGAGCGCCAGTTCTCGGGCGAGCACGGCCTCGGGGTGACCGGTCATGCCCACCACCGACCAGCCGGCGGCCGCGTGCCATTGCGACTCGGCGCGGGTGGAGAAGCGCGGGCCCTCCACGACGACCATGGTGCCGCCGTCGACCGCGGCCCAGTCGCGTGCGCGGGCGGCCTTCAGGGCGATGCTGCGGCCCTCGGGGCAGTACGGGTCGGCGAACGTCGTGTGCACCACGTTCGGGATGCTGCCGTCGGGCATCGGCACCCCGTCGAAGTACGTCTGTACGCGGCTCTTCGTACGGTCGACGAGCTGGTCCGGTACCAGCAGCGTCCCCGGACCGTACTCGGGGCGCAGCCCGCCCACCGCGCAGGGGCCGAACACCTGGCGCACGCCCACGGAGCGCAGCGCCCACAGGTTGGCGCGGTAGTTGATCCGGTGCGGCGGAAGGTGGTGGCCTCGGCCGTGGCGGGGCAGGAACGCCACTTTCCGTCCGGCGATCTCACCGAGGAACAGGGAGTCGCTCGGCTCGCCGTAAGGGGTGCTCACCTGGATCTCGGTGACGTCGTCGAGGAACGAGTAGAACCCCGAGCCGCCGATCACGCCTATGTCCGCGGACGCCGCAGCGCCACCGTTGTGTGGGTTCGCCATGCGCAGCAGCGTAGTCGAGCCCTGACTTCCGGGTTCGGTCTGTTCGGTCCGCGGCCGCGACCGTCACAGAACCGAAAGCCCCGCATTACGCAACCGAAGGCCCGCAGCACATAACCGAAAGCCCCGCAGTCGCGCGCGACTGCGGGGCTTTCCGGGAAGTGCGAAGGTGCCGTGCGGCCGGTCAGGCCGCGGAGCTGCTGCTTCCGGAGGAGCTGGAGGACGACGAGGAACCGGCCTTCGAAGCGCTCGACGAGGACGAGGAGTCAGATGCCGAGGACGTCGTGGACGTCGTCGAGGCGGACTTCGACGCGGACGACGCGGGCGTGCTGCTCGACGACGAGTTGCGGCTGTCATTGCGGTAGAAGCCGGAACCCTTGAAGACGATGCCGACCGCCGAGAACACCTTCTTGAGGCGTCCGTCGCAGCTGGGGCACTCGGTCAGGGCGTCGTCGGTGAACTTCTGCACCGCCTCGAGGCCCTCGCCACACTGGGTGCACTGGTACTGATAGGTCGGCACTTGCTTCCTCCTGGCACTCTCACTCGATGAGTGCTAACGACGGTCCATAGTGACGTATTCCTCGGAATCAGTCCACTGCCACCGGCGAGCGGTGACCGACGCCACGTGCCACGGTCCGGCTCCTGGCGAGCGGAGCGAGGCGGGAGCGCAGCGCCACGAGGGTCAGCAGCGCGAGCACCGTACCGGCCATGGGCACCAGGAATCCGGCGCTCGCACCGTGGGCGTCGGCAAGCCGGCCGGTCAGCGTGACGGCGGCGGCCTGGCCGAGCGCGACCGCACCCGTGAGGAGCGTGAACGCCTCGGTCCGCGCGGAGGCGGGAACCAGGCTCTCGACGAGCGTGAACCCGGAGATCAGCGCGGGCGCGATGCACATGCCGATAAGCAGTCCCAGTACGGCGAAGAGCGCCACCGAGTGCACGGTCCACAGCATGGAGGCGGTGACCGCCAGGGCGGTGTACCCGACGAGGAGGCGGCGGCGCGGGCCGACCTTCCAGGCGATGGCTCCGCAGGCGACACCGGCGAGCATGTTCCCCCCGGCGAAGATGCCGTACAGGAGGCCGTTGACCCCGGGCTGGCCGACTTCTTCGGCGAAGGCGGTGAGGGCGACCTGCATGCCGCCGAAGACCGAGCCGATGCCGAGGAACGCCACCGCGAGGACGCGAGCCCCGGGCACGGAGAACGCGGAAACGTGCTCCACGCGCGCGTGGCCCGCGAGCGCACCGTGCGCCTTGGGCTGGGTGTCGCGCTGCGCGGCGAAGAGCAGGCCGCCCGCCAGGGTCAGCACGGCCTGGGTCGCGAGGCCGGCACCGGGGTGCACCCAGGTGCACAGGGCGGTGGCGAGCACCGGGCCGACGACGAACGTGAACTCGTCCGTGACGGACTCGAAAGCCGCCGCGGTGGGCGTCAGGGCGCGCCGCTCGGGGTGGTCCAGTACGGCCGCCCAGCGGGCCCGCACCATCGGCCCGACCTGCGGCACCGAGGCGCCGACCGGCACGGCGGCGACGAAAAGGGCCCACAGCGGGGCGTCGGCGAGGGCGAGGGCGGCGAGGGCGATCACCGAGACGGCGTTCACGAGGACGCCGGGGATCAGGACGGCGGCCTGGCCGAAGCGGTCGGTGAGTTTGCCGCTCTGCGGCGCGCACAGCGCCATGGAGACGCCCGCGACGGCGGCCACGGCGCCCGCGGTGCCGAACGAGCCGGTGGTGTGCTGCACCAGCAGCACGATCGACATGGTCAGCATCGCGAACGGCTGCCGCGCGGCGAAGCCGGGCAGGACGAACGAGAGGGCACGGGGCGTGCGCAGGAGTTGCCCGTACCCGGGGCGGGAAGTCGAGTTGACCGCGGACTCCACGGTCCTTGCCTTTCTGCTGCCTGGTGGCGGGCCCGTGTGGCGGCGCCGAGAGCTGTCCTCTTGCGCAGAAGAACGTCGGTGATACCCGGCCCACTGCGAGGACCGCGGCCGCCGTGCGGTCGCGCCAGCTCTGCGTCAGACAGAGGTGGTTCTATTCGTTGTCCCTCGATTGTACGGGGAAGTGGTCACGTACGCCTCCGAATGAGGGGGATCACACACCAGCCACCTGTGATTGCCGGGGCAGGCCGCAAAACCCGCACCCCTCACCCGTAAACCCGCACCCCCTCACCCGGAAAACCCGCACCTCTACGAGGAGGACCACCTCTACGAGGAAGACCCGCCCGTCCCCAGCCAACCCGCCAGCTTGCCGCCCTGGGCGACCGCGCGCAGGCGGCGCTCGGTGGCGTCCCGCACCGGGTTCGTGGCGACGACGAGCAGCTCGTCGCCGTGCCGGAGCACGGTGGTCGGGGACGGCACAAACGATTCGTTGTCCCGGACGACGAGGGTGACGGCGGCACCCGCGGGCAGTCGCAGTTCCGCGACCTCGACGCCGTGCATCTTGGACTCCTCGGGGATCGCCACCGAGAGCAGATGCCCGCGCAGCTGCTCCAGGGGCGCGGATTCCACGCCCAGGTCGGCCGCCTCCTCGCCCCGGCCGATCCCGAGAGCCTTGGCCAGCCAGGGCAGGGTCGGGCCCTGGATGAGGGTGTAGACGACGACCAGGACGAAGACGAGGTTGAAGATCCGCTCGCTGCCCTCGACGCCGGTCACCATCGGGATGGTCGACAGGATGATGGGCACCGCGCCGCGCAGTCCGGCCCAGGACATCAGGGCCCTCTCCCGCCAGGGCAGGCGGAACGGCACCAGGGCGAGGAACACCGAGACGGGCCGCGCCAAGAGGGTCAGGACCAGGCCGATGAGGATGGCCGGCCAGATGTCGTCGAGCAGGGTGCTGGGCGTGACGAGCAGGCCGAGCAGGACGAACATGCCGATCTGCGCGATCCAGCCGAGCCCGTCCGCGAAGCCGCGGGTGGCGGGCCAGTGCGGCAGCTTGGAGTTGCCGAGCACCACCGAGGCCAGATAGACGGCGAGGAATCCGCTTCCGTGCGCCAGTGCGCCGGCGGCGTACGCGGACACCGCGATGGCCATCACGGCGATCGGGTAGAGGCCGGAGGCGGGCAGCGCGACGTGCCGGATGCCGTACGCGCCGAGCCAGCCCACCGCGAGCCCGATGGCGGCGCCGATGGCGAGTTCGAGGGCGATCTTGCCGACCAGGACGTACCACTCGCCGATGGCGCCCGTGGTGGAGAACGCCACGACCAGGATGACCACGGGGGCGTCGTTGAAGCCGGATTCCGCTTCGAGGACGCCGGTGATGCGCGAGGGCAGCGGCACCTTGCGCAGTACGGAGAAGACGGCGGCGGCGTCGGTCGAGGAGACGACCGCTCCGATGATCAGTGACTGCCGCCAGTCGAGCCCGACGAGGTAGTGCGCGCCCGCCGCCGTGATGCCCACGCTCACCGCGACACCGAACAGCGACAGGACGGCCGCCGCCGGCAACGCGGGTTTGATCTCCTTCCACTTCGTCCCCAGACCACCCTCGGCCAGGATCACCACAAGCGCGGCGTAGCCCATCACCTGGGTCAACTCGGCGTTGTCGAAGACGACGTTGCCGAATCCGTCCTGACCGATCGCGATGCCGATCCCCAAGTACAGGAGCAGGCTCGGCAGACCGCTGCGCGAGGAGACGCGCACGGCCGCGACCGCGAGGAGCAGTACGAGGGAGCAGACGAGAAGGAGCTCGTTGAGCTGATGGACAGTCAGTGGCTGTTCCTTTCAGGGGCGCGAGACAAGGCGCGGAAGAGCGGGTACTTCGTTACCTTACCTAATCGTTAACGCTTCCTTGATGCCGGTCCGGGCTCAACAGCCGTCGCGGGCCTGAGTTATCCACACCGCGTCCATGGCCGTCATGCCCTCGTCCTATGGTTGCTCCCAGCACTTCCCGGACCGCACGGCCAGCTCGGCCGACCAGCCGCTCGAAGGACAGCAAGGACAGCGATGCCCGCCAATGAAAGCGCCTCTTCCGGCCAGAAGACCGGCAAGAAGAAGGGGCGACGTGCCCGCCTCGTCGTGATCGCACTGGTCCTTGCCGTCGTCGCGGGTGTGGCCTTCGGTTCGTACTGGAGCATCAGTACGGTGCGCGCCTCGCTGCCGCAGACCAAGGGCTCGATCCAGCTCGACGGCCTGGCGGGACCGGTCGACGTCCGCCGTGACAGCAGCGGCATCCCGCAGGTCTACGCCTCGTCGGACGAGGACCTGTTCATGGCCCAGGGCTATGTGCAGGCGCAGGACCGCTTCTGGGAGATGGACGTCCGGCGTCACATGACCTCCGGTCGGCTCTCCGAGATGTTCGGCAAGAGCCAGGTCGAGACCGATGAATTCCTGCGCACCCTCGGCTGGCACCACGTCGCGCAGCGGGAGTACGACACCAAGCTGAACCCGGAGACCAAGAAGTACCTCCAGGCGTACGCCAAGGGGGTCAACGCCTATCTGAAGGGCAAGGACGGTGCCGACGTCTCCGTCGAGTACGCGGCCCTGGGGTTCACCAACGACTACAAGATCGAGGAGTGGACCCCGGTCGACTCGGTGGCCTGGCTAAAGGCCATGGCCTGGGACCTGCGCGGCAACATGCAGGACGAGATCGACCGCTCCCTGATGCACGGCCGCCTCGGCCCGAAGCAGATCCAGGACCTGTACCCGGACTACCCGTACGACCTGCACAAGCCGATCGTCGAAGAGGGCGGGCTCTCCGGGGACTCCAAGACGTACGACCCCGAGGGCAGTTCGGTCGAGGAGCAGTCCGCCGCGGGCGGCACGGGAACCGAAACCGGGACAGGCATAGGGACAGGGACAGGCACAGGCACAGGAACCGGCGCGGGCACCGGAACCGGAACCGGCAACGGCATCGCGGGTGGCGGCAGTACGGCGGGCGGCCTGACCACGCAGATGTCCGGCCTCTCCGACGTCCTCGACAAACTCCCCGACGCCATAGGTCCGAACGGCAACGGCATCGGCTCCAACTCCTGGGTCGTGTCCGGCGACCACACCACCACCGGCAAGCCGCTGCTCGCCAACGACCCCCACCTCGCGCCCCAGCTGCCGTCGATCTGGTACCAGATGGGCCTGCACTGCCGCGGCGTCTCGGCGAAGTGCCAGTACGACGTCTCGGGTTACACCTTCTCCGGCATGCCGGGCGTGGTCATCGGCCACAACCAGGACATCGCCTGGGGCATGACCAACCTCGGCGCCGACGTCACCGACCTCTACCTGGAGAAGATCCAGGGCGACGGCTACCAGTACGGCAGCAAGGTCGAGCCGTTCAAGACCCGCAAGGAGACCATCAAGGTCGCGGGCGGCGAGGACAAGGACATCGTGGTCAGAGAGACCAACAACGGCCCGGTGGTCTCGGACCGCAACGACGAGCTGGGCAAGGTCGGCCAGGAGGCGCCGGTGAGCAGCTCCGCCCCCGACCGCGCCGACGGGTACGCGGTCTCCCTGCGCTGGACGGCGCTGAGCCCCGGCAAGTCCATGGACGCCGTGTTCGCGCTCAACAAGGCGAAGAACTTCCAGGACTTCCGCAAGGCGGCGGCCGACTTCGAGGTCCCCTCGCAGAACCTGATCTACGCCGACACCGAGGGCAACATCGGCTACCAGGCCCCCGGAAAGATCCCCACGCGCGCGAAGAACCACGACGGCACGCTCCCCGCCCCCGGCTGGGACCCGGCGTACCGCTGGACCGGATACATCCCGCAGAGCGCCCTGCCGTACGAGTACAACCCCGAGCGCGGGTACATCGTGACGGCCAACCAGGCGGTGACCGACTCCAAGTACCCCTACGAGCTCACCAAGGACTGGGGCTACGGAGCGCGCAGCCAGCGCATCAACGACCTCATCGAGTCGAAGCTGGAGAACGGCGGCAAGATCTCGACCGAGGACATGCGCACGATGCAGCTGGACAACAGCAGTGAGATCGCCAAGATGCTCACGCCCAAGCTGCTCAAGATCGACGTGTCCGACCCGTACGTCCGCGAGGCGCAGCAGCTCCTGGAGGGCTGGGACTACACCCAGGACGCCGACTCGGCGGCGGCCGCGTACTTCAACGCGGTCTGGCGCAACATCCTGAAGCTGTCCTTCGGCAACAAGCTGCCCAAGGAGCTGCGCGTCGAAGGGTCCTGCATCAACGTGCCGCCCGCCGACAAGACCGGCCCGGTCGACGACCCGGACGAGCGCGTGCGCGAGTGCGGCGAGCGGGCGGCGGACGCGGCGCAGCCGGACGGCGGTGACCGCTGGTTCGAGGTGGTCCGCTCCATCCTCGACGACGAGGACAACGAGTGGTGGCAGTCGCCCTCCACGCGTACGGACTCCGAGACCAAGACCCGTGACCAGCTCTTCGCGCGTGCCATGGAGGACGCCCGCTGGGAGCTGACCGCGAAGCTCGGCAAGGACATCGACAGCTGGAGCTGGGGCCGTCTGCACCGCCTGCAGCTGGACAACCAGACCCTCGGCACCGAGGGCCCCGGCTTCATCCAGTGGCTGCTCAACCGCGGCCCCTGGGAGCTCGGCGGCGGCGAGGCCGCGGTCAACGCCACGGGCTGGAACGCGGCCGGCGGGTACAGCGTGATCTGGGTCCCGTCGATGCGGATGGTGGTGAACCTCGGCGACTTCGACAAGTCGAAGTGGATCAACCTCACCGGTGCGTCGGGGCACGCGTACAGCCCCAACTACACCGACCAGACCGAGAAGTGGGTCAAGGGCGAGCTGCTCGACTGGGCCTACTCGGAGAAGGCGGTCGAGGCGGAGGCGGAGAACGACCTGGTGCTCAGGCCGTGACCGACCCCGTTCCGATCAGGACCTGAATCTCCGGACCCCGGAAGGGGTCACCACCGCGTGCACGGGGTGGTCGTGCGGTTCCTCCGGGACCCGCGCGACCACCTCGTCGTCGTAGAGGAGTACGACGAGCGGCGGCTGCACGCGCGCGTGCGAGAGCCGGGCGAGCACCCGGTCGTACGAGCCGCCGCCGCGCCCCAGGCGCATCCCGCGGCCGTCCACGGCGAGACCGGGGAGCAGCACCGCGTCGGCGCCGAGGACGGCGTCGGGCCCGAGCCGCGCCCCGTCCGGCTCCAGGAGCCCGCGCCCCGCGCGTACGAGGTGCTCAGTGCCCGCGTAGAGGCCCCAGTCGAGGTCGTTGTCCGGCAGGAGCACCGGCAGCAGAACCCGCACCCCGCGCGCGTGCAGGGCATCGAGCAGCGCGCGGGTGCCGGGTTCGCGGCCGACCGACACGTACGCGGCGACCGTGTGCGCCTGAGCCAGCTCATCGAGTTCGAGGGCCCGCCGGGCGAGAACCGCCGCCGCCTCCTGCGCGTCATCTGCTGTCAACCGGCGCCTCGCTTCGAGGAGTTCTCCGCGCAACGTCGCCTTGTCAGCCTTGTCAGTCTTGTCGCCGGTGCTGTTGTGGCTCACAGCCAACTCACAAACCCCTCATATCCTGGCCTAAGCGAATCAATTAACCGGACGCACATGTTCCGAACAATCGCACCGGTTAGGGTGCAGGGCATGACTGAGTCGCACCCCACGATCACCAAGGCTGTCATCCCGGCAGCAGGCCTCGGCACGCGCTTCCTCCCGGCCACGAAGGCCACCCCGAAGGAGATGCTGCCGGTCGTCGACAAGCCGGCGATCCAGTACGTGGTCGAGGAGGCCGTGGCAGCCGGTCTGTCCGACGTGCTGATGGTCACGGGCCGCAACAAGCGCCCCCTCGAGGACCACTTCGACCGCAACTACGAGCTGGAAGAGGCCCTCCGCCGCAAGGGCGACCAGGGCCGCCTCGCCAAGGTCCAGGAGTCCAGCGACCTGGCGACCATGCACTACGTCCGGCAGGGCGACCCCAAGGGCCTCGGCCACGCCGTCCTCTGCGCGGCCCCGCACGTCGGCAGCGAACCCTTCGCGGTCCTCCTCGGCGACGACCTGATCGACGCCCGGGACCCCCTGCTCCAGCGCATGGTCGACATCCAGGCCCGCGAGGGCGGCAGCGTCATCGCGCTCATGGAGGTCGACCCGGCCCAGATCCACCTCTACGGCTGTGCCGCCGCCGACCCCACCGGCGAGGGCGACGTGGTCAAGGTCACCGGCCTCGTCGAGAAGCCCGAGCCCGCCGACGCCCCCAGCAACCTCGCGATCATCGGCCGGTACGTCCTCGACCCCGCCGTCTTCGACGTCCTCCGCAAGACCGAGCCCGGCCGCGGCGGCGAGATCCAGCTGACCGACGCGCTCCAGCAACTGGCCGCGGACGAGAAGATCGGCGGCCCCGTGCACGGCGTCGTCTTCAAGGGCCGCCGCTATGACACCGGAGACCGCGGCGACTATCTGCGTGCCATTGTCAGACTCGCGTGCGAACGTGAAGACCTGGGCCCGGACTTCCGGGCCTGGCTTCGCAGTTACGTCACCGAGGAGATGTAGCACCTTGAGCAGCAGCACGACGGCAGAGGACACCGGCCGGGCCCCCATCTGGTCGGTGTCCGAGCACCTTGAGGACATTCTCGCGACGGTCCACCCGCTGGACCCCATCGAGCTGCAACTCCTCGACGCCCAGGGCTGCGTCCTGGTCGAGGACGTCACGGTGCCCGTCTCGCTGCCGCCCTTCGACAACAGCTCGATGGACGGGTACGCGGTCCGCACCGCCGATGTGGCCGGCGCCACCGAAGAGTTCCCCGCCGTCCTGGAGGTCATCGGCGACGTCGCCGCGGGCGCCCCCGGCAATCTCACCGTCGGCCCCGGCCAGGCCGCCCGCATCATGACCGGCGCCCCGCTCCCGCCCGGCGCCGAGGCCGTCGTCCCGGTGGAGTGGACCGACGGCGGCCTCGGCGAGGGCCCGGTCGGCACGATGACGCCGCACAGCCTGGCCCCCGAGGGCGCCTCCGGAGAGGTCCGCGTGCACCGCCCCGCGAAGGCCCGCGCCCACGTCCGCGCGCGCGGCAGCGACGTCCGGTCCGGCGAGCGCGCACTCGCCGCCGGCACCGTGCTCGGCCCGCCGCAGATCTCCCTGCTCGCCGCCATCGGCCGCGGCACGGTCCGGGTGCGCCCCCGCCCGCGCGTGGTCGTCCTCTCCACCGGCAGCGAACTGACCCAGCCCGGCGAGGAGTTGACCGAGGGCCGGATCTACGACTCCAACAGCTTCGCCCTCACCGCCGCCGCCCGGGACGCCGGCGCGATCGCCTACCGCGTGGGCGCCGTCGCCGACGACGCCGAGACCCTGCGCGCCACCATCGAGGACCAGCTGATCCGCGCCGACCTCCTGGTCACCACGGGCGGCGTCTCCGTAGGGGCGTACGACGTCGTGAAGGAGGCCCTCCAGGGCGCCGGTGACTGGGAGGAGGGCAGCGAGTCCGGCAGCGGCATCGAGTTCCGCAAGCTCGCCATGCAGCCCGGCAAGCCCCAGGGCTTCGGCTCCATCGGCCCCGACCACACCCCGCTGCTCGCCCTCCCCGGCAACCCGGTCAGCTCGTACGTCTCCTTCGAGCTGTTCGTCCGCCCCGCGATCCGCGCCCTCATGGGCCTGAAGGACGTCAGCCGCCCCACCGTCCGCGCCGCCCTCGACAGCCGCGAGCCGCTGACCTCCCCCTCCGGCAAGCGCCAGTTCCTGCGCGGGAGGTACGACGAGGAGAAGGGCACCGTCGCCCCCGTGGGTGGTTCCGGCTCCCACCTGATCGCGGCCCTGGCGCACGCGGACGCCCTGATCGTCGTCCCCGAGGACACCGCCGAGGTCGCCCCGGGCACCGAGCTCGACGTGATCCTGCTCCGCTGAGCCCCGCCCCGTGCGGGTACCGTGGCTGCCCACACGAGGCCCACCACGGCCCGCCCGAGCCCTGACCGGGGAGCGCACAGCAGATGAGTACGCAGGACCGACTGACGCACATCGACGAGGCGGGCGCCGCCCGGATGGTCGACGTATCGGAGAAGGACGTCACCGCGCGCACCGCGCGTGCGAGCGGCCGGGTCCTGGTGTCACCGCGCGTGATCGAACTCCTCAGGGGCGAGGGCGTGCCCAAGGGGGACGCCCTCGCCACCGCCCGGATCGCGGGCATCATGGGCGCCAAGCGCACCCCCGACCTGATCCCGCTCTGCCACCCGCTCGCGGTCTCCGGGGTGAAGGTCGAACTCGCCGTCGCCGACGACGCGGTGGAGATCCTCGCCACCGTGAAGACCACCGACCGCACCGGCGTCGAGATGGAGGCCCTGACCGCCGTCACCGTCGCCGCGCTCACGGTGATCGACATGGTGAAGGCGGTCGACAAGGCCGCCGTCATCACCGACGTCCGCGTCGAGGAGAAGACGGGCGGCAAGTCCGGGGACTGGAGCCGCGCATGAAGGCCGAGCCGGGCATGAAGGCCGAGCGGGGCATGAAGGCCGAGCGGGGCATGAAGGCCGAGCGGGGCATGAAGGCCGAGCCGGGCATGAAGGCCGAGCCGGGCATGAAGGCCGAGCCGGGCATGAAGGCCGAGCGGGGCATGACGGCCCTCGTCGTCACCGCCTCCAACCGCGCCTCCGCCGGGGTGTACGCGGACAAGGGCGGCCCGATCCTCGCCGCGGGCCTGCGCGAGCTCGGCTTCGAGGTCGAGGGCCCGCAGATCGTGCCCGACGGCGACCCGGTCGAGCAGGCCCTGCGCGCCGCCGTCGACGCCGGGTACGACGTGGTGCTCACCACCGGCGGCACCGGCCTCTCGCCCACCGACCGCACCCCCGAGGCCACCCGCCGCGTCCTCGACCACGAGGTCCCCGGCATCGCCGAGGCCATCCGCGCGTACGGCCGGGACAAGGTGCCCACGGCCGCCCTCTCCCGCGGCCTCGCCGGCCTCGCGGGCGGCACCCTGATCGTGAACCTGCCGGGCTCCACGGGCGGCGTACGGGACGGACTCGCCGTACTGGAACCGCTGCTCGTGCACGCCGTCGACCAGATCCGCGGCGGCGACCACCCCAGACCGGACGCAGTCCCCGACGCCGGCCACGGCACCGGAGCCACCGGGAGCCCGAGCTGAACAGCCCTGCCTGGCCCGCGCGCCTCGCGGACGGCGATGTCGTCCTCCGCCCCATAAAGCTGCGCGACCAGCGCGCCTGGCGGGAGGTCAACCAGCGCAACCGCGACTGGCTGCGCCCCTGGGAAGCCACGATTCCGCCGCCCGGACCCGCCGGTCCGATCACGGCCCGGCCTACCTACCGGCAGATGGTGCGCCATCTGCGCGCGGAGGCGAACGCCGGCCGGATGCTGCCCTTCGTGATCGAGTACCAGGGCCGTCTGGTGGGCCAGCTGACGGTCGCCGGGATCACCTGGGGCTCGATGTGCTCGGGCCATATCGGCTATTGGGTCGACCAGTCGGTGGCCGGGCGCGGAGTGATGCCGACGGCCGTCGCGCTCGTCGTCGACCACTGCTTCAGGAGCGTGGGTCTGCATCGCGTCGAAGTCTGCATTCGGCCCGAGAACACCCCGAGCCGCCGGGTCGTGGAGAAACTCGGATTCCGTGAGGAAGGGCTGCGCCCGCGCTATCTCCACATCGACGGCGGCTGGCGGGACCACCTCGTGTTCGCGCTCACCGCGGAAGAGGTCCCGGAAGGGCTGCTCACCCGCTGGCACCAGCGGCGATCCGGAAACAGTCCGAAGGACACACCACGGAACACGGCCTGACTCCGCGAAATAAAATGTGTGTTCGAAAAAGAGCGCAGATTGACCACGAATATGCCTCCGGTGCCTCTGGTTGTCCTGCTCTCGAAGCCTGCTGATCGCATCAGTCACAAAAAAAGTTCGAGATATCAGCCAGATCGTGCGACACACCGGCGGAATTGGCAGATGGCCTCAACGAAACCCCTCTACCGTGTGAGGCGTGAGCAGCAGCGGCCTCATCTACGCAGTCATTGTCGGGGCCTGGGCCGCCTACTTGGTGCCGATGTGGCTCCGTAGGCAGGACGAGCTCAACGAAGCCCGTCCGACGGAACGCTTCAGTACCGCCATCCGCCTGCTTTCCGGGCGGGCGGGGATGGAGCGTCGGTACGCCAAGGATCTGCGGGCGCGTACCGAAGGGGAAGAGCCCATGGCCGACCCGGACGCCGCGACGGAATCCCTCACGGGATCCGTCGACGTCCGGGCCTTCGCCGTGTCCGAGGACGGCGAGCAGCGCGGCGAACAGCCGAGACCGCGAGAGCAGCCGCGAGAACCCCGGCAGGAGCAGCGCCCCGCGCGCCGCCCGGCCAAGGACGAGCAGGCCGCGCATGCCGCGCGCGCCGAGAGGGCCCAGCGGGCCGCGCGCTCGGAGGCCGCAGCGGCCGCCGCGCGCGCCCGGCGCACCAAGGTGCTCGCACGCCGCCGGCGTACGACGGTGGTGCTGTTCCTCGCGTTCACGCTCGGCTCGATCGTCGCGGCCGTCGGCGGCTTCGCGTTCCTGTGGGCGCCCGGCGTGCCCGCGGTGCTCCTGAGCACGTACATCGTCTACCTGCGGGCCCAGGAGCGGCGCCGCTACACGTACACGATGGACCGGCGCCGGGCCGAGGCCGCGGCGAGGCAGCTGCGGGAGCGGCGGCCCGCCGGGCGCAGGCCCGCCCCGGCCGAGAGCACGGACGAGTCGGCCGAGGAAGGTCACGGCGCCGACCCCGCCGAGAACCCCGGCCTCTCCGCGCTCGCCGCCGACCGCCGGGCCCTGGTCGAGCAGACCGATCACGCCGAGTGGGTCGACCAGCAGCGCGAGCGGGGCCGCGGTGCGGCGCGCGGCGACAGCTGGGAGCCCGTGCCGGTGCCGCTGCCGACGTACGTCACCGCCCCGGTCGCGCCCCGCGCCACCGGCGGGATCGACCTGAGCGCCCCCGACACCTGGAGCTCGGCCCGGTCCAGCGCGGCCGGGCAGCCGAAGGAGGCGGAGGCCGAGCAGACGGCGAAGCCGGCCGAGGAGGAGCCGCGGCGGGGCACGCGCTCCGGGAGCTCCGGGAGCGAGGCGCCCGCGCGCCGGGCGGCCGCACGCCGCAGCCGCGAGCGCGGTCGCACGCCGCTCTTCGACCAGTACGCGGACGGCGACCGGCCGCGCGCGGCCAACGAGTGACGGCCGGGGATCTGACCAGCGCGGGAGCCGCGAGGGAACGGATTTCCAAGCACCCCGGTGAGGGTGCTAATGTTTCTCTCGTTGCAAGGGCCTGTGGCGCAGTCCGGTAGCGCACCTCGTTCGCATCGAGGGGGCCAGGGGTTCAAATCCCCTCAGGTCCACCGCAATTGAGAACCCCGTCGGATTCATCCGGCGGGGTTCTCGCGTTGTTCGCGCACTGTCCCCGCCCCGGGACCCGGGTGGGAGCGCGGTACGGGGCGAGGTGACGGCGAGTGGGCGGCGCTCAGCCAGGAGTGAGCGGGCTCACAGCGGTTTGGCCATGCAGCGGCTGGAGTCGTAGTGGCGGTAGTAGCCGAACTTGGCGCAGAAGGTGTAGCCCTCGGAGGCGTAGAGGGCGATGGCCTCGGGCTGCTGGTCGCCGGTCTCCAGGACCATGCGGGTACGGCCGGCGGCGCGGGCGTCGGCCTCCAGGAGCGCGAGTATGCGGCGGGCCAGGCCCTGGCCGCGGGCCTGCTCGATCACGTACATCCGCTTGATCTCGGCGTCGCCGTCCGCGTAGCCCTCGTCGTTGGCGTCCTGGGTGCGCCAGCCGCCGGTGGCGACGGGGCGGTCGAGGGCGTCGTGGGCGAGCAGGAAGAGGCCGTGCGGGGGCTGGAACATCGACGGGGCGAGCGGGGTGGCGTCGCCCTCTTCCTCGCCGTAGCGCTGGGCGTACTCCCGCAGTACCTCGTTGCTGAGCTTGATCGCGTCGGGGTGGTCGTACGGCGTCGGTCTGATGTCCATGCGCTCCAGTGTGCCGGTACCGTGTCGGGGTGCTGAATGTGACCACCGTGAACGTGAACGGGCTGCGTGCCGCCGCCAAGAAGGGCTTCGTGGAGTGGCTGGCCGCGACCGACGCCGACGCCGTGTGCCTGCAGGAAGTGCGGGCCGAGGCGGCACAGCTGCCGGACTCGGTGCGGGCGCCGGAGGGCTGGCACGTGGTGCACGCGCCCGCGGCGGCGAAGGGCCGCGCGGGTGTCTCGCTCTACACGCGGCGCGAGCCCGACCGGGTGCGGATCGGCTGGGGTTCGCAGGAGTTCGACTCCAGCGGGCGGTACGTCGAGGTGGATCTGCCGGGCGTGACGGTGGCGAGCCTGTATCTGCCCTCGGGTGAGGTCGGCACGGACCGGCAGGACGAGAAGGAGCGGTTCATGGCCGAATTCCTCGTCCACCTGCGGGAGTTGAAGGAGCTGGCCGCGGCCGACGGCCGCGAGGTCGTGGTGTGCGGCGACTGGAACATCGCCCACCAGGAGGCCGACCTCAAGAACTGGAAGGGCAACAGGAAGAACGCCGGGTTCCTGCCCGAGGAGCGGGCCTGGCTGAGCGAGGTCCTGGAGGCCTACGTCGACGTGGTGCGCGAGCTGCACCCGGACGTCGAGGGGCCGTACTCGTGGTGGTCGTACCGCGGGCGGGCCTTCGACAACGACACGGGCTGGCGGATCGACTACCAGATGGCGACGCCGGGCCTCGCGGGCAAGGCGGTCAAGGCGTACGTGGAGCGGGCCGCGACGCACGCCGAGCGGTGGAGCGACCACGCGCCGGTGACGGTGGTCTACGACCTGTAGGGGGCGTCTCCCCGTCCCCTGGGCGCCCGGGCTCACCTGTAGACGCCCGCGCCTTACGGATTGCTGAGGCGGCGGTCCATGGCCAGGGAGAGTTCCGCCTCCACGACCGCCTTCGCGAGCGGGCGCAGCTTCTCGGGGTCGGACTCGGGGGTGTGGTCGCGCAGGATCGTCATGAACAACTCGGCCATGGCGTCGGCGTGTTCACGTACCTTGCGGCCGGCCGCGAGTACCTCGGCGAGCGGGACGCCTTCGCGGACGAGGGCCGCCGAGACGTCGAGCAGGCGGCGGCTGATGTGCACGATCTCGTCGCCGTCGGTGCCGATGTACCCGAGGTCCAGGGCCGCCTGGAGGTTCTCCGGGGTGACCTCGCCCTCGAAGTAGTCCGCCAGTTCCTCGGGGGTGAGGCGGACCGGGGTCTCCTCGGTGGGGGCTCCGGCGAGGCCGAGGATCTCGCCGACGTCGCGGCCGGACTCGAAGGCGTCGGTGAGGTCGGCGATGGCGTTGAGGGTGTGGCCGCGTTCCAGGAGTGCGGTGATCGTGCGCAGGCGGGCCAGGTGGTGCTCGTCGTACCAGGCGATGCGGCCCTCGCGGCGGGGCGGGGGGAGCAGCTTGCGCTCGCGGTAGAAGCGCAGGGTGCGCACGGTGATGCCGGCCGCGGCGGCCAGTTCGTCCATGCGGTATTCGCGGGGGGCGCGGTTCTGCGGTTCTTCGGGCACGCCCCGACCCTATGACAAGCGCTGTGGCCCGTAAGGGGCCCGTTGAGGGGCGGTGGTCGGGCGACGGGTGGGAGTACCGGCGGTAACTTTCTTCGGTCCGACCCCTACCCATGAGTAAGGAGCTGCTCTACTCTCCCAACTGCGCCAGTAATCACTGGCATAGTCGTGGAGTGCGGGAGGCGGCGGCATGGCCGAGCAGGAGCGCGAGCGCGAGCACGTGCGGGTGGCGGTGATCGGGTCGGGGTTCGGCGGGCTCGGTGCCGCCGTCCGGCTGCGCCGCGAGGGCATCACCGACTTCGTCGTCCTGGAGCGGGCCGACTCGGTGGGCGGCACGTGGCGGGACAACAGCTATCCGGGGTGCGCCTGCGACGTGCCCTCGCACCTGTACTCCTTCTCGTTCGCCCCCAACCCGGACTGGCCGCGCGCCTTCTCCGGGCAGGAACACATCCGGGCGTACCTGGAGCATGTCGCGGACGTCTTCCGGCTGCGGCCGCACATCCGCTTCAACTCCGAGGTGACGCGGATGCGTTGGAACGCCGAGGAGCTGCACTGGGAGATAGAGACGGCACGCGGCAGCCGCCTCACCGCCGACGTCGTCGTCTCGGCGGCGGGGCCGCTCTCCGACCCGAAGACGCCGGACATCCCCGGCCTCGACTCCTTCGAGGGCAAGGTCTTCCACTCGGCGCGCTGGGACCACGACTACGACCTGCGCGGCAAGCGCGTCGCGATGGTCGGCACGGGTGCGTCGGCGATCCAGATCGTGCCCGCGATCCAGCGCGAGGTCGGCAGCCTCACCCTCTTCCAGCGCACCCCGCCGTGGGTCATGCCGCGGGCCGACCGGGCCATCAGCGGCGTCGAGCGCTGGCTGCACCGGCAGCTGCCGTTCACCACGCAGGCGCGGCGCGGCGTGCTGTGGGGCATCCGGGAACTCCAGGTGCAGGCCTTCACCAAGCGGCCGAACGAGCTGGGCATGGTCGAGTCCCTGGCCAAGGCCAACATGCGGCGCGCGATCAAGGATCCGGCGCTGCGGGCCAAGCTGACCCCGGACTACCGCATCGGCTGCAAGCGCATCCTGCTGTCCAACACGTACTACCCGGCCCTCGCGCGGCCCAACGTGGACGTCGTCGCGAGCGGTCTCACCGAGGTGCGGGGCAACACGGTCGTGGCCGCCGACGGCACCGAGGCCGAGGTCGACGCGATCATCTTCGGCACCGGCTTCCACGTCACGGACATGCCGATCGCGGAGCGCGTCATCGGCGCCGGGGGCAGCACGCTAGCCGAGCACTGGAAGGGCGGCGTGCAGTCGATGCGCGGCGCGGCCGTCGACGGCTTCCCCAACTTCCTGACCGTCATCGGCCCCAACACCGGGCTCGGCAACTCCTCGATGATCCTGATGATCGAGGCCCAGTTGAACTATCTCGCCGACTACATGCGGCAGTTGGACGTCCTCGGTGGCAGGGCGGCGCTCGACGCCAGGCCCGCCGCCGTCACCTCCTGGAACGCGAAGGTCCAGGAGCGGATGAAGCGCACCGTGTGGAACACCGGCGGCTGCACCAGCTGGTACCTCGACGAGAACGGTGTCAACACCACCGTCTGGCCCGGCACCACCACCGAGTTCCGCGCGGCCACGAAGCGCGTGGACCTCGGGGAGTACGAGGTCGTACGGCCGCCCAAGGACGCCGGGACGGACCGGCCTTCCGGGAAGGGCCGCAAGAAGAAGGTCGAGGCCGGAGCATGAGCCGGCTGACCCACGTCGCATCCGGGCCCTACGCCCCGCCCGCCGCCGCCCGCGAGCTCACCGCGGTCTCCGCGGACGGCTCCCGCCTCCACGTCGAGATGCACGGCCCCCTCGACGACCCCGCGGCTCCCGTCGTGGTGCTCGCCCACGGCTGGACCTGCTCGACCGCCTTCTGGGCCGCGCAGATACGGGAGTTGGCGCGCGATCACCGTGTCATCGCGTACGACCAGCGCGGGCACGGGCGCAGCCCGGCGGCCCCCGACGCCTCCGGCTACAGCGCGCGGGCGCTCGCCGACGACCTGGAGGCGGTGCTCGGCGCGGCCCTCGCGCCCGGCGAGAAGGCCGTGCTCGTGGGGCACTCCATGGGCGGTATGACGCTGATGGCCGCTGCCGGGCGGGCGAAGCTGAAGGAGCACGCCGCCGCCGTACTGCTCTGCAGCACCGGCGGCTGGAACCTCCTCGACGAGGCGACCGTCGTCCCGATGCGCGCGGGCAAGCTGCGCACGAGGCTCACCAAGGCCGTGCTCGGCTCGCGGGCCCCGCTCGGGCCGGTCACACCCGTCGGGAAGAAGGTGCTGCGGTTCGCGACCATGGGCCCCGGCTCGGCGCCGGACAAGGTCGAGGCCTGCGCCCGGATCGTGCACGCCTGCCCGCGCCTCGTGCGGTACGGCTGGTCGCACGTACTGGAGACGCTCGATCTGGCCGCGGACGTACGGCGGTTGACCGCGCCGACCGCCGTGCTCGTCGGCACCGTCGACCGGCTGACGCCCGCCGTGCACTCCCGGGCCCTGGTCGCCGCGCTGCCGAACTGCGTGGGCCTCACCGAGCTGCCGGGACTCGGCCACATGACCCCGGTGGAGGCGCCGGGGGCGGTCAGCGGGAAGATCCGGGAACTCGTCGGTACGTACGTACGGAACGAAAAGGTCAGGGAGGGCGCATGAGCAAGGTCAGCCTGGAAGGGCAGGTCGCCGTCGTCACCGGGGCGGCGCGCGGCGTGGGTGAGCTGCTCGCCCGCAAGCTGTCGGCGCGCGGGGCCAAGGTCGCGCTGGTCGGCCTCGAACCGGACGAGCTGAAGCTGGTCTCGGAGCGGCTGCACAGCGAGAGCGACTACTGGCACGCCGACGTCACCGACCACGAGGCCATGGCGCGGGTCGCGCAGGAGGTCAAGGAGCGGTTCGGGAAGGTCGACATCGTCGTCGCCAACGCGGGTGTGGCCAGCGGCGGTCCGTTCACCGAGTCCGACCCGGTGGCGTGGCGGCGGGTGATCGAGGTCAACCTGATCGGCTCCGCGGTGACCGGCCGCGCGTTCCTGCCGGTCCTGATGGAGTCGCGCGGCTACCTGCTGCAGATCGCCTCGCTCGCGGCGCTCACTCCGGCGCCGATGATGAGCGCGTACTGCGCGTCCAAGTCCGGCGTGGAGGCGTACGCGCACTCGCTGCGCGCCGAGGTCGGCTACAAGGGCGTGAAGGTCGGCGTGGGCTACCTGTCGTGGACCGACACCGACATGGTGCGCGGGGCGGACTCGGACGACGTGATGCGGGAGCTGCGGCAGCGGCTTCCGTGGCCGTCGAACAAGACGTACCCGCTCGGGCCTGCCGTGGACCGGATCGTGGCGGGGATCGAGCGGCGCTCGGCGCATGTGTACGCGCAGTGGTGGCTGCGCGGGATGCAGTCCCTGCGGGGGTATCTGCCGGGGGTCATCGCTACCGTCGGGCAGCGGGAGATGCGGAGGTTCGAGCCTCGGCTCGGGGAGGTTTCGCGGGGGCTCGTCGGAGCGGGGGGTGCGGCGGACGACGCTGCCCGTCGGGGCTGAGGTCGCACGTCATGTGACCGTCGTCGTGGGGCTGTGCCCACCCTCCCCCAAGCTCTCGGCTTCGCTCGAGCAGGGGGGACCCCCATCGCCCTGCGGAACATCTGCCCACAGCAGTGCAGAAAGGTGCGCCCGTACGTTTCGTACGGGCGCACCTTCACGTGCCTGCGGCGAGCGTCAGGACTCGTAGTTCTGGTTGAACCGGTCCTGCTGTTCCTGCGTCGTGCGCTCGCGTTCGTCGCGGAGGTCCGAGTTGCGCTCCGAGGCCTGCTCGCGGGCCTGCTGGCCGCGCTGCGGGTCCTGCTGACCGCGCTGCTGCTCCTGCTGGCCGCGCTGGGGCTGCTGCTGACCGCGCTGCGGGTCCTGCTGGCCGCGCTGGGGCTGCTGTTGACCGCGCTGCGGCTGCTGGCCGCGCTGCGGGGTCTCTTCCTTCGAGCCCATCGCGTCCTTGGCCTTGTTGCGGAGCTCTTCGGACTTCTCGTTGAACTGGTCCTTCATGCCCATGTGTTTTCACTCCTGGGAAGTGGTGGGGTGGGGCGAGACTCAGCCTTGCACGGGGGGATGAAAGCCGCATTTCGATCTGTCGCACTCCGTTACCGGCCAGGTCACAGCCCTCTCGGCGGCAGTTTCGGCCGCCGCCGGTCCGGGACGTCGGAGTGGTCCGGCGGCACGGCCGCCGGGTGCCGCTCCAGGAGGTCGAGCGCGAGCCTTACGGCGTCGTCGAGTTGGGCGTGCCGGCCCTCCGCCCAGTCCAGCGGGGTGCGCAGCACTTCGAGGTCCGGCTCGACACCCTTGTTCTCGATCTCCCAGCCGTACGCGTCGAACCACGCGGCGTTCATCGGCACCGTGATGACCGTGCCGTCGCCGAGCCGGTGCCGCCCGGTCATGCCGACCACGCCGCCCCAGGTGCGCTGACCGACGACCGGTCCGAGCCCGAGCAGCTTGAACGCGGCCGTGATCATGTCGCCGTCGGAGGAGGTCGCCTCGTCCGCGAGGGCAACGACCGGGCCGCGCGGGGCATTTGAGGCGTACGAGACGGGCTGGGCGTTGCGGGTCAGGTCCCAGCCGAGGATCGTGCGGGTGAGCTTCTCGATCACCAACTCGCTGATGTGGCCGCCCGCGTTGCCCCGTACGTCCACGATCAGGGCCGGGCGGGACATCTCCATGCGCAGGTCGCGGTTGAACTGGGCCCAGCCCGAGCCGCCCATGTCCGGGATGTGCAGATAGCCGCACTTGCCGTGGCTCAACTCCCGTACGACCTCCCGGCGTTTGGCCACCCAGTCCTGGTAGCGCAGGGGGCGCTCGTCGACCAGCGGGACCACGGCCACGCGGCGCGCGCGACCCTCGCCCTCGGCCGGCTGGAAGGTCAGCTCGACGGTCGTGCCGCCCGCGCCCGCCAGCAGCGGATAGGGGCCCCGCACCGGGTCGACCGGCCGGCCGTCGACGTGGGTGAGCACCGCGCCCTCGCGGATGCCGGCGCCCGCGAGCGGGGAGCGGGCCTTGGAGTCCGAGGACTCGCCGGGCAGGATCCGCTTGACCAGCCAGACCCCGTCCCGGCAGACCAGGTTGGCGCCGAGCAGGCCCTGGGCGCGCTGGTAGTGCGGCGGGCCCTCGTTGCGCCGCGCGGGCGTGACGTACGCGTGCGACGTGCCCAGTTCGCCGAGGACCTCGCGGAGCAGGTCGGCGAACTCGTCGGGGGACGCGACCCGTTCGACCAGCGGGCGGTACTGGTCGAGCACCGCGTCCCAGTCGACGCCGCACATGCCGGGGTCCCAGAAGTAGGCGCGGATGATCCGGCCCGCCTCCGCGTACGACTGGCGCCACTCGGCGGCCGGGTCGACCTCGTGCATGACGCGCCGCAGGTCGATCCAGACCGTGGAGTCGCCGTCGCCGGGCTCGGTGGCGGGCACGGCGCGCAGCTCGCCCTCGTCCACGACGACCAGGCGACTGCCGTCGCCGCTGAGCGCGAACATGTCGAGGTGGTCGACCAGCTCGGTCCTGCGGGCCTTGGCGATGTTGAAGTGCTCCAGGCTCGGCCGGCCCGAGGTGTCCGTGGGGTTGGCGAAGGTCTCGCCGAGCGCGCCGGAGATCGGCCAGCGCATCCAGACCAGGCCGCCGCCGCTCACCGGCTGCAGCGCGGAGTACTTGGACGCGGCCACCGGGAACGGCGTGACCCGGTTCTCCAGGCCCTCGGTCTCCACGATGACGGTCTTGCCCTCGCCTGCGGACTCGTCCGGATCGAGCCCGCCCGCCGCGGGCCGCCCGTGCGGCGAGAGCGCGAACGGCGAGGGCGTGGCCGAGGACAGCGGTACGAGATAGGGGCGGCAGCCGAGCGGGAAGGAGAGGTCGCCGGTGTGCACGTCGTAGACCGGGTCGAAGCCGCGCCAGGACAGGAACGCCAGATAGCGGCCGTCCCGCGTGAACACCGGATTCTCGTCCTCGAAGCGGCCGTTGGTGACGTCGACGATCGTGCGGTCCTTGATCCGGGCCAGCTTGATCTGCCGCAGCGAGCGGCCGATCCCCGGGTGCGACCAGGCGAGCCAGGCCCCGTCGGGGGAGAACGCGAGGTCGCGCACGGGCCCGTTGATGGACCGGATCAGCTCGGTGACCTCCCCGGTGGACTCCTCCGTCCCCGCGGCGTCAGCCGCATTTTCGGACACAGTGAGGAGCAGCAGCCGCCCGTCGTCCGAGGCGATGGCGAGGCGTTCGCCTTCCGGGTCGGCGATCATCTCCTGCACGATGCCGAGTTCGCCCGAGGCGAGCCGGCGCGGCTCCCGGTCGCCGCTGGCCCGCGGCAGGTAGGCGATCTCGACGGCGTCCGCGCCGTCCGCGCTCGTGATGTACGCGACCTGGCCGCCCGGGCCGGTCATCTCGGGCAGCCTGACCCGTACGCCAGGGCTGTCCGTGATCGTGCGGGCCGGGCCGTCGCGGTGGGTGAGCCAGTAGAGGCTGCCGCGGACGACGACCGCGCTGGCCCGGCCCGTCTCGTCCACGGCGAGCGCGTCCAGGTTGGTGGCGGCCGGGACCTGGTAGACGCGGCGGCCGGCGCGCGGGCCGCCGAGGCGGACGTCGAGCTTGCGGGGCTTGGACCCGGCGCTCAGCTCGTCCACGATCCACAGCTCGCCCGCGCACTGGTAGACGACGCGCTCGCCGTCGCCGGCGGCGTGCCGGGCGTAGAAGCTGTCGTGGTCGGTGTGGCGGCGCAGGTCGGAGCCGTCGGGGCGGCAGGAGTAGAGGTTGCCGATGCCCTCGTGGTCGGAGAGGAAGGCGATCCGGCCGTCGACGAACATCGGGCTGGAGAAGTGCCCGTGCAGATCCGGGAGCAGTCGCTCGCCGTGCAGCCAGAGCCGTCCGGTGGCGCCGCCGCGGTACCGCTTCCAGGCGGCCGGCTCGTGCGGGGGCCGGCCGGTGAGCAGCAGGGTGCGGCGCTCCCCGTCGAGCTCGCCGACCGCGATGTCGTCCACCGGGCCCCAGGGCAGCTTGCCGCCCGGGGAGCCGTCGGTGTGCACGGTGTAGGCCCAGGTGAAGTACGAGAAGGGCTGGCCGTGGGAGGCGACGGCGAGGATGTCGCCGTCGGGGGACCAGCCGCACACCTTGGTGTCGGTACTGCCCCAGTAGCTGAGCCGGGTGGCCGGTCCGCCCGAGACCGGGACGACATGGATCTCCGGGTCGAGACTGCGCCAGGTCGTGAACGCGATCCGGGTGCCGTCGGGGGAGAAGCGGGGATGGCCGATCCGGGTGCGGTCCACGGTCAGCCGCCAGGCCCGCTCGGGGACCGCTCCCTCCGGGGCGATGGGGGCCACCCAGAGATCGTCCTCGGCGGCGAAGCAGAGGAGGTTGTTGTGCAGATGCGGAAAGCGGAGGTATGCGGCGTCTCTCACGTCACCATGCTTTTCCCGTACGAAGGGTGCGGCAACCTGAGACACAGCACCCGGCACGGCGCGCACCGGCACAGGCCTCCGCCTACGGGTGACTCACACGGTGGAAGAGGTGGTGGGCGTGGCCGTGACCGCGTACGTGCGGCGCAGGAAGCGGACCAGGGCGACGCAGTCGAACTGGAGCACCATCACCCCGGACTCGGAGTGGAACTCGATCACCGCCTGCACCCGGCCGCACGGCCAGACCCGTACGGAGCCGGTGCCGGTCGGTGTGCGCAGGCCCTTCTCCAGGAGCGCGCGCGGCAGGTCCCACTCGACGTCGCCCGGCGATCCGGGGACCGCGACGCGGATGTCCGCGTCCGGCGCCTCGGGGTCGTACCGCAGGGCGACGCGGATCGCGCGGTGGCCGTCCGGGGCATCGGTGACGAGATGGGCCCGTGCTTTTTCCTCGACCACGGCGGCGGACATCGCGCGCTCCTCAACTTCATCGAACCGACGGCGAACACTCAGGGCGTTCCGGCATTCCGGCGTTACATCCCTAATGTCGCATATTTCCCGGGAGCTGCTCTGGGCGAAGTGACGTCCGCCTCACGTGACATACCGGACAAAACCCCGTCGTGATCGGGTGGTTGAGCAGTCACGATCCGGGGTACCGCACGGCAGTCGCACCAGCTCCGCTTCCTCCTCGCCCCGACGCCTGCCCGAAAATCCTGCGCGCAGCCCCCCGAGCGCCCCGGAATCCGCATCGGTAGATGAACGTTGCACCGTAGAACGTTGCACCATAGAGGGTCGGCACGTGACGAAGCCGGACACAGCAGCAGACGGAAAGGGCGGGGACGTGGACGTCCAGGGCAGTGTGGCGTCGGGGTTCGGTCCCGTCGAGGACGCCTTCGTGAGGAACTTCGCCGAGCGGGGCGAGCGCGGCGCCGCCGTCGCGGTCTACCGGCACGGCCGCAAGGTCGTCGACCTGTGGGGAGGCACCCGGGACGTGGACGGCGACGAGCCCTGGCAGCAGGGCACCGCCCAGATCGTCCGCTCCGCGACCAAGGGCGTCGCCGCCGCCGTCCCGCTGCTCCTGCACCAGCGCGGACTGCTGGACCTGGACGCCCCCGTGGGCACGTACTGGCCCGAGTTCAAGGCCCACGGCAAGGAGCGGACCCTCGTACGCCACCTGCTCTCGCACCGCGCGGGCGTGCCCGCGCTCGACCACCCCATAGCCATGGCCGACCTCGGCACCGGACCCGAGGCGGTCGCCGCGCAGGCCCCCGCCTGGGAGCCCGGCACCGACCACGGCTACCACGCGCAGACGTACAGCTGGCTCGTCGGCGAGCTGGTGCGGCGCGTGACCGGGCGGACCATCGAGCGCTGGCTGGCCGAGGAGCTGGCCGGGCCGGCCGGCCTCGACCTGTGGCTCGGGCTGCCCGCCGGGCAGGCGCACCGCGTCGGCCGGGTCGGGCCCGTCGAGCCGCCCGAGCCGTCGGGCGGAAGCGCGCTGCGGCTGCGGCCCAAGCGGAACGTCGCCGAGGCCTACGCGGACCCGTCCTCGCTGACCCGGCGGGCGTTCGCCGCGCTCAGCACGCCCGACGAGAACTCCGCCGCGTACCGCGCCGCCGAGCTGCCCGGCTCCAACGGCATCGCCACCGCCCGCGCCCTGGCCCGCTTCTACGCCGGACTGATCGGTGAAGTCGACGGCCACGCCCGCCTGTTCGCGCCCGCGACGCTCGCTCTCGCGCGTACGGAGGAGTCGGCGGGGCCCGACCGGGTGCTCGTCGTGAACACCCGCTTCGGCCCCGGCTACATGCTGCACGGCCCCGCGTCCCCGCTGCTCGCCCCCGGCTCCTTCGGCCACCCCGGCCGCGGCGGCCCCCTCGCGTTCGCCGACCCGGAGTCCGGGATCGCGTTCGGGTACGTGACGAATGGGCTCCAGAAGGGGGTTACGGCGGATCCTCGGGCGCAGGCCCTTGTACGGGCGGTACGCGGGGTCATCGGCTGAGGTCGGCTGGGCCACCCCCAGGGGGCTCCGCCCCCGGCCCCCGCTCCTCAATCGCCGGAGGGGCTTTCCTTGCCCGTCGTTCGGCTTTCGCGCCGTCGTGGCTGGTCGCGCCCCGTGGCGGAGCCGCAAATGTCACAGCCCAGCGCCCCTATCGGGGCACTTCACCCAGCGCCGCCCGCACAACTCAGCCCGTCCGGCGTTTGAGGACGAGCGCCTCAGCGCGATCGGGGGTCTGGGGGCTTGCCCCCAGGGCTGTCCGCAGGACTTTCGGGCAGGGGCGGGGAGGGGAGAAAAACCGCCTACCCCACGTGCAGCATCAACCCGATCCCCACCACCATCAACCCCGCCGCCGCGATCCTCGGTGTGCCGAACTTCTCCTTGAAGAAGATCGCGCCGATCGCCGCGCCCACGATGATCGACGACTCCCGCAGCGCCGCGATCGGCGCGAGTGCCGCGCGGGTCTGGGCCCACAGGACGAGTCCGTACGCCGCGACCGAGAGGCCCGCGCCGAGCAGGCCGTGGACCGCGTGCGGGCGCAGCAGCCCGGGGAGTCGGGAGCGGTGCCGGTAGAGGGCGTACGCCGGGATCGAGAGGCCTTCCAGGATCATCAGCCAGGCGATGTAGCCGAGCGGGGTGCCGGAGGCGCGTACGCCCACGCCGTCCACCACCGTGTACGCGGCGATGGACAGCCCCGTCGCGAGCGCGGCGAGCAGCGCGGGCCAGTGCGGGCGGCGGCCCGAGCCGCGGATGCCCCACAGGGCGAGGCCGACGAGGCCCGCGGAGGCGACGACCACGCCGGTCAGCTGCCAGCCGTCGATGCGCTCACCGACGAAGACGGCCGCGGCGACGGTCACGACGAGCGGCGCCGTACCGCGCGCGATCGGATACATCTGGCCGAAGTCGCCGAGGGTGAACGACCGCATCAGCAGCGCCTGGTAGGCCACGTGCAGGACCGCGGAGGCGATCAGGGCCGGCCAGGCACCGGCGGCCGGGAACGGGGCGAAGCAGGCGAGGACGGCGCCGATCAGGGCGCCGCCGCCGGATATCAGGGTGAACGCGACCAGCTGGTCCTTGATGCGGTGGGCCATCGCGTTCCAGCTGGCGTGCGTGACCGCGGCCAGCACGACGGCCCCCGCGACGAGCGGCGTCATCGGCCGGACTCGCGGGCCTCGCGGACCTCGCGGGCCTCGCGGACGTCCACCAGCGTGCCGCCCGCGTGCGCGACCAGGTCCTTCGGGTCCATCGGGAACACCGTGTGCGGGGTGCCCGCGGCCGCCCACACCAGGGCGTGGTCGAGCAGGCCGCGGTCGGCGAGGACCCGGGTGCGGGTGCGGTGCCCGAAGGGCGGCACCCCGCCGATCGCGTACCCGGTTGTCTCGCGTACGACATCCGCGTTCGGCCGCGTGACCTTCTCGGCGCCCAGCTCACGCCGTACGAGCTCCATGTCGACGCGCGAGGCGCCGTCCATCAGGACCAGAACCGGCACGCCGTCCGCCGCGAAGATCAGCGACTTGACGATCTCGCCGAGCGCGCAGCCGACGGCCTCGGCGGCCTGCGCCGCGGTGCGGGTGGCGTCCGGGAAGGAACGCACCCCGGACAGCACGGATTCCAGGCCGAGTTCACGCAGGGCCTCGGCGAAACGGGGGTGGGCGGTGGTGCCGGATGAGCTGGTCATGGCCGCACGCTAGCCGTACGTGTAGGCAGCATGCGACCACGATTCAGTCCGTAAGACTCACGCCCCGCCCCGCAGCACCGCCGCCACCAGCGGTCCCGCCGAGGAACCGCCGCGGCCGCCCTCCTGGATGACCGCCGCCGACGCGAGGTCGCCGCGCCAGGCGGTGAACCAGCCGTTGGGCTTCTTCTGCCCGTCGACCTCGGCCGAGCCGGTCTTGCCGCCGATGTCGGGGCCGAGCCCGGACATCGCCTCGGCGGCCGAGCCGGATGTGGCGGTGTACGTGAGGAGTTCCTTCAGCTGGGCCTGGGCCGAGGGCTTCAGCTTGCGCGGGGCCGTCGCGAGCGTGCGGTCGTCCACGTCGGGGGAGACGAGGTACGGCTGGCGGAACGTGCCCGTCTTGGCCGTCGCGATGAACGACGCCACGTTCAGCGGGTTCATCCGCACCCCGCCCTGGCCGATCAGCGAGGCGGCCATCTGCGCGTCGGACTGCACCGGCACCGCGCCGTCGAACGTCGAGACGCCGCTGGTCCAGTCGCCCTTGCCGAGCCCGAAGACCTCCTGGGCCTGCTTGGTCAGGTCGTTGTCCTTGAGCTTCTTGGCCTGCGAGATGAAGGCGGTGTTGCAGGACGCGGCGAAGCTGGAGCGGAACGTGCCGTTCTTGATCTCGAACTTCTCGACGTTCTGGAACCTCCAGCCGCCGTACGTCTCGTACTTGGGGCACGGGTGCGGCTTGTCGATGCCCGCGAGGCCCTTCTCCAGGAGCATCGACGCGGACACGATCTTGAACGTGGAGCCGGGCGCGAGCGAGCCCTGCAGCGCGACGTTCATCCCCGACGTGTTGGAGTTGGCGGCCGCGAGCACCTCGCCCGTGGACGGCTTGAGCACCACGACGGAGGCGCGCTGCCGCTTGGCCACCTCCGCCTCGGCGTTGGCCTGCGCCTTCGCGCTGATCGTGGTCTCGACGGTGCCCGGGGTGCCCTTGGTGAGCGTGAGCAGCGTCTTGTCGGGCAGCGCCTTCTCGTCGGAGTCCGAGGTGCCCGCACCCTTCTCCGCCGCCTCGGAGTCCTTGCGCACGATGCGGAGTTCGACGCCCGGCTCGCCGCCCGCCTTGTCCCCGTACTTCTCGCGCAGCGAGTCCAGGACCGTGCCGAGCGAGGGGTACTTCTGCGCGGTCAGCTCCGTACCGTCCCGGTCCACGGCCTTGATCGGTGGCTTCCCGGCCTCGTCGGCACGCAGCGAGTCGCCCTCGCGCAGCTCCGGGTGGACCACGGACGGCTGCCAGCGCACGACGGGCTCGCCGCTCTTCTCGTCGCGCACGACGGTCAGTTCGGACTCGTAGGCGAAGGGCTTGCTGGTTCCCTCGTACGAGGCAACGGCCGACACCGAGAACGGCACCTTCCGGCCCGACGCCTTGCCCGGCTCCAGCTTCACCTCGGTGAGGTGGGCGTCCTTGCGGTACGAGGCCAGGGCGGCGCGGGCGGCCTTGGCGTCGTCCGTCCGCGCGGCCGCCGCGGCGGCGTCGCCCTTGGCCCACGCGGTGAGGAACTCCGCGCTGGTGGACCGGACTTCGGCGGCGCTCGGCGGGCCCAGCTCCTCCTTCTTCGGCTCACCGGCGGCGGTCCTGTCGCTGCCCTGGCTGCCGCCGTTCTCGCTTCCGCCGCCGGCCAGGGCGTACGCGGTGAAGCCCGCACCGGCCGCGACCGCGACGACGGCGGCCCCGATCAGGGCGATCTTGGCCTCCTTGCGCATCCCGCTCCTGGAGCCCACCGCTCCGGTGCCGTGCCCGCCCTCGGGTTCCATGCGCTCTCTCCTGCCCACAGCTGCTCGTTCCGCGGATGCCCGCGCTTGCCGGTGTTGCTTCGCGGATGCCCGCGCTTGCCGGTTGTTGCTTCGCGGATGCCCGCGCTTGCCGGTGTTGCTTCGCGGATGCCCGCGCTTGCCGGTTGTTGCTTCGCGGATGCCCGCGCCTTCCGACCGGACCTGCCGGATGGGCACCCTATAGGCCGTAAGTGACAACTCTCACCGGCCGGGTGGCCCGGCCCGCACCCCTCCTGGTCAGCCGCCTGCCGCTGCCTCCGTCAACCGCCTGCCGCCGCCCCGTACCGGAACGGCCCGCGGCCCGTCAGCCGCCCGCCCGCAGCACCTCGGCGACGATCGGCCCCGCGACGTCCCCGCCGTGCCCGCCCTTCTGCACCATCGCGGCGGCCGCCATGTCCCCGCGGTACGCGGTGAACGCGCTGTCGGACCGCTCCTGCCCGTCGACCTCCGCCGAGCCGGTCTTGGCGCCGATGTCCCCGCCGAGCCCCGCCATCGCGCGGGCCCCGGTGCCGCTGAGGGCGGTGCGGCGCATCATCCGGCGCAGCTGCTCGGCGGTGGATCCGTTCAGCGGGGTGGCCGTGGCGAGCGTCCGGTCGTCGAGGGAGCGCGGCACGATCACCGGCTGCCGGAAGGCGCCCGCCTTGACGGTCGCGGCGATCGACGCCAGGTTCAGCGGGTTCAGCTGCACCTGGCCCTGGCCGAGCATCGCGGCGGCGGTGTCCGGGCCGCCGGACGCGGGCACGCTGCCGTCGAACGTGACGACCCCGGTCTTCCAGTCGGCGCCGATGCCGAAGTGGCGGCGGGCCTCGGTGGTGAGGTCGTCCACCTGCACGTCGTCGGCGAACTTCACGAACGCGGTGTTGCAGGAGCGGGCGAAGCCGTCGGAGAGCGTGCCGTCCTCGTTCGGCGCGAGGCCCCGCAGGTTGGGGAACCGCTGGGACTGCCAGACCGCCGTGTCCGGGCAGGGCGCCTTGCCGTTCTCGCTGGTCAGGCCCTTGTCGATGAGCATCGCGGCGGAGATGATCTTCATCGTGGAGCCCGGCGCCAGCTTGCCGAGGAAGGCCGCGTTGAAGCCGTCCGCGCGGTGGTTGGCGACCGCCAGGATCTCCCCGCTGCTCGGCCGGAGGGCGACCACCGACGCATCGGCGTGCGGCGCGACCGCCTTCTCCGCAGCCGCCTGCACCTTCGCGCTGAGCGTCGTGCGCAGCTCGCCGGGGCGGCCCTCGGCGAGGGTGAGGAGCGTGTCGTCGGCCGTGGACCCGCCCGCCCGCTCGACCCACAGCTCCACGCCCGGGGTGCCGCCCGCCTCGTCGCCGTACCGCTCGCGCAGCGTGTCCAGGATCGGCCCGAGCGAGGGGTAATCGGCCCGCTTCAGCTCCGTCCCGTCCCGGTCCACGGCCTTGATCGGCGGCTCCGGCGCCTCGCCGACCCGCAGGGTGTCGCCCTCGCGCAGCTCCGGGTGGACCACGGACGGCTTCCAGTCGACAAGGGCCCGGCCCGAGCGTTCGCCGCGCACGATCCTCAACTCCGAGTCGTAGCGCAGCTTCTCGCTGTACTTCCCGTGCGTGACCGTGGCCGTCACGGAGAACGGCACGGTCCGGCCCTTCGGCGTGCCCGCCTTCACCCGCACCCGCTCGAACCCGGCGTCCGAGGCGAGCGCGTCGAGCGTGCGGGACGCCTCCTGCGCGAAGTCCGTGTGCGAGGCGGCCTGTTCGGCGTCCCCCTTCGCCCACGCCGACAGGAACGCCTCGGCCGTCTCGCGCACCTCCGCCTTGTCCGGCGGCCCGCTCCTCACGGCCGCCTTCCCGTCCCCCGCCCCGCCGCCGGCATCCCCGAAATCGCCGACCAGTACGTACGCCCCGTACCCGGCGCTCCCCACCATCGCGGCGAACACTCCGCCGACCAGCGCGAGTTTGGCCCCTCCACGCATCGTGCCCCTCCCCAGGGTTCTTTGAACGCGTTCAAGAATGAGGGGAGCGTACGTCGCCCATGCGGGCGGACGGGGCGCCGTTATGCGAATGGGATCAACGGGGCGTCAACGGGACGGCTACACCCAGGTGTCGAACCACATCCGCGCCCGCCATGAATCCATCGGAATCGGAGTTCCGGTGTAAATCGGCCAGAAGTAGATGAAGTTCCACACGATCAGCAGGACCAGGACGCCCGAGCCGACCGCGCCCACGATGCGGCGGCGTTCCGTCGAGCCGGGCGGGCCGAGGATCGCGCCGATCATCATCGCCACGGCCAGACACAGGAACGGCACGAAGACCACGGCGTAGAAGTAGAAGATCGTCCGCTCCTGGTACGCGAACCAGGGCAGGTACCCGGCCGCGATGCCGCACAGGATCGCGCCCGCCCGCCAGTCCCTGCGGAACAGCCAGCGCCACAGGACGTACGCCACGGCGAAGCAGCCCGCCCACCACAGCAGCGGGGTGCCGAGCGCGAGGACCTCCGCCGCGCACTTCTCGGCCACGTCCGCCGGGCAGCCGTCCACACCGGGCGAGGGGGACTCGTAGTAGTACGAGACGGGCCTGCCGAGGACCAGCCAGCTCCACGGGTTGGAGTCGTAGGTGTGGCCGGAGGTCAGTCCGATGTGGAACTGGTAGACCTCGTACTCGTAGTGCCACAGCGAGCGCAGCCAGTCCGGCAGGAACGTCCAGCTGCCGCCCTTGCCGTCGGTGGCGGCCCAGTTCCGGAAGTAGCCGTTGTCGCTGACGATCCAGCCCGTCCACGACACCACGTACGTGCCGATCGCCACCGGCACCGTCGACACGAACGCCGGGAGCACGTCCCGCTTCAGGACCGCGAGATACGGCCGTCCGGCCCCGGCGACGCGGCGGGCGCCGACGTCCCACAGGACCGACATCAGGGCGAACGCGGCCAGGATGTAGAGGCCGTTCCACTTCGTGGCGAAGGCGAGGCCCAGGCAGACCCCGGCCGCGATCCGCCAGGGGCGCCAGCCGAGGCGGGCGGTCTCGGCGATGTCCGCGTCAGGGCGGACCAACCCGTCCTCGTCCACCGGTAGTCGGGCGAGCAGCCGGGCCCGCGACCGGTCCCGGTCCACGACCAGGCAGCCGAACGCCGCCACCACGAAGAACATCAGGACCAGGTCGAGCAGCGCGGTCCGGCTCATCACGAAGTGCAGGCCGTCCACGGCGAGCAGCGCGCCCGCCAGGCAGCCGAGGAACGTCGAGCGGAACAGGCGCCGGCCGATCCGGCAGATCAGCAGCACCGACAGCGTGCCGAGCACGGCCGTCATGAACCGCCAGCCGAACGGCGTGAAGCCGTGCATCCACTCGCCGAGCCCGATGACCCACTTGCCGACCGGCGGATGCACCACGTACGCGGCGTCGGTGCCGAGCGGCACGTCCGAGCCGAGCCGGATGACCTCGTCGTTGTAGTCCTTGGGCCAGTTCACCTCGAAGCCGCGGTGCAGCAGCGCCCAGGCGTCCTTGGCGTAGTACGTCTCGTCGAATATCACCTTGTTCGGCCGGCCCAGGTGCCAGAACCGCAGGGCCCCCGCCACCAGGGCGACGAGCAGCGGACCGGCCCAGGCGAGCAGCCGGTTCAGGGGCGCGATCCGGTCAGCGCCCACCCCGAGCGCGGCCCAGACGCGGAGCCCGGGGTCGGGGTACGGCGGGACCAGCCGGGCCCGGACGTCGCCGCTGGGCCGCGCCGTGTACCCGAATCGCCGCAGCCGCGCCTGCCAGGCCGGCGGCCGGTCCTGATCGGCGGCTTCGGCGGCCGGTCCCGCTTGCGCGTCGGTGGAGTCCGTCGTGGACGCTGCACTGGTCACCGCGCCATCGTAGGGAACGCGGCCGGGTGAGCACGGGGGTACCGGCCTCCCGGGCGGGCCACGGCCGCATCCGCCGCGAGAGGGCTCCCGTATCCCTGCGAGGATGGGCCCGTGACAGCAGGAACGCTCGTACTCGCAGGCACCCCCATCGGCGACACCTCCGACGCCCCGCCGCGGCTCGCCGCCGAGCTGGAGACGGCGGACATCGTCGCCGCCGAGGACACCCGGCGCCTTCGCCGCCTCACGCAGGCGCTCGGGGTGCAGCCCGGCGGGCGGATCGTGTCGTACTTCGAGGGGAACGAGGCCGCCCGTACGCCGGAGCTGGTCGAGGCGCTCGCCGAGGGGGCGCGGGTGCTGCTCGTGACCGACGCCGGGATGCCGTCCGTGTCCGACCCCGGGTACCGGCTCGTCGCCGCCGCCGTCGAGCGGGACATCCGGGTGACCGCCGTGCCGGGTCCTTCCGCCGTGCTGACCGCGCTCGCGCTGTCCGGGCTCCCCGTGGACCGGTTCTGCTTCGAGGGGTTCCTGCCGCGCAAGGCGGGCGAGCGCCGCAGCCGCCTCGCCGAGGTCGCCGACGAGCGCCGCACCCTCGTCTACTTCGAGGCCCCGCACCGCCTCGACGACACCCTCGCCGCGATGGCCGAGGCCTTCGGCGGGCAGCGCCGCGCGGCCGTCTGCCGCGAGCTGACCAAGACGTACGAGGAAGTGAAGCGCGGACCGCTCGGCGAGCTCGCCGCCTGGGCCGCCGAGGGAGTACGCGGCGAGATCACCGTCGTCGTCGAGGGTGCCCCCGAGACCACCGAGGAGCTCGACGCGGACGAGCTGGTGCGGCGGGTGCGGGTGCGCGAGGAGGCGGGGGAGCGGCGCAAGGAGGCGATCGCCGCGGTGGCCGCCGACGCGGGCCTGCCCAAGCGTGAGGTGTTCGATGCCGTGGTCGCGGCGAAGAATGCGGCTCGCAGCGCGCCATCGGACGGCAAAGGACTATCGTGAAAGGCAAAGCGTAGGCCGCGCACCAGGCCTTTTCCGCATAGAGAAGGCCAAGAACGCTCCAATACTTCGACAGGCCTGATGCGCTCCCCCCGGGTGCGGGCGTCCACTGGTGTCAGGGACGCCGACCGTCCCGGTACGTGCTTGTCCAAAGGACAAGAGGAGCTGGCATGAGTGAGACCACCGGCCGCATCGCCACGGGTATGCCGCGCGAGGCCGTAGCCACCGTTCAAGAGTCGTACTCCTTCGCCTGTATGCGCTGCGGTCACGGCTGGGAGCAGTCGTTCGACATCGAGCACTTCGTCGACGGCGCGGGCAACGAGTTCGTGATGTACGTGGTCGACGGCCGGCGGGTGCCGTCCCCGCTGACCCGGCCCACCTGCATGAACTGCGGTGGCCATGTCGTACGGATCATGCGGGCGGGGCAGGTGTCCTCGGTCCAGAAGATCCCCTATGGGCAGCCGTTCGAGTACGCCGGTCAGTCCGCCCCGGAGCCGGAGGCCCCGGAGCCCGGCGCGGACGCCGCGCGCAAGTCGGAGCATCACTGGCACCTCTCCGATCTGCTGCGTCCCTTCCGGCACCAGCACAAGAACGACCACTGAGCGGGCCTTCGCAGGAACCGAACGGGCCTTCGTAGGATCGGAGGCATGAGCCCCAAGGACGTCAAGGACGCCAAAGACGCGCCGCCGCCGCTGCCGGAACCCCTGCGGGTTCCGGTCGCGGACTCGCACACCCACCTCGACATGCAGTCGGCGACCGTCGCCGAGAGCCTCGCCGACGCCGCGTCCGTCGGCGTGACGACGGTGATCCAGGTCGGCTGCGACCTCAAGGGCTCCCGCTGGGCGGCGGACACGGCGGCCGCGTACGAGGCCGTGCACGCCACGGTCGCCCTGCACCCCAACGAGGCGCCCCGGATCGTCCTCGGTGACCCTGGGGGCACCTCCCAGCCCCCCAGGGCTGGGGGAGGCTGGTCGAGGCAGGGCGCGCGCGAGCCCGGCGGGGACGCCGCGCTCGACGAGGCGCTCGCCGAGATCGACCGGCTCGCCGCCCTCCCGCAGGTCAAGGGCGTCGGCGAGACCGGACTCGACTACTTCCGCACCGGGCCCGAGGGCAAGGAGGCGCAGGAGCGGTCGTTCCGCGCGCACATCGAGATCGCCAAGCGGCACGGCAAGGCCCTCGTCATCCACGACCGCGAGGCGCACGCCGACGTGCTGCGCGTCCTCAAGGAGGAGGGCGCCCCCGAGCGCACCGTCTTCCACTGCTACTCCGGCGACGCCGCGATGGCCCGGATCTGCGCCGAGCGGGGCTACTACATGTCCTTCGCCGGCAACGTCACCTTCAAGAACGCGGGGCCCCTGCGGGACGCCCTGGACGCGGCGCCCCTCGACCTCGTCCTGGTCGAGACGGACGCGCCCTTCCTGACGCCCGCGCCCTACCGCGGTCGGCCTAACGCGCCCTATCTCATTCCGGTCACGCTACGGGCCATGGCCCAGGTCAAGGGCGTCGACGAGGACGCCATGGCGGAGGCCGTACGCGACAACACGGCGCGCGCATTTGATTACTGACGGATAACGGGCGCGGTGCGGAAGGGTGGGGCAACGCGGCGACGCTCCGTGACTGTCCGAGTGTGAAGAGTGACGGTCGGCCGTCTGCTCGGCTAGGTTCTGCTGGCCCGAGTTCGGACCGTTACTGGAGTGCTCGTCGTGAACGCTGAATGGCGCGGCTCGACCGTCGCACCGCCTCGGGGCTCCGCCCCGGACCCCGCTCCTCAATCGCCGGAGGGGCTGAGTTTGGGCCGAGCCGCAGCGCGCCGCGCCGCCCGGCGCAAGCGGAGCGCCGAACGCCCCGAGGCGCTGCGGCGACTGCTGCCGCAGGCCCTCGTCGTCGCCTTCCTCGCGGGCGGCACCACCGCGTTCGTCGCCAAGGACAAGGCCGTCCAGCTCTCCGTCGACGGCAAGCCGCGCACCCTGCACACCTTCGCGGACGACGTCGGCGAACTCATCGCCGACGAGGGCCTGCGCGTCGGCGCCCACGACATCGTCGCGCCCGCCCCCGGCACCCCGCTGGCCAGTGGCGACGAGGTCGTCGTCCGGTACGGAAGGCTCGTCCGCCTCACCCTCGACGGGGAACGCCGCCAGGTGTGGACGACGGCCCGCACCGTCGAGGAAGCGCTGCGCCGGCTCGGCGTGCGCGCGGAGGGCGCCTACCTGTCCGCCGACCGCTCGAAGCGGATCGCCCGCGGCGGCCTGGAACTCGACGTCCGCACCGAACGCACCGTGACCGTCATGGCCGACGGCCGCGAGCGCACCATCCGCACCAACGCCGCGACCGTACGCGAGGCCGTCGCCGAGGCCGGGATCTCGCTGCACGGGCAGGACACCACGTCCGTACCGCCCGAGTCCTTCCCGCGCGACGGCCAGACCCTCACCGTCCTGCGCGTCACCGGCAGCCGGGAGGTGCGCGAGGAGCCCATCGCCTTCGACGTGCGGCGCACCGACGACGCCATGCTCTACCGCGGCACCGAGGTCGTCGAGCGCGCCGGACGGCAGGGCGCCCGCCGCGTCACGTACGAGCTGCGCACCGTGAACGGCGTGCGGCAGCGGCCGCGGCGGATCGACTCGCAGCTGGTGCGCGCACCGCGGACCCAGCACGTGAAGGTCGGGACCCGGCCGCTGCCGACCAGCGTGCAGGGCGCCGACGGCCTCGACTGGAACGCGCTCGCGCGGTGCGAGTCCGGCGGCCGGCCCGACGCGGTGGACCCCTCGGGGACGTACGGCGGGCTCTACCAGTTCGACACCGGCACCTGGCAGAGCCTCGGCGGCACCGGCCGCCCCCAGGACGCGAGCGCGGCCGAGCAGACGTACCGCGCGAAGAAGCTGTACACGCAGCGCGGGGCGAGCCCCTGGCCGCACTGCGGGTCGCGGTTGTAGTCGCGGTTGCAGTCGCGGTTGTAGTCGCGGTTGTAAGGACCGTTTCCGCAGCCCCTTACGCTTGTGCGGTGAGCAACAGCCCCGACTCCCTCCTCGGCCCGGCCGACATCCGTGAACTGGCCGCCGCCCTCGGCGTACGCCCCACCAAGCAGCGCGGCCAGAACTTCGTCATCGACGCGAACACGGTCCGGCGCATCGTCCGCACCGCCGAGGTGCGCCCCGACGACGTGGTCGTGGAGGTCGGCCCGGGCCTCGGCTCGCTGACGCTCGCGCTCCTGGAGACCGCGGACCGGGTCACCGCCGTCGAGATCGACGACGTGCTCGCCGCCGCGCTGCCCGCCACCGTCGAGGCCCGCATGCCGGAGCGCGCCGACCGCTTCGCGCTCGTGCACTCCGACGCGATGCACGTCGACGCGCTGCCGGGCCCGGCGCCCACGGCACTCGTCGCGAACCTGCCGTACAACGTCGCGGTGCCCGTCCTGCTGCACATGCTGGCCACGTTCCCGACCATCGACCGCACGCTCGTCATGGTGCAGTCCGAGGTCGCCGACCGCCTCGCGGCCACCCCCGGCTCGAAGGTGTACGGGGTGCCCTCCGTGAAGGCCAACTGGTACGCGGACGTCAAGCGCGCCGGAGCGATCGGCCGCAACGTCTTCTGGCCCGCGCCGAACGTCGACAGCGGTCTGGTCTCCCTGGTCCGGCGCACCGAGCCGGTCGCGACGACGGCTTCCCGCGCGGAGGTGTTCGCCGTCGTCGACGCCGCGTTCGCCCAGCGCCGCAAGACGCTGCGCGCCGCCCTCGCGGGCTGGGCCGGTTCGGCCGCCGCAGCCGAGGCCGCGCTCGTCGCCGCCGGGGTCTCCCCGCAGGCGCGCGGCGAGTCCCTCACCGTCGAGCAGTTCGCGAAGATCGCCGAGAACCGGGGAGCAGGCCAGTGAGTGTGACCGTACGCGTACCCGCCAAGGTCAACGTCCAGCTCGCGGTGGGCGGTGCCCGCGCGGACGGCTTCCACGACCTGGCCAACGTCTTCCTGGCGGTCGGGCTTTACGACGAGGTCACGGCGACGCCCGCCGATGAGCTGCGGGTGACGTGTTCGGGCTCGGACGCCCATCAAGTCCCGCTGGACCGCGGCAATCTGGCGGCGCGGGCGGCCCTCGCGCTCGCGGAACGGCACGGCGTGGCCCCCGACGTGCATCTGCACATCGCGAAGGACATCCCCGTCGCGGGCGGTATGGCGGGCGGCAGCGCCGACGCGGCGGGTGCGCTGGTGGCGTGCGACGCGCTGTGGGGCACGAACGCCTCCCGGGACGAACTCCTCGGCATCTGTGCCGAGTTGGGCAGTGACGTGCCGTTCAGCCTGGTCGGCGGGGCGGCGCTGGGTACGGGGCGGGGCGAGGTGCTGACGCCGCTGGAGGTGGGCGGCACGTTCCACTGGGTTTTCGCCCTCGCGGACGGCGGCCTCTCCACCCCGGCCGTGTACCGCGAGTTCGACCGCCTCTGGGAGGGCCACGACGTCCCGGCCCCCGAGGCGTCGCCCGCGCTCATCGACGCCCTGCGCGCAGGGGACGCGGAGGCTCTCGCGGCCGTCCTGACCAACGACCTGGAGCCCGCCGCGCTCTCCCTCTTCCCCGCCCTGGAGCAGACGCTCGTGGCCGGCACGGACGGCGGCGCCCTCGCGGCCCTCGTCTCCGGCTCGGGCCCGACCACCGCGTTCCTCGCCCAGGACGCCGCGTCCGCGGAAGCCGTCGCCGAGGCCCTGCTGAAGTCGGACACCTGCCGCACGGTCCGCGTCGCCTCGGCCCCGGCGCCGGGTGCGACGGTTCTCGACCCGGCGGTCTAGACGTACGTACGACGTACGACTCAGGTACTCAGGCCCAGTTGAGTATCCGAGCCCTGTCGCCGTGCCCGGGCGGGCCGGGACGGTGGCGGGCATGGACTCCACCTCCGGCGCCACCGTCGCCCGCGCCACCGTCGCCCGCCTCGCAGCGGCCACCCCGGACACCCGGGACCGGTACATCGACCTGCTGCGCGTCGCCTCGCTCGGTGCCGTCGTGCTCGGGCACTGGCTGATGGCCGCCGTGGCCACCGGCCCGGGCGGGCGGGTCGAGGTGGGCAACCTGCTGGCCGTCGTCCCCGAGCTCCAACTGCTCACCTGGGTCCTGCAGATCATGCCGGTGTTCTTCTTCGTCGGCGGCTTCGCGCACGCCCGGTCGTACCGCTCGCTGCGCGGCAGGACCGGCCCCGCACAGCTGTACTCGACGTTCCTGCGGGGGCGGCTGTCGCGGCTCCTCCGCCCGACCCTCGTCTTCGTCCTGGTCTGGGGAACGGCCGCGCTGCTCGTCCAACTCCTCGGCGCGGGCGGGGGGTTGATCGACATCGCGTTGCGCCTGGTCGCGCAGCCGCTGTGGTTCATCGGCGTCTACCTCGCGATGGTCGCCTGCACGCCGCCGCTGCTCAGGGCGCACGAGCGGTGGGGCTGGGGCGTGTTCGGCGTGCTTCTGGGCGCCGCGGGCGCGGTCGACGTCCTGCGCTTCGCCCTCGGCGTCCCGTACGTGGAGTTCCTCAACTTCGCCCTCGTCTGGCTCGCCGTGCACCAGCTGGGCTTCCTGCGCGCGGACGGCCGGCTCGCCGTCCGGGGCGTGCCCGCCGCGCTGGCCGGGTGCGGGCTCGTGGGTGCGGTGGCCCTGGTGACGTACGGGCCGTATCCGCTGTCGATGGTCGGGATGCCCGGCGAGAAGATCTCCAACATGGCCCCGCCCACGTTCGCGCTGCTCTGCCACGGGCTGTGGCTGGTCGGCGCGGTCGAGCTGGTGCGGCGGCCGGTCGGGGCGTGGCTGCGGCGGCCGCGGGTGTGGCGCGGGGTGGTCGCCGCGAGCGGCATCGCCATGACCGCCTTCCTGTGGCACCTCACGGCGATGCTCGCGGTGTACGGCGCGCTCCTCGCCCTCGACGTCCCGCTGCCGGAGCCCGCGAGCGGGGGGTGGTGGGCGCAGGTGCCGGTGCGGGTGGTCGTGGCGGGGCTGGTCACGGCTCTGCTCGTGGCCGCGTTCCGCCGCTTCGAGCGGCCGGGCCCTGCCGCGGCGGCCACGGGCTCCGGGCCGCTGGCGGCCCTCGGCGTCACGCTCTGCCTGCTCGGCGTCCTCGGCCTGTCGATGGTCGGCTTCGGGGGGCTCCTGGAGGGCCGGACGGCGTTGCTGATCGCGGTGGAGGTGTCGGCGCCGGGGGCGGTGGGGATGGTGCTCGGGGGGTGGGCGCTGGTGTCCGGTACCCGGGGCTTCCTTCCCCTCCCCGCCCCTTCCCGAAAGTCCTGAGCGGACAGCTCCCGGGGCTCCGCCCCGGACCCCGGGCCGTCTTTCGGCTGCGGCGCCGCTGTGGCCGGTCGCGCAGTTCCCCGCGCCCCTGGAGATGCGGCGGGGAAAGCGCGGCGCAGCCGCAGCTTTTTCAGGGGCGCGGGGAACTGCGCGACCAGCCAGGACGGCGCCGCAGACGAACGACCGGCGACGAAATCAGCCCCTCCGGCGCTTGAGGAGCGGGGGCCCGGGGGCGGAGCCCCCTGGGGGTGAGCTTCGAGGGCAGGTGCGGGCAGCGACTACGCTGGGACGTCGATGTAAACCCTTCCCAGGAGTGAAATGGCCGTCAATCTGGTCAATGTCGAGGCAGTCAGCAAGGTGTACGGCACCCGTGCCCTGCTTGACGCGGTCTCCCTCGGCGTCTCCGAAGGGGACCGCATCGGCGTCGTCGGCCGCAACGGCGACGGCAAGACCACCCTCATCCGGATGCTCGCCAAGCTGGAGGAGGCCGACACCGGTCGCGTCACGCACAGCGGCGGCCTGCGTCTCGGCGTCCTCACGCAGCACGACTCGCTCGACCCCGAGGCCACCGTCCGGCACGAGGTCATCGGCGACATGGCCGACCACGAGTGGGCGGGCGACGCCAAGGTCAGGGACGTACTGACCGGGCTGTTCGGCGGGCTCGACCTGCCGGGCTTCGAGAAGGGGCTCGACACCGTCATCGGGCCGCTCTCCGGCGGTGAGCGCCGCCGTATCGCGCTCGCCCAGCTGCTGATCGCCGAGCAGGACCTGATCGTCCTCGACGAGCCCACCAACCACCTCGACGTGGAGGGCATCTCCTGGCTCGCCGGGCATCTGCGCACCCGCCGCTCGGCGCTCGTCTGCGTCACCCACGACCGCTGGTTCCTCGACCAGGTCTGCACCCGCATGTGGGACGTGCAGCGCGGCGACGTCTACGAGTACGAGGGCGGCTACAGCGACTACGTCTTCGCGCGGGCCGAGCGCGAGCGGATCGCGGCCACCGAGGAGGCCAAGCGGCAGAACCTGATGCGCAAGGAGCTGGCCTGGCTGCGGCGCGGCGCCCCCGCCCGTACGTCCAAGCCGCGCTACCGCATCGAGGCCGCCAACGAGCTGATCGCCGATGTGCCGCCGCCGCGCGACACCTCCGAGCTGATGAAGTTCGCCAGCGCCCGGCTCGGCAAGACGGTCTTCGACCTGGAGGACGTGACCGTACAGGCGGGCCCGAAGGTGCTGCTCAAGCATCTGACCTGGCAGCTCGGCCCCGGTGACCGCATCGGCCTGGTCGGTGTGAACGGCGCGGGCAAGACCTCGCTTCTCCGTACGCTCGCGGCGGCCGCCCGCAGCCAGGGCGAGGAGCAGCCAGTGGCGGGCAAGGTCGCGGTCGGCAAGACGGTGAAGCTGGCGTACCTCTCGCAGGAGGTCGCCGAGCTGGACCCGAACTGGCGGGTGCTGCAGGCCGTGCAGCAGGTCAAGGACCGGGTCGACCTCGGCAAGGGCCGGGAGCTGACCGCGGGCCAGCTCTGCGAGCAGTTCGGCTTCGGGAAGGAGAAGCAGTGGACGCCCGTGGGGGACCTGTCCGGTGGTGAGCGGCGGCGGCTGCAGATCCTGCGGCTGCTCATGGACGAGCCGAACGTGCTGTTCCTCGACGAGCCCACCAACGACCTCGACATCGAGACGCTGACGCAGCTGGAGGACGTGCTCGACGGCTGGCCGGGCTCGATGGTGGTCATCTCGCACGACCGGTTCTTCATCGAGCGCACCACGGACAGGGTGTTCGCCCTGCTCGGCGACGGCGCGCTGCGGATGCTGCCGCGCGGCATCGACGAGTACCTGGAGCGCAGGCACCGCATGGAGGAGGCGGCCGCGGCGACTCCGGCCGCGCCCTCTCAGCAGAGCTCGGCTCCGGTGAAGTCCTCGGCCGACGCCCGTGCCGCGAAGAAGGAACTCCAGAAGATCGAGCGGCAATTGGACAAGATCTCCGAAAAGGAGACAAAGCTCCACGCGCAGATCGCCGAGAACGCCACGGACTTCGGCCGCGTCGCCCAGCTCGACGCCGAGCTGCGTGAACTCGCCGGGGAGCGCGAGGAGTTGGAGATGCGGTGGCTGGAACTGGCGGAGGACGCCTCCTGAGCCCCTCCCGCAACGCCCCGCCCACGGCCCGCGCGAGGCGGTAACGACGGCATCACAGGCCGGTCCTCCCTTGGGAACAAGGGGGCGGCCGACGCGGCTGGATGTCAGCGGTCAGTGGTAGAAAGAAGTCCCGCTCGACTAGACACACAGGTACGGGGACAATGCCCGATTCGCTCCTTTCCGGGGGGATTTGACCAACGGAATTGCGGGGGAGGCCGGTTGGGTTGCGGGACCCGTGTGAAGAGGTACACCGCTGATGAGTCAGCCGCCCAGCCAGCCGCCGCAGCCGCCAGGCGGTGCCGGGGCACCGCAGGACCCTCAGCAGGGGATGTCCAAGGGGCCCGGTCAGCCGCCGCAGACACCCCCGGTGCCTCCGGCGCCGCCGTCCGCGCCGCCCACCACACCGCCGCCCGCGGCTCCGCCGGCCCCGCCCGCGGCCCCACCCGCCGCACCTCCCGGCACGCCGCCGCCCGCACAGCCCGGGTACGGCTACCCGCAGCCCGGCCAGCCCGCACAGCCCGGATACGGCTACCCGCAGCCCGGCCAGCCCGCCGCCGACAACCCGTACACCCAGGCGCAGCCGGGTCCGTACGGCCAGCCGGGGCAGCCCGGAGCGCCCGGCCAGGCGGCGTACGGATACCCGCAGCAGCCGCAGTACCCGGGTGCGCCCGCGCCCGGCATGCCCGGCGGCCCCGTCCCTCCCGGCGGCGGCTCGGGCAGCCCGTTCAAGGGCAAGCCCGCCGCCATCATCGGTGCGGCCCTCGCCGCGGTCCTCGTGATCGGCGGCGGCGTCTGGTTCGCTGCCAGCGGTGACGAGGAGCCGAAGAAGAAGCAGCCCATCGCCAAGGGCGGCGGCGACAACAAGCCGACCGACGCCGGCGAGGAGACCGCGGGCAGCCGCGACGGCGGCGAGGACGACCTCAACTCCGGCCGCAAGCCCGGCGAGGCGAAGGTCTGGGTCGCCAAGAACGACCTCGACACCCCGCGCAACGGCGCCGAGCTCATGAACATCTGGACCGTGGGCGACACCGTCGTCCAGGCCGGGTACAACGAGGTCACCGCCTTCAAGACGAGCGACGGCAGCAAGGCCTGGAGCGTCAAGCTGCCGCACGCCGTGTGCGACACCCCGCCCCGCCCCTCCGAGGACGGCATGGTCGTCGTGGCCTACAAGGACACGGACAACCGGGAGAAGAGCAAGTGCAACCAGCTCCAGATGATCGACCTCAACACGGGTGAGAAGGGCTGGCAGAAGAAGACCGAGACGGGCGGCCTCTTCGACTCGACCGTCACGCTCGACCTGGAGATCGCCGGCGAGAACGTGATGGTGGCCCGCTCCCAGTCCGGCAGCGCGTACAGCCTGAAGGACGGCAAGGAGCAGTACACCCTGAAGAAGGACCGGGGCTGCTTCCCCAACTCCTTCGCCGCCGACGGGGATTCGGTGCTCGCCGTCGACTCCTGCCTGGCCCAGCCGGACAAGAACGAGCAGCTCAAGTCGATCGACCCGAAGACCGGCAAGGTCAAGTGGCGCTTCATGACGCCCAAGGGCTTCGAGGTGCAGAAGGTCTACTCGGTCAAGCCGCTCGTCGTCTCCCTGGTGAACCGGGACGACAAGTCCTGGAACATCGTCGCGTTCAAGGACAACGGCAAGGTCCGCTCGCAGCTCGACGGCGGCAAGGACTCGTTCACGCAGCGCTGCGGCCTGTCCATCCTGGAGAAGGAGCTGCAGAGCTGCCAGGGCATGGTCGCCACCGACGACCTCTTCTTCATGGCCACCGAGACGAAGAAGTCCGGCGACTACGACCGCAGCAACGAGATCATCGCTTTCGACCTCGACAGCGGAAAGCCCAAGTGGCGCGGCAAGACCGAGGACCCGCGCTCGCTCCTCCCGCTGTCCGCGGACGCCTCCGGCAACCTCGTCGCGTACGTCGAGCCGACCTTCGACAAGCCGGGCCAGACCGTGCGGTTCGGCCCGGACGGAGGCAAGCCGAAGCTGCTCCTCCAGCACCCGGAGACCACGGCGAGTGTCGAGAACTCCCTGGTCGGCATGGGACAGATGGCCTATGCGGACGGCCGGTTCTACGCCACGTCCTCGCGGCTGATGGGCCGTGACGGCGAGGAGGAGACCCGCATGCTCTCCTTCGGCAAGTGACCCCCGGGGGCCCGCCGTCCGGATCCGGCTGATCCGCGCGGCAGGCCCCCGCCGCACGCCCGCCCGCACTCCCTCCGTACCGCTCAGGCAGCCGTAGCCGTACCGCACAGGCAGACAGGTAGACGACAGATGACCCAGCCGCCGCAGCCGCCCCAGCCGCCGAACGACCCCCGCAAGGACGGCTTCGGCGCCCCGCAGAGCCCGCCGCCCGGCGGTGGTTTCGGCGCCCCGCCGCCGCCCGCTCCCGGCACGCCGCCGCCCCCGGCCCCCGGCACGCCCCCGCCCGCCCAGCCGCCGGGCCCGCCGCCCGGCCAGCCGGCGTACGGCTACCCGCAGGCGCCCGGCACCCCGCCGCCGCCCGCCCCGGGCACGCCCCCGCAGGGCCAGCCGGGCCAGCAGGGGTACGGCTACCCGGCCCCCGGCCAGCAGCCGCCGTACGGCTACCAGCAGTACCCGCAGCCGGTGACGCAGCCCATGGGCGGTCCCGGTGGCCCCGGCGGCCCCGGTGGCGGCAAGAAGTTCAACGCGCAGCTGACGATCATCGTCGCGGCGGTCGTCGCGGTCGCGCTGATCGTCGGCGGCGGTTTCTGGTACGCGTCCTCCGGTGACGAGCCGAAGGAAGAGGCGAAGACCGGCGAAGGCGGTTCCGGCGGCAAGGGCGGCGACAGCGGCCCGGCCGGGGGCGGCGGCGACGAGAAGGTGCCGTCGGACACCTCCGCCCAGGTCCGCTTCCAGCTGCCCGCGCCGAAGGTCGGCGAGGACACCACGCTCAGCGTCAAGGGCTCCTGGCTCACCGACGACGCGTACGTGAAGAGCGGCGACAGCAAGATCGTCGGGTACGGGCCGAAGGACGGCAAGGAGCTCTGGACGCTGCCGCTGTCCGGGCCGACCTGCGCCGGCTCCCGCCAGGTCTCCGAGGACGGCCTGGCCGCCGTGGTCTTCGAGGCCGAGGGCAAGAAGGAGTACAACGGCTGCAGCCAGATCGCCGTCTTCGACACCAAGACCGGCGACAAGCTGTGGCAGGAGAGCGTCAGCGACGGCGGCGGCAAGGCGGACTTCCAGGAGGTCGTGATCTCCGGTGAGACCGTCGCGGTCGGCGGCGGCACGGACGGCGGCGCCGCCTTCGAGCTGAAGTCCGGCAAGCCCCGCTGGACGCCCAAGCCCTCGGACACCTGCAAGGACGCCGGGTACGCCGGCGGCGAGCAGCTCGTCGCGGTCCGCAAGTGCGGCTCGTACGACAACCCGCGGCTTGAGGTCCAGCTGATCGACCCGACGTCCGGCACTCCCAAGTGGACGTACAAGCTGCCCGCCGGCATCGACAACGCCAAGGTGATGTCGACGAAGCCGGTGGTGTTCGGCGTGGACTCGACCGACATCACCGCGTCCGGCGTCTCGGACATCTTCGCCCTGGACGAGGCGGGCAAGCTGCGCAGCAAGGCCGCGCTCGGCGAGCGCGAGTACCAGCTCGACTGCGATGTGAACATGGTCCAGGAGTGCTCGGGCGTCGTCGTCGGCAACGACCGGGTGTACGTCCCGACGGCCCAGCACCAGGGCAGCGGTGAGTACGGCATGACCAACGAGATCATCTCCTTCGACCTGGCCACCGGAAAGACGGTCGGCCCGAAGGCGGACGCGGGCGAGCGGTACCAGATGCTGCCGCTGCGGATGGACGGCACGAACATCCTCGCGTACAAGATCCCGCCGTACGACAAGGGCGGTCAGGTCGTCACCATCGACCCGAAGACCGGCAAGCAGACGGTGCTCCTGGAGAACCCGGCGCAGGAGGACATCCGGGACGCCGAGACGCAGTACTCCCTGCCGGACGGCGCCGAGATGCTCTACGGCAACGGCGGCCTCTACATCTCGGACAAGCTGATGTCGAAGCCCAGCGCGTCCGACACCAGCAAGCGGCACCTCGCCGTGGTGTTCGGCACCGACTGAGCGCCCCCGCGCGCGCACTTCACGGCGGGCCGCCCCTCTCCACCGGAGGGAGGCGGCCCGCCGTCGCTTGCGCGGAGCGGGGATTTCCGGCTCTCGGGGCGGACCGGAGGTTGAAGACCGGGTCCAGGGGGGCGCGCGACGTCGAACGAGCGTGTAGCTTCCGGGGAACGGCGGACCGGGGGGTGCCGCCTTCGACGGGTCGCCGGGGATCTGGGGGTAGCGCGATGGTGGTGCGGCTCATGGTGGTCGACGATCACCGTCTGCATGCCGAGGCGCTCGCCTCGGCGCTGAAGCTGCGCGGCCACCGGGTGCTGGCCGCGGCGGCGCCGGCCGCCGGAGCGGCGGAACTCGTGGTGCAGCGGGCGCCGGAGGTCTGCGTCCTCGGCACGGCGGCACCGGCGGAGCCGGGCGCGTTCGACCCGGTGGCGCGGATCAAGCGGGACCGGCCGCAGGTGGCGGTCCTGGTCCTCGGCCCGGTGCCGTCGCCGCGCGGCATAGCGGCCGCGTTCGCGGCGGGCGCCTCGGGTTACGTACGGCACGACGAGCGCATCGAGGGCGTCGAGCGGGCCATCATGAAGGCCCGGGCGGGGGAGGCGGCGGTGGCCCCGGCGCTGCTGCGGGGCGCGTTCGCGGACCTGCTCAACCCGCCGGCCAAGGCCGACGACGAGGGCCACCGGCTGCTGCAGCTGCTCACGCCCCGCGAGGTCGAGGTCCTGGTGCGGGTCGCGGACGGCGAGGACACCCGGCTGATCGCGGCGGGCATGGGCATAGCGCCGAGCACGGCCCGTACGCACGTCCAGCGGGTCCTGATGAAACTGGACGTCGGCTCCCGCCTGGAGGCGGCGGCGCTCGCGGCGCGTACGGGCCTGCTCGACCGGGCGGTTACGGCGACTGTTCCCCGGGCTCCGACGGCACCGGCGCTACCGCCGGACGGAGCTTGAGCCACACCAGGAAGAAGAGCCCGAGCGCCAGCATGGCCAGGCCGGTCCACAGGTTGATGTTGATGTCCTGGGCCTTCTTCAGGTCGGCGTCGGACGCGGTGATCCCGGCGATGGTCACGATCACGCCGTAGACCACGAACAGGCCGCCGATGATGCGCCGGATGTCGAAGAGACGGGCGGCGGTGGCGGACTTGGCCTCCAACTCGGAGACTTCGCGCTGCAGTTCAGACATTCTCTGGGCCTCCGATCAGATCAGAACGAGTACGGGATGTAGCAGGCGGCGGCGAGGACGATCGCGCCCCAGCCGAGCAGGGCGGGCTTGCGGTACCAGACCTGATCGCCCTCCTGAGGAAGCTCCTCCATGCCGGGCGACTTGGTGCCGTACACCAGACCGGCCAGCTCGGCCTCCGGCTTGGGCGCGGTGAACAGGGTGACGAGGACCATGACCACGGCACCGGCGGCGAAGCCGACGATCGCGGAGACGAAGTTGGCGCCCTGGTCGGAGGGGATGTCGATGACGCCCTGCTTGTAGATGACGAAGTAGTTGACCATCGCGGCCGAGGTGCCCGCGACCAGACCCCAGACACCGGACTTCATGGAGGCCCGCTTCCAGAACATGCCGATGATGAAGACCACGAACATCGGCACGTTGAAGAAGGAGAACAGGGTCTGCAGGTACCCCATGATGTTGCTGAAGCTGGCGGCGAGGAAGGCCGTGCCGATGGAGGCCATCACACCGATCGCGGTGATGAGCCGCCCGAACTTCAAGTAGTACGTGTCCTCCCGGCCCTTGACCACGTACTTCGCCCAGATGTCCGCGGTGAACACGGTGTTGAAGGACGAGACGTTCGCGGCCATGCCCGCCATGAACGCGGCGAGCAGACCGGTCACGGCTATCCCGAGCACGCCGTTGGGCAGCAACTCCTGCATGAGCAGCGGGATCGCGTCGTTGTACGTGAGGTCGGAGCCCGCGGTGCCGATCTTCGGGACGAGGACGGCGGCGACCAGGCCGGGGATCATCACGATGAACACGATGAAGATCTTCGGGAACGCGGCGATCAGCGGGGTGCGCTTGGCGGCGGACAGGTTCTTCGCGGACAGGGCGCGCTGCACCTCGGCGAAGTTGGTCGTCCAGTACCCGAAGGAGAGCACGAAGCCGAGGCCGAGCACGATGGTCAGCCAGTTCGCGCCGAGCGGGTTGGGGTCACCGATGCCCGTACCGCCCCAGGCCGTCATGAAGTCGCCGCCGTGCCGCTCGGTCAGCGAGCCGGTCAGGCCGTCCCAGCCGCCGACCCGCTTCAGGCCGAGGATGGTGAGCGGGATGAGCGCGGCGAGGATCACGAAGAACTGCAGGACCTCGTTGTAGATCGCCGAGGAGAGACCGCCGATCGTGATGTACGCGAGCACGAAGAAGCCCGCGACGACGATGGACACCCACTGCGGCCAGCCGAGGAGCGCCTCGACGACGATCGACAGGGCGTACAGGTTGACGCCCGCGATCAGGATCGAGGCGAAAGCGAACAGCACCGAACTCAGCAGGTGTGCGGACTTGTCGAACCGCTGGAGCAGGAACTCGGGCACGCTTCGGACCTTGGAGCCGTAGTAGAACGGCATCATCACCAGGCCCAGGAAGACCATGGCCGGGATGGCGCCGATCCAGTACCAGTGCACGACGGCCACGCCGTACTGCGCGCCGGTGGCGGCCATGCCCAGGATCTCGGTGGCGCCCAGGTTGGCGGCCACGAAGGCCAGGCCCGTGACCCAGGCGGGCAGCGAGCGCCCGGAGAGGAAGAAGTCGAGGCTGGTCTTCACGCTGCGCCGGGCGGCGAAACCGATGCCCAGGACGACGGCGAAGTAGATCGCCAGGATCGCGTAATCCAGCCCGTTGGTGGGGAGCCGTAGCCCTTCGGCCAAGTAGTGCATGGGGGGTCTCTCGCTTCGTCGCGCGAACTGATCAGACCGGAACCTACGCCCCCAGCTTCAGAAACTGAACACTTGTGTTGGTGTTCTTTGTTTGATTGTGATCGAGGGCGGCATGCGGGGCCGCAGTGAGAGGCCGCAAAGGATCTTCCGTTGACGGGGCTGTTGGCTTGTGGTTTGTTATGTTCGTTTCTGTTTGGTGGTTGTGATGGGGGAGTCCCTGACGTGAAGAAGACCTCGACCCGGCTCGCCGACGGTCGTGAGCTCATCCACTACGACGCGCGCGACGACGCGGCCCGCACGGCCTTCGACCGCCGCCCCCTCGACCCCGTCGCCACCAGCTCCGAGATCCGCGAGGACCCCCTGCTCGGCGACTTCGTCGCCATCGCCTCGCACCGCCAGGCCCGCACCTACCACCCGCCGGCCGACGAATGCCCCCTGTGCCCCTCCGAGGGCGACCGGCTCACCGAGATCCCGGACTCCTCGTACGACGTCGTCGTCTTCGAGAACCGCTTCCCGTCCCTCGCCGGTGACTCCGGGCGCTGCGAGGTCGTCTGCTTCACCTCCGACCACGACGCGTCCTTCGCCGACCTCGGCGACGAGCAGGCCGGGCTCGTCCTGGACGCCTGGACCGACCGCACCGCCGAGCTGTCGCATCTGCCGTCCGTCGCCCAGGTCTTCTGCTTCGAGAACCGCGGCGCCGAGATCGGCGTGACCCTCGGCCACCCGCACGGCCAGATCTACGGCTACCCGGACGTCACCCCGCGCACCGCCCTGATGCTCCGCAACCTCGCCGCCCACCGCGAGCGGACCGGCCGTAACCTCTTCGACGACGTCCTCGCCCGCGAATCCGCCGCCGAGCGCGTCGTCCTGGAGGGCGAGCACTGGATCGCGTACGTCCCGCACGCCGCGCACTGGCCGTACGAGGTGCATCTGCACCCCAAGCGCCGCGTGCCCGACCTGCTCGCCCTGGACGAGGACGCGCGCACCGAGTTCCCGCGGCTCTATCTGGAACTCCTGCGGCGCTTCGACCGGATCTTCGGCCCCGGTGAACCGCCCACGCCGTACATCTCCGCCTGGCACCAGGCGCCGTTCACGGACCTGGGGGCGTACGGGGTGAGCCGCGACGAGTTCGCGCTCCACCTCGAGCTTTTCACCATTCGCCGCACTTCCGGCAAGCTGAAGTTCCTCGCGGGTTCCGAATCCGGCATGAACGTGTTCATCAACGACGTGCCGCCGGAGACCGCGGCCGAGCGACTGCGAGAGGTAGCGAGTAAATGAGCGGTAGGTACGGGAAGTATCTGGTCACCGGTGGCGCGGGTTATGTCGGCAGCGTCGTGGCCGCCCATCTCCTGGAGGCCGGCCACTCCGTGACCGTGCTCGACAACCTCTCCACGGGCTTCCGCGAGGGCGTGCCCGCGGGCGCCGAGTTCATCGAGGGCGACATCCGCGATGCCGCCAAGTGGCTGGACTCCAGCTATGACGGCGTCCTGCACTTCGCCGCGTTCTCGCAGGTCGGCGAGTCCGTCGTGAAGCCCGAGAAGTACTGGGAGAACAACGTCGGCGGCACCATGGCGCTGATCGCCGCGATGCGCACGGCCGGCGTACGCAAGCTGGTCTTCTCCTCCACGGCCGCCACCTACGGCGAGCCGGACGAGGTCCCGATCCGCGAGTCCGCGCCGACCGCGCCCACCAACCCGTACGGCGCCTCCAAGCTCGCCGTCGACCACATGATCACCGGCGAGTGCGCCGCGCACGGCCTCGCCGCGGTCTCGCTGCGCTACTTCAACGTGGCGGGGGCGTACGGGGAGTTCGGTGAGCGGCACGACCCCGAGTCGCACCTCATCCCGCTCGTCCTCCAGGTCGCGCAGGGCCGCCGCGAGGCCATCTCCGTCTTCGGCGACGACTACCCGACGCCGGACGGCACGTGCGTACGCGACTACATCCACGTCGCCGACCTCGCCGAGGCGCACCTGCTCGCGGTGACCGCCGCGACCCCCGGCGAGCACCTGATCTGCAACCTGGGCAACGGCAACGGCTTCTCGGTGCGCGAGGTCGTCGAGACCGTCCGGCAGGTCACCGGCCACCCGATCCCCGAGGTCATGGCCCCGCGCCGCGGCGGCGACCCGGCCGTCCTCGTCGCCTCCGCGAGCGCCGCGCGCGAGAAGCTCGGCTGGAACCCGTCCCGCGCGGACCTCGCGGGCATCGTCGCCGACGCCTGGGCGTTCGCGCAGCGCTCTTCGGGGGCGGGCGAGTGACCGTCACCGAGACCTTCTCGACGCTCTACGGACACGCCCCGGACGGCGTCTGGACGGCCCCCGGCCGCGTCAACCTGATCGGCGAACACACCGACTACAACGACGGCTTCGTGATGCCCTTCGCGCTGCCGCACACCGCGACCGCCGCGGTCCGCCGCCGCGACGACGGCGTGCTGCGCCTGCACTCCGCGGACATCGACGGCGCTCCGGTCGAGCTGCGCCTCGACACACTCACCCCTTCCGCCCGCTGGACGGACTACGTCGCGGGCGTCGCCTGGGCGCTGCGCGACGCCGGGCACCCGGTGGGCGGCGCCGACGTGCACATCGAGTCGACGGTGCCGACCGGCGCTGGCCTGTCCTCCTCGGCGGCCCTGGAGGTGGTCACCGCCCTCGCGTTGAACGACCTGTACGAACTCGGCCTCCAGCGGTGGCAGTTGGCCCGCCTCTGCCAGCGTGCCGAGAACGTCTTCGTGGGCGCGCCCACCGGCATCATGGACCAGACCGCGTCGGCCTGCTGCACGGACGGCCACGCCCTGTTCCTCGACACCCGCGACCTCGCGCAGCGCCAGATCCCCTTCGACCTGGGGGCGTTGGGCCTGCAACTCCTCGTCGTCGACACCCAGGTCAAGCACGCCCACAGCGACGGCGAGTACGGCAAGCGCCGCGCGGGCTGCGAGACGGGGGCGGCGTCCCTCGGCGTGACGGCACTGCGCGACATCGCGTACGAGGACCTGGACGCCGCGCTCGGCCGGCTCGACGACGCGGAGGTGCGGCGCCTGGTCCGGCACATCGTCACGGAGAACCGGCGCGTGGAGCGGGTTATCGAGCTGCTCTCGGCGGGCGACGTCCGCGCGATCGGCCCCGTCCTCACCGAGGGCCACGCCTCGCTGCGGGACGACTTCCGCATCTCCTGCACGGAGCTGGACCTGGTGGTCGACACGGCGCTGTCGTCCGGTGCGCTCGGGGCGCGGATGACGGGGGGCGGGTTCGGGGGCTCGGCGATCGTGCTGGTGGAGGTGTCCTCGGCGGACGGCGTGACGAAGGCGGTCGAGGTGGCGTTCGACGGGGCGGGCCTCGCGGCTCCCCGCGTCTTCACTGCGGTCCCGTCGCCGGGCGCACGTCGACTGGCGTGATCTTTCCCCCACCCCGCCCCTTCCCGACTGTGCCGATATGCGGCTGGCGCCGCGTGGCTGCGGCGCTTCGGGGGCCAGCCCCCGGACCCCCGCTCCTCAATCGCCGGAGGGGCTGAATTGTG
>NZ_JASCIS010000029.1 GCF_029968015.1 Streptomyces luteolus
GACGAGCAAGCCCCAGAACGCCCCACCTCGTGATCGTCTTCTCAACCTTCACCGGGCGGGCGGAATGAGGAAGGGCCCCCGAGAGGACATGACTCTCGGGGGCCTTTCTGTTCTTGAGGTCCAGGTTGGAGGTCAGTCCAGGTTGGAGAAGTCCGGCTCCTTCGTGCGGGTGCGCTTCAGCTCGAAGAAGCCCGGAGTCGAGGCGACAAGCAGCGTGCCGTCCCAGAGCTTCGCGGCCGCCTCGCCCTTCGGGGCCGGGGTGACGACCGGGCCGAAGAACGCGACCTGCTCACCGTCCTCGCCGGGCACCGCGATGACGGGCGTGCCGACCTCCTGGCCGACCTTGTCGATGCCCTCGTGGTGGGACGCCCGCAGCTCCTCGTCGTACTTGTCCGAGTCGGCGAAGTCGAGGAGGGATTCGGGCAGGCCCACGTCCTTCAGGGCGGCGGCCATCGTCTCGCGGGTCGCGCCCTCGCCCCGGTTGTGGAACCGCGTGCCCATCGCGGTGTAGAGGTCGCCGACGACCTCGTCCCCGTGCAGTTGCTGCGCCGCCGTCACCACGCGGACCGGGCCCCAGCCGGTGGAAAGCAACTCGCGGTAGTGCTCGGGGAGTTCGTCCAGGCGGTTCTCGTTCAGGACGCTGAGGCTCATCACATGCCAGCGGACCGTGACCGGGCGGACCTTCTCCACCTCGACCATCCAGCGCGATGTCATCCAGGCCCAGGGGCACAGGGGGTCGAACCAGAAGTCGGCGATCACCGTGTCGTTCGTCGCCTTGGTCGTCATGTCTCTCCTCGTACGGAATCCAGTAGCCGTCGTGCGCGTCCAGTGGCCGATAACAGCGGGCGCGGCCCGGGCATTCCCGGATGTCCGGTCCCGCGCGCACATGGCAGGATCGGGAAACACTCGAACAAGGCCGAAGAGGAGTGCTTGTGCCCGGTGAGAACCTGTCCCGTGACGAGGCCCGTGAGCGGGCCGCCCTGCTGTCCGTCGACGGGTACGACGTCGCCCTCGACCTGCGGTCCGCCATCGGGGGCAGCGAGACCGGGACGCGGACCTTCCGGTCGGTGACGACGATCAGGTTCCGCTGCACCGAGCCGGGCGCCGCGACCTTCGTCGACCTGATCGCCCCGTCCGTCACCGCCGTCTCCCTGAACGGCACGGACCTCGACCCGTCCGAGGTCTTCGACGGCTCCCGCATCGAGCTGGAGGACCTGCGCGCGGAGAACGAGCTGGTCGTGGACGCGCAGTGCGCCTACAGCCGGACCGGCGAGGGCATGCACCGCTTCGTCGACCCCGAGGACGGCGAGGTGTACCTCTACACGCAGTACGAGCCCGCCGACGCCCGCCGGGTCTTCGCCAACTTCGAGCAGCCGGACCTGAAGGCGCCGTACCGGATGGAGGTCACGGCGCCCGAGGGCTGGACGGCGTGGTCCAACGGTGTCGGAGAACTCGTGGACGGGGTCTGGAGGTTCGCGGAGACCAAGCCGATCTCCACGTACATCACGGCGTTCGTCGCCGGTCCGTACCACTACGTCACCGACACGTACGAGCGCGTCTTCGAGGACGGTACGCGGCTCACCGTCCCGCTGGGCGCGATGTGCCGCAAGGGGCTCGCCCCGTACTTCGACTCCGACGACGTGTTCCTGGTGACGAAGCAGGGCCTGGACTTCTTCCACGACCACTTCGACTACCCGTACCCCTTCGGGAAGTACGACCAGGCGTTCGTGCCCGAGTACAACCTCGGTGCGATGGAGAACCCGGGCTGTGTGACGTTCCGCGAGGAGTTCATCTTCCGCGGCAAGGTGACGCGGGCGTCGTACGAGCGGCGGGCCAACGTCATCCTGCACGAGATGGCGCACATGTGGTTCGGGGACCTCGTCACCATGCGGTGGTGGGACGACCTGTGGCTCAAGGAGTCCTTCGCGGACTTCATGGGCTCCTTCTCGATGGTCGGCGCGACCCGGTTCACCGACGGCTGGATCACCTTCGCCAACAACCGCAAGTCCTGGGCGTACCGCGCCGACCAGCTGCCCTCCACGCACCCCATCACGGCCGACATCCGTGACCTGGAGGCGGCCAAGCTCAATTTCGACGGGATCACGTACGCGAAGGGCGCGTCGGTGCTTAAGCAGCTCGTCGCGTACGTCGGGCAGGACGCGTTCCTGGAGGGCGCGCGGCGCTACTTCAAGCGGCACGCGTACGGGAACACGGAGCTGGGCGACCTGCTGTCCGCCCTGGAGGAGACCTCCGGCCGTGACATGGGCGAGTGGGCGCGGGCGTGGCTCCAGACGGCGGGCGTCAACACCCTCACCCCGCTGGCCACTTACGACGGTGAGGGCCGCATCACCGAGCTGGCCGTGCTCCAGGAGGCGGTCGCTGCGCCTGATCAGCCGACTCCGTCGGCGGGCCACCCTCACCCTCAACTGCGGCCGCACCGCGTTGCCGTGGGCCTGTACCGGCTGAGCCCGGAGGGTGAGCTCGTGCGGTACGCCCGTGCCGAGACCGACGTGGACGGTCCGCGCACCGTCGTCGCGGAGCTGGCGGGCGAGGAGCGGCCCGCGCTGATCCTCGTCAACGACGACGACCTCACGTACTGCAAGATCCGTTTCGACGAGGGGTCGTTGGACACGATCCGCGCCCACCTCGGGGATCTGACCGACCCGTTGGCGCGGGCCCTGTGCTGGACAGCGCTGTGGAACCTGACGCGGGACGCGCTCATGCCGGCGCGGGACTTCATCGGGCTCTTCCTCCGGTTCGCCGGGCAGGAGAGCGACATCGGTGTGCTGCAGATGCTGCATGCCTGGGCCCGTTCCGCGCTCACCCACTACGCCGCCCCGGACTGGCGCGCGGAGGGCGGGCGGCTGGTCGCCGAGGGCGCCCTGCGCGAGCTGCGGCTCGCCGAGCCGGGCAGCCAGCACCAGCTGACGTGGGCCCGGTTCTTCGCCTCGGTGGCGTCGGCCGACGCCGATCTGCAGCTGCTCCAGGGGCTCGTCGACGGCACCGCGAAGATCGACGGGCTCGACGTCGACCAGGAGCTGCGCTGGACCTTCCTCGAACCGCTCGCCACGCACGGCCGGGCCGACGAGGCCGCGCTCGGCGCGGAGTTGGCGCGCGACGACACCGCGTCCGGGAAGCGGCACCAGGTGCGGTGCCTGGCCGCGCGTCCCTCGGCGGCGGTCAAGGCACAGGCGTGGGCGCAGGTCGTGGAGTCGGACGCGCTGTCCAACGCGCTGGTCGAGGCGACGATCGCCGGGTTCGCGCAGCCGTCGCAGCGGGAGTTGCTCGCGCCGTACGCGCCGAAGTACTTCGACGTGCTTGAGCGGGTGTGGGAGGAGCGGTCGATCCAGATCGCGATGCATGTGGTGCGGGGGATGTTCCCGGCGCTGCTCGACTCTCCGCGGACGCTGGCGGACACGGACGCGTGGCTGGCGTCCCACGCGGATGCGGCGCCCGCGCTGCGCAGGCTGGTCCTGGAGGCCCGGGACGACCTCGCGCGCGTACTGCGCGGGCAGGCGTGTGACGCGGGGGCGTAGTCCTGGTACGTCCTCGTACGGAACGGGGGTTCGGGGCCGTGCCCCGGACCCCCGTTTGTGCGACGGCGCGAACTTGTGACAAGTCAGGTGAACGCCCACCCGTAACCCCCGAATGGACCTGCGCCTTTCGGTCCGCCCCAGCGAGAGCTTTAGGGCGGGCTTGTCCGCGTTCGTCAACGGGGTCGTAACAGCGGTTAGCGGGCCCGGTGAGCCCGGGAATCTGCCCGTCATGAACCACAACTCCCCCGTGTCGCACCGCCCTTCACCCCCGCAGGAGCTGCTGCCCGGAGTCTTCCTGCCGCATCCCGGGCCCCCGACGAGCGAGGAGCGGCTGCACGCCGTCCTGCTCTACGCGCGACGGCCGCCGGGCCCCGGCCCCGTACCGCAGCAGGCGCCTCGGCCGGTGGAGGACGGAGCGGTGCTGCCGTACGAGGAGGCGATGATCACGGGCCTCGCGGCGCTGGCCCTGCACCAGCTCCCCTCCGCTCCCCCGCTGCGCTCCCTCGACCGGATCGACGTCCTCGTACCGCGCACCCGGCGCCTGCGCTCCACCGGCTGCGCGCGGATCGTGCGCAGTGCGGCGCTGCCGCGGCCGCAGCAGATCGCCGGGGTGCATGTGGCGCCGGTGCCGAGGGCGCTCGCGGACGCGGTCGAGCGGCTCACCGACGGCGGCACGGTGCGTCGGCTGCTCACCGAGGCCGTACGCGAGGGGCACTGCGAACCGGCCGCGATCGTGCGGGAGTTGGAGCAGGCCCGGCTCCTCGATCGGCCGCACGTGGTGGACGCCGTGGAGTCGCTGCTCGCCGAGGGCCGGGCCGTCGCGGAGGACCGGCTGTTCCAGCTGGTCCGGGAGTTCGGGCTGCCCGACCCGGTGTGGAACGTGGACCTGCGCCTGCCGGGCGGCCCGCACCTCTGCGGGGTCGACGCGTTCTGGCCGGACCAGTCCGTGGCCGTGCAGCTGGACATGCGGGCGGCGCCGGAGGACGAGTGGTCCGAGTATGTGCGCAGGCGTGAGCACCTGGAGCAGTTGGGGATCACGGTGGTGCATCTGACGCCCGCGAAGCTGCGGGGGGCTCTGGACCAGCAGGCGACGGTGGTGCGGACGGCGTTGATGGCGGCGGCTGATCGGGATCCGGCGGCTTATGTGGTGGTGCTGCCGAGGTAGGGGCCTTTTTCATCCCCTCCCCGCCCCTTCCCGAAAGTCCTGCGGACAGCCACGGGGGCCAGCCCCCGGACCCCCGCTCCTCAATCGCCGGAGGGGCTCAATTTGAGCCCCTCCGGCGCGGCCGCTACTCGCCGCAGAACTCCGCCTCGATGATCGGCCCCGCGTCCCCCGCCCAGTCGCCGTTGAAGTTGAAGGCCAGGGCGTGGCGGCCGTTCTCGGTGGTCACTCCGTACGTGCCCGAGCCGTTGATGCCGCCGGAGTGGCCCCAGATCTCCTTGCCGCAGGACAGGCCGGCCATCTTCATCAGGCCGAGCCCGTACGTCAGGTTCGGGGCGTCGTCCCCGGTCGGGACCGTCGCCTTCATCTCCTTCAACTCCCGCTCGGGCAGCAGCTTTCCGCGCAGCAGGGCGGAGTAGAAGCGGTTGATGTCGGCCGAGTCGGAGATCATCGCGCCCGCCGCGCCCGCCACGGACGGGTTCATCTCGGTGACGTCGTGGATCGGCACGTCCTGGTCCGCTGGCGCCAGCTTCGAGTAGGCGCGGCTGCTCGGCTCGGCCACGGTGGGGTCGGTGCCGGGCAGGCTGGTGGCGTCGAGGTCGAGGCGGTCGATGATCCGGTCCTCGATCTCGTCCGCGTAGGAGTTCCCGGTGACCTTCTCGACGATCATTCCGGCGAGGACGTAGTTGGTGTTGGAGTAGCTCCAGTCCGTGCCCGGTTCGAAGGTCGGCTCGTGGCGCATCGCGACGGCGACGAGCTGCTCGGGCTCGTACGTGTCGTAGCGGTGCTTCAGGAAGTCCGTGGTGAAGGACTTGCGCGCGATGTCCGGGTCCGCGGTGTAGTTGAAGATTCCGCTGGTGTGGTTGAGGAGTTGGCGTACGGAGATCTTCGAACCGTCGTGGCCGTTGCCGTGGACGACGCCCGGCAGCCACTTCTCCACCGGGTCGTCCAGGTCGACACGGCCCTCCGCCTGGAGCTGGAGCAGCACCGTCGACACGAAGGTCTTGGTGAGCGAGCCGATCCGGTAGCGGTCGTGGGCGCTGCGCGGCGTGCCGGACTCGCGGTCGCCGACACCTGAGGTGCCCTTCCACGTGCCGTGCGCGTCCCGCGCCTGGCCCGCCACTCCGGGCACGCCCGCCGCCACGGCCGCGTCCATCGCCTTCTGCGTCGCCCGGTGCCCCCCGCCGGATTCGGCCTGGGCGGGCGAGGTGAACGCGGTCGCCGTCAGCGCCGCCACCGTCGCGAGTCCCACCAGGCCGGTCCGCACCGTACGTACTGCCATGAGAGTCCCCCTGCTTCCTTGTTCTGTTGGTTCTCCTCTTGGCGGGCAGGACTCCGGACAGAGCCGAGGGGTTGATCGGCCAGGGCCCGAGGGGGCCGGAATCAGCCCTTCCGGAGGACGAGTTCGGTGTTGCGGTCGTCCCGGTCGCCGCCGAGATCCGGCTTGCGACCGGGGGCGTTGAAGGCCAGCTCGCGGTAGAGCGCGCCGAGTCCGGGCTGGGAGAGATCGGCGAGATCCGTACGGTGCGGGGCGGACGACTCGATGAGCGTGGTGAGCACGGACAGCGTGCCGTCGTGGTTGTCGACCAGCTCCACGACGCGGGCGAGCTGCGGGTGGTCGATGTGCGAGGCGGTGGTGATCTCCCAGAACGAGCCGTGCGGGGTGATCCTGTTGCGGTGGCTGTGGCCGTTGATCCACGCGAGCACACGGCTGTGCCGGCCGAGCAGTTCGAGGACCTCCTCGCCGCCGTGCCGGGCCTCGCGCGGCCGGTCCGGGTCGGGCCGCAGGTTGCGCATGCTGGTGCTGGTGTGGTGGCTGAAGACGACGACGTACGAGCCGTCCTGCTCGGCCCGGGTCAACTCCCGCTCCAGCCAGTCGAGTTGGGCGGTGCCGAGGGAGCCCTCGTAGTGGCCCGCCGGGTCCGTGGTGTCGAGGCTGATGCCGAGCACGTCGTCGGCGATGCGGAACGCGTAGTACTGCGTGCCCGCGTCCACGTTCTCCCGCGTGTAGCCGTGGCCGATGGGACCGGGGCCCGCGTACGCCGGGTCGAGGTGGGCGCGTACGTACTCGGTGGGGGTGAACGGGGCGCGGGAGGCGTCCGGGGTGATGGAGCGCAGCCGCTTCCGCTCGGTCCGCATCAGCTCGCGGAACTGCTCGCCCTTCGGGTCCCGGCCCTTCTTCACGCTCTTCCAGAACGCGGCCGCGCGGTCCTCGGGCAGCGACATCAGCTTCTTGCCGCCGACCGCGAATTCGTGGAACCACGCGTCGCCCGATGCGTAGCAGCCGCCGGGCAGGGAGTCGTGGTTGCCGACCGTCGAGTACCAGGGCAGGTTCAGGCCGGGGCTGCGCACCTCGCGGGTGGCCGCCTCCAGGAAGCCGGGGATCGCCGGGAAGCCGAGCTGCTTGTCGGCGTCGCGGAAGTCGGCGCGGTCCGGGTGCCAGTACTGCTTGAGGCCGCTGTCCTGGACGCCTTCGTAGTGGCGCGGGTCGCCGGTGTTGGGGGTGACGCTGCCGCCGCTCATCGTCCGCAGGAACCAGTCGAGTTCGGCGCGCGAGTTGTTGTCGGTGTTGTCGCCGGTCGTCATGACGAAGCTGAGCGGGGCGCCGGTGGCGGGCGCGCCGCGCAGCGCGTTGACCCGCTCGACGAGCGCGACCGCGCCCGCCACCGACAGGGTCTCCTGCGGCCGCCAGGCACTGGACGTCTCGGCGCGCACGTACTCGTACCGCAGCGGGTGCTGGGTGTCCACGATGTGCAGGTCGGTGAACTGCACGAACGCGGCGAGCGCGGTACGCCGGTCGGCGCGGCCGGACTCGGGGGCGGCGAGGTCGGTGCGGACGACGCGCTCCCAGCCGGGGCCTTCGCCGAGGCGGACATAGCCCTGGCCTGCGGGGCGGGGCGCGGAGGTGCTGTGCAGGGTGGTGCCGCTGATGTACGGGGTGAGCGGGGCGGCGGGGGCCTTGCGGGAGGTGAGCGCGGTGCCGGCTTCCGGGCGGGCGGCGGCCGGGCGGGCGGCGTTGGCCTCACCGCCGCTGAGGCCGACGGCGAGGCCGATGCCCGTGGAGGCCGAGACGGCACCCGCGGCGGCGAGGAAGGAACGGCGGTCGAGGCTGGCGGCGACAGAGCGGATGCGCGGCATGGCGCGGTCTCCCCGGGTGCGGTGCGTTCGCGGCTGCGGTCCTTTGGATGCTTGGCACCGGGGGTGGCCTGTGTGTGAACGCGGGTGCAACGGGGGCGGCCGATCGGGGGTCGCGCGGGCTGTGCGGGTGGGGGGCGCCTGCGGCGGGCTTCTCTCCCCGCCCCGCCCCTTCCCGGAACTGGGGCTCCGCCCCAGACCCCGCTCCTCAATCGCCGGAGGGGCTCAATTTGTTGGCGCGCCACAACCGCAACCCCACGTCCACCAACCCCACCCGAGCCAACTCCCCCACCGCCCCCAGGTCATGCCACGCCGCCCTGTCCGTCGAGCCGGACTCCTCGTGGCGCAGGGTGCCTCCCGTGATCCGGGCCTCGTAGACCAGGCGCAGGCCGTGGAAGTCGGCGAACGTGCCGAGTTTGCGGGGGTAGCGGCGGCGGATCGAGTCGACGCCGAGGAGGGTGACCGGCTCGACCTCGTAGCCGGTCTCCTCCTCGGCCTCGCGGATCACCGTGTCGTAGGGGTCCTCGCCGTGCTCCATGCCGCCGCCGGGCAGCGTCCACCGCATGTCGGCCTCGCCGCCGGACAGGCGGGCCAGGAGCAGTTGTCCGTCTCGTACGCACACGGCGTAGGCCGCCACCCGGAGTTCCTCACGCATCCCCGAACGTTACGGCCACACGGCGATACCGATCACTCGATGGTCACTTTTTGGCGAACTCTCCCCAAAAGCAGGTCAGTTGCGTAAAGCTATGCGGTCATCCGGTCCCGAATTGCGGACCGTTCCTTCAGCACAGGGATGCAGATGACCTCAAGACCAGGTGCGAGACGTGCGGCTCGGATAGCCATGGCCGCCTCTCTCGCGGCCGCGCTGTCCGCGACCGCGCCCATGCCCGCCTTCGCCGCCGACGGACCGGCCCCCGCTGCCAAGTCCGACCCCTCGCCCGGCGACAAGCTGGGCGCCTCCGACGCCCGGCTGCTCGACGAGGCGATAGCCGACGGGGACAAGACCGTCACGATGATGGTCGCCACCGCGCCCGGCGCCACCGAGAAGGTCGCCGAGCAGCTCGACTCGGTCGAGGGCGGCTCGGTGGGACGTACCTACGACAAGCTCGGGTACGTACGCGCCACGGTGCCCACGAAGCGGGCCGACGCCGCGATCGAGGGCGCCGCCGAGCTCTCCTCCGTGCACGGCATCGACCTGCGCCACGAGGTGAAGCTGGACGACCCGACGCCTGCGGCCGACCGGGCGAAGGGCGCCAAGTCGGCGGACCAGGGGGCGAGTTACCCGGCGCCCGGCAAGAAGACCCCGGCGAAGAACCCGTACAACCCGTCCTTCGAGACCGGTGCCGTCGAGTTCGTCCGGAAGAACCCGAAGGCGGACGGGCGGGGCGTCACCATCGGCATCCTGGACTCCGGGGTCGACCTCGGACACCCCGCGCTGCAGAAGACCACCACCGGCGAGCGGAAGATCGTCGACTGGGTGACGGCCACCGACCCGGTCATCGACGGCGACGGCACCTGGCGCCGGATGAACACCCCCGCGGCCGGGCCCACGTTCACCTTCGACGGGCGGAGCTGGACGGCCCCCGAGGGCTCGTACCAGGTCAACTGGTTCCGTGAGTCCGCCTCCACGGGCGGCGACGCGAACGGCGACCTGAACCGGGACGGGGACACCACGGACAAGTGGGGTGTGCTGTACGACGCCGAGTCCGGGACCGTGCGCGTCGATCTGAACGACGACGCGGACTTCACCGACGACGAGGCGATGAAGCCGTACAAGGACGGCTTCCAGGTCGGCTACTTCGGCAAGGACAAGCCGGAGACGGACGTCGTCGAGCGAGTGCCGTTCGTGGTCGAGATCCGCAAGGACGTCACGTACAACGCCGCGGGCGACCAGGCCGACTACGTCAACATCGGCATCATCGAGTCCGAGCACGGCACCCATGTCGCGGGCATCACCGCCGCCAACTCCCTGTTCGGCGGCCGGATGAACGGTGCGGCGCCGGGCGCGAAGCTGGTCTCCTCGCGGGCCTGCACCTGGAGCGGCGGCTGCACCAACGTCGCGCTCACCGAGGGCATGATCGACCTCGTGACGCTGCGCGGCGTCGACATCGTCAACATGTCCATCGGCGGCCTCCCCGCGCTGAACGACGGCAACAACGCGCGCACGGAGCTCTACAACCGGCTCATCGACACATACGGCGTGCAGCTGGTGATCTCCGCGGGCAACAGCGGCCCCGGCGTGAACACCATCGGCGACCCGTCGCTCGCCGACAAGGTGATCTCCGTCGGCGCCTCCATCTCGCGCGAGACGTGGGCCGCCAACTACGGCTCGGTGGTGGAGCAGCGCTACTCGATGCTGCCGTTCTCCTCCCGCGGCCCGCGCGAGGACGGCGGGTTCACGCCGACGCTCGCCGCGCCCGGCGCCGCCATCAACACCACGCAGACCTGGCTGCCCGGCAGCCCGGTCGCCGAGGCGGGCTACGAACTGCCCGCCGGGTACTCGATGCTGCAGGGCACCTCGATGGCCTCGCCGCAGGCCGCGGGCGCCTCGGCGCTGCTGATCTCGGCCGCCAAGCGCAAGGGCATGGAGCTCACCCCGAACGCGCTGCGCACCGCGCTCACCTCCACCGCCCACCACATCCGCGGCTTCCAGCCGCACCAGGAGGGTGCGGGCCTGATGGACGTCGTGGACGCCTGGGAGTCCATCGAGGACGGCGCGAAGGCACACTCGTACGACGTGAAGGCGCCCGTCGACACGGCCCTTGAGCAGGAGCTGAAGAAGTCCGGCACCGGCATCTACGACCGTGAGGGCGGCCTGCGGACCGGCCAGAAGAAGACGTACGACGTGACCGTGACGCGTACGAGCGGGCCCGACCGCACCCTGACCCACAAGGTCGAACTGGCCCGCAACGACGGCACGTTCAGGCTCGCGAGCCGCAGCCGGATCGCGCTGCCGCTGAACAAGCCTGTCACCGTGAAGGTCACGGCGAAGCCCCGCACCGCCGGGGTCCACTCGGCCATCGTCGAGCTGGACGACCCGCGCACCGAGGGCACCGACAAGCAGATCATGTCGACCGTCGTCGTCGCGCACGACCTGAAGAAGCCGTCGTACGCGTTCGAGGCGCGCGGCTCGGTGCAGCGCAACAGCACCGAGTCGTACTTCATCACCGTGCCCGAGGGCGCCAAGTCCCTCGAAGTGGCGCTCGGCGGCCTGCGGAAGGGCAGCCAGACGCGGTTCATCTCGCTGCACCCGTACGGCGTCCCGGTCGACCCGACCTCCACGGTCAACTGCTACCCGAACTACGCGAACCCGGCGAACACCTGCCGCCCGGACCTTCGCTCGTACGCGGACCCGCAGCCCGGCGTGTGGGAGCTGGAGGTCGAGTCCCGGCGTACGTCGCCGCGGCTCGACAACCCGTACAAGCTGGACGTCTCACTGCTCGGCGTCGCCTTCGACCCGGCCGTGCAGACCGTGCCGGAGGCGAAGATCGGCGAGGCGGCGCCCGTCGAGTGGAAGGTCACCAACGGGTACGCGGCCGTCGACGGCGAGCTGAAGGGCGGCCCGCTCGGCTCGTCCAAGGCGGCCCGCCCGACGATCAAGCACGGTGAGTCGCAGGAGACCACCGTGGTCGTGCCGGAGGGCGCCGAGAAGCTGGACGTCGCCATCGGCAACCCGGCCGACAAGACCACCGACCTGGACCTGACGGTCGTCAAGGACGGCAGGGTCGTCGGCCAGGCGGCGGACGGCGACTCCGAGGAGGCGGTCAGCCTGGCCAAGCCCGCGCCGGGCACGTACACGGTCATCGTCGACGGCTACTCGGTCCCGTCCGGGTCCACGGCCTACGACTACCTCGACGTGTACTTCGCACCGTCGCTCGGCGAGGTGAAGGTCGACTCCGGCGAGCCGCTGAAGCTGGCCAACGGGGCGAGCGCGCAGATCGGCGCCGAGGTCGTGGTCGCGGGCGCGGCGCCCGAGGGGCGGCAGTTCTTCGGCGAGGTGCAGGTGCTCAACTCCCGTGGGACGGTCGCCGGTTCGGGGAGTGTGCGGATCGAGAAGGTGCTGCCCTGACGCTCTGGCGCCCTGACGCCGTGATGCCCTGACGGCGACAGGCGGCACGCGGGCCCCGGACGGCTGAGCCGTCCGGGGCCCGTCACACGTCGGGGCGGGTGTCGTCTCGGGGCCAGCCGCAGGTCATCTCCCGCGCCCCCGGCAGCGCCCGCTCGATCCAGGCGCGCTCGCGGGCCACATCCTCGCCGGTGGACCAGTGGCTGGGGTGCACGGAACCGCGCGGGACGAGGACCAGGGTGTGGTCGCCGGGGCGAAGGCGTGGGTCGACGTTCACGTCCATCACGAACGACACCTCGTGGCCGCCCCGCTTCTCCGGCTTGTACGAGCGGGTGACGTCGAGCGTGATGCGGTCCTGGAGAGCGCCGGGCAGCGAGTCGACGCGTACGACGGTGCCCTCGACGATCAGCCGGGCGCAGGCGATGGCGCCCTCGGCGGTCATCGCTGCGCCCCCGGCGCCCTGCCCGCCCTCCCGTCCCGGCGCGGCGGACAGCCAGATCGTGCCGCCGAGGAGGGCGGCCGCGCAGCTCGCGGCGAGGGCGAAGAGTGCCGTACGGCGGGTGCGGGTGCGGGGCGGCGGGAGGGGCTCCGGTGGTCGGCCGAGCGCGTCCCCGAGGCGGTGCAGTTCCGCGCGCAGGAGTGCGACATCCGTCACAGCGGCCCGGTACGCGGGGTCGGCGCGCAGCTCGTCCGGCGGGTCCTCGCCCGTGATCGCCGCCATCAGCGGATCGGCCGGCGGGTCGTTGGGGTCCCTGTGGTCCCTGCGGTCCCTGTGTTCCCTGTGGTCCCTGGGGCTCACGTCACACCACCTCGTCCTCGTGCAGCCGGGCGCGCAGGGCCTGTACGGCCGCGTGCAGGCGGCTCTTGACCGTGCCCTCGGGGACACCGAGCTCGTGCGCGATGGCGCGGACGGGGAGGTCCGCGTAGAAGCGCAGCACGAGCACCTGGCGCTGGACGGCCGTCAGGTCGTCCAGGCCCTCGGCCAGGGTGAGCGACCACACCTGGGACTCCTCCACCGACCCGGCCACCGACTCCTGGCGCAGCGCCGCGAGCCGTTCGCCGAGGCGTTCCTGGCGCGCCCTGGCCCGGTGCCAGTCCATCGCCAGGTTGGAGGCGACGACGGCGGCCCAGGCGGAGACGTCGCGCGGCGCCTCCCGGCCGTCCGCGGCGCGCTCCAGAAGCTTGAGCCGTACCTGCTGGACGCCGTCCGGCAGCTCGGACCGCGGCACACCGCCGAGTGCGAGGACGGCCCGTACCCGGCCCTCCTGGGCCGCGCTCAGCGGGTCGGTCCGCTCATCACCCGCCTCGCTCCGACGTGATCTTCCGCGCAGCATCCCCCCGCCCTTCGCCGCCCTGCGTTTCCCCTACGACGCCGGGTGCGCCGGAAACGTTCGGTCCCGCGCCGGGCTCGGTGTGGCGTCTTGCACGTCGGACAATGGATTGGACAAGCCGGACCTGGACAGACGCATCATGGATGCCAGAGGGCATGGACGGATGACGTCATGCACGGAAATGCGGAGGAACCCTGTGAAGGTCGGAATCGTCGGAGCCACCGGTCAGGTCGGCACGGTCATGCGCAAGATCCTCGTCGACCGGAAGTTCCCGGTCGACGAGCTGCGCCTGTTCGCCTCGGCCCGCAGCGCCGGGTCGGTGCTCGACGGTGTGACCGTCGAGGACGCCTCCACGGCCGACTACACCGGCCTGGACATCGTGCTGTTCTCGGCCGGCGGTGCCACGTCCAAGGCGCTCGCCGAGAAGGTCGCCTCGCAGGGCGCCGTGGTGATCGACAACTCCTCGGCCTGGCGCCGTGACCCCGAGGTCCCGCTCGTCGTGTCCGAGGTCAACCCGCACGCGATCGTCGACCGCCCCAAGGGCATCATCGCCAACCCGAACTGCACGACGATGGCCGCGATGCCGGTCCTGAAGCCGCTGCACACCGAGGCCGGCCTGACCGCGCTCGTCGTCGCCACGTACCAGGCGGTGTCCGGTTCCGGTCTCGCCGGTGTGGACGAGCTGTACTCCCAGGTCGAGAAGGTCGGCGCGGACGCCCCGAAGCTGACGCACGACGGCTCCGCGGTCGAGTTCCCCGCGCCGAACAACTACGTGGCGCCGATCGCGTACAACGTCCTGCCGATGGCCGGTTCGATCGTGGACGACGGCCTGAACGAGACCGACGAGGAGCAGAAGCTCCGCAACGAGTCCCGCAAGATCCTGGAGATCCCCGAGCTGAAGGTCTCCGGCACCTGTGTCCGCGTCCCGGTCTTCTCCGGCCACTCGCTGCAGGTCAACGCCCGCTTCGAGCGTCCGATCAGCCCGGAGCGCGCCAAGGAGCTCCTCGCGGGTGCGGAGGGCGTGGTCCTCGCCGACGTCCCGACGCCGCTGGAGGCCGCCGGCAAGGACGCCTCGTACGTCGGACGCATCCGTGGTGACGAGACGGTGGAGAACGGCCTCTCGCTGTTCCTCTCCAACGACAACCTGCGCAAGGGCGCGGCGCTGAACGCGGTGCAGATCGCGGAGCTGGTGGCGGCCGAGCTCAAGGGCTGAGGTCGGCTTACGTCGGGCGATCGGTGGGGGCCGGTCCGCGCCCCGTCGATCGCCCTGCGGGCTCGTCCTCAAGCGCCGGACCGGCTGCATTCTCAGTCGGTCCGGCGCTTTGCTGAATTCTCAGCCGGTCCGGCGCTTGCTGCCTGCCGCCACCAGGAGCGCGGCCGCTGCCAGCCCTCCTCCCAGCCACAGCGCCCCGTCAGCGCCGAACCCGTCCGCCGCGCGGCCGCCGAGCAGGGCGCCCAGGGCTATCGCGATGTTGAAGACGCCCACGTAGAGGCCCGAGACCGGCTCCCGTGCCTCGGGTGCGGCGGCCGCCATCCAGTTCTGGCTGGACACCGAGACCCCGCCGTACGCGAGACCCCAGACCAGCAGCAGCACCGCCGACAGGAGCAGCGAGCCCCCGGCGGTGAGCAGGGCGAGCACCCCGGCCGCGAGCACCGCGGAGATCACCAGGAGGGTGCGGCGCGGGTCGCGCGGGGCGAGGGCGCCGCCGACGAAGTTCCCGGCGATCCCCGCGGCCCCGTACGCGAGCAGCAGCCCGCTGATCAGCCCGGCGCCGAGTCCGTCGACCCGCTCAAGGACGGGCCGTACGTACGTGTACGCCGCGAAGTGACCGGCGACCAGGAACAGCACGACGAGGAGGCCCGCGCGGACTCCCGGCAGGCGGGCCGAGCCGAGGACGGCGCGCAGGGCCGTGCCGCGCTCGGCGGGCAGCGGCGGCAGGGCGAGCGCGAGGAGCAGGCCGACGGCCGCGGCGAGCAGCGCGGCGATACCGAACGCCCAGCGCCAGCCCGCGAGTTCGCCGAGGAAGGTACCCGCCGGAACCCCGACCACGGAGGCCACGGCGATGCCGCTGAAGACGAACGCGGTGGCCCGTCCCACGGCCGGCCCCGGCACCAGGCGTACGGCGATCCCCGCCACGATCGCCCACACCCCGCCGATGGCCACGCCGACCAGGACGCGCGCGGCGAGCAGGACCGCGAGGTGCGGGGCGAGCGCGGAGGCCACGTTGGCGGCGGCGAGCAGCGCGAGCAGTCCGACGAGGACGGTGCGCCGGTCGGCGGTGCGGGCGGCGACGGGCAGCAGCGGGGCGGCGAGCGCGGCGACGAGGCCGGGCAGGGTGACGGCGAGCCCGGCCGTACCCGGGGAGACACCGAGCCCCGCGGCCAGGGAGGTCAGGAGCCCTACGGGCAGCAGTTCCGCGGTGACGACGGTGAAGGTGGCGGCCGCCCCGGCGAGGACGGACAGGGGCAACGCCCTTGAGGGGGCGGCGAGTTGGGGGGCGGTGCCGGTGACCGGCGGCTCATTCGTACGCATGGCTCAAGCCAACGCCGTACGTCCTCGGGGAACAACGCCGAAGTTCTCATCCTTCAATGAGCGTGACTGATCGATCGGAGGGGGCGTGGCGGTGGAGGTCGGCGGTGGCCTGGAGGCACGGGAGCTGGAGTGCTTCCTCGTCCTCGCGGAGGAGTTGCACTTCGGCCGGGCGGGCGAGCGGCTCCTGGTCTCGCAGAGCCGGGTGAGCCAGCTGGTGCGCGCGCTCGAACGCCGGGTCGGGGCACGGCTGTTCAGCCGCAGCAGCCGCCGCGTCGCGCTCACCCCGCTCGGCGAGCGCTTCCTCGCCCGCCTCCGTCCCGCGTACGCGGAGCTGCGCGCCGCCGTCGAGGACGCGCGGTCGGCGGCGCGCGGCGTGGAGGGCACGCTGCGGCTCGGCTTCCAGGGCGCGGCGAACGCCCGGCTGATGGCGGCGATCACGGCGTTCCAGACCGCGCACCCGGGCTGCGTCACGGAGATCGTGGAGCTGCCGTTCTCCGACCCGTTCGGCGCGGTGCGACGCGGCGCGGTGGACGCGGCGGTCGTGCTGCTCCCGGTGGAGGAGCGGGATCTGGTCCTCGGCCCGCTGTTTTCCAAGGAGCGGCAGAACCTCGCGGTCGCCGCCGATCACCCGTTCACGACCCGTACGTCCCTGACGGCCGCCGAGGTCGCCGCGCTCCCCCTGGTCACGGCCGCACCCCCGGCCCCCGCGTACTGGCGCAGGGCCCACGCCCCCTCCGAGGTCCCCGGCCCGTCGGTCACCACACTCCAGGAGGGCCTGACCCTGACGGCGACGGGCCGGGCGTCCATGCTCCTGTGCCGCCCGACGTCCCGCTACCACAGCCGCAGCGACGTGGCCTACGTCCCGGTGGACGGCCTCCCCGACTCGACCTTCGGCCTGGTCTGGCACGAGGACGGCGAGACGGAGAGGGTCCGGGCGTTCGCCCGGGCGATCAGGGAGACGACCTGATCCGGCTCGACGCTGGTTCAGAACTGCTGCTGCTTGACTCCGGGCGGGAGGAAGCAGGGCGTGGAGACCTCGAGCCGCAGGGTGCCAGGCGGATTCACCGAGTCCGCGGTCACGGAGAACTGCTGCTTGTCGTTCGCGCCATACAGGATGACCTCGGGCGTCTCGGGGCGCTCTGTGTGGCTGGTGACTCGGACGCCATGGTCCTCAAGTTCCTTGCGCAGCTTGCGCACTGCGGCGATGTGCTCCGCTTCCGGGAGATTGGCATAGGCGGCATAGCTGAGCTGGTATCGCCCGTCGTCGGCGATCTCTCCGTCCCTGCCGATGCACTCTTCGAAGTGCTTCCGCGGGGCCGGGTCGTCCGTGATCCGCACTTCCGCGTGCCGGGCCATGGCCGACGTGTACTGCTTGGCCCACGCCAGCGTTTTTGCCTCACTCCTGCGCGGCAGAGGCTCGTTGATGTCGTCCGACGTACAGGCTCCTGCGGACAGCGTGGCTATCAGGGTCAGGACGGCGGGCAGTGCGGTCTTGCGGCGCATGGGGCTCTCATGAGGTCGGCGGGTTGCTGGGCTCGGGCTACAGAATCCAATCACCCTGGCCACCGACCCGGTCAGCCCCTGCGCACCTCGAAGTGCAGGCACCCGTACTCGACGGCCCGTACGTGGACGAGGGCCACCTCGGGGTCCGCGAAGGCGTCGGTGAGCGCGGCGTCGAGTCCCGCGTCAGGGGCGTCAGTCAGCTCGACGAGTCGGCCGCCCACGATCCGCCCCTGAGCGTTGTAGCGCCGTACGGTCCTCAGGGCGCCGGGCCGGGTGAAGGGGTAGCCGTCCTGCGCGACCGGGCCCGCGCACTCCTCGGCGTGGATGAACACCGGGCCCTGTTCGTCGTACGCCCCCGGCTCCGCCCCCGTCTCGACGGCCCAGCGGCGCAGCGGCGCGTACGAGACGAGGGCGACGCGCTCGCCCTTCTCGACCGGCCGCAGACAGCAGCGCAACGGGGCACCGCCCGACCGTTCAGTGAAGGGGACGCATGGGCGACCGGTGTCGTCGACGTCGCGCAGCTCTGTGAGGGCTGCGGGGATGATGGGGCGGGGGGCGTAGGTCGTCATACGTCCACGGTCCCCTCGCCGGGCGATCCGAGCTGGCGGAATTCAGACGTGGTCTTTACTGAGCGTCGCGATGAGTGACGACCTTGACGCAGGCACGCAAGCTTTGTTCGCATGGATTAGACTAGAGCGTTCGTTTAGATTAGACAGTACGCGTGAAGAAGCGAGACCTCATCAGGACGCTGAACCAGATGGCATCCGACAAGGGGGTGAGCTTCAGCCTCAGGCGGCAGGGAAGCGGCCACGAAGTCTGGAACTTCGGAACCAAGACCCTGATCATCCCGAGGCACACGGAGATCGCCGAGGGCACAGCCAGAGCGATCGTCCGGGGGGCGGAGGAGGCCTGAAGCCTCCCCGCCCTCCGGGGCAACACCGACGAGGAGACGAGGGCATGAAGACGTACACCGCACAGGCCACGCGAGACGGAAAGTGGTGGGCGGTCCAGGTCAAGGGCCTTCCCGACAACTACGTGACCTTCACCCAGGGCGCCACCTGGACCGAGGCACAGGAGATGGCCGAGGACCTCGTACGCACCGTCCACGAAGACGCTGGCATCGACGGGCCGTTCAGCGTCGAACTGCTCCCCGGCGACCCGGAAGTCGTCGACGCGCTGGACGACCTCGACGTAGCTCGCCAGAAACAGGTGGCTGCCGACGCCGAGGAAGACCGGGCTCTCGCCGCTGCTGCCCGGACGCTGACCAGGCGCGGGTTCACCGTCCGAGATGCCGCGCGGGTCCTCGGCATCTCGTACCAGCGGGTCTCCCAGCTCGCCCCCAAGAGTGCGAAGTCCCGGCCCGCTGCAGGCACGAGGACCACCCACCGTGCGGTCAAGCAGCCTTCCTGACCCTGCCGTTTTCAGGCGTCGCGCAGGCCGTGCACCTCGTTCAGACGCTGTCTTCGTTGAGCGCCCTGATGAACGAGGCCCAGCTGTGCTTGGGGATGAGGAGGGCGGGGCCGTGGGGGTTCTTGGAGTCGCGGACGGGGATGGCGGTGGGGACGTTGTCGAGCACCTCGACGCAGTCGCCCTCGTCGCCGCCGCTGTAGCTGGACTTGCGCCAGGCGTTCAGGGCCTCGGCGGGGAGTGTGTCGATCACCTCTACGCAGTTGCCCTGGTCGCCCCCGCTGTAGCTCGACTTGCGCCAGCCGACCAGTACCGAAGCGCGGGGCAAATGGGTCTCAACCGTCATGGCTTGCGTAGTCCTTCGCTGTCGCCCTTAAGAGGGCCACTGATTGCTTCACGGGCAGGGCGTCCCCCAGTGCGTGATGGTAAGCGCCTTGCAGCGTCTCTACCAGGGCGGGGGAATCCTGCACGCCTCCCGTGTAGAGCCCTTCCATGTACGCGGTCGGCGGCTGGTCTTCGAACCACATGAGCATGAGCGACGTCGGCAAAAGGGGATGGCCTCCTCCTGCCATCGGCAAAACATGGACGCGAATGCGCTCGCTGTCGGACAGGTCGGCGAGGTAGGTAAGTTGCTCCGCCATGACGACTGGCCCACCGATGGGGCGCCGGATAACTGCCTCGTCAAGCAGCGTCCACACCATGGGTGTCACCGGATCGGACAGGATCTGAGCTCGCTTGAGCCGTGTGGCGACAGCCTTCTCCCGCTCTTCCAGACTCAGAGGCGGGTACGCGGTCTCCCGCAGTACCGCATGCGCGTACGCCTCGGTTTGCAGAAGGCCCGGCACGTAATTCAGCCCGAACTCCCGGATCACCGTCGCCTGCTGCTCCAACTGGCGTGCCGCCTCGAAGTGTTCGGCCACCGGATGCTCGTCCTCGCCACCTGGCAGGAAACTCTGCAGCACATCCCCAGTCCCCAGCGCCCGATCCAGCCTCCGCGCATCCTCCCGGGACGGAACCCTCCTCCCCGCCTCGATATGCGCGATGTGCGACCGCGTCATCACCGCCGCGTCCGCCAACTCCTGCTGGGTCATGCCCGCAGCCTCACGGCGTTGCCTGACCCAGTCCCCGTACCTGGTACCCACAAGCCCCAACTCCCGCCACCAGCCGGACAATTGGCCCTATCCTCGCCGAACCGCCCGCCCCACCGCAGCCCGAAGGGACACGAACTCCGCCGACTCCCGCGTAGCGATCTGGTCCCGTGGGGACGGAAGCTCGACCCGCAAGTCGGAGTGCACCCGCCCCGGGCTGCCCGTAAGCACCACGACCCGGTCCCCGACGTACACGCTCTCGTCGATGTCGTGCGTGACGAGCAGGATCGTCATGCCCGTGCCCGCGCGGACGCTGAGGATCAGGTCCTCCAGGTCCTCCTTGGTCTGCGCGTCCACCGAGCCGAACGGTTCGTCCATGAGGAGGAACGACGGGCGGTACGCCAACGCCCTTGCGATCGCCGCGCGTTGCTGCATTCCGCCGCTGAGCTGCCACGGGTACTTGCGGGCCGCGGAGCCGAGGCCCACCTCGTCGAGGGCCGCGCACGCCGCCTCCCGCCGTTCCGCCCGCCCCAGGCCCCGGCGCCGCAGCGGCAACGCCACGTTGTCCCGGACCGTCAGCCACGGGAAGAGGGAGCGCGTGTAGTCCTGGAAGACGACCGCCAGATCGGCGGGGACGTCCGAGACCGGCTCGCCGTTCACCACCACCGCGCCCTCGGTCGGCCGGACCAGACCCGCCACGCACCGCAGCAGCGTCGACTTGCCGCAGCCCGATGGGCCGACCAACGAGACCAGCTCGCCGCGGTCCACCTCCAGGTCGATGCCGTCGACGGCCCGGTGTCCGTCGGCGTAGGTGTGCCCCAGGCCCTTGATCTCCAGCACGCGAACCCGACCCCTCCCCATGACGTTCCGTACACCGGCAAGGATGCCCAAAGGACGTGCAAGGATTGCCGAAACGGATTGCCGAAAAGGATTGCCGAAAAGGACCCATACGGAATCCCCACCCAGTCCCACCCCGAGGAGATGACCGCGTGCCTGGCACAAATCTGACCCGCGAAGAGGCACAGGAGCGGGCGCGCCTGCTCACCGTGGACGCGTACGAGATCGACCTCGATCTCAGCGGCGCGCAGGAGGGAGGCACGTACCGCTCCGTGACCACGGTGCGCTTCGACAGTGCCGAGGCGGGTGCCGAGACCTTTGTCGACCTGGTCGCGCCGACCGTGCACGAGATCGTCCTGAACGGCGACCAGCTGGACCCGTCGCAGACCTTCGCCGACTCCCGGATCGCCCTGCGCGGACTCCTCGCGGGCCGCAACGAGCTGAGGGTCGTCGCGGACTGCGCGTACACGAACACCGGTGAGGGTCTGCACCGGTTCGTGGATCCTGTCGACGATCAGGCCTATCTCTACACGCAGTTCGAGGTGCCGGACGCCCGTCGGGTGTTCGCCTCCTTCGAGCAGCCGGATCTGAAGGCGACGTTCCAGTTCACCGTGCGGGCGCCCGAGGGCTGGACGGTGATCTCCAACTCGGCGACCCCTGAGCCCAAGGACGACCTCTGGGTCTTCGAGCCGACGCCGCGGATCTCCACGTACATCACGGCCCTGATCGTCGGCCCGTACCACTCCGTGCACTCCGCCTACGAGAAGGACGGGCAGAGCGTGCCGCTCGGCATCTACTGCCGGCCCTCGCTCGCCGAGTACCTGGACGCCGACGCGATCTTCGACGTGACCCGGCAGGGCTTCGACTGGTTCCAGGAGAAGTTCGACTACGCGTACCCCTTCGCCAAGTACGACCAGCTGTTCGTGCCGGAGTTCAACGCGGGTGCCATGGAGAACGCGGGCGCTGTCACCATCCGCGACCAGTACGTCTTCCGGTCGAAGGTGACGGACGCCGCGTACGAGGTGCGGGCCGAGACGATCCTGCACGAGCTGGCGCACATGTGGTTCGGCGACCTGGTCACCATGGAGTGGTGGAACGACCTGTGGCTGAACGAGTCGTTCGCGACGTACACGTCGATCGCCTGCCAGGCCTACGCGCCCGGCTCGAAGTGGCCGAGCTCCTGGACCACGTTCGCCAACTCCATGAAGACCTGGGCGTACCGGCAGGACCAGCTGCCGTCCACGCACCCGATCATGGCCGAGATCAATGATCTTGATGATGTGCTCGTCAATTTCGACGGGATCACCTACGCCAAGGGCGCGAGCGTCCTGAAGCAGCTCGTGGCGTACGTCGGCAGGGACGAGTTCTTCCGCGGCGTGCAGGCCTACTTCAAGCGGCACGCGTACGGGAACACCCGCCTCACCGACCTGCTCGACGCCCTGGAGGAGACCAGCGGGCGCGACCTGAAGACCTGGTCGAAACTGTGGCTGCAGACGGCGGGGATCAATGTGCTGCGGCCGGAGATCCAGACGGACGCCTCCGGTGTCATCAGCGCCTTCGCCGTGCGGCAGGAGGCACCCGCGCTGCCCGCCGGCGCCAAGGGCGAGCCGACGCTCCGTCCGCACCGCATCGCGATCGGCCTGTACGAGCTGACCGGCGGCAAGCTCGTCCGCACCGACCGCGTCGAGCTGGACGTCGACGGTGAACTCACCGCCGTACCGGCCCTGGTGGGCAAGCAGCGGCCCGCGGTGATCCTGCTCAACGACGACGACCTGTCGTACGCGAAGGTCCGGCTCGACGAGGAGTCCCTGAAGGCCGTCACCGAGCACCTCGGCGACTTCACCGAGTCGCTGCCGCGCGCCCTGTCCTGGGCGTCGGCCTGGGACATGACCCGCGACGGCGAGCTGGCGACGCGCGACTACCTCTCGCTCGTCCTGTCGGGCATCGGCAAGGAGTCGGACATCGGCGTCGTGCAGTCCCTGCACCGCCAGGTCAAGCTGGCCCTGGAGCTGTACGCGGCCCCGGACTGGCGGGACACCGGACTGACCCGGTGGACCGACGCCGCGCTCGCCCACCTCCGGGCGGCCGAGCCGGGCAGCGACCACCAGCTGGCCTGGGCCCGCGCCTTCGCGGCTGCCGCGCGGACGCCGGAGCAGCTCGACCTCCTCGACGCCCTCCTCGACGGCACCCAGACCATCGAGGGCCTGGCCGTCGACACCGAGCTGCGCTGGGCGTTCGTGGAGCGGCTCGCGGCGACCGGCCGCGCGGACGAGGAGGAGATCGCCGCCGAGTACGAGCGGGACAAGACTGCGGCCGGTGAGCGGCACGCGGCCACGGCGCGTGCGGCGCGGCCCACCGCCGAGGCCAAGGCGGAGGCATGGGCCTCGGTGGTGGAATCCGACAAACTGCCGAACGCCGTGCAGGAGGCGGTGATCGCGGGCTTCGTCCAGGTCGACCAGCGTGAACTCCTGGCCCCGTACACGGAGAAGTACTTCGCCGCTGTGAAGGATGTGTGGGCATCTCGTTCGCATGAGATGGCGCAGCAGATCGCCGTCGGCCTCTACCCGTCACTGCAGATCTCCCAGGCCACGCTCGACACGACGGACGCCTGGCTCGCGATCGAGGACCCGGGCGCCGCGCTGCGCAGGCTCGTCTCGGAGTCCCGCGCGGGCGTCGAGCGGGCACTGAAGGCGCAGGCCGCGGACGCTGCGGCGGCCTGACGAACGCAGCCGCGGGCGTCTCCTGACGTCTGCTCAGAGGGCCCGGTTTCCGGGGGTCGTGACCGCGACCGCCCGGGGGCCGGGCCCTCCGTACACCCCGTGCCCGACCCTCTTGTCCCCCGACACGCGGATCCGGCCAAGGACTTGACCCCTGGTCATGGGAATTCACCCGAAGGCGTTACGCTACCGACCCGTCTGATGATCTTCGCGTACGTACGGGAGTAACGCAGTGCAGAGGGTTCGCGCGGGGGCATCCCCACGAAGTTCCAAGTCTCCCGCGCCTGTGTGGCTGTCGGTCCCGCTGGCGCTCGCCGTCGGCACCACCGTCGCCGCGTTCCTGGTCCCCTCGGCCGCTCTGCTTCCGGTCGTCATCGCCGGTGCCGTCGCCACGGTCGTCGTGGCGGCCGCCTGCGGTGAGGCCGCCCGGCGCGGGCGCCGGATCGCCGCGCTGAGCGCCGAATCGGCCGCCTGGCAGGCCGCCCTGCGGCGGCAGGAGGCGGAGACGCTGCACCTCGCCGACTCCCTGCTTCCCGACATCGTGGCCCGGCTGCGGCGCGGTGACTTCCCCGAGGACGTACTCGCCTCGCTGCAGGCACCGGACGCCCACCTGGAGGTGCTGCGTTCGGTCGTCGACGCGGTGACCGCCGAGGAGGACCTGCGCGACTCGGCGCAGCGCGCGTTCGTGAACATCGCCCGCCGCGTGCAGGCGATCGTGCACCAACAGGCCCAGGAACTGCGGGAGATGGAGGACCGGCACGGCCAGTCCCCGGACGTCTTCGGCGATCTGCTGCGGATCGACCACGGCACCGCCCTGATCGGCCGCCTCGCCGACTCCATCGCGGTGCTCGGTGGCGCCCGGCCCGGCAGGCAGTGGTCGCGGGCCGTGCCGCTGTACTCGGTGATGCGTGGCGCGATGTCGCGGATCATCGACTACCAGCGCGTCGAGCTGCACTCGGTGTCCGACATCGCCGTCGTGGGCACCGCCGTCGAACCGCTGATCCACGCGCTCGCCGAGCTGCTCGACAACGCCACGCGCTACTCGCCGCCGCAGACCAAGGTCCATCTCACGGCCGTCGACGTGCAGTCGGGCATCGCTGTGGAGATCGAGGACGGCGGCGTCTCGATGAGCGAGGAGGCCCGCGGCCGCGCCGAGCGGATGCTGAAGCAGGCGCAGCAGGGCATCGACGTCTACGACCTGGGCGAGAGCCCCCGCCTCGGCCTCGCCGTGGTCGGCCGGCTCTCGCAGGCGTACGGCTTCCAGGTGTCGCTGCGGCCGTCCGCGTACGGCGGTGTCCGCGCCGTCCTGATCGTGCCGCAGGAGCTGATCACCACGGTGGCGCAGGCGACCGGCCTCGCGCACGGCATCGGCGCCGCCTCGGGTCCTCGTACGGGCGCGGCCGCCGCGCCGGCGCGGGGCGGGCAGGGTCGGGCGGGCGCCCAGGGCGTGGCGCAGGCCGCGCAGTCCGTGGCGCAGGGCCGGGCGGGCGCCCAGGGCGTGGCGCAGGTCCCGCAGGCCGCGCAGGCCGTGGCGCAGGTTCCGCAGGCCGCGCAGTCCGTGGCGCAGGTCCCCGGGCCGCGCACCGAGTCGACGCCGGCCGTGGCGCCCGCCGCCGCGCCCGCCGCCACACCCGTCACCGCGTCCGTCGCCGAGCCCACGGCGTCCGCCGAGCGCGCCGAGCGGCCCCTGCCCCCCATGCCCCTCGCCGAGCAGCGGGCCGCCGACCCGGCCGCCGTGCCCGCCCAGGCTCCTACCGCACCCCGAACGGAGCGCCCGGTGACAGGACCCGTGAACCCGGTGGACGACGAAGCGCCCGTGGTCACCGAACGCACCGCGAACGGCCTGCCGCAGCGGCGCCGCCGGGCGCCCGCCGACCCGGCCCCCGAGCCCCGCCCCGCCACCGAGGAGGCCTCGGACGGGGTCCAGCCGGGCATGTGGCTGGCCGCCTTCCAGAGCGGCCTGTCCGGCGAGACCAGCGGCGCCGCCCCCGCGGCGACCGGCAACGGCCTGAGGGCCGCACAGGAACTCGACGCCCCCTCGGCGTCGGCTAGCAAGGGGAACGAGCAGTGATTCAGCAGCAGGGACACTCGGGCCAGGCCGCCAACATGGACTGGATGCTCAAGGACCTCGCCGAAGGCGTCCCGCAGACCCGCCAGGTCGTGGTCCTCTCCGCCGACGGCCTGCGCATGGCGCAGTACGGCGCCGACACCGACTCCGCCGACCGGCTCGCCGCCGCCTGCGCGGGACTGCAGAGCCTGGCCGGTGCGGTCGCCTCCGAACTCCCGTACAGCGAGGGCCGGATGCGGCTCGTCGTGATCGAGATGGACGGCGGCTTCTTCTACCTGATGGCGGCCGGGCAGGGCGCGTTCCTCGCCGTGCTCGCCGACGAAGGGGTGGACGCGGGCCTGATGGGCCAGCGCATGCGGGACCTGGTCCTGCGCATCGGCGAGCACCTGAGCACCCCGCCCCGGCAGGACGTGGCCGCGAGGTGAACTCGGACGGACCGCACTGGGACGGGGGCGGCCCCGAACGGCTCTACGTGATCACCGGTGGCCGCAGTGGTTCGTCCGCGAAGACGACGCTCGACCTGGTCACCCTGATCGTGGCCAGGTCGGCGCCGCGGCCGGGGATGCAGCCCGAGCAGGCGGCGATCGTCCGGATCTGCCAACGGCCGCTGTCCGTCGCGGAGATCTCCGCACATCTGAGCCTGCCGGTCAGCGTCGTCACGGTGCTGCTCAGCGACCTCATCGCCGACAACCGGGTGTTCTCCCGACCGCCCGTACCGCCCGCAAAACTCCCCGACATCGCGTTGATTGAGGCAGTGATCGATGGACTTCAGAAGCTCTGAGAGCCCCGGCTCGGTCGAAGCCGCCGGGCCGCGGAGCGAGGACGTACTGCCCGAGACCGCCGCGGCCGCGGTCAAGGTCGTCATCGTCGGCGGCTTCGGCGTCGGCAAGACCACCCTGGTGGGCTCGGTCAGCGAGATCAGGCCGCTGACCACCGAGGAGACGATGACGCAGGCCGGGGTCGGCGTGGACGACACGGCGGGCGTGGAACGCAAGTCCACGACGACGGTCGCCATGGACTTCGGCCGCATCAGCATCAACGACGAGCTGGTCCTGTACCTGTTCGGCACCCCCGGCCAGGAGCGGTTCTGGTTCCTGTGGCGCGGCCTGTTCGAGGGCGCGCTCGGCGCGGTCGTCCTGGTCGACACCCGCCGCCTGGAGGTCAGCTTCGACGTGATCGGCCGCCTGGAGGAGCGCTCCGTACCGTTCGTGGTCGCGGTGAACTCCTTCCCGGACGCGCCGAGTTACCCGCTCGACGAGCTGCGCGGCGCGCTCGACCTGCCGGCGTCGGTGCCGATCGTGGAGTGCGACGCGCGCCTTCGCACATCGAGCCGGGACGTGCTGATGGCGTTGATGCGGTATCTGCAGGGCCTTGCTGTCGCTACTACGGAGGCGTCGTGACCCCTTCCTCCTTCCCCTCCGACGGCGCCGCCCCACCGCCGGGCTGCCCCGCGCACAACCTGGACGCCGAAGGTCTGCGGCGGCTCTACGGAGAGGAGGCCGAGGCGGACCCGAGCGCTCTCTACGAGCAGCTGCGTGCTGAACACGGCTCCGTGGCGCCGGTGTTGCTGCCCGGTGACCTGAAGGCCTGGCTGGTACTCGGACACCGCGAGAACCTCGATGTGGCCCGCACTCCCTCGCGGTTCTCCCGTGACTCGCGGCGCTGGCGCGACCTGCGCGAGGGCCGTGTGACGGCCGACCACCCGCTGGCGCCCATCGCCGCCTGGCAGCCCAGCTGCATCTTCACCGACGGCACCGAGCACCAGCGGCTGCGCGGTGCCGTGACCGGGTCGCTGGAGCGCCTCGACCGGCGCGGAGTGCGCCGCTACGTCACGCGCTTCGCGCACCAGCTCATCGACCGCTTCGCGGAGCGGGGCCGCGCCGACCTGGCCGCCGACTTCGCCGAGCAGCTGCCCATGCTGGTGATGACCCAGCTCGTCGGCATGCCCGAGGAGTACGGGCCGCGGATCGTCGAGGCCGCCCGCGACATGCTCAAGGGCACGCGCACGGCGGTCCAGAGCAACCAGTACATCCTCGACGCGCTCGGTCAGCTCCTGGTGCGCAAGCGGGAGACGCCGGGCCGGGACCTGACGTCCTGGCTGCTCGACCACGAGTCGCAGCTCAGCGACGACGAGATCGTCGAGCACGTCCGTCTCGTCCTGATCGCGGCGTTCGAGACCACCGCCAACCTGATCGCCTGCACGCTCCGTTCGGTCCTCACCGACCAGCGGTTCCGCGCGAGCCTCTCGGGCGGTCACATGACCCTGCCGGACGCGCTCGACCAGGTGCTGTGGGACGAGCCTCCGATGACCGCGGTCCTCGGCCGCTGGGCCACCGGGGACACCCAGCTCGGCGGGCAGCAGATCAAGGAGGGCGACGCGATCCTGCTCGGCCTCGCGGCGGGGAACAGGGACCCGGAGGTCCGCCCCGACCTGTCGAAGCCGGTCCGCGGCAACCGTTCCCACCTGGCGTTCAGCGGTGGACCGCACGAATGTCCGGGCCAGGACATCGGGCGGGCCATCGCGGAGACGGGCATCGACACGCTCCTGACCAGGCTGCCGGACATCGAACTGGCCGTGCCCGTGGACCAGGTGCCGCGCAAGGCGTCCATGATGTCGCAGCAGATGGTGTCGCTGCCCGTGGTCTTCACCCCGCGCCGGAACGAGGTCACCGGCAACCTCCCGGCTCTCCCCGAGTCGGCCCCGCTGCCCGCCGTTTCGCAGACGGCTCCACCCGAGGCGGCGGCCCTCTCCTCCGGCACCGGACGTTCCTGGTGGTCCCGCCTCTTCGGAGGGTGACCGAGAGGCGGGATGGCGTCAGGGCCGTGCCACCACCCTCATCGGTACGTGGTCGGGGTGCGTCATGGCCGACGCCGCCTCCTTGGGCGTGTGCCCGGGCAGGGGTCGCAGTTGCCAGCGGCGCAGGATCGTCGCGAGGGCGATCGTGGCCTCGGTCCAGGCGAAGACGTCGCCGATGCACTTGCGGTTGCCGGAACCGAACGGCACGAATTCCTCCCGCCCGATCTCCGCCCGGCGTTCGGGCAGCCACCGGTCGGGGTCGAACGCGTCGGGGTTCACGTACAGGTCGGGGTCGCGGTGCATCGCGTAGAGGCTGAAGGCGATTTCCGTACCGGCCGGGATCGAGACGCCACCGAGCTCCACCTCCTCGGTGGTCCGGCGCATCAGCAGGGTCACGCCGTAGAGGCGGATGATCTCGTCGAGCACCCGCCGGATGCCGGGGAGTCGGGGAATGTCCTCGATGGTGACCTGACGGTCGCCGACCGCCTCGTCGATCTCCGCGACGAGTTGCTTCTCCACGTCGGGGTGGCGGGCCAGTTCGTGGAACGTCCAGGAGAGGGTGGAGGCCGTGGTCTCCGTGCCGGCGAACAGGATGGTGACCAGCTCGTCCCTGACCTCTTCGTCGGTCAGCGCCTCGCCGGTGTCCGCGTCCCGCGCGGCGAGCAGCACGGACAGCAAATCCGCGCGGTCGGTGTCGCCGGAGCTGCGCTGCCCGGCGACGACCTCGTCGATCACCTTGCGCATGCCGGCGGACGCCGCGTCGAAGTCGCGGTTGGGCCGGATCGGCAGCCGGTCGAAGAGCTTGGGGGAGGCCGCGCGGATCAGCATGTTCTTGAGGATGACCGGCAGGTGGCGGCGGACCGCCGCCACGGCGGGACGGCCGATGTCGGTGGAGAACATGGTCGCCGCGAGGGTCTCGATGGCGTACTCGCCCATCACCTGCTCGACCGCGATCTCCTGCCCGTCCGTCCAGGACTCGGCGAGCTCCATGGCCCGGCCGCTCATCACGGCGGCGTAGCCGGAGATCCGCTCCTTGTGGAACATCGGCTGCATCAGCCGCCGGTGCCTGCGGTGGATCTCGCCGCTCGCGGTCGCGAGGCCGTCGCCGACGAGGGGGCGTACGCGGTCGTAGAGCCGGCCCTTCTCGAAGCTGCGGGCCTTCTTGACGGTGACCTCGTTGATCAGCCTCGCCGAGGTGGCCACGTACATCGGCATGGTGCCGAGGTCGACACGCACCAACTCACCGCTGGCGCGCAGCGACTTGAGGAAGCCGAGCGGGTCGCGCCACAGCTTGAGGGCGTGGCCGAGCACCGGCAGCGCGCCGGGCGCGCGCGGGACGGAGCGCAGGTCAGCGGCCACTGTGCGGCTCCTCGGCGTCGGCGGTGCGGACTCCGTCGGGGATCAGGTCCCACCACCAGTCCACCACCGAGATCCCCAACGGCTCCGGACTCGCGTCGACCGGCGTCTGCCGGAACGCGTCCGGGAACCGGGCGGGGTCGTGCGGCGTGGTGTAGCGGACCGAGGTGATCCCCCAGTCCTGTGCGCCGCGGATGAAGCTGGCGAGGGAGTCCAGGTACTGCCGCAGCTGCGGGCTCGCGTCGGCGCGCAGCCGCTCGCACAGGCGCAGGAACAGGCTGGTGGCCCGGTCCCGCTGGGAGATCGCCAGGTCGAGCGCGGCCTCGGGCGTGATGCCCCGCTCACGTTCGAGCACGCGCAGCGCGTTGAGCCAGAACTCGTCCTTCCCGCCCGCCTCCTTGTGGTACGAGAAGATGTCGTTGTCCCAGGTGATGATGAACGACGCCAGCTCGGCGGCGGCCCGTACGCGGGTGTTGTCCCGCTCGTGGGGCTGCAGTTCGTAGCCGTGGCCCATCTCCAGGAGGGGCAGGACGACGGAGGTGGCGCCGTCGTACAGCCGCATCAGGGTGTAGTCGTCGAGGTCGGGGACGGTGCCCGCGGTGCGGTGCGAGGCCTCCCAGACGACGGAGAAGAAGTACTCGCGCAGGGCGTCCACCCAGCGCGCGGCCTGGCCCGCGGTGCCGTAGCGGTCGACGCGGCGGCGCAGGTCGCGCAGGCCGTCGGCGAGCGGGTCGTCGAGGAGCATCGGGGCCTCGGGGTTCTGCGCGACGCGCAGGAGCCGGGAGAGGTAGCCGGACAACTCGCCTGGTTTGCGGCCGAGTTCGCCCTCCTCGCAGTGTCCGTCGTCGACGCCGAACAGCCACAGGACGAAGTCGGAGAGCAGCGAGACGACTTCCTCGCGGCCCTCGGGCAGGATGCGGGCCGAGAAGCCGCCGATGTCGTGCCGGACCAGCCGGCCGCGCAGCTCGTCGGAGCCGATGCGGAACTTCTCCGCCCAGAGTGCGGTCTGTTGGTCTATGTCCTGGTACTGCGGATGTATCGCTTCGCGGAACGGCGAATAGATGGGCGGAACGGCCAGGTCGGTCCCCACTGAGCACTCACTCTCGTCGCGGGGCATGAACCGCGCCCCATGTTGATCAAGGCGCCTCGCATCGTAGCCACTGATCGAAAGCGGAATATGATCAAGTTGTGAAGAAATGGCCGAGTGGGTTGCGCGGCTCGCGGACTACCCCAAGTAAGCCCGTGCCAAGCGTGATTGACATCTCCTCAGGCGGGGTTTGAGTCGCGTCCCAGCGCGTCCGCCGCCTCCCGCAGCGCCTCCACGACCCGGGCCAGAGCCGGTCCGTCCTCCGCTCCCCGGCGCATCGCGGCCACCACGTGGCGGCGCGGCTGGTCGGGGCCGAGGGTGCACATCACGACGCCCGCCCTGCGCACGGCGGACATCCGGGGGACGAGGGCGACCCCCATGCCCGCCTCGACCATCGCCATGATCGCGGTCCAGCCGGCCGCGCTGTGCGCCTGCTCGGGTACGAAGCCCGCCGCCTCGCAGGCCGCGAGGGTGATCTCCGACCAGGGGCCGCTGCCGCCGAAGATCCAGGCCTCCTCGGAGAGTTCGGCGAGCCGCAGCCGCGCCCGCCCGGCCAGCGGGTGGCCGACGGGCAGGGCGACGTCCAGCGGGTCGGCAAGCAGCGGCACGCGCGTGAATTTGGGGTCGCGCGGCGTCGGCGCGTGCGCGGCGAGGGACAGGGCGAGGTCCACGTCTCCCCCGGCGAGCAGCTCGTACGCCTCCGCCGCCTCCGCCTCCCGAATCCGCACCTCGATCCCGGGCGCCGCCGCGCGCAGGTGCCGTACGGCCGGGACGACGAGCGCGGGCACCGCTGTGGAGAACGCGCCGACCCGCACCTCGCCCGCCTCGCCGCGCACATACCCGGCCAGCTCGGCGTCGGCGCGCTCCAGTTGCGCGAAGACGGCCTCCGCGTGCCGCAGTACGAGGTGGGCCGCGTCGGTGAGCCGCACCCGGCGGCCCTGCGCCTCCAGGAGCGGTACGCCCAACTGCTTGGCGAGGTTGGACAGTTGCTGGGAGACCGCCGAGGGGGTCATGAGCAGCGCGGCGGCGGTGGCCGTGACGGTGCCGCGCTCGCTGAGGGTGCGCAGGATCTGCAGCTTCTTGATGTCCCACTCGGTCATACCCGGCAACCTATCCGGGCCGCCCGGCCCGCCCCGCGCCGCGCTCACTTGGTGCTCGCCGACGTGCCGCCGCGCGCCGCCCCGAGGATCACGCCGCCGAGGATCAGCACCATGCAGAGGATCTGCAGGGGCCCGGTCGGCTCGCCGAGGACCACGAAGGAGAGCAGCGCCACGCACACGGGCTGCAGGTAGTAGACGACTCCGGCGCGGGCGGCGCCGATCAGCGAGATCGCCTTGTTCCAGGCGAAGAAGGCGAGGGCGGAGGAGATCACGCCGACGTAGAGCAGCGGTGAGACGGTCGCGGGCGTCGGCTCGAAGCCGCCCTGGATCACGAGGCTCGCGACGAACACCGGTGCCAGCATCAGCGCACCGAGCAGGAACGTGCTGAACAGGAACGACAGCCCCTCGATCGCGGCGGGCTTGCGGCGAAGGAGCGCGCTGTACGAGGCGAAGGAGAGCGCCGCCGCGAGCATCCACAGGTCGCCGACGGCGAAGTCCATGGCGAGCGAGCCCTTGCTGACGAGCAGCAGCACCCCGGCGCAGGCGATGAGCATGCCGACGACCCTGCGAGCGCCGAGCCGGGTGCCGCCGAGGCGTTCGTAGAGCGCCATGACGACCGGCGAGGCGGCCATGATCATGCCCATGTTCCCGGCGGTGGTGGAGATCCCGGCCTGGTTGACGAGGGTGTTGTAGACGGTCACGCCGAGCAGGGACGCGAGCAGCAGGAAGCGGATGTGCTCCCGCAGCAGGGCCCGCTGCCGCCAGGCGGCGCGGGCGGCGAACGGCGCGACGGCGACGAGCGCGACGATCCAGCGCCAGAACGCGTGCTGGATCGGCGGCACGGAGTCGGCGAGCGCCCGCGAGGTGACGAAGCTGCCCGACCAGACCACGGTGGCGAGTGCGGCGAGCAGCAGGCCGAGGGTGGCGGCCCGCCGGGCCTTCCCCCCGCTTCCCCGGTCGGCCGGATCGGCCGCTTCCGTCGTCGCGCTGCCGTGGACTCGGTCCAGGACTGCCATCGTTACCCCTTGCCCCTCTGCCCTCGCGGGCTCCTCGATCACGTTGCGGAGCTACCGTCGCACTTCACGCTTGCTTAGGTCCATCGAAAACTTTCGACAGATCTGTTCAGCAGAAGTGAAAGGTTGGGGGTTTCGCGCATACGGACGAGGGCGCGCCCCACCTCGGTGGTGGGGCGCGCCCTCGCGAAAATCTGCGGGCGTCAGCCCTGCTTCGGGCCCTTGCGTGACTTGTCCCCGACCATCACCAGACCGGCGATGACCAGGAAGAGCACGATCGGCGCCACGACGTACAGGCCGAGGGTCTCCATCACGTTCAGGCCGGGACCGGGGTCGTCGCCGTCGTCGCGGGTCAGCGCGAGCGCGGGGGACGACATGAGCAGCATCATCAGCGTCGTACCGGCTGCTACGGCGCCGGTGCGCAGGGCGTTCTTCTTGTCCACGGTGCCAAACTAGCGGGTGCCCTGACGGGCCGCGCGCCCGGGGTACCCGTACGGGCTCGCCCGTCAGTACAGGGAAGGGTCCGTTCCGGCGGCGGTTCCGGTGGCGGTGGGCTCGCTCGTCAGAGGGGCGGCGGCGAGCGGGGGTTCGCTGGTGAGGGGGGCCGCGTCGGCGAGCGGGGGCTCGCTCGTCAGGGGCGTTTCGACGCAGCAGGCGCAGGAGCCGAGCAACCCGGAGTCGGGATCGGACACCAGCGAGATGTCCGGCAGGTCGCGCAGCTCCGACCGTTTGGAGAGAGCGTCGAGCAGAAGCTGAGCCGATGCGGCCACGAGGGCCTCCTTCGGTGGGCGGCATGGTCGGATGGGCTCCCTACCCAGCGGAACCGATCACATTCGACCAACGCGTTCGCGGCCACCTTTTGTTCCGGCGGCGGGAGTTGGGGGCTTTCCCTTGGGGCGTCTGGGCGGGGAGGGGTTGCGGGGTGCTGCGGGGTGGGTACGCGACGTGACGCACATCACGCGGGTTGCGGGGGTTTCGCCGCTGATTGTGCGCCGTTTCGGTGCCGGGACGGGCGGTTTTCTTCCCCTCCCCGCCCCTTCCCGAAAGTCCTGGCGGACGGCTTCGGGGGCTGCGCCCCCGGGCCCCGCTTCCTAAAAACCAGCCCGTCCGGCGTTTGAGGACGAGCGCCTCAGCGCGATACGGGGTCCGGGGCGGAGCCCCGAGCGGGGTACAGGGGCGGCAGCCCCGGGATGGGGGCCCGGGGGGCGAAGCCCCCGGAGCTGTCCGCAGGACTTTCGGGAAGGGGCGGGGAGGGGAGACAACCCCCCGCACCCGCGCCCTAAGCTGACGTCCGACGCTGAGTGCGGGAAGTACGGAAGAAGGGCGGGGCAGCCGTGCAGGTGCGGCGCAGGAAGCGGGCGGCAGCCATCGCGGCCGCGGTGATCGGGGGCCTCATCGGCGGCGCACCGGGAGCCCTCGCCGCGCCACCGCAGCCCGCCGTCACCGAACCCGACACCCCCGCGGGCACCGACCGCGCGAGCGACGACTCCCTGCCGCAGGTGTGGCCACGCCCGCAGCAGGCCCAGGCGGGCGGCCGGGCCGTACGCATCGGCGAGCAGGTGTACGTCGCGACGGACGCGGGCGCCGACCCGTACGCCGTGGACGCGCTGCGCACCCTCCTGCGGAACGCGGGCGCCCGCCGCGTCACCGAGGTCGGGGGCGGGGCGAAGCCGCCCGCGGGCGCCCTCGTCGTGCGCGCGGGCGAGGCGGGCGGGGGCGGACGCTCCGGCGCGGCCGCCGCACTGCGCGCCCTGCGCTCCGCCGACCGCGCCGACCTGCCGAGTGGCGGCTACCGCCTCGCGGTCGGCGGGGTCGCGGGCAGGCCCACCGTCGCCCTCGAAGGCGTCGGCGAGGACGGCCTCTTCCACGGCGTGCAGACGCTGCGCCAGCTGATCGGCGACTCCGGCTCCGTGCCCGGCGTACGCGTCCGTGACTGGCCCGGCACCGGCGTGCGCGGCCTCGCCGAGAGCTTCTACGGCACGCCCTGGACCCGTGAACAGCGCCTGGAACAGCTGGACTTCATGGGCCGCACCAAGCTCAACCGGTACGTCTACGCCCCCGGCGACGACCCGTACCGCCAGGCGCGCTGGCGCGAGCCGTACCCCGCCGAGCAGCGCGCCGGCTTCCGCGCCCTGGCCGAGCGGGCGGCCCGCAACCACGTGACGCTCACCTGGGCGGTCTCGCCCGGCCAGGCCATGTGCCTGTCGTCCGACGACGACCTGAAGGCGCTGCTCCGCAAGGTCGACGCGATGTGGGCGCTCGGCGTGCGGGCCTTCCAGCTCCAATTCCAGGACGTGTCGTACAGCGAGTGGCACTGCGACGCGGACGCCGAGACGTTCGGCTCCGGACCGGAGGCGGCAGCGGCCGCACAGGCGAAGGTGGCGGGGGCGCTCGCCGCGCATCTGCGGGAGCGGCACCAGGGCGCGGAGCCGCTGACTCTGATGCCCACCGAGTACTTCCAGGACGGCGCGACCGAGTACCGCGAGGCGCTCTCCGCGAAGCTGGACGACCAGGTGCAGGTGGCGTGGACCGGCGTCGGCGTCGTACCGAAGACCATCACCGGGCGTGAACTGGCCGGTGCGCGCGCGGCGTTCGGGCATCCGCTGGTCACGATGGACAACTACCCGGTCAACGACTACGCGCAAGACCGTATCTTCCTCGGCCCCTACATGGGCCGCGAACCGGCCGTCGCCAGCGGCTCGGCCGCGCTCCTGGCCAACGCCATGGAGCAGCCGGTGGCCTCCCGCATCCCGCTGTTCACGGCCGCCGACTACGCCTGGAACCCGAAGGCGTACCGCCCGCAGGAGTCCTGGCGCGCCGCCGTCGACGCCACGGCGGCCGAGCTCGCGGACGGCGACGCGAAGCGCCGTGCGGCGGTACGGGCCCTCGCGGGCAACACGGCCTCCTCGGTGCTCGGCGCCGACGAGTCCGCGTATCTGCGGCCGCTGATGGACGCCTTCTGGCGGGAGCGCGCGGGCGGCGACCTGCGGCGCACCGAGGCCGCCGGGCAGCGCCTGAAGGACGCGTTCACGGTGCTCCGCGAGACCCCGCAGCGGCTGCGCGACACCGAACTCGGCACCGAAGTGGCCCCCTGGACCGAGCAGTTGGGGCGGTACGGCACCGCGGGCGAGGCCGCCGTCGAGATGCTGCTCGCGCAGAGCCGCGGCGACGGGGCGCGGGCCTGGCGGCACCGCGAGGAGCTCGACGCGGCCCGCGAAGAGGTGCGGTCGGGCCGCGCCACCGTCGGCAAGGGCGTGCTCGGGCCGTTCCTCGACAAGGCCGAGAAGGAGTCGGAGCGCTGGTCCGGCACCGCCGAGGAGCGCGGCGAGGTCGCCGAGGACGACGCCTCGTACACCGTGCGGCTGCCGCGCCCGCGGCCCATCGAGGCCGTGACGGCGGTGACGGAGCCCGGCGAGCGCGGCACCGTGCAGGCGCACGTCCCCGGCGAGGGCTGGCGCACCCTCGGCCGGCTCACCGGCAAGGGCTGGACGGAGACCGCCGCGAAGGGCCTGAGGGCGGACGCGGTACGGACGACGGTGCCCGCGCAGCACGTCGTGCCCTGGTTCGCCGACGGCGCCGACGCCGCGTTCGAGCTGAGCCGCGACGAGGCCGACGCGGAGATCGGCGGCCCGGCGCAACGCGTCACAGCGAAGCTCACCGCGCGGCGGCCCGCCGACGTCCGGGGGAAGCTCACGGCGCGGGCCCCGGAGGGCGTCGAGGTGCGGGTGCCGGACGAGGCGAAGGTGCCGCGCGGCACGGATGTCACGGTCCCGGTCGAGATCACGGTGCCCGAGGGCACCCCGGCGGGAAGCTACGCGGTGCCCGTCTCGTACGGCGGCGAGACCCGCACGCTGACCGTCCGCGCGTACCCGCGCACCGGCGGGCCCGATCTGGCGCGCGGCGCGAAGGCGACCTCGTCGGGCGACGAGACCCGCGACTTCCCGGCGGCGGCGGCCAACGACGGGGACCCGGAGACCCGTTGGTCCTCACCGGCCGAGGACGACGCGTGGTGGCAGGCGGAGTTCGACCGCCCGGTGCGGCTCGGCAAGGTCGCGCTGCACTGGCAGGACGCGTACGCCTCCGCGTACCGCGTGCAGGTCTCGGAGGACGGCGAGACCTGGCGCACGGCGGCGTCGGTCGACAAGGGCCGCGGCGGGCGGGAAACGGTCCGGATGGACGAGCGAGATGTCCGCTACGTCCGCGTGCAGGGCGAGAAGCGGGGGACGCGCTTCGGGTACTCGCTGTGGGGTGTGGAGGCGTACGAGGTGAAATCCGGCTCCTCCGGCGATTGAGACGGGTCCCCCTGCGCACGCCGACCGAAGCCCGGTCACCCGTCGAGGCGCGGGCGACCGGCCCCGGTCACACAAAAACCCGGACGCCTCAGGCAGAGATGCCGTCGATCCGGGCCATCGCGTCGTCCGCGCCGAACGGCTGCAGGTAGGGCAGCCAGCGCGGGTCCCTATGCCCGGTGCCGATGATGCGCCAGGCGAGTCCGGTGGGCGGGGCGGGTTTGTGACGCAGCCGCCAGCCCAGTTCGAGCAGATGACGATCGGCCTTCACGTGGTTGCAGCGGCGGCATGACGCCACCACGTTCTCCCAGGCGTGCTGACCTCCCCGGCTCTTGGGGATGACGTGGTCGACGCTGGTTGCGACGCCACCGCAGTACATGCAGCGGCCCCCGTCGCGGGCGAAGAGGGCGCGCCGGGTCAGCGGAACGGGCCCCCGGTAGGGGACCCGCACGAAGCGCTTGAGCCGGACCACGCTGGGTGCGGGGATGGTGTAGGTCGCGCTGTGCATAAAGGCGCCGGACTCCTCGAGGCACTGAGCCTTGTTCTCGAGGACCAGAACGAGCGCGCGGCGGAGCGGTACGACGCCGAGGGGCTCGTACGACGCGTTGAGGACCAGGACATGCGGCACGGATGCCTCCTTGTACGCCGGCGGCGCGTGGCTCGCGCCGGGACGATCTGCTCTCAGTCTCCCCTCATGCCTGGTCGAAGCGCCACCATGCGCCGGTAACGGGCTTGCAGTGTTTTCGACCACACCGGGGGGCGGCCGACCGTGACCGGCCCTCCTCGACGTGAGCACCGTCTCTCCTTCGAACATCACAACGATCCACACACAATGCCCCGTTAGTGTGGTTGGTCTGCCCGCTCCTCTCCCTTTTGTGGGCAGCCGCTACGCCCGGAGGTGCCCGCCGTGTTTCTGTCCGTCGTGTCGACGCTGTCGGCCGGATCCGCCAAGGACCCCGCGAACCAGCTCGACGAGGCCCAGCAGAAGGCGACGAACGCCGCAGCCTTGATCGAGCAGAACTGGTCCGCCTGGCTCGGCATCGGGCTGCGGGTGGTGCTGATCATCGTGATCGCCACGGTGCTTCGCACGGTGATCCGGCGCACGATCACCAAGCTCATCGAGCGCATGAACCGCAGCGCCCAGGCCGTCGACGGCACCGCGCTCGGCGGTCTCCTGGTCAACGCGGAGCGGCGCAGGCAGCGTTCCGAGGCGATCGGCTCGGTGCTGCGCTCGGTGGCCTCGTTCCTGATCATGGGCACGGCCGCGCTGATGATCCTCGGCATCTTCGAGATCAACCTGGCGCCGCTGCTCGCGAGTGCCGGTGTGGCCGGTGTGGCCCTTGGCTTCGGCGCCCGCAACCTCGTCACGGACTTCCTCTCCGGCGTCTTCATGATCCTGGAGGACCAGTACGGCGTCGGTGACTCGGTCGACGCGGGCGTCGCCTCCGGCGAGGTCATCGAGGTGGGCCTGCGCGTCACCAAGCTGCGCGGCGACAACGGCGAGATCTGGTACGTGCGCAACGGCGAGGTCAAGCGCATCGGCAACCTCTCCCAGGGCTGGGCCACGGCCGGCGTGGACGTCACGGTGCGCTCGGACGAGGACCTGGCGAAGGTGCGCGAGACGCTCACCGAGGTGGGCGCCGTGATGAGCAAGGAGGAGCCGTGGAACGAGCGGCTCTGGGGCCCGGTGGAGGTGCTCGGCCTGGACGCCGTCTACCTGGACCAGATGGTCATCAGGGTCAGCGCCAAGACGATGCCGGGCAAGGCGCTCGGCGTGGAGCGGGAGCTGCGCTGGCGGATCAAGGAGGCCTTCGACGTCGCGGGCATCCGCATCGTGGGCCGCATGATGCTCGCCGCCGAGGAGGACGAGAACGGCAACCCGGCCCCGGCGGTCGCGGCCCCGTCCGCGTACGCCTCGGCGACCTCCCCGCAGTCGATCGCGGCGTCCCCGATACCGCCGTCGAGCCTCAGCAAGTAACGGCCCCTCCGCTTCGCTCCTTCGCCCCTTCGCCCCCTTCACCCCTTCACCCCTTCTCCCCTTACCCTCAGCTCTTCTCCGCACCCCCGTCGGCAACCGGCGGGGGTGCGCCGTGTCCGCACTCTTGACGTCACCCCGAAGCCCGCTGCTAGGTTCCTCACAACCAATAGGAAACCTTCCTAACAGTACGGGACCTGCGTACGGAGGAGCACGGCATGGCGGGGACTCCCCCCACGACACCCGGAACACCGGGTACACCGCGGGTGCTGCGGGCGATGAACGACCGGGCCGCGCTCGACCTGCTGCTCACCCACGGCCCGCTCTCCCGCACCCGGATCGGCAAGCTGACCGGCCTCTCCAAGCCCACCGCGTCCCAGCTGCTCGCCCGTCTCGAAGCGGCCGGCCTGGTCGTGGCGACCGGCACCAGCGAGGGCCGCCCGGGCCCCAGCGCCCAGCTGTACGCGGTGAACGCCTCCGCCGCACACGTCGCCGCCCTCGACGTCACGCCCGAGCGCATCGTCGCCGCCGTCGCCGACATCACCGGCGCCGAGGCCGGCCGCTTCGAGCTGCGCACCCCCGGCCGCGGCGGCCATGACGTGGTACGTCAGGTGCTCGCCTCGGTCGACGGTGCCGCGAAGGACGCCGGGCTCACCCGCGCCGAGCTGCACCGGGTGGTGATCGGCACACCCGGCGCCTTCGACCCGAACACCGGACGCCTCCGGTACGCCAGCCACCTGCCGGGCTGGCACTCCCCCGCGCTCCTCGGCGAGCTGGCCGCGGCCCTGCCGATGCCGGTCGACTACGAGAACGACGTGAACCTCGCCGCCGTCGCCGAGCAGCGCCTCGGCGCCGCCCGCGAGGACCAGGACTTCGTCCTGCTGTGGAACCAGGAGGGCATCGGCGCCGCCCTCGTGATCGGCGGCCGGCTGCACCGGGGCTGGACCGGCGGCGCGGGCGAGATCGGCTTCCTGCCGGTGCCGGGCACCCCGCTCGTACGGCAGGTCGCCAAGGCCAACAGCGGCGGCTTCCAGGAGCTGGCCGGCGCCCAGTCGGTACCCCGGATCGCCAAGTCCCTCGGCATCGACACCGCCGAGCAGCCGTACGCGGAGACGGCCGCCGCCCTCCTGAGACGGGCCGCCGAGGCCGAGAGGGAGAGCGGCGACGCCCAGGCCGAGCGGGAGAGCGGCGACGCCGAGGCCCTGCGGGAGCTGCTGCGGCAGACCGCGCAGCGGATCGCGACCGGTCTCGCCGCCGTCGTCGCGGTGCTCGACCCCGGGCTCGTCGTCCTGTCCGGCGGCGTGACCTGCGCGGGCGGCGAACCGCTGCGCGCCCTGATCCAGTCCGAACTCGCCGAGCTCGCCGCCTCCCGGCCCCGGCTCGTCCTCGGCGAGGTGACCGAACAGCCGGTGCTGCGCGGCGCGTTGGAGAGCGCGCTCGCCGTCACCCGCGCCGAGGTCTTCGACACCTCCGCCCACTGACCTGCTCCACCGCACGACGCCCGCACGACACCCGCACGACACCCGCACGCTCCTGAAACCTCCTGCCCCTGCCCCCGCCGAGGGAGACACCGTCATGCGCAGAAACAGGTTCCTCCGCGTCGCCGTCCCCACCGCAGCGATATCGGTCCTCGCGACCGGCTGCGTGGGCTCCACCGAAACGGGTCCGAGCGACGACCCGAAGGCGAAGGCCACGATCACCTTCTGGCACGGCTGGACCGCGCCGTCCGAGGTGAAGGCCATCGACGAGAACATCGCGCGGTTCGAGAAGAAGCACCCCAACATCACCGTGAAAGTGGTCGGCGGGATCAACGACGAGAAGCTCAACCAGGCGCTGCGCGCGGGCGGTTCGAAGGGCCCGGACGTGGTGTCGTCGTTCACCACCGCCAACGTCGGGAAATTCTGCTCGTCCGGCGCCTTCGCCGACCTCGGCCCGTTCATCGAGAAGTCCGGGCTCGACCTGGAGAAGACCTTCTCGAAACCGCTGCTCGACTACACGCAGTTCGAGGGGAGGCGCTGCGCCCTGCCGCTGCTCAGCGATGCGTACGGGCTCTACTACAACAAGGACGCCTTCGAAGAGGCCGGGATCGAGGCGCCGCCGAAGACCTGGGAGGAGTTCGACAAGGCCGCCGAAAAGCTCACCAAGCACAAGGGCGGCAGCTACGAACAGCTCGGGTTCATGCCGAACTACCACGGCTACGAGACCGTGCCCTCGCACTACATCTCGCAGTGGAGCCCCACGTACTTCACGAAGGACGGCAAGTCCAACATCGCGAAGGACCCGTCGTTCAAGGAGATGTACACCTGGCAGCGGAACCTGGTGAAGAGGCTCGGCGGATACGCGAAGCTGGAGAAGTACCAGAAGACCTTCGGTGACGAATGGGGTGCCGAACACCCCTTCCACACCGGCCAGGTGGCGATGCAGCTGGACGGCGAGTGGCGGCTCGGCATGGCCGAGGCGACCGATCCCGGATTCGAGATCGGTGTGGCCCCGCTCCCCGTGCCGAAGGACCAGATCGACAGCTACGGCAAGGGGTATCTGTCCGGCACGATCATGGGGATCGCCCCGTCGAGCAAGAAGCAGAACGCCGCCTGGGAACTCGTGAAGTACATGACCACGGACACCGAAGCGGTCGTGCAGTTCGCGAACGCCATCAAGAACGTGCCGTCCACCAAGGCCGCTCTGAAGTCCCCGAAGCTGAAGTTCGACCCGCGCTTCAGGACATTCCTCGACATCGCGCGGCACCCGGACTCCAACACCAGTGACGGCGCGATCAACGGCATCACGTACCAGATGTCGCTGCAGAACTTCGGATACCAGGTCGAGAAGGGCGCCGTGCGGGACATTCAGGCGGGCCTGGAGAAGACCGCCCGGGAGATCGACACCGATATCGCACAGGCCAAGTAGCCCGGGGACCACGGCCCATGACCACGTACTCCACATACTCCACGTACTCCGCGTACACGCTGCGCGCGAAGCGCCGAAGGTCGGCGCTGCGCACCGCTGCCTTTCTGTCGCCCTGGCTGATCGGCTTCGCCGTCTTCTTCGCCTATCCGCTGGTGTCGACCGTCTATTTCTCGTTCATGAAGTACGACGGCTTCGGCGCGCCCACGTGGAACTCGACCGCCAACTGGTCCTATGTCTTCGGCAGTTACACCATGTTCTGGCCCGCCCTGCGCAACACGCTGTGGCTGGTTCTGGTGATGGTGACGTGCCGGGTGGCGTTCGGGCTCGGCGTCGGGCTGCTCATCACGAAGATCAAGACCGGTGCCGGGGTGTTCCGCACCCTTTTCTATCTGCCGTATCTCGCGCCGCCGGTGGCCGCGACCCTGGCCTTCGTCTTCCTGCTCAATCCCGGCACCGGGCCGGTCAACAGCGCCCTGGAGGGAATCGGCCTCACGGCACCCGGCTGGTTCACGGATCCGGACTGGTCCAAACCCGCCCTGACCATGCTCGCGGTGTGGGGCGTCGGCGACCTGATGGTCATCTTCATGGCCGCACTCCTCGACGTACCGAAGGAGCAGTACGAGGCCGCCGAACTGGACGGGGCGAATTCCTGGCAGCGGTTCCGCTTCGTGACACTGCCGAACATCTCGCCGATCGTGCTCTTCGCCGTCGTCACCGGAGTGATCCAGACGATGCAGTACTACACACAGCCGATCGTCGCCTCCAAGGTGGCCTCCGGGATCATCGGCGGCAGCGGCCAGCAGTTCGAGCCCGGCTATCCGGAGAAATCCACGCTCACGCTGCCCCAGGCCGTCTACAACCTCGGCTTCCAGCGCTTCGACTACGGCTCCGCCTGCGTCGTCGCCCTGGTCCTCTTCGCCCTCGCCATGGCCGGTACGGCTCTCCTCATGCGGCGCCGCGCCGGACTCGTCGGGGCAGGTGAGCGATGAACCGGACCGCTCTGCTCCGCTGGGTCGGCGTGCATGCGCTCGGGGTCGCCGCCGCCCTGTTCTTCCTGCTGCCGTTCGTCTTCGTGCTGCTCACCTCGCTGATGGGCGACCAGCAGGCCCTGACCCGCGATCTCACCCCGAACACCTGGGAGTTCGGCAATTACGTCAAGGTGTTCGACACCCCCGGATTCCTCACCTGGTGGAAGAACTCCCTGCTGTACGCGGGGCTCGGCACGCTGCTCACCGTGCTCAGCTCGATTCCCGTGGCGTACGCCCTCGCCCGGTTCCGCTTCCGCGGCCGGCGGCTCTCCCTGATGCTGGTCGTCTCGATGATGATGCTGCCGCCGCAGGTCGTCATCATTCCCATGTACCTGTTCTGGGTGAAGCAGTTGGACCTGGGCGGGACCCTGTGGCCGCTGATCATTCCGATGGCCTTCGGTGACGCCTTCTCCATCTTCCTCCTGCGCCAGTTCCTGCTGACCATCCCGGACGAATACCTGGACGCGGCCCGGGTGGACGGCTGCGGCGAATTCCGGACCCTCCTGAAGGTCGTCCTGCCGATGGCGAAACCGGGCGTCGCGGCCGTGGCCCTGTTCCAGTTCTTCTACTGCTGGAACGACTACTTCGGACCGCAGATCTACGCCTCCGAGAACCCCGCGGCCTGGACACTGAGTTACGGCCTCGAATCGTTCAAGGGCGCCCACCACACCGACTGGAATCTCACCATGGCCGCGACCGTCCTCGTCATGGCCCCTGTCATCGTCCTGTTCTTCTTCGCCCAGAAGGCCTTCGTCGAGGGCGTCACCCTGACCGGCGTCAAAGGCTGAGAGCCGTCCTCGTACGCCATAGAAAGGCTCAACTCCCATGAAACTCGCAGTAGTCGGCGGCGGCTCCACCTACACACCCGAACTCGTCGACGGCTTCGCCCGGCTCAGGGACGTCCTGCCCGTCGAGGAACTCGTCCTGGTCGACCCGGCCGCCGACCGCCTCGACCTGGTCGGCGGCCTCGCCCGCCGGATCTTCGCCCGGCAGGACCGCGGCGGGCGCCTCACCACCACCGCCGACCTCGACGCGGCCGTCGACGGCGCCGACGCCGTGCTCCTCCAGCTCCGCGTCGGCGGCCAGGCCGCCCGCGAACAGGACGAGACCTGGCCCCTGGACTGCGGCTGCGTCGGCCAGGAGACCACCGGCGCGGGCGGCCTCGCCAAGGCGCTGCGCACCGTGCCCGTGGTCCTCGACATCGCCGAACGGGTCCGCCGCGCCAACCCGGACGCGTGGATCGTCGACTTCACCAACCCCGTCGGCATCGTCACCCGCGCCCTGCTCCAGGCCGGGCACAAGGCCGTCGGCCTCTGCAACGTCGCGATCGGCTTCCAGCGCCGCTTCGCCGCGTCCCTCGGCGTCGACCCGGCGCAGATCTTCCTGAACCACGTCGGCCTCAACCATCTGACCTGGGAGAACGGCGTCCGCCTCGGCGGCCCGGACGGCGAGGACCTGCTGCCCCGGCTCCTCGCGGAGAGCGGCGACGAGATCGCCGACAACCTGCGCCTCCCCCGCCCCGCCCTCGACCGCCTCGGCGTCATCCCCTCGTACTACCTGCGCTACTACTACGCGCACGACGAGGTCGTACGGGAACTCGCCACCAAGCCGTCCCGTGCCGCCGAAGTGGCCGCCATGGAGGCGGAGTTGCTGAAGCTGTACGCCGACCCGGCGCTCGACGAGAAGCCCGCGCTGCTCGCCAAGCGGGGCGGCGCCTTCTACTCGGAGGCCGCCGTCGACCTCACCGCGTCCCTGATCGGCACCGGAGGAAGTCCGTACCAGGTGGTGAACGTCCGCAACGACGGCACGCTGCCGTTCCTGCCGGACGACGCGGTGATCGAGGTGCAGGCCCGCGTCGACGCGCGGGGCGCCGCCCCACTCCCCGTGCCTGAACTCGACCCGCTGCAAAGGGGGTTGATCGCAGGCGTGTCCGCGTACGAGGAACTCGCCCTGGAAGCCGCTCTGCGTGGCGGCCGCGACCGGGTCTTCAAGGCGCTGCTCGCCCACCCCCTGATCGGGCAGTACGAGTACGCCGAGACCCTCACCGACCGGCTCATCGCCCACAACCGGGAGCACCTCGCGTGGGCGTGACAGAAGCGGGCCCCAGAGGGACCGTGCTCGCCGTCGACGCGGGCAACAGCAAGACCGACGTGGCCGTGGTGACGCCCGACGGCCGGGTCGCCGGGGCGGCGCGCGGCGCGGGGTTCCAGCCGCCGCGCGTGGGCGTGGAACGGGCCGTCGACGGGCTCGCGGACGCGGTCGTACGGGCACTCGCCGAGGCCGGGCTCGACCGGGTCGCACATGTGTCGGCGTGCCTGGCCAACGCTGATCTGCCGGTCGAGGAGCGGGAGTTGACCCAGGCACTGCGGGCCCGGGGGTGGGGGCGCACGGTCGACGTGCGCAATGACACCTTCGCGATCCTGCGCGCCGGACTGCCCGCCGGGGCGCTGCCGCTCGGGGTCGCCGTGGTGTGCGGGGCGGGCATCAACTGCGTGGGCATGACCCCGGACGGCCGTACGGCGCGCTTCCCGGCGGTCGGACGCATCTCCGGGGACTGGGGCGGCGGATGGGGCCTGGCGGAGGAGGCCCTGTGGCACGCGGCCCGCGCGGCGGACGGCCGGGGCGGGCCCACGGAACTGGCCCGCGCCCTGCCCGCGCACTTCGGTCTGGCCGACATGGCCGCGCTGATCGAGGCCCTGCACCTGGGCCGCATCGAGGCGGTACGGCGGCACGAACTGTCCCCGGTGCTGTTCGCCACGGCGGCGGCCGGGGATCCGGTGGCCCGCTCCCTGGTCGAACGGCTCGCGGCCGAGGTGGTCGCGATGGCCACGGTCGCCCTCGACCGCCTCGACCTGTCGGACGCGGACGTCCCGGTGCTGCTCGGCGGCTCGATCCTCGCGGCAGGCCACTCCGGCCTGGACACGGCCATCCGCACCCGCCTCGCGGCCCGCGCCCCGAAGGCGGCCCCTCTGGTGATGACGGCCCGGCCTGTCCTGGGCGCGGCGCTGTTGGGGCTGGATCGGGTGGGGGCGGAGGAGGCGGCGTACGCACGGCTGCGCGACCACTACGCGCCACCCGCCTGATCCTTCCCCTACCCGCCCCTTCCCGAAAGCCTGCGGCGCTTCGGGGCTCCGCCCCGGACCCCGCTCCTCAATCGCCGGAGGGGCTGAAAATTCAGCCCCTCTGGGGGCACCTCCCAGCGGTAGCTGGGGGAGATTGAGGAGGCCCGTCCGGCAGGACTTTCGGGAAGGGGCGGGGAGGGGAACAGAACACCCCCGCCACCCGAACCAGCCGCCGCACAACGCAAGTTGCCCACCCCACCCCGGGGAACCGAACAATCCCCCCGTACGTGTACAAGGGCAGGGGCTGGCCCCCAGGTTCCCGCTGCGCTACGAACAAGATCCAGGAAACGCCGGAGCCATTGTCAGTCCCTGCGGTCATACTGGACGGCCTGGGGAGCGGTGACCGTCGGATGGCCACGGGGGAGGTCGAGAGGTGACAGACCCGCACAGCGGCAGCGCCGTACCACGGCGGCGCACCGCCTTCGCCGAGGGCGCGGAGCACCTGCGCGCCGCCGCGACGACCGAGCCCGGCAGGCTGCGCATCCTCGGCGCCGTACTCGCCCTGCTCGTCATCGCGTTCGGCGCCGTCACCGCCTGGCAGACCTCCGGCCGCGCGGCCGCCGCGGAGGATGTCATCGAGCGCAGCCAGCCCCTCACCGCCGACGCCGCCGCGATCTACGTCTCCCTCGCCGACGCCAACACCGCCGCCGCGAGCGGCTTCCTCGCCGAGGGCCAGGAACCCGCGGCGGTCCGCGAGCGGTACGAGGACGACATCGCGACGGCCGCCCGCAAACTCACCACCGCCGCCGCCAACAGCAAGGGCTCCGGCACCGCGAGCGACGGGATAGCGAAGCTCAACGCCCTCCTCCCGGAGTACGCGGAGCGCATCGAGACAGCCCGTACGTACAACCGCCAGGGCCTCCCCCTCGGCGGTGCGTACCTGCGCAACGCCAACGACCTGATGCAGACGGAGATGCTCCCCGCCGCCAAGGAGCTCTACGACGCGGAGAAGGCCCGCCTGGGCGCCGACTACGACGCGGCGAAGTCGTACCCGTGGGCCGCGACAGCCCTCGGCCTGCTCGCCCTGGCCGCCCTGGTGTGGGCCCAGCGCCGCAACTACCGCAGGACGAACCGGGTGTTCAACCCGGGCCTGGTCACCGCGACCGGCACGGCCGCCGCCGTCCTGCTGTGGCTGCTCGCCGGGCACACGGTCGCCTTCGCCGCCCTGGCCGACTCGTACGACAACGGCGTGCGCTCGCTCAACGTCCTCAACGACGCCCGGATCAGCACCCTCCAGGCCCGCAGCAACGAGAACCTGACCCTGGTCGCGCGCGGGGCGGTCACGGTCCCGGACGGCCCGAACGCCGGGCAGGACAAGTACGACGTGGACTACCGCGCCCTGATGCGGAAGCTCGGCGACGGCGGCACGGACCGGGCCGGAATGGGCACCCTCGGCGCGGCCCTGCACCACGCCGACGACGACGAGGGCCGGGTGCCCGTCGAGAAGGCCATGGGGGCCGTGGAGGAATGGCAGAAGCGCCACAAGGCCGCCCGCGACGCCGATATGCAGGGGGATTACGAGAAGGCCCGCGACCGCGTCATAGGCGACGACGAGGCGACCGGCGAGTCCTTCGACCGGGCCGATCAGGCCCTGGAGCAGGCCGTGGCGCATGAACAGCGGGACTTCAGGAGAGCCGCCGAGGACGGCCGCGGCGCGATGACGGGGCTGCCGGTCGGCGCGGCGGTGGTCGCGGTGCTCGGCGCGACGGGCGCCGTGCTCGGCATCGGCCGCAGGCTTTCGGAGTACCGATGAGCCCGATGAGATCGACGAGAGCTACGAGAGCTACGAGAGATTCGGGCCCGTCAGGAGCGACGCGAGGGGGCGGGATGACCCGGAAGCAGCGCGGCGACGGCTTCTTTCCGGCGCGCGTCCTGCCCGGTCGGCTGCCTGGCCGACTGCCCGGCCGACTGCGCGGCTGGGGCGGCGTGGTCGCGATGGCCCTCGCCTGCGTCCTGACGGCCCTGTTCACCCTGCTCCCGCTGTCCCGCACAGGCCCGGACGACCCCATCGGCACCGGCGGCCCGGGACTCGGCGTGACCCGCCCCGCCGCGGCCGACGACTGCACGCCCGAGTCGGCGGTGCGCAGCCTGCGCCCGAGCAAGGACGAGGGACCCACGGTCAAGGAGATCAAGGAGCGCGAGGACAAACCGAACAAGCTGATCGTCGGCGTGGACCAGAACAGCTACCGCTGGGGGTACCGCAACCCCTCCACCGGTGATCTGGAGGGCTTCGACATCGACCTGGTGCGGGCCATAGCCGACGCCCTGCTCGGCGACCCGGACGCGGTGGTCTACCGCGCGGTGCCCACCAACCAGCGTGTGCGGGCCATCCAGTCCGGGCAGGTCGACATGGTGGTGCGGACGATGACGATCACCTGCGACCGCGCCGAGGACGTCGCGTTCTCGACCGCGTACTTCGAGACCGGGCAGCAGCTCCTCGTCCCCAAGGAGTCGAAGATCACCGGGTACAACGCGTCGCTGAAGGGCAAGCGGCTGTGTACGGCCGCGGGTTCGACGGCTGAGGCCGAGCTCAAGCAGAGGTCGTTCGGCGCCGATGTCTCCACCACGGTGCCCAACCAACTCGACTGTCTGGTACGGCTCCAGCTGGGCGAGGTGGACGCGGTCGTCACCGACAGCGCGCTCGCCGCGGGCCAGGCCGCGCAGGACCCGACGGTGCAGCTGGTCGGCGACCCCTTCACCACCGAGTACTACGGCGTGGCGATGAGCAAGGAGTCGCCCGACCTGGTCCGCCAGGTCAACCAGGTCCTGGTCGACTACCGCAAGAACGGCTCGGACGACAAGAGCGACTGGGACAAGGCGTACGAGGACTGGCTCGCGGACGATCTGAAGAACGTGGACGGACCGCCGAAGCCGAAGTACCGCGAGGACTGAGGGCGGTGAGCCGGACCGGGCGAGGCGGACCGGACGAGCCGGACCGGACGAGGCGGACCGGACGAGCCAGGCCAACGGAGAAGTACCGAAACGAACCGCAGAACCGGCACAGCGAGAGGTGATCGATGGGCGTCGCGGGACCCGCAGGACCCGGACCACTCCCCGGACCCGTCATGGACAGGGACGAGGTGGACCGCGCCCTGGCCCGGATCGGCGCCGAGCACGAGGCCGTGGAGACGTCCCTGCTCGCCCTGCAGGACCACGCGGGCCGCAGACTCCTGGAGGGCGCCGAGCTGACCGGCGTCACCGCGGACCGCTGGGCCGCCGCCGACCAGGCCATCACCCGCCTGTGGGCGTACTTCGACGCGTACTCCGCGGCCCTGACCGGCGCCCGTGAACTGCGCGCCCGCAGACGCTGGCCCAGCCGTGACGACCTCGGCGAGCTCACCGAACTGCTGCGCGGCCGCTCCGTCACCGTCTCCGCGGGACCGCCCGCGACCGGCGCCCCGGAGTCCCTGACCGGCCCCGCCCGGCTCAGCGAGGAGTTCACGCTGCCCGAACTGGTCGAGCGGATGAACGAGTTGTACGCCTCGTCCCTCGACGTGGTCGTGGCCGCCGACGCGGTCTGGTCCGCGCTGCCCGCCCGGATCGACCTCCTCGCCGCCGAGCTGCACCGCACCCGCAAGCTCGCCGCATCCGTGGGCGTACGCCCGGGCGAGCACCCCGCGGGTGACGATCTGGAGCGGATCACCCGGGAGTTGACGGAGCTGCGCGCCCAGGTGATCTCCGACCCGCTGGCCTTCTGGCGCGCCAGGAGCGGCAGTTCGGCCCCCGGCGGCGGCCGCCCCGACACCGAGCGGTACGACCACGAGGCGCGCGCACTCGAAGACGTGCGCCGGGAGATCGACGCCGTGCTCACCGTCCGCCAGGACGCCGAGGCGCGCCTCGGCCGGCTGCGGGACGTGCTCTCCCGCGCCGACCGGACCCTGGCGGAGGCTCGTACGGCCCGCGGGGAGGTGCTCGCCAAGATCGCCGCGACTGAGGTGCCCGCGGTCAGCGGACCGCCCACCGCGCTGCACGAACAGCTCGCGGCCGCCGCCGAGTACCGCAGGCACGGCCAGTGGAACCGGCTCTCCCCGCTCCTGGAGTCCCTGGAGCGGCGAGCGGAGGACGAACTCCTGCGCGCCCGCGAGTCGTTGACCGCCGTCACCGCTCCGCTCGCGGTCCGCGCGGAGCTGCGCGGCCGCCTCGACGCGTACAAGGCGAAGGTCGCCCGGCACGGCGCCGCCGAGGACCCGCTCCTGATCGAGCGGTACGACGCGGCCCGCCGCATGCTGTGGAGCGCGCCCTGCGACCTGCGGGTCGCCGAGGACGCCGTGCTGCGCTACCAGTACGCGGCGGCGGAGGTCCTCTCCGGCCGCGTACCGCAGCAGCACACGCCCGACGACGGCAGGGGGACCGATGGCGGCAGGGGGATCGATGGCGGCAGAGGGATCGATGGCGGCAGAGGGATCGATGGCGGCAGGTGAGGAGGTACCCGTGAGCGCCGATGAGCGCAGAGAGTGCCAGCGCCCGGACTGCGAGGGCCGTTACGAGGACATGGGCGGCGGCGAGCTGTACTGCGACGTCTGCGGTCTGGCCCCGGTCGTGGCACCGCACGGCCTGCTCGCGTCCGCGCCGACGGGCCTCACCGCGCCCGCCCGCGGCAGCACCTCGGCCCGCTCCTCCCGGTCGTCCCGTTCCTCGCGCTCCTCGCGGTCGTCCACGTCCCGGCGCTCGGTCTCCGGCCGGCTGACCCGCTCCATGTCGGGCCCGGCCTCCGCTCGTTCCGTCTCGGTGCGCAGCTCCGGCTCGCCGTCCGGAGCCTCCGGGCGCGGGCGGCTCGGCGTGGGCCTGGTAGAGATGCCGCAGGTGCCGCGTCCCGACCCGCGCGCGATGGTCCAGGCGGACCCGGAGGTCCCCGAGAGGAAGCGGTTCTGCTCCCGCTCGGACTGCGGTGCGCCGGTGGGCCGGGCGCGCGGCGACCGCCCGGGGCGGACGGAAGGGTTCTGCACCAAGTGCGGCCACCCGTACTCGTTCGTGCCTAAGCTCCGCTCCGGCGACATCGTGCACGGGCAGTACGAAGTGGTGGGCTGCCTCGCGCACGGCGGGCTCGGCTGGATCTATCTCGCCATCGACCGCGCGGTGTCCGACCGCTGGGTGGTCCTCAAGGGCCTGCTCGACACCGGCGACCAGGACGCGATGGCCGCGGCCATCTCCGAGCGCCGCTTCCTCGCCGAGATCGAGCACGCCAACATCGTCCGCATCTACAACTTCGTCGAGCACCTCGACCAGCGCACCGGCTCCCTCGACGGCTACATAGTGATGGAGTACGTCGGCGGCAAGTCCCTCAAGGAGATCGCCAACGAGCGCCGCACGGCGGAGGGCCGACGCGACCCGCTCCCGGTCGAGCAGGCCTGCGCGTACGGCATCGAGGCCCTGGAGGCGCTCGGCCACCTGCACAGCCGCAACCTCCTGTACTGCGATTTCAAGGTCGACAACGCGATTCAGCAGCAGGACCAGCTGAAGCTGATCGACATGGGTGCCGTGCGCCGCCTCGACGACCACGAGTCGGCGATCTACGGCACGGTCGGGTACCAGGCGCCCGAGGTCGCGGAGGCTGGGCCGTCCGTCGCGTCCGACCTCTACACGGTCGCGCGCACGCTCGCGGTCCTCACCTTCGACTTCCAGGGGTACACGAACTTCTTCGTGGACTCCCTGCCCGACCCCGGCAACATCGAGGTCTTCCAGCGGTACGAGTCGTTCTACCGCCTCCTGGTCCGCGCCACCGACCCCGACCCGGCCCGCCGGTTCGCCTCCGCGCAGGAGATGGCCGAGCAGCTGACGGGCGTGCTGCGCGAGGTCGTCGCCGTCCAGTCGGGCCGCCCGCGCCCGGCCCTGTCCACCCTGTTCGGGCCCGAGGTGCGGGTCACGGACACGGAGTTGTTCGTGGCGGGGGGCGGGGAGGTCTCGCGGTTGGGGGTGCGGGCCGTTGGGGGTGCGGGTTCTGTTGGGGGTGCGCGTTCCGCTGGAGGTGCGGGTTCTGTTGGGGGTGCGCGTTCCGCTGGAGGTGCCGGGCACGTCAATTCTTCTGGCACCGGAGGTGCCGGGATGCTTGGCGGCGGAGCCGCTGGTGCGTTGGTGGGCAGAGGAGCTGCCAAGGCGGGCGCCGGAGGCGCCGGTTCCGGCGGCCACCCCGGTGCCGGGTGCCGTGTCCGCCCCCTCGACACCGCCGCGACCGCGCTCGCCCTTCCCGTGCCGCTGGTCGACGCGGGCGATCTCAACGCCGGGTTCCTGGCGGGCCTGATGGCCTCCGCGCCCGCCGAGCTGATCGCCGCGCTCGACGCCGCCCCCGCGCCCTCGGTCGAGCTGCGCCTGCGCGAGCTGCGGGCCCGCCTGGAGACGGGCGAGCTGCACGCCGCCGTGCGCTGCCTCGACGAGCTCGAACACGGCCACCCGGACGACTGGCGGGTGATCTGGTACCGCGGCCTGGTCGCCCTGACCACCGGCGACTTCGAGACCGCCGCGCTCTCCTTCGACGCCGTCTACGACGCGTTCCCCGGCGAGCCCGCGCCGAAGCTGGCCCTCGGCGTCTGTGCCGAGGTGCTCGGGCAGTTGGACAACGCCGCCGAGTACTACCGCCTGGTGTGGACCGCCGATCCGGGATACGTCAGCGCGGCGTTCGGGCTCGCGCGGGTCCAGCTGGCCGCGGGCGACCGGCGGGCGGCGGTGCGTACCCTGGAAGCCGTTCCGGAGGCGTCGATTCACTTCACGGCGGCCCGGATCGCCGCCGTACGCGCCCGACTTCGGGACCAGGCGGTGCACGAACCGCTGCTCGACGATCTGACCGCCGCCGCGGGGCAGGTCGAGGCGCTGCAGCACTTCGGTCTGGACGCGGTCCGCCGCGAACAACTGTCGGCCGAGGTCCTGGGGACCGCCCTTGACTGGGTGCTCTCCGGGAGCCGGGGCACTACTGCGCCGCCGCAGGGCCCCGGCGAGACCGTGCTGCTCGGCAGCAGTCTGGACGAGCGTGGCCTGCGCTTCGGGCTCGAACGCTCGTACCGGACGCTCGCCAGGCTGGCCAAAGGCGGCGCCGAAAGGATCGAACTGGTGGAGCGGGCCAACCGCTTCCGCCCCCGGACGTGGGTGTGATTGATGTCGCAGATGCACCAGGTGACCCCCGGGTCTCCTTGGCCGACGTGCCCCAGCTGTGCCGAACCGCTGGAGTCGGGTGACCTGTTCTGCGGAGCGTGTGGGTACGACCTGTCGGCCGTGCGCGCACAGCAGGAGGACCATCCCACGATCGCCATCAGCCCAGGCGCGGCGTCACCGGCCACCGAGCCCGCTCCGCCCTTCCCGGCCCCGCCGGGCGCCCCGGTCGAGTGGCCCGAGGCCCGGGAGGTGGACAGCGCGGACGTACCGGCGCCGGTGCACCTGCCCAGCGACCTCGCGGGCAGGGACTCGGCCGACGCCGAACTCCCGGCCGCCGCGAGCCCGCTCGGCACCGCACACTCCCCCGGCGCGGCCCACTCCCCCGGCGCGGAACGCACCCCGGGAACGCAACGCACCCCGGGAACGCAACGCACTCCGGGAACGGAACGCACCCCGGGCGCGGATCACTCCGTACCGCCCCTGCCGGATGCGCCACCCATGCCGGACGTACCGCCCATGCCGGGTGTTCCGCCCGCACCGCAGGCCCCGGCCGCCCCCGGCCCCGCCCCTGCCGCCGCGAACGGCCTCGGTGACTTCGACGAGCCGTCCACGCCGTCGCGCGGCACGCCCGATCCGCGTACGGCCACACCCACACCCACGCCCCCGGCGGGCACGAAGCTCTGCGTGGCCTGCCGCGCGGGCCGTGTCGACCGGGACGGCTACTGCGAGCGCTGCGGGCACGCCCAGCCGCGCGAACGCGACCACATGGAGCAGGAGTTGGACGCCGTGGCCGCCGTCAGCGACCGCGGCCTGCGCCACCACCGCAACGAGGACGCGTTCACGGTCTCCGCCACGGCCCTGCCCGACGGCTCCCCCGCGGTCGTCGCCGTGGTCTGCGACGGGGTCTCCTCCGCGACGCGGCCCGACGAGGCCTCGGTCGCCGCCGCCCAGGCCGCCAACGAGTCGCTGCTCGCCGCGCTGCCCCGCGAGGTCCACCCGCAGCAGGCCATGCACGACGCGATCATCGCCGCGTCCGACGCGGTCAACTCCCTTGCGGAGCAGGGCGGTCCGGCAGCGGAGCACGACCACCACCAGAACGCCCCGGCCTGCACGATCGTCGCCTCGGTCGTCGCGGGCGGCCTGCTCGTCGTCGGCTGGGTCGGCGACTCCCGCGCGTACTGGATCCCGGCCGACCGCTCCGTCCCCGCCGCCCGCCTCACCGAGGACGACTCCTGGGCGGCGCAGATGGTCGCCGCGGGCCTGATGAACGAGGCGGAGGCGTACGCGGACGAGCGGGCCCACGCCATCACGGGCTGGCTCGGCGCGGACGCGTACGAACTGGAGCCGCACACCGCGTCGTTCAAGCCCGACCGGCCCGGTGTGGTCGTCGTGTGCACGGACGGCCTGTGGAACTACGCGGAGGGCGTCGAGGAGATGGCGGCCGCCGTGCCCGCCGACGCAGGCAGCCGGCCGTTGCACAGCGCCCAGGTCCTCGTCGGCCACGCCCTGGACGGCGGCGGGCACGACAACGTAACAGTGGCGGTGCTGCCGTTCCCCGTCGCGGCACCGGGGGCAGGCTCGGCCTGACGGGTCCCGCGGGCGACGGGGCTCGGGGGAACAGGGGAATCAGGGGCTCGCGGGAGCAGGGGAATCAGGGGATCAGGGGAATCAAGGGGGGCACATTTCATGGCCAATTTCGCGAAACCCAACGGTCCGCAGTTCGCCGTAGAGGTCTATGCGAACGAGTACCTGCCGGAGGGCGGCCGCGAGGTCAACGCCATCGTGACGGTGACGTCGGCCGGCGGCGGCACGGCCGACGGCCGTACACCGGACGGCACGAGCCCGGACGCAGCCGTGGCGATCATGGTGGACTGCTCGGGTTCGATGGACTACCCGCCGACGAAGATGCGCGGCGCCCGTGATGCCACGGCAGCCGCGATCGACGCGCTGCGCGACGGCGTCCGCTTCGCGGTGATCGCCGGCACCCACGTCGCCGAGGAGGTCTACCCGGGCGGCGGCCGCCTCGCCGTCGCCGGTCCCCGTACGCGCGAGGCGGCCAGGCAGTCCCTGCGCCGGCTCTCCGCGGGCGGCGGCACCGCCATCGGCAGCTGGCTGCGCCTGGCCGACCGGCTCCTGAACTCCGACGGCGTCCCGGACACCGCCGTACGCCACGGCATCCTGCTGACCGACGGGCGCAACGAGCACGAGTCGCCCGAGGACCTGCGGGCCGCCCTGGACGCCGCCGCCGGCCGCTTCACCTGTGACGCACGCGGCGTCGGCACGGACTGGGAAGTGAAAGAAGTCACGGGAATCGCCTCGGCCCTGCTCGGCTCGGCCGACATCGTGGCCGACCCGGCCGAACTGACCGCCGACTTCACCCAGCTCATGGAGACGGCGATGGGCAAGGAGATCGCCGACGTCGCACTGCGGCTGTGGACGCCGATGGGCGCGGAGATCAAGTTCGTGAAGCAGGTCGCGCCCACCGTCGAGGACGTGACCGACCGCCGCACCCCTGTCGGCCCCCGCGCGGGCGACTACCCCACCGGCTCCTGGGGCGACGAGTCCCGTGACTACCACGTATGCGTCGAGGTCCCGGACGCCGGAATCGGCCAGGAGATGCTCGCGGCCCGCGTCTCCCTGGTGATCGACCGCGGCGACGGCAACGCCCAGAGCGTCTCGCAGGGCCTGGTACGGGCGGTCTGGACGGACGACCTGGTGGCCTCCACGGCGATCAACCCCCAGGTCGCGCACTACACAGGCCAGGCCGAACTGGCACAAGTCATCCAGCAGGGACTCGACGCCCGTAAGTCCGGCGATACGGACGGGGCAACGGCCAAGCTGGGCCGCGCCGTTCAGCTGGCCGCGGGTTCGGGCAACGCGGATACGGCCAAGCTCCTTGCCAAGGTGGTCGACGTCGTCGACGCGGCGACGGGTACTGTGCGACTGAAAGCGAAGGTCGAAGAGGCCGACGAGATGACTCTCGAGACCAGGTCGACCCGAACGGTTCGCGTCAAGAACGTGCAGAAGTAAGAACGTGCAGAAGTAAGAACCTGCAGGAGTGAAGGAGAGGGGGAGCGCCGACATGCCGACCTGCCCGAACGGACACCAGTCGGGTTCCGACGACTGGTGCGAGGTCTGCGGCCAACGCATGGCAGGAGCAGGCGCGCCGGCCGGTGCGATGCCTCCGCCGCCCCCGCCGCCCCCGGCGGCCGGTGGGTACGGCTACCCGCAGCAGCAGCCCGGCCCTCCCGCCCCTGGCGGTGGGTACGGCTACCCGCAGCAGCAGCCCGGCCCGCCCGCCCCCGGTGGTGGGTACGGCTACCCGCAGCCGGGTGCCGGAGGCCCGCAGGAGAACTGCCCGCAGTGCAACACCCCGCGCGAGGCGAACGCCCCGTTCTGCGAGGAGTGCCGGTGGAACTTCCTCACCAACACCGCGACGTCGTTCGCACCCGCGCCCCCGGCCCCGCCGGCCCCGGGCCTGAACCTGCCGCCCGGCTTCGCGCAGGCAGGACCGCCGTCCGGCGGCGGTGAGTACACGAGCTCGCGGCCCTCGCAGATGAACCGCCCGGCGGAGCCGCTGCAGCCGGACGCGTCGATGCCGTCGATGCCGTCGCCTCCGCCTCCGCCGATGCAGGGCGGCCCGCAGCAGCCCCCGGCTCCGCAGGCACCCCAGGCACCCCAGGCACCTCAGGCACCTCAGGCACCCCAGTCCCCGCAGGGCATGCAGGGTCCGCCGCCGCCCGGCTTCCCGGATATGTCTCAGGGCGGTCCTGGTCCGCAGGGCGGCCCCGGTCCTCAGGGCTCGCTCGGTGGGCCCGGCCCGCAGGGCGGTCCCCAGCAGGGTCCGCCGCCCGGCTTCCCGCAGGGGGGTCCGCAGTCGCCGCCGCCTCCGCCGAGCCCCGGTGGCAACGACGACTGGATGATCCCGCCGCCGTCGGGCCAGGCCCCGCCGTCCCCGCAGGAGTCCATGGCGCCGCCTGCACCTCCGGCTCCCGCCCCGGCCCCGCCGCAGCCCGGCTTCCCCGACCAGGGCCCGGGCGGTCCGGGCGGCCCGGGCGGCCCCGGCGGCCCCGGCGGTCCTGGCCAGGGCTTCCCGGAGCAGGGCTTCCCCGAACAGGGCCAGCCGGGTCCGGGCCAGCCGGGTCCGGGTCCGCAGGGTCAGCCGGGCCCCGGTCTGCACGGTCAACCCGGTCCCGGTCCCGGCCAGGGCCCCGGCCCCGGCCCCGGCTTCCCGCCGCAGAACCAGGCGCCCGCGGGCTGGACGGCCACGATCGGTCCCGACCGCGAGTACTTCATGGCGATGATGCACCGCAGCGGCCCCGAGGCCTCCAGCCTCAACCTGCCCGCGTACTCCCCGGAGCAGCAGCGTCAGCTGGTCGGCAACCAGCTCACGATCGGCCGCCGCCGCCACTCCACCGGTGACACCCCCGACATCGATCTGTCGGTGCCACCGGAGGACCCGGGCGTCTCGCACCAGCACGCGGTCCTGGTCCAGCAGCCGGACGGCAGCTGGGCGGTCGTCGACCAGAACTCCACCAACGGCACCACGGTCAACGGCGGCGAGGACCCGATCCAGCCGTTCGTCCCCGTACCGCTGCAGGACGGCGACCGCGTGCACGTCGGCGCCTGGACGACGATCACGGTCCGGCGCGGCTGACGCAGCGCGGAGCAGGACCGTCCGGGGTCACGGCAGCGGCCAGGCGTACGGGCCGGTTGGATCATCCAGCCAGGCCCATACGTCTGAGCCGCTCACCGTGACCCCGAACCGTTCCCGCGCCGGTTTGCCCTCGCGCCGCCAGAGCGCGAGGGCCTCGTGCGGGTCGAGCACGTCCCGGGTCAGCGTCAGCAGGAAGCGGAACAGCTCGCTGTGCAGCGCCCGCCGCGGCAGCCCGCCGGTGAGCCGCATCCGGTCCTCCTCGCGGGCCCCGCCGCGCAGCGGCACGAAGTACGCGGGCATGTGCAGGAACCGCCCCTCCGCGTGCTCCCCGTCCTGCACGTCGAGCAGGATCAGGCCCGTGGCCATCGGCGCCAGGATCCGCGCCCCCGGCCCGCACTGCGCGAGCCACGCCCGCGGCACCGTCTCCAGAGCGCAGGTCGCGATGATCCGGTCGTACGGGGCGTGCTCCGGGCAGCCGCGCGCTCCGTCCCCGGTGACCACCCTCGGGCGCAGGCCCGCCGCCGCGAGGTGCCGACGGGCGGACTCGGTGATCTCCGGGTCCAGATCGACCGTCGTGACCAGCGCGTCGCCGAGGCGATGGGCGAGCAGCGCCGCGTTGTAGCCCGTCCCGGCACCGATCTCCAGGACCGCGTCCCCGTCCCGTACGGCGAGGTCCGCGAGCATCTGCGCCATCAGGGAGGGCTGGCTGCTGGACGAGATCAGCTCGCCGTCGCGCACGCGCGTGGCCAGCGGCTCGTCCGCGTACGCCCCGCGCAGCCAGCGCTCCCGGCGGCCCGGATCGGGGTCCTCGCCCCACAGCCGCTCGTACCCCTCCGCCGTACCGACGTAGTAGTACGGCACGAACAGATGCCGCGGCACCTCCTCGAACGCCTCCCGCCAGGCCGGGTCGGAGTCGAATGCGCCACTCGCCTCGATCTCCCGCACCAGACCGGCCCGCGCCGCGGCCGCCCGCACGGCGTCGACGGCGGGCACGGCGGGCGTCTCCTGCGGCAGCTCGGCTCCCATGTCCCCACTGTCCTGCGATATCCCCCCGGAGGCGAGACCCGGCGCAGGGACCTGACAGGGGAAGTCCTAGGCCTGGGGTCCTCGGTCGCCACGTCTGAGACGATGGTCGGGTGATGGAGATTCCGCGCGGCACGCTTCAGGACGAGACGTTTTACGAGCAGGTCGGCGGCGAGGAGACCTTCCGGCGTCTGGTGCACCTCTTCTACCAGGGCGTCGCCGAGGACCCGCTGCTTCGGCCGATGTACCCGGAGGAGGATCTGGGCCCGGCGGAGGAGCGGCTCGCGCTCTTCCTTATGCAGTACTGGGGCGGCCCCCGCACGTACAGCGACAACCGCGGCCACCCCCGCCTGCGCATGCGGCACGCCCCGTTCACCGTGGACCAGGCCGCGCACGACGCCTGGCTGAAGCACATGCGGGTGGCGGTCGAGGAGCTGAACCTCTCCGAGGAGCACGAGCACACGCTCTGGAACTACCTGACCTACGCCGCGGCCTCGATGGTCAACACGGCATAAAACAGCCCGTCCGGCGTTTGAGGACAAGCCCGAAGGGCGATTAGCGGGGTCTGGGGCGGCAGCCCCAGCTCCCAAGCCCCGTACCAGGGCGCGGTACGGACAACGTAAGGGCTAGGCGGGCGTCACACTCAGCGCGCCGACTCCCGCCCTGCGCACGGCGATCGAGCCGTACGGCGTACGCAACCGCAGCCACGCGCCCGAGGCGAGCAGCGTGGGCCCGCTCTCCGGTCCCGCCGTGAAGCCCCCGGGGCGGAGAAAGCCGAGCGCCTGCGCGGCGTGCGCGGCCCGGACCGGCAGTTCGGTGTCGCCGACCGGCCGCGACCAGATCTCCCGGCCGATCCGGTCCAGCTCGGCGCGGGTGCGCTTCTCCGGGTCCAACTCCTCGGTACGCGCCCGGAATTCACCGACCGCGACGCCCACGGCCCGACGCACCGCGTCGAGTCCGGGCAGCCCGGGAAGCTGCTGCCAGCCGCCGCGCGGGGGCAGCACACCGGCCCACGGCGGCCCGGTGACGGCCTCGGGCACGGCGGCCGTACCCGCCGACTCGTCGATCCCTTCGAGGAGTTCACCCGCCGAAACGGTCACATCGAGCGCGGTCGGCTCCGCGAGCCGGGCCGCGCGGATGGCGAGCACCTCGAAGGACGGCGGCCGCCCGAACACGGCGAGCGCCCCGCCGCCGGCCTGCAGCCGCACGGCCGCGGCCTTATCGTAGTGGATGAGCCGGGCCAGGAAGGCGGCCAGGTCGGCCGCCTCCCCGGCGTCGGCGAAACGCAACGGCGCGGCCGTCATGCGGCAAGCGCCCCCGGAGCCGAGTCGTCCATGTACTCCAGGAGGTAGGACTTCTCCTCCGCGCTGATCCGCCGCGGCCGCTGCGCCTCCAGGTCGAAGGGCACCACGATCGTCGAGGCCCGGACATACACCTGGTCCGGGTCCTTCACCTCGTACGCGATCGTGAGCGAGGCCGCGCCGATCTTCGTCACCCACGACTCGATGGTCACCGGCTCATGGCGGTGCACCAACGGCCGTACGTAGTCGATCTCGTGGCGCGCGACGACGGAGCCCCCGGAGAACGAGGGCGATCCGTCGCCCGGCGCGAGCCGGAACATGAAGTCGATCCGCGCCTCTTCCAAGTACCGCAGGAAGACGACGTTGTTGACGTGCCCGAAGGCGTCCATGTCCGACCAGCGGAGGGGGCAGCTGTAGATGTGCCGAGCCACTGGCGCCTCAGCCCCGGGTGAGCTTCTTGTAGGTGGCACGGTGCGGGCGCGCCGCGTCCGGACCGAGCCGCTCGATCTTGTTCTTCTCGTACGACTCGAAGTTGCCCTCGAACCAGAACCACCTGGAGTCGCCCTCGTACGCCAGGATGTGCGTCGCGACGCGGTCCAGGAACCAGCGGTCGTGGGAGACGACCACCGCGGCGCCCGGGAACTCGAGCAGCGCGTTCTCCAGGGAGGACAGGGTCTCGACGTCCAGGTCGTTGGTCGGCTCGTCGAGGAGCAGCAGGTTGCCGCCCTGCTTGAGGGTGAGCGCGAGGTTCAGGCGGTTGCGCTCACCGCCGGAGAGCACACCGGCGGGCTTCTGCTGGTCCGGGCCCTTGAAGCCGAAGGCCGAGACGTACGCACGCGACGGCATCTCGACCTGGCCGACGTTGATGTAGTCCAGCTCGTCCGAGACGACGGCCCACAGCGTCTTCTTCGGGTCGATGTTGCCGCGGGACTGGTCGACGTAGGAGATCTTGACCGTGTCGCCGACCTTGATCTCGCCGGAGTCGGGCGTCTCGAACCCCTGGATCATCTTGAACAGCGTGGTCTTGCCCGCGCCGTTCGGGCCGATGACGCCGACGATGCCGTTGCGCGGCAGCGTGAAGCTCAGGTTGTCGATGAGGAGCTTGTCGCCGAAGCCCTTGGTGAGGTTGTTGACCTCGACGACGACATTGCCCAGGCGCGGGCCCGGCGGGATCTGGATCTCCTCGAAGTCCAGCTTCCGCATCTTGTCCGCCTCGGCGGCCATCTCCTCGTAACGGGCAAGGCGCGCCTTGGACTTGGCCTGCCGGCCCTTGGCGTTGGACCGCACCCACTCGAGCTCTTCCTTGAGCCGCTTGGCGCGCTTGGCGTCCTTCTGGCCCTCGACCTTGAGACGGGTCTGCTTGGTCTCGAGGTACGTGGAGTAGTTGCCCTCGTAGCCGATGGCGCGGCCGCGGTCGAGCTCCAGGATCCAGCCCGCGACGTTGTCCAGGAAGTACCGGTCGTGGGTGATGGCGACGACGGTGCCGGCGTACTTGGCGAGGTGCGCCTCCAGCCACTGCACGGACTCGGCGTCCAGGTGGTTGGTGGGCTCGTCGAGGAGGAGCAGGTCGGGGGCTTCGAGGAGCAGCTTGCACAGGGCGACGCGGCGCTTCTCACCACCGGAGAGGTTGATGACCGGCCAGTCGCCGGGAGGGCAGCCGAGGGCGTCCATGGCCTGCTCGAGCTGGGCGTCGAGGTCCCAGGCGTTGGCGTGGTCGAGCTCCTCCTGGAGCTTGCCCATCTCCTCCATCAGCTCGTCGGTGTACTCGGTCGCCATCTGCTCGGCGATCTCGTTGAACCGGTCGAGCTTGCCCTTGGTCTCGGCGACGCCCTCCTGCACGTTCTCGAGGACGGTCTTCTCCTCGTTCAGCGGGGGCTCCTGCAGGAGGATGCCGACGCTGTAACCGGGCGAGAGGAACGCGTCACCGTTCGACGGCTGCTCCAGACCGGCCATGATCTTCAGAACGGTCGACTTACCGGCACCGTTCGGACCGACCACACCGATCTTCGCGCCGGGGAGGAAGCTCAGCGTGACGTCGTCAAGGATCACCTTGTCGCCGTGCGCCTTGCGCGTCTTGCGCATCGTGTAGATGTACTCAGCCAAGAGAAACCGTCCGGCAGAACTGGAAGTGGGCAGATACACCCCATCTTGCCGTACGGCTGCCGCAGGAACGAAACCCATATGGCGGATGGCCTCTGACCTGGCCGTTACTCGGCCACGATCACAGATGATCTGTCGACCCTCACTCCAGGGGCGAGGCCACCACTCGGAGCTGCTCGCTGTGGAGCCACGTGAAGGTGCGATCAGGTTCGAGGTGGGCGTCTCCCCAGTGGATGACGTGTATGCCGCCCTCTGGGTCGGCGGTGAAGAACAGACACACGAGCTTCGTGGAGGCACCCAGCGCCTCGAAGGTCTCGTGCAGCTTCTCGTACTCCTCGGTCGTGTACGCGTCGTCCAGAGGGAACAGGCCCTCCGCCTGATCCGGTCCATGGCTGAGGAACATCCGGCGGCGCGTGGGCGAAGCGTTGGCAGACAACCGCGCACGGTCGAGAGGCTTGGGGCGGTCGGCGTACTTGAACGGGAAGAGCGCGTGGTCCTTGATGACGGCGTACTCGTACCCGCGCACGTCCCGGACTGCTTCGTCCAGCTCCCGAGCCATGTCGGCCAGGTGCTCACGCACCGCCTCGGCCAAGGTCACTCCGTACGGGCTGCGCTTCTTCAACCTCGCGGTGAGATGAACCGCGTGTGCCCGCGAATGAGCCCTGGCCAGTTGGTTCGGTATCTCTCCGGCGAGCCTGCCGGCATGCCGCCCGAACCGCTGCACAGCCCAGTCCGACGGATCACCGTGCTTGCCACCCAGCACAGACATGCAGAGCCCCCTCACCAAGTCGCACCGCCTCCGACCTGTGTGACACGCACACGAAGTGCCAACAAGGGGGCGATTCGGCCAGGCGACGCAAAGGGAACCTTGCGGTGACCAGGCTTACGTGTGAGGACTCCGAGGGCGCGGCCTGACACGTGCGCGAGCCCGGTACGCGAGAAGCGCAGCGGCCCCGTACGCGAGAGCGTCGGGGCCGCTGTGCTCGGAGAGTCACATGGGCGCTACTCGCTCTCGCCCGCCCCGTCCTTCTTCTTGCGGAGCAGGAAGACCGCTCCGCCGCCGACGACGACGAGCACGATGGCTATGCCCGCGATCATCGGGGTGGCGTTGGAGCTGCCGGTCTCGGCCAGGTCCGGGCCGTCGTTCGCGCCAGTGCCGCCCGCGGAGGCCGGGCTGGGCCGCGGCGCAGGGGAGGCGCTGTCGCCGCCCGAGCTGCCCGCTGTCCGGCAGTCGAGCACGCCCTTGAAGCGCTTCTCGTAGCCGTTCGGGCCGGTGATCGTGAAGTCGTAGGCCTGGTCCTCCTGCAGCGGGATCGTGACCGTCTGCGCGTCACCGGCGGCGATCGTGTGCTTGGCGCCCATCAGCTCGAACGTGAACGGCTCGTCGCCCTTGTTCGCCGCGGTGATGTCCACGCCGCCCTTGGCGCAGTTCCGCTGCGCGGACAGCGCGGGTATCGCGCCCTTGTCGGCCCAGTGCGCCGTGGCCGTCGCGGACACGGTGGACTCGCTGGACCCGGCGAGGATCTGCGTCTGGCTCCTCGTCTCGGACGCGAAGGCCCGGCCGACGGGCACGGTGGTCGAGGCCTGCAGCGTCAGCGCGGCCGTCCCGGCAGGGGCGTCCTCGGGCACGTCGAAGTAGAGCTGGTGTCCGTTGGCGGCGGTGGTGCGGGGCTCGCCGTCCTTGCCCACGATGCGCACACCGCTGGCCGCGGCGTTCGCGGGCGGGGCCACGGTGACGCTCTGCGCGTTGGTCCGCACGGTGACGGGACCGATCCGCTCGCCGGACCTGCCCGACACGGCCGGCGGGTCCAGGCTCAGGGACGCCTTGGGTTCGGGCAGGTCGCGGGCGTTCTTCTGCAGGTAGTCGGCGAGCTTCTCGGCCTGCGGGTCGAGGGCCTCGACGTCGGCGTCGTCGGAGTAGCGCCAGATGGCGACCTGGGTGCCGGATGCCGCGGCCTGCTCGGTCAGGCCACGGGCACCGGCCTTCTTAGCGAGCGCCGCCAGGTCGTTCACCTGCGGGTAGGAGTTCTGCAGGATCCAACGGATCTTGCCCGCCTGCGGGTTGCCGTTCAGCGAGGTCGCGCTCCAGGGGGTCTCCTGGTATTTCGCGTCCTTCTGCGTCGGGTTGTGGACGTCGATGCAGTACGTCTGGAGCATGCCGCCGTCGTCCACGGCCATCTCGAAGAGCCCCGCGGCTATGCGCTGCTGCTCGCCGCCGTCACGTATGACGGCCTGGCCGTAGGTCTTCAGCCCGCCCAAGGTCGCGGTCGCACCACCCTGGTGCTGCGGGGCGTCGTCGGCGACAGCCGGGCTCGCGCCCAGGGTCGCGCCGGCCGCGACGAGACCGGACACGAGTGCCGCGACGGTGCGGCGAGCGGCACCGCGACGACGTACTGAGAACGAAGAAAACACTGAATTCCCCTCCGGGCGGGACCCGTTCACATGGGGGGTCATGGGGGGTTCGGTCCCGCCAGCAGCATCAACTGCCCCGTGAGTTACGTCCGGCATCCTATGAAGCCGCGCGCCACGCATATCCCTGTCATGCCATCCGATAACCGTTCCGACTCGGAATCGTTATCGCCGGATACGACTGTGACCTGCCCTAATCGACAAATCACCTCCCAGATCGCCCTACGTGGCGGGCTCCGGCTCCCGCGCCGCCGCGGGCACGGGCGCGGGCGCGGGAAGTTCGAACTGCGGCTCGTCCGGAGAGAGTTGGGCCGCTGATTCGCCACGCTCGGCAGCGCCTTGACGCTCCATCAGCGGGTCCGCCGACGCCCTGCTCGTACGCCGGAACGCGGACGTTCCGCGGGCCAGGTCGTGCCCGACGGCGTACGCCTCGATGTCCGCCGATGTCCACGACTGTCCGCCGCGCTCCTCGCTGCGCACCTTCAACCGGCCGCGCACCAGGAGCGGTTCACCGACGGAGACCGAGGAGGCCACATTCGCCGCGAGCGAGCGCCAGGCCCACACGGTGAAGAAGTTGGTGTGCCCGTCCTTCCAGCCCTGCGCCGCACGGTCGAAGAACCGGGAGGTCACGGCTAGGCGGAAGCGCACCACCGGGCCGTTCTGCGTCTCCCGGAAGACCGGCTTCGTCGCGACGTTCCCCACGACCGTCACCATCGTCTCGTTCATCTCGTCCCGTCCCCTCACCACATGCCTGCGGGCCCGTCCCGCAGGTGCCGCGGAGACCGACCGGCGATCCGCCGCGACGACCTCAGACTGCTACCTGCGAGACGAGCCCGCTCCGGCCTGTGGACTACCGGCCGGTTGTGGACAACTCCGTCACCCGACCGTGAGCGTCCGCCTCCCGGCCCCCGCCCGAACCACCGGAACCCGGCTGCCGGGCGGAGCCGACCGCGCCGAGGGAACCCATCGTCACCGGCCCCGCGCCCACGGCCCCGGTGACGCGTACGTACTGCTCACGCACCTCCCGGTAGCGCAGCAGCTCCGCCGCGACCGGGTCGAGCACCTGCGCGCGCCCGCACGCCGCGGCGGCCTCTCGAAGCTTCCGTTCCGCTTCGATCCCGTACCGCCGGGCCGGGCCGCGTGCCGCCATCCGGCAGGCCCACTCGACCCCGGGGCCGCCCACGATGCCGGCGATCATGAGCAGGACGGGCGAGCCGAGGTTGGGCGGGAAGACACCGATGACCTGGCCCAACAGCCAGACTCCGCCGACGATCTGGAGCAGCGTCATCGAGGCCTGGCCGAGCACCGCGAGCGGCCACCAGCCCGGGCGTGGAGGTCGGCGTGCCGGGCTCGCGGCGGTCAGGGCCAGCTCGTCGAGGGCCTCCGGCAGACCGTGAGCGCCGCGCGCCGCGGCCTCCTTGACCGACTGCGCCCACGGCGCCGGAAGCCCGGCCGCCGCTTCGTCGCCCACGGTGCGCACCGCCTGCTCGACGCGCTGGCGGGCGGTCGCCTCCTCGTCGGCGGGCGGGGCGGGGGCCGGCTTCGCGCGCAGCAGCGGGAAGCGCCGGTCCTCGTACCAGCGCCAGAGGCGCAGCCACGGAGTGCCGCAGGCCTTGCCCGCGTTGCGGCGCCACGCGCGTTCCGCGGCCTGGCCCGCGGCTGCCGCGCCGACCGCGTCCGCGAGCCGGTCGGAGAACTCCTCGCGCGCCCGCTCGCTGAGCCCGACGCGCCGCCCCGCCGCGTAGACGGGCCGCAGCCGGGCCGCGGCGGCATCCAGGTCGGCGGAGACACGGCGGGCCGCCGCACCCCGCTCGGCCACGAACTGGCGCAGGACTTCGCGGAGTTCGGCGACCCCGTCACCGGTGAGCGCGGAGAGCGACAGCACGGTGGCGCCCGGTTCGCCGTGCTCCCCGAGAGCGATGCCGTCGTCGTCGAGCAGGCGGCGCAGGTCGTCAAGGACCTGGTCGGCGGCGTCGCCGGGCAGCCGGTCGGTCTGGTTGAGGACGACGAAGCTGACCTCGGCGTGGCCGGCCATCGGGCGCAGGTAGCGCTCGTGCAGCACGGCGTCCGCGTACTTCTCCGGGTCGACGACCCAGATCACGGCGTCCACCAGGGTGAGGATCCGGTCCACGTGCTCGCGGTGCTCGACAGCCGCCGAGTCGTGGTCCGGAAGGTCGACCAGGACCAGTCCGTCCAGACCCGCCCCTTGAGAGGTGTGCTGCAGTGGCCTGCGGCGCAGCCGACCCGGAATGGCGAGCCGGTCGAGCAGGGCCGCGGCGCCGTCCGTCCAGCTGCACGCGATGGGCGCGGCGGTGGTCGGGCGTCGTACCCCGGTGTCCGAAATGGCCACTCCGGCAAGGGCGTTGAACAGGGTCGACTTTCCGCTTCCGGTGGCGCCCGCGATGGCGACCACGGTGTGCCGATCGGAGAGCCCGCGCCGCGCGGCGGCCTGGTCGAGCACCCGGCCCGCCTCGGCGAGGGTGCGCCCGTCGAGCCGGGTACGGGACAGCCCGACCAGCTCCCGCAGCGCGTCGAGGCGTGCCCGCAGTACCGGGTCGTACGTGGTGTTCTGCGGGGTGCCGTCGCCGTAGGCGTCCTGCCCGTGCTGGTCGAAGAGCTCCACGCGCGCGTGGGTGGCGTTTCCGTCGCGGCTCTCGGCGCTGTCCGGTGCGTCGCCCGCGCGGCGGGCGATCAGGCCGTCGTCCCAGGCGCGTCCTTCCGCGTCTCCGCTCCCTGAGTTCTCCCCGTTCTCCGCGTTCTTCCCGCGCGCGTGGTGGCGGTCCGGCGCCTTCTTCGTAGTGCCGGTTCTGGTGGTGCCGCGCGTCCCTCCCTGTGTGCCCGTTTCGGCGGAGGTGCGTCGTCCTGCACGTGACCTGCGGGCGCGCTTCTCGCCGGCCGGTGGGGCGCTGTCGTCGTGCCTCGCCTTACGTGTCGGCGAGGCGGCCCAGGCGCGGGTGTGGGTGCCGGTGTCGGTGTCGGTGCTCGAACTCCCGCCGCGCCGCGCCGAGTCGGCGACGGAACGCTCACGGGAGGCGCCCGTTCCCCTCGACTCGGTGGGTTCCTGGCCGCTGGTGTGATCAGTGACAGCAGTCACCGCGGTCACCTCTCCTTCTTCAGTACGGACAGCGCGGCGATCAGTTCGGCCTGCGATTCCGGTTGGATGTCGAGGGCGTCGAGCGGGGCGAGCCTGCGGTCGCGTTCGGCGCGCAGCACCTTCTCGACGCATTCCGTGAGCAGGCGCCCACCCCGGTCACGCAGCTTGAGCGCCCCATGCGCGCCGATCCGCTCAGCCAGCGTCTCCCCCGCGGTACGGGCCCTGCGGCCGCCGAGCAGTGCCGTGGCGAGGAGCGCCGTGACGGCCTCGGGGTCGGGCGGGTTCTCCTGGCCGCGTGCCTCCTCCTCGACGTACTCCTCGAGGACACGGCGCCATCTGCGCGCTTCCAGGCCGATCCGGTGCTCGGCGCCCTCCCGGTCCGCCTCGCGCTCGGCGAGCGCGCGGGAGGCCGCCGCGGGCTCGCGGGACCACTGCTCGTCGATGCGCTGTCCGGCCGCGGAGACGGAGCACAGCAGGAGCGCGGCCAGGCTGTCCACGATCGCGTCGAGCAGTTCACCCGCGCTGCAGTCCAGGGGGTAGCTGCGCCACCGGCTCAGCGCGGATCCGGCGAGGACGCCGCCCGCCTGCAGCCGCCCCCGCACGCGCGCGTGCTCGCGGGTGTACGCGTCGTCGACGGCGGCCGTGAGGCGCAGCGCGGCCGCGTACTGGGCGGAGACGGCACCGGCGAGTTCCGGCATCCGGGAGTCGAGGGAGGAGAGCAGTCCGGCGGCGGTACGGCTCATGGCCTGGGCACAGGCGGCCGGGTCCTGGGCGCGGTGCGTGAGCCAGGCCCGCAGCGGCGCCACGGCGGTGGCGGGCAGCAGTCCGCCGCCGCCCGCCGACTCCGGAAGCTCGGGGATCGTGAACCTCGGCACCTCGCCAAGGCCGGCCTTGGTGAGCAGCGCCCCGTACTGCCGTGAGACGTCGGCGAGGACCTGGTGCGGTACGCGGTCCAGTACGGAGACGAGGGTCGCGTCGTACTCCTTGGCGGTGCGCAGCAGGTGCCAGGGCACGGCGTCGGCGTAGCGGGCGGCGGTCGTGACCATGACCCAGACGTCGGCGGCGCACATCAGCTCGGCGGCGAGTTCGCGGTTGCCGATGACGAGGGAGTCGATGTCGGGCGCGTCGAGGAGGGCGAGCCCGCGCGGGAGGGTGGCGGCGGTCTCGATGCGGAGCACACGCTCGCCGGGTCCGGCGCCGCGGCGCGGCTCGTCGCGGCCAACGCGCTGCCCGGGCCGCGCGGGCTTCTCGCGCAGCTCGGGGTGGTCCGGCATCCATACGCGGGTGAGCTCGGGCAGTACGCGAAGGCCCGCGAACCAGTGGTGATCCTCCGGATTGCAGACCAGCACCGGCGTGCGGGTCGTCGGCCGCAGGACGCCCGCTTCGCTGACCTGCCGCCCCACGAGGGAGTTGACGAGCGTCGACTTGCCTGCCCCGGTCGACCCGCCGATGACGGCGAGGAGGGGCGCTTCGGGCTGCCGCAGGCGGGGCACGAGGTAGTCGTCGAGCTGCGCGAGAAGCTCGTCCCGGTTGGCACGCGCGCGTGGTGCGCCTGTCAGGGGGAGCGGAAAGCGTGCGGAGGCGACACGGTCGCGCAGGGCAGAGAGTGCTTCGAGCAGCTGAGGCCGTACGTCCAAGGTCACCACATGCGAAGAATGCCCAATTTTGGAGCTTTTCTGAAGGATATGGGCCCCTGCGCGCCGGTCGGACACTTGAGACAGACGGGACGAGAGGGGGCACAGGCATAACGAGTGCACAACACCCGAGGCGCGAGACGCCAAAACCGCTGCAGAATTCGTACCTGCCTGCGATTATCGGGACCGCTTCACCGAACCTCCACATCGCGCCGCGGAGGCGAAGCAACCGGGACAAGGACACCGGAGCCCTATCCTTGTCCCCGGCGAGGTCACGGAACACCCCCACATCCGGGCTCCAGGCCACGGCCGCAACCCGGCCCCCGTAGCTCAGTGGATAGAGCAGGCGCCTTCTAAGCGCTTGGCCGCAGGTTCGAGTCCTGCCGGGGGCGCCACTGACCTCGCGTCAGATGGACCGTATTTTGCCTGGTCAGACCGTGTCTGACCTCAGCGCATTTCCGGCTACGCCGGACCGCCGAGAAGCGTGGGAGTCCGGCTGACACCGGCTGAAACTGGGTTTCTACGGGTGTCTGTCCCCCATGCGTCCCCCACACAGAGGCACCAAAGGGACGCCTGCCCCGCAACGCCGAAGGGCGGTGTGGGACCCCATGCACGGGGGTCCCACACCGCCCTTCTCACATTCGGCTTACTCGGCCTTGCCGACATACCTGACGTCGTAGATCTGCTTCAGGTAGTTGTCCCGCTGACCGACGATGCACCGCGCATAGATGGCCAGGAGCACGGGCACGCTGTTCCCGGCCCACTCGGCGACCTGAGCCGGGGGTATGCCCTTGTTGAGCCACGCGGTGAGGCAGGTGTGGCGGCAGTCGTATACGCGCTTACCCGCCGGCGACTTGTACTCGTGGGGCTGGAGGACCTCCGCTCGGGCCTTGTCCCAGACCCGTCGGAACACCGAGCCCGCCAGCCTGCCGCCGAACTCTCCGGGGAAGAGGAGGTCGGTCGGCTTGAGCTTGTACTGGACGATGACCTCGCGAAGGAAGACGACAAGGTCAGGGTGGATGGGCACAGTGCGGGTGTCGCCCTCCGCTCGCCCCTTCAGGTCACGGTCATCGTGGGGCTCTCCGCTGTCGGTCCATTGGCTGCCGACCTCCGGCCGGGCGCTGTGGACGATGAACTCGCCCCAGCCCGTTTCGGGGAGCGTGGCGTCGCTCACATGAAGCGCGACGGCTTCCTCCGGGCGGAGACCGGCGTAGCAGAGGGTCGCGAAGAAGGCCCGATAGAGGGGACCCCGGCGCAGGGGCCGCTTGCCGATCCAATCGAGGAGCGCGGTGACCTGCTCAGGGTTCAGCAAGGAGCGTTTGTCGATGGCCTGAGCGACCTTGGGGGCGCCCCCTCCACTACCTTTGCCCTTCGGCAGGGGGTTCTGGCGGAGGATGCTGTGGCGGACGGCGTACTCCATCGCCAGGTTCATGATCCGCCGGTTGCGGGACACGGAGCTGGCCGCCGCGACAGTGCCGTCCAGCAGCGTTCCGAGAGCGGAGACGACCGTGTCGATTCGGTCCGACTGCTCCCACGCTGCCATCGAGAGCGTATTGCGCTGGACCCAGTCGAGGATGACGCGAACCTCGTCGGGCATCAGCTCTTCGGGGTTGGTCCGGCGCTTGGAGTTGAAGGCCCATTCGCGCAACGCGGTCCGCACCTTGACCGGGTCGTACTGCTTCGGTGGCGTCCGGAGCAAGGCGATGGTCGCGGAGGTCATCGCCTTGGCCACGTTCTTCCGCTGGTTGGCGGAGAAGTGCGGCCAGGACTTGTCAACGAACTCGACCGCGAAGTCGTACCAGTTGGTATCCGCAGCCTTGCTGGAGTACGAGATCGGCATGCCGGACTCGGTGCTGAAGGGCTCGCCACGCTTGACTGCGGTCAACAGGTCGGAGCGTCGGGCATCCGCGAGTGCCTTGGTCGGGTAGGTCTTGCTGTGCTTCTTTACGCCGACCTTCCAAACCACCTTGTAGGTGTATCCGTTCGCTCGCGTCCGGCGCTCGATGTTGTAGATCCGTACGTCAAACGTGCCATCGATCAAGATGCGTCCTCACAATCACTAAGCCAGTTTTCGAAATCGCTACGCCGTATCCGGAGGCTTCCGTTGGGAAGTCGGATGCAGCGCGGCCCTCGCCCCTTCTGTCGCCAGTCGTAGAAGGTGGACCGAGCTATCCCCAGCTCGTCACACACGTCATCGACCGTCAGCTTTGCCCCGGGCCGCACCGCTACCGCCATGCCGGGACCTCGCAGACGCCGAGGGCAAGGTTCGGTGTCGTCTCAGGGCGAAAGCGGGCAGGGGGTATTGCGGATCGGCACATGGAATGGGTTCCTTGTGGGGAACGAGGAGCGACAAGGGCGCAGCAGCACCTCACGCGGTCCGCGCGAGGACGGCCGCCCGCCGGCGGCACGCGCTGCCTACGGCTGAGGAGCCGCAGCAGAGCTGCCTCGCGCCTCCTCTTGCCAACGCGAAGCTGCCTGCGTCCGCGACGACCCCACCGCCAAGCGCAGCCGAAAAGCGAACACCTCAATGGTCGGGACGATCGCCGGTTTGGCTAACCGGCGATCGTCGTCTATGTTGCCCGCCACATCACGCTCCCGACGCCTGCTTGGCCTCGCCACCGGAGGGGAAACCGGTACGCGCGGGGCTCCGAGAGTGCTGTCCGAGGCGACCGTTAGCAGACCGTCGTCCGTGAGCCGGTCGAGGTTCGCCGCGACACGTCGCTCGGGACCACGAGGTCCTGAGCTACTTTCCGGGTAGTGGTGCCGGGGATGCCGTGTCACATGCGCGGGGACGACATGATCGCCGCGGTAGCCTCGCTGCAGGAGATCTTCACCGAAAAGGCTGGCCGCGCAGACGCAGACGCAGAGCCCGGTGGATACCGCCAGGAAGTCCTGCCGTTTGGCCGGCCCAAGCGTTCAATCCGCCTAGAGCAAAGAGAAGGGGGGAGGTGAAGCGGGCAGAGCGGATAGCGGATTCTGACAGACGAGCCTCCCAAGTAGGAGCCAGGCCAGCGGACCGACCTGCGCGATGCCCATTCCGAGGGCTTTCGAAACCTAATTGCCACCGAGGACGAACACCCTCTGACCTGGTATTTTGCGGGACGTTGTACGTTGACATAGCCGTGGCACAGCTATCCAGTCTTTCGGCGCTCTTTCCTGTCTGCTGTTGGCGAATATGTCCTTTGACGCCGAAGTTAGTCGGATGTGAAGCGCTGACCTGCGCGGACTAACTTCCGTGTCAAGGCGGCTTCGTGGCAGTGGGTCTGCTGCAAGCCCTATGACCTGCGACGACTGGATTGGATGTCAAGAACGGTCGCGGACTGGGTTCGCTGTCGACGGACAAATGCCCAGCTGGACACCAACATTCGGGACCAGCTCGCCGCTCGGAGCGCGAGCGCCACCCATGACAGGTCGTTGGAGGGCCAACCGGCCCCTGCACCTCTCCGGACCGCGAGTCCTTCCTGGCGTCGCTCGATGACAAGCGCCACCCGGGTACTCGCCAGCGCGGCTAAGCCGCGAACAGTCCCGACGTCACTGAGGCAGCACCACCTCGCGACGAGTCCCTGTCGGAGTGGGCGGAGCGCCGCGACGCGAAGAGCGTCGGCGGCGAACCTCGCAGCGGCCCAGCACCTCCTGTATCCGAGAGACGAGGAGCCGCCAGCCACTCCGGCGCCGCAAGCCGCAGCCGCTCCGGGCTGGTCGTTGGCGGCACCGCAGGCCGGGCCCGCACACTCAGTCCTAGCGGCCGGTGCCTCCGTGATCCGGCAAGATCTTGGTCAAGAGAGCCGTAGCAGAAGGGCGGAGCGAACGGGCAGGATCAGCACCATGAAGATTCTCGTGCTAGGTGGAACGTGGTTTCTCGGGCGAGCCGTTGCTCAGGCCGCGCTTCATCGTGGTTGGTCGGTGACTGCCTTCAACAGAGGTAGGTCCGGTACCGCACCGGAGGGAACGCAGGAGATCCGCGGTGACCGCACCGTGCACGCGGACGTCCTCCGCCTGGGACAGCAGGGTCCTTGGGATGCCGTGATCGACACTTCGGCCTCCGAACTTGCCCCGCGCGATGTGCTGGCCGGGGCCAAGACACTGGAGTCCATGGCCGGTAGGTACGTCTACATCTCAACGGTGAACGCTTACCGCGGGTGGCCCGACGAGCCGCTGACTGAGTCCTCCGAGCTGCTGGACGCACCGCCCGACGCCGATGGAGATTACGGACGGCTGCCAGCCAACTGGGACGGACCTGACTGGTACTACGGTCGGCAGAAGGCGGGCGCGGAGCGCGCCGCCACCGCAGCGTTCGGTGCTTCCCGCGTCTCGATCCTGCGCCCTGGGGTAATCCTCGGGCCTGGAGAGTATGTGGGTCGCCTTCCCTGGTGGCTGCGGCGCACTGCCAAGGGCGGGACGATCCTTGCTCCTGGTAATCCCGACAAGTCGATCCAACCCGTGGACGTCCGCGACGTGGCTGCATTCGCACTCGATCAGGCGGAGTCCTCGGACGGCGGGGAGTTCAACATCACCGCGCCCTTGGGCCGGGAGACAATGGGCGGATTCCTCACATCCTGCGTCGATGCCACAGGAAGCAATGGACGACTGATCTGGGCTCCCGATGATCTTCTGGTCGGGCATGGAGTGCAGCAGTGGACCGAACTACCGCTGTGGCGCACCCATGCGGGCGTCTGGAACGTCGACTCGACTCGGGCGCAGGCTGCTGGGCTGCGATGCCGGCCTCTGGCAGAGACTGTGGCCGCTACGTGGGAGTGGATGCAATCAGGCGGTGTGCCGGTCGAGCACCCCCGTTGGGCTGAGCACGGCATATCGTCGGTGAAGGAGGAAGAGATCCTTGCGAAGTTGGGCTCGTGAAGGTCAAGGCTCAATCGCCAATGGCGGTGTGCCTGCCAGCCGTTGCGCCGATGCCGCTGCCGTGAAGTCCTCGATCCGCTCCCCGAGTTCGATAGCCTCCGTGGCGGCACGGAAGTCGGCGTGGCAGAGTCCGGCGCGGACTGCCGCCATGCGTTCGAGTGTCCCGGCCCCGCGCCACTCGGTCGGCACGTCGAAGGCTGGCTCAAGAGCTGCCTGGACGCCGTCGAGTTCACCTCGAAGAAGTCGGGCGCGGGCAAGGTCCACGTACGCCTGGGTCGAGATGAGTAGGGGCCGCTGATCTTCCGGCTTGGTGCCGAGGAGCTGCAGGGCTTGCTCCGCGGCTTCCTCGGCGCCGTCAGCATCTCGAAGCAGGAGGTACGTGGTCGCGTTGCTCATGGCCACTCGGTCACTCGGGAAACCGAACTCGCCGCCGATGTCGTCGTGGAGTTCGTCCCGCGATCCGGTGCTCTGCTCAAGGGCGTTACGTACCGCCCTCCCTGCTGCCGGATGATCGCCCATGTGCCCGTGAGCCCGGCCCTCGATCACGAATAGGCGCGTCATCGCCGTGTCACCGAGCCCTCCGAATCGCTGCGCAGTTCGGACCAGCCGGACGGCCTCCGCCGGACGACCACCCCAGAACGACAGGAACGCAAGAGCACCGTGCGCGTACGCCTGGAGCGGGCCGTGCTCGATCACCTGGCCGTACAACGCCGCCGTGCGGGACAGGGAAACGGCCGCCGGGAGAGACCCCAGGTCAAAGCAGATCGCGGAGAGTACAGCGGCCGACTGACCAGCCGCCAGGTATCCCCGCTCACGCTGGCGGGGCACCTGGGTCCGTTCCAGCATCGACTGTGCGATGCTCAGCAGCTCCTTCGCCCTCCGGTAGACCTCGAAGGGGGACGTTCGGTTGTACTCGCATGCCAGGGCGACGATGTCATCGTCAAGCTGGTCGAGTGTCATGTCCGGCACGCTGAGGGACGCGGCGTCCCCGGCGTGCGAAGCGGCATCCCGAGCAGTCATTGCAAGGTCACTCTCATTGATCGTAGTTACGAAGCAAGCACCCGGCGGCGACTCCTCGCTTGGCGGCGCACTGAGAAGGGCACGGGCACTGTGCCCGAACATGTACTCAAGGACCTCGGGTGCAGGTTGGTTGGGGAGCCCCCTTACGTGCCCGCCCGTCCATCGGCGGTACGTCTGTTCCTCCACCGTTGCCGTGGACGGGGGCTCGCCTGCTGCGGCAGACAACTCCTGCGCTGCCTTCTCGTACTCTCTCCTGAAACGGGGATACGGCCAGCCGCGCTCCCAGACCAGCAGTTGAAGCAGCGTCCGTGCTTGCATCTCCAACGCCTCCCTTCTGGTCGGCGGCAGCGAGGCGGCCCGTCTCGGCCTGGGGCGCCAAGCACCGCGATCCCACTATTGCCCAACTTCCGCCTTGTGTAGAGATCTTGAGGGCAAGTGGGGCCCAGATGACATGTTGGTGATACCCGTGTCACCCGGCGGGATGCAGGTGATACCTCCGGTGACATGGTGGGCTCCAAGCCCCAGGGGAAACCTTGATCTCCCCTCGCCGTTTCCGCGATGAGCGTCTTGAAATGGCGAGGCACGGTCTGCTACTCCCCACGAAGCCGAGGCCATCATGAGCCAGAGCAACACCTCTCACAGTTGCCAAGAGCGGATGGCCGAGCGGTACACGCCGAGATGCCTCCAGAAGTCCGCAGCCCCGATAGAGGCAGATGCATTCCACGACACGTTCCTGCCCGACCCGTCGGCGGTCGCGCGCATGCGGGACTCGACAGCGGCCTTTCTGCGACGGTTCGGTCTGACGGGGCCGGTTGCCAGCAGCGTGGTGTTAGTGGTTTCGGAGCTGGTAACGAATGCAATTACGCATGGCCACGGCGAAGTTGGGCTTGCGATCCGTGTCGCGGACGGGACGATCTCGGTCTCAGTGACCGATGAGAACACGGCCCCAGCGGTGTTGAAAGAGGCTGGCCCGAACGACCTATCCGGCCGTGGGATGGCGCTCGTGGAAGCCTACTCGGACCGGTGGGGTAGTAACGGCGAAGAGACCTGGTGTGAGTTCCGAAACGCCGGGATTGCGGCATGAACATCGCGTTCAGGTCGGCGACTGTCCAGACTGGTTTCGGAAGCGCCGCCGCCGAAGAGTTACGGCGAGCGGAGCTAAGGGCGCTCCGCCGCGTTGCGCCAGTAGTAAGCGAGCATCTCACCCGGCCAGGCCGGCTGGCGAACGGCGCCTCGGGGCCCCATCTCCTGGAAGTACGGGGCGAGGTCCAGAACCGGTGTCCCGTCGACCGCGTCGAGATCCGTCACCCGAAGGTCCCGGCCCTCCACACCCAGCAGCCGCGGGTAGCTGACAGCCAATTGGTTCGGGCGCCGGTGGTTGCGATGAACGAAGGTTCCAGTCGCCGGCCACTGCGAGTTGCCCCGCGGGCTGCGGGCGTGGAGCTGGACGTCTTCCGGCTGCGCCAGGTGGAATCGCCACGTCACCGTCAGGTGGGAGAACTCGTCGATGCCCTGGAGGGTTTCGAGGGGGTATGCCTCGTTGAGTCGGATGACCGACTCGACCCCGCCCTGGTAGTCGTCCTGAACGCGGGTGTGGCCGCCAACGACCCTGGCGATCGATTCGACCTCATACGTCGTCACCGGTATTGGTTCCTCTCCCTCAGAGACGCGGATCCACGAGCTGCCGTAGGGCGCTACGAGCCCGTGTCGCGGTCAGCCTATGGCCCGCAGCATGTTCCGTGCGCGGTGGTCCAGTTCGGTGACGTGGCGACCGCCGCGTTGCCGGACGGGCGAGAGGTCGCTCTGGATGCGGACGATGACGTCGCGGGCACGGCCGGACTGGACACCTGTCATGGCGTCCAGCGCCTGGCTCCAGGTTGCGCATGCCTCGTCGAGGCGTCCTTGCTGGACCTGGACGGCGCCGAGGTAGCCGAGTGTGACGCTGTGGGTGCGGGCGTACTGCTGGCGTCGGCGAGTGGCCACGCTTCGCTTGAAGTGGATCTCTGCGTCGAGGGGCTGTCCCATGTCGCGCAGTGCGCAGGCAGTCTCGTGGGCGAGGGAAGCGTCCTGGAAGAAGCTGACGCGGGCGGGCGCTTTGGTGTCGGCGCGGGCGAGGTCCCGCTCTGCGCGGCTGATGGCTGCGAGGGTGCCGGCCCGGTCGCCGTCGGCCGCGAGTGCGCGTGCGTGGACGATCGCCAGCAGTGCCTTCTCCCGATGGCTGGCTTGGCCGTAGCGGTCGCGGGACATCGAGGCGTCGGCCAGGACGAGCGCCCTGCGTGGATGTCCGAGGTCTACTGCCTGGTGGGCGAGGGCGCGCAGAATGTGGCCGCCGAGCGGTCCGTCTCCGGCTTCCGCCGCGATCCGGGCGGCGATGGTGAGGTAGCGCTGGGCGGTTCGGTGTTCGCTGGCGTCGAAGGCCATCCAGCCGGCGAGGTAGGTCATCTCCGCGACGGCGGAGTACGTGTCGCGGCGGAGCTGATCCGTGCGGAATCGGCCGCTGAGAAGCGGCACCGCTTCGTCGAGCAGGTGGCTGGCGAGGGCTTTGCGGCCGGTTGCGCCGCCTCGCTGTTGGTCGCGCGCGGAGTAGTAGACCGTGAGGTCGCGGACGTCGTCGGCGTCGGCCTGGGTCACCGAGCGCGAGGAAGCTGGTCGGCGGTTCGCCGCTGCGGCGGGGGCGGCTGCCCACCACGAGATGGTGGGCAGGGCGAGGCCGGCTGCCGAGTATGCGGCGGTGGCCAGCAGCTTGCGTCGGTGCATGTCGAGATCGTCGCTTCCCAGCTCGGCCAGTGCGGTCAGAGGGTCGACGCTCCAGTCGGTTCCGGTGTCGGTCGTGCCTGTCGGCTCTTCTTCCAGCCCGAGGTCGGCCAGGGTGAGGCGGCGGCCGAGCCTGCGGGACAGCGTCTCGCGCAGGATATGCGGCGCTCTGCCACTCGGCTTTGTGCCAAGGACCCACATGGAGATGTGCGAGCGGGAGATCGCCTCCAGCTCCCGTACTCCGCACTCCGCGCCTACGCGGGCAACAGCGGCGGCGGCTTGCGGCTGGGACCAGCCTGCTTCGCGCAGGAGTGCGGCGAGGGCGACGTTGCGTTCACGGGCCATGGACTGCCCCTCGGTTCCGAAATGATCTTTGGCGCCTTTGGCGGCCTTCCTGGCCGCGCAGGCATACCCCTCGGACGGGATTCGCGGTTCGCTCAACGTAGCTGCCAGATCACGCACTTCGCACGCCAGTCGTCGGCTCCGACCGGCGATCTCGGCTCACTTTGGCCTGATCCGAACAGGAGTTATGTCATGCGCCTTTCGCTGGACCCTCGCCGAGACGGCAGCCAGCTCGTGGGCGGGCGCGGACGGCGAGCGCCCGTCACCGAGGCGCCGAAGCCGGAGCGCGATCACGTGGTTGCCGCGTCGGAGACGGTGACGCTGGTGCTGGGCGAGGATTCGCCACTGCCCGAGAGCGCCGCCGATGTGGAGGACCTCGTTCGTCTTCTGCGCGGCCACGTTGCCCAGTTGGGCGCACGGACCGCCCCGGGGATTCCCGCACTGCAGCGCGCGCAGCAGCTCTGCTCCGACAGCATCCCCGAGGACTACGTGCCGAGCCGGGTGTACCTGGTCAGACTCGCTGAGGCGACCCAGGAGCTGACGGCTTACGTGGAGGAAGGCGGTCCCGGGCCGATCAGCGTGGAGGGCAGGCGGCGTTGGCCGATGCCGACGGTCAACGTGCTGCGCGGGGCCGTCTTCGCCCTGGCCCTGGCCTGTCTGATCTTCGCCGCTTCGGTGCCGCGGACATGACGGTGACCGGTGCCATCGTCATCGCTCTGATCCTGGGGCCGACGGCCTGGCTGGTGCTTCGCGGCGAAACGGCGGCCCGCCCGGCTCGAGCCGTCGAGGACTTGGCGCCGCCAGGCAACGCTCCCCCATCACCCGGTGACCGCCGACCTGCCTTCCGCCCACCGTTTCCGGCCGCTGCGGCGGCCCCGATACAACCCCCGATCCACGGGGCTCATGGAGATCCACACGATGAAGCGCCTTCCGCGTATCGAGCAGTACGGCCTGATCGGCGACATGCAGGCCAGTGCCCACGTCTGTGACGACGGTTCGATCGACTGGGTGTGCCTGCCTCGCTTCGATTCGCCGGCCGTCTTCGCCGGCCTGCTGGGCACGCAGAAGCACGGCTCCTGGCAGATCGCACCGGCCTCGTCCGCTCGCCGGTCTGGCTCCGGGGCGGTCGCTGAGCGCCGGTACCGCGGTGACTCGCTCGTCCTCGAATCGGTGTGGCACACCCCGACGGGTTCGGTCCGCGTCATGGACTTCATGCCGCCGCGTGACGGCGCCCCGCAGGTGATCCGGATCGTCGAGGGCCTGACCGGCGAGGTGGAGATGGTCTCGGCCATGCGTCCGAGGCCGGGATACGGCAGCGTCAGCCCGTGGATCCACGAGGCCGGTGGGCGCATGGTCGCGGAGGCCGGCGCGGATGCGCTGTGGCTGGACACCTGCGTGTCGCAGGCGGAGAAGGATGGCGTCGTCGTCAGCGCCTTCGCGCTCGGCGCCGGGCAGAGCGTGGCGTTCGTGCTCAGCTGGTGCCCGTCCCACGCCGCCGCACCGGATGTGCCAGCCCCGGAGGCCGCGCTCGCCGAGACGCTCGCCTTCTGGCGGGACTGGATGAAGCAGTGCTCGTACGACGGGCCCTACCGCGAGGCGGTGGTCCGTTCCTTGATCGCGCTGAAGGCGATGACGTACGGGCCAAGCGGCGGGATCGTGGCGGCGCCGACCACGTCGCTGCCCGAGGAGATCGGCGGCAACCGGAACTGGGACTACCGCTACACCTGGCTGCGCGATGCCTCCACGACGCTGGCCGCGCTGCTGGGCACCGGGTACCGGCAGGAGGCGCAGGCATGGCGGCGATGGCTGCTGCGGGCGGTGGCCGGCGACCCGGAGAACCTGCAGATCATGTACGGGATCACCGGGGAACGCGACCTGCACGAGCGAGAGCTGCCCTGGCTTCCCGGATACGAGGGATCAGCCCCGGTACGAGTCGGCAACGGAGCGGCGAACCAGCTCCAGCTCGACGTGTACGGCGAGGTGATCGAGACCCTGTACCTCGCGCACCAGAACGGCGTGGCCCACTGCGCCGACACCGCGGTGCTGCACCAGCGGCTCGTCGAGCACCTGTCCAGGCGCTGGCAGGAGCCCGACGAGGGGATCTGGGAGATCCGTGGGGCGCGCCGGCACTTCGTCCACTCCAAGGTGATGGCCTGGGTGGCGGTCGACCGCACCATCCGCCTGGCTGAATCCGGTGCGCTCGACATGGACCTGGCGCCCCTGGTCGAGCTGCGGGCGGCGATCCACCACGAGGTGTGCGCCAAGGGGTTCGACCCGGTGCGCAACACGTTCACACAGTCCTACGGCTCGCAGGAGCTGGATGCCGCCACGCTGCTGATCCCCCGTGTTGGCTTTCTGCCGCCTGACGACCCGCGCGTCGTCGGCACCGTGGACGCGGTACGCCGTGAACTGTCCACGCCGGACGGGCTCGTGCGCCGGTACCCGACCCTCTGTGACCGCACCGGGGTGGACGGCCTGAAGGGCGATGAGGGCACCTTCCTCCTCTGCTGCTTCTGGCTCGTCGATGGCCTGGCCCTGACCGGCCGCCTCGAAGAGGCCCGTTCCCTGTTCGAGCGCCTCCTGGCGCTGCGCAACGACCTCGGGCTCCTGGCGGAGGAGTACGACCCCGTCCAGCAGCGCCAGCTCGGGAACTTCCCGCAGGCGTTCAGCCACATGGGCCTGATCCAAAGCGCCCGCCTCCTTCAGCTCCTGACGACGGGGCCCTCCCGGCACCGCGGCGCGGTCGCGGTGCCGGCGCGCCGTTCGACCTCACGCTCACGCGCCAGATCGCCGCGGACCTGACGCCGCAGCACGCCTAGACACCCACCCCCTGACAAGGATTCCCATGCCTGACAGCGCCTTCCCGGCACGGCCGGCCACCACCGGCCACCGCAGACGACGGTCTCCGATCGATGCTTTTACGCTGCACCGTGCCCGCCGCGCCGTGGGACTGCCTCTGGTGCTCCTTGCCGCGCTGCTTGCTGCCGCCTTCACCCTCCAGTCGGTGTCCGCGGTGCGCCCCGGTTGGGTCTTGGCCGGCCTGGTCTGTGGACTGGCCGGGGTCGCCACGGTCGCGGCTCGCGAAGCGCGCACCGCCGCCGGAGCAGTGCAGACGGCTGCGGAGGAGGCCCAGGCAGCAGCGCTGACGGCGGTTGCGGGGGCAGCAGCGGCCGTCGAGAAGTCGGTGCAGTGGTCGGCGGACGAGCTGTGCCGCGGTGGACGCCCGACGCTGCAGGATCCGCAGGCGCCGCCGACGGCCAGTGCGAACGCCGGGATCAACAACGCGCTGGGTGCCCTCCAGGTGCAGGCCATCGCGTCGCTGATAAGGGTGCACGACGAGTCCCAGTCCGTCGTCCTTCTGGAAGTGCTGCGCCGTCTGGCCATGCGCGAGCACGCTCTGGTCGGCAAGGCGCTTCAGGCGCTGAGCCAGCTGGAGATGCTGACCGACGACCCGGAGCTGCTGGCCAAGATCTTCGAGATCGATCATCTCGTGACGCGGATGCGTCGCCAGGTCGAGAGCACCGCAGTGCTAGGCGGGCAGTCCCTGCGCAGCGTGCGTCAGCCGGTTCCCATCACGACCGTGCTGCGCGGTGCGATCTCCGAGGTGGTGCAGTACCCGCGGGTGACGCCCGTGGCCGGTTCCGTCGGTGCTGAGCTGGGTCTTCCGGGACACGTGGGTCCGGATCTGACGCACCTTCTGGCCGAGCTGATCGAGAACGCGGCCGAGTGCTCGGATCCGGCGACCAAGGTGATCGTCCGCGCGCAGCGGGTGGCGAACGGGCTGGCCATCGAGGTCGAGGACCGGGCCATCCCCATGCATCCGCAGGCGCGGGCGCAGATGAACCACCTGCTCAAAGCCCCCCACGAGGTCGACGTCAGTGGGCAAGTCCGAGCGGGTCAGCTCGGGTTGCTGGTCGCCGCGAAGATCGCCCAGTCGCACGGGCTGTCCGTTCTCCTGCAGGAGAACGTGACGGGAGGCACCACTGCCCTGGTCGTTATTCCGGCACGGCTCCTCGTAGCGATTCCCTCCGTCAACGATGCGAGCGCGCTGCTCAAGCAAGCCCGTCCGTCCGCGCCGCCGCCGCAGGTTGCCGCGACTCCGGCCATCCCGACAGCAGGCCGGGTTACACACCCCGGCACCGCTGAGGCGTCGGGAGCCGCAGAGGCAGGTCACTCTGCTGACGCGCCTCCTCTCCCCACACGTAGACGTCAGGCCGGCTCGTTCCGTCCACCACACGAGCGGGAGCAAACCCCCGTGACCGGGGCGACGCCAGGGCTCGCAGCCGCCTTCCGCAGCGGCCTCCAGGCCGGCGGGGCTTCGGCAGAGCAGCCCGGGCCCTGAACCTCGCCCTTCTTCTACGTTTCCGGTGGCCGTTGCATCCACTGGCCCTTCCTTCTTCTGGAGCGATCCTTATGAGCACCCACTCCGCGATGGACAACGTGACCGTCCCCGCGCCCGCAACCGAGGCAACGGCAAGCGGACAGCGGGACAACATGGTCTGGCTGCTGCGTCAGTTGGCCGCCGACGTCCCGGGCGTCACACACGCCGTCTTGCTGTCGCGCGACGGACTGCGGCTGCTGGACAGCGACGTCGACAAGGACTGGGCGGACGAACTGTCCGCCGCGATCAGCGGAGTTGCGTCCGTCGCGGCGAACACCACCGGTCCCAGCCACAAGAAGATGCCGGCCCGGCAGGTCATCATCGAGCGCGACGACTGTCTGTTCTTCGTCCAGAGCGCCGGGCGCAGCGCGGCCTTCGAAAACCACCCCGGAAACGAACGCGGTGAGGTGGACACGATCCTCGCCGTCATCGCCACCACGGACGCCGATGCGGGCGCCGTCGGGTTCGAAATGGGTCGCCTCATCCAAAGGTTCGCCCCCTACATGCTGATCCCCGTCCGCGTCGGCACGGGCGGAGAGGTCCGGTGAGCACACACGGCCGCGCGGCCGAGGAGTCGACGTTCGTACGGACCTACACCCTGACGCGCGGGCGCACCCGGCCGCGGCACCTGCTCGGTCTGGCAACCGTCCTGGACGCAGGACCGGGGCGGCTGGGCCCGGCGCAGGCCGAGGAATGCGAGGAGATCCTCGCCCTGTGCCGGGAACGCAGACGTTCGGTGGTCGAACTGGCGGGCCGACTTGGCCGGCCCGTCACCGCCGTCAAGGTCCTCGTCTCCGACCTTCTGGACGCCGAGGCCCTGGTCGTGCCCCTCACCCACCCCTATGCCGATACGGGCGCGGAATCCGGTCCGTCTACCCAACTGCTGGCGGCCCTTTCAGCGGGCTTGAAGAGGAAGTGGCCTGATGCCATCGCCTACCCCCAGGCCGGATGACCCGGCCGCGGTGCTGCGTACGTCGCCGCGCCCGCACGCCGACGCCGCGCCGACCGTGCTGAAGATCGTGATCGCCGGGGGCTTCGGGGCGGGCAAGACCACCGCCGTGGGCGCCGTCAGCGAGATCACGCCGCTGAGCACGGAGGAGTACCTGACCGAGGCGAGCGCGGACGTGGACAGTCTGGCGGGCATCGAGGCGAAGCGGACCACTACGGTCGCTTTCGACTTCGGCCGCCTCAGCCTGCCCGACGCGCCCGTGCCCCTGGAACTGTTCCTGTTCGGCATGCCCGGCCAGGACCGGTTCGTCGACCTCTGGTACGACCTCTCCCGCGGCGCCGTCGGGACAGTCGTCCTGGTCGACACCCGCCGTATGGAAAGTAGCTTCACCCCCGTCAGCTTCTTCGAAGACATCGGCCTGCCCTTCGTCGTCGCCGTCAACCAGTTCGACGGAGCGCACCGTTACCAGCCCGAACAGGTCCGCACCGCCCTCGAACTCCCCGCCTCAGTACCGGTGGTCACCTGTGACGCCCGCGACCCGAACCATGTCGCCGGCGTCCTGCTGACCCTCGTCGGCCACGCCGTGAAGAACGCATCCGCGAGCCGCGTTCACCACGCGCCCACTACCACCTTCCAGGACGCCTGATGTCACATCACCCCAGCGACCCCTACCTCGCATCGCCGACCGCCCGACCCGCACAGTCCTTGCCGCGACGCGGCATGCGGGACGCCGCCCGCGGGCCGAACACCCCGCCCGCCGCCGTCACCGGGCCGCAGGCCCAGCAGACGAACGACCTGGCGCAGCGGTACGAGCTGCTCAACCGCCTGGGCCTGCCCACCGTGGCGAGCGAGGGCTTCGACGAGCTGGCCCGCGACATGGCCACCAAGGCCGGGTTCCTGTACGGGTTCGTCAATCTCTTCCTGGAGGAGCAGAATTTCGTCGGCCTGGACCAGCCGCCTCCGGACAGCGGGTACGTCATCGTCGGCCGCACCATGAGCCGCGACCATGGCTGGTGCCCGGAGGTCATGGCCCGCAAGAAGGCCCTCCCGCTGCACGACGTGCACGCCAGTCCGCGCTTCAGCGGCAACCACGTGGTCGACGCCGTCGGGATCCGCTCCTACTTCGGCGCCCCGCTCATCCACGACAGCGGCACCGTGCTGGGCACGGTGTGTGTCATCGACCCCGAGAAGCGCCCTCTGAGCGAGGCCCGACGGCTCAGAGACATCGTCATCAGCGCCGGCGTCCAGGTGATGGACCACATGGTCCGCGCTCCTGCCCGCTAGGTCGTTCCGTACCCCCGCCCGGGAGCCGTAGGCAACCCCCCGGCCGCTCCACGTTGCGACCTTCACCCAGGGAGAGGGAGACCATGTCCGCCAGACCCACCGCACCGCCACCGGCGCTGCGCCCCTACCTCACGGCCCGCCACGAGCTGCTGTGGCAGGAGGCGGACGCCTTCGCGGCCGAGCACGTTGCGCCGCGCGCCGCGCGTATGGAGGCCGCTCCGGGCAGGGTGGAGCGCAAGGTCGCCGACCTGATGGCCGCACGCGGCTGGTTCGCCGTCACCGTCCCGGCCGCCTTTGGCGGTCTGGGTGCCGGGCACGTGGCCAAGACGGTCCTGGTTCACCGCATCGCGCGGGTCTCGGCGGCTGCCGCGGCTATCCTGCAGGCCACCCTGATCCCCGTCGGCGCCCTGATGCACTTCGCCACCCACGAGCAGAAGGGCCGCTGGCTGCCCGGCGTCGCGGACGGTTCCCTGCTGCTGTCGATCGCCGTGACCGAACCGCTCGCCGGCGGACACATCGGCGGCATAGAAACCACCGCCGAGCGTGCCGGGAACCAGTGGGTGATCACCGGCAGCAAGATCCATATTGGCAACAGCCACCTCGCGGGAGCCCATCTCGTCGTCGCCCGAACCGCCGAGGCGGGCGTGAGCACCTCCCAGGCCCTGACCGCGTTCATGGTCGAAGCCGACCGACCCGGGCTCTCCGTCCCCGGCCACCGCGCCGGCCTCGGCCTGCACGGCTTCTCCGCCGGCCGACTCGACCTCGACCACGTCCGCGTCCCCGAGGACAACGTCGTCGGAGAGATCGGCCGAGGACTGGCCGTGGCCCAGAGCAGCAGCATCCTCTACGGCCGACCCAATTTGGCCGCCGTCAGCCTCGGCATCCACGAAGCGGTCGTGGACACCACGACCGCCCGCCTCAAGACCCGCCCCCGCTACCGGGGCACCCTGTCCGACCTGCCCGTCCTGCGAGACCGCATCGGCGCCATGGAGGCCCGCCTGCGCGCCGGCCGCATCCTCGCCTACCAGTCCGTGCACCTCCTCGACCAGGGCCTGCCCTGCGACGCTGACCTGATCAACGCCAAGTACCTCGGCCACCAGTGGGCCGCGCAGTCCGCCCAGGACGCCATGGAACTGCACGGCGCCCACGCCCTCGACCGCGACTACGTCCTCCAGCGCCTGTGGCGCGACATCCAGCACACGTACCCGCCCGCCGGAACCGGCGAAGTCCAGCGCATACGCCTGGCCGACGCCGCCTTCGACGAGGACCACATCCAGTGGTCCGAACGCCTCGCCGCTGAAGCCGCGTGGGCACAACCTGACCCGACCGCCGCATGAGCCCCGTACGCGGCACCCGTGAATCCACACCGCCGCGCACGGGCCTGCCGCCGGCCCCGTCACCCACGGGGACTGGCGGCACCCACCCGGTGACCGTCCATCCCAGCCCAGAAAGAGACACCGTGACTCCGCCCGTGACGACCAGCGCACCGATCACCCCCCTGACGCCGACCCTGCAGCGCGTCGCCCAGCACCTCGCCAACGGCCTCACACCCCCAGAGATCGCCACAAAGACCGGGCTGTCGGCGGTCACCGTGCGCCAGTACATCCGCGACATCCGCGAGAGCCTCCACTGCCCACCCCGCTGCAAGCTCCCGGTGATCGTGCACCGTCTGTTCGCTGTCCAGCAGGTGGCCTCTCCCACCGCGGGCCGCCCGGCGCCGCAGCTCAGCCCCGAGGAGCGGCTGCTGCTTCGAGCCGTCGCTGAGCACAACGACGCCCGCGACATCGCCGTCGCCGCCAAGCTCGCCCCGGCCGACCTGCGCGCAGCGCTCGACCGGCTCCTCGGCGACACGGGCGCACAGGACACCACCCAGCTGGTGATTCTGGCTCACGGCTGGAAGCTGCTGACGGCCGAGCCGACCTACGCGGCGCGGAGCGGAGCAAGCCAGTGAGCAGGCCCCGGGCTCACCCGATCCGCGAGGAGCGACCGGCTTCGTCATCGTTCGCCCCGGCGCCCCTGGTCGCCGCATACGAGGTGCGCACGCTACACACGGACGCCGAGCGCGAGGAGGCTGCCGCCCTCGTTCAGGACCGTCAGCGCTGGCTCTCCATGCGCGGTCTGCCGGTGCCCGCTCAAGCAGACACCCCGGCACTCTTTCGCGACCCGCAGACAAGCCCGGTCGGGCTGTTCGAGGACGGGAAGCTCCTGGCCTGCCTGATCCCCGAGCGCGACCCCGGCCTCAGATGGGGCGAGGGCCCTTGCCTCTACCTGAACTCTGTCCACACCCTGCCCGACCAGTCCGACGACATCATCCGGTTGATCACCCTGTGGGCCTCCGACTTAGCCGCCCGGCAGGGCCTCCCGCTCGTACGGGCCGAGGCGCTCGCCCACCACCCCCTCGAATCCGAGCCCATCGCCGCCCTACTGCGTCGGCTCACCGACATGGGCTGGGATGTACGGGGGTCCGGCACAGGACGAGAGGGGGACCGCGTCGCCCGCCTCGAACTCGCCGCCGAGCACCGGTCCGGGCTGAGCGCCTTGATCGGATGCCGCGTCCACACCCCGCAGGCCGCCCCAGACGAACGGGGCAGCGCGTGACGACCGCCGAACCCCAGCGCCCCGACCTCGCCCGCGAACTGATCGCCCGCGCAGCCGAGTCGGCCGCGTACCGGGCCAAACGCGTACGCAATCAGCTCGATGCCGTCCGACTGGGCCAGGGGCGTCACGCCGATCACGCCAACACCAAGGTCCTGGGCCGCATCCTGGCCGAGCACGACTGGCCCGGCCACCGCCTCATCGGCCCCGACGCGGCCCGCGCCGCGTGGAGCATCGCCCTGCACAGCGACCACGAACCCGACTTCCAGCGCGCCGCCACCACCTTGCTGGGACGTGCGGTCCAGGGCGGCGACGCCTTGGTCCAGCACTGGGCACACCTGCACGACCGCGCCCTCATCACCAGCAGACGCGACCAGGAGTACGGCACCCAGCTCCTGTTGTGCGCCGACGGCATCGACCTGTGCCCGCTGCGCGCGCCGGAGTCCGTCGACGCACGCAGGGCCAGCGTCGGTCTGCCGCCGATCGCTGTCGCTCTGAAGGCGGTGCGCCACCGGTACACGCCTGACGGATCTGCCGATGAAGCCCCGACCGTCGTCCTCGCGGGGGCCGCATGACCAAGCCCAACCCCGAGTTGTCCACCAGTCAGCCTTACGGCCGCAACTCCGCTCTAAGAAGGGATCGTTGACAGATGAAGCTCACCACCGCCGTCCTGGCTGCCGGTGCTGCTGTCTCCCTCACCACCGCCGTGGTCGGAGCCGCCCGGCTCCTGCAGGACGTGCATGCTCAATCAGAGCCCAAACACGCTGTGCGCTGGTGATACGACGACCCGCCCGTCGGTCAGCGGCGGTCGGATGTACGGCCCGGCGTCCGGACCTGCGAACGCCGCTCGGTGCCGGACGAGGCGTGTAGGGAGCAGCTCCTACTTGCACCTCTTCCCAGCACGAGCCGGCTCCACGAGAGGAAGAACGACCATGCCAGGTCACTCGGCGTCCAAATCGCACCACTTCGCACTGGCTAGCGTCCTCACGGCTGCCCAGATCCGAGCCCCACACAAACACCTCGACGAACTAGGTAATCGCATGACCTCAACCGACACACCCGCCGTTCACGACCCCGACGAACTGCGCGCGAGCATGGTCCGTGCTCTGCGCGAGCAGGACGGAGTCACGACCGACCGCGTCGCCGCCGCTTTCGCCATGGTGCCCCGGCACCGGTTCGCGCCAGCCGCGTCCCCGGAGGTCGCGTACAACCTGCACCGGACCGTGCCCGTCAAGCTGGACCAGCGCGGCCAGGAGACCAGCGTCATGTCCGCGGCGCACCTGCAGGCTGTGATGCTGGAGCAGGCCGAAGTCCAGGCCAGCATGAACGTCCTGGAGATCGGCTCTGGTGGTGTCAACGCCGCCTACCTGTACGAGCTTGTCGGCAGCACGGGCAGCGTCACCAGCGTCGACATTGACCGTGACGTCATCGATCAGGCCCGCAGGTGCCTCGACGAGGCGGGCTACTCCCAGGTGAGGACGGTGGTGGCCGATGGCGAGAACGGCGTGCCCGACGGCGCCCCGTACGACCTGATCATCGTCACCGCGGCCGCATGGGACATCCCCCCGGCTTGGATCGCCGGTCTCACCGAGAAGGGCCGGATCGTCGTCCCGCTCACGATCTGCGGCACGACCCGCTCGATTGCCTTCGACCGTGACGGCGAGGAGCTGGTCAGCCGCTCGTACAGCCTTGCGCACTTCGTACCGATGCAGGGCGAAGGTGCAGCCGAGGAACGCAAGGGCATGCTGCGGGACGGCGTCGCCCTGCAGACCGACGACGTCCGGGTGACGTTGGACGTACCGGCGCTGAACCATGCCCTCGACACTCCGAAGACGGAGCGCTGGTCCGGGGCAGCCTACGACCTGCCCGACGAGCTGGAGCTGTTCCTCACGCTGAACCTCCCGCACCCTGCCCGGCTGCATGCGGCGCCCAGCATCGTCGACAGCGGCCTCATCGAGGCATCCGCGCTCAAGGGGGTGCCGGCGCTCGTGGGCCGGGACAGCATCGCCTACCGCACCCGCCGGGAGAACGAGGAGACCGGCGGCTTCGAGAGCGGTGTGGTCGCGCACGGTCCGCAGGCCGACAGCCTCGCCGACCAGTACGTGGACCTGCTCCGCAGCTGGGCGCAAAAACACCGCCGCCGGGGCGCCGCGACATTCCGCTACCGGCCGGGCCCCGCCCCCACCTCCCTTCCCACCGGCACCGTGATGCGCCGCCACGGCGTGGTCGCGGTGGCCTGGGACTAAGACTCCGAGGCCCCACGGCCTCGGGACCCTGCACCACCATCCAACCCCCTAGAGGAGGCACCAATGACCGTTCAGACAGAGCGGCCGGTTACACCCGCGCAGTCGACCGGTGTGCTGGACATGGCCATCGAGGACGACTTCGAACTGGACATCACCATCGTCGAGGGCGGCCCGTCCGCGGATCAGCTCATCCGTCTGACCAACGACGGATGCAACTCCACGTGCGCCACGGCGTGCGTCAGCTGCCCGTAGCAGGACTCAACCGCGTACCCGTAGTGCCCGGCCGCTCCAACTTCTCGGGGCGGCCGGGCACCCCGGCCACAGGAGGGGAACCATGTATCGCCACGTCGATGCAGCGCTGATCCGGGCGGCTGCCTGGCAACCCGACCAAGCAGTCATGTGGCCGGACCTCACCAGCAACCCCGTGGACGTAGCGTCACACCGGGGCTGGCTCCAACAGATCTGGCAGCACACTGAGTTCGCTGCCGCCGTGTCAGCAGCGAGCCCCGACCTTGCTGCCCGGGTGCAGCAGGTCTGTGCCGGTCAGCCGCATTCGCAGAAGGCACTGCAGCGCACGGTGCTCGGCGTCCTGCGGTACTTACTGCGCGCTCGGAGCAGAGCGACACCCTTCGGCCTGTTCGCCGGGGTCGCGCCGGCCCGAATAGGCGTGACGCCCGTACTCCGGGTGGGGACCGGGCAGCACGTCGCACGTAGGGCGGATGCCGCGCAGGCCAGGGCGCTGATCGACCGCTTCGAGCAGCACCCCGTGCTGCGTCCCCATCTGCTGCTCGTGACCTCGTCGCTCGCCGTCGAGCGCGACGGGCATGTCGTGGTCGAGCACCGCCCCAGCAACCAGCAGGCCGCCGGGCACGAGCACGTTCAGGTGCGCGTGACCGCGCCGGTGCGTGAGGCTCTGGCCGGGGCCCGCACCCCGATCCTGTGGACCGACCTCGCGGCGAAGCTCGCCACCAGCTTCCCCACCGCCCCACCTGCCGCGATCGAGAAGCTGCTCGGGGGTCTGGTCAAGCAGAGCGTGCTGGTCACCAGTCTCCGCGCACCGATGACCTCCACCGACCCGCTCAGCGCCCTGAACCACTGTGCACGTCACCTGCCGCCTGCGGACGCGGCCACGATCCACGAGGCTCCCCGATCCGCGCTCGATCTCCACTTGGACTGGGAATTGACCGTTCCCGAGCAGGTGGCGCGCGAAGCGGCAGCGGCAGCTAGGGCGCTGATTCGTCTCGCGCCCAGGTCGGCACTCAGCGGCTGGGCGGAATGGCATGGCCGCTTCCTGGAACGGTACGGGCCGCGGGCCGTCGTCCCGGTGCTCGATGCCATCGACACGCTCGGATACCCGCCCGGCTTCCTCGGAGCCGCCACCGCGCCGGCGCCGGCGCCTCTTCCGGACCGTGACGGCCGCCTCATCAAGCTCGCCCACACCGCCGCCCTTCAACGCCAGCTCGAAGTCGTGCTCGACGACGCCGTCGTGGAGGAGCTTGCCACCGTTGACGCGTCGCACCCGGTCCAGCCGAATACCGAGCTGACCGCACGGATCGGCGCCGAGAGCGTAAGCACGCTCCAGCACGGCGACTTCACCCTGCACGTGACCGGAGTGTCGCGGTCGGCCGGATCGACCACCGGCCGTTTCCTGAACATGCTGCCCACGGCGGACCAGCAACGGATGAGCACGGTGTACGCCACGCTGCCCGGGATCCACCAAGGCGCGCTCGTCGCGCAGATCAGCGCGACCCCACTGTCCCGGCGAGCCGAGAACGTGGCGCGCGCCCCCCAAGTCACCGATGCGGTGATCACGCTCGGCGACTACCAGGACCCGGACACCGACGTCGTCCCGGTGACGGACCTGGCCATCACCGCCGACGCAACGCAGCTGCACCTCGTCTCGCTGTCCCGCGAGTGCCCGGTGCACACGCTGCTGCTCAGCGCCGTGGACCTGGGCCACCACTCCCACCCGCTGACCCGGTTCCTCGCCGAGGCGCCAGCCGCTCTGGCCGTCCCCTGCACGGGCTTTATGTGGGGCACTGCGGCCTCCAATCTGCCGTTCCTGCCTGCGCTGCGCTACCGGCGCACGGTCTTGTCCCCGGCCCGCTGGCTCCTCACCCGAAACGACCTCCCCGAGCCTTCGGTCCCGTGGCCGCAGTGGGATCAGGCGTTGACCTGCTGGCGGCACGAAGTAGCGCTGCCCGAGCATGTGTATCTCAGCGAAGCGGATCAGACCCTGGCCTTGGATCTGGCCGAGCCTTCGCACCGTGCGCTGCTGCGCGCCCATGTCGAGCGCGACGACCGCGTCACCCTGCGTACCGCGCCGCACCCGGAGGACCTGGGCTGGAGCGGCGGGCGCGCGCACGAGGTCGTGATTCCGCTCGTCAGCAACCAGGACGTGGCCCCCGTGCGGATGGTGAGTCCGGCCGTTGCCCGCCGGCACAGCCGCCCACCAGGCAGCGACGGACAGCTCTATGTTCAGCTCCACGGGCACCGTGACCGCCAGGATGCGATCCTGCTCCGCCACCTTCCCGACCTGCTGGGCGAACTCGGAGACCCTGACTGGTGGTTCATCCGGTACCACGAGCCCGGCGATCACCTTCGTCTGCGTCTTGTCTGCCCGCCCGCAACCGTCGGGGCCGCGTTCGAGCGCGTCGCCGAGTGGACCCAGCACCTGCGCCACCATGGCCTGATCACCCATGCCGGCGTGGAGACGTACCACCCGGAGACCGCCCGGTTCGGCGGCTCCACGGCGATCGGCGCTGCCGAACGGTACTTCGCCACCGACTCCGCCGCCGCCACGGCCCAGCTCGCCGCCCAAGCGTCGAAGGATGCTCCCGACGCCCGTGCGATGACCGCCGCGAGCATGGTCGACATCGCCATCGGCCTGCTCGGCGACCGGGCCGAGGCGATGCGCTGGCTCGTCGAGCACACCCGCACCAGCCCGAACGCCCCGCCCCGCGCCGTGTACCGCCAGGCCATCGACCTGGTGACCACCCCGGGCACGGGCCTGGACCAGCAGATCGCCGCGGACTGGAGCGCGCGGCGGGCGGCGCTCGCCGACTACCGCCAAGCGCTGGCCAGTTCGGTGCTCGACCCCGGTGACGTCCTGCCGGACCTGCTGCACCTGCACCACGTACGGATGCGCGGTCCCGGCCTGCCCGAGGAGGGCACCCACCTTCACCTGGCAAGAGCTGCCGCCTTGAGCTGGAGCGCACGAGGAAGGAGACGCGCGTGATCACGAATGCTCCCGCCCCCACCGCGCTGTCGACCGCCGACAGGTTGGCTGAGGCCCTGGCCGACCCGCACACCGTATTGCCGAGCGATCTCCCGGAGGACGGGCGGGCCTGGCCCCAGTCGCTCGCGGGCGGCGCTTCGGGCATCGCGCTGCTGCACATCGAACGCGCCCGCACCGGGCGCGGCGACTGGAGCACTGCGGACGCCTGGTTGAGGGCGGCCCTCGCCGGGGAGATCAGCGCCGCCGCGAACGCCAACCTGTTCTTCGGGGCCCCCGCGCTCGCTTTCGTCGTGCACCGCGCTGCGAGCGCATCGAGCCGCTATGCGCGCCTTCTTGAGCGTCTGGATTCTGCGACCGCCACGGTCACCGAGAGGCGGCTGGCCGCAGCACGTCGCCGCATCGATCGTGGGGTGTATCCGCCCATGGAGGAGTTCGACCTGATACAGGGGCTGGCCGGCATCGGTGCGCACCACCTGAGCCGGCACCCGGAGCACGAGATCGCGCATGACGTGCTCGCCTACCTCGTCCGCCTCACCGAGCCGCTGCCTGGCGGCGCGGGGCTGCCGCCGTGGTGGATGGAGGTGGGCCCCACGGGGGCACCCCACCCCGACTACCCAGGCGGGCACGGGAACTTCGGACTCGCCCACGGGATCGGAGCAGTCCTGGCCGTCCTGTCCCAGGCAGCGCTGCGCGGCTCGACCACGCCGGGCCTTGCCACGGCGATCGAGCGGATCTGCGCCTGGATGGACCACTGGCGCCATGGTGATGAAGCCTCGCCCTGGTGGCCGGGGCAGATCACCCGGGAGCAGGCGTCCGAGCAGCACATCCACCAGGACCTGCGGCCCCGCCCCTCTTGGTGCTACGGGGCCAGCGGCACCGCCCGTGCCCAGCAGCTCGCCGGGCTCGCCCTCGGCGACCAGGGACGGGTACGAACCGCCGAGTCCGCGATCCTCTCCGCGTTACGTGATCCCCTCCAACAGGAGCAGCTCCCCGACATCGGGTTGTGCCACGGCATGGCCGGGCTACTGCACGCGGCCTGGCGGATGGGCACGGACACCGGCAACCCGCAGATCACCGCCGAACTGCGGCGCCTGGCCGACCGGCTGATCAGCGCACTCCACCAGAAAGACCATCCGCCGGAAGTTCTGGATGGGACCGCCGGCGCGGCCCTCGCCTTGCACACCTTCGGCATCGGCCGCGCTCCTGCCCCGCACTGGGACACCTTCCTCGCCCTGGCGTGAACCCCACGAAGGACCACTTCATGAATCCACCCACCTGGTGCCAGGCCAACGTCGCCTTCCCTGACTGGGAACGCGCCGAGACCACCGCACTGACCCGCCTCGCCCCGCTCCTGCTGACCGCAGAAGACCAAGGCGCCCTGCGTGCCTGGTTCATCGTCCGCAAACACCCGTGCTGGCGCATCCGCTACCTGCCCGGCCCCGGCGGACAGGAGCACATCACAGGCGGCCTCGACCAGCTGATCGCCGAGGGCTGCATCAAGGCATGGACCGAGATCATCTACGAGCCCGAGTCTCACGCCTTCGGCGGCGACGAAGCCATGGCTTCGGCCCACCGCCTGTTTCACCACGACAGCCGCGGTCTCTTCAACTTCCTGCGGACCGACGCCGCCAAGCACCGGCGCGAGACCTCGCTCATGCTGTGCAGCCTCATGATGCGCGCCGCCCACCTGGACTGGTACGAGCAAGGCGACGTCTGGGCACGCGTCGCCGCCCACCGACGACAAGAGCCGGACACCGCACCGCGAGAGCCTGGCCAACTGCACGCCGCAGTCCGCCGGTTAGTCACCGTCGACCCCCAGTACGCGCTCCAGCCGAACGGGCCGCTGGCCCACGCAGCCGACTGGGCCCGCGCCTACCTCGCAGCGGGCGCCGAGCTGGCCCGCCTCAACGAGGCCGGACACCTCCACCGGGGGCTGCGGGACGTCCTGGCCCACCATGTGATCTTCGCCTGGAACCGGATCGGCCTGCCCTACGCCACACAGGTCGCCCTCACGACCGCGCTGAAGACCGTGATCTTCGGGCTCGACCCTGCCGAGAGGAGGGCCGAGGACCGTGTGGAATCTCCCTGACGACACCGCCCAGCGCTTCCCGCTCGTCGCCCGCCCGCGCCCAGCTGGCCTCCCCCTTGACCGACGTGTCAAGGCCCTGGTCGACCTGGCCGACATGGCGCAGTCGCGCAGAGACCTTGGTGTGGCATCCACCGTCTGCAACCAGGCGGCGCTCGTCGCGTCCGACGTCGGCGACGCGGACACGGCCCGCACCATGTGCCGGCAGCACGCCATCGCCTACCTGCACGCCGCTCCGCTCTCCGCTGCGGACTCCGTCCGCGCCCTGGAGCCCGTGGTCAACCTCGTTCGGCTTCAACTCCGCGACGGACGCGGTCCCGTCGGGCACCAAGAGCTGCAGAACCTCTTCGACGCCGTCTCCGCGGGCAGGGCCACGACGATCGAGGGCGTCACCGTCCCGCACGACCTCGTGGCCACGGGCGAGGCCCGCCGGGACGTCCGTAGGTGGCTGTGGACGGTCCTGCTCGCTGACGGAACCCGTGCCCTCACCCACGCCGGCCGCTGGCGCGAGGCGCTGTCCCATATCCAGCAGCACCGCGGGCTCGCCCAGCGGATGCTCGACGGGCGGCAGGTCGCGGTCGTCGCGGCCCTCGCGAGCGCGGACACCGCGCAGGCCAACTCCCTCCTGACGCGCACGATGCCCGGCGAGGCGTGGGAAGCCGCCGTCACCGACACCCTGAGCGTCCTGTGCCTTCGCGTTGCGGGCCAGCCATGTTGGCGCCCCCTGCAGAACCTCACGACCACCTACCTCAGCCTGCCGAACCCCGAGGGGCTGGTCTCGTTCCACACGAGGCTGGGGCTTGTCGTGCTCGATCTGGTCGAGTCGCCGAAGGCCCCGGCCGCGCGACAGATCGTCGCAAGCCTGTACCGCGGGGCGATCGAGGCAGCCGACGGCTACGCCGCACGCGACGTGCTGGAGCACCCTCTGTGCAGGAAGTTGGCCACGAGCAGCGAGATGCATGAGTGCCAGGGTCTGCTCGACTCCTGTGCGTTCCTAGCCGGGACGCTTCTCGGCGACGCGGGCGCTCAACTCGGTGAAGCCGTCTCCAGGAGCACCCGCGTGATCGTGAAGACGGTCGGCCGACCGATCACGT
>NZ_JASCIS010000003.1 GCF_029968015.1 Streptomyces luteolus
CCGGCCAAGGATCGCATCGTAACCGCGCCAGAGCTCTAATGACAGATCCGATCTCCTGCCTGGCGAAGGCGCATTTTTCACCAAGATTACGATCTAGGGGTCAGCACACCCATTTCGGTGATGCAGGCTTTCAAAGAGGCGGAATATATGGGCGTAGTGTTATCCCTTCGCTCCTCGATCGAAGGGCTAATCGGCGCAGAGAAGCCCGAAGAGGAATTGGCGTCGATTTGGCTCGAGGAAGCTCACGCATCCCACGATCCTCGCGATAACGGAGTGACTGGTTCCGTCAGATCCCCCGAAGCGAACGCGAGGCGCCCGCGGCGGGCGTCGCCGCCGTCGGCGCCCACGCCAGACGCTACTTCGCCCGCCCCGACGCCGGGTGACGGCGGCCTTCAGAGCTTCAGGATCAACTCATTGCCCCTGTGTCACGTATCTCGGCGATACCCCGAATCGGCCTGGAAGACGTGCTCCACCTTCCCGACGCCATGCCCGCCCCGGACAACGCCGCCCTCGTCTGCGTGGCCCGCGAGATCATCCAGCACTCGCGCAGGGCACACCCCAGCCAGTCGTGAACACGGGCTCCGCGGGAGCTCCTTGACCCAGATCATGGAGGTGGAGGTGGATGCTGTAGGCCTCGGTCGGGCCGACGTCGCCCCTGGTCGCCGGGGACACCGATGCGTACTGCCGTGGCGAGAGTCCACCGCGGACTCGCAGCGAACAGACGCTGCATCCGATCGGTCAGCCCCAGCCGGTGCAGCTCCGCGAATCCCGTTCCCACACCGAACGGCAGCTCGCCCTACCCCCGTGGGAACGAACACCGCTGCTGGTACTCCGAGTTCGGCCGCGATCTCGTAGGCTGACACTGCTCCGCGGTAACGCTGCGGCCGTCGGTCGGGAGGCCGAGGAACGCCACGCGTCGCCCGGCTTCCCCGTCCTTGTCGCCCGAAGTCGAAGGTGGCGCGAACGGGTGATGAGGAGGGGCTACAGTGACGGACATGTCCGACGACGCGTTGCCCATGGGAGCAGACGTTCGAGGGATCGGGCCACGCTTGTTGCGGCTGCGTACTGTGGAAGGCGCCACCCAGGCCCACCTCGCCGGGGACTCGTTCACTCGTGCCTACGTCTCGTCTATCGAGGCGGGCAAGCGCACTCCGTCACCTCGTGCCGTGGCGCACTTCGCCGACCGTCTCGGTGTCAGGACGGAAGATCTCTGCTTCGACTACGAGCCCGGCATCCGCGGGCAGTTGCGCCAAGCTCTCGCGGACGCACGGATCGCCCTCTCCGGCGGCGAGACCGACAGAGCGCGGGAGGCCTACCAGCAGGCCATGGCGGAGGCTGACCGCCGCCAGGACCCTGAAGTTGGCGCACAGGCGCGGTGCGGACTCGGGATGATCGCTCGCCACGAGGGTGACCCAGACCAGGCCGTCGCGCTCTTCACGCGGGCAGAGAAACTACTCTGCGGCGCACCGCTCAGGTCCAGACTCCAAGCTGTCGTCGGAACCATGGGGGGGCTGTTCGCGCGCGGTGCGATAGACCAGGCGCTCACCCTCGCCGAGGAGCATCTGCGGGAGGCTGAGCTGACGGGGCAGATTGAGGCGGAGTTCTCCCTGCGGGCTGCCACCGTGCTGCCGCATGTGGAGCGGGGCGACCTGAACCGGGCCGCGGCAGCTGCGGACGCAGCGCTGCGGATCGCTGCGCGCGTCCGCGACTCCGAGATACTCGCCCAGGGTTACTACCACATCAACCGTGTTCTGGTCGTGCAGTCACGCTACACGGAAGCGGAACGGGTACTGGCCCGGGCCCTGACCCTCAACGAACACCTCGGCCTGCGCACCGAGGTCGGTATGTGCCACTTCGCGCGAGGATATCTCTCCGCTTGCCGAGGCGATCTCGGCGCAGCCGAGGCGAGTCTCCGTGAGGCGACCGCGCACTTCACGGCAACACGAGCGCTGCCTCGCCTCGTCAATGCCAACGCCGAACTGTCCGAGGTGCTGCGTCGGCTGGGCCGCACCGACGAAGCGATGGACCTCGTGCGGAAGTGCCGTACCCTCGCTCGGCGCAGTCACGATCCGGAGCAGGCGGCCGAACTCGACCGGATCGAGGCCCAGACAGCGGCCGACATCGGGGAAGAAGCCGACAGCGAGCAGCTGTTCCGCTCCGCACTCGAACGTTACGCCGGCGTCGGTGCCGCCTACGAGACCGGCCTGACCTGCCGCCTTTTCGGCGACCGGCTCATGGCATGGGGGCGTACGGCGGAAGCTGCGGAAATCTACCGCCGCGGCCTGACGGCTTGGGAACGCGGCTAGCGACGGGGTGCCTTGCGGCGCACCCTCCCGATGACAGGGGTGTCGCCGACCGGTGTGCGTAGGGGCCGCTCGTCTGCCGTGGCAGGCGACTGTTCATTGGTGGAGGGCGGCCCATGCGGCCCGACCTCCGATCGGCCCCCCTCCGCAACGGCTACAACGGAGGCTCAGTTGAAGGTGACGGAAGCGTCGGCGGGGTCGGCGTCGACCGTGCCCGGGCACAGCGGGCCGCCGGAGACCTTCTGGGCGGTGAACGCCCTGTTCGTGTACTGCCTCGTCGTTCCCTGCCGGTCCCACTGGACGTTGGCGGCTGAGTAGCGGCAGGAGACCCCCTGGCTGCCCGAGATGTCGATCGTGTCCGAGGTCGCGAGGGCGTTCGCGTCATCGAAGGTGAACGTCGGGTCGTTGTTGAGCGTGCCACTGGCGCCCTCGCCGCAACTGAGGTTGCCACCCGGCTGGTTGACCGTGCTCCGGTCGACGGTCAGGGAGTTCGGCGGGTTGGCGTTCGTGCTTCCGCCGGTCCAACTGCAGGCGATATCTCCGATCGTGAAGCTTCCATCGACCTTCTGATCAGCCACGTTTCCGACCGCGCTCGCCGCCGAGGACGCCGCGAGGACGAGCGCCGTGGTCGCTGCGGCAGCACTGAGCTTCGAGAGGTATGTCATGGAGCATCTCCTTCTCTCACCGGTTGGTTGAGCGGTGGCTCCCGCGGCTCCGAGGCACTCACACCGCTCTGTCTGGAACAGGCTTGCCATGCCCATGCAGATACAGCGGAGATTTCCGGGCCGCCAGGGGAATGGGCTGCGGACGGGCGTGAACCCGTCACTGTGCCAACTGACGTAACAACTGTGACCTGCTCTGTTAACAGTCTGAATCTGGCCGGAAAGAACTCACTCGCCGACGATCCGAAACGAGGCGTCGGCCAGGTCGGCCAGGCCGATCGCCGGCCTTACGTCGTCGGCTCCGCAGCCTGAGTTCCGTATGCCCGGCAGGGGGTGGAGCCCCGCCCGCCGCCGACGAACTCCCGCAGGTCCCAGGTGACGGAGGGCCGCCAGGTCCTGGGTGGAGTCGCCCGGTCGTCACCGCCGAGGGTGACAGCCCGATCCCGGCACACGGCTCCAGCAGCACCTGCGGGCGCGACCGCGATGAGCAGGGCTGCGGCGTTGCCGGCCCGACGTCGTGGACCTCGCGCAGGCGTGGCGGGCACGCTCCGGTCCAGCCCCTCACGTAGCGCCCAACGCTCAGTCCTCACAGGGCTCTTGACGCACCTTCGGGTTGCGGCCACACTTCCCACCGCGAGGTAACAGCGTTCGAATTCCCTGTTGACAGTTGTGGTGCAAGGCGGAGCCCCGCCCGGAAACTGTCCCGCTTCCGGGCGGGGGGAGAAACGGGGCTTCGTTCAGAGACCGTGTCGCAACGCACAGGGGGCGGCAGGTGTTCCAGGGCGCTGTTACCTCGCTCCGCACCCGAACGGTTCAGCGCAGCCGTGCTCCGCACCGTGTGCTCCGACCCGGAAAGTCCGGTGCGAGGCAGTCAGTCCGTACGTGTCCGTGATCCGGTCGACGAAAGGTCTGGTGCCCCACCCATGCGACCCCTCACACGCCGAATGAGCGCATTGATACCCGCAGTTCTACTCGCGGCGGGTATGCAGTTCGTCGGCTCCCCGGCCCACAGTGCCGCCGCTCCCACCGGCGACGTCCGTCTCGCACCCGAGCAGACGGCCATCGCCAACAGCTGGATCGTCGTCCTCAAGGACGGCACGACGTCCACCCCGTCGGTCGCGAACCAGTTGACGCGGCGCGGCAACGGCCGTCTCTCGCACGTGTTCCGCACCGCGGTGAACGGCTTCTCCGCGAAGATGACACAGGCCCAGGCACGCAAGGTGGCCGCCGACCCCAGAGTCGCCTATGTCGAACAGGACGCGAAGGTCGCCCTCACCGACACACAGCCCAACGCGACCTGGGGCATCGACCGCATCGACCAGCGCGATCTGCCGCTGAGCGGCACGTACACGTACAACACCACCGCCTCCAACGTCCATGTGTACGTGATCGACACCGGACTGCGTACCTCCCACAACGAGTTCGGCGGCCGCGCGTCCATCGGCACCGACACCGTCGGCGACGGCCAGAACGGCAACGACTGCAACGGCCACGGCACCCACGTGGGAGGTACCGCCGCCGGTTCCACCTACGGTGTGGCCAAAGGCGCCGCAGTCGTCGGCGTCCGCGTCCTGGACTGCGAAGGCTCCGGCACCACATCCGGTGTCATCGCCGGTGTGGACTGGGTGACGTCCAATGCCGCCAAGCCCGCCGTGGCGAACATGAGCCTGGGCGGCGGTGCGAGCACGTCGCTCGACAACGCGGTGAAGAACTCCATCGCCTCCGGCGTCTCCTACTCCCTGGCCGCCGGCAACGGCAACATCTTCGGCTTCCCCGAGGACGCCTGCAACGTCTCCCCGGCCCGGGTCGCCGAAGGCGTCACCGTCGGCGCGACCGACAGCTCCGACCAGCGCGCCTCCTTCTCCAACTACGGCACCTGTCTGGACCTGTTCGCCCCCGGCGTGGACGTCACCAGCGCCTGGAAGGACAGCAACTCCGCCACCAAGACCATCAGCGGCACCTCCATGGCCGCACCCCACGTCGCCGGAGCCGCCGCCCTCTACCTGGCCGACAACCCCAGCGCCAGCCCGGCCCAGGTCCGCGACGCGATCGTGAACAACGCCACCAACGGCAAGGTCCAGGACCCGAAGTCCGGCTCCCCGAACAAGCTCCTCCACTCGCTGTTCTGACCCTCGTGGAACACGCCTGACTTCCGGCGGGCGCCCGCATCTGTGGCGCCCGCCGGAAGCCCTGCCCAGGCACGACCCCCACACTTCCAGGAGCTCCCATGCGACTGCGCATGCACGGCAGCAGGGTCACCGTCCTCGCGGCATTACTGACCTTCGCGATCGCCACGCCGCTCACCGCGACCGCCACCCCGTCCCCTCCTCACCGGCCTCCGACCGTGAGCGCTGAAGAGAGCATCAGGCAGTACGAGATCCACGGCCCCTCCACCGTCGCCGCCCGAACTGCCCTGGCGGCCACCGGTGTCGCCATCGACGAGGTGGGCGACCACACCGTCATCGTCAGCGCCGACACGACACAGGCCAAGAAGCTGCGTGCTCTCGGATACAAGCTCGAAGCCCTGCCCGCGCCGCCTGACCGCACCGGCGAAGGCACCGTGAATCCGATGGACTTCCCGCCGTCCGACTCCCAGTACCACAACTACGCGGAGATGATGGCGGAGATCGACCAGCGCGTGCAGCAGTACCCGTCCATCATGAGCAAGCAGGTCATCGGCACGTCGTACGAGGGCCGGGACCTGGTCGCCATCAAGATCAGCGACAACGTCGGTACGGACGAGAACGAGCCCGAGGTCCTCTTCACCCATCACCAGCACGCGCGTGAGCACCTCACCGTGGAAATGGCGCTCTATCTGCTGCGCGAGTTCGGCGAGGACTACGCCACCGACACGCGCATCGCCGACGCCGTCAACGGCCGTGAGATCTGGATCATCCCCGACCTCAACCCGGACGGCGGCGAATACGACATCTCGACCGGCGACTACAAGAACTGGCGCAAGAACCGCCAGCCCAACGCAGGTTCGTCCGCCATCGGGACGGACGAGAACCGCAACTGGGACTACAAGTGGGGCTGCTGCGGCGGCTCCTCCGGCAGCCCCAGCTCCGACACCTACCGCGGCGCGGCCCCCGAGTCGGCCCCCGAGGTGACGGCCGTCGCCGACTTCGTCCGCTCTCGGGTCATCGGCGGCGAGCAGCAGATCAGCGCGGCCATCGACTTCCACACGTACAGCGAACTGGTGCTGTGGCCCTACGGCTACACCACCGACGACACCGCCCCGGGCATGACCCAGGACGACCGCGACGCGTTCGCCTCGGTCGGCCAGAAGATGGCCGCCAGCAACGGCTACACACCCGAGCAGTCGAGCGACCTCTACATCACGGACGGGTCGATCGACGACTACCTCTGGGGCGCCCACAAGATCTTCGGCTACACCTTCGAGATGTACCCGACCTCGTTCTGGAACGGCGGCTTCTACCCGCCCGACGAGGTGATCGGGCGCGAGACCAGCCGCAACCGCGACGCCGTACTCCAACTGCTGGAGAACGCCGACTGCATGTACCGCTCCATCGGCAAGGAAGCCCAGTACTGCGCCGGTACGTGAGCCGCACATACCGCTGCGCCCGGTAGGCCTCACCGGATGACGCAGTCACCCGGTACCGCGGACTCCTGTCCGAGCCGCGGTACCGGACTCCTCTCTCCAACTCGCCCGACATGGAGTCCGTCATGCGCATCGCGCCTCGCACCACCCTGACCACGCTCGCCGTCGCCGCACTCACCGCCGTCTCCCTCCAGACACCGGCCGCGGCCGACGCCGAGCCCGCAGCCGGACCCGACCCGATCGTCCTCGTCCACGGCTGGAACTCCAGCGGCTCCACCTGGGACACCATGGCCGACCGGTTCACAGCCGACGGCTGGCCGGCCACCCACCTCGACCAGTGGACCTACAACACCAGCCAGTCCAACGTCACCACCGCATCCCAACTCGCCGAGGAGATCGACCGCGTGCTCGCCGCCACAGGCGCCACCAAGGTCGACGTCATCACGCACTCCATGGGAGGACTGTCCTCCCGCTACTACACCAAGAACCTCGGCGGAGACGCCCAGGTCGACGCCTGGATATCCCTGGGCGGCCCCAACCACGGAACCGACACCGCCAACCTCTGCGGCGACACCTCGTGTGCAGAGATGCGCCCTGGCTCCACCTTCCTCAACACCCTCAACTCCGGTGACGAAACCCCAGGAGTCTCCCGCTACGCCACCTGGTGGTCTCCCTGTGACAGCATCATCAACCCCGACAGCAGCGTGGCCCTCACCGGCGCCACCAACACCGAGACCGCCTGCCTCAGCCACGGCGAACTCCGCACAGACGCCACGGTCTACAGCCAGGTGAAGGCCTTCGTCGGCTGAACGGCAGTGCGGTCACTGTGTGTTGCGGACACTGCGGGAAGCATCGGTCGCGCTCTGCTTTGACATCACCCACCCGGCCTGGGCACTGCGCGATCTCTCCGTCGAGCTGACCGGGCCGATCTGGGGCGATGGGGGTTATGCGGCTGCCGCAGCCGCTGCGCCCGCACGAACCCGGATGCAGGTCGGGCCGGTCGCACCCCATCTCCCAACAGGCTGGGTCGCAGGTCGCTTTACACCCTGGAGTTCGCCCCTGCCACCCTCGGCCGGGCTTGGCCGGGGCGGAAAGGTTCCAGCGCAGGGCCGAGGGATACGCCGACCGGGAGATCAGTATCCGCACCACCGGCATGCTGTCCCTGCGGGGTGCGGGGCGCGGGGCCGGGGGGGGCCGGTGTAGCAGCGGATCCGCGGTTCGTCAGTTCATACGCGAGAAGTGCGAGTAGCACCTGCGGCGTCCGCAGTACGGTCGGCGGTGCGGAGCCTGCCCGGTTTCTGCACCAGCTGTCGCAGTTCGTGATCGAGGGTCTTGCTCGCGCAGGAGTCGGCCCTTGTCCGTCGCCGACTCCTGTCGGCCGCTGTCCGGTCCCGCTCGGCCGGCTGAGCCTCAAGCCGACCGTCGCGATGTCCAAACACAAGCCCTCAGACGGCAGTTGCCCATCGCTGCGGATCGGCTCCGGACACGGGCTGGGACATCGGCCAGTGGCGCGGGCGCGATATCCGGCAGGCCAACGGTGGCGGATACGGACCACCACCTGGGCAGTGGGGAAGGCGCCGGCGGATCGGTATCCACCACCCACACCGGGGCCGTCGTCGGCGAGGCGAGTGCTTGGGCCGCGGCCGTTACTCCTGCGGTGTGGACCCTCCGGGGACAGCGGCCTCCAGTTGATGGAGGGCCTTGGTCATGGCGCTGCGGGCGTACCCGGTGCGGCGGGCCATCTCGGCGGGCCCGATCCCGGCGGCCTGTGCTCATGGCAGGACCTCGCGCAGCGACTTCTCCGCCGCCTCGGTGGCCTCCCGCGAAGTCTCACGTTCTGTGGCGTGACGCCGGGGCGACTTCGTGGTCGCGCCCTTCGTCTGGTCCGACGGCACGTGTGACCACTGCCGCGAGGGCCTGCATACTTCCTGCCCGCACGGCGGGTTCTGGGGCGAGGTCGGCTCCGACGGCGGGCAGGGCGAGGCCGTTCGGGTGCCGTACGCCGACGGCACCCTCGTGCAGCTGCCCAAGGACGCCGCCACCGACGAGAAGCTGCTTCCCGGTCTGCTTTCTTCCGCACCTACCGGCAAGTCACTGGCGGTAGGAGGGCGATGGGAAGCGGCAGCGGTCGGGATGTGCATCGGGGCGCTTGCACACGAACGGAACGCGTTCTCCCTCAACTTCGAGGATTCGACGTTGGAGTTCCCTCAGGTGAACAAGTTGGCCAAGAGACAGTGCAGTACTCGCCGCCGGCTTGTGCTTCACAGCCAGCCTCGAAGAGTTTCCGGGCTGATTCCGAGTTCACGACCGGCCTCAGTGACGGTCGTGCTCGACCGCAGGGAGATCTGGACGGCCTCTTCCCGGAGCTCCGGGGTGTACCTGCTGAGTGGTGCCACCTATTGGTTCTTCCCTCGCCGCCGCACCCGGACCAGTGCGCCCGGCCCTCCACGCGGCGAACACCGGATCGATCAGGGCCCATCGGGCGTCGGAGACATCACTGCGGTAAGGCCGGCGAGCACTCTGCCCTGGGGCAACGACCCTCGACCCCTGCAGTCACAGAAGCATCCCGAACTACCAACTACCTAGATCAGATGCCCTCTCAGGGCTCGTTGTGGGTCAGGGCGTTGGACGTTTCGGGGTTGTGTTCCGTCAGCGCTTTACTGTGGCACTGCACACGTCAGGACAAGCAGGGCCCCAGGAGGGCGATTCCGTCGCAGGGATGCCCCAGCCGCATCGTGAACGGGATCCGCTGTCAAGAACGTTGCTCATGAGGGCGCTCGGCATCCTGGGGCAATGCCGACTACTTCCTACGGACGATCTCCTTCAGGTTGGCCTCATAGACTTCTTCGCCGACGCGGTCCCCGCGCCGTCGGCACTCGTGCAGGCCCTTGCGGGTCCATGCCCGGGCCTCGTCGCGGTCGCCGAGGTGGAAGTGGTTCAGGCCCAGCAGGCCGCAGAGCTTGCCGAGAAAGCGGCGGGCGGGCGAGTCCTCGGGGTATGCGTCCAGTTCGTCGAGGAGCCGCAGCAGTGCCCGGTTACTCTCCACGAACAGGGCTCGGTCGCTCAGCCGCTGCGCGTGCGTCAGGGCCTCCCGGCAGGCACCCAGTCGGCGTCCGTCGGTGGTGCCGCGGCGTATCTCGCGGGCGGTGAGCAGGTCTTCGAGGACTTCGGCGGCTCGTTCCGCGTCTCGGCTCCCGGTGCGGCGGGTCAGTTCGTGGGCACGGTGGGCGTGCTCGATGGCTGTGTCGAGGTCGTTTCGCTTGGCCGCGTGTGTGGCCAGGCGGGAGTGGATGACGGCCACCCAGCGGTCGTCGGCCAGCCCCTCGCCGAGTTCTTCGCGGAGCAGTGCGTCGGCGGCCTCGAACTCCCCGTCCTCGGCGAGGATCTCCGCCTCGTGGAGCTTCTCCATCGGGTGGCCCGGCTTGTCGGCTCCCGACAGTTGGCGCAGCGCGGCGGGACGGCCCAGCCCGTCCAGCTCGCGCGCGATCCGCTGAGCCGTCAGCAGGAAGGGCCGCATGCCGTCCATGTTGCTGCGGAAGCTCTCCCTCAGTTCCCGGGGCACGCTCAGCCATGCGTCCCGGTCGGCGTCGAGTTCCGCGGCGTGCCGTCGGCACAGTGCGCGGAAACCGGCGTGGTTCCCATCGCGGTCGGCCACGCTGAGGGCGCGCAATACACGTCCCAGCTCCCCTTCGACGTACTCCCCCAGATGCGGAACCTTCACCGGACCGACGCCCCCCACTGCAGCAGATGGCCGTACAAGTGCATGTACAGCAGGCCGGACGGGTGCTCGTAGCCGTCACCCCACCCCGACAGGAGGCCGCTGTGCGGTGCGCCGGGCGCCACGTCGCCGACGACCTGCTCCACGTTCTCCTCGGTGTGGTCCAGGGACACGGTGATGGCCGGGAGTCGCGCCTCGTACGCCACGCGGCACAGTGCTTGGCCCACGTCGTTGGCGACCAGGCCGGACTTTCCCATCACCACCCACACGTCGGCCCGGACGGGCCGCGCCCGCACCCGCCCGTGCGGCAGGTGCCCGACCGGGACGGGGTCCACCGCAGTCCAGCTCCCCGAGACGAACGTGACGCGCAGTTGCTTCTCCAGCTCCGCCTTGTGTCGCCGTACCCAGGACGAGATGAGCACGGCTTCCCCCTCGCACTCGGCGACGACCGCGACATGGCAGGTCTGCCTGGTGCCGGTGGTGTCCAGGTCGGGGAAGCGCCAGTACGGCGTCACGTCGGGAGGCTCTGGGTCGGCCTTCCGCTCCTCGGTGTAGCCCCGAAGGTTCAGGCCACCCCACCCGTCGAGGGAGCCGATCACACGGACCGGCCGCCCGCCGTCGACCGGCTGTGTCCCCGAGTAGTCCGGCATGGGGATGAGGATCTTGCCCTCCCCCATGTCCGGCAGCGGAACAACGCCCGTCACCAGGGCCTGCCGACTCATCCGGCCGTGCGGCACCGCGAAGGAGAGCATGCGGTCGTAGAGGTAGGGAAGGTCGCCCGGCTCCGCCATGGACAGTCCGAGCCGGCGCACGCACTCCCCGCGGGTCTGCAGCCGGAACACCTCTGTGTCCAGCAGCCCGCGCCAGATGACGAGTTGGCGGTCGTTCACCAGGCTGCGCAGCGACTCCGCGTCCGTCGCGGGGCCCGACGGCCGCGCCGATCCACCGGTGTGCAAGATGTCCGGATGCCCGCCCGCCGTGGAACTCAGCGAGGTCGCCGCCTCCAGGCTGCACCAGGCCCGGCCCAGGTAGTCGGCGACGTCGTCCAGCAGTACGAGGGTGCGACCGGCGAACTGCAGCAGGAACAGCGATTCGAGGGTTCTGCGGAACAGCCCCTGTTCCTCGGGGGAGCGTGGAGCCTGCGGCACGCACGTGTAGTCGTACCAGATATGGATGCGCTCCAGCAGCATCCGGAGTGCGGGCAGGGCGTCGAGCAGGGCACTCAGGCGCTCCAGGCCGATGTCGTCGGACGCCTCGGCCGCGCCGAGTTCGACCGCGTCCATGCCGACCCGCTCCAGTTCCTGGGCCACAGGCGCGAGCGACGTGTCGTCCAGCACTTCGCGCAGGACCCCGACCAGCAGACACTCCGCCAGGTCCGATCCGGCCACTCCGACCGGCATGTTCATCGCGGCGGGAGCGACCTGACGAGGGGTGTGCAGTCCACGCCGGTGGGCGACCCGGACCGCTTCGCACATCGAGGCGACCAGATGCCACGCGACCAGGCGCGCCTGCGTGCCGTCCGGGTCGGGCTGTCCCTCGTCCAGCCAGCGGTGCGAGACGAACACATGGTGCCGGCCGGCGAAGACACCGCGCACCAGCCGGGACGCCTCACGCATCTGCGGAAAGCGCGCGTACCGGATGAGCTCGTCCAGTGGCAGCCAGCGCGAATCGGTCAGGTGCGTCCAGACCGACATGGTGGGCTGGGCACGCACGTCCTGCGGCTTGCTGAGCCCGTCGAGCATGCGGTGGCGAACCGTCAGGGGAAACCTGCCCACCACCTCACCTCCGGGTTCGGCCATGGCGTACAGCAGCCCCCGCTCGATGCCGACCCGGAACTCCCCGTCAGGCATGACGAGGTGCCTGTGGGCGAGGAAGTCACGTTGCCCACTGAGCCGGGCCAGGTCGGTGGGCAGTCCCGCCCGCTGCCGCTTCCGCTCCTGCTCGGCGCGGCCCGCCAGGGTCTCGACAGCGAGGAACGGCACCTGCGGGCAGGCGCACAGATAGCGGTACGCGATGTCGTCGTACGTCCGCTCGGCCCCGCCCCGGGCATAGGCCAACGCCTTGGCGGCCGCCTCGCCCGCGCGCCGGACGTACAGCAACCGTGGGTGACTCCGCAACTTCTCTGGCGGGATCGACAGCATAGCCTCGACATCATCGGCCGGCGGTTCGCTCCGAGACAAGCAACTCACCTTCCTTCAAAGGGATTTATGCCCGACGATGCGATCAAAGCACGTATCTTCTCAGCAGGGTTGGGGAGCGGGACGACTACGGGGAGATGCCTCGATGGCCGAAATCAGTGACTCACTGTGGAACGACTGCATCGGCTCGGAGAACTATCACGACGCGAAGGCCACCTATCACGCCGCGATCTTCGAGCAGTACAAGCTGTGCGTGGAGATGGCCGACCGGGTCAGCGCCCGGCGCAATCTCGCCAACACCTTCTTCCTGACCCTCCACACCGGCCTGCTCGCCTTCCTCGGCGCCTGGTTGTCCCAGGAACGCCACCGCGAGGTGTCGGTTGTCCTCGCCTTCGCAGCCTTGCTGGTCCTCCTTGGCATGTGTGTCACCTGGTGGTTCACCGTCCGCTCCTACCACCAGCTGAACCGGGGCAAGTTCGAGGTGATCGGCGCGCTGGAGGAGCGGCTGCCGGCGCGCACCTTCGTGGCCGCCGAGTGGCGCGCTCTCGGCGAGGGCCGGGACTGGCGCGTCTATCTGCCGCTGAACCGGGTCGAGCGGTGGATCCCTCTCCTCTTTGCCGGGGCCTACGTCCTGGGGTTCGCCGCCACCATGGCTCTGTGAAGCGCCGATGGTCCGTGCCTCTCGATCGGCTCAATCGGTGACCGCCACCGGATAGAGTGACGGCCACATCGCCCGGGCCGGAAGGGGGTTGGCGCGTGGTCACGGTCGCCGTCACCGGTCACATGGACCTGGCCGACGAGGCAGCCGGAGCGGTGCGCACGGCCCTGCACGAACTGCTGGTCGGCCTGCGCGGCGACACACTCGTGGGGCGTTCCTGCCTGGCCCGCGGCGCTGACACCGTATTCGCCGAGGAAATCCTGGCCCTCGGCGGTCGACTGTCGGCGATCATCCCGTCCAGAGACTACCGGGACGCGGTAGTGGCCCCGGCAGACCTCATCAGGTTCGACGCACTCTGCGAGGCCGCCGACGAGATGGTGATCATGCCGTACGAGCACGCGGGACGTGCGGCCTACGAAGCGGCCAACTCCCGCCTTCTCCAAGGCGCGGACTGTCTGCTGGCCGTCTGGGACGGCAGCGCGCCCACCGGCCGTGGTGGCGGCACGGCGGACACCGTGGCCGCCGCCCGCTCGGCCGGGCTGACCGTCGACATCGTATGGCCTCCTGGTGCGCGCAGGTCCGGCGCCTGACAGCCACGCTCGGCGCCGGCCTTACTTCCGCAGTCTCGTGGGAGGAAGGCGATGATCCCCGCCGGAGACGGGGGGCGTGCGAGTGGACTGCGCAAGTTCCTCCCGGATGAACCGGGTAGACAGACCGGATGAACCAGGTAGGCAGAACAGAGCACCTCGTGGCGCACAGGTTCTCTCTGCCACCCATCGATGGTGGCCAGTGCTGCGGCAGTGGGAGCCCCACGAGCACAAGAACAGCGACAGGCCCACCACCCGGAACTGAGCGCGACGAAGACTCCAGCGGCGAGGCGGTCTCCCTGATCGACTCCTCCGCAGCCGAAGCAGTGGCTGCGGGCCGGATTCGACCTTCAGCGAACCCACGACAACAGTGCGCTGCCCGGGCATCCCGCGACGTCCTGAGTGCGGCGGGCGCCTCTCACGTTCACTCACCGATGAAGAGGAGCGCTCACCGGCACGTCATCGGCCCTCCCCGGCTCCCCCGCAAGGATTCACGGCGTCAGCGCCCGCGTTCTTCTTGTCGCGCATCGCCGCAGTTCCCGGTGGCGCAGAGGATACGCACCTTGTGTCCGGCCGGACTGATCCACCGTCAGAAGGGCAGATCCGCGCGGCAGGCGGTGAACGCTGCGGAAGCGGGAGTCGACGCAGACAGACGTCGCGTTTGACTGTCTCCAGCGCATCGGGTCCGCGATCCGCTCCCCACCTGTCACTCGGTGGGGCCCACCCGGAAGAGGGCGACACCGTGTGCGGGTACATCCGCGCTGATGGTGGAGCTGACGCTCGTTTCCTCACGCGTCCACAGGTTGCGGGCCCGGTAGGTGCCGTCGTCCATTCCCGCCTCGCGCAGGGATGCGCTGATGGTCTTCGGTGACTTGGTCCTGTTGAAGAGCAGAACGGCGCGGTCGCCATTGGACAGGGGCTTCACCCATACCTCCCGTCCGCCCTTGGACCTGACGGGCTTCCCCTGGATGCCGAGGGGATCCTGGTCGATGGCGATGACCTCGCGGTTGGTCAGAATCGCCCGGATCTTCTCGGGCATCGCCCGTACGTCGTTCCCGGCGATGAGGGGGGCGGCCATCATGGCCCAGAGGCTGAAGTGGGCGCGGGCCTCCGTGTCGGTGAGGCCCTTGAAGCCCTCCACGTCGTAGACACCGACCTCGAGCATGTCGGGGTCGTTCCAGTGTCCCGGCCCGGCCTGGTCGGCGAGGTGCCGGTTGATGTCGACGATGTTCACGACGCCCATCGGGTAGGCGTTGTGGTGACCGGTGTTCCACACCGGCTTGATGTCCTCAGTGGTGCGCCACATGTCGGCGATGTGGCCCCAATCGTAGCTCGCGCCGTTCTTGTCGTCGTGGTAGCTGTTCGGGTTGATGCTGTAGACGATCGGCCGGCCCGTCGCCTCAAGGGCGTCACGCATGGTGGTGAACGCGGCCTTCTGGTCCTCCAGCGACCCTTCGGGCGAACACCAGTCGTACTTGAGGTAGTCGATGCCCCAGGAGGCGAAGGTCCGGGCGTCCTGCACCTCGTGGCCGCGGCTTCCCGTTTCCCCTGGGTAGGCGCCGCCTCGCTGCGCACAGGTCTTTTCCGTGGGCACCTGGTAGATGCCGAGCCGCAGGCCCTTGGCGTGGACGTAGTCGGCCAGAGCCTTGATGCCGTGCGGGAAGCGGTCGGGTGCCGCACGCAGGTTGCCCTGAGCGTCACGCTCGGGGTCGAACCAGCAGTCGTCGATGACCACGTAGCGGTACCCGGCTGACGTCATGCCCGAGTCGACGAGGGAGTCCGCCATCTGCCTGATCAGGTCCTCGTTCACATCGCAGCCGAAGGTGTTCCAGGTGTTCCAGCCCATCGGTGGAGTCGACGCCACTGCGCGGGCGTCGTGCTGCGGGGTGGCCTGGTCGGCGTTGCCTGCCGGCGCCATGGTCAAACTGACCCCGGCCATGACGGCCGTCAAGGCCACGACGGTGTGGATCCGGCCGCGCCTGCTCATGGTGGCTGCCACTGGCGTCACGACTCCTTCGGTGTGGCGATGACCGGTCGGACACCCGTGGTCCGCACCGGAGGTGATGAACGGTCATCTTGGCTTCGGCCCAGGTGCGTCAACCACACCGCATGAACGGCGGCGCGCGGGATGGACTTCCTCGTCGGCTTCATGGACTCTCCGAGTCCATCGGCGACAGCCTTGGTGCGCGGCAATCCGAGTTTGGCTTTACTCCTCGCCATGAGACGCGTTCTGACCGCCGTGCTCGGGTTGGCTCTGCTGGGTGCTGCCCTGACGCCGGCCTCCAGTGCCGCCACGCCCGCCGAACCGGCCACCACCGTAACGCCGTTGACCCAGACCCCGTCCCTGGCCCGGACCCCGCCGATGGGCTGGAACAGCTGGAACGCGGTGGGCTGCGACGTCGACCAGAAGCTCATCACCGACACGGCCGACGCCATCGCGGCAAACGGCATGAAGGACGTGGGCTACGAGTACGTCAACATCGACGACTGCTGGAGCCTGAAGCAGCGCGACACCCAGGGCAGGCTCGTCGCCGACCCGCAGAAGTTCCCCCAAGGCATGAAGTGGCTCGCCGACTACGTCCACGACCGCGGTCTCAAACTCGGTATCTACGGGGACGCAGGCACCGCGACCTGCGCCGGGTATCCCGGCAGTCTCGGTCACGAGAAGGCGGACGCGCGGACCTTCGCCGACTGGGGAATCGACTACCTCAAGTACGACAACTGCAACAACGAGGGCCTCCCCGCGGTCGACCGGTACCGCGCCATGGGCGAGGCCCTCGCCGAAGCGGGCCGTCCCATCCTCTTCAGCATCTGCGAATGGGGAGCCAACCAGCCCTGGAATTGGGGCACTTCGGTCGGCGGACAGATGTGGCGCACCACTGGAGACATCACCGACGACTGGGACAGCGTCAAGTCCATCATCCGCAAGAACCTCACTCTGGCCGAGCATGCGGGGCCGGGCCACTGGAACGATCCCGACATGCTGCAGGTGGGCAACGGCGGTATGAGCGAGCGGGAGTACCGCACCCACTTCGGCATGTGGGCCATGATGGCCGCGCCGCTGCTGGCCGGCACCGATCTCGCGAAGGCCTCCGACACCACCATGGAGCTGCTGCTCAACCGGGAGTTGGTCGACGTCAACCAGGACCGGCTGGGGAAGCAGGCTGACGTGGTGGCCGCCGAGGGCGGACGTTACGTGCTCGCCAAGCCCCTCGAGGACGGCTCCGTCGCCTTGGCCCTCTACAACGAGAACGACTACGCGGCGACGATCTCCACCTCGGCCAAGGACGCGGGGCTGCCACCGGCGGAGGAGTACACACTGCGGGACCTGTTCACCCACACCGAAGCCCGCACCACCGGCACCCTGCGGGCGTCTGTCCCGGCCCACGGGGTCGTCATCCACCGGGTACGCCCGTCCGAGGCCGGCGACACCGTCACCCCCGCCCGGTCCTTCGGCCTGGACGTGCCACTGCTGTACGACGGCGCTCCCGCGCCGCTGGTCACCCCCGGCAAGTCCGCAACGATCCGCACCCGACTCACCGACCTCGGCCGCACACCGCTGCTCGACGCACGCGTGCGGCTGGAGGCGCCGTCCGGCTGGTCGGTGAAGCCGCAGGACCGGACCTCGGCGCAGTTCGTGCGCGAAGACCGGCCCCTGGCCACGAGATGGCAGGTCACTCCGCCGGCCGGTCTGGATCCCGGCCGGTACCGACTCACCTCGACCGCCCGGTACCGCCTGCCGCACGGCCGTACCGTCGCGGACACCGCGACCACCCTCGTCACCGTCGCCAAGGCCCCACCCCCCGGCGAGTCGTACCTGAGCGACACGGAGTGGGTGAGCTCCACCAACGGCTGGGGACCCGTCGAGCGCGACATGGCCAACGGCGACCAGGCCCGTGGCGACGGCACCCCGCTGACCATCGACGGCACCGCCTACGCCAAGGGGCTCGGAACGCACGCGTGGAGCGAGGCCGTCTACTACACGGCCGGCCGCTGCTCCCGGCTCACCGCCCGCGTCGGTGTCGACGACAGTCAGGACGACGTCGCGCCGCAGCGCGGCACGGTGACCTTCGAGGTGTGGAAGGACGGCACCAAGCGTGTCGACACCGGCACGCTGTCCTGGCGGGATCCGGCCGTGCCGATCGACGCCGACCTCGAAGGCGCCCGGTTCGTCAGCCTGATCGCCACCACGGCCGCCGACGGAAACGGCAACGATCACGCCAACTGGGCCGATGTCCGCGTCAGTTGTACGTAGCAGCCTACGAACGGAAGCCACTATGAGGCAGCGTCTGTGCTGGAACGTAGTCGTCCTGGGTGCCGCGTTCTCCCTCGTCACCGCCTCCCCCGCCGTCGCGTCAACGATCTGGGACGGGGACGCCGCCCGCGGTACGGGTGTCTTCGGCGGTATCGAGTGTGAGGCACCGGGAAGTGTCACAGTCTCCGACTTCGGCGGTACCCGCGGCAAGGTCTTCAAGTTCAACAAGCCGCGCGGGCTTCAGCGATGTGAAGCGCGCGGCGTACGGGCCGACGGCGACGAGTACACCTTCAGCAACAACTCCACGTACTTCTTCGGCTGGTCGACGGCGACGAACACGGACGACGCCGCGACGATCTTCCAGTGGAAGTCGTATCCGAACGGCCAGCAGAACTATCCGGTGCTCATGAAGGTCGAGGGGGGCGTCCTGAAGCTCTTCCATATCGAGGCCGGACAGGTCTGGGACCTGATCTGGAGCACGCCCGTGACGATCGACCACTGGAAGCACATCGCCCTGGGTATCCGCACTTCCAGTTCACCGGACGGCGGCTGGGTCGAGCTGTACTACAACGGACGGAAGCAGACGTTCGACGACGGCTCCCAGCGTTTCGTCGGCCGCACCTGGGACACGCTCAACAAACCCAAGTGGGGCACCTACGGAGCCGAGATCGCCGACAAGCCCGCCATCAACTGGGTGGACGACCTGCGGATCGGCACAACGTACGCCGACGTGGCCCCCTGACGCCGGCCTCGTCGAGTCTCTGCCCAGTGCCCGCGAGGACGCGGCTCATGTCTCACTCACTGCGTCCCCGCTCGCCGGTAGCACTCTGAGGACGAACGCGCTGGCCGCCGCTGTGCCGGTCAGTTCGGGCACCACGTACCTGGTCACCACGGAGTTCCTCCCGCCAGGCAGGCCATTGGTGTCCGGCGCGCTGTGGCCGCAGGTCACTCGACGACTGGGACGTAACCTGGCCTCGATGTCCAGGCGGCGTCGTTCGGTTGGCTGGAGCCCATTGACATGGTCCCAGTGCCTCAAGGTCATTTCGTCCTCGTGCCACTCGATGCAGTTTGCGGCGTTCAGGGTCACGGCGAAGAAGCGCCACGTGCTGCGGGGTCGCCAGTCGCTTGCCGCCTCGATCGCTGCAGCGGTCGCCTCGCGTTGCGCTTCCTCCACGTCGAGGATGGCTGGTGCCGCTGATTCGAGGTGTTCCGTCCTGCCGGATCGTCCCGACCAGGACGAAACCGTGGTGTTCAGCGGCGGCACGAGCATGTTGAGCAAGGTCCGGTGCTACCTGCGCGAAGGTGCCCAATCGGTGCCGGAACCTGGGTTCATGATGTCCGCTCAGAGTTCGTGAGTGCAGCACAGCGTCTTGCAATGGGCCAGTGCCCATCGCATTCCCAACGGCCAGTTGTGATGTCACCCTCGTTCGGAATCGGGGACGCGCTCGGGCACGCCTGGGTCAGCCCGCGGACGGTTTGTCGGTGAGGCCCACCCGGTCGCCGACGTCATCGCTGTGGGCGGCAGTGAGCACGGCGTTCAGCAGTCCGGGGAATCTGGCGTCCAGGTCGCTACGTCGCAGCTTGACGAAACAGCGGGTGCCTTCTTGGCGGGTTCGGGTGACGCCGGCGTCGCGCAGCACGCGCAGATGGTGGCTGAGCGTCGATTTGGCGACGGGGGCGCGCAGTTCCCCCCATCCTCGCTCCCGGCCGTCGGCAAGTACGCGCGCCAGCCCGACACGGATCGGGTCGCTGAGGGCTGCCATCACCTCGATGAGGGTCATCTCGTCCGGCTCGGGGTGTCGTGCTTGCTTCATGACGACCATGGTAGCTTGTTCGATGTTTCACGAACGTCGAACGAAGAGGTTATGTGATGGCCACTCAGGCGCACGAAGACTTCACCGGCAAGGTCGTCGTGGTCACGGGCGCGGGATCGGGAATCGGCCGCGCCACCGCCCACGCCTTCGCCCGCGCCGGGGCCCACGTGCTCGGCGTCGGCCGCCGCAAGGAGGCCCTGGAGGAGACGGTCGCCCGACATACCGGGATCGTCGCGCACGCGGCCGACCTGTGCGCCTCAGACGTACATCAGGAGGTGATCGAGGCCGCGACACATCGGTGGGGGCGCCTGGACGTTCTCGTCAACAACGCCGGCGCCACCAGACTGATGCCGCTGGCCGAGACCACAACCGACGGCATCGCGGCGCTTTTCGGCCTCAACGTCACCGCACCCAGCCTGCTCGCCCACGCCGCCCTGCCGCATTTGCGCCGGTCCCAGGGCTCGATCGTGAACATCTCCAGCACCTACGGCCACCGGCCGATGCCGGGCGCCGCGCACTACGCCGCCTCCAAAGCAGCCCTGGAACAGCTCACCCGCAGCTGGGCAGTCGAACTGGCCGCCGACGGCATCCGCGTCAACGCACTGGCCCCCGGCCCTACCGAGAGCCAGGCGCTCGCTGCCGCTGGACTGCCTGAAGCGACCGTCGAACAGATCAAGCGGGAGGAAGCCACCCGCATCCCCCTCGGCCGCCGCGGCGATCCCGACGAGGTCGCCACCTGGATCCTGCGCCTGGCGGATCCCGGCACGACCTGGCTCACCGGCCAAGTCCTCACCATCGACGGCGGCCTGGAACTCACCTGATGAAAGCAGACCGCAGAGTGCGACAGCCGACCGCTCGTCCTGCCCGCCCGGTTCCGTTCCGCCTCGCCGCAGCGAAACAGGCGGCTCGGCCTCGTCAGCGGGGCCCTGTCACTTGGCTGGCAGCGAACGGGCGTAATCGACACCTCTGCGCACCCACGGAGAGAGCTGGCGCTGGGTTCGCAGGTCTTCAGCAGCAACCCGCAGCCAGCCCCGCATCGTCCGGCCACCCATGACCGCCTCATGGGCCTTGGTGGAGGCAAGGAGCTTGTCCGCGTCGGCTGGACCCACGCGGACAAGAATCCCTTCCCCACGGTTGGCGGCGAGGGCCATGTTCCCGTGGATCAGGAACGCGAGGCCACCAAACATCGGCTGCTCGCTCACGCCTGTCTCCTCGCCCATGAGTTCCCGAATACGGTCGGCGAGATCCACGTCGTAAGCCATGGGCAAGGAGCGTAGGCCTTGATGTGCCGGCGACAGCTACAACACACAGGATGAGTCGCTCTCGCCGGCCGCGCGTCTGGCCCCGGCGCCACTTGCACTACCTCGGCGAAAGCGCCGCCATTGCACTCGGTGTCCTCAGCGCAGGCCTCGTGCTACTCGTACGTAGCTGATCGTTCCCGGACGGGTGACCGTGCTGGCAGGATCCCCGCCCGGCCCACCCCCACGCGCGATCCCGGAGGTCTGGACGCCTCCCACTCACATGCTGACGGGGGAGGTTGCGATCTCGGATGTTCATGGACCAACCGGCACTCGCTGACAGCCTCCAAAAGGCCGTGGCTTCAAATAAGTGGGCAACTACCCTGTGATGCAGGGCATATGACGGAAAGTCGCCCTCCGGGATCAAAGCAGGACCGGCGGAACAGGGCCGGGCAACGGAGGCTGCCGCGCAGCACCCTACTGCCCCTCTGACGTACGTACCAGGCTCAAGCTGTCGGCCGAATCATCACTGTGAGGCGGGGCGAGGCCAGTGAGGGCCGGTGGTAGCCGAATGTCAGGGAACCTGTCCGTCAGCAGATAGACCGAGGCCACGACCCGATGGATGTCAGGCCCCTCGGGCGGGCTCGTAGGTGAGGCAGACGAGGCCGTCACCGACGGTGCGAGTATCGACGAGGCGCATCGGTTTCCTGTGGCTGACCTCACCGAACAGTCGGTCGCCTGCGCCGAGCACGGTCGGGAAAATCATCAGCCGAAGCTCGTCGACGAGGTCGTGCTCCAGCAGTGTGTTCACGAGCTGGCCGCTGGCGTAGACGACGATGTCCCCGGCCACCTCCTGCTTCAGCTTCGAGACATCATTGACCACGTTGCCCTTCAGGACTGTCGAGTTGTTCCAGTCGAGTACCTCGAGGGTCGAGGACACGACGTACTTCGGCAGGCTGTTCAGTCTGTCCGCCCACTCACCACTGCGGGAGGGCCACCGCGCGGCGAACCACTCGTAGCTCCGTCGCCCCAGCAGCAGCGCTTCGGCGCCGAGCGCCTCGGCGAACGCGACTTGGGCCCACGCTTCCAGGTCCTGGGCCTCCGTCTGGCCGAACCAGCCACCAAGTCTGAAGCCCTCCTCTCCAGTCGGGTCCTGAACAACCCCGTCGAGCGAGACGTTCTCGCTGATGACGATCTTTCCCATCTCAGTTCTCCTCAGACCACTGATGTAGGCGGCGCCGTGAACGCCGAGAGCCGCAACCGAGTGACACCATCGTGTCGTTCGCGCCCAAGGCGAAGGCCATCTGGTGGTCGTTGAGCCAGCAGTTGCCAGCCACTGAGGCCGGTGCGTTCGATGCATGCTGTCGATTCCCCAGGCGGCTGAACTCGAACGCGGGTCTGCTGGTTGCGCTGCAGCTTGAGGGTATGTGGGCCGCCGAGGCCACCCACGGCGCATCGATGCTGCAGGTCTACCGCGACTTCTCTGTTCGGTTTCCGGGTTGGATTCGCGGTTGGCGACGCCGCCAGTCTTCCCTCTGCACCCTTTGATGCCATCGCTTGCCGCGGGCGCCGCTCGAACAGCCCAGGAGACCCCGTTGCTGGTCTCTACACACGCGAGCTGGCCGCGCCTCGCCCGCGCGGCCGACGGCTTCGGCCAACCGGTCATCATGAGGGTGTCGCTGCCCAGGGAGGGGACGGTGTGCTGCCACTGGTTTTCTGGTGGTTCGCGCCCTGATTCGCGGTTCGCCGGAGGCGACGATGTCAGCGAGGTCAACCTGTCCGTGATCACGCTGAGCTGACGGTGATTCAGTTCACCCACCATGAGGAACGGCTGGCGAGGCTCTCCGTAGGCCACGACTGGCCTCCCAAGGCGTCGGCGTGTGTGAAAGCCCTTCCGCGGTGGCCCATGGGGCAGGCCGCTCCTGCCCCACCGGTCACGCTCAGCGGCATCGGACGATCTTGAGGGTGACTCCGAGGTCGCGGATGCGTCGCTGCTCTTCGGTGGGCAGACCGTCGTCGACGATGACGGAGTCGAAGGTGGTGAGCGGGGTCAGGGTGTGCAGGCCCTGCCGGGCGAATTTGGTGTGGTCCACCAGCAGTACGCGCCGGACGGCAGACTCGATGAGGGCGCGCTTGACGTGCACGGTCTCCTGCGACTGGTGGTAGCAGCGGCCGTGGCTGATCGCTGTGGTGGACATGAACAGGGTGTCCGCGCGGACCGAGCCTGCCGCTTCGGCCGTGTGCAGGCCGAGGAACGCCTCGTAGGCCGGGTAGAAGGTTCCGCCGAGTGCGTAGAGGCTGATGCCGGGCTGACCGGCCACTAGCTTGATCACCGGGACCGAGTTGGTGATGACGGTGAGGGGGGCGCGTTCCGCCAGGCGATGGGCCAGGGACAGGCAGGTGGTGCTCTCGTCGATCATCACCGTCTGACCGGGGGTGATCAGTTCGAGCGCCGCAGCCGCCAGTTTCTGCTTGACGTCCGCCATGGCGGCCATGCGCTGGCTGACGTCGCCGTGGAAGACGGCTGACGGCAGGGCGGTCGCTCCGCCGCGGACCTTGCGCAGCCAGCCCTGCGACTGGAGTGCGTCCAGGTCCCGGTGGACCGTCATCAGACTGACGCCGAACTGCTCGGCCAGGCTGTCGGCGCGGACGAAGCCTTCCCGCACCACACGGTCCCGGATGAGCTGCTGCCGCTCGCGCTGTCCCACCGGGCCCGACGTGCCGTTCGTTCCGATTCCCATCGCGCCTTCGCCTCCCACGCCCTTTCGGCAAGCCCGGAACCCATGCCTGGCGTCGCCGGGTCTGCTTGCCTCCGCAACCTCCGCGAAGAGATGGCCGTGATGCAAGTCGGTGTTAAGCGCACCGTCTTCTAACATCCTTCCGTGTTCTGCTCACAGCTGCTCCCATCTGCGCAGATGCCGTACTCCGCGGTGGTGGGCCAAGAAGTGTTCACGTGACCTTCCGGCCGACCGCCGAGGCGTTTCCGCAAGACGTTGTCAGCAGCGGTCCGCGGGCGTTTTCCTCATGGCACATCGCGAGCCGCCCCTTCCCGAGCGGCGACAGAACGCGGATGCGATTCTGAAGAGAAGGTGTCCCCGATGGCCAGTCCCGTGGATCTGCCCATGGAAGTCCCGGTCCCCGCCTCGCAGCCCTCCCGCCACATACTGGACCGGGTCGGCATCCCCAAGCCGCTGGCCTGGGGCTTCCTCGGCGTACTGATCTTCATGATCGGTGACGGGGTCGAGTCCGGATATCTGTCCCCCTACCTGCTGGACCAGGGCCTGTCCGGCTCGCAGGTGGCGCTGCTGTTCACTGTGTACGGCATCACCGCGAGCGTCGCGGCCTGGCTGTCCGGCGCGCTTTCGGACCTGTGGGGCCCGCGGCGGGTGATGTGGGCCGGGCTCGGGATCTGGGTGGTCTTCCAGATCCTGATGCTGGCGGTGGCCGTCCCGAGCGTCAACTATCCGATGCTGCTGCTCAGTTACGGGCTGCGCGGCTTCGGCTATCCGCTGTTCGCGTTCGGGTTCCTGGTGTGGATCGCTGCCTCTACCCCGCAGGCCCGCCTCGGCAGTGCGGCCGGCTGGTTCTGGTTCGCGTTCACCGGCGGCCTGCCGACCCTGGGGTCGCTGGTGGCCAGCGGTCTCATCCCGCAGATCGGCGCCTACCGCACCTTGTGGTGCGCGCTGCTCCTCGTCGTAGCAGGCGGGCTGATCGCCCTGCTGGGCGTGCGCGACCGCTCCGGTGGGCAACGGCTCGCCCCGCCCGGCGAGCGCCCGGTCGCGACCCTGATGGGCAGTCTGTCCATCGTGTGGCGCAGCCCGCGCGTGGGAATCGGCTGCATGGTCCGGGTGATCAACACCGCTCCGCAGTTCGGCTACCTGGTCTTCCTGCCGATCTTCTTCACCGACACGATCGGGTTCACGCTGGAGCAGTGGCTGCGGCTGCTGACCGTGATGTTCGCGGTCAACATCGTGTTCAACCTGATCTTCGGCATCGTCGGCGACAAGGTCGGCTGGCAGCGCACCGTCGCCTGGTTCGGCGGCGTCGGCTGCGCCGTCACCACGCTGCTGCTGTACTACGTGCCCGACACCGCGGGCGACAACTACGCGCTCGCCCTGCTTGTCGCCGCCGCCTACGGCGCCACCCTCGCCGGGTACGTCCCGCTGTCCGCGCTCATGCCGTCTCTGGCGCCCCGGCACAAGGGCCAGGCGATGGCCGCCCTCAACCTCGGTGCCGGTGCCAGTGCCTTCGTCGGTCCCGCGATCGTCGGTCTCTTCCTCGGCCCGCTCGGTGTCGCGGGCGTGATGTGGATCTTCACCGGCCTGTACGCCGCCAGCGCCGTCCTGGCGTACTTCCTGCGCCTGCCCGGCGAGCGCCCGGCCGGTCCCGGCAGGACCGCCGCCGTCGGCGACCTCGCCTCCCGGGCCGGCGGCTCGCTGCTCGGCCACCCCGTACGGCTGAGTCCCCAGGACGACACCGGCGACGACGACGTGGAACTCGTCCTGTTCGACGTCGGCGGCACGCTCTACGACGACGACTGCTTCGCCCAGGCCTTGCACCGGGCGGTACGCGAACTCGCCGAGGAGAGCACCCCGGGGGCGGGCGGGCCGGACTGGGACGACGCCGAGTTCTGGGCCGTCTACGACGCACAGCGCGAACGCGGTACGGGCTCCCTGCGCACGGCGATGGCCAAGCGCTACGCACCCGGCCGCGATGAGGAACTGGCGCGCCGCGCCCGCAAGCACTGGCAGTACCCGGCCGACGCGCTGTACCAGGACGTCAAGCCGGTGCTGACCGCCCTGTCCGGCCGCTACCGGCTCGGCATCGTCGCCAACTCACCCACCACCGTGCTCGACGCGCTGCGCCGCGACGGACTGCTGGATCTGTTCGACGTAACGGTCCTCGCTGAGCAGATCGGCGTACGAAAGCCGGATGTGACGGCGTTCCAGTACGCCCTGCGGGAGGCCGGGGTGTCCGCCGATCGTGTCCTGTACGTCGGCAACCGGCTGGACACCGACATCCGTCCGGCCCACCGCGTGGGCATGCGTGCGGTGTGGATGCTGCGCGGCGAGGCCGCTCCCGCGCCCACGCAGGCGCAGCTCGCCGAACCGGACGCGGTGCTCACCACTCTGACCGGCCTGCCGGTCGTTCTCGCTCGCATGGCCCGCAGCGCTTCCGCCTGACCATTCCGTCAACCACCCGTTTCCCGCCAGCAACCGAACGGAGAAGCAGACATGTCGGTGCTCGCCGTCGACGTCGGCACCTCGATGATCAAGACCGTTGTCTTCGACGACGACGGCACCGAAGTAGCCGTGTCCCGGCAGGCCACGCACGTCCATCGTCCGCGTCCCGGGTGGGCCGAGCAGGACATGGCCGCCGTGTGGAACGCGGTCGTCCGCACCATGCGCGGCGCCCTCGCCCAGGTGCGGGACGAGGTGCGGTTCGTCGCCTTCACCGCACAGGGCGACGGCTGCTGGCTCGTCGACGACGACGGACGTCCGACCGGTCCGGCCATCCTGTGGTCGGACGGGCGTGCCGCCCCTCTCGTGGAAGGGTGGCGCGGCGCGGGCGTGCTCGACGAGGCGTTCCGCCTGAACGGCTCGCTCACCTTCCCCGGGCTGCCGAACGCCATCCTGGCCTGGCTCGCCGAGCACGACCCCGAGCGGCTGGCCCGCTCCTCCGCCGCGCTGTACTGCGGCGGTTGGCTGTTCCTGCGGTTCACCGGCGAGCGCGCGGTCGACGAGTCCGACGCGTCCGCGCCGTTCCTCGACCCCAGCACCCGCACCTACAGTCCGCGTGTCCGGTCTCTGTTCGGCCTGGACTGGGCGGAGCGCCTGATGCCCGAGGTGCGGGGGAACGGTCGGCGGGGCGGGGCGCTCACCGCCATGGCCGCGGCCGAACTCGGCCTGCCCGCCGGTCTTCCGGTCGTCATGGCCCCCTACGACGTCGCCTCCACCGCGATCGGCGTCGGAGCGACCGCCCCCGGCCAGGCCTGCACCATTCTCGGCACCACCCTGTGCACCGAGGTGGTCCGCGACGGCCTGGACACCACCGGCGAGCCCTCCGGCCTGACCATCGCCCTCGACTCACGCGGCCATCTGCTGCGAGCCTTCCCGACGCTCGCCGGTACGGAGGTCGTCACCTGGGCGATGCGGCTCCTGGGTCTGGAGACGCCCGAGGAGTTCGGTGAACTCGCCCAGCGGTCGCAGCCGGGCGCCCGGGGCCTGATGTTCCTGCCTTACCTCTCCCCGGCCGGCGAACGGGCCCCGTTCCTCGATCCCGGGGCCCGCGGCACGCTTTGGGGCCTGGACCTCCAGCACGAACCGGCCGACGTCGCCCGCGCGGTCTTCGAGGGCCTCACCTTCGTCATCCGCGACTGCCTGGCCGCCTCCGGCGCCGCCACCGGTGAACTGCGCGTCTGCGGCGGCGGCGCGGTCAGCGACGCCTGGCGCCGGCTGATCGCCGACGTCACCGGCCTGAGCACGGTACGCACCACCGACAGCGAGGTCGGCGCCAAGGGCGCGTTCCTGTCCGGCCTGGTCTCTCTCGGCCACGAGCCGGACCTGACCCGTGCCGCCGAGCGCCACGTACGGGTGCGCACCACCGACGAACCCGACCCCGGCCGGGCGGCCTTCTACGCCGACCGCCACGAGGACTTCCTCGCCCTGCGCCGGGCCGCCGCACCGGGCTGGGAACGGATGGCCCGGGCCCCGCGCACCGTGCCGGGCAGCCTGGACCCCGTAGGCGGCGCGACCGAAGGGAAGCACCATGACTGACACCCCCGTGTGGCTGGGCCTGGACCTGGGCACCCAGAGCGTCCGCGTCCTGGCCGTCGACGCCGACGGCCGTACCGTCGCCGCCGCCACCCGCCCGCTCACCAGCCACCGCGCGGGCGACCGGCACGAACAGGACCCCGCGCAGTGGTGGACGGCCCTCGCCGCCGCCTGCCGCGAGGCCCTCAACGGCATCCCCGACGGCCGGGTACGCGCGCTGGCCCTGTGCGCCACCTCCGGCACGATGCTGCTCGCCGACCGGGCCGGACAGCCGCTCACCCCCGGCCTGATGTACGACGACACCCGCGCCACGGCCCAGGCGGCCCGCGCGGCGGAGGCGGGCGCGGCCCTGTGGGACCGGATCGGCCACCGCCCCCAGCCCTCCTGGGCCCTGCCCAAACTGCTCTGGCTGCTGCGGCACACGCAGAACCCGCCGCCCCCGGGCGCCCGCCTGGTGCACCAGGCCGACCACGTGACCTCCGCCCTCCTCGGCCGGCCGGCACAGGCCGACTCCAGCCACGCACTGAAGACCGGCTACGACCTCGACCACGACACCTGGCCAACCGACCTGCTCGACGACCTCGGCATACCCGAAGCGATGCTGCCCGAGGTGGTACGACCCGGCACGCGCCTCGGCACGGTGTGCGCCGCGGCGGCCGAAGCGACCGGCATCCCCGAGGGCGTGGCGGTGGTCGCGGGGATGACCGACGGCTGCGCGGCCCAGATCGGCGCCGGAGCCCTGGAGCCGGGCTCGTGGAACTCCGTCCTCGGCACCACTCTCGTCCTCAAGGGAGTCACCGAAACCCGGCTGCGGGATCCGCTCGGCGTCGTCTACTCCCACCGCGCCCCCGACGGCCACTGGCTGCCCGGCGGCGCCTCCAGCACCGGGGCCGGCGCCCTGTCGCGGGACTACGGCGGCCGTGACCTCGCCGCCCTCGACACCGCTGCGGCCCGCCACGAACCCTCGTCGCTGCTGACGTACCCGCTCGTAGCGCGGGGCGAGCGTTTCCCCTTCCTTGCACCCGACGCGCACGGCTTCACCCTCGGCGACCGCGCCACCGCCGCCGAGGCCGACCACTACGCCTCGCTGCTCCAGGGCATCGCCCTGGTGGAACGGCTCTGCTTCGACTACCTGGACCTGCTCGGCGCCCCCATCGACGGCATGCTGACACTGACCGGCGGGGCGGCCCGCAGCCGCTACTGGTCCGAGCTGCGCGCCGACATCCTCGGCCGGCCCGTCGCCCGTCCCGAGAACGCCGAAGCCGCCCTCGGCATGGCCGTACTCGCCCGCACCTCCGACGGCGACTCCCTCGCCACGGCGGCAAGCGCCATGGTGCGCCTGCGCGACATCGTCGACCCACGCCCCGACCGCACGGAACGGCTGCTCGGGTCCCACCTGCGCCTGGTCGACGAACTGCACGACCGGGGCTGGCTCCCGCCCGCCCTCGCAATCCACGCACGAAGGAGGGCCGAAGCGTGACCGACCTGATCCTGGTACGCCACGGCGAGACGATCTGGCACGCCGAGAACCGCTACACCGGGCGCAGCGACATCCCGCTCACTCCCCGCGGACGTACCCAGGCCGACCACCTCGCCACCTGGGCCAAGCAGGCGAACCTGGAGGCCCTGTGGGTCTCCCCGCTCGGCCGGGCCCTCAAGACCGCCGCCCCGTCAGCGTCCGCCACCGGCCTGGAAGCTTGCGTAGACGCCAGGCTGCGCGAACTCGACTTCGGCGACGCGGAGGGAATGACCACCGCCGAGATGCGCGCGGCGTTCCCCGAGGCACTCGCCGCGTTCCACCGCGATCCGGCCGGCGACCACCTCCCCGGCGGCGAACTGCCCGCCGACGCGGTCCGCCGCGCCATGGAATGCCTGGACGAGATCAGGGCCGCCCACCCCAACGGCCGGGTCCTGATCGTCGGGCACAGCACCCTCAACCGGCTACTGCTGTGCCACCTGACCGGTGTCCCGCTGTCCGAGTACCGGCGCCGGTTCCCCGTCGTCCGCAACTGCGCCGTCACCGAACTGCGCTGGGACGGCTCGGCCAACGTCTCCCTGCTCCAGTTCAACACCCCCACCGAGACACTGACCAACTTCTCCGAAGCCACGCTCGGCGGAACGCGTGAGGAATACCCGTGAGCCGTACGAGCCCCGCCTCCCACCCGATCACACGAAAGACCCCCATGAGCCCCTCCGCATCCCCCTCCGCGCCGGTCAAGGTTCTCGTCGCCGGCGACCACTTCGTCCACACCGGCCTGTTCACCGAGGCCCTGCGTGCCGAGGTCGGGGAGACCGCCGACCTGGACTTCACCTCCACCGAACTGCCCTGGCCCGTGGAGCCCTTCGGCCCGGTCGCCGAGGTCCACGAGGCCTCCGGGACCGAGGACCAGCTCATCGCCGCGCTCCAGGGCGTCCGCGTCTGCGTCACCCAGATGGCGCCGCTCACCCGCCGGGTCCTCGAAGCCTGCCCTGACCTGGAACTCTTCGCCGTCGGCCGGGGCGGCCCCGTCAACACCAATCTGTCGGCAGCCACCGAACACGGTGTCGCTGTCACCTACGCTCCCGGCCGCAACGCCACCGCGACCGCCGAGCACACCGTCGCCCTGCTCCTGGCCGCGCTGCGGCGCATCCCCACCACCCACGGCGAACTCACCCGAGGCGTCTGGCGCGGCGACTACTACCAGTACGACGAGGTCGGCATGGAACTGGCCGGCAATACCGTCGGCCTCGTCGGCTACGGCGCCATCGGCCACCGCGTCGCCCGCATCCTGAACGGTTTCGGCGCCCACGTCCTCGTCCACGACCCCTACCTCACCCCCGACGCGATCGCCGGCACAGAGGCCGAACTGGTCGGCCTGGACGAGCTCCTGGCCCGCTCCCGGGTGCTGTCGCTGCACGCCCGGCTCACCGAGGACAACAGGCACATGATCTCCGCGCCTCAGCTGGCGGCCCTGCCCGCCGGTTCCGTCGTCGTCAACTGCGCCCGCGGCGGCCTGCTCGACTACAACGCCCTCTGCGACGCCCTCGACTCCGGGCACCTGTTCGCTGCCGCGTTCGATGTCTTCCCCGAGGAGCCCGTCCCGGCCGACTCCCGACTGCTGCGTACGCCCGGCATCGTCATGACCCCGCACCTGGCCGGCGCCAGTAGGCAGACCGCCCACCAGGCCGCCCGCATCTGCGCCCAGGAAGTCGCCCGCTATCTCACCGGTGAGCCCCTCGCTCACTGCGCCAACCCCGCCGTCCGCAAACATGGCTGACCAGCAGCGGCGTATGCCGAGCAGCTGGCCGGTCCGCGGTACTCCTCGACGGGGTTGGGGTCTACCCCGGATTACATCCGGGGCCGTGTGCGGCAGCTCGTCGAGGTGATCGACCGCGTGGCGAACGAGGCGGGCCCTTTCGCCGTTCCTTCCCCGTGGTCACGGCCTCGCCGGGCAGCGCAGTGGTCTGAACGGCCCGACTCCACGTGGCTGACGCACGACGGGGCGCAGCATATGGCCAGCGCTAACGCCCGCTTGGAGATGACGCGGGCTCCTCACCAGCGTGCCCTTCGGCAGCCGCGAAGTCCTTGGGACCCCTCGCGGCAGGCGGCCCGCGATCGGGCGGCCTGCCGGTCATGGCCTACCTCCATGGACAAACCTGTCCCACCTCCTGCGTTTCAGGCGAGAGGAGCGTCGTGGCAACGCCGATGTGCGCCTCGTCCGCGGCCACGCATCCGCCGTTGGGTCACCACCGCCAGGCTGCTCACGGAGCCTTCCGGCGGCTCACCGATCAGTCACAGCACCCGCAATACCGTTAAGCAGGCAGTCCGCTTAGAATTTCCATTTCTTCTGTTCGTTCAGGAAATCGCGTACGGCTGGAGTACGACGGTGTTCGCAGAGTCAGGGCTTGCAGATCATCAAGGTGTTCCTTCCTGCCCTTGGATTCGTCGGTGCGGTATGCGCATCCCGGACGAGACTCATGCCCAACTCGCTTTGAAGTTCGCGGTGTTGTTCCCACACCTGGACGAGCGGCAGCTGCGGCCGTTGATGGACGCGGAGGCCCGGGGCAGGGGTGCGGCGACAGGGCGGAGGCCGTGAGCGGGTCGCCGGTTGGGCTCCCGAGCACTGTCGGTTGCCAGCAGCGCGCTCGCCTTATCCGTAGGCGACCCCTACGAGTCGTGCTACGGGGTGTCGAAAGTGAATGCCTTGGCGGCCGCGGAGGAGTAGTTGGTGGACACCGCTTCCAGGCCGAAGGGCTTGTCCATATTGATCTTGAACATGGTGCTGCCGCGCGAGGGGCTCCGCTTGGTGGGCGGGCCGTAGGTGTAGTCGCCGGTGAGTCCGCCGAACTCGACCTTCCCGAGGGTGTTCACGGCCTTTGCGACGCCGTCACGGGACAGGTCGCCGGACGCAACGGCTTTCTCAAGGATCTTGGTGACGAGCTGGGCCTGCACATAGCCGAAGGCGAAGTAGTAGCTGGGCTCCTGCTTCGGTGCGTATTTCCTCTGGTCCTTGAGCATCTGGGCCATGGCGGGGACCGAGGTGTCGCCCCATTCGGGGCCTTCGGAAACGATGAGGAGGTGCTCCTCGACGTACGGCTTGAGCGCCGACTCCCCGATCGTCGGGTACCAGGTAGTGGACTGGCCGAGCCACTGCGGCGCGAACTTCATCTTGGCCGCGGTCCCCAGGGCTGTTCCGGCGTCCGTCGGGGAGCCGGCCAGGAACACCGCGTCGCACTTGGCGCGCTTGAGTTGGGTGACGGGCCCGGTCATGTCCTTGTCGCCGACGCGGTACGTGGCCCGCGCGGCGACGTCGAAGCCGAGCTGCCTGGCAGCGAAGTCGACACCCTCCTGGGCGGCCACGCCGGAGGCGTCGTCCTGGACCAGGCTGCATATCGTGCTGTCCGGGCCGCCCTGCTTCCGGTAGTGGTCGAGCGCGTTGATGGCCTGGATCTGGTACGGGGCGGCGAGCGGCGCGAGGTTCGGTTCGCCGACCCACTGGGACTCCTGGCTGGCCGGTGCCGCGACCACGTTGTCGCGCTTGAGGTTGGGTAGCACGGCTTTCGTGATCGCGGTGCCCAGGACCTGCGCGAACATCACCACGTCGTCCTTCTGGCGGTTGTACTGCTGGACCGCGGTGGCCGCGTCGTAGTGGCTGTCTGCCTTGTTGAGTTCGATCTTGTACTTGCCGGCGATGCCGCCCTCGGCGTTGACGTGCTCGAACCAGACCCGGTTGCCCTCGGTCAGCGGTTTGCCGACCACCGCCACCGGCCCTGTCAGCGCGCTGTTGACGCCGACGGTGATGGTCTTGCCGTCGAAGCCCGGTCCGGTGGCGAGGCCGTCCTCGCCCGTGGATCCGCCCTCGGTCCCACGTCCGCAGGCGGTGGCGGCCAGCAGCAGCGCCAACGTCACCGCGGATGCTCGGGCGAGCGGGCCTGTCCGGGTTCTCGGCGGGCAACCGTGGTGGGCCTTGCGGTTGTTCCTCATCCTGTTCTCCTCCTGGTGAGTGCGTGCCACCGCGGCGTACGGGCGATGTGGGTGCGGAGCCGGACCCACAGGGCGGCCAGGCCGTGTGGCTCCAGCGTGAGGAACAGCACGATCAGCAGCCCGAACACGATCTGGTTGAGCGCGAAGACGCTGATCAGGCTGTCCTGTTCACCCGCCAGCCAGGGGACGCCGGCGGAGAGCTCGTCGATCAGGTGAGGGAGCGCCCCGACGAACAGTGCGCCCAGCACGGCACCCGTCGTACTGCCCAGGCCGCCGACGATGATCATGGCGAGGAACTGGATCGACAGCAGCAGGCTCCACTCGCTGGGGCTGACGTACTGCTGGAACCCGGCCTGCAGTGCGCCGGCGACGGCGGCCAGCGCGCTGGCGACCACGAATGCGCCGATCTTGTAGCGGGTCACGCTGACGCCGAGCATCTCGGCGGCGACTTCGCGATCGCGTACCGCCTGCATGGCCCGGCCCGGCCGGGTCCGCACGATGTTCGCGACCGCGAGCGCGGCGAGCCCTGTCAGGGCCCACACCAGCCAGAACCAGGACTGTTCGCGTGTGAAGGGCTGGCCCAGGACGGTGAGTTCGTTGAAGTCCACGCCCGCGATCGAGGCGTCCAGTGTGGTCGGGCGTCCAGTGGCACCTCCGGTCAGGGCGTTCCACTCCTGGAAGATGTGCTGGGCCAGCAGCACCAGACCGAGGGTGATGATGCCTAGATAGTGTCCGCGCAGCCGTAGCGCGGCCGGGCCGACGAGGGCGCCCAGCGCTCCGCCGGCCAGTGCGGCGGCGACCAGCCATGCGGGCAGCGGCCAGCCCAGGTCGACGCCGACGTACCCGGCCGTGTAGGCGCCCGCGCCGAGGAACGCGGCGTGCCCCAGGGAGACTTGGCCCGTGTAGCCGGTGAGCAGGTTCAGCCCGACGGCGCCGATGGCCGCGATGCCGCCGTAGATCAGGACGGAGAGCCAGAAGTCGGACAGCCGCCAGGGGGCGAGCAGGTAACCGGCGGCGAGCAGGGCCACGGTGAGCCGGGACAGGGGCAGGTGAGGCAGAGGGGACCGGCTGGTCATGCGCGTTCCACCTCCCTGGTGCCGAACAGCCCGTAGGGGCGCACCAGCAGGATGGCGATCATCACCACGTACGGCATGATCACGTGGAAGTTGTCGCCCAGCCACGCCGCATGGTCCGGCTGGTATCCGGCGGTGAGCGTCTGGGAGACCCCGATGACGAGGCCACCGGCGATCGCTCCGTACGGGGAGTCGAGGCCGCCGAGGATCGCCGCCGGGAAGGCGGCGAGAGCGATCTGGCTGATCGACGGGCTGACCCCGGCCTCGCCGGAGGCCACCGTGATACCGGCCAGCGCCGCCGCCGCGCCGGCGATGGTCCAGGACAGTGCCACCACGCGCCGCACGCTGATCCCCTGTGCCTGCGCGGCCTCCTGGTCCAGGGCGGTGGCGCGCATGGCGAGCCCGTAGCGGGAATAGCGGAAGAAGCCGAACACTCCGGCGATCGCCAGAGCGGTCAGGCCGAGTGTCCACAGGTCGCGCACGGCGACGGTGACGGCACCGGCCTGGACGGTGTCGATCCCCCACGGGTCGCCCATGTTCTTGGGGTCCTGGCCCCACATCGTCGGTACCGCCTGCTCGATGACGATCAGCAGACCCAGGGTGACCATGATGACGGCGAACGCCGGGCGGCCGACCATGCGGCGCAGCAGCAGCCGCTCGATCACCGGCCCGCATGCTCCGCACGCGATCACACTGGTTATCGCGGCGAGAAGGAACGGCCATTGCCACGGCCCGGCGAACTGATAGGTGAGGTAGGCGCCGAGCAGGACCAGGCTGCCCTGCGCGAAGTTGATCACCCCGGTGGCCCGGAAGATCACCACGAAGCCGAGCGTGACGAGTGCGTAGCGGGCGCCGAGAGCGAGCCCGGCCACCAGCAGTTGGAGCAGCTGCTCCACTTATTCCTCCTCCCCCAGGTACGCCTCGATCACCTTCGGATCGGTGCGCACCTGCTCCGGTGTGCCGGCGGCGATGACGACGCCGAAGTCGAGCACGGTCACGCGGTCCGCTAGATCCATGACCAGGCGCATGTCGTGGTCGATCAGGACGACCGAGCAGCTGAACCGTTCGCGGACGTCCAGGAGATGACCGGCCATCGCCACCGTCTCCTCGAAGCCCATACCGGCCACCGGCTCGTCCAGCAGCAGCAGCTTCGGCTCCATCGCGATCGCGCGGGCGAACTCCACGCGCTTGGCGACCCCGTAGGGCAGGGCCGTGACCTTCTCGTGCAGGACGTCGGCCAGCTCGAACATCTCCGCGATCCCCGCGACGTGCTCGCGTTCCGCCCGCTCTTCCCCCCGGGCCCGGCCCCACCACAGCGCCCCCGAAACGATGCCGGTACGCGTCAGCCGGTGCCGACCCAGCAGCAGGTTGTCCAGCACCGTCAGGCCGGTGAACAGGCCGTGGTTCTGGAACGTGCGGGCCACCCCGGCCCGTGCCGCCCTGCCCCGGCGCCCGGCCAGCTCCACCGCACCGAGCCGCACCGACCCGGTCTGCGGCCGGTAGACGCCGGTCAGGCAGTTGAGCAGCGAGGTCTTGCCGGCCCCGTTCGGGCCGATGACCGCCATCAACTCGCCCGGCTCGACAGTGAAGCTCACCTCGTTCAGTGCCGTCACGCCTCCGAACCGCAGGGTGAGCGCGCTGACGTCCAGGCGTCCGGGCTTGTCCCCGGTCTGCGTCTTGTCCCCCGTCACCGTCTTGTCCTTCGACGCCGCGTTGTCCGTCGTCACCGTCTTGTCCGTCGTCACTGCCTTGTCTGGCGTCAACGTCTTGTCTGTCGACGCCGCCGTGTCCGTCGACGCCGCCTTGTCCGTCGTCACCGCGAGACCACCCCCTGCTGCTCGGCGCGCCGCTGCCGGGCGAGTTCGCGGATGCTGACGCCCTCCCGCTCCCCGATCCCGAGGTACAGGCGTTGCACCTCCGGGTCGGCCAGGAGCGTGGCGGCTGGACCGTCCAGCACGACCCTGCCGGTCTCCAGCACGTAGCCGCGGTCGGCGATGGACAGCGCCATGCGGGCGTTCTGCTCGACCAGGAGCACGGTGGTGCCCTGGCGGTTGATCTCGGTCAGGTTGTCCCGGATGCGGCGAACCATGGCAGGCGCGAGGCCGAGGGAGGGCTCGTCAAGTATCAGGAGCCGGGGTCCGGCGAGCAGCGCGCGTGCGATGGCCACCATCTGCTGTTCACCGCCGGAGAGGTAGCCGGCGGTCGCGCGGCGCCGCTCGGCCAGAATCGGGAAGAGGGAGTAGACCCGGTCGAAGTCGGCGGCCACGGCCCGCTTGTCGGCGCGGGTGAACGCCCCGGTGCGCAGGTTCTCCTCCACGGTGAGTTCGGCGAAGACCCGTCGACCCTCCATGACCTGTGCGATGCCGCGCCGCACCACGTCGGCGGGGTCCAGTCCGAGGAGGGAGGTTCCTGCCAGCGTGAGCGTTCCCCCGGTGATGTGGCCCTTGTGGGCGGGCAGCAGGCCCGTCAGCGCCCGCAGGAGCGTCGTCTTGCCCGCCCCGTTCGTTCCGAGAACCGCGACGATCTCGCCGTCGGAAATCTCCAGACGCACCCCGCGCAGGGCGTGGATGGCGCCGCCGTACCGCACTTCGAGGCCGTCGAGGGACAGCAGAGCTCCTCTCTCGGTCGTACCTCTGTGGTCGTTCATCGCCGCCCGTTGGACAGTGCCGGGGCGGGGCAGCCGGAATTCTCCTCCGGTGACATCCGTGTCTGAGCCGTCATGCCGGACATGCAACAGGCCCCGCGCCCAGGTGGGCTACAGGGGATACCCGACCGTTAACACACCAGGTCACCCGCATCCCGCGACGCAGGCGCCGGTTGATGCCTGTGAGGGTGGCGGTGGACGGACAGGTCTGACATCAACACCCTTGCTGGGGTGGCCAGTTGAACACAACAACGACGCCCCGTGCTGCGGATCACTAACGAGCGGGCATTCCCGCTATCGACGGCTTCAGCCGGACACCGACCATGAGTGCCGACTCATGCGTCGCAGGGTAAGGAGCACTGGTGCCCAACAAAGTCATGGCACTCGCCGATGCGGTGGGCACACTCACCGACGGCGACCACATCGCCTTCGGCGGTGGCGGCCTGGTCCGCAAACCACTCGCGGCGGTCACCGAGGTCGCCTGCTCGCACCTGAGCGATCTCGGACTGATCGCCTTCCTGGGCGGTCCGGACGTGGACATCCTCGTCGGCCTCGACAAGGTCCGCTCCGTCCACTTCGGCTACGTCGGCCTGGACGATCTCGGCCTGGCACCCAACTTCCGGCGAGCCCGGGAGCAGGACGGCCTGGAGGCGGTGGAGGCAACCGAGTTCATGGTGCTGGCCGGTTTGGACGCGGCGATCAAGGGTGTGCCGTTCCTGCCGACCCGCTCGGGGCTGGGGACCGATCTGCTGTCCCTGCCCACTTCCCCCTTCAAGGTCTTCCCCTGCCCGTTGACCGGCACCGACCTCGTCGCTGTTCCGGCACTGCGCCCGGACGTGGCCTTCCTTCACGTCAACGAGGCCGACCCGACAGGCAACGCCTTCATCCACGGTGACGCCTTCGCCGACCACCTCCTCGCCAGGGCCGCCCGGAAGGTGTTTCTCACCGCCGAACGCATCGTGGAACGCCCCGCGAGCAAGGGCACGTTCATCTCCCGCCTCTGGGTGACCGGCGTGTGCGAGGTGCCCGGCGGCACCGGCTTCACCAGCAATTTCCCCGACCGTCCGCTCGACCGTGCGGCCGCGGCCGAGTATGCCGCCAACGCCGGCGACCAGGACTGGCTGCGCAACTTCGTCAAGGACGGAAGGAGCACGCCATGACGACGACGCCCGGAACCGACGCGCCCCTGCCCGCCCGTGGCGCGGACTGGACCACAGACGAGTTGGTCATCGCGCGGATCGCGCGCGACTTCAGCGGCGAGGTGGTGGCCACCGGTGCCACCGTGCACTCCTATCTGGCCGCCCGGCTGGCCAAGGCCCTGCACGCCCCGGAGTTGGCGATCGTGGGCGGGTCCCTTGCCGGTTTCGACTGCCCGGTGACCCCGCAGATCCCGGGTGACGAGTTCGTCGCCGGTCATCTGGCACCGGCGCCGCTGGACTGGCTGGAGCAGTGGGACCTGATCACCGCGGACCGGTTCCGTATCGTTCTGGGGCCCGCCCAGATCGACCGGCACGGCAACTGCAACATCTCCGTGCTCGGCGACTGGTCCCGCCCCACGGTGCAGATGATCGGCTCCCGCGGCATCCCCGACGACGCCGCCCGGCTGTCCGAGCTCTCGTACCACGTGGTCCGTCACTCGACGAAGACCTTTGTGGAACGGGTCGACTTCGTGTGCGGCCCGGGATTCGGCGCCGAACGGCGCCGCCTGGGCATGACCACGGGCCTGCCGCGCCGGGTGGTCTCCGACCTGGGCGTGTTCGGCTTCGACCCGGCAGGCGAGCACATGGTGATCGAGAGTCTGCACCCTGGGGTCAGCTTCGAGCACTGCCGGCAGCGCACCGGATTCGCCTGGCCCGAGCCGGCGGGTCCGATCCCGGTCACCGCGCCGCCCACCGAAGCCGAACTGCGGTGCCTGCGTGAGGTGGTCGACCCACACGGCGTCCGCCTGGCGGCCACCGGCCAGGCGACGCCCGAGCTCCTCGCCACCCTGTACGCCGCCGAACGCCGTGCCATAGCCGAAGCTCAGGCGAAGGGCCCGGTGCCATAATCGCCCACGTGACGCAGACATCGGCTGCCACCACGGCGTTGATCGGCCGCCACGGGGAGCTCGCCACACTCACCGATCAACTGGCCGATGCCGTGCGCGACCAGGGCGGCACGGTACTCATCTCCGGCGACCCCGGCGTCGGCAAGACCCGGCTGATCACCGAATTCGCCGCCGTCGCACAGCGCGAAGGGGCACGCTTCCTGTACGGATGCGCGAACGAGTTCGAGCACGCCCTGCCCTACGGGCCGCTCGGCGCGGCACTGGAGCGTCCCTTGAGCACGCTGGGGCCCGACGAGCTCGCCTCGATGGCAGGCCCCTCCTGGCCTCGGCTGGGCCTGCTGTTCCCCTCGCTCGCCGCGGCGGCCGAAGCAGGATCCGGCGAGCGTGCCCACGCCTACTTCGTCCTTGCCCGCACTCTCACCGCGTGGAGTGAGCGTCAACCCCTCGTGCTGGTGATCGACGACGCCCACTGGGCCGACGAGGGCACGCTGGAACTCGTCAGCGTGCTGGCCGGGCGGCTGGCCGAAACCCGGTGTCTGCTGCTGCTCGCCTACCGCGGCCGTCCGCCCGAACTCACCGCACGCGCCGCCTCGTTCTTCGACGAGCTGGAACGAGGGCAGTCCGCTACGAAGCTCACGCTCGGCCCGTTGGACCGCGAGGGCTGCGCAGGGATGGTCGCCGACCTGACCGGGCACACCGGCAGCGACGCCCTGGCCGAGCAGGTGTTCACCGCCACAGGCGGCAACGCCTTCTATGTCGAGCAGACCGTGCGCGCGGTCCTGGAGTCCGGTGCCGCTGACCGCGGCGGCTCGGCGGGCGACGGGACGGTTCTGCCCACGCCCGCGGGCATCGCCCGCTACGTCACCGAACGCATACGCCGACTCGGGGGCCCGGCGCAGGCCGTGGCCGAAGTGCTGTCCGCCATGCGGTCGCTGCGGGTGGACGGGCCGATGTACCCGGTGGTCGGCGACGTGACCGGGTTGGACGAACCCGATCTCGAAGCAGCCCTCGACGACCTGGTCGGCGCGGGCGTACTGGCCGTCCGCAACGAGGACACCATCGAGTTCGCACAGCCGATCATCCGGACCCTGACGCGCGAGGAGCTGGGGGTCGCCCGAAGGCGCGGTATGCACCGGCGGCTGGCCGACGGGCTGAGAGCCGCGCGTGAGGGCGGTGCCGCCTTCAGCGCGGTCGACGTGGCGATGCACGTGGCGAAGGGCGCGCGGACCGGAGAACGTGACGCGGTCGAGGAGCTGGCCGCGGCGGGCGACGAGACGCTGGCCCGCGCCCCGGCCGTTGCTGCGACCTGGTACGCGCAGGCCACCCGGCTGGTCCCGGCCTCCGATCCGGTACGCCGGGCAGAGCTGTCGGCACGCCAGGCCAGGGCGCTGTTCCTGTCCGACGAACTCGCCGACGCGGTGCGGATCGCCCGCGACGCCTGGCCGAACCTGGTCGGCCAGGCGAAAGCCGCGGCGGCGGGTATCGCCGTGGCCGCGTTGACCGGGGTGGGGCGGCTGGACGAGGCGCTGCGGGAGGTGGACCGTGCACTGGCCGCGACCGAGGACAGCGAGGGCCGCGGCCAGCTGCTGGGCCACCGCATGGGCGTGCTGCTCTACCTTGGCCGCCTGCGGGAGGCCGAGAGCGCCGGACAAGAGGCGTTGCGGCTCATCGGCGACGACACGGCGGCCCGCGTACGCGTCACACGGCAGCTGGCACAGGCCGCCTTCGCCGCCGGTGATCTGGCCGGGCACCGCCGACTCCACGATCAGGCGTTCCGACTCGCCGAGGGGTCACCGGCCGGGCTGCGGGTGTCGGTGCTGTCGTACGGAGGAATCTGCAACGCCGATGCCGGAGACCTCACTGTGGCCCGGCAGTTGCTGGAAGAGGCCGAGGAGCTGTCCGAAGAGTACGGGACCCCCGTCTACCGGCCCCTGGTGGACACCGGACTGGCCACGGTCCGCTGGTTGGAGGGCCGGTGGGACGACGCGGTCGCCCGGTGCCTCAAGGCGGCCGGTGAAGCAGAGCGTCAGGGCCGGGCGGAGGCGCTCGGCAGCTGGCCCTGCCTGGTCACGATCCTGGTGGATCGGGGTGAACTGGCCCAGGCCAGGCGGCAACTCGCCCGCGCACAGCACACCCCCGCCGGTGTGAACCAGCTCGTGTGGCCCTACCTGGTGTGGAGCAGGGCGCACCTGGAGCGCCTCACCGGCAGACCGGCGGACGCGGTCGCCCTGCTGGAGCAGGTGCTGCACACCGGGCGTACCCCGCCACCGGTCGTCCTGGACGAACTCGTCGCCGCGGCGCTCGAAGCCGACCAGCCGGGGACAGCACGGCAGGCGATGGAGCGACTGGCCGAACTCACCACCCGCTACGACACCCCGTACGTGCACGGACTCGCCGAACGGGCCAGGCTCCTCACCGACGGCGACCTCGTGGCGGGCCACCGGGCGCGGGAACGGTTCACCGAGCTGGGTACCGTGTTCGAACGAGCCCGCACCGAGCTCGCCGTGGGCCGTGCCACCGGCGACGCGGGCCTGCTTGACGGGGCTTACCGGACCTTCGACTCGCTGACCGCGCACCCGTGGCGGCGCCGGGCCGGCGCCGCGCTGCGCGACGTCGGCGCCCCGGTGCCCAGGCGCCGCCGCCGCTCCGCCGAGGCCGGACTGTCCGAACTGGAGCACCACATCGCGCAGTTGGTGGCCGAGGGTCTGCCGAACCGGGAGATCGGCGCGATGCTCTCGATCAGTCCGCGCACCGTGGAGAGCTACCTGTCCCGGGTGTACGTCAAGACCGGCTGCACCAGCCGGACGGATCTCGCCACCGCGATCGTCACCGGGCGAATCTCACTCGGGGAAGCCGCGGACTGACGACGTCAGGCCGGTCCGGCACTTGAGCTCCGCCACCAGGGCCGCACTTGAGGGTCCATCACCAGGGCCGCACTTGAGGCTCCATCACCAGCGCCCGCAAGGTGAAGAGCGGCTCCACCTGCGCCGTACGCCCCGGGTGAGGGCTCGGAGGAACCGGGGGCTGTGCCCCTCCTCCATCCCATCGCGACGCGGCAGCCGCTTAGCGTTGCGGCAACCACGCTATTCCGCGCTTGTGACCAAGTTCACTCTGGGGCCGACAGCAGGGGCGAGACCTTCAGGGAGCCCAAGTGAAAAGACATCGCTACGCGCGCGGATTGTCCGTCGCGGTCCTCACCGCACTACTGTCCTTGTCCTCCCCGGCTGGTGCCGAGGCCGAGGCCGACGCACGGCCGACAGGCACCGCGAAGACCGTGGACGGGAAACTGCACGACTGGAACACCACCGCGCCCAAGACGGCAGGAGCAAGCGCGCTCGCCGACGGCGAGTACGTCTACACCGACTACCTCTTCGACGACACGGGCAAGCCGACCGGGCTGGGCGGCTGGACCAACCGCGGGGACTACCGCGGCCAGGCGGCCACCGGCGGCGACTACGCCTACCCCACCGACCCGAAGCGCTGCGCCCACAACTGCGCCGACCTGCGCGAGGTGCGGCTCTCCCAGGACGGTGACCGGCTCCACGTCGCTGTCACCCTGAACACCATGCTGGTCGAGGACGCCACCGTCGCGGCGCTGGCGATCGGCCCGTACGGGCAGGACGGCGGAACACCCCGCGCCTGGCCGCTGGGGGCGAATCTGTCCACGCCCGGGACGCAGCACGTGCTGACGCTGTGGGGCAGCGGCGGGGCCTTCGACCAGAGCGACTTGTCCGAGGTCGGCGGCGAGGTGGCGGTGGACCTCGGGTCCAACACGATCGAGGCGTCCGTGCCGCTCTCCGCGCTCGGCACCGGCCCGAAGTTCCGCGCGTACCTCGGCACCGGACTGTGGGACCCGGCAGCCCGGTCCTGGCAGGCGCTCCAGGCATCCAACACCACGACCAAGCCGGGAGGCGGAGCGGCCGGCGACCCCCGGGTGTTCAACCTGGGCTTCCGGGCCGGGGAGAAGGGCCACTGGTTCGACAACCAGCAGGCCGCCGCGCTGAAGTCCGGGGACGTCTCCGCACTGCACGCCGACATCGACCTCACGGCACCGGACCGCGAGCCCCCGGCCCTCCAACCCGGCTTCCACCAGCGGATCTTCACCTCCTCGGCGACCGTGCCGCGTGGCGACGGGCTGCCCTCCGAGGGCGTCGTGGCGAACGGCGTGCGAGGCAGAGGCAACGTGTACGTGCCCAACTACGGCACGTGGGTTCCCACCGAGTTCCACTTCGTCGGCAGCCACCTGCCGTACGCGGTGTACGTACCGGATTCCGGCATCGACCGGATGACGATGGTGCTGCACGGCGGCTACTACACGCACGGCACGATGACGCTGCAGACCCAGTTCATCGAGATGGCCGAGCAGGGCAGGACAGTGCTGGTCGCGCCCTTCGCCCGCGGGGTGACCAACTTCGCCACCGACTACGCCCACTTGGCGATGCTGGAGACCTACGACGACGCCCGCGCCACCTTCCCCACCGCGGACCCCGAACGCACCGCGCTGTGGGGCTACTCGATGGGCGGGCTCTCCGCCAACCGCCTGTCCGTTCTGCACCCGGACCTGTTCGCCTCCTCCGTGCAGTGGGAAGCGGCCTCCGGCATGGAGGAGGACAAACCCGCAGGCGGAACCGGCAACGGCTATCCGGTCGACCTGGCGGACAACACCGCCTGGACGAACACCCTGATACGGCACTGCGAGGCCGACAACGTGGCACCGTACTCCCTGTTGAAGCCGTGGACGGACCGGCTCGAGGCGCTGAAGCATCCTTACCGGCTGTGGACGCTCTCGGGGGGCTGTGACCACCTCAACCTGGCGTCGCCGGAGACGGCACCCGACCTCGGCCTGGACGCCGAGGCGACCGAGCAGGCCCGGATTCCGGACAACCCGCCGCATGTGAGGTTCAAGACCTCCGAGGAGTGGTGGCGTCCGGACATCTCACCCCGGCTGGTCTTCAACAGCGCCTGGTGGGTCGACGACGTACGGGTCCGCGACACCTCCGCGGGGCTGACGGCGTACGGCACCGTCGACGCGCTGACGCAGGGCCACGGCGGGTACGACCAGCGCACCGAGGCGCTCCCGGAGCGCGAGGGCAGTACCGGCACCTACCCCTACACCGAGACCGGCCGGGCACCCCAGCAGCCGGGCACGCCGATCGAGAAGGCGAACGCGTTCACCGCGACCCTGACGAACGTCTCCTCCGCCACCCTCGACAGGGACCGGATGGGGCTGTCCGCAGGCGAGCCGCTGACCGCGACATTGGAGTCGGACGGCGCCGCCACTCTCCGCCTCACCGGGGCTGCCGGGATGACAGCGGAATCCGGCTGCTCGGCCGTTTCCGTCCGGTCCCAGGGCGATGACCTGCTCATCGACATGGCGCGCAGCAGCCAGTGCACGCTGCGGCTCGCCCCGTAGGGACGACCCTCCAACCGCGCGCCAGACCAAGAGGATCCGCCAGTGGGTCGCCCGGGCACAGGCCAGGGAGAGGGGGCAACCCGTCCTTCGATTCCCGCCGCTTACTGGCGGATCCGCTAATCGTGCGGGAGATCACGCTATCGGCAGGAGGGAGTCCAGCGCATTCTTGTCCAGCCAGGCGGTTGGAGGAGAGGGGAGCCGGGATGGTCTTCAGCCCGCACGAGATCGACGCAGCGCTCGAAGCGGCGGTCGCCGAGCCCGCACCGGCTGCCGGTCTCGGCCGGCGCTTCGCCGAACTCGCCAAGGCGCACCCCGACCGTGAGGCGCTGGTCTGCGGTCAGGACCGGCGGAGCTTCGCCGAGGTGGACCGGCGCACCAACCAACTCGCCGCCGTCCTCACCGAACGCGGCGCCGCCCCCGGCTCCGCGGTGGCCGTCGTGCTGCCGAACCGTCTGGAGTTCTACGAAGTCGCCATCGCCGCCTGGAAGCTCGGCGCCACGGTCGTACCCCTGAACCATCGCGCTCCGGAGACCGAACGCGAGCGCCTGTACTCCCTGGCCCGGCCTGCGGTCATCGTCGTCGACCGGCCCGAGCCGTCCCGCACATGTGCGGTCGTACTGGACGACCTCTACACCCAGGCCCAAGGCCACGCGGACACAGCACCGCCGGATACGCCCGCGGTGCCGTGGCTCGCCATCGGCTCCGGCGGCTCGACCGGCGCACCCAAACTGATCGTCAAGGAGGAGCCCGGTCCGGTCCATCCCGCGAAGGCCGCGATGCTGGGCATGCGCCCGGGCGGGCGGCAGTTGGTGGCCGGGCCGCTCTACCACAGCGGTCCGTTCAACTGGGGCGTCATCCATCTGATGGCGGCGGGCGGCACGATCGTGCTCGCCGAGAAGTTCGACGCGGAAGGCTTCCTGGCGACCATCGCCGCCGAACGCATCACGTGGGCCATGGTCGTCCCCACGATGCTGCGCCGCATCATGCGGCTGCCCGCCATCGTGCGCGAAGGCCATGACCTGACGTCGCTGGAGGTGCTGCTGCATGGCGCGGCGGCCTGCCCACCCACCCTCAAACGGGAGGTGCTGGCCTTCTTCGGTGCCGAGCGGGTCTGGGAGGTCTACGGCTCAACCGAGATCGGGCTCGGCCTGATGCGCGGCGACGCATGGCTGGCGCACCCTGGCAGCGTCGGCCAGCTCATGGCCGCCTACGACGTGTCCATACGTGACAACCAGGGTGGCGAGCTGCCGCCCGGTCAGGTCGGGGAGATCTGGATCCGGCAGGCCGGCGGGGCGACCTTCTCCTACCGGGGCGCCGAGGCACGAGCCGACAGCTCCGGGTTCCACAGCGTCGGGGATCTCGGCAGCCTCGACGCGGACGGATACCTGTACCTCTCCGACCGCCGCACCGACCTGATCATCTCCGGCGGGTCCAACGTGTACCCGGCCGAGGTCGAGCACGTCCTGCTCGACCATCCCGGTGTGGAGGACGTCGCCGTGATCGGGCTGCCTGATCCCGAATGGGGCCAACGCGTACACGCGTTGGTGGCGGCCACCGCCCCGGAGGCTCCTCCCAGCGGCGAGGAACTGGCCGCGCACTGCCGGGACCGGCTCATGCCCTACAAGGCCCCCAAGACGTATGAGTTCACCTCCGCGCTCCCGCGGGACGCGGCGGGCAAGCTGCGCCGGAGCCGGCTGCGCGACGAACGCCTCTGAGCAGAAGGGCAATTCCATGTTCGCAGGGAAGACGGCGCTGGTGACCGGCGCCAGCAAGGGCATCGGCTACGCCATCGCCGAAGCGCTGGTGGCCAAGGGCGCGCATGTGGTCCTCACCGCGCGCAAGGAGCAGCCGCTGGCCGAGGCGGCCGCACGCCTCGGCGCCCCCGGCAGGGTGCTGGCCGTCCCGGGAAACTCCAGCGACGAGGCGCACCGCGCCGATGCGGTGGCCCAGAGCGTGGCCCGGTTCGGTTCGCTGGACCTGCTGGTCAACAACACGGGCATCAACCCGCTCTTCGAGCCCCTGGCACGCACGGACCTGCGCACGGTAGGCAAGGTCTTCGACACCAACGTGGTCGCAAGCCTCGGCTGGGTGCAGCAGGCGTGGGACGCCTCGATGAGCGAACACGGCGGTTCGATTCTCAACATGGCCTCGGTCGCGGGTCTGCGGCCCGCACCGATGATGGGGATCTACGCGGCGAGCAAGGCCGCGCTGGTCCACCTGACCGCCCAGCTGGCAACGGAACTATGCCCCGGTGTCCGGGTCAACGCCATCGCCCCGGCAGTCGTCCGCACCGACTTCGCCAGGCCGCTCTTCGAAGGCAACGAGGAGAAGACCGCCGCGCAGTACCCGCTCGGCCGACTCGGTTCACCCGCGGACATCGCCCGCGCAGCCACGTTCCTGCTCTCCGCCGACGCCGACTGGATCACCGGGCAGACCCTCATCGTCGACGGAGGCCTGCTGCTCGGCGGCGGCGTCGCGTAGCCCACCGACATCTCTCCCAGGAGAAACCACATGCCTGAAGCAGTCATCGTGGCCACCGCACGCTCCCCGATCGGCCGGGCCGGAAAGGGATCGCTGAAGGAGCTGCGCCCGGACGACCTCGCCGCCCGGATGGTCAACGCGGCGCTGGCCAAGGTGCCCCAACTCGACCCGGCCGATATCGACGACCTCATGCTCGGCTGCGGTCTTCCCGGCGGCGAGCAGGGCTTCAACATGGCCCGGGTGGTCGCCGTCCTGGCCGGTCACGACCAGCTTCCTGGCACCACCGTCACCCGCTACTGCGCCTCCAGCCTGCAGACCACCCGGATGGCCCTGCATGCCATCAAGGCAGGGGAAGGGGACGTTTTCCTCAGCGCCGGAGTGGAGATGGTCTCCCGCTACGGCAAGGGCACCTCCGACTCGCTGCCCGACACCGTCAACCCGCGCTTCGACGAGGCCATGAAGCGGACCGCTCGTACGGCCGAGCAGGGAACCGACGGCTGGCAGGACCCCCGGGCGCGGAACCTGCTGCCGGATGTCTACATCTCCATGGGGCAGACCGCGGAGAACCTCGCCCTGGCCAAGGGCGTCTCCCGCCGCGACATGGACGAGTTCGGGGTGCGCTCGCAGAACCTCACCGAACAGGCCGTCGCGAACGGCTTCTGGGAACGGGAGATCACCGCCGTCACCGCGGCGGACGGCACGCTCGTCACCGCCGACGACGGGCCGCGCCCCGGCGTCACGTACGAAAAGGTCGCCGACCTGGGGCCGGTCTTCCGGCCCGACGGGCGGGTCACCGCCGGCAACTGCTGCCCGCTCAACGACGGCGCCGCGGCTCTCGTGATCATGTCCGACACCAAGGCGCGCCGGCTGGGCATCACCCCGCTGGCGCGGATCGTCGCCACCGGCGTCTCCGGACTCTCCCCGGAGATCATGGGCCTCGGGCCGGTCGAAGCCACCCGTCGAGCCCTGGCTCTGGCGGGGATGACCATCGACGACATCGACCTGGTGGAGATCAACGAAGCGTTCGCCGCGCAGGTCATCCCCTCCTACCGAGAGCTCGGCATCGACCTGGAAAGGCTCAACGTCAACGGCGGCGCCATCGCGGTCGGCCATCCCTTCGGCATGACGGGCGCCCGCATCACCACCACCCTGATCAACTCCCTTCAGTACCACGACAAGCAATTCGGTCTGGAAACCATGTGCGTCGGCGGCGGGCAGGGCATGGCCATGGTCATCGAGCGGCTGTCATGACGGAGCTCGACGCGGCCCAGGAACGGCACCACCCGCTGACCGAACAGCCACGCGTCGCGATCGTGACCGGCGCGGGCCGCGGCATCGGACGAGCTCACGCCCTCGCCCTGGCGGCCGCCGGGACACGCGTGGTCGTGGGCGACCTCGGCCCTGCCGGCCGGAGCCCGGCGGACGTCGTGGTCGAAGAGATCCGTGACGCAGGCGGCCACGCGGTGGCCGCCACCCACGACATCGGCTGCTGGAAATCGGGCAGCCGCCTGGTCGACACCGCGCTCGATGCGTTCGGACGGCTGGACGTCCTGGTGTGCAACGCAGGCATCCTGCGCGGCGGACTGGTCGCCGACCTCGACGAGGAAGACGTGGACGCCCAGTTGCGAGTCCACTTGAAGGGCACTCTGGGCCCAGCCCGGGCTGCGGCCGCCCACTGGCGGGACCGCGCCCGCGCCGGGGAGCAGGGCCATGCGCGGCTCATCTGCACTACATCCGCCTCCGGGCTCTACGGCATGCCGGGCTTCGCGGCGTACGGCGCGGCGAAGGCGGGCATCGCCGCGTTCGTCGTGATCGCGGCCAGGGAGCTCGCGCAGTACGGGGTGACCGTGAACGCCATCGCTCCGCGCGCGGCCACCCGGATGATGACCACCGCACTCGCCGACCTCGTGGCCATGGGCGTACTCCCGGACACCCCGGACACTCCCGATGCCGCGGACACCCCGGACACTCCCGACACCCCGGACACTCCCGACACCCCGGACACTCCCGATACCCCGGATACCCCGGACGCCGCCGAACGCGCTGATCCCGCTGAACCGGAGGACGTCTCCCCGCTGGTGGAGTGGCTGGCGGGGCCGGACTCCGCAGGTGTCACCGGGCAGGTCTTCGAGATCTCCGGGCGCCGACTCGGGATCGCCGAGGGGTGGCGCCACGGTCCGTTCACGGAGTCCGAGCATCGTTTCCAGGCCGCCACGCTCGGCCCGGTGGTCACCGAACTCCTGCAGCGTGCAGCGGCCCCGCCTCCCGCCCCGCTGCGATCCCGGTGACCACGCCGGGCCGCCACCGCATCACCTCACGAGGAGAACCGCCATGCCGCCCCTGTCCACCCGCTTCACCCAACTGCTGGAGATCGACCATCCCATCGTGCAGGACGGCATGGGGCCGTACGTCACCGACCGTCTGGCCGCCGCCGTCTCCAACGCCGGCGGCCTCGGCACGGTCAGCTCACCGGGCCGCGAGGCCGAACCCTCCCGGGGCGAACGGGAACTGCGCTCACGCATCGCGCACACCGCCTCCCTCACCGACCGGCCCTTCGCCGTCAACGTCCCCGTAGTCCGGGACCCCTCCGGCAGCATCAGCGAGATCTCCGCCACGTACCTGCGTGCCGTGATCGCGGCCCGCAAGGCCGGCGAACCACCCAAAGTGCTGATCACCTCCTCCGGATTCCCCGGCGAGCTGTGCGAGGACATCCGCGACGCCGGACTCATCCACCTCCAGAAGGTGGGATCCACCCGGCAGGCCGTGAAGGCGGCGGCAGCGGGCGTCGACGCCGTCATCGCCTCCGGCTACGAGATGGGCGGCCACATCGCGCCACACCCAGTCCACACCATGGTGCTGGTGCCCAACGTCGCGGATGCCGTGGACATACCCGTCCTGCTCTCCGGCGGAGCCCGCGACGGCCGCGCACTGGCCGCAGCCCTCTGCCTCGGCGCATCGGGCGTCGCCATGGGCACCCGCTTCATCGCCACCGAGGACATCGAATGGCACCCCGCCTACGCGCAGGCAGTCCTCGCAGCAGGAGAGGGCGATGACCTCGTGACGGAAGGCCCGGCCAGGGTGCTGCGGAACCGGGCCATGGAGAGGTGGTCCGCAGCTCGCCGGGACGGCAGCCCGTACACGGCGAAGTACCGCGGCGAAAAAGCGCTGTTCCACGCACAGCGTGACGGGGACGTGGACGAGGGCATCGTCTCCGCCGGACAAGTGGCCAGCGGTATCACCGAGCTGGTCACCGTTCAGGACCTACTGCCTGCGATGGCCGACGAGGCAGCCCGACTCCTCAACCGCGGCCTCGAAGGACGTCCGCCAGTACGTTGACCAAGACGGAGGGGCGCACGGACAGGCGCTGGGCAGGGTGAGTCAGCACCGTCGCGCACGGGCGGAGGTCTCCCAGGCGACGACGCGGCGGGAGAACCCCTCGCGGATTACGGAGAGCCGCAACGCCCCGTCGGCGGAAATCATCGTCTCCACTACCGACCCGGGCTAACGTCGGCGAAGTCCCTTACGTCGTAGAGCAGTTGCAGCAGCTCGACCTCGTTGGGCCCTGCCGGCGCGAGACCACGTTGACGCCGTATTCTTTGATCACGGTGCAGTGGTGTTCGGCCGACGGTTGAATCCAGGACACCCGGCCGGGCGCCGTGCCGCTCATCTAGGGCGGTCTTCCCCCTGAACGCCTCGGGATCCGCGTGGGCGTCGAACCAGACCACCGCGAGGTTGTCGCCGTGGCGGGCCACGGTGTGCGACACAGGGGCGAGTTCAACCCCGCAGTCACCGCCGACGACGAGCAGAGGTTCATCACCGCTGCGGCGCAATGCCTCCCTGGTCGCCGCCAACGCTGCGGCGCAATGCCTCCCTGGTCGCCGCCAACGCTGCGGCGCAATGCCTCCCTGGTCGCCGCCAACGCTGCGGCGCAATGCCTCCCTGGTCGCCGCCAAGGAACACGTCAGGACGTCGAGATGACGCACCCTGTCCCCGTTCCGCCCGGGGTCGGGATCGATGTCGACGACGGTCCGTCCGGCGGAGCCGGAGGGCCGACTGTGGCCTCGCTCGCGAGGCCACAGCGGTAACCGAGCAGGTGCTCTACGGAACGGGGATGAAGCGGACGCCTTCCACGTCGTCGATCACTTCGGCTTCTTCGCCGGGCACCATCGCCATGTGCGGGTCGCCCTGGCAGTCGCTGCTTCCGTAGAGCAGCGCGAGGCTGTCCGTGTCGTTGTTGGCGTTGCCGTGCTCCGGCAGTTCATGAGCGCTGTCGATCGTGTGGCAGACGTGGTCGGCCGGGTTGTCGAACCCGCCATCGGTGACGAACCCGGTCCAGCTGAATTCTCCCTGGGCGGCGTGGGCGGGACCGGCGAGGACACCGGTGAGGAAGAGGGCCCCGGCGAGGACGGGAAGGTAACGGCGCACAGCAACTCCTTGCAAGGTGAGGGGAATGGGGCGGGGGCCACCGTCATCGCGTGAGGTGACGACCCGCGTCTGTGGCGCCTGCGGGCGCCGCACCGAAGGTGCCCGAGGGTGAGAACAACCATGCTCGGGAGGAAGGGCTTGTCACCCGGATGAGAGGGGCCGGCACCGGCGAGAACACCGCGCACATCTCGAAGACACCGCAGGTGAGCGGGCCAGTCCCACCGCCGTGGCGCAGCTCCCCCGATGCTTGTGATCGTGCCGGCGCGGAGCAAACGCGGGAGCGTACGGGGGCGCACACGCGCCGCTGTCGTATGCACCCTCTCCACCCGGTTGCTCAGCCCGGCACTTCATCGCGCTGGTCACTCCGTGCCAGGGGGCGCTCTGCGGGACGCTTGCGGGCCAGGGTCATGCCGTCGCCGATGGGCAGGATCACCGTGTCCACGCGCTCGTCCTGGTGCACGAGGGCGTTGAGACTGCGGAGAGCGGTGGTCTCCGGGTCGGTGTGGGCGGGGTCGCTGACTCTCCCGGACCACAGCACGTTGTCCAGGACGATGAGCCCGCCCTCGCCCACGAGTTCCAGGGCGCACTGGTAGTAGTGGGGGTAGTTCGTCTTGTCGGCGTCGATGAATACCAGGTCGAACGGCGGCACCGGTTCCCCGCGCTGTTCGTCGACGAGTTCGCTGAGGATCCGCGTGGCATCGCCCAGCCGTAGGTCGATTCGGTGGCTGACTCCGGCTCGCTGCCAGAACCTGCGGGCGGTCCGTGTCCATGTCTCGCTCTGGTCGATGGTGACCAGGCAACCGTCGGCCGGCAGAGCGGACGCCATGCACAGCGCGCTGTAGCCGGTGAAGCAGCCGACTTCCAGCACCCGCCGTGCTCCGCTGATGCGGACCAGCAGGGCCAGGAGCTGCCCCTGCTCCGGTGACACCTGCATGGAGCCGCAAGGCAGCCGCCGGTTCTCGCGACGGAGTGTCGCCAGGACGGACGTGTCCCGCAGGGAATGGGCACGCAGATACTCCAACAGTGCGCCGTCGACGTGCAGATGACTGTCCATGGTGTCTCCTCGCTCGGTACGCGTCCTGGAGAGGTATTCGTGCCGAAGCGGGCACGAGCCGGTGAAGGGCACGAGCGGGTGAACGGCACGAGCCGGTGAACGGCACGGGCCGGTGAGCGGATGACTCACGGCTGGACGCCGAGGGCTCGTAGGACGGTGGCGAACTTGGCTCCCGTCTCGGCGGTCTCGGCCTGGGGGCAGGAGCCGGCGACGATGCCCGCGCCGGCGAACAGCCGTGCCGTACGTGAGGTTGCCTCGGCACAGCGGATGGCGAGCGCCCACTCGCCGTCACCGTGCAGGTCCTCCCAGCCGACCAGGCCGGTGTACATGCCGCGGTCGAACCGTTCCAGCTCTCGGATCGCCCTCTGGGCGGCAGGAGTTGGCGTGCCGCACACGGCAGGGGTGGGGTGCAGGGCGCAGGCGAGAGCGAGCGCGGTGATGTGCTCGTCGGCGAGGGTGCCCGTGACCGCGGTGGCCAGATGCCACATGGTGGCGGTCGCCGACAGCCGGGGTACGGGGGGCCTGTCGAGGTGCGTGCAGTGTGGGTGAAGCGCCTCCAGGGCCGCGTCGACGAGGATGGTGTGCTCGCGCCGGTCCTTGTCGGAGGTGCGCAGTTCCGCGGCGTACTGTGCGTCCTGACGCGGGTCGGCGCCGCGTGGCCGGGAGCCGGCCAGCAGCACGGTGGTCACCGTTCGTCCTCGGCGGGCGACGAGGAGCTCGGGGCTGGCGCCCAGGAGCGTACGCCCGCCTCCGGAGGGAACGGCGAACACGTGGGCTGCCGGATCGCTGACGGCAAGCCGCCGCAGCAGGCCCGGCAGGTCGAGATCCCGGTCGCTGGTGACGTCCAGGGCCCGCGCCAGGACGACTTTGCTGAGCTCACCCGACCGCAGCAGCTCAAGCACTGCCTCCACTGCTGATGCGTACCCCTCCGGGCCGGGCAGCGGACGCAGCCGGCCTCGCCAGGCGGACGACGGTGGTACGACCGAGGCGAATGCCGGGTCCGCGGCAAGAGCCGGTGCCCGGTACATAACCCTCGGGACGGCCACCGCGCAGGGTTCCGTCACATGGAACGGTACGGCTCCGATCGCGACGGGCACGGGCGTGCGGTCGGTGCGGGCGGCCTGGAGCGCGGACCGGACCCGCACGGGCAACGGTTCCGGTCCGTGCCTCACCGCTGCTCTCACGCCACGGGCCAGCAGTGTTCCGGAAGGCGAGGCGAAGAAGCGATCGGTGGCCGGGCGGTAGGACCGCAGCAGCTCGTCGGCAGCGCTGTAGCGCCGGTCCGTCGTCACATCGGTGGGCGAGGAAGGGGGCGCGGTCATCGACGGCTCCTGTCCGTGCGTGTGCCGGGCCGCCGCCCGCTGGAGGAGAGGCTTCAGACCCGGAGGCTGGATCCGCCGTCCACGTACAGGTCGTGCAGCGTGATGTGGCGGGCGCGGTCGGAGGCCAGGAAGGCGACGGCCTCGGCGATGTCGGCGGCAGCCGCGATGCGGCCCAGCGGGACGGGCACCCGGTAGGCGGCCGGATCGCCCTGGACGGCCTGCCCCAGGCCGCCCGGTCCGAGCCACTGTCGCTGCATAGCGGTGTCGGTGGCTCCGGGCGAGACGACGTTGCAGCGCACGCCACTGGCGGCGAGTTCCAGACCGAGGCACCGGGTGAAGTGCACGGCCGCCGCTTTCGACGCGGCGTAGGCAGCCATCCCCGTACGAGGGACACCCGCCGCGTTGGACCCGACCGTCACGATGCAGCCGCGGCGCTGCGCGGCCATGACCCGGCCCGCCGCCCGGCACAGATGGAAGACCCCGGTCGTGTTGACGGCGAAGGAGTGGGCCCAGTCCTCGTCGGTGGTCTCGGTGACCGTGGCCGGGCGCAGCACACCGGCGACGTTGACCAGGATGTCGAGGCGCTCGTTGTTCTCGACGATGCTGTCGATCATGGTGTCGACGGCATCGCGGTCGGTGACGTCGAGCTGCTGCGGGCGGCCGCTGCCCGGCGAGGTCACCGGCCCGGCACGGAGGTCGGTCGCCAACACCTGCGCACCACGTTCAGCGAGCAGGCGCGCGACCGCCGCCCCGATGCCGCCTGCGGCACCGCTGACCAGCGCGACCTGTCCGTCGAGATCCGATTCCACCGCTCGCTTCCGGTACGTGAGTTGGGCCGAAGGCCCGCCACCGCCGTGTGTGCCTGGGTGTGGCGGGCCCGTTTCCGACTTGTCAGGGGGACGGGGCGGCCAGCAGGTCGGTGACGAACTTGCGGACGACGCCGCTCGTCACAGGCGTCACACCGTGCATCAGCTGAGCTCCGTAGGCGACGGCGGTCCTGGCCGGCGCGTCGGTCGTCCAGCGGGTCTGCGGAAGGCTCTGCGCCCAGGTCGGTGACGCGTGGATCTGCGGAGAGGGGTCGACCTCGTGGGGAAGGCTCCGTGTCAGTCGCATGCCTCGATGGAAACCGTCCGTCTCGCCGAGTTCGGTGTCCGTCCACAGCTCGGGGCTGGCGGTGGTGGCCACGTAGAACTCCCCGCCCTGCTGCGCCGCCGTGATGACCACGCCGATCCGGCCGATGCGCTTGGGGTGAGCGAGCGGGTCCGGGATGCCGTCGACGTGGACCGGCACGGAGTCACCCGCGACGATCTCCGCGTACGACCAGGGAGCCGCGGCCGCGACGGCGGGCATCACGCGTTTCAGGGACGGCAGGGCCCGCTCGAAGGCCTGCTGCAGGACCGACTGTGCCGCGGCAGGAGCACGCTCGTAGCGGGACGAGGGTTCGGCGCCCCCATCCGTCTCCGGCGGGTCGGATGTCATGACCTTCTCGAGCAGAGTGGATTCCTCTTCCGTGAGGAACTCCTCGGTGGTGTGCAGGGCGAAGGTCTCGCTGACGTGAATCACGGGCACCTCTCAGTTCGGGGACACCATCGAGGTCAACCTGTCAGCAGCGATCAGCCTTGGCGCTGTGGAAGCGGCATCGGGGTGACGCCTCGCTGTCCGTGCCCGCCGCGGTGCGGTGGTTGGCGGTTCTGACGACGTACGCCTGCCCCTGGCGGAGGCCGGGAGACCGATGCCGCCTTCGGGTGTCAGACCGCGAACGGTTGTCAGACCGCGAACGGTTGCCAGACCGCGAACGTCAATGCGCGCCGGCCCCGAACTCCGCGTGCCGTGCGCGGGCCGCGTACCGATCGCCTGCGCTGACCGCCCGAGGGACCAGAACGGTACGCCGGGCCTCCGCACGCGCCTGCTCGATCAGCAGCCTGAACTCGTCCTTCGTCATCGCACTCGCCTCACCAGGACCGTGTGGCTGTCACTGGTGATTCGACGCCACACCAGCCACGGACTGGTGTCAGCCGCGATGAGTCATCGCGGGTGGTGGACCGGCCCGACACCGCCGGCCTGCCGGGACTGACGGCCTGCCGGGTCTGGCGGGTCTGGCGGGTCTGGCGGGTCTGGCGGGTCTGGCGGGTCTGGCGGGTCTGGCGGGTCTGGCGGGATTGACGCCTGCCGGGCTGGTCAGCCGGAGGTCAGCAGCGGCCCGAACGTCCTCCGGCCGATTTCTTCGGCGCGGGACCGGTCCACGATCTGGCCGTTCACGTCCGGGTGCCGCGAGATCCACGTCCGAGCGGAGGCGGAGCTGGTGAAGAAGTTCAGGGTGTCGCAGCACACCTCGGCCGCGGGCCCGGAACATCCGCCCCTGCGTCCGACGAACACCGTCGCCGCCGCGGGCTCCCACACCGTCTGCCCGTTCTCGCTGGTCACCGTGACGCTCTCGCCGGTGACCGGGTCGACGGAGGTGATCACCACATCGCGGCCGAGCATGGCGGGGATGCCGAGCGCGTCGATCGCGCACATCGACCACACCTGCACGCCGCCCGCGATCGTCACCCGGTGCCGGGTCGGCACCGCGGAGAACGGATACGCCGCCCGGATCCGCCCGTCCGGGCCCAGGGTCAGGAAATCCTCCCGTGCCAGCTCGGCCAGCACCTCTGGCGCTGTCCGGCCGGCGGCGTTCGCGACCGGCTCCAGCACCGCCGCCTCAGGGGCGCTGCCGGTGTCGGCGAAGTGCCGCAGTACCGCTTGATGCACGGCCCGCAGCCCGCCGGTGTCGGGCGCGAGTCGCCCTCGGCCGTCCCGGCCGACCAGGTCCAGCGCGTCCACCGCACAGCAGTCGTCATCCGCGGACCCGGGCAGGCCCGCCGAGGTCAGGGCCTCGCGCAGTTCGTCCACACTCGGGGCCCCGTCGGCCTTGCCGTCAGCATGCCGATAGATCCGGCACGACACGCTCGGCGCCGCCCCCACGATCCCGAACGGGTCGGCGCCGTCGATCAGGATGGTCGGCGACCCGGTCATCCCCGACCGCTCGGCCTCCGCCGGCCCGGTCACCTCCACCAGCTCCACCTCAGCGGCCCGCCCGCTCAGCGCGGCAGTGATCCGCTCCTGCACGACGGGCCCGTTGGGACAGTCCGGAACCGTCAGCACCGTGATCCGCATGGTGTCGTCCTCCCAGTTCATCGTCTCTGCGGCCGAGGCTAGACCTTCCAGCGCACTGGAAGGTCAAGGGCTAACCTTGAGGCATGCGCATCGGGGACCTCGCCACCAGAAGCGGACTGACCACCAAGACCATCCGCTACTACGAACAGGCCGGCCTGATGCCGGATCCACCACGAACCTCGGGCGGCTATCGCGACTACCCGCCCGCCGCCGAACCCCGTCTCGCGTTCATCCGCGACGCCCAGCACGCCGGGCTCACCCTCGCCGAGATCCGCGGCGTTCTCGCCCTTCGCGACAGCGGCGAGGCCCCTTGCGGGCACGTCACCGACCTCATCAACCAGCACCTCGACGAGATCAAGCGGCGCATGGCCGAACTCCGCAAGACCCGCACCGCCCTCCGTGACCTTGCCCAGCGAGCCGCCGAGACCGACCCACAGTCCTGCAGCGACGCCGACCACATCTGCCGCATCATCAGCCCACCCCGACAGCGTGAAATCTGAGCCAAGTCGGAGCGACACCCCACTGAGACGCAGAACGACACGGCTCGCTCCGAGATCGACGCGGCGAACTACCCTGATCCCGGACCCGGTTGGGCCTCGTGGTTCATAGGGTGTGGGCATGCCCAGACAGTTCACCGGCTGGCCGGTCGAGGCCTTCGACGTACTGCTCCGCCTGCAAGGAGAGCCCGCGCGCGAGCAGCGCGAGCGGCACCGCAAGGACCGGGAACATCTCGTACGACGGCCCATGATCGCGCTCCTCGACGACCTCGCGGATCTCGACTCCGCCTATGAGGACTTCTCCGTATGGGGTTTCCAGAAGGACCACTGGTGGTGGCAGCACCAGTGCGGGATCGTCCGCATGTCGCGCAACGTCGAGGTCAGCCTCCGCTTCGACCTCGACGGCCTGCACGTACGCGGGGTCTGGTGGTACCCGGAACCGGCGCAGCTCGCCAGGTTCCGCGCGGCGGTGGCCGACAGCGGGCGCGGCGACGAACTGGTCGGTGTCGTCGAGTCGCTGAAGGCGCTGGGGTACGAGATCACCGGCGACGTCATGAAGCGCCCTCCGCGTGGCTTTCCGCCGGACCATCCGCGCAGCGACCTCCTGCGGCATCGCTCGCTCATCGCCGAACGGCCCCTGGGCGGCGGGAACTGGATCCACACGACGGCCGCCGTGGACCGCGTACGCGGTACGTGCGAGGACCTGAAGCCCTTCCTGAGCTGGCTCACGCTCCACGTCAACGATGTCCGCCCCGCCGACGGCCCCCGGTGATCGACGAACCGGGGCAGAGCAGGGTGCAAGAACGTACAAGACCGGCGGTCCGGTCTTGGGCCAGCCTCAAGGGAGCCAGGGAGCACCATGAGCACAAGGAGCACAAGGAGCACAAGGAGCACAAGGAGCACAAGCTGAGGCTCCCTCGGTGATGTTCGTTCGTGGCATCGAAAGAGGTACCGATGACCGTAAGCACCGCCAACCCCGCTTGTGTCGCGGCGACCGAGGTCGACACTCGATACAAGTTCGTCGTCGCTCTCAAGGGGAAGCTTCCGCCGGGCGTGGCGGCGAATGCGGCGTCGCACCTGTGTCTGGGACTGGCTGCCAAGGCCGCCACCGAACAGCCGGATCTGCTGCGCAAGATGTCCTTCCTCGGGTTCCCGGACGCCGACGGCGGACGTCACGCCCCCATTTCCGGGCTCTCCCTCGTCGTCCTCGCAGGGCGCCCGGCCTGGGTCCGGCGGTTGCGTGATCAGGCCGACGCCTCAGGGCTCCTGTACACCGACTTCACCGCGGAGATGACCGGGGACACCTACGCCGAACAGCTCGACCGGATGCAGACCACGTCCGAACAGGGCCTGGACTACTACGGAATCGCCTTGTTCGGTCTGCGAGACGAACTGGACCCGTTGACCAAGAAGTTCTCCCTGCTGAACTGACCCCTGGAGCTCGCGTCACCAGCGCAGCGGCAGGTGGTTCAGGCCGCGGAGGAGGCTGGGGCGCCAGTCGGGGGCGGGGTCGCCGTCGATGGCCAGGTCCGGGAAGCGGTCGAGGAGGGCGCGCAGGGCGAGGTTCGCCTCGAGGCGGGCCAGGGGCGCGCCGAGGCAGTGGTGGATGCCGTGGCCGAAGGCGAGATGGGAGCGGGTCAGCGCCGGGTTCCGGTGGATGTCGAAGCGTTCCGGGTCAGGGAAGCGTTCCGGGTCGCGGTTGGCGGAGGCGAGGGAGATGACCACGCGCGCGCCCTGCGGGATGTGGGTGCCGGCGACGGTGACGGGCTCGGCGGTGTAGCGGTACGTGCCGGCCGGGCTGGGCGGTTCAAAGCGCAGTGCCTCCTCCACCGCGTTCTCCAGGAGGTCGCCGTCGGCGCGCAGGGCGGCGAGCTGGTCGGGGTGCGTGAGCAGCAGATGGACGGCGTTGGCGATGAGGTTGACGGTCGTCTCGTGCCCGGCGACGAGCAGCAGGAAGGCCATGCCGAGGAGTTCCTCGTCGGTGAGGCGGCCGCCGTCCTCGTCGTGGGCGCGGACGAGGGCGTGCAGCAGGTCGCCCTCCGCGGCCTCTGGGGCCTCTGGGACCTCTGGGGCCTCTGGGGCCTCTGGGGCCTCCGCGGCCTCCGGAGCCTCCAGGGCCCCTGCGGCCCCTGCGGCCCCTGCGGCCCCTGCGGCCCCTGCGGCCCCTGCGACCTCTGCGCCTCCCGCGTCTCCCGCGTCTCCCGCGGAGCGCCGCTTCGACTCGATCAGGCCTGCCAGGTACGCCGTCATCTCCTGGGCGGCCAGGCCCGAGGCCTCCGGTTCGCCGATGGTGAGGATCTTCGCGGTCCAGGCGCGGAAGCGGTCGCGGTCGACGCCGGGGACGCCGAGCAGTTCGCAGATGACGGTGAGCGGCAGGGGGAAGGCGAAGGCGTCGATGAGGTCGGCGCTGCCCAACGGGCCCATGGCGTCGAGGAGTTGGTCCGCCGCTTCCTGGATGCGTGCCCGCAGCGCCTTGATGCGGCGCGCGGTGAACTCGCGGGCGACGAGGGACCGCAGCCGGGTGTGGTCGGGCGGGTCGGTCTGCAGCATGTTGCGGCCGATGGAGTACAGCCCGTCGCTGTCGTACTCCGCGGAGTGGCGGACGTCGTGGCGCAGTCGCGTGTCCGCGAGGGCGGCACGGGCCTCCTCGTGGCCGAGGATCATCCAGGCCGTGTCCCCAGTGGGGAAGCGGACGTAGTGGACGGGCCCCTTGGCGCGCAGGGCCCGGAAGGCCGAGTAGGGGTCGGTGGCGAAATCTTCGGTCCAGGCGGCGAGTTCTTCGGCGGGCTGTGCGGGCATGGCGAGCTCCCTTGAAGTGGGGACTATTCCCCGTTTCCTCTTCCGGGGGACCCTAACAGGAACTGGGGAGTGCTCCACAGATCCTGTACGGTGCGGTACGTGAGAAGGGACGCGCAGCGCAACCGTGAGCTGGTCCTCGCCGCCGCCCGGGAGGTGTACGCCGAGCAGGGCGTCGAGGCGCCGCTCGACGTGATCGCCCGCCGGGCCGGAGTCGGCAACGCCACCCTCTACCGCCGCTTCCCCGATCGGGCGGCCCTGATCGAGGCCGTCTTCCAGGCGACGCTCGGCGCCGTGATCGACGCCGGCGAGGAGGCACGGCAGGCCGAGGACCCCTGGGCGGGCCTGAACGGCTACCTGGACCGGGTGTTCACGGTCCTCGCCGCCGACCGGGGCGCCAACGACCTGATGACGACCGGCATCGAGGGAGTGCCGACCCTGGAGAAGCTGCACGTCCACAACGCGGAGACCTTCGGCGGCCTGCTGGAACGCTGCCGCCGCCAGGGCCTCGTACGCGCGGACGTGGTCACCGAGGATCTGCTGCTCAGCCTCGCCGCGCTCGGCCGGACGGCGCCCGCGCTGGAGGCCGCCGTACCCGGCTCGTGGCGGCGGCCGCTCGCCCTCCTGATCGACGGGCTGCGCGCCGAGGGGGCCCACGAGCTGCCGACGGAACCCCTCACCGCGGAGCAACTCGCCTCAGCGCTCAGCGAGATGAACCGCCCCCGGAAGTGACGCCGCGCCGCGGCGACGCTTCCGGCGGTGCGCCTGTCGGCATCGATCAGATCTGGGTGCGCGGAGCGGATCGTAGGTCGCTACGAATTATCAGGATTTCTCTTGACATGAGTGGTACGCGGAGGACACTGGTTAACACACCAGAAAACCGAGGAATCGCACCGTCGATCAGAGACGTCTGTCGGCAAGAGATTCTGAAGGCTCTGGCCAGGCCCCCGAAGCCCCTCGCTACCGGAGCCTCAGCGACGACTGAGGTAGATGGCAACGGTGAGGACTCCGGGGACTGCTTTGTTCGGGCCCGTTTCGTTCGGGCCCTTTTGTTTGCGCCCTTCTGTTTGCGCCCAGTTTGTTTGCGCCCCCTCGAAGAGCGCCCGCCACGGAGTGTGGCGACGCGTTGTGTGTCGGTACCGCAGGTGTGGTGTTGTCCTTGGTCACGGTGGCGGGGGTGCCGTAGTCGTCAAAGCCGTACGGGCATGGGACAGGAAGGCCCGGGCCGCTGGGCTCTCGGTCTCTGCCGTGCGCCAAGCGAGGGCGAGTCGGCCGCGCACGGCGGGGTCGAGGGACAGGACATGCAGCTCTTCCGGGTGGTCACGGGCGATCGGTTCCGGCAGGATCGCCGCGCCCATGCCGTGCGCCGCGAGCCGTGCCAGTACGCGGGGGTCGCTCGCCTCGAAGGCGATGCGCGGCCGGAAACCGGCGGCGGCGCAGGCGGCGTCGATGACTCCCCGGGTGCCGCTGGTGTGGGTGAAGGTGATCAGCGTGCGGTCGGCCAGTTCCGTGAGCGCGAGCCGATCCCGCCCGGACCGTGCGAACGGGTCGTCCCGGCTCACGGCGACCACCAGCGGTTCGTCGGCGATGATCTGCAACTCGACGCCAGGCGGGGGCGTCCGGTCCGGGGCGAGCACGGCCGCGTCGAGCCGGCCGGCGGTGAGGGCCGCGGCCAGTTCGTCCGAGCCGGACTCCCTGAGGCTGAGGTCCACGGCCGGGTGCCGGCGGTGGAAGGAGGCGAGGAGCCCGGGCAGATCGAGCTCGGGCGCCAACGTGACCGTGCCGACCGCGACTTGGCCGCGCAGCAGTCCGGTGTACTCGTCCACCGCGAGTCGGGCGCCCGCCACCGAGGCGAGCGCGGACCGCGCGTACTCCAGCACGGTGGCACCGACCTCGGTGGGACGGACCGTGCGGCCGGTGCGGTCCAGGAGCCGCTGGCCGAGTTCGCGCTCCAACTGGCGTATCTGGGAGCTCACGCCCGGCTGGGTGACATGGAGCCGGGCCGCGGCCCTGGTGAAACTGGCCTCCTCGACGACGGCCAGCAGATATTCGAGCTGCCTCAACTCCATAACCGGCAAGCATAGTTGGACGAAGAAGAACTACTTGGACTTCTGGACTCCCGCTGATCGACAGTGAATCCATGGCAACCAACGAACGCAGCAGCGCCGAGGAGACCGCCGAGGAGACCGGCGTCCTGATCGCCGGTGCCGGCATCGGCGGGCTGACCGCCGCGCTCGCCCTGCACGCGGAAGGCGTCAGGGTGACCGTGATCGAACGGGTCCGGCGGATCACCCCCCTCGGAGTGGGCATCAGCCTCCAGCCGCACGCGGTGCGGGAACTGACCCGGCTCGACCTCGGGGACACGCTCGCCGCGACCGGTGTCCCCACCGCCGAGCAGGTCTACGCCGACGAACGCGGCGGCCGCCGGTTGGCCGAGGCGGTCGGTGTGGCGGCCGGGTACCGATGGCCGCAATACGCCATCCACCGGGGCGAGTTGCAGCTCCTGCTGCTCGACGCGGTACGGCAGCGGCTCGGCCCGGACGCGGTCCGCACGGGCACGAGTCTGGAGTCCTTCGCCGAGGAACGGGACGCGGTACGGGTCAGGGTGACCGACCGGGCGACCGGGACGCCCGCGCTGGTCGAGGCCGGGGCACTGGTCGGCGCGGACGGGGCCAGGTCGAGGGTGCGGGCGGCGCTGCACCCGGACGAGGGTCCGATGTGCTGGTCGGGGGTACGGATGTGGCGGGGCGTCACGGAGATGGCGCCGTTCCTGACGGGCCGGACCTCGGTCATCGCGAGCGGCGAGCGGAACGTCCAACTGGTCGTGTACCCGATCTCGGCGCGGCGCCCGCTGCTCAACTGGGTGTGCGCGGCGCCGGAGGCAGAGCCGGGGGCGCTGGTCGAGACCGCGGGGTGGAATCGCGAGGGAAGCGCCGCCGACGTACTGCGCCACCTGGAGGGCTGGGACTTCGCCCCTCTCGGCCTGGACATCCACGCGCTGATCACCGGCAGTCAGGCCGTCTTCGAGTACCCCATGGTCGACCGGGACCCGCTGCCGCGTTGGGGCCAGGGGCGTACGACGCTGCTCGGCGACGCCGCGCACCCGCTGTATCCGACGGGTGCCAACGGCGCCTCCCAGGCGATCGTGGACGCCCGCGCTCTCGCGACGGAACTGGCCGCTGCGGGCGGTGCGGTCGCAGGGGGCGGTGTGGCCTCCGGGGGCGACGTGGCCGGCGCGCTCGCCCGCTACGAGGCGGCGCGGGTCGGGCCCACGGGCGACGTGCTGCGCGCGAACCGGGAGATGGACCGGAGCATGCGCGGCAGGGTCGGCGGGGACCCCGTCGCGGCGATCACGGAGCGGTACCGGCGGACGACGGGCGGGGATGTGACGACGGTCAACGCGAAGGCCTGACACCGGGGGCGGCTGCCGCCCCTCCCCCGCCGCGCACCGGCTCTCCACCCCGGCGAACCGTTCCGATCGTCACCGTGGCGGCGTGGATACCCAGAGGGCGCCGCCGCTACGTCGCCACCGCCTCGCGGTGAGACCGTCCGGCAGGCGCTAACCCGCCGCCACCGTTCGCGGGTCGAAGCCGAAGGGCAGTTCAAGGCGGTGGGTGCGCATCAGGTCCTCGTCGGCCAGGATGTCCCGGGTCCTCCCGTCCGCCGCGATGGTGCCCTCGCTCAGCACCAGGGAGCGGGGGCACAGCTCCAGGGCGTACGGCAGGTCGTGCGTGACCATGAGGACCGTGACGTCCAACGACCGGAGGACGTCTGCCAGTTCGCGCCGGGAGGCGGGGTCGAGGTTGGACGACGGCTCGTCCAGGACCAGGATCTCCGGCTCCATGGCGAGGACGGTGGCGACGGCGACACGGCGGCGCTGCCCGAACGACAGGTGATGCGGGGGCCGGTCCGCGTACTCCTGCATGCCGACCCGCTCAAGTGCCTTGCGTACGCAGGCTTCGAGTTCCGAGCCGCGCAGGCCCGCCGCCGCCGGGCCGAACGCCACGTCCTCGCGCACCGTAGGCATGAAGAGCTGGTCGTCCGGATCCTGGAAGACGATGCCGACCCGGCGCCGCACCTCGGACAAGTGCCGCTTCCCGACGGGCAGCCCGGCCACGGCGACCGAACCGGCGCCCGCCGTCAGGATGCCGTTGAGGTGCAGGACCAGTGTGGTCTTCCCGGCGCCGTTGGGGCCGAGCAGGGCGACCCGCTCGCCGCGGCCGATACGGAAGTCGACGCCGAACAGGGCCTGGTGGCCGTCGGGGTAGGCGTACGCGAGGCCGGAGACCTCCAGCGAGGGGGCCGCGTCAGGAGCCGCCTCGGGTGCGGGATCGGGTGCGGGATCGGGTGGAGTCACAGGAACCATCCCAACAGGCAGACCGCCAGGGCGGACAGCGGGAGCGTCAGGGCGTACGACCACTGCGCGCGCGAGGCCGTCACCTCGTCGATGACGGGCATGGACCCGGCGTAGCCCCGGCTGACCATCGCCAGGTGGACGCGCTCGCCACGCTCGTAGGAGCGGATGAAGAGCGCGCCCGCCGACTTGGCGAGGACGCCCCACTGACGTACGCCGCGGGCTGCGAATCCGCGGGACTCGCGGGCGATCCGCATCCGCCGCATCTCGTCGGTGATCACGTCCCCGTACCGGATCATGAACGACGCGATCTGGACGAGCAGCGGGGGCAGCTTCAGGCGCTGCAGGCCGAGCAGCAGTTCACGCAGCTCGGTGGTGGCGGCGAGCAGGACGGATGCGGCGACTCCGAGGGTGCCCTTGGCGAGTACGTTCCAGGCGCCCCAGAGGCCGTCGACGCTGAGCGACAGGCCGAGGACGTCGACCTGTTCGCCGCGTGCGACGAACGGGAGCAGCACGGCGAACGCGACGAACGGCACCTCGATGAGCAGCCGCTTCAGCAGGAACCCGGCGGGTACGCGGGCCGCGTACGCGACCGTCGCGAGCAGCGCGGCGTACAGGCCGAAGGCCCACATGGCCTCGCGGGGTGTGGCGACCACGACGACCACGAAGCAGAGCACGGCGGCGAGTTTGCAGTGCGGCGGCAGCGCGTGCACTGGTGAGTCTCCTCGCCGGTAGAGCCGGTGGGCGTGCCCGGCGCCCATCTCAGGCGGTCTCCTCGGACCGCGTCGAAGCGGCCGTGTCGGCGGGGGCGTTGCGGCGGCGGACCGCCCAGAAGACCCCGGTGCCGACGGCGACCGTGACGCCCACGCCGATCACTCCGGCGAGGCCGCCGGAGAGGCGCCCGTTCGCGATGTCCTCGACTCCGTAGTCGGCGAGCGGGGAGTTGGCGGCCGCGTGCTCCTCGGCCTTCTTGTCCATGCCCTTGTCGGCGGCGACCTTCTCCAGGCCGTCGGGGCTCGCGGAGGCGTAGAAGCTGACGAAGCCCGCGAGGACGACGGAGGCGACGAGCCCGGTGATCCACACCTTGCGCGGGGATCGGACGGGTTCCCGGACGGTGGCCGGGGCGGCGTCCACGAGCTCGCCGCCGACCCGCAGCTTCAGCGGCGCGGTGAGGCCACGGGCGCCGTACACCAGGTCGGGGCGTACGGCGATGACGGCGCCGACGGTGGCGGCGGTGATGGCGGCCTCGCCGAGGCCGATCAGCGTGTGCACGCCGACCATGGCCGTGAGGACGGTGTCGACGGGGACGTAGGTGGTGCCGCCGAGCGCGTACATGCCGGTGAAGGCGGCGGCGGCCGCGGGCACGGAGACGAGCGCGGCGACGAAGGAGGCGACGGTCACCGAACGGCGCTTCTTCGGCAGCACCTTGACCAGGCCGCGGAACAGCGCGTAGGCGACGAGGACGGTGACGACGCCCATGTTCGTGATGTTCACGCCGAGCGCGGTGAGGCCGCCGTCCGCGAAGAGCACGCCCTGCATGAGCAGCACGACCGATATGCAGAGCACTCCTGTGTACGGGCCGACGAGGATCGCCGCGAGTGCGCCGCCCAGGAGATGGCCGCTGGTGCCCGCGGCGACCGGGAAGTTCAGCATCTGGACGGCGAAGACGAACGCCGCCACCAGACCGGCGAGCGGCGCGGTGCGCTCGTCGAGCTCCCTGCGCGCACCCCGCAGGGACACGGCGACGGCGCCGGCCGCGACGACTCCGGTGACCGCGGAGACAGGCGCGTTGATGAATCCGTCGGGTACATGCATCGGCAGGGCTCCGCTCTCGGCCTTCGGGGGCTGGCGGTTGATGATAGAGCCCTGTTGCGAGTTACTTGCAAGTGCGGCCGGGACGGAACTCTCCGTGGAGGGCCGTCCCGTCGCCGCTGCCGTGGTTCACCTCAGGAGTTCCAGCTCCCGGTTCATCTCGGCGAGGAACCGCGCCACCACCTCGAGTTCCTCGACGGTGAAGCGGCCTCGGGCGGCCTCGGTGCCGTGGGCCAGCGGCCGGAAGTAGTCCCTCGCGACGCCCTTGGCGGCCTCCGCGTAGTGCAGGTGCACGACGCGGCGGTCGTCGGCCGCCCGGACGCGGTGGATGTGTCCCGCCTTCTCCAGGCGGTCGAGGCATGCCGTCACCGCTCCGGACGTCAGGTTGAGCTGCTTGCGCAGGCGGCCCGGGGTCATGGGGTCGGCCGTCCCGTCCTCCCTGGCGTCCAGGATCGCGATCAGGGCCTGTACGTCGGTCAGATGCAGGCCCTGGGCATGCGCGAACTCCTGGGCGATGCGGTTGAACTCTCCGTTCATGCGGCGCAGCAGGACCGCGAACCGCACCGCGCTGGGCCAGGTGGCTCGTACCCCTCGTCCTGCTCCTCGTCTGGCTGGGGGTCGGCGGCATGCTCGGTCCCTACGCGGGCAAGTTGGGCGAAGTCGCGACCAACGACCAGGCGGCCTTCCTGCCGCAGAGTGCCGAGTCCACGCAGGTCCTTGAGGCACGCGAGGCGTTCGACCAGTCCGAGACCCTGCCCGCCATCGTGGTGTGGACAGCGGACGGGAAGCGCGTCACGGCCGAGCAGCGGAAGGCCGCCATCGATGCCATGGCGGACCTCGCGGGCGAGCAGGGCGTGGTCGGCCGCCCCTCTCCCGCGCTGATCTCCGACGACGCCGAGGCCATGCAGGCCGTCGTGCAGCTGCGGCCCGACCTCGGCGAGGAGCTGCCGGACGTCCTGGGCGAGGTGGGTCAGGCGGCGGAGCGGGTGCCGGGGACGACGGCTCGGCTCGCGGGTCCGGCGGCCAGTCAGGCCGATCTGTCGGACGCCTTCGGCGGGATCGACGGGCTGCTCCTGGGCGTCGCCCTCGGCGCCGTACTGCTGATCCTGCTGCTCGTGTACCGGAGTGTCCTGCTGCCTCTCGTGATCATCCTGGGCTCGGTCTTCGCCCTCGGGCTCGCCTGCGCGGTCGTGTACGCGCTGGCGGAGCGGGATGTGGTGCGCGTCGACGGCCAGGTGCAGGGCATCCTCTCCATCCTCGTCATCGGCGCCGCGACCGACTACGCCCTGCTCCTCGCCGCCCGCTTCCGCGAGGAGCTCGCGACGAGCGACAGCGCGGCCAGGGCCGCGGCGGCGGCCGCGCGGAGGTCCTTCGGGGCGATCACCGCGAGCGCGGGCACGGTGGCCCTCGGCCTGTTGGCCCTGCTGGCGAGTGATCTCACGAACAACCGCGCCCTCGGTCCGGTCGGCGCCATCGGCATCGTCTGCGCCGTGCTCTCCGCGCTGACCTTCCTCCCGGCGGTCCTCGCACTGCTCGGTCGCGCCGCGTACTGGCCCTCCCGGCCCAAGGAGGCCGACGCCTCGGTCGAGGGGCACGGGGTGTGGCGGCGTATCGCCGCGACGGTGGACCGTCGCCCGCGGCGGGTGTGGGTGGCGACGGCCGTGGCGCTCGGCGTGTTCGCGGCCTTCTCGCCGTCGCTGTCGGCGAAGGGCGTGCCGCTCGACGAGATCTTCGTCAACGACGCGCCGTCCGTCGCCGCCCAGGAGACGCTGGCCCGGCACTTCCCCGGCGGCTCCGGGAATCCGGCGGTCATCATCGCGGACGCCGACCGTGCGGGACAGGTGAGGGATGCGGCGGGGAGGACCGAGGGCGTGGCCGCCGCGGCCCCGGTCTCCGCTTCGGGGCGACCGGGTGGGGGCGAGCCCCTCGTCGTCGACGGCCGCGTACGCATCGACGCCACCCTGCACGCCGCCGCCGACAGCGACGCGGCCAAGGAGACCGTCGAGCGGCTGCGCGCCGAGGTCCACGCGGTCTCCGGGGCGGACGCGCTGGTCGGCGGCTACACGGCGCAGCAGGTCGACACCCAGCAGACGGCCGCGGAGGACCGGGCGCTGATCATTCCGATCGTGCTCGGCATCATCCTGCTCATCCTCGTCCTCCTGCTGCGCTCCCTCCTCGTGCCCGTGCTGCTGGTCGCGACCGTCGCGCTCAACTTCCTGGCGACGCTCGGTGTATCCACGCTCGTCTTCGACCTGCTCGGATTCAGCGGTACGGACGCGTCGGTGCCCCTGTACGGATTCGTCTTCCTGGTCGCGCTCGGGGTCGACTACAACATCTTCCTGATGTCCCGCGTACGGGAAGAGGCCCTCGTACACGGAACCCGGCAGGGCGTGCTGCGCGGGCTCACCACGACCGGCGGAGTGATCACGTCGGCGGGCGTCGTGCTCGCCGCGACGTTCGCCGCCCTGATGGTGATCCCGCTGGCGTTCCTCGTGCAGATCGCCTTCATCGTGGCCTTCGGCGTCCTCCTGGACACGCTCGTCGTTCGCTCGCTGCTGGTCCCCGCGCTGGTGATCGACATCGGCCCCCGGGCGTGGTGGCCGAGCGCCATGTGCCGAAGGGACGCCGACAGCTGACCGACCCGTACGCCGGAGCGGCCCCCGTCTCGGGTGAGGCGGGGTCGCTCCGGGATCGGCACGCGTGCCGGCACCGGCTTGCATCCGCGAAGACCCGCGCCGCGGAACATCATGGAGAGACGGAAGCGACTGCCGCACCTCGCGGTAGGAAGCGCGGCGGCATGGACGGTGTCATGAGGAGCGAACAGCCGGTCGGCAGGGATTCCCCCGGGGCGGTCCCGCCCGGCACCGCGGCCTTGGCCGACGAGAACGACAGCTCCGTCACCTGGTCGGAGATCGGCCTGGACACGATGGCGTCGATGCTGGTCGTCTCGCTCGGGCGGAACAGCAGCCACAGCTTCACCGGGCGCTGCCAGTGGCCCCGGCTGCATCCCCTCAACGAGCGTCGGTTCCCGGCCGCGCCCCATCCCCTGATCATGGTCGAGTCGACCCGCCAGCTCGCCAGGGCCATCGAACGCCGTCACCTCCGCGAGGCGGCGGGCGCCGCACTCGAACCGGTCAGTGTGAGTGCCGGTCTGCGACCGCAGGTACAGCCGCAGGAGGCTGGCAGTGCCACCGCTGTCGAGGCCCGGCTGCTGCTGAGCGACCTCTCCACCTGCTCGTACGGACCCACCTCGTACCGGGTGACAGCCGAGTTCGCCCACGGCGGTGTGCCGTTCGCGTCCTGCACCATGCTCCTGGCCGCCGGGACCCGCCCCTGGGAGTTCCGCTCGGACGAGGGGGGCCTGGCGCGCCTGCTCCATCCCCCGGCCGCCGCGGTGGGCGCCGCCGCCGACACCGACGTCATGGTGGCGCGGGCCCCGCAAGGACGCCTTGTGCTCCTCCCCCGCGATCCGGGACATCCGGTGCTCCTGCCCGGCCGCCCGGACTTCCTCCCGGCCCCCGCCGTCCTGGAAGCAGGCCGCCAGGCGACGCTGCTGCACGCGGGGCGGACGGCCGACGCGGTGGTCGGGCTCTCCGTCGACCTGCGGGGGCCGGTGCCGTCGCGCGGGGCCGCGATCGAGGTGGACGCCGAGTCCGGGGGCGCGCGCTTCCTCGTCACGGCCGCCGGGCGCGCCGTCGCGACCGGTTCGGTGATGCTCCTGCAACCGTGACCGCGGTACGGGACGAACCACCTGACGTACCGGGCGAACCACCCGTGGACGCGTCCGCAGGAAGGAGCCGTGAGCGTGAGCCCGCAGGACGAGCGACGTGAGGGACGCCAAGGGCGGGAGGGGCGCCAAGGGCGGGAGGGGCGCCAAGGGCGGGAGGGGCGCCAAGGGCGGGAGGGGCGGCAGGGGCGGGAGGGTCGACAAGGGGAGGAGCGGCCGCTGCGCTGCCTGGTGACGGGGGCGTCCGGGTACATCGGCGGTCGTCTGGTGCCGGAACTTCTTCAGGCCGGGCACAGCGTCCGATGCCTGGCGCGCACCCCCCGGAAGCTGCGCGACCACCCCTGGTCGGAAGAGGTCGAGACCGTACGCGGCGACGTCACGGACGCCGGGTCGGTCGCCGGCGCGATGGCGGGCATCGACGTCGCGTACTACCTGGTGCACGCCCTCGGGTCCGGCTCGGACTTCGAGGACACCGACCGCCGCGCGGCGCGGATCTTCGCCGAACAGGCGCAGGCCGCCGGTGTGCGCCGGATCGTCTATCTGGGCGGACTCACTCCGCACGGCGTACCCGAACGGTCCCTGTCCCCGCACCTTCGCTCCCGTGCCGAAGTGGGGCGCGTCTTCCTGGACTCACCCGTGCCCGCCACGGTTCTGCGCGCCGCCGTCGTCATGGGATCGGGTTCGGCCTCCTTCGAGATGCTGAGGTATCTCACCGAGCGGCTTCCCGTCATGGTCACGCCGAGCTGGGTCCAGACCCGGACGCAGCCCATCGGGGTACGGGACGTGCTCCGCTATCTGGTCGGCTCCGCCCGCATGCCCGATGACGTCGACCGGGCGTTCGACATCGGCGGGCCGGACATCCTCACGTACCGCGAGATGATGCGCCGTTTCGCCCGTGTCGCCGGGCTCCCGCGGCGCGTCATCGTCCCGGTGCCGGTCCTCACCCCCAGGCTGTCCAGCCTCTGGGTCGGCCTGGTCACGCCCGTTCCGACCACGCTCGCCCGCCCGCTCACGGAGTCCCTGCGCCACGAGGTCGTGTGCCGGGAGCACGACATCGCCCGCTACGTGCCGGATCTCCCCGGCAGGCCGCTGTCGTTCGACGAGGCGCTGGCCCTGGCCGTACGGCGGGTCCGCGAGGCGCAGGTCGCCACCCGCTGGTCGTCGGCCTCCGTCCCGGGGGCGCCCAGCGATCCGCTGCCCACGGACCCGAACTGGGCCGGTGGCAGCCTCTACGAGGACGAGCGGCACCTGCCGGTCGACGCCTCCCGCGAAGCGCTGTGGAAGGTGATCGAGGGGATCGGCGGCGACAATGGCTGGTACTCCTTCCCGCTCGCCTGGGCCGTCCGCGGATGGCTGGACCGGTTCATCGGCGGCGTCGGCCTGCGCCGCGGGCGACGCGACGCCGAACGCCTGCGGGTCGGCGACTCGCTCGACTTCTGGCGGGTCGAGGAGATCGAGCCCGTACGGCTGCTGCGGCTGCGGGCGGAGATGCGGCTGCCGGGTCTGGCCTGGCTGGAGATGTACGTCGAGAAGGACGACGAGGGGCGTACCCGGTACGGGCAGCGCGCGCTGTTCCATCCGCGGGGGCTCCTCGGACACGCGTACTGGTGGTCCGTCTATCCGTTCCACAACGCCGTGTTCGGCGGCATGGCGCGCAACATCACCGAGACCGCCGCCAACGGCAAGCGGCCGCCGGATTCACCGGCCGAGCGCATCCGAGGGGCCGTCCGCAGGCGAAGAGTCCGGCGAAGAGTCCGACGATGACCGGCCCTTGGACCGTTACACCACCGCACTTCCGCACTTCCGCACTTCCGCACTTCCGCACCAGGAGTTCCCAAATGGCCGTCGCGGTCGTCCTGTTCACCTCAGACCTTCGCCTGCACGACCATCCCCCGCTGCGCGCCGCCCTGCGCGCGGCGGACGAGGTGGTCCCCTTGTTCGTACAGGACCCCGGTGTGCACGCCGCTGGCTTCGACGCCCCCAACCGGCAGGCGTTCCTGGCCGATTGCCTCACCGACCTCGACGCCGCGTTGCGCGCCCGTGGTGGCCGACTGGTGGTGCGGGCGGGGCCGGTCGTACGGGAAGTGTGCGCCGTCGTCTCGGAGTGCCGGGCCGTGGAGGTGCACATGGCAGCGCACGTCACGGCGTACGCGCACCGGCGTGAGCGCCGACTGCGCGAGGCGCTCGACGAGCGGGGCGTGGCCCTGCACGTGCACGACACCGTGACGACCGCCGTGGCGCCCGGAGTTGTGACGCCGTCCGGTTCCGGCTCCGATCACTACGCCGTGTTCACCCCGTACTTCCGGCGCTGGTCGCAGGTGCCGCTGCGCAAGCCCCTGCCGACGCCCCGCGCGGTGCGTGTGCCGGACGCGGTGGACGGTCTCGCACCGCCGGCGGCCGCCGACGTCGAGGGCACCTCACCCGATCTCGCGGAGGGCGGCGAGACAGCTGGGCGTGAGCACTGCTCTCGGTGGTGGTCCGGCGGGGAGCTCGGCCGGTACGAGGAGCAGCACGACGACCTGGCCGGGGACGCCACCTCCCGGCTGTCGCCGTACCTGCACTTCGGGGCGGTCTCACCGGTGGAGCTGGTCACGCGGGCCCGCGACCACGGAGGGCCCGGGGCGGACGCGTTCGTGCGGCAGCTGTGCTGGCGCGACTTCCACCACCAGGTGCTGGCGGCACGCCCCGACGCGGCCACAGCCGACTACCGCGGCAGGGACGACCGTTGGCGGAGCGAGGACGAGGCGGCGGAGGACATCGCCGCCTGGCGGGACGGGCGTACCGGCTACCCGGTCGTGGACGCGGGGATGCGCCAGCTGCGTCACGAGGGCTGGATGCACAATCGCGCCCGGCTGCTGGTGGCAAGCTTTCTGACGAAGACGCTGTACGTGGACTGGCGGGTCGGAGCACGGCACTTCCTGGATCTGCTGGTGGACGGTGACGTCGCCAACAACCAGCTCAACTGGCAGTGGGTCGCAGGCACCGGCACCGACACCCGCCCGCACCGGGTCCTCAACCCCGTAGTCCAGGGCAAGCGCTTCGACCCGCAGGGGTCGTACGTACGACGATGGGTGCCCGAGCTGCGCGACGTGGCGGACCGCTGGGTGCACGAACCCTGGAAGCTCCCGGACGACGAGCGCTCCCGGATCGACTACCCGGAACCGCTGATCGACCTCGCCGACGGACTGGCCCGCTTCAAGCGGGCGCGCGGGCGCGACTGAGGAGCGAGGACACCGTCGTATGCAGCAACGCGCCCGTACGCGGGAACGCGCCGAGCTGATGAGGCCGGACAGGAGCCGCACCAGCTCGGTGCGAGTCTACGAGGGCCACCGGTTCCGGACCGCCGCTCACGCCTCGCTCACGCCTTGGGCATCAGGACGGTGTCGATGACGTGGACGGTGGCGTTCTGGGTCGCCACGTCGCCGCAGACCACGGAGGCGCTGTCGTTGACCTTGTACGAGTCGCCGGAGCCGGCCGTGGTCAGCTCGCCGCCCTCCAGCGTCTTGTACGTGCCGTCGGCGAGCTTGTCCTTGGACACCTTCTCGCCCACCACGTGGTAGGTCAGCACCTTGGTCAGCTGTTCCTTGTCGGCCAGGAGCTTGTCGAGGTCGGCCTTGGGAACCTTCGCGAACGCGTCGTTGGTCGGCGCGAACACCGTGACGTCCTTGGCGTTGTTCAGCGTGTCGACGAGCCCGGCCTTCTTGACCGCGCTGACGAGCGTCGACAGCTCGGGGTTGTTGGACGCCGCCGTGGCCACCGGGTCGTCCGCCATCCCCTCGGCACTGCCCTCGCCCGAGGTCGGCAGCGACGAACAGGCCGGCCCGAACGGCTCTGCCGGTGCCGCGGCCAGGGCGGACGGTGCGGCTCCGAGGGCCAGGGGCAGGGCGAGCACGCTCGCGCAGACGGCTGAGCGTCGAAGTGTTGAGGTTTTCATGACTCGTTCCTCCTCGATCGAGGGCGCGGGGGTCGGGCCCTCTGCCCATCTGCCACACCCCTTGTTCCGCCGGTACGTGTGGTTCGGATGCGCCTGGAGGTAAGGCGTGAGTCCGGGGAGACCGAGGTGCTCATGCGGCCGTCCGGTAGCCCGCACCTGTCGGTCCGACGGTCAGGGTTCGCTGCTCTCCAGACGCCGCTTCAGGGTGTGCATGCCCCGTCGTGCGTGGCTCTTGACCGTTCCGAGCGGCATGCCCAGGCACGCGGCGATCTGGGTCTGCGGGAGGTCCGAGTAGAAGGCAAGACGGAGCACCGCCCGCTGCGCGGGAGGGAGCTGTGCCAGTTCGTGCTGGACGGCGACCCGGTCCACGGCCTGCTGTGCCAGATGACCGTCGCGCGTCGGGGACCGGGCTGCGAGCTCCGATTCCACCGAGGCGGCGAGGCGTGCTCGACGGGTCCGCGCGGTCAGCGCGTCTGCGATCTTGTGCCGAGCGATGCCGACCAGCCAGGAGCCCGCGGTCCCCCGGACCGGCCGGTAGCCACGGCGGTTTCTCCAGGCGGCGATGAACACCTGCTGGGCGACGTCCTCCGCCTCGAACGAGTCGCCGAGCGTGCGCCGGGCGATGGTGTGCACGAGCCCGGCCCACTGCTCGTACAGCTGTCTGAAGGCCTCTTCGTCGCCCGCCCTGAACGAAGCCGCGATCGCTTGCTCGCGCAGGATCCTTGCGTCCTCGGCGGAGGCGGAAGCGGGGGTGACATGGCCGGCGCCTGTGCCTGTGCCTGTGCCCGTGGCCTTGGCCATGCCCGTGGCCATGTCCGTGGGCTTGGCTGCGGCTGCGCCACGGCCTTGGTTCAGCAGTCGTGACGAGGTCATCCTGCACGCTCCTCGGACAGGTCCACCGGGGCCCTGCGATGGCCGCCGGTCGACGCGGAATCGCGTCCGCCGCAAGGTTCGGCCAGAGTGACAGCGATGGACAATGTGCATCGTTTGTGAGTCGTTTTGCTCCAGGGCCGCAACCGGGAGCGGGTCTGCCGCCGAACAGGTCAGGAGGATGTCGCCGCCGAGCGACGCGTGATCCCGCAGGTGAGCGGCGGCCGGGAAGGGAGGCGGAGGTGACGCACATCCAGGCGGACGCGCTGATCGCCGTCGCGCTGGGCGAGCCGCCGCGCGCATCCGATCACCGTCACCTGTCGCACTGCGCCACCTGCTCGAAGCACCTGGCAGCGCTGGTGCGGATCGTGGAAGCCGCCAGGTCGAGCACGCCCGCCGACATTCCGCAGCCGCCCCCGGAACGGCTGTGGCACGCCATAGAACAAGCCATCCGGTACGGCGGCGCATCCGGAGGTCCCCCGGATCACGAATAAACGACGCACTTCACGGAACGGGAAGGAGCGACGCGCCGTCCGGGACGGCACGACGCACTTCACGGAACGGGAAGGAGCGACGCGCCGTCCGGGACGGGAAGGGGTGACGCACTTCCCGGGACGGAAGTGGCGAGACCGACGCGGAACTGAGGAGCCACCCGTGACATGCGAACGAGCCCGGAGTGACGTGATCGTCGTCGGTGCGGGTCTGGCCGGGCTTGCCTGCGCCCACGATCTCTCGGCGGCAGGACAGCACGTACGCGTTCTGGAGGCGTCCGACGCCGTGGGCGGACGGATGCGCACGGACGCGAGCGACGGCTTCCTGCTCGACCGCGGATTCCAGGTCCTGAACACCTCCTACCCCCAGCTGAGGCGCCGGGCAGAGCTTCGGGACCTGCGCCTGAGCCCCTTCACGCCCTCCGTCCTGACGCACACCCCACAGGGCCGGCTCCGCTACAGCGATCCCACCCGGCGGCCTCGCGACATCGCCCTCCTCGCACGTCGGGGGCGGCACTCGGTACGGGACGGTGCCGGACTCGCGGCGCAGTCCCTGCTGGCGGCACTCGCCCCTGCCCGTGCGCTCAAGGGCCGTGCGGAACGCACGACGAGCGATGAACTGGGACGCAGCGGTATCAAGGGCGACGTCCTTGAGGACTTTCTGCACCCGTTCCTGGCCGGGGTGTTCCTCGACGACCGCCTTGAGACGTCGAGCCGGGTGTTCCACATGGTCTGGCGGAGCTTCCTGCGCGGTACGGTCACGCTGCCTGCGGGAGGAATCGGCGCCGTTCCCGCGTATCTGGCCACCCGACTCCCGCCGGGCACCGTGCGGTTCGGGAGCCCGGTCACTCAACTCACCACCGGGGGCGTACTGTTGGCCGACGGCCAGGAGCTCGACACGTCCGCTGTCGTGGTGGCCACCGACGCGGAGACCGCGTCGCGCCTGGTGCCGCAGCTGACGGTGCCGCCGACGCGCACCGTCACCACGTACTACTACGCGGCGCCCCACTCTCCCCTGAAGGAGCCCACGTTGCTGCTTGACTCGCGGCGCCGCTTCCTCAACACCTGTGTGCCGAGCCAGGTCGTTCCCGGCTACGCGCCACGGGGTCAGGCGCTGGTCTCCGCGTCGGTGCTCGGCGCGCACACCTCCGAGGGGAGCCCGGCGCTGCGCGAGGCGCTCGCGGACGCCTACGGGACCGACGCGTCCGGCTGGGAGGAGATCGCCCACTACACGATCCGCGGCGCCCTGCCCGCCATGGTCCCGCCCTGGCCGCTGTCGCGTCCCACCAGGATCGGGACCCGGCTGTACGTGTGCGGCGACCACCGCGCGACCGGCTCGGTCCAGGGGGCCTTGGCGTCGGGGGCGCGGGCGGCGCGCGAGGTTCTGGCCTCGGGGTTGCTGTGACACCTCGGCGCGAGGTTCGCCGCCCCGCCGCGGAGCCCGCTGGCGCGGCCGACGCACCGGAAGCCCACCTGACCACCGGGGCGCTCGCCCGCAGGCTCGGTGTCGCACCGACCACGCTGCGTACGTGGGAACGCCGTTACGGCATCGGCCCCAGCCACCGCGACCAGGGGCGGCACCGCCGCTGGTCCCCCACGGACGTGGCCAGGCTCGAGGACATGTGCCGTCTCACCGCGCGAGGGGTGGCCCCCTCGGAAGCGGCCCGTCTCGCGTTGTCGGGAACCCGCCCCTCGAAGAGTGTCGCGCCCCCTGGTGGGTCGCGGCCGCGCGGCATCGGCAGCTTCCGCGATCTGCCCCTGGGACAGGTCTGGCCGGAGAGCCGGGGCCTGGCGCGCGCCGCCGTCCGCCTCGACTCCGCCGCGGTACAGGCCCAGTTGCGTTCCGCCATCGACACGTACGGGGTCGTGGTGGCCTGGGAACAGATCATCGCGCCCACCTTGCACGCCGTCGGCCGCAAATGGGCCACAGCGGACGCGTCGTACGTGGAGGTGGAGCATCTGCTGTCCTGGCATGTCTCCACCACGCTGCGCTCGACCGTCACCGTGCCCGGGGACGAGTTCCCTCCGATCCTGCTGGCCTGCATGCCGGACGAGCAGCACAGCCTTCCGATCGAGGCACTCTGGGCGGCCCTGGTGGAGCGCGGGCTCCCCACCCGCATCTTCGGCGCCGCCGTCCCCGCCGAGGCGCTGCAGTCGGCCGTCCGCAGGATCGGCCCCTGCGCCGTCGTGCTGTGGTCCCAGTCCCGGCACACCGCCGACGTCGGTGTGGTCCGCGCTCTGCTGGCTCTGGAATGGGGAATGCGAGGAGCGCGGAGTCATCCCCTGGCGCTCCCGGCGGGGCCGGGCTGGGAGAGCGCACCCTCCGAGCAGCCGGGGGCAGGCCGCCTCACCGGACTGGCGTCCGGCTTGGCCCTGCTGGAATCCCTGTTCCGCACCGTCAGAACCCCGACATCGACCCCGCCCCCGACACCGGATCCGGATCCGGATCCGGATCCGACGCGCCACGGCGCCACCTGAGGGCCCTTGCTCGCTCGACCGTGGTCAGGCCGACCGGAGAGTGTCCGAGGTCGTGGGTGGAGGCCTTCTCGCTGTGCCTGGTCAGCGGCCTGGTCCTGGAATGGCGATACGGGTGATCGGCCTGCTCCTGAGGGACGAGTACGTGGCCGGGATCCGGAGCGGAGTGCCCTACTCCGAGCTGGAGTCGCAGTCGGAGCCCGCGGGGCCGGCGGAGATGGACGCGCTGCGCCTGTACCTCCACCCCGGCCACCGGCCACCGTCCCAGCGACTGGCCCCGGGTGCCCCTGCGCGTGCTTCTGGACGACGACCAGCAGGCGTTCGAGCAGGCCCTGATGGCTCGACTCGTACGGCACCGCGAGAGCGTGGGGTCCGACCCGGCTCCCCGGTCGTTGCTTCCGCTCGGCGTCCTCGCGACGGCCGCGCTCGCGGTCCAGGTGCACGGGTGGGAGCTGGGTGTCCGCTCCGGCTACCTGCCGTACGGCTTGCTGAGGTCCTCGCGGGCACCCGGCGACTCGGGTTCATGAAGGACGCCGCCGGGCCGAGCACCGTCACAGTCCCCCCCGGGCGCTCACAGCGCATTCGCGCCGTACGCCAAGCGCAGGAGACCCGCGAAGACTTCGTCCACCTCTTCGACGGTGGTGAGAGGAACGCGTACGTCCATGCCGTCGCCCAGGCCCTTCGCCGTGAGCAGTCGTCCGTCCGGCTCGGCCCCGGGGATCCGCAGGCCCACGTCGAGACGGGTGCGGGTGGTGGGGCGTACGCGGGCGAAGGTCCGGCGGGGGCCGACCAGGGCCACGAACGTCTTGCGTGCCTGGACGGTCACCTCGCCCAGTTCGGCGGCCCGCAGCAGCACGGCGTCCAGGACGGGGCGCAGTCCGGGGCGGTCCTCGTACTGGGCGTCGATGAGTTCGTCCGCGCTCTGGAGGAGGAACCGCGGGTAGCCGAAGGTCTCGTGCACCAGGAGCATCTGCGCGTACCCGTGGACGCCTTGGCCGCTCAGCCAGTCACGCAGTTCCTGCTCCGATCCCGGTGCCTGTTCACGGATGCGCTCCGTCCACTCCGCAAGGGACGCGCCGCTGCCGCGTTCCAGGAGGCCGATCTGCCAGTCCCGCATCTCCTGCCAGGACTTGGCCTCGGGTGCGCCGGTCAAAACGATCACCTGCTGTCCGCTGTGTTGATGTGCCTCGTACGGGAAAAGCTACCGGCCGGCGGCGGGTCAGGGTTCACGGTGGCCGAGGGTTGCTGAGATGCGCTGGGCGGCGCGGCCGATCACGGTGGTCAGGCCGCGCATGCGGGCGGCGGGCATGTAGGGGCGGGTGGCGGAGACGCTGATGGCACCGGCGATGGACCCGGTGGCGTCGCGGACGGGGGCGGCCACGCAGCGGATGCCGGGTTCGTTGTCCTCCAGGTCCATCGCCACGCCCGACTCGGCGTACGTGCGCATGCGTGCCAGGAAGGCGTCGAGGTCCTGGGGGTGGACCTGGTCGGGTGCCGTGGGGGCTTCCGCCTGGTAGAGCGCGGGCCACTGCGGTTCGGAGTCCAGGAGGAGGGCCATGCCGACGCCGGTGCGCGTGAGCGGCATGCGGTGGCCGATGCGGGAGCGCATTTCGGCTCCGCGGGTGCCGGGGAGCTTGTCGAGGTAGAGGACCGAGTCCCCGTCGCGCACGGCGAGGTGCAGGGTGTCGTGGAGTTGCGCGGAGAGTTCCTCGAGTACGGGTCTGGCCACCACGGGCAGCGGGTTGCCGTGCAGGGCTTGGAAGCCGAGTTCGATGAGGGTGGGGCCGAGGGTGTAACCGTCCCGTCTGCTGCGCAAGTAGCCCTCGGTGACGAGGAGTTGGGCGAGTCGGTGGGCGGTGCTGCGGCCCAGGCCGGTGCGTTCGACGACGGTGCGCAGGTCGTCGGCGCCGTCGGCGACCGCGCGGATGATCGCGAGACCGCGGGCGAGTGTCTGGGTGCCGGGCGCCGGGGTGTCAACCATGACTCGATCCTACATATCTCGATCCTACATATAGGGACGGCGTTCGCATTATCGGGAAGCGCCTCGCAGAGTGACGCCCATGACGGACACCGAACCGGGCCTGGTCGCGCTCGACTGGGGCACTACCGGCCTGCGCGCCTGGCTGCTCGACACCGGCGGCCGCATCATCGACACCCGCAGGTCGGGGCGCGGACTGCTCACCACCACGGAGGGCATCGACGCCCACGATCCGACGGCACGAGAGGCCGCCTACGAAGAGGCCCTGTGGGCGGCGTGCGGCGACTGGCTCACCTCGTACCCGCGGGTGCCCGTGGCCGCCTGCGGGATGGTGGGCAGCGCGCAGGGCTGGGTCGACAGCGGGTACCGCACCGTGCCGACCGAGGTGGACTCCGCCTCGCTCGTGCCGGTGGAGCATCGCGCGGGCGTGCTGCGTGTCGTGCCGGGGCTGCGTGCCGCCTCGGGCGCGGCGCCGGGCGATGTGATGCGCGGCGAGGAGTGCCAACTCGCCGGTGTGCTCGACGAGTTGGGCGAGCGCGACGAGCCGTTCACGGTGGTGCTGCCGGGCACGCACACCAAGTGGGTCCGCGTCGACCGCGGCCGGGTGACCGGCTTCAGCACAGCGATGTCGGGCGAGGTGTACGGCCTGTTGACCCGGCACGGGATCCTCGCGCGCACGGCCGGTTCCGCCGTACGGGACGACGCGGCGTTCGCCCGGGGTCTTGCCGCCGACCGGTCGCGAGGTCTCGCCGCGGAGCTGTTCGGGGCGCGGCCGCTGGTGCTCGACGGCCTGCTCGATCCGGCCTCGTTGCCGGACTACGTCTCGGGCGTGCTCATCGCCGACGAGGTGGCCCATCTGCTGCCCGCCGACAGCTCGGGCACGCCGGGCGAGGTGGTGCTGTGCGGCGCGGCCGATCTGTGCCGGCGCTATGCCACGGCCCTCGCCGACCGGGGGGTGCGGGCCACCGTCCTCGGCGAGGAGGTAACCGCCCGTGGCCTGTGGCGCATCGCGGGCCGTGCCGGGCTGCTCGGCCGACAGAACGACGAACACGATGTACGTGACGGACGTGACGGACGTGACGGACGTGACGGACGTGACGGACGTGACGGACGTGACGGACGTGACGGACGTGACGGACGTGACGGACGTGACGTACGCGACGGACACGACGTACGCATGGAAGGGACACGGAGACGATGACAGGGCTGATCGCGATCCTGCGAGGCGTCACGCCCGCCGAGGTCGTGGGGGTGGGCCGCGCGCTCGCCGACGCCGGCGTCACCACCATCGAGGTGCCGCTCAACTCGCCGGACCCGTTCACGAGTGTGCGGCTGCTCGCCGACGAACTGGGCGAGCGGTGTGCGATCGGTGCGGGCACCGTGCTCGCCGTGGAGGACGTGGAGCGGGCGCGGGCCGCCGGGGCGCGGATGGTGGTCGCGCCGAACTGCGACCGTGCGGTGGTCTCCGCGGCGGTGGCGGCGGGCCTGACGCCGTACCCCGGGGTGGCCACGCCCACCGAGGCGTTCGCCGCGATCGGGGCGGGCGCCCGTCTGTTGAAGGTCTTCCCGGCGGAGACGGTCGGCATCAGCGGGGTGCGGGCCTGGCGGGCGGTCCTTCCGCCGGACGTCGGTCTGGTGCCGGTGGGCGGGGTCGACGTATCGAATCTGGCCGCGTGGGCGGCTGCCGGTGTGGCGGGGGTCGGGCTCGGTTCCGGTCTCTACCGGCCGGGCGACACGGCCGAGGCGGTCGGTGCCCGGGCTCGTGAGCTCTGCCGGATCTGGGAAGAGGCCGTCGGCCGGGACGCGGGCGGCCCCGTTGCAGGAGTGAGGAACGCATGAGAATCACGTCAGTGACGACGTATCAGGTGCCGCCGCGCTGGTGTTTCCTGAAGATCGAGACCGATGAGGGCATCACCGGGTGGGGCGAGCCGGTCCTCGAAGGCCGGGCCGCGTCGGTGGCCGCCACGGTGGAGGAGCTCTCCGACTACCTGATCGGGAAGGACCCTTCGCAGGTCGAGGACTTGTGGACGGTGCTCTACCGGGGCGGGTTCTACCGCGGCGGCGGGATCCACATGAGTGCGCTCGCCGGGATCGACCAGGCCCTGTGGGACATCAAGGGCAAGGCGCTCGGTGTGCCGGTGCACGAGCTGCTCGGCGGGCGCGTCCGCGACCGGATCAAGGTGTACTCGTGGATCGGCGGCGACCGTCCCGCGGAGGCGGCCCGGGCCGCGCGCGAGGTGGTGGACCGCGGGTTCTCCGCGGTGAAGATGAACGGCACCGAGGAGCTGTCGTACCTCGACACCTGGGACAAGGTGGACCAGTGCATCGCCAATGTGGACGCGGTGCGTCAGGCGGTCGGCCCGGACGTCGGTATCGGTGTCGACTTCCACGGCCGGGTGCACAAGCCGATGGCCAAGGTGCTGCTGCGTGAACTGGAGCCGTACCGGCTGATGTTCGTCGAGGAGCCGGTGCTCTCCGAGCACGTCGACGGCTTCGCCGACGTACTGCGCAACTCGCCGATCCCGATCGCGCTCGGCGAACGGCTGTACTCCCGTTGGGACTTCAAGTCGGTGCTCGCCTCCGGGGCCGTGGACATCGTCCAGCCCGACCCGTCGCACTGCGGCGGCATCACCGAGGCCCGCAAGATCGCGCACATGGCCGAGGCGTACGACGTCGGCCTCGCCCTGCACTGCCCGCTCGGCCCGATCGCGCTCGCCGCCTGCCTGCAGATCGACGCGGGCTGCTACAACGCGACGATCCAGGAGCAGAGCCTGGGCATCCACTACAACACCAGCAACGACCTGCTCGACTACCTGGTGGATTCCTCGGTGTTCACGTACCGCGACGGCCAGGTCACCATCCCCCGTGGTCCCGGGCTCGGCATCGAGGTCGACGAGGAGTACATCGCCGAGCGCGCCGCCGAAGGGCACCGCTGGCGCAACCCCGTGTGGCGGCACTCCGACGGCTCGTTCGCGGAGTGGTGAGCGGACGATGACACAGACCTCCCCCGCGCGTGCCGCCCAGGCCACGCGAGCGTCCCGCGCCCGTGCGCTCATCGCGGTGATGCTGTTCGTCACCGTCGTGATCAACTATCTGGACCGCTCGAACCTGTCGATCGCGCTGCCCGAGATCGCGCGCGAACTCGACCTGAACACGGCCCAACAGGGCCTGCTCCTCTCGGCGTTCGGCTGGACCTACGCCGCGCTGCAGATACCCGGCGGGTGGCTGGTGGACCGGGTGCCCGCGCGGGTCCTCTACCCGGTGTGCCTGACCCTGTGGTCCCTCGCGACCCTCTTCATGGGGATCGTCGGCGGTTTCGTGGCGCTGATCGTGCTGCGGCTGCTCGTGGGTGTCTTCGAGGCTCCCGCATATCCGATCAACAGCAAGGTCGCGACGGTGTGGTTCCCGGAGCGGGAACGCGCCACGGCCATCGGCTTCTACACCTCCGGCCAGTTCATCGGGCTCGCGCTGCTCACTCCCGTCCTGTCCTGGCTGCAGGCGACAGTCTCCTGGCACTGGGTCTTCATCGCCACGGGCCTGGTCGGCATCGTGTGGGCGCTGGTCTGGTACGGCTGGTTCCGCGAGCCGCGCGACTCGCGGGCCAACGCGGCGGAGATCGAGCTGATCCGCGAGGGCGGGGGCCTGGTCGACGCGGTGCGGGAGCGGCCGCAGCGGGCGCGGATCAGCCGCGCCGACCTGGCCGCGGTGCTCGGCCGACGGAAGCTGTGGGGCCTCTACCTGGGCCAGTTCTGCCTGACGTCGACCCTCTGGTTCTTCCTGACGTGGTTCCCGACGTACCTGGTCGAGTACCGGAACATGGACTACATCAAGTCCGGATTCCTGGCCTCGCTGCCGTTCGTCGCCGCGCTGGTGGGTGTGCTCTCCTCCGGTGTCCTGTCGGACTTCCTGCTGCGGCGCGGGGTTTCGCTCGGCGCGGCCCGCAAGGGCCCGATCATCACGGGCCTGCTGCTGAGCACGCTGATGGTCGGTGCGAGCTTCACCGACTCGACCGCGCTGGTCATCGTGTTCCTGTCGGTGGCGTTCTTCGGCAACGGTCTGGCCTCGATCACCTGGTCGCTGGTGTCCGCGATGGCGCCGCAGCGGCTGCTCGGGCTCACCGGCGGGATGTTCAACTTCATCGGCAACCTGTCGTCGATCGCGACGCCGATCGTCATCGGCATGATCATCACCGATGAGAGCTTCGCGCCCGGCTTCGCCTACATGACCGTGATCACCGTCGTGGGTGTCCTGTCGTACGTCTTTCTCGTCGGCAGGGTCGAACGCGTCGCGGACCCCGGGGAGTCGCCGGCGAAGTCCTGAGCCGGCGCCGTGGAGAGCCCCGCGTCCCCTGGAGACTCACCCAGGGGTGCGGGGCTCCCGTGCTGCGCGAGGGACGTTCTGACGGAGTTGCCACGACCGCCGTGGGCGCTATCTGCGGCGCCCCAGCAGCAACTGCGCGAAGCGCGGGTAGTCCTCGTGCACCAGCCGTCCCACGACCGCGCCGCCGAAGACCACGACCGAGACGCCGACCAGCCAGGACTGGACGACGAGCACGGTGCCGTACGGCCCGTACGTCAACGCGTTCGAGGCGATCAGCGGGGAGAACACCAGCTGCGAGAAGACCCGCAGGCCGATGAGGCCGAGCGCCGTCGCCACCGCGCCGGGGAGCAGGGCTTTCCACGCGACCCGGCCGCAGAGGAGCAGCCGCTGCGACCACCAGAAGAACAGCACGGCGCTCAGTACGGCGGTGGCGAGGTGCCACAGGGACGTCACGAACGCGGCGCCCTGCGCGGCGCGGTCCTGGGTGATCTGGGCGGCCGCGAACAGGTAGCCGATGAGCGCGCCGAGCCAGACCGCGTGCCGCCACATGGTGTGCCAGCGGGCTGCGGGCAGTTCCCACACCTTTTCGTAGCCGGTCTGCAGGGCCGAGCCGAAGGTGAGGCCGAAGACGGCGAGCGCGGCGAGGCCGTACGCGGTGGTGGCCTCCAGTGCCCTGCGGGGTTCGGCGAACAGGTCCTCCACCTCCTCCTGCGCGCTCACCGACACGCCCAGGCCCCTCCCGAGCCACTCGGCGAAGCCCTGGCCCTGGGCCGGGTCGACCGCCGCCACCACGACAAGGAGCGGCACCAGCGTGAGGAAGCCGAGGGCCGCGAGCCCCATCGAGCGGTGCATCAGCTCCAGCTCGCCGCTCCGCCGCCAGCCACGGGCCGCGGCGGACCGCACCGTCGCGCGGTACATCCGCCGCCACACCGACCCGCCGCCGTCCGCGTCGCCCTCTGAGCCCGGGTCGTCGGCGCCGGAAGACTTCTCCTGCATGCGGTCTGGCCTACCCTCCGTGGTCGCGCCGACTGTCGATCAACCCGGCAGGCCGCGGCTCCTGAAGTCCGCGGAGGTCACCTGGCCTGCCGTTCGCCCACAGTGACCATTCATGCCTCACCGCAGCGGCCCGCGACTCGGGGCATCCGGATGGGGTCCGGAAAGCCCTCGCCGGAGGGACGATCCCCGAGCTCCGGAGGGACGATCTCCGAGCCGGGGACGTCCGTGCCGCGCGGCGTTTCGCGTGCGAGGGGGCGGGAACCCGGCCGATGGCATCGAGAGTCGGCCTGCCCGAAAGGCCGGCGGCAGCAGGACCGGAACGGTACGCATATGAACAGCCAGAGGGCATTGAGCAACAGAACCGTCGCCAGTGGCTCGGTGTATGGGGCGCCCTGCTGGGTGAGCCTGACCACCTGCGATCTGTCGGCCGCCGAGAAGTTCTACACCGCCGTACTGGGGTGGGAATGGCGCACCGGAAAGCTGGGCGAGCAATACCGGTTCGCGAGTGTGGGCGGAGTCCCGGTGGCGGGCATTTCCGCGGTGGCGGCCATGCAACCGAAGGCTTTCGCGTGGACCCCGTATTTCGCGACGGCCGATGCCGACGAAACCGTCGCCCGCAGCCAGGAGCGCGGGGGCACGACCGCCGTCGGGCCGCTTTCCTTTCCTCCGGGACGGGCCGCTCTGCTGGCCGACCGCGACGGCGCGGTCTTCGGTATCTGGGAGGGGGAACTGGTCTCCCATTGGGAGGAATGGCGCCGCGCGGCTCCCGTCTTCGTCGAACTCCATACGCGGGACGCCTTCGACGCGGCCATCTTCTACGCCGAGGTCCTCGCCTGGGCCTCGGACACAGCAGACTGCTGCGAGGTGCACTACGAGAACGAGAAGGTCATCCTGCGCAGCCGGGGCGATGTCGTGGCCCACATTCATTCGGGTGCGGTCGACTCCGCGCGCGACCCCTCGATGCGGCCACGCTGGCAGATCCACTTCGCGGTCACCGACGTCCACGCGTGCATCGAGGCGGCGCTGGCCCACGGCGGCTGTCTCGTACGAGAGGAACGTGAGATCGGCGAGGCGATCCTGAGCGACCCCGACGGGTCGCGTTTCGTGGTGAACGCGCGCGAGCAGTTCCCGTCCCGGTCCAAGGGAAACGGTCTCGGGATTCAGTGAAGGCTTTCGGGAATTCAGGGGTGCGGACGGGGTCGTCGTCGGGGGTCCAGGGCTTTTGCCCCTCTGTGGCTGCGTGACGGGTTGACCGGAATGCACGGCCGCAAACATCACGCATGCTTGGCGGCACACATCACCGGCCCCGCACGCCAGGAAGAAGTCGCCCTGCGCTACCCGCAGACGGAAGCCGTGGCGACGAATCCGCCCAGGTTCTCGTCGTCCGTGCCGAGCACAGCCTCGGGGCTGTCCGGGAGGCATTCCAGCGCCTCGATCTTGCGGTCGTCGAACGTCCCGAGAACGGTCGGAGAGGAGTCGATGCGCAGCCGTACCCCCGAGCCCGCCGCGTCGACGGCGACCGTGCCGGCCTCGCTCACCGCGGAGGCGAACGGCCCGTCGTCGCCCCCGTCCGAGGCCGAACTCACCAGGATCCGCCCGGAGTCGGTGACCGCGATGTCGGAGACGTGCCGCACCTCGCCCTGGGGCGCCGAGGCGCGGAAGCGGCCCTGTTCCACGGCTCCGAACGAGGCCTTCCCGTACGCGTCGAAGGAGAACGGGGCGGCGAAGACCGTCGCCGGGCGGCTCGCGCCCGCTCCCCTGTCGGCCCAGACCGCGACCGTCCCGCCGCGCTGCGAGGTGAGCGCGAAGCTCTCAAAATCGGCGCCCTCGTCGATGGCGGGCAGGGGCGACACGTCGAGCACCTTCACGCCGCTGTCGCCCGCGCGCAGGTGGTAGACGAGGCCGCGGCTTGCCAGCGCGACGTACTCACCGGGCGTGCCCGGCACCGCCTCCACGGCCTCCAGGTCGACCGGCTCCGGGCCCTCCCACGCGATCGGCACGACGGACGCCGAGCCCGACTCGCCCTGCTCGTAGGAGAGTTGGCCGATCCTGCTGTCGTCCGGCTTCTTGTTGTCGCGTACGACGAGCGCCTCGATGTCCTCGGTCGGGCTCGCGGTGAGCGCCAGGCCGCTGATGCCGGTCTTCGCGTCGTCGCCGACCTGTCGCCAGGCGGCTTCCGGCGCGGCGCCGGCGTTTGCGGCGGTCGCCGTCAGGGCGAGGGTGGCGACGGTGGCGACGGCGGCCAGGAACAGGGGCTTGCGATGCGGCTGCATGAGGGCCTTTCGGGTGGGCGTGGGGCGGAGAAGCCCGTACGGGAGCGACGCGCGTAGACGCGCGTAGACGCGCGTGGGCGGGACCGTAGCGATCTTCGTGAGGAGAGGCAAGACGCCGCGCAGCGACGGGTCTTGATGCGGGGATCGCCGTGGCGTCGGCCGTGAGCTCGGCCGTCAGGTCGGCCGACATGGGACGGAACGTCGGGTGCACGCGTCGGAACCGGCCCCCCGGCTCTTCGGACGGCCCGTCCCTACGCCGGTCGGGTGACGGCGAAACCTTACGTCTGCGGGACCGTGCATCGGGGCGGTGCGAGGCAGGTATGGGTGAGGCGCTCTGATCCACTTCCACACGAAACGAGAACCTTCGTGCGTCTGCGCAACACCCTCGCCGCTGCCGGCGGCGCCCTCGCCCTCACCGCCGTCCTCACCGCTCCCGCCCACGCCGCGACCGGCGACTTCTCCTACAGCTACCTCGGGGCCGACGGCGCCCGGCACTCGGCCACACTCCACGACCCCGAGAACGGAAGGTGCCACACCCTCCCTGAGGTCGACTCCCCCGCGACTCCTCCCGCCTTCGCGCCGCACAACAGCACGGACGCGTACGCGAAGGTCTTCACCGAGTACAACTGCGGCGGCAGCTCATGGACGTTGCGCCCGCACGGCCGCCCGGCCACCGACCGGCTGACGCTGCGGTCCGTGATCTTCCTCCGCGCCTGAGGGTGCCTGAGGCCGACTGATACCGGCTGAGACCGACTGAGACCGACTGAGACCGGCTCACGGTGTACGAGCCCCGCCCGGCGTTCGGGCGGGGCTCGTCGCGGTCGTGCGCGTCGGCGCCGTGGGGGCGACAGCCCATGCTGTGACGACGCATCACCGGCTAGCTCTGCGCGGGCGAAGCCAGGAACGCGCCCAGGAGCGCGCGAATGCCGGGTTCGGGGTCGGCAGGTGTGTGCGCCGTGGCGAGCTGGTGGAAGAGGAAGCCGTCGAGGTAGTCGAAGAGGATCGTGCAGTGGTCCAGCGGGGCCGGTGAACCGAGTTCCGCCAGCCATGCCGAGGTCAGTTCGATCATCGACGTACGGGCGCGGCTCATCGCTTCGCGCACCGCGGGGCGGGCGATGCCTTCGAGCGCCAGGGCGTAGCGGGCGGCGGTGCGGTGGCGGGCGGGGCCGAGCATGTGTCCCACCACGCGCGCGAGCGCCTGCGTCAGCGCTTCGGGATCGCCTGCGGGGGCGGTGGCCGCGAAGTGTCTCCAGTCCCGGGCGTCGAGGGTCTCCAGGTGGGCCACCACGCCTGTCACCAGCAGGTCATGACTGCGGAAGTGATTCGACGTGGTCCCGGCCGGCGCTCCCGCCGTCCTGTCGACCGCCTGGTACGTCAGTCCGCGCAGGCCTTTGGTGCCCAGCACCCGCACGGCCGCGTCCAGCACCTCGTCACGCCTGCCCGGCATCGCGTCTCCTGCCCTCCCGGCCTTTGGTGCCGGGTGTGCGTCGCGTCGTCACCAGCTTCACTATGTCCATAGTACTCATCACTATGAACGTAGTATCTTGCATGGCATGCAGAGGAGAGCGATCGTCATCGGTGGTGGGGTCGGGGGCCTCACCACCGCGGTGGCCTTGCAGGCCTCCGGTTGGAACGTGGAAGTCCACGAGCGTGCCTCCGGGCCGCCGGACACCGGGAGTTCGCTGGGGCTGTGGCCCGGTGCACTGTTGGCTCTCGACGGGCTCGGACTTGCCGACTTCACGCGCCGCGCGGCCCGTCCCGCGGCCTACGGGACCTTCGTACGCGCCGACGGCACCCGCATCGGGGACGTCGACATGGCCGCCCTGCAGCGTCGCAGCGGAGACCGCGTCCGCGTCGTCGCCCGGCCCGCCCTGCTCGGGGCGCTCGCCGACGCGCTCGACGGGGGCATCGTGCGCTACGGCTCTCGCATCACCGACGTTCACCACCTTGACCATGACGTGGTCATCGCGGCCGACGGTCTGCGCAGTCGCGCCCGTACCGCTCTCTTCGGGGACGCCCACCGTCCGCGCTACAGCGGCGTCACCGCCTGGCACGGCACCGTCGGCTTCGACACCGACGGCATGACCGAGACCTGGGGCGGGCGTGCACGCTTCGGCGTCATCCCGCGCGCCGGGGGCCTGACCCACTGGTTCGCCTGTGCGCCCGCCGCCGAGCGTGAGCCGTCGCCGGGCGGTGAACTGGCAGCTCTGCAGGGATGGTTCGGCGACTGGCATCCCGGGGTCCGCCGCGTCCTGGACCACCTCGCCGAGGCTGGTGCCGCCGCCATCGGCCGGAACGACCTGTACGACCTCGGCACCCCCCTGCCGCGCTACACCAGCGGCCGCGTCGCGCTGATCGGCGACGCCGCCCATGCCATGACGCCGGACCTCGGGCGTGGCGCGTGCGAGGCGATCGTCGACGGGGTCACCCTGGCCCGCGCGCTCACGACCCGCGCCGACGTCCAGGACGCCCTCACCGCGTACGACACGATCCGCCGCCGCCCCACGCAGCAACTCGCGCGCGCCACCCGTCTCATGAACGGCGCCGTGCACACTCCGCGCCGTGTCGCGTGGGCGCGGGACACCGCCATGAGACTGATCCTTGCGGTCGGGAGACCACCGGCCTGAACCGGCCCCAAGATCAGGCGAGTTGGGCGTTGAGGCGGGCCGCCCGGCGGGTGAGGTGGTCGCGTTCGGCGAGGTTGGACGCCTTGTGGGCCGCCTCCGCGTACAGCCGTTGTGCCGTCGCGAGGTCACCGGCGCGCTCGTGCAGGTACGCCGCGACGGCCGCGTGGCGGGGCAGTGCCGTGTCAAGGTCGGCGAGCGCGGCGAGTCCGGCGCGCGGTCCGTCCGCCTCACCGACGGCCACCGCGCGGTTGAGCCGGACGACGGGGCTGCCGGTGAGGCGTACGAGCTCGTCGTACCACTCGACGATCTGCACCCAGTCCGTCTCCTCGGCGGTGGGGGCGTCGGCGTGGAGGGCCGCTACGGCGGCCTCGGCCTGGAACTCGCCGAGGCGGTCACGGGCGAGGGCCGACTGCAGGATCTCGACGCCCTCGGCGATCGACGCGGTGTCCCACCGGCCGCGGTCCTGCTCCGCCAGCGGTACGAGGCTGCCGTCGGGAGCGGTCCGGGCGGCGCGGCGGGCGTGGTGGAGCAGCATGAGCGCGAGCAGGCCCGACACCTCCGGGTGGTCGACGGCCGCCGCGAGCCGGCGGGTGAGGCGGATGGCTTCGGCGGCGAGGTCGACGTCGCCGGAGTAGCCCTCGTTGAAGACCAGGTAGAGGACGCGCAGCACGGTCGCGACGTCGCCGGGCTTGTCGAACCTGACGCCGGAGACGGTGCGCTTGGCCCGGCTGATCCGCTGCGCCATGGTCGCCTCCGGCACCAGGTAGGCCTGGGCGATCTGGCGGGTGGTGAGGCCGCCGACGGCGCGCAGGGTGAGCGCGACCGCGGACGACGGGGTCAGCGACGGGTGGGCGCAGAGGAAGTAGACCTGCAGCGTGTCGTCCGCCGCTGGCGCAGGCCCGGGCGCGGGTTCCTGGTCGACGATCTCCTCGCGGCGGCGGCGGGCGGTGTCCGACCTGGCCGCGTCGAGGAACTTGCGCCAGGCCACCGTGATCAGCCAGCCCTTCGGGTCACGCGGCGGGTCGGCAGGCCAGGCACGGACCGCCTCGACCAGCGCGTCCTGGACGGCGTCCTCGGCCGCCGCGAAGTCGGCTCCGCGGCGGACGAGGACGGCGAGCACGCCCGGTGTGAGGCTCCTGAGCCGGGCCTCGTCCATGGCGTCCATGGGATCCATCGGGTCCATGGGATCCATCGGGTCCATGGGATCCATCGGGTCCATGGCGTGTGTCATTCCGTGATGGTGGGCTGCACCCCGTAGAACGGGCGCAGTTCCAGCCACTCGTGGATCGGCTTGCCACCCGCTCCCGGTGCCGCCGAGAGCTCCCCGGCTAGCTCGACGGCGCGTTCGTAGGTGTCGACGTCGATCACCATCCAGCCGGCGATCAGGTCCTTGGTCTCCGCGAACGGGCCGTCGGTGACCGGCGGGCGGCCTTCGCCGTCGAACCGCACCCACGCCCCCTCCTGGGCGAGCGCCTGGCTGTCGACGTACTCGCCGGTCTTCTCCAGGCGGTCCGCGAAGTCCTGCATGTACTGCATGTGGGCCGAGATCTCCTCCGGCTTCCACTGGTCCATGGGGATGTCGTTCACCGCGGCCGGGGCGCCGCGGTAGTGCTTGAGCAGCAGGTACTTGGCCATCGTGGTCTCCTCGGTGCTGTGCGGCCCCTTGTGGTCGCGTTCATAGCGGAGACGGAGCCGTTCGCTGGTTCTCGACATCCCGGTACGCATTTTTTCGCCCTCGTGGATGACCTGCGGGCCGAAGGGTGCCCCGTCAGTGGCGGACGTACTGGCGCAGCAGCCGGTCACCCGTCAGGAACCGGAATCCGGCCTGTTCCAGGAGGGCCTCGGCCTTCTCCTGGGGGAAGAGGCGGAAGCGCAGGCGCTGGTGCGCGACGAGGGTGCCGTGCCGCCTGATGAAGTAGTCCTTGGTGTGCCTGCCCTCCGGGTCCACCTCCACCTCCTGGGCGTACGTGAGCCCTCCGGGCAGGGGGCGTTCGTAGGGTTCGTGCGGCCCTTGGACCGACATCAGGAGCAGGCCGTCGGGTTCGAGGGCCATGGCGATGTTCTTCAGCGCGGTCGCGGTCTCTTCCTCCTCCATCAGGTGGCTGCTCATCCACCAGCGCTCGCCGTCCTCGACGATGAGGCAGACACCGCCCACGGAGTACGCCACGTCGAAGTCCTCGGAGAACGACAGGTCCATGGCGTCCTCGGCCTGGAGCCGGACGCGGTCGCCGAGCCTGTCGCGGGCCTTGTCCAGCATGCTGTCGGTGTGGTCGATACCGGTGATCCGCAGGTCGGGCGGCCCCAGTCGGAGGAGGCTCTCGCAGACCAGGCCGGTGCCCACTCCGACCTCGAGGAGGTCGCGGCGGTCGCCGACGGCGTCAAGGAGGGCTTGGGCGTAGGTGTCGTAGTCGTAGTAGCCCGAGGTCATGATGAGGTCGTAGTGGTCGGCCAGATCGGTGTAGGAATCAGGCATGCGCGGGACAGTAGCCAGGGGACGGTGGGCGTCACCAGGGCGCGAATGAGCCATGCGGGCACCTGGCCCAACTGTCCCTGCTCGTAGGGGAGTTCAGCTTTCGGCGCTCGACCGCCTTCGAGGGCGCCATCGGCGGAAGGGCGCCCAGGGGCAGTTGGGGGGTGCGCGGGGGTACGGAGGAGGATCAGTCGGAGTGGAACGAGGCGGCGATCAGGGCGGCGGGGACGGACGCCGGGGTGAGGAGTGAGTCGTGGATCTCCGTTTTGAGGGCGTGCAGGTCGCCTTGGAGTGAGCCGGTGTCCGGGGGCTGCCAGGTGGCGTCCTCCCCCGCCGCGCCCAGCGCGTCGGCGAGGAGGCCGCCGACGTCGTGCCAGCGCCGGTAGACCGTCGTGCGGTGCACCCCCGCGCGCCGCCACGCCCTCGACCGTCAGCCCTGCGAAACCGCGCTCCCCCAGCTCGGCGAGGACCGCCTCCAGGACCTGCGTACGGACTCGGGCCGTACGGCCGCCCGGGCGGCGCGCCGCGGACGGCTTCGGGCGACAACCGACTTCAGATGTTGCGTTAGCTGGTACGAGGGTGGGGTGCCCTGGCCCCGGCCTCCCCGGAAAGGACCACCGTCCATGCCCTCCCTGCCCCCCACCCCCGCCGACCCCGACGTCCTGCACCCCATGCCCGGTCAGCCCCGGGTCGTCCTGCTCAAGCCGCTCGTCAGCTCGCCGCTCATCGAGGTCGGGGACTTCTCGTACTACGACGACCCCGAGGACGCGACCGCCTTCGAGACGCGGAACGTCCTCTACCACTACGGCCCGGAGAAGCTCGTGATCGGCAAGTTCTGCGCCCTGGGCACCGGAGTGCGGTTCCTCATGAACGGCGCCAACCACCGCATGGACGGCCCGTCGACCTTCCCCTTCCCCACCATGGGCGGCTCCTGGGCCGAGCACTTCGACCTGCTCACCGGCCTGCCGTCGCGCGGTGACACCGTCGTCGGCAGCGACGTCTGGTTCGGGCACGGCACGACGGTCATGCCGGGTGTGCGGATCGGGCACGGCGCGATCGTCGCCGCCGGCGCCGTGGTCACCCGTGACGTGCCGGACTACGGGATCGTCGGCGGCAACCCCGCCCAGCTCATCCGTACCCGGTACGACGCCGCCGACATCGACCGCCTGCTCCGACTCACCTGGTGGGACTGGCCCCTCGACCACCTCACCCGCCACATCCCCACCGTCATGTCCGGCACCGTGGACGCGCTCGAAGCCGCGGCCCCCACCGGCACGGCCACCGGCTGAGGCCCGGAACGACGCCCGGCGCGGGAAAATCCCTGTCCAGAGGCCCGGCGCAGGAAAATCCCTGTCCAGAGACCCGGCGACAGCGGAGACTGACACCGTGACCAACTCTGCGACCACCATCAACGCGTTCCAGGAAGCAGTCACCGCATGGGCGGCCGTCGGCCACACCGGCGGGGACGGCGAGGCCAGAGCCCGTGCGCAGGCCGCAGGGCGGGGCGTGCGGACCGTCGTCCTCCTCGAAGGGCCCAGCGACCTCGCGGCGATCGAGGCGCTGGCCGTCGGCCACGGACGAGATCTGGCCGGAGAAGGAGTGTGCGTCCTGCCGATGGGCGGCGCCATGAGCATCAGGCGCTTCACCCGGATCCTCGGCCCCACTGGACTCGGCCTCGCCCTGACCGGACTCTGCGACGAGAACGAACGGCCCTACTACGCACGCGAGTTGGACACCTTCTCCGTCTGCTCGGCCGACCTCGAGGACGAGCTGATCCGCGCGCTCGGCGTGCCACGCGTCCTGCAACTTGTCGAGGAACAGGGCGACTTGCGTGCACTGCAGACGTTTCAGCGGCAGCCCGCACAGCAAGGGCGGGCCCCGGAGCAGCAGTTGCGGCGGTTTCTGGGAACGAAGAAGGGACGCAAGATCCAGTACGGCCGCGTCCTCACCGAGGCCCTGCCGGCGGGCCGCACACCCGCCCCACTCCAGGCGCTGCTCAGCGGCCTCTGACACCCGCGACCGGGACCCGGGACCCGGGACCCGGGACCGCCAGGCCCCCGAGCCCCGGAGCCCGAGGCCCCGAGTCCCGAGACCCCGACCCCCGAGCCCCGAGCCCCGAGCCCCGACCGAGGCATCAACTAACCGCTCACGTACCGCAGTTGCCCGTGGTCGGCTGGTCCGCGAAGCGCTGGCCCAGCCACTCCAGGGCCGGGCCGTTGCCCTGGATCGCCGTGCCCACATGGGACTGGCCCGGGAACGTCTTCCATTCGACGGCGTGCCCCTGCCCGCACCAGTCGGCCCGCAGCTTCTGCCCGACCGCGTACGGAATCGTCTCGTCCGCGTCCCCGTGGTAGAGGAACACCGGCGCCGACGGCCGTACCGTGCCGATGAGTTGCTCGGCGATGGCCTGCTGCCACTCCGGGCGCTCCAGCGGGTTGGACGTCGTCACGTCCTCGATGGTCTTGCCCCGGCCCGCCTCCAGGACCGTGCCGACGCATTCGTTGCGGACGACGTCGGCGAGCTTGCGGCCCTCCTCGTTCAGGTACGCGTCCAGGTCAAGGGACGGCTTCGCCGCGTTCTGGCCCACGGCGGACATGAGCAGGTAGCCCGCGCTGTCGCCGCCCTCCAACGACTCGGCGACCTTCGCGAGGTCGGCCGGAACACCGCCGCTCGCGGTGCCCTTGACCTTCAGTTCGGGTGCGTACGTCGCGGCCATCTCGGCGGCCTTGGCGCTGGCGCCGCCGCCCTGCGAGTAGCCCATGATGCCGACGGGAGCGTCCGCGCTGACGCCCGACTCGGCCGCTTCCGGGTGCCGTTGGGCCGCGCGGGCCGCGTCCAGGACGGCGCTGCCCTGGGCGGCGGCGACCATGTAGGTGTGGTCGCCGGGGGTGCCGAGGCCCTCGTAGTCGGTGACGACGACGGCGTAGCCGCGTACGAGAGCGGCGTTGACCAGGGGTGCCTCGGCCGTGGTGCCGCCGGGGAAGCCCGCGGAGGGGGCGCACTTGTCGCCGATGCCGACCGTACCGACGGCATAGGTGATCAGAGGGCGGGGTGTGGTCCTGCCGTCGTCGGGGACGATCACCGTGCCGGAGACGGCGTTGGGCTTGCCGTCGGCGGAGGTCGAGCTGTAGGTGATCTTCCAGGCCTTGGTGGGGGTGGGCACGCCCGGGGTGTACTGGAAGGAGGACGGCTCCGAGGTGAGGATCTCGCCCGGGGCGGACTTCCGGTCGACCGGGCCAGGGGTGGCGTCGGGTGCCTGGGGGGTGCTCTGCGCGGCGGCGGACCCGGGGATTCCGAGTACCGCCACGGCGAGGACGGCACCTGCGGCCAGTGGTCGCCTGCGTAACGCTGACGTCATGCGGCTCTCCCAACTCTCCTGTGGGAATGGGGGGTTGGCAGCACCGTACTGACGCGTCAGTAATAGAGCCAGAGGCGTGCAGCGGCCGCTTCGGTCGCCCCGTACGGCTACGCGGTGAGCCTGCGCCACGGACGCGTGCCGGTGTCGACGGGGGTGCCGTCGAGGACGCGGGCCGTACGCGCCGCGGGTTCGAGGATGACCGTGGCGAGGGTGGCCCAGCGTTCGCCCTGGGGCAGGGACATGTCCGGGACGCAGGTCAGCGGCGCCTCGCCCGCACCGGACCGGAGGAGGGCGACGAGCTCGTCTGGGCCGGTCGGTGTGTTCAGGGTCAGGCGGTACCGGATCAGGTCGTGACGCCGCCCGGAGTCGGGCTGGTAGAGCCAGGTCTTCTCCTGGGCCGCGGGGGTCGGGGTGAGGAAGTGGTTGGTGCGGACGAGGGTGCCGCGCTCGGGGTCCACGGGGAAGACGCCGTCGGGGCTGAGGTCGAGGAGGACCGCCTCGGCCGGGTCGAAGAGGGCGAAGGAGCCGGAGGACTTCAGCGGGGCGCTGCGGATGATCTCCAGCGCCCTGCCGGGCCCGCTCGGCGGCCGTGGTGGCGTACCGGTCGATGAACTGACCCTGGGAACCCTGGTGTTGTGCGAACAGGGCTGCGGGATCTTCGACCGGCTGGTGGTCGCGGGGCCGCGTGCGGGTGAGGTGTGGCGGATCGATCCGGACTGGGGTGGCTTCGTCCCCCTGGCCGCCGGGTTTCGCGCCTGGTACGGGGCGTGGTTGGCGCCCTGACGGCGGGGGCTTCCCTCAGGGCGTCGCCGTCCGGCCGGTGGCCGTCGGCGGGGTCGTGCGCAGGAGGTGCATGCGGTGCTCGACGGCGTCCCTCGCTTCGGCTCTGCGGCCGGGTACGTGACGGCGCAACGCGACCAGGAGAGCGCCGAGTTCACGGGCGCGCGGCGGGTCGGTGACCTGCTGCCACTGGTGGTGGGCGCGGTCGACGGCGGCCTCGACCACGGACGCGTCCGGTGCCTCCCCGCGGGCGAGGCGGGCATCGGCCGCGGCCATCCAGAGTTCGCAGCTGCGAGCCGCGTCGCCGTCGAGGCGGGCCAGCTCGGCGCGGACCTCCAGCCAGTGCACCGCCTGAGCGGAACCCGCGCCGTGTTCGCGCAGCGCGCGCCCCTCCCCCAGCGCGGCGAGCCCCGCGGCCTCGCTGTGCCGCCCGGCGTGGGCGGCGGCCAGGATGGCCGGCAGCGGGTCCTCGCCACCAGTCGCCGATGCCGGTGGTACGGGGGCGGGTCGGGCCGGGGCGGGTGGCGCCGGTGGCGCGGGGGCCGGTGTGCCGCCGTCGACAGCGAGGAGGAGGGAGTCGGTGAAGTCACCCTGGGCCACGATCTGTTCGTGGAGTTGACCGAGGGGCGCGCGGCTGCCGCTGCGCCAGAGGGCCGCGAGGGCTTTCAGGTACGTGGGCTGCGCGAGGCGGCGCTTCGGTGGTGGCGGCGCGATCCGGCCGAACAGCCGAGTGCCGTGCAGGTGGATGCCGTACGGATGGATGCCGTACGGGTGGATGCCGTACGGGTGGGCGTCGTACGGCTGGGCGTCGGTGGGGAGTTGCTGCCAGGCCTCGGCGGTCATGACCAGGTCGAGGACGACCGTGGTGGTGCCGGGGCGGCGCACCGCGAGTTCCGTCTCCAGCCAGTGCCAAGGCAGGGCGGTGTAGCGCAGCGTGGCCGGGGTGGTGCGGGCGAGTGCCAGGTGGAGGCGGTGCTGTTTGCCGTCGAGGTGGAGCTGCCCCGCGATCAGGACGGTGAGCGGGCCGGGCGTCGCGGCGGCGCTGCGGATGCGGGTGAGGACGGTCTGCGGGTCTGCCGGATCGGCGAGTTCGACGACGGTCGCGCTCCGGGTGCCGGTGAGCGTGCTGGGCGGGACTGCGGCGAGGGCGGGCAGGACACCCGCCGCGTCGACGAGCGCGCCCTTCCCGACGGGCGCCGCCGCGAGCAGCAGCGCGGTGCCCGGTGCGGTGTCCGGTGCGGTGTCCTCCCCTGCGATCGCCACATCAGCACCGTATCCCGTATTTCCGGTGCTAATGCCGGGATTTGGGAGTCTTCCCGAATCAACCTTCCGCACCGCGACCGCACCCTCAGTCCACCGCGACGTCGACATACAACGTGCCGGTCCACTCCACCTCGTCGTAGTGCGTGACATCCGGACCCGGCTCGGTGGACGGGCGGTCGGTGAGGTCGAGGGAGATCGCGGTGGGGGTGTCCGTGCTGCGGTCGAGGTAGTCGGCCATGGCGCGGAGGACGACGCTCGCGTCCTCGTGGGCGAACTCGACCCAGAGGCGCGATCCCATACGGGCACCCAGGCCACCGGCCGTGTGACGGTCGAGTGCGGCGGCGGCCGCCTGGGTCATGGACTGCGGTACGTCGGTCATCATGCCGTCACGCTGTCCAGGTACGTCACCCTTTATCCGCACCCTCACCGATTCGGAGGAGGGTCGGTCACCGCCGCCCGTCGAGGAACGTGCCGACCGACCGCAGCCCGGTACGCAGCGTCTCGGTGTCGTCGGCGAAGCCGATCCGCACGGCTCACGCTGGTGCTGCCGACGGGGCCGCAGGTCGTCGCGGCGGGGCAGAACGCGGTGATCCGCAGCGATCAGGAGTACGCGTACCGCAACGAGGGCGCCGGACCGGTCGTATGTATGCGGGTGGTCACCGGCGCCTGAGCGGCCGACGGCGGGGGCCGTGTGGATCGGGCGCGGCCACCCGGGGTCCGCCCCAGGTGGCCGTCAGTGAGGCGGTCCTGCGCGGGTGGTCACACCCTGGGCGGTCACACCCTGGGCGGTCACACCCTGGGCGGTCACACCCTGGGCGGTCGCACCCTGGGCGGTCACACGCTGAACGGGACCGGGTGGATCTCGTCGGCCTTGTGCCCGGCGCGTTCGTGCACGCGCTGGACCGCGTCGGCCGAGGGGCCCTCGGAAAGGCAGTAGACCGTACCGGAGTTGGGGTCGGCCCAGGCCCTCTCGAAGTGGACGCCCTCTTCCTTCTCGATGGCCAGATCGGCCTTGTGGGCCTTTCTCAGCTGGTCTTCCGTCACGCCCTGCATCCCGTGGTGGACGTCCATGAACTGCGTCATGGATCAGCACCTCCCTTCGGCGTCCGCGTCCCGGCACCGGTCGCGCCGGTCCGCCTGGCGCCGTCCCTTCCATCGTCCTCCCCCGCACGGGCACCCGCTACGTCGCGGTCGGCTCCCGCGATGGGCGCACGTCGATGACGACCGCCGTGCCCGCGGTGCTGTTGTCCTCGTGCCTTCGGGTACGAGTGTGAGGTCGGCCCGTACGACCCCGTGGACCGACTCGTCCGCCCGCCAACGGCACCACGCGGCACCACGCAGCGCTGCGCAGCAGACTCAGGTGACCGGCGGCGGTGGCGAGCTCCTGCCAGAACGACGACGGCGGAGGCGGTGCTCCGCCCAGCTCCTGGAGGCGCCTTGCAGGATCTCGATCACGTCCACGGGCCGGGCGTCGCCGAGGGCCGCGCTACTTCTCCGCCACCACCGGCGCGATCATGTGCCGCAGATGCTCGTCGTCGAGTTCGCCGATCTTGCGGGCCGCGATCCTCCCGTCCTTGTCGATGACCACGGTCGACGGGATGCCCTGCGGCGAGACCGTGCCGGCGGGGAAGCGCCGCAGGAGCTCGCCCATCGGGTCGTAGAAGCTCGGGTACGGAACCTTGAACTCCTTCTCGAACTGCCGGGCCGAACTCCGGTTGGGGTCACGGGTGTTGATGCCGAGGAACTCGACCCCCTCGGCCTCCGTCTCGGCCGCGACCTCGACGAGGTGCTCGGCCTCGGCCCGGCAGGGGCCGCACCACGAGCCCCAGAGGTTGAGGACGACGACCTTGCCGCGGAACTCGGCCGCGCCGAGGTCGAGTCGTTCTCCGTCCACGGTCTCGCCCCGCAGTTCGGGCGCGGGGCGGCGCTCGCCGCGCGCGACGGTCGCGATGCCGCTGTCGCGCAGGACGAAGCCGTCGCCGCCCGTTCCGGTCCCGGCCGCCGCCGTGCCCGCCCCTCCTTCGCAGGCCGTCAGGGTGAGCGCGGCCAGGAGGGCGGTGGCGGAGGCGAGGGCACGGCGGGAGCCGCGTACGGGGGTGCTGGGCATGGCACGGAGTATCGCAGGGGCGGGCGCGGGCCTGGCCCCCACCCCGCCCCCGTACCCGCGTCGTGGGCGTCAGCGGGTGGACACGACCTCCCCGCCCACCACCACCGTCTCCGCGACCGTCCCCGGGATCTGCTCCGCGGGCACCCGCAGGATGTCGCGGGAGAGGACCACGAAGTCGGCCGCCTTGCCGACGGTGAGTGAACCCCGTTCGTCCTCAAGGAAGTTGGCGTACGCGGAGCCCATGGTGTAGCCGTGCACGGCCGTCTCCACGTCCACCGTCTCCTCCGCCATCCACGGCTCGCCGCCGGTGAGCGGGCGCCGGGTGACCGCCGTGTAGATGCCGGTCATCGGGTCCATCTCCGCCACGTTCCAGTCGCTGGAGAACGCGAGCCGCGCGCCCGCCTCGTACAGGCTGCGCATCGGCCAGGCCTTCCCCCACCGCTCGGGCCCGACGTTCTCCGCCCAGTCCTTGCCGGGGCCCGCCACGTCCGGCGCGCAGTGCCGGGGCTGCATGCAGGCGACCACGCCGAGTTCCGCGAAGCGGGCGGTGTCGGCCGGGTCGAGGCATTCGACGTGCACGATCTGGTGGCGGGCGTCGCGGGGACCGTTGACCCGGCGGGCATGCTCGAACGCGTCGAGGGCGACGCGGATGCCCCGGTCGCCGGTGGCGTGCACGAAGCATTGGAAGCCGCGTGCGTCGAGCTTGGCGAGCAGATCGGCGAACTCCTCGGGCGGGTAGTAGGTGTCCCCGCGGTGGTGGCCGCAGCCCACGTACGGTTCGAGGAGTGCCGCGGTGCGCGGTTCCACCACGTCGTCGATGTAGAGCTTGAGCGGCCCGACCCGCAGCCGGTCGTCCGCGTGCCGCCGGGCCGCCGCGCCGAAGTCGTCCAGGTCGGCGTCGCTCGTGCCGCGCGGGTGGAACAGGGCGGCGACGAGGCGTGAGGCGAGGCGGCCCTCGCTGCGGGCGCGCTCGAAGAGGGCCAGGTCGTCGAGGGAGTTCTGCGGCTCGACCACCGTGGTGATGCCGTAGCCGATCGCGTCGTCCAGGGACTTGGCGAGGCGCCGGTACTGCCGCTCGGCGGAGGCCCACGGCACCCCGAGGTCCTGGAGTGCCCGGTGTCCGTCCCGGGACAGGCCCTTGATGGCGAAGTCCTTGACGAGTCCCGTGGGTTCGCCGGTCTCGGGGTCGGTGTGGGCGGTGCCGAAGGGCAGTTCCGTACGGTCGCGGCTGATGCCGAGGCGGCGCAGGGCGGCGGTGTTGAGCCAGGCGGTGTGGACGTCGTAGCTGAGGACGAAGGCAGGGGTGCCGCCGGTGACCGGGTCGAGGTCGGCGGCGGTGGGGAGCCTGCCGCCGCCGAGGGCCGCGTAGTCGAAGGCCTCGCCCTCGATCCACTCCGCGTCCGGGTGGTCCGCGCGCCAGGCCCGGATCCGCTCGTGCACCTCGGCGAGCGTGGCGGCCCCGGCGAGCTGGGCGCTGGCGTCGTCGGAGCCGAGGCGTACGTGGTTGTGGGCGTCGATGAAACCGGGCAGCACGAGCTTGCCGCCCGCGTCCAGAACCCGGGTGCCGGGCCCGGTCCACTCCGCCGCGTCCGCGTCCGCGTCGTCACCGAGCCAGACGATGCGCCCGTCGCGCACGGCCATGGCCTGCGCCTCGGGCAGATCGGGGTCGACGGTGTGGATACGGGCACCGCGCACGACGAGGTCGGCGGGGGTGGCGGCGGGGTCGTGCGGGGACATGTGCGGTCAACTCCAGCTGAGGTGAGGGGTGTTGGGGTACGGGAGGGAGTGAGGTTCAGTCGCCGGTCGGCGCCGGGTCCGAGGCCGGGGCGACCGTGCGCGCGGCAAGGGCCCAGTAGACGAGGCCCGCCACCAGGGACGAGGCGAGGCTCAGGTCGGCTCCGCCGAGCGGGGCCACCAGGGGGCCGGTCCACAGCTCCGAGTCGCAGGTCAGCGCGGCGAACACGATGCCGGTGAGGAGGGCGGTGACGCCCGCCGGGTGGTAGCCGCCGCGGTACCAGTACGAGCCCGCGCGTCCGGTGTGCAGCGCTGCGGTGTCGTACCGGCAGCGGCGCAGCAGCATGTCGGCGAGGAACACGCCGCCCCAGGGCGCGAACACGATGACGAGGAGGGAGAGGAAGGAGAGCAGGGCACTGGTGAAGTCCGTGAGGAACAGCGCGTACAGGCAGCCCGCGGCGGTGACGGCGGCGCTGATCACGATGGTCTTCGCGCGGCTCCAGGGGATGCCGAGGACCTGAAGGTTCAGGCTGGACGAGTAGAGCGTGATGATCGAGTTGGTGACGCAGCCGCCAAGGACCAGGGCGAGGAACAGCGGCTTGAACCAGCCGGGCAGCAGGCTCTCCGTCCCGGCCACGGCGTCGGTCAGATCGGCCTGGGTGGCCGCGGCCGCGCCCGCCGCGCCGAGCGCCACGGACGAGGTGAAGCCGCCGAGCGCACCGGCCCAGGTGAGCGAGCGCAGCGAGGTGCGGGCGGGCAGGTAGCGGGTGTAGTCGGCGGGCATCGGCAGGTACGAGAACGGCCCGGCGAGGGCGACGACGAAGGCGAGGCTCCACCCGGCGGCACCCGGCGCGGTCGGGCTCGCGCCGGTGTCGGTGCCAGGCAGCAGCAGGACGAGGAGCGCGGCGAAGCCGACGGCCAGGACGTACGCCATCCAGCGTTCGGCGAACTGCACGGTGGCGTGGCCCCAGAGCGCGACGGCGAAGGTCAGCGCCATGGTGACGACGAGGGCGAAGGCGCGGGCGGAGGTGCCGGTCCAGCCGAGGTGCGCGCAGAACGCCTCCAGGGCCAGGGCGCCGACGACGGTGTTGACGACCGTGTACCCGATCGAGACAACCCAGTTGAGCAGTCCCGCGGGCCAGTTGCCGCGTACGCCGAAGGCGGCACGGGAGATCACGAGGGTGGCGGTGCCGGTGCGTACGCCGCTGTAGCCCGCGGCGCTGATGGCGAAGAAGGCGAGGCCGCCGACGACGATCACGCCGACGGCCTGCCAGAAGGTGAGACCGAAGGCGACGGCGAGGGCTCCGTTGATGACGTACGTGAAGGTGAGGTTGGAGCCGAACCAGAGCCAGAACAGGTCCTTGGCGCCACCGTGGCGCGCGGCTTCGGGGATCGGTTCGATGCCGTACGTCTCGATCCGGAAGACCTCGTCGGCACGGCCGGTTCCTGTGTCCGGTGCGGTACGGCCCGGGTGGTCCGTATCCGCTTCCGATGGGGTCGTCGGCAGCTGTGTCATCGGCTGGGCCTCTCCAAGCTCCTTGAATGCCGTTCAAATTTTTGGAACAGCATTCAAGATGAGGGGTGGAAGGCCCGAGGTCAAGACCTGGAGCTGCGCAGATAGGGTCTGGAGCCGGAAGGCACGTAGTGCGCGTACGGGAGGAAGGACACCGCGGTGACGGTGCGGGCGCGGGAGCGCGACGGGCGGCCCTCGCGGGAGCGGATCCTGGACGAGGTCATGACAGCGGTGGCCGAACACGGCCTGGCGGAGCTGACGATGGCGTCGCTCGGCCGCCGCCTGGGCATGAGCGGCGGCCACATCCTGTACTACTTCGGCAGCAAGGACCGGATCTTCCTGGAGGCGTTGCGCTGGAGCGAGGGCCGACTCGCGGACGAGCGGCGCGCGCTGCTCGCCCGCCGGGTCACCGCCGACCGCAAACTCGACCAGTTCCTGGGTCTGTATCTGCCGCTCGGCCCGCGCGATCCGCGGTGGACGCTGTGGATCGAGCTGTGGGCGCGCACCCCGGCCGACGAGGCGCTGCGCGAGCCGCAGGACGAGCTTGACGCGGGCTGGCAGGACGACCTGGCGGCCCTGCTCGAACGCGGCGTCCGGCAGGGCCGCTTCACACCGCACGACACGGCGGCCGCGGCCGCCCAACTCCTCGCGCTGCTCGACGGGTTGAGCACGCGCGTGGTGCTCGGCCTGCGCGGCGCCGACCGCGAGAGCGCGCTGGAGCACGCACGGGACGCGGCACGGTCACTCGTGCCGCGCGCCTGACACCGGGCACCCCGTGCACCCCGGGCACCCCGGGCACCCCGGGCACCCCGGGCACCCCGGGCACCCCGGGCACCCCGGGCACTCCTCGTCCTGAGGAGCTCAGTCCTCGGAGCCGTACCAGGCGGCGAACTCCTCGGAGCCGGGCCAGCGGCTGTACGTCGGCGACTGCGGCCAGCCCTCGGGGACGTCCTGCCACTCCTCCTGGCGGCCGTACGGCAATGTGTCGATCAGGGGGAAGGTGTGGCTGAGCTGCTCGACGCCTCGGCTGGTGGTGTGCCAGGTGCGGTAGACGGTGTCGGTGTCGCGGTCTCGCAGGAACACGTTGAGCGCGAAGCCCCCGCCGGGAGGCGCGCCCACGTCGGTGCCGAACGGGCTGTTCGCGGTGGAGTACCAGGTCATCCGGTTTCCGACCCGGCGCTTGTACGCGAGGGCTTCGTCGATCGGGCCCTGTGTGACGATCACGAACCTCGCGTCGTAGGCGTCGAGGAACTCCTGCCGGGTGAACTGGGCGGTGAAGCCGGTGCACCCCGAGCACTGCCACTTCTCTCCGGGGAACCACATGTGGTTGTAGACGATCAGCTGGGACTTCCCGTCGAAGACGTCGACGAGCCGGACCGGCCCGTCCTCCCCCTCCAGGGTGTAGTCCGGCATCTCGACCATCGGCATACGCCGCCGCTGCGCGGCGATCGCGTCGAGCTCCCGGGTCGCGGCCTTCTCCCGAATCCGCAGGTCGTCGAGGTGCCGCTGCCAGGTCTCGGCATCGACGACTTCGGGCAGCGCCTTGCGGCTCATGAGGTCCTCCAGCGTTCGCGACGTACGGTCTCAAGGGGTAGACCGGGGGCGGACGCGGAACTCATCGGGGTGGACCTCATCGGCGGTGGCCGTCCGGGGCGACGAACGCCTCGTAGCGCTCGATCGCGGGCCTAGCTGTATCGCGGATGGATGTGGTCCAGGACCGCGCCCAGGGCGTCGTTGATGTCGTGGAGGTGGGCGGCGACCTCCGGGCGGACCGGGCGGCGGGGGTCCGTGGAGGCGTGGGCGGCCCAGTGTTCGACGATGTGGCCCATGAGGCCTCGGCGGTAGCGGGTGCGGACCATGTGGCCGACGGGCAGGCCGTACTCGTCGACGCCGTCCTTCCAGCAGACCTGGATCACGGTCTGGTGGCGCGGGTCGGCCGGTGCCGGCCCCGACGCCCGGAGAAAGAGATGGCGGCTCTCCAGCCTCCGCAGGAGGCGTGGGGCGACGTCGTTGAGGTCACTCATTGTCGTCCTTCCGCCGGCGGCGCGGAACGCGGAACGGGGTCGTCGTCGACGTGTCAGCGACAGCAACCGCTTCCAGAAGTGTGCGGCGCCCCTGGCGGGAAGCCGTAGGCGCTGGCCGACAACTGGCCAGTTCGGGCGGGGCAGTTGACCGGATCCCGTTCCGGACGCCCGTTCCCGCACAAACCTCTCCGGAAGGGGTCCTCTAGGCTTCGGCTGCGGCGTACACACTGTTCCGCGCCCCGCCCGCCCCAGCCGTGCCGACCCCGAGGACGCCCCGTCGATGAGCCCCAAGCAGAAGCGTGGACAAGCGACCGCCGAGCAGGTCCTTGACGCCGCACTGCGGATCTACGCCTCGTCGGGCGAGGCCGGCCTCACCGTGGAGGCCATCACCCGTACCAGCGGGGTGAGTTCGGGGAGTCTCTACCACCACTTCGGCAGCATGCACGGCGTCGTCCTCGCGCTCGCCGGGCGCTGGCTCGGGCGGCTGCTCGACGAGCTGGTCACGGCCCTCACGCAAGCCGCCGGGGCGCGTGCGGCCGTCGACGGGGTCGTCCACGCCTACCTGGGCTTCGTCCGCGACCACCCCGACGCCTCGCGGCTGCTGCACTCGGCCGCCGTGGACCAGGACCAGATGGCGAACATCGAGGCGGTCCGCGACTCCCAGGAGGCCCGCCTCTCGCCGGTCGCCGAGTGGATCGAGGCCCGCGTCTCGGCCGGTGAACTGGCCGCGCTGCCCGCCCCGTTGATCGAGGCACTCGTCCTGGGCCCGGTCGTCGCGGTCGCCCGCCGCTGGCTCACGCTCGCCGACGTGGATCTGGACGCGGCCATGGCATCCCTGCCGGACCGGATCTGGCAGTCCGTCAGACCGTGACCACCGAGGCGCTGCGGTCCCGGCGGTCCCGGCGGTCCCGTCACGCCCCAGTACCAGAACCGGCCCCTGATGAGGTCCGGGGAGACGGGGCGTCGGTGGCCCGGGTAGCGTGCCGGGATGACGCCAGCGCTCCCCCGGTTTCCGCCGCACCCGATCCGTGACGTACGCGTCCTGCATCAGCGGCAGAACTGCGCACCCCAATTCGCCGACATCACCGTGGATTTCGAGCCTGCGGCCGAACCGGGAGCGGGATTCACCTTCGAGGTCGCCGACGGGATCGATGTCGACTACGAACCCGCCGAAGACCTTCCGGGATTCTTCGCCGCCGTCGCCACCGGAATCCAGGAGCAATTGAGCCTGCCTGAGCACCCGTTCGTGATCGCCGCCCGTGTCGTACTCAGAAAGGCCCGCGCCGATTCATTCGGGTCCCATGAACGGGCCTTCCGCGTCGCCGGGTTTCTCGCCGCCCGGAAGGCGGTGGCGGAGTGCACCCGTCTCAGGTGACCGGCGCGGCTCCGTCCGTGTGGCGTACGACGGCCACCCCACCTGCGAAGGAATCCAGGGCGATATCCAACCGCTGTGCGCAGAAACGTTTCTCGGGGGCCGGAAGGCGAATGTCGTCCGCGACTCTGCGTACGTTCCGAAGCTGCGCAGGGCGCAGGTCCGTGAAGGGCTGGAGAAGGTCCGCCGCGTCTGAGAGTTCATGGATCCGGGGATGTGAGGGCGGCTCCGGCGGGGACTGAGGCGGGAATGATGGTTCAGAAGCCCGAGCGGTCGGGCCATTTGTCCGGGCGGTCGGGTCGATTCCCACGAGGCGTGCTTCGAAATCGCTCTTCAGGCGGTCGAGTGCCTGCAGAAGATCTGCCAGCACCGGCAATTCCTGGGCCACTTCACCCGCTCCTGCTCCGCAAGTGCACCGCGTCGGCCGGGGGGCTTCACTCGCATCATGACTGGTCATACGCACACACCCCCAACGACGGCCCCGCTCGGGTGGGAACGCACCATCCGAGTGACACCGCGCTCACTGGGCAAGCCACGCCCCGTCGCGCAGGACGACCCGGCCGCTCAGCTCGGGTTCTCCGCGCCAGGCGCGCACCGTCCGCGGCGGGACGCGCAGGTAGAGGAAGGGCTCCCGTTCCGTGCGCGGGTCCCAGCCGAACTTGCCCGCGAAAGCATCAGCTGGACCCTTCGGCACATCCCGCGCGGGCCAGTGCTCGGCCTCGCCTTGCAGCAGGACCACGTCGAAGGTGTCCGGCAGCGCCAGTCGTACGCGCGGTTCGGCTCGTACGTTGCGTGCGGTCGCGGAGTTCGCGCCGGTGCACATCCACACCGCCCGCCCGTCCCACAGGAACCAGAGCGGCACCTGGTGCGGGCCGTGTTCCGGGTGGGACGTCGAGAGCCATATGTCACGTTCCGCGTTCAGCCGGTCCAGGGTGTCGCGCTTGCGTTCCGCGGTATCGCGGCGAGTGAATTCCTCGGCTTGCATGAGCGCCGACCCTAGCCAGCAGGAACCCCGCGCGCATGGGGCGCGGGACCTAGGCCCGACGGCCGAACCCTGCCCCCCGCTGGATGGGCTCCGGGAAGAGGAGCATCAGGCCGAGGTAGCTGACGGCGGCGAGGGCCGGGCCGACCGGCAGGGAGAGGTCGGTGCCGTCCGCGAGGTTGCCGAGCGGTGCTGTTCCGGTGATGTGCGGCCGACCTGCGGCGACGGGTACGGTAGGCCGTCGAGCGGCCCAAAGTCATACTTGGCAAAGCCATAACCCTGCCTTATGAGCTCATAAAGCGGACCCGCCTACCGACTTAGGCTTGCCTTACTTTAGGCTTCCCCTTGAGCACCAGCCATCACTCGAAGGGAACCTGAACATGCCGCGCCCTCTGCGGGTAGCCATTGTCGGAGCCGGTCCCGCCGGCATCTACGCCGCCGACGCTCTGCTGAAGTCCGCGGCGGCTGCCGATCCGGGGGTGTCCATCGACCTCTTCGAACGCATGCCGGCCCCCTTCGGCCTGATCCGCTACGGCGTCGCCCCCGACCACCCCCGGATCAAGGGCATCGTCACCGCCCTGCACCAGGTCCTGGACAAGCCTCAGGTCCGTCTCTTCGGCAACGTCGACTACCCGAAGGACATCGACCTCGACGAGCTGCGCGGCTTCTACGACGCGGTGGTCTTCTCCACCGGCGCCATGGCCGACCGTGAACTCCGCATCCCCGGCGTTGAGCTCGACGGCTCCCTCGGCGCCGCGGACTTCGCCTCCTGGTACGACGGCCACCCGGACGTGCCCCGCGACTGGGACCTGTCCGCCGAGAAGGTCGCCGTGCTCGGCGTCGGCAACGTGGCCCTCGACATCGCGCGCATCCTCGCCAAGACGGCGGAGGAGCTGCTGCCGACGGAGATACCGCCGAACGTCCACGAGGGTCTGAAGGCCAACCGCGCCAAGGAAATCCACGTCTTCGGCCGCCGCGGCCCGGCGCAGGCGAAGTTCAGCCCGATGGAGCTTCGGGAGCTGGACCACTCGCCGAACATCGAGGTCATCGTCAACCCCGAGGACATCGACTACGACGAGGGCTCGATCGCCGAGCGGCGCAAGAACAAGCAGACCGATATGGTCGCCAAGACCCTGGAGAACTGGGCGATCCGCGACGTCGGCGACCGCCCGCACAAACTGTTCCTGCACTTCTTCGAGTCGCCGCAGGAGATCCTCGGCGAGGACGGCAAGGTCGTCGGTCTGCGCACCGAGCGCACCGAACTGGACGGCACGGGCAACGTGAAGGGCACCGGCCGGACCACCGACTGGGACGTCCAGGCCGTCTACCGCGCCGTCGGCTACCTCTCCGACGAACTGGCCAAGCTCCCCTGGGACGTCACCTCCGGCACGGTCCCCGACGAGGGCGGCCGGGTGATCGAGGACGGCGGCACGCACATGTCGTCCACGTACGTCACCGGCTGGATCCGGCGCGGACCCGTCGGGCTGATCGGCCACACCAAGGGCGACGCCAACGAGACCGTCGCCAACCTCCTGGAGGACCACGCCGAGGGCCGGCTGCAGTCCCCGTCGGAGCCCGCCCCCGAGGCCGTCGAGGCCTTCCTCGGCGAGCGCGGCGTCCGCTACACGACGTGGGACGGCTGGTACAAGCTCGACGCCGCGGAGAAGGCGCTCGGCGAGCCGCAGGGCCGCGATCGCGTCAAGATCGTGGAGCGCGAGGAGATGCTCGACGCGAGCGGCGCCTGATCCGATGCGTAGGCAGGTGATCTGATGCGTAGGCAGGTGATCTGGTACGTACGCAGGTGCTCTGATGCGTGCGCAGGTGAGTCGGTTGCCGCGCCGGTGAATCGATGCGTACGCGGGTGAAGCTGAGCAGTGTGCCCCGGTCCCGGAGTGTTCCCGGGCCGGGGCACGCCTGTGACCTCACCCACTCACCCGGAGATGAACTCCCCTACCAGCGCGCCGAGTTGGTCCGCAGCCCGATGCTGGAACCCGTGATGCCCCTGCCCCGGCAGGACGGTGATCTCGGCGCGTGGCAGCAGTCGGGCCGCGGTGGCGGCCACCTGGTCCGCGGCGTGCGTCCGGGCGGCGCCCGCGAGGACGAGCTGTACCGGCACGTCGAGGGCGCGCAGCGCTTCGGCTGCGGGGCGCGGGCCGGTGACCGGGCGGGCCTGGCGCACCCCGGCCGCCGCTTCCTGCAGGCGCAGCCAGTCCGGGTCGAACGCCGCCCCGCCGCTCTCCCAGCGCAGGAAGGACCGTACGCGCGCGGGGCTCGGCGCGAGCAGTGCCGGGAGCGCGCGCAGCAGGTACGCGGGCCGGAATCCGGCGAAGCAGCCGGTGGGGTCGAGCAGGGTCAGCCGTTCGACGCGGGGCGAGGCCAGGGCGTAGTGCAGGGCGATCCAGGCACCGTAGGAGTGGCCCACCAGAGCGGTGCCGCTGACGCCGAGGCCGTCGAGCAACGCGTCCAGCCACTCGGCGAGTTGGGCGACCGTGGCGATGCGGTGGCCGTCGTCGGCAGGGGTGCTGCGGCCCGCATCGCCGATGAGGTCGACGGCCAGGACGCGGTGGGTGCGGGCCAGGGTGGCGGCGTTGGCGAACCAGGAGGCCGAGCTGTCCCCGCCGCCGGGCAGCAGGAGCAGCGGCGGCGCGGTGTGCGGGCCGAGGCCGTTGGCGCGGGTGGTGCCGTGGGGTGTGCGGATGTCGAGGCGTTCGACGCCGGGGCCCCACCGGTCGAGGAGCGCGTCGTAGGCGGCGAGGAACGGCTCGGGGGACTTGGGCATCACGGGCTCCCTGGGCTCCGGCGGGTGCGGTCGGCCCAGTCTCCCTGCCTGTGAAGGGAGTTGTCCCAGCCCGTGGGAAAGACGTCGCGGCCGGTGCAGTCGGAGAGGTCAGGGAAGGTCGGGGAGCAGTGCAAGGGGGCGTACCCACTCCTTGCCACTTTCAACTTATAGCGCAGTGGGGGCCTTGCGGCAAGGCCCCCACCATGCCTCACAATCGCTCCCCTGATGCCACGACCTGCGGAAATGGGAGACATGACCCCACTGACCACCAGCGCCTTCGCCCTCCCGGAGAACCTCGCCGCCAAGGCCGACCCGATCCTGATCGCCGCCGACGAGAAGCACTTCGCGGCCGTCTCGGACGGCCTGGAGCGGTCGATCGCCGAGCTGTCCGAGCAGCTCGACGCCCAGCTGCGGGCTCCGGGCGGGGTCGGGCGCGAGGCGATGGAGCGGGACCAGCAGGTGCGGCGCCTGACCGGCCGGCTGCGCACCCTGCGCCGCTTCGGTCTCGACCTGTGCCTCGGCCGCATCGTCACCGCCGACGACGCGGAGCCCGTGTACATCGGCCGGCTCGGAGTCACCGACCCCTCGGGGCGCCGACTGCTGGCCGACTGGCGCTCGCCCGCGGCCGAGCCCTTCTTCGCGGCGACGCACGCCGACCCGATGGGCCTGGTCAGCCGCCGCCGGTACCGCTGGTCGGTCGGGCGGATCAGCGACTACTGGGACGAGGTGTTCACCGCCGAGGGCCTTGAGGGGCACGCGGCGCTCGACGACCAGTCGGCGTTCGTGGCGAGCCTGGGCGGCGAGCGGTCGAGCCGGATGCGGGACGTGCTCGCCACCATCCAGTCCGACCAGGACGCCATCATCCGGGCCGGTTCGCGGGGCGCGCTCGTCGTCGACGGCGGGCCCGGCACCGGCAAGACCGTGGTCGCCCTGCATCGCACGGCCCACCTGCTCTACTCCGACCCGCGCCTCGGGCACCGCAAGGGCGGCGTCCTGTTCGTCGGTCCGCACCAGCCGTATCTCGCGTACGTCTCGGACGTGCTGCCCAGCCTCGGCGAGGAGGGGGTGCGGACGTGCACGGTGCGGGATCTCGTGGCGGAGGGCGCGGGCGCGCAGGAGGAGACGGATCCGGAGGTGGCGCGCCTGAAGTCGTCCGCGGACATGGTGCGGGCCATCGAGACGGCCGTGCGGTTCTACGAGGAGCCGCCGACGGAGCCGATGACCGTCTCGACGCCGTGGGCCGACGTACGGCTCACCGCCGACGACTGGGCGGAGGCGTTCCGCGCGGCCGGGCCGAGCACCCCGCACAACGAGGCGCGGGACGTGGTCTGGGAGGAGCTGGTGACGATCCTGCTCGAACAAGCCCGTCTCGCCGGGCGCGCCGAGGAGGTGACGGAGGAGCAGTTCGGCCGGGTGCTGCGGCAGGACCGGGAGCTGGTGCGGGCCCTGTCCGGGGCGTGGCCGCTGCTCGAACCCACTGATCTGGTGGGCGACTTGTGGTCGGTGCCCGCGTATCTGCGGATGTGCGCGCCCTGGCTCGATCGCGAGGACGTCCGCAGGCTGCAGCGTTCCGCACCCCGGGCATGGACCGTGTCCGACCTGCCGCTGCTGGACGCGGCCCGGCAGCGGCTCGGCGATCCGGAGGCGTCGCGGCGCAGGCGCCGGCACGAGGCCGCGGTGGCCGCCGAGCGGGAGCGGATGGCGGGGGTCATCGAGAACGTGATCGCGGCCGACGCGGACGGTGAGGGCGCGGTGACGATGCTGCGCGGCAAGGATCTGCAGGACAGCCTGATCGACGAGGGCGCGCTGCCGGTCGTCGAACCGGACCTGCTCGCCGGGCCGTTCGCCCATGTCGTCGTGGACGAGGCGCAGGAGCTGACCGACGCGGAGTGGCAGATGCTGTTGCTGCGCTGCCCGTCGCGGAGCTTCACGATCGTCGGGGACCGGGCGCAGGCCAGGCACGGTTTCACGGAGTCGTGGCAGGAGCGGCTCGAACGGGTCGGCCTCGACCGGATCGAGGTGGCGTCGCTGAGCATCAACTACCGCACGCCGGAAGAGGTGATGGCGGCGGCGGAGCCGGCGATCCGGGAGGTACTGCCGGACGCGAACGTGCCGACGTCGATCCGCGGCAGCGGCATCCCCGTCGCGTACGGGGCGGTCGGTGAGCTCGACTCGGTGCTTGACGCCTGGCTGGCGGAGCACGCGGAGGGCGTGGCGTGCGTCATCGGCGACGCGGCCTTCGAGGCGAGGCCGCGGGTGCGGTCGCTGACGCCGGAGCTGTCGAAGGGCCTGGAGTTCGACCTGGTGGTGCTGGTGGATCCGAAGTCGTTCGGTACGGGTGTCGAGGGGGCGGTCGACCGGTATGTGGCGATGACTCGGGCTACTCAGCGGATGGTGATTCTCGGGAGTTAGGGACGGCCAGGGCCCTGGCGAGCGCCTCGGTCAATTCCTCTGCCACGTAGGGGAGTTGCCTGGTGCACCAGACTGAGGCCAGGGCGTGGAACGCTCGCAGGTCGTGTTCCGCGGCCGCGAGGAGGCGACGGAGGTCCGTCACCGGGAGCTCGATACGCTCGCTGTCCGGGGCCTCGGCGTCGACGGTCAACCGGACGGTGTCGCCGAGCCGTTCGGCCAGCGGGGACGGGTGGTGGCCGAAGCCCGCGCTGCCGCCGTCGATCACCATCTGCCAGTCGCCGCGCTCGTCCATGCCGTTGCAGCATCCCGGCACCAGCGTCACTCCGGTCGCGGTGTCCGTGACGCGGAGTCCGCCGGAGGCGAAGAGCGGGTCCAGGGTGAGCAGTCCGTGCAGGAAACCGCCGAGGGGGTCGGTGGGGCGCGGCGGTTCGTCGGCGGCGGGCTCGATGTCGTTGCAGGCGGCGACGGCCATGACGGCGGTGCCGACCTCGTCGGGGGTGAGCGCTCCGCCGAGCGGCAGGAAGCTGTACGGCGGCACTTCTGCCACCGGCCACAGGTCGAAGCCGGTGGGGCCGTGGATCTCCAGGACGGGCTGCATCACGATCATCGCGGCATGATGGCACTGCCGCGGATCGTGCGGTTCTTCGAGGCGTCCGCTGCGGGGCGTTAGGCTCGTGCCCGCTCACCGGCAGCGAGGGGGACGGACCATGAACGGCACAGTCACGGCGGTCAGCAGCAACGGGGGCTACTCGTTCACCAAGCCCAACCGGGACAGCGTCACGCTGCTCGCCGGGCTCGGCGTGGAGGGTGACGTCCATGCCGGGGTGACGGTGAAGCACCGCTCGCGGGTCGCCCAGGACCCGACCCGGCCGAACCTGCGTCAAGTGCACCTGATGCACGAGGAGTTGTTCGCCGAGGTAGCCGCGGAGGGGTTCGAAGTGACGCCCGGCGCTCTCGGGGAGAACATCACCACGCGCGGCCTCGACCTGCTCGCCCTGCCGGTGGGCACGCTGCTGCGGATCGGCGAGGCGGCGGTCGTGGAAGTGACCGGGCTGCGCAATCCGTGTGTGCAGATCGACGCCTTCCAGCAGGGTCTGCTGAAGCAGGTCGTCGGGCGCGACGAGGCCGGGAACCTGGTCCGCAAGGCCGGGATCATGAGCGTCGTACGGACGGGCGGCACGGTCCGCCCCGGCGACCCGGTCGCGGTGGAACTCCCCGCTCCACCGCACCGGCCGCTCGACCGGGTCTGATTCGCCGCGAGGGGCCGAGACCCTCTCCCTCTCGAGTCGCCCTTCCCCTCGAGTCTCCCTGTCCCTCGAGTCTCCCTGTCCCTCGAGTCTCCCTGTCCCTCGAGTCCCCCTTCCTCTCAGCCGTGGGGCAGGATCACCGCGCGGCCGTCGACCCTTCCGTGGTGCAGCCGCTCGTACGCCTGCGGCGCCTCGTCCAGGCTGTACTCCTCCACATGCACCTCGACCGCTCCCGCACGGGCCAGGTCGAGCACCTCGATCAGCTCGGCTCGGGTGCCCCAGTAGGGCGAGCAGACCTTGGCCTCGTACGGCACCACGCCGAAGCCGACCGGGAGGGCGCCGCCGCCCAGGCCCACGAGGGTCACGTCACCCTCGACGGCCACCATCGCGCCCGCTGAGGCGACCGTCGGTGGGGCGCCCACGAAGTCCAGGACGACCTCCGCTCCCCTGCCGTCGGTCAGCTCGCGCACCACTGTGGCGGCGGCCGCGTCGGAGAGGACCGCCTCATGTGCGCCGACCTCGCGGGCGAGGGCGAGCTTCTCCTCGGTGACGTCCAGGGCGACGACTCGCGCGGCGGTCATGGCGCGCAGCAGCTGGATGGCGACATGGCCGAGCCCGCCCGTGCCGATGACCACGGCCGTGCTGCCCGGCAGCAGCTTGGGCAGCGACAGCTTGATCGCGTGGTACGGGGTGAGCCCCGCGTCGGTCAGGGGCACGGCCTGCACCGGGTCGAGGTCGCCCAGCGGGACGAGATGCCGCGGGCTGTCGACGATCATGTGCTCGGCGATGGCGCCGGGGGCGCCGAGTCCGGGCGGTCTGATGCCGAGCTCGGCGGCCCGCAGGCAGTAGTTCTCCTTGCCCTGGGCGCACATGTGGCAGCTGCCGCAGCCCCAGGGGCCGTAGACCGCGACCGCGTCACCGACCTGGAAGCCGGTGACGCCGTCCCCGAGTGCGGCGACGGTGCCGACTCCCTCGTGTCCGAGGGTCAGGGGCAGCGGGAACGGCAGTTGGTTGGCGGGCCGGCTCATCACGGCGATGTCGGAGTGGCAGACACCGGCCGCGGTGACCTTCAGCAGAACCTCGCCGGGCCCCGGTTCCGGATCGGCGACGGTGACGATTTCGGGGGCGGCGCCCACAGCGCGGTACTGCAGTGCCTTCATGACGCGTTCCTTCCGGCTCCGGGCCTGGGGAGGGGGCGGGCAAGGGCTGCGGGTTGCAAGCACCGGCCCCGTTCATGATGTTGCACCGTGACACCCGCCGCACGGCGAGGCGGTGACCGCTCCTCGGCTCAGGGAGTCTCGAGGGTGTCCCCGGACCAGTCCCAGTGGGCGGGGCCGCCGGGGCGGGGGTCGTAGAGCGCGCGGCCTGCGGCGCCGAACCGTCCGAGTTCCGTCTCCAGCGCGACGCCGGTCGCGGCCTCCTCCGGCGTCAGGCCCGTGACGTCCAGAAGCAGGCCGTCGAGCGGGCCGCCGACCAACTGGGCGTAGGTCCGGCCGGGTTGGGGGCCTCGGTGCGGGTCGTCGTGGTCCTGGCCGTAGACGCGGCCGCGGAGCAGCTCCTCTTTCCTGTCCATGTCCATGCGCCCCAGCCTCGCACCCACCACTGACAACGCGGCCCGTTCCCTGGGGCCGGTTACCGCACGCGGTCGTAGACCATGGCCAACTCGCCCAGCTCACCGGTCTCCTGGTGCGTGAGTTGCCACTTCGTGGCGGGCAGGCCGTCGTCGAACAGGCGCCCTCCGCCTCCGGCGATCTCCGGAAAGATCATGAAGTAGAGCCGGTCGATCAGGTCTGCCCCGAGGAGCGGCTTGATCAGGCTGGGGCAGCTGTTGACGAGGATGTCGCCCTCGCCGCTCGCCTTGAGCTCGGCGACGACGTCGGCGGCCGGGGCGTTCACCACGCGGGTCCGCTCCCAGGGCGCTTCGCTCAGGGTGGTCGAGAAGACCACCTTCTCCGTGTCGACCAGCCACTTCGCGTAGCCGCGATCGCGCGGGTCGGCGTGCTCGTCGGCGGCGACCGCGGGCCAGTAGCCGAGGAAGCCCTCGGCGTTGACCCGGCCGAGCAGCGCCGTCGTCGCGCCCTCCCAGATGCGGGTGAGCTGGCCCCGGGCGACTTCACTGGTCACGTACGGGGCGAACATGCTGAAGTCGCCGGGTCCGGCGGGGCCGTGGTAGCGCCCGTCGAGGGAGAGGCTGAGGTTGGCGGTCACGCGGCGGCCGGTGCGCTCGGTCATTTCGCGCTCGGTCATCTCGTGCCCGGTCATCTCGTGCCCGGTCATCTCGTACTCGGCCGTTTCGTGCCCAGTCGTTTCGTGCCCAGTCATCTCATTCCCAGTCATCTCGTGCTCCTCGTGTCGGTGCCGCGTGCGAGTGTGATCAGGGGTCGGTCGGTCGGTCGTGTCGTCAGTGCTCTGCGCCCTCGGCGGACAGAGCGGCGGCGAGCTTGTCGAGGCTCTGGCCGAATCCGAGTTCGATGCCGGCGACGAAGTCCGCGGAGTCGACGGCGCTGTCGGTGATGCTGTAGCGGACGTCCAGGTCGGTGCCGGTGGCCGCGGGCCTGAGGGCGAAGTCGACGTGGGCGGTGAAGGCGGTGCCGCCGTCGGGCAGGCGCGGGGAGAGCCGGTAGGTGAGGCGCTCGCCGGGGCGGGCCTCTTCGACGACGCCTTCTCCGCGTCCGGCGACCGTGTCGGTGCCGGCCGCGTCCTTGACGTCGCGGTACTCCAGGACGATCCGCCCGCCCGGCCGCGCCTCGAAGACCAGCTCGGACACCTTCAGGTCGTCCGGGGTCCACCAGCGGTGGAGCAGCGCGGGCTCGGTCAGATGGCGCCAGACCTGCCCGGGGCTCCCTGCCAACGGGCGGTGGAAGTCGAAGGTCCGGCCGTCCGCCCAGCCCCGCCGATCGGCCGCGCCGCGTTCCGCGTCGACGCTGCGCCCGTGGCGCTCGTATGTCTCGTACGCGCCTCCGTCCTGGTCCACGGTGTCCGCGAGGCCGGTCAGCGCGGTGGCCAACTCCCGGAGCGGGGCCGAACGGAGGGTGTAGATGCGGCGCTGGCCGGTGCGCTCCGCCGTGACGAGGCCGGCCCGCTCCAGGGTCTGGAGGTGCTTGGTCGTCTGGGGCTGCCGTGCCTCGGCGAGCTGGGCGAGGACCCCGACGGAGCGGGGCCGTTCGGCAAGCAGGCTCACGAGCCGCCAGCGGACGGGGTCGGCCAGGGCGGAGAGAAGTGCGTCCATGACCACGAGTATTCATGCACACGAATATTCCTGTCAAGGAATATTGGAGTTTCCATGGCGCTCCGCACCAGCACAGCCGAGCCCCCACCCGGCCGCCGCCCCGCCGGGCTCCTCATGCGTTCACCCTGCCTGTACGTGCTCTCCACACTTTTTGACCTCGGCGGAGCCCCGTAAATAGGTTCGGCCTCCTGGCGCCGGGACCCTGGTGCCGCAGCCATCGATCGAACGGAGCCCTCCCGTGTCATCCGTCGACGCGTCCGCGTCGTACCTCCTGAGCAGCCATGACAACCCGGCCATCGCCGCCCCGGCATGGCTGCAGGACAACCTCGGCACCCTGGTGGGTGTTCCGCTGCGCATCCTCCTGATCGTGCTGGGGGCGATGCTGGTACGTGTGCTCGCCAAGCGGGCCATCACTCGCGTCGTCGAGCGCGTGCTCCAGAACGGGGGCGACGAGCCCCGCAGGTCCACGCGCGGCCCCGCCGTGCTGCAGCGGGACAAGACCCGCGCGGACGAGCGCCGCGAGCAGCGGGCACGCACGATCGGCTCGGTGCTCAGCAGCATCGTGACCATCGTGATCGCCGTGATGGGCCTGGCCATGGTCCTGGACCAGATCGGCATCGCGCTCGGCCCGCTGCTCGCCAGCGCGGGCGTGGTCGGTCTGGCGATCGGTTTCGGTGCGCAGAGCCTTGTAGCGGACTACCTCGCGGGCATGCTGATCATGGTCGAGGACCAGTACGGCGTGGGCGACTCGGTCGACCTGGGCGAGGCCATCGGCGAGGTCGAGCACGTCGGGCTTCGCCTCACGCAGGTCCGCGACCTCAACGGCGGCCTGTGGCACATCCGCAACGGCGAGATCATGCGCGTCCGCAACGACAGCCAGGAGTGGGCCCGCGCGGTCCTCGACGTGTCCGTGGCCTACGACTCCAACCTGGAGACGGTCTTCGACGTCCTGGAGGAGACCGGCCTCGCCCTGCGGGAGAACCCGGACTTCAAGGACGTCCTGCTTGAGGACCCGTCGGTCTGGGGTGTGCAGTCGCTCAGCCCCGACGGCGTCGTCGTCCGCCTCGTCGTGAAGACCGCCCCGCTCAAGCAGTGGGCCGTCACGCGCGAGCTGCGCCGCCGCGTCAAGGACGCCCTGGACGCCGCCGGCATCGAGATGCCCTTCCCGCAGCGCACGGTCTGGGTGCGGGGCGGCGAGGAGGCCGACGTCGAGGGCGACCGCCCCTCGATCCCCGCCGGCCGCTGACCCCGCCGACCGTTCCCTCCTCCCCTGGGTTCCCCCGGTTCCCCCGCCCGCGCACGTTGCCCGGCGGGGGATCCGCTCCGGGGCGGAAGTTGTTCGGGGGACGAGAGTTGTTCGAGGGCCGGGAGTTGACCGTACGATCCGCGCCATGACAGCTGACATCCCCACCGGCTCCGGGGTGGTCCGCTCCGGGGACGGCTCCGGGGCCGACGACGCCACCGCGCCGCCCGCGCTCCTGACCCGCGACGCGTTCCGGCGCCTCCACCCGATCGTCGAGCCGCGGACGCTCTCGCCGCTTCCTGAACGCGTCTGGACGGACACGGAGTGGGAACGGATCAGCCGCGGCTGCCACGCCCGGTCCATGGACCAGAGATGGAACGCCTTCGCCGAGGGCAACGTCCTCTTCCTGCACCGGAGTTGGACCGGTCGCGGAATCTACGAGGCGACCTTCGCGCCCGCGCCCGACGGCGGCCGGCGGATCGTCGGCGCCGTGGTCGAGGGCGACCGGACACACTACAAGCCGCTGAGCGATGCCTACGACCGCCTGATGCTGGAACTCGTCGTCAGCGCGGTCATTCTGGGCGAACCTGCCGATGAACTCCGCGCGCAACTGCGGGAGTCGACCCTCGCGAAGACCCCTGGCCGGGACGGCGACCACACGGCGGGCGCCCAGGAGCACAGTGCGCTGGGGCAGCAGCACTAGGGCAGGCAAGGCCCCGGCTCAGGCTGGACTCGCTCGTGTCGGCGCCGGGAATCGCGGCCCCGCGCGGATGGCGTACGGCGGGTTCGGTAGCGTTCCCGCGTTCAGTGCGGGTGTACGGGGGCGAGGTACGGCAGTCCATGAACGAGTCCGGCGCGCAGTTGGCGCGTGTGCAGGCGCTCACCCCGGACGATCCGGAGCGGGTCGGCGGCTTTTCGCTGCGGGGTCGGATCGGCAGTGGCGGGATGGGCCAGGTGTATCTCGCGTACACGCCGGGCGGCCGGGCGGTGAAGTGACCGCGGGGCCCGGGCCGCTGTGCGGGCTGTGCGGGCTGTGCGGGCTGTGCGGCCGCGTGAGCAGGTGCCGCTGAGGGACGGCCGCCGCTTCACCCGGCGAACGCCGGAACCCCCCCGGTTGCGTTGCGGCTTCACCTCTTGACTCGGGTGGGGTGACCGAGTTGGCTGCCCTCCATTCGGCCGTAACGTCGCGGCCATCTCAGGGAGGCACCCCATGAACACGCGCATGCGATGCGCAGCCGCAACCTGCATCGCATCCGTCCAGCTGGTCACGCTCACGGCCTGCGGTGGCATGCTGCCCGGGAGCGAGAGCACCAGCAGCCCGGAGGCGACCAAGGGCGACGACGTGACGATCGGCCTGCTGCTCCCGGAGAAGGACACGGCCCGGTACGAGAAGTTCGACCAGCCCATCATCGAGCAGCAGGTCGAGGAGCTCACGCACGGCAAGGGCCGCCTCGTGTACGCCAACGCCGATCAGGACCCGAAGCGGCAGAGCCGGCAGATGCGCTCGATGATCGCCGACAAGGTGGACACGATCGTCGTGGACCCGGTCGACGCCCACGCCATCGCCCCTTCCGTACGGGCCGCCAAGGACGCGGGCGTCAACGTCATCGCGTACGACCGCCTCGCGGAGGGGCCGATCGACGCGTACATCGGCTTCGACAACCAGCTGGTCGGCGAGGTCCAGGGCAAGTCGATCCTGGACGCGCTCGGTGACGACGCGACGAAGAAGAGCAAGGTCGTGATGATCAACGGCTCGCCGACCGACCCGAACAGCGCGCAACTGGAGGCCGGGGCGACCAGCCGCCTCAAACTCACGGTGACGATCGCCAAGTCGTACGACACGGCGGGCTGGAAGCCCTCGAACGCCAAGGAGCACATGGAGCAGGCGATCTCCGAGCTCGGCGCCGAGAACATCGCGGCGGTCTACTCGGCCAACGACGGCATGGCCGGTGGCATCATCGAGGCCCTGAAGGACTCCGGCGTCGGCACCCTGCCGCCGGTCACCGGCCAGGACGCCGAACTCGCCGCCGTACGACGGATCCTGACGGGCGATCAGTACATGAGTGTGTACAAGCCCTATACGGAGGAGGCCGCGACGGCCGCCGAGATGGCGGTGCGGCTCTCACAGGGGCGCGACATCGAGTTCGAGGCGATGACGGCCGACCGCGTGGACAGCCCGACCGCCAAGGACATCCGGGCGCACACGGTGGTGGTGGAGCCGCTGACCCGCAGGAACATCAAGAGCACGGTCATCAAGGACGGCATCTTCAAGGTGTCGGAGATCTGCACGGCGAAGTACGCGACGGCGTGCGCGGAGGCCGGGCTGACGAAGGAGACCGACTGAGGGACGACACCCGGCTCCGCCCGGCGGAGACGCCCCCTAACGCTGCGGTACGTCCTTGACGAAGACGACGCCGTCGATGCTCTCCAGGTGGGCCGGGTCCAGCGGGGCGTAGCCGAACCACGGGGAGACGCGGGGGCGCGGGCGCTGGTCGCCGAGGGCGGTGGCGAGGCGGGCAGCGTCCAGCAGGCAATGCTCCAGCGGGTCTTCCCGGTCCGGGGTGCGGTGCCCCTCCGGGAGGGCGTACAGGAGTCCTTCGAGGGTGTCCGGCGGCGGGGTGTCCACTCCCTGGTGCCGGATGGTGCCGAGCGCCGTGGCCAGGAAGGCGTACTCCTCGCCGAGGCGTGCGCTCACCAGGGCACCGGCGCTCCACCACTCCACGAGCGGCTGATCCCACATGCGCATCGAGCTCTTCTCGCGCTGGAGATGGGAGTTCTGCGCGTGCACGAGCACCGTTCCGCGCTCGGCCAGGGCGAGGAGGTTGCCGGCCATCATGTGGTCCCGTATGCCGATGAGACGGGACATGCGGACCGGTGAGGTGTCGGCCATCCAGTGGTGGTAGCGCAGGAGGCCGGTCGCGGTGCGCGCGTGCAGGTGGGCCCGCTGCTGTTCGTCCGGGGTGCAGGTGGCGAGCAGGTGCGGGGACTGCGCTTCGAGGAGGGCCGTCAAGTCGTCGGCGTACAGGCGTAGTTGACGGGCTTCGGGCGACTGGCCCACGGAGCGTTCCGGGTCCATCATCGCGGCGGGCTCGGTCCAGCGGTCGTCGGTGCCGAGCAGGTCGTCGAGGGTCTGCGCCGTGCAGGGCAGGAGGTCGGCGGGCAGGTGGGCGGCGAGGTGGCCGTGCAGGGCCAGGAGTGCCTGGCGGGGGCTCTCGGCGTGGGTGATCTCCAGCGGGCCGTCGAAGCCTGCGAAGCGGAGGCGGTCGGAGGCGGGGCGGCCGTCGTGGTCGGCCCGGACGTTGTAGGCGCGCATCCAGCGCACGAGTGCGCGGTTGGCTGCCGATGCGCCCCAGCCGTGGCTGAAGCCGTGCGCCATGACCTCGTCGAGGGTGCCGGTTCCCGAGGTGACGTACGCGTCCACGGCCAGGCCCCGCAGGCAGTCGCTCTCCAGCGCGATCGTCCGGTAGCCCTCCTGCTCGACGAGTTGCCGGAACACATCGTTGCGCAGGTCGAGCAGCGAGTCCTCGCCGTGGGTGGGCTCGCCGAGGCCGAGGACGCGGGGCCGGGTGGGGAGCAGGTTCAGGACGGCGGTGGCGTCGAGGGCGTGGGTCGCTTCGGTGATTTCCTGGATGTCGGTGGCCATGCCTTCAACGCTATCGTTGAACCTCGGGTGGAAACTTTGGACGTGTGTGGTGGGGAGATCAGGCGGATTCATGGCGGACAACCCTCAAACCCGGGTGCGGCTGCGGCCGGTGGATCTGGCGCGCGGGCACGGTCTGTCCACCCAGGCGGTGCGCAACTACGAGGAGTCCGGCATCCTCCCGCCCGCGGACCGCACCGCGTCCGGCTACCGCACGTACACCCCCGTGCATGCGAGTGCCCTGCGCGCCTTCCTCGCCCTGCTCCCCGGCCATGGTCACCCCACGGCCGCGTCGATCATGCGGGCCGTGAACGAGGGCGCCCGCGAGGAGGCGTACCGGCTGATCGACGAGAGTCACGCCCAACTCCTGGACGACCGGCGGACGTTGCGGGCGGTGGAGGACGCCTTGCGCGACCTGGAACCCACACGGCGGGGCGGCGACCTGGAACCCACCCGGCCGGGCGGCGACCTGAAACCCACACGGCCGGGCGGCGACCGGGGCACTCCCCCGTCCGGCGACACCTTCATCGGCCCGCTGGCACACCGCCTCGGCATCCGTCCCGCGACGCTCCGCAAGTGGGAGCGCGCCGGACTGATCAGCCCGCGCCGCGATCCGCGGACGGGGTATCGGGTGTACGACGAGGCCGACGTACGGGACGCCCGCCTGGCCCACCAACTCCGGCGCGGCGGCCACCTGTTGGAGCAGATCGCCCCGCTGATCGCCCAGGTGCGCGCGGCCGGTGGACTCGAACCGTTGGAGGGCGCCCTGTCGGACTGGCACGGCCGGCTGTCCGCCCGCGGCCGGGCCATGCTGACGGGCGCCGCCGAGCTGGACGCGTACCTGCGTGAACGCGGTTGAGCTCCCCTCCGGCGCGTTGGAAGGGGGCCGTCGCCCTGTGATCGCATGAGGCGGTGATTGCGGACGGACCAAGAGATCCGTTGACGCGCGGGCATCGCAATCCGCCCGGTCACCCCGCACGTCAGCGCACGGGCGCGCCCGGCCGGATCACCTGACGCGTTGACGCTCGGGCGTCGTGATGCGGCGGATCGCCTCGCGTGTCAGGGCGCGGTCGTGTGGGGCCGGGTCGAGGGCGCGGTGCAGGGTCAGGCCCTCGATGAGCGCGTCGAGTTGGCGTGCGGTCTCCGGGTCGAAGTGCTCCTCCAGGCGTTGCCGACTCCGGCGCATCCAGGACTGCGTGAGTTTCCGGTACTCGGGGCGGCGAGCGGCCAGGGTGTAGAGCTCCTGGGTGAGGACCAGGTCGCGGCGGGGCCCTTCGGACAGTGTGTGGACGAGGTCCGTGACCGCCTCGCAGGCCTCTTCCGCCGTGGTGGCGTGGCCGAGGTGCTCCTCGAAGACGGTCACGAAGTGGTCCGCGAAGCCGGTGAAGGCCTCGCGCAGCAGTTCGTCGATGCCGGAGAAGTGGTACGTCATCGAGCCGAGGGGCACCCCGGCGCGGGTGGCGATCTTGCGGTGGGAGACGCCCGCGACGCCCTCCTCGGCGATGTGGTCGAGGGTGGCGGCGAGGATGCGCGCGCGCCGCTGCGGGTCCGCGTGTCCGGTGGCCATGATGTGCTCCCGAAGTTCTTCAGATATCGCGGATCGGGCGGGCCGGGTTGCCCACGGCTACGACACCGGCGGGGATGTCCCTGCTGACCACCGCTCCGGCGCCGATGACGCTGTTGTCGCCGATGGTCACGCCGGGGCAGACGATGACTCCGCCGCCGAGCCAGACGTTGTCCCCGATGGTGATGGGCAGCGCCGCCTCCAGTTTGTCCCGCCTCGGCTCGGGCTCCACCGGGTGGGTGGGCGTGAGGAGTTGGACGTTCGGGCCGATCAGGCAGTCGTCGCCGATGGTGATCGCGGCGACGTCGAGGGCGGTCAGGTGGTAGTTGACGGAGGTGCGCGCGCCGATGGTGATGTTGCTGCCGAGGTCGACGTACAGCGGTGGCCGCAGGTCCACGTCCTCGCCCACCTCGGCGAGCAGCTCTTCGAGTACGGATCTGGCCCCCGGCCGGTCCTCCAGGTAGAGCTCCTGGTACCGGGCGGTGAGGCGCATCGCGCGCTGCACGCGGCGGCCGATCTCCGGGTCGTCGGCGATGTAGAGGTCGCCCGCGAGCATCCGCTCCAGGTTGGTCCGCGGGTCGTCCGCAAAGTGGTCCGTCGGCATGGGGACGACCGTACACCTTGGAAGGTACGACCGTACGCTCAGGCCGGGGTCTCTGGTCTCCCCGGCGTCCCCCGTCCGGCCCAGTCCCGGTCGCGGCCCGTCTGCGGCTGAACGAACAGTCGAACATGACCCAAGCGCCGCACGAACCGCAGGCACCGGGCCCGCAGGCATCTGGCCCCCAGACCCCGGACGCTCAGACCCCGCACCCTCAGGCATCGCACCCGACGCCACCCGGCGAAGGGCGGACTCCACCCGGCGAAGGGCGGACTCCACCCGGCGAGGGGCGGACGACGCCACCGGGCGCGCCCGGACCGCTCGGTCTGCTCGCCAGGTCCACCTGGCCGGCCATCCTGCTGGCCGGTCTGGCGTCACTGGTCCTCGGCGTTCTCGTCCTGGTCTGGCCGGGTGCCTCGCTGCTTGCGGCCGGTGTGTTCTTCGGCCTCTATCTCATCGTGAGCGGCGTCTTCCAGCTCGTCTCGGCGTTCGGCTCGCACGTGGCCTCGGCGATGCGGATCATCACGTTCATCAGCGGCGCCCTGTCCGTGCTGCTCGGCCTGTTCTGCTTCCGCGGGCCGATGCAGTCGCTGCTGCTGCTCGCCCTGTGGATCGGGATCGGCTGGTTGTTCCGCGGCATCACGCAGACCGTCGCTGCACTCTCCGACCCGGACATGCCGGCGCGCGGCTGGCAGGTGTTCCTCGGCATCGTGAGCGCGGTGGCGGGCGCGGTCCTGATCGTGTCGCCGTTCGAGTCGGTCGCGGTGCTGACGGTGTGGGGCGGGGTGTGGCTGGTGGTGATGGGCGTGGTCGAGATCGTCACGGCCCTCCAGGTGCGCTCGCGCGCGAAGCGGACTCCCGCGGGGGTGTAGGGAGTTCGCCTCCCGGAACCCTTCGCCTTCCGCGTACGTGCGTACGCCCGAACTCGCCTTGCACGTACGGGCGTACGGGCGTACGCGCTCACACCTTGACCAGAGGTGGACAGCAGGTGCCGGTGGGCCGTGCTTCCCCGGAACGGACGGTGTCCAGAGGCACCGCTCCGGCGTCAGCCCCGGAGAATGCGTTCCGAGCCCCCCCACCAAGGAGCACGGAGACTGTGACGACATTCGTTCTGTTCGACCTGGAGTTCACGTCATGGCCCGGCGCGCTGGAGCGGGACTGGGCGGAGCCCGGCCAGTTGCGGGAGATCGTGCAGATCGGGGCGCTGCGGCTGGACGAGCGGTACGCCGTGGTCGAGGAGTTCGAGACGCTCGTCCGCCCGGTGACGAACCCCCGGCTCTCGCCCTATTTCACCGGACTCACCGGAATCCAGCAGGAGAAGGTGGACCGCGAAGGGGTCTCTCCGGCCCGGGCGTTGGGCGATTTCCTGGGGTTCTGCCAGGACCAGTCCGTGCTCTCGTACGGCAACGACATGGTCGTACTCGGCGAGAACGTCGGCTGGGCCCGGGCCCGCGGGGAAGTGCTGAAGCACAGCTGGCTCGCGGCGCGATTCGTCAACGTACGGCCGTGGTTGAACCATGTCGCACCCACGACGGCGGCGGCGAACGTGGGCCGTCTGTGGCAGGTGCTCGGCCTGCCCAAGCCCGGCTCGGGCCAGGAGCATTCGGCCCTCTTCGACTGCTACTCGCTCGCCGCGGCCCTCGGGCATCTGCGTTCGGTCGGGGCGACTCTGCCGGACGGATTTCTGTAGGGTCGGTGCGATGGCAGGGGATATACGCGGCGTTCTCGTCGAGCTGGCGCGGCGAAGGGTTCAGGGGCCGCCCTTGATCCGCTTCATGGTGAGGTGGGAGACCACCCGCAGTACGCACGCCTGAGCGCTCAACTTGTCGGTGAGGAAGACCTCGTAGGCCGCGTGGTCGGCGACGGCGACGCGGATGAAGTAGTCGGGGCGGCCGAACATGCGGCGGAACTCCACGACCTCCTCGAAGGACGTCACCGTCTCCTCGAACTCCAGGAACGTCCTGCGGTCGTTCGCGCTGACCTCGACGTCGATGAGCACGTCCAGGCCGCGGCCGAGCGCCGCGGGGTCGATGACGGCCCGGTATCCGGAGATCGCGCCGCTCTCCTCCAGACGTTTCACGCGGCGCAGGCAGGGCGGCGGAGTCAGCCCGACCCGCTTCGCCAGTTCGACGTTGGTCAGACGCCCGTCCTGGCTCAGTTGAAACAAGATTTCGCTGTCGATCTCATCAATGGGCACTTCATTGCTCATACGCAGATCATACGGCCATCTTCGGCAACCAAATTAGGCGCAATCTTTCCTAAAATTGCGGCATGCCCATACGTACACCGGTCGTCGGCGAACCTCTCCGGCCCGTCGACCGTCAGCTGGTCGCCGAGCCGTCGACGCCCTCTGCGCCACTGCTGATACCCGCGCCCCGGACGACCGCGCCCGTCGCCCCGGCCTCCCTCCCGGCTCCGGCCGCGCCGCCCGCCGCGCTCTCGGCGCTCAAGGACTCCGCCACCGTGGGGCTTGCCCTCGTGCCGCTCGGGCTCGCCTTCGGCGTGCTCATCGCCCAGGCCGGGCTCGACTGGTGGTGGGCGACCGCGTTCACCGCGTTCATCTACGCCGGGTCGTTCGAGTTCCTGCTCATCGGCCTGGTTACGGCCGTGGCGCCGTTGGCGACGGTGGCGCTGACCGCCTTCCTGGTCAACATCCGGCACGTCTTCTACGCGCTGTCCTTCCCTCTGCACCGGGTCGACGGCCGGGCGGCGAAGGCGTACAGCACGTTCGCCCTCACCGACGAGGCGTTCGCGCTCGCCACCAGCGAGCGGGCCCGCGCCTGGTCGGGGCGGCGCACGGTGTTCCTGCAGCTGTACATGCACCTGTACTGGGTCGGCGGAGCCACCCTCGGCGGACTGCTCGGCTCCCTCGTGCCCGAGGGGGTCACGGGGTTGGACTTCGCGCTCACCGCCCTGTTCACCGTCCTCGCCCTCGACGCGATCCGGGACCGGCTCGACGACCTGCCCACGCCCGCGCTCGCCCTGCTCAGTGCGGTGGTCGCGCGTGTCCTTTTCCCCTCGCAGATGATGCTCGCCGCCTGCTCGCTGTTCGCCGTCGCGCTGATGGCACGGCACTTCATGACCCGGCGTTCCGCTGACCGCGCCCACGGGACGGAGCGTCATGCCTGAGACGCCCTACCTGCTGGCCGCCGTCGCGGTCTCCGCCGTCATCACGTGGGGCCTGCGCGCCCTGCCGTTCGCCGCCCTCGCGCCGCTGCGCGCGAGCAGCACCGTGCAGTACCTGAGTACGCGCATGCCGGCGGGGATCATGGTGATCCTGCTCGTGTACTGCCTGCGCGATCTGCCCGTGACCGAGACCCGGGTCCTCGCGCCACTGATCGCCATGGCGGTCACGGTCGGGCTGCATCTGTGGCGGCGCAACGCGCTCCTGAGCATCCTCGGCGGCACCGCCACGCACGTGGTCCTGGCCAGCGTGGTCTTCGCGCACTGAGCGTTGCCGCCCTGCGGTCGAACGCCGTCCGCTGCGGCTGAACTACCCGTTCCGGTAACGGGAGTTCGGCGGCCGGGCGGCGTTGTCAGTGGTGGCGCCTAGGGTGGCCGCATGACCAGTGAGACGCATGCGGACGGGACCGGCGAGGCCTCGGATCCGGAGGAGTCGCTGCGGCGGTGGACACGCAGCCTGCCGTACGAACTGCTGCTCCTGGACAAGGTGCTGCTGCCGGACGGGGAGTGGTTCGACTTCAGGCCCGCCTCCCTGGACACCCTGGAAGAAGAGCTGTTGAGGCGCTCGGCCTCCTGGTCCGCGAAGGACCGGGCCGAGTGGACGGGCGCGGCCGCGGCGTACGTGGGTGAGGTGCTGCTCGGCTTCGCGGGCGGGGCGTGGGGGTGGAACACCCGGCCCGTGGACGGCGCGCCGGGGCAGCCGGTGGTGTGCCCTGACGCCGATTTGGGGCTCTCGCCCGTCGCGCCGAAGCTGCTGATCGCGCATGCGCTGCGGGCCGGTTCGGGCCGGGCGTTCGGTGCGGAGGTGGCCCGGCTGCGGGAGGCGGTCGGCGCGCTGGCGGAGCAGGTGCCGGGCTGGGCCCCGGTCAAGGCGCATACGCCGCAGGTCGATCCGGTCCCCGCGCTCGCCGAGGACCCGTTCCTGAGGCGTTGGACGGCCGAGCGGCGCGAAGCCCTGCCGAAGTGGGCGGAGGAGGCGTTCGGCGGGGAGTGGCGGTGGAACTTCCACCCTGAGACGCTCGACTGGCTGGAGAACGTCATACGTCAACGCTTCCCCACCGTCGAGGAGTTCGACGCGGCGCGGGACGAGCCGTTCGTGCAGGGGGCCTGCTGGTATCTGGGCGAGGTGATCCGCCGCACCAAGGGCGCGATGTGGCAGTACGTCCCGCTCGACGAGTCCGCCGAACCGGGCTCCCTCGGATCGCGGGAGCACCCCTGGACCGGGGTGCCGTTCGTGGACCAGCCCGGCAAACGGCTCCCTGGCGCGGCCCATCCGCTGGGCTGCCTGCGGGAGCTGCGGGAGCTGCGGGAGGCCAAACCCGGGCGTCCGGCCGAGCCGTTGAGGGACGTCCTGTTCTGGTTCAGACCGCCGACGTACGCGTACGTGGGCGCGGTCCTCCAGGACATCGGCATGGCCCCGGCGGAGCGCGTCGCCGAGGTGCTCGACGGCATCTCCGAGTGGGCGCACAAACCGCTGGACGAGCCGTCCTGGGTGCCCAGCGCCATGATGGCGTTCGGGGTGGGTGTGCAGGCCCACGGCGACGACGTCGACGACCTGGAGGAGAGCTACACACACATCCTGGAGGAGGCCGCCGCGCTCACCGCCGGGGCGGTCACGATCACGGACGTGCGGCTGCTCCGGGACGACGAGGACTACGAGACGCTGGAGTTCCGGCGCAACGGCGTCCTGGTCCGTGAGGACGTCGAGCACCTGTCGGACGAGTACCTCGACCACGTGTCCGTCCCCAGCATCGTCGGCCACGCGGAGCCGGACCCGGGGGTCGACCGGCGCAGATTCCGGGAGGTCGACTTCGTACGCCTGCGGAACGCGAACTACGAGACATACATGGTGTTCGCGACGGACGAGCAGGCGGAGGCGCTGGAGAAGGTGCTGGGGGTGCAGCTGCACTGAGGGACCATTCACTTCTGCTGAATGTACTGTTCGTAAACTTTCGATGGACCTACCTGCTCTCGTTCTGTGACAGTCGAGTCACCGCGACCGCGATCAGCGCGCGCACCGCACGGAAGGCAGGCCATGACCCTCGACCCGTCCCGCAAGAACGACGCGAACCCGTACGGCGGAGGCGACCCGTACGCCGACTTCCGCGGCGGGGACTTCGGCTTCACGCAGCTGCCCGACCTCGCCGACCGGCGGCTCGGGGGCGGAGTGATCGCCGCCAACGACGAGTTCTTCGCGCAGCGCGAGAACCTGCTGCTTCCGCACCGCGCCGTGTTCGACCCGGAGGCCTTCGGCCACAAGGGCAAGGTCATGGACGGCTGGGAGACTCGCCGCCGCCGCGGTGCGGGCGCCGACACCCCGCACCCGGAGGCGGACGAGCACGACTGGGCGGTGATCCGGCTCGGCGTTCCCGGCATCGTGCGCGGGATCATCGTCGACACCGCGCACTTCCGCGGCAACTACCCGCAGCAGATCAGCGTCGAGGGCGCCTGCGCCCGGCCGGACGCCGGTCCGGAGGAGCTGCTGTCCGACGCGGTGAAGTGGGAGGAGATCGTGCCCCGCACGGCGGTGCGCGGTCACGCGGCCAACGGCTTCGAGGTCACGGTGGAGCGCCGCTTCACGCACCTGCGCCTCAACCAGCACCCCGACGGCGGCATCGCCCGTCTCCGGGTGCACGGCGAGGTCGTGCCCGACCCGGCCTGGCTGGCGCTCCTGGGCAGCTTCGACCTGGCGTGCGTGGTCAACGGCGGTACGGTCACCGACGCCTCGGACGCGTTCTACTCCTCCCCCGGCAACACGATCCTGCCCGGCACGTCCCGCAAGATGGACGACGGCTGGGAGACCCGGCGACGCCGCGACAAGGGCAACGACTGGATCGAATACCGCCTTCCGGCGCAGGGCGAGATCCGCGCCGTGGAGGTCGACACGGCCTACCTGAAGGGCAACTCGGCGGGCTGGATCAGCCTGTCCGTGCGGGACGGCGAGAGCGGCGAGTGGACCGAGATCGTCCCGCGCACGCGGTTGCAGCCCGACACCCTGCACCGGCTGCCGCTGGCCGCGCCTGCCACGGCCACCGAGGTGCGCCTGGACGTGTACCCCGACGGCGGCATCTCCCGGCTGCGCCTGCACGGCAGCCTGACCGAGCAGGGCAGCGCCGAACTGACCCGCCGCTTCGCGGAACTCACGAGCTGAGCAGGGGTCACCTGGTGTCGTCTCTCCTTGCCTCACCGCGCGGCGAGGCAAGGAGAGGCCCGCTCACTGCTCGCGGACCGGGACCGTACGCCCGGGTCCGCCAACTGCCCGTGCTCTTGGGTGCGTCACGTGCGTCGAGGCGCACCTCGACGGTCAGGGCCGTGAGGGGCCCGCGCACCTTGACCGTGACGTTGCTCTGACTCCAGTACGCGGAACTGCCCGGGTCGATCGAACCGTCCGCCCACACCACCTCCCCCGCGGCGGCACGGTACGGCGCCGGGTCCGTCGCCACGGTCCGCTGCGGCGCCTCATCGGTACGGACGGCACCGGCCACCCCGTAGCCGCCCGCGGCGAGCACGGCGGCGACGGCGACGGTCGCCCCGGTCACGCGCAGCCACTGCGGCGCCCGGCGGCGCGGGCCGGGGGACCGGGCGCCCCCCGGCGCCGACATCCCGCGTTCGACGCAGGCGCGTATCCGTTCACGGTCCGGGATGTGCGCCTGGGCTGCCTCGCGCAGGCGGTCGCGCACCTCCTGCTGTCCCGCGCCCATCCCCGCCGGCCCTTTCGCTCGCCCCCGCGCCCCGCGCCGTTCCGCGCCTCTCATCGGTCACCGCCCGGACCGGCCGCGGTCATCCGCACGCGTTCCAGGGCCTGTTGAGGTCCGAGCAGCCGCCGCAGTTCGGCCATGCCCTTGGACGTCTGGCTCTTCACCGTACCCACCGAGACGCCCAGGGTGCGGGCGGTCTCCCGCTCCGAGAGGTCGAAGGCGTGCCGCAGGACGAGGAGTGATGCGGCGGCGTTCGCGCACGGCACTGCGGATGCGGCTGCGCGCCATGTTGGCCAGCACTCCACGGGCGTACGCGGCGGGGTGCTCGGCCGCACGGACCCGGTCCCAGCGGCGCCAGAGCACGAGGAAGGCGTCGGCGGCGAGGTCGTCGGCGCCGTCCGTGTCTCCGGTGAGCAGGTGGGCGAGCCGGGCGAGGGCCGCGTAGTGCTGTGCGAAGAAGGCGTGGAACTCTTCGGCCGACTCGCCACCCCTGGCCTCGTCCATGCCCGTCGCCCACCCCTTCCGCATGGCCCACCGCACGCCCACCGCATCGCCGACCGCATCGACCCGCTCGCGCCTCACGCCTCACGCCTCAACTGCGGCCCGACACCCGCATGTTCGGCATTTCGTACGTCGTCTCCGATGGCGAACGCGAAACGGTCAGGGGCTGTCGCGTACCGGTCAACCCGGCGCGGGCCGGGGCTCCGGTGCGGGGGCACCCTCGACCGGGGCTGGCGCGGAGACCCGTGTATGCAGCACTCTTTCGGCAGCGCGCCCGAGAATCCGCCAGCACGAGAAGGATCACCCGTTGAACACCGGCAGTTACTTCGAGCCCATCGACGAGCACCGCTACAAGCCCACCACGCACGCGAGTGGCGCCTGGGACGTGAACGAGCAGCACTTCAGCCCGCTCGGCGGACTGATCGTGCACGCCATGGACCGGCACCTCGCGGAGCGGGAGGGGCCGTCCGACGGGCTCGTGCTGTCCCGGGTCAGCTTCGACATCCTGGGCAGGCTCGCCCTGGACGAGACCGAGATCCGGGTCGAGACGCTGCGGCCCGGCCGCACGATCGAGCTCCTGGAGGCCGTCGCGCTGATCGCCGGCCGGCCCGTGGTCCGGGCGCGGGCCTGGCGGCTCGCCGCCTCCGACACGGCCTCCGTCGCCGGGGGCGCGGCCGACCGCCTCACACCGCCCGAGGAGGTCGAGCCCTGGGCGATGAAGTCCGTCTGGCCCGGCGGCTACATCGCGTCCATCGACGTGCGCCCGCTCGCTCCCCCGCAGCCCGGCCGCACGACCGCGTGGATCGCGACGCCGCTCGACCTCGTCGCAGGCCAGGCGAGCAGTGCGCTCGCCTCGTACGTCGCCCTGGTCGACACGGCCAACGGCATCGCCGTACGGCAGTCGCCCACGGAGTGGATGTTCCCGAACGTCGACCTGACGCTGCACCTGCACCGGCAGCCGGTCGGCGGGTGGACGGGCCTGGACACCACGGTCACGTTCGGGCCGACGGGCCAGGGCGTCACCAGCACCGTCCTGCACGACGTCGAGGGTGCCGTCGGCCACGCGCAGCAGCTCCTCACCGTCCGCCCGATGTGACCGAGCCTGCACGAGCGGTCCGGTCCGCTCCGCTCGCCTATTCTCAAATAGGACCTTGTCAATGGACCATGTCAGGGAATAGGCGCAGGAGCAGATATGACGTCCTCCCCCGTGAACTCCCACAATGAGTGGGACCCGTTGGAGGAAGTGATCGTAGGGCGGCTCGAAGGTGCGACGATTCCGTCCAGCCACCCGGTCGTGACCTGCAATATTCCGCCCTGGGCCGCGCGCTTCCAGCGGCTCGCCGCCGGTATGCGGTATCCGCGGATGATGGTGGAGCGCGCGCAGGAGGAACTCGACGGATTCATCGCGCTCCTCGAGTCACTCGGTGTCACCGTGCGGCGGCCGGAGGCGATCGACCATCGCCGCCGGTTCGGCACTCCGGATTGGTCGTCGCGCGGATTCTGCAACACCTGTCCGCGCGACAGCCTGCTCGTGATCGGCGACGAGATCATCGAGACGCCGATGGCCTGGCCGTGCCGCTCTTTCGAGACCCATAGCTATCGCCCGCTGCTCAAGGAGTACTTCCAGGGCGGCGCACGCTGGACGTCGGCGCCGCGTCCGCAGCTCACGGACGAGTTGTTCGTGCCGGGATTCCGTACGCCGAAAGCGGACGAGGCGATGCGGTACATCCTCACCGACTTCGAGCCGGTCTTCGACGCCGCGGACTTCGTGCGGGCCGGCCGCGATCTGTTCGTCACGCGGAGCAATGTCACCAACGCGATGGGAATCGAATGGCTGCGCCGCCACCTCGGTCCGGGATTTCGTATCCACGAGATCGAGAGCAGCTGCCGCACACCGATGCACATCGACACGAGCTTCCTCGTCCTCGCTCCGGGAAAGGCCCTGATCAATCCGGAATACGTGAACCCCGCCCGGCTGCCCGCGGTCCTCGACTCCTGGGACATTCTCGTGGCCCCGGAGCCGGAGCCGATCGGCGGGAATCTCCTCAAACTCACGTCGCTGTGCGGGAAATGGCTCAGCCTGAACGTCCTGATGATCGACGAGAAACGCGTCATCGCCGACCGGCATCACACCGGCATGCTGCGCGCCCTGGAGAAGTGGGGTTTCGAGCCCATCCCCTGCGACCTGCTGCACTACGCGCCGTTCGGCGGTTCCTACCACTGCGCCACACTCGACATCAGAAGGCGTGGCACGCTCCAGTCGTACTGCGAGTGAGCCGCGCGCCCGAGCCCGTGCCCCCGAACGACCGGAGTGCTTCACCATGCCCAAGGCCGCCCTGCTCGCCCACGACGTCGTCCGCGCGTTCGGCGACCGCAGGGTCCTCGACGGCGTCAGCCTGACCGCCGCGCCCGGCCACCGCATCGGCCTGATCGGCGACAACGGCGTCGGTAAGTCCACGTTCCTGCGCATCCTCGGCGGCGCGGACGAGCCGGACGCGGGGGATGTCGTACGCCCCGCGGACCTCGGTCTGCTGCACCAGGAGATGCCGTTCGACGCGCACGCGACGCTCGCCGACGTCCTCGACGACGCCCTCCGCCCGGCCCGGGACGTCGTCGCCGAACTGGAACGCCTCGCCGACGAACTCGCCCGTACGCCGGGGGAGTTACCGGACGGCGAACAGACCGGCACGCAACTCCTGTACGCCTACGACGCGTTGCTCGACCAGGCCCAGCTGCAGGAGGTGTGGGACGCCGACCGGCGCGCGCAATTCCTGCTCGAAGGGCTCGGCCTCGGCGGCGTGGCGCACCCGCGTACGCTCGGATCGCTCTCCGGAGGGCAGCGGGGACGGCTCGCGCTCGCCTGCCTGCTGGTGCGACGGCCCGCCGCGCTGCTGCTCGACGAGCCGACCAACCACCTGGACGACGCCGCCGCCGAGTTCCTGGAGCAGCAACTGCGCGCTCTGCCCGGGGCAGTTGTGCTCGCCTGCCACGACCGGGCATTCCTCGACGCGGTGTGCACGGATGTCGTCGACCTCGATCCGGCGGTGGACGGCCCGGTGCGGTACGGCGGCGACTACAGCTCGTACCTGGCCGAGAAGCGCGCCGAGCGGGAGCGCTGGGAGCGTCGATACGCCGAGGAGCAGGAGGAGTTGGGGGCGCTGCGCCGCTCGGCGGCGGTGACCGCGCGTGGTGTCGCGCCGGACCGTGAGCGCCGCGACAACAACAAGATGGGGTACGACCTGCGGGCCGGTCGCGTGCAGAAGCAGATCTCCCGGAGGGTGCGCAACGCGTTGCGGCGGCTCGACGAACTGGAACGCACACAGGTCGCCGCTCCCCCGGCACCGCTGCGGTTCCGGCCGGCGGCGCTCGCCGAGGAGGCCGACGCCGAGGACACTCAGGAGACCCCCGTGGGCCCGCTGGTGAAGCTGCGCGGCGTCCACGTGCCCAACCGGCTCACCGTCGACCGCCTGGACGTGACGGCCCGCGAACGCCTCCTCGTCACCGGCGCCAACGCGGCCGGGAAGTCCACGCTGCTCGCGGTCCTCGCCGGGGACCTGGAGGTGCGGGGCGAGGTGCGCAGACGATCCGGTCTGACGGTCCAACTCCTCGCGCAGGACACGGAGTTCGTGGACGGGTGGCGGTCCGCGCGGGAGACGTACGTGGGCCTGCTCGGTGCCGAACGGGCGGATGCGGTGCCGTTGGCGTCGCTGGGGCTGCTGCGCGGGCCGGACCTGGACAAGCCGGTCGGGCAGCTGTCGGTGGGCCAGCGGCGCAGGCTCGCGCTCGCCCTGCTCGTGGCGCGTCCGCCGCAGTTGCTGTTGCTCGACGAGCCCACGAACCACCTCTCGCCGCGCCTCTGCGACGAGGTGGAGGACGCCCTCGGCAGCAGTCCGGGCGCGATCGTCCTGGCGAGCCACGACCGCTGGCTGCGCCGCCGCTGGGCAGGCCGCGAACTGCGGCTCACGGCGGGCGCGCCGGTGTCGGACACGGAGGCGATCACGGGGGCCGGTGCCGATGCCGGTGCCGATGCCGGTGCCGATGCCGACGCGGAGGCGTTCTGCGGGCGCGGCAAGGGCTGACGTACGGGCGCGGCGTACGGGCATGGCGTACGGCGTACGGGCGCGGCGTACGGTCGCGGCCGTGTCGGCCTACGGCGCCCACCAGCACGTACGGGCTTGAGCAGCCGCCCCCGGGATGTGAGGGTGACCCGCATGACCTCTCGTACGCATGCTCGTTCCGTCTCGCGGGCCGCCCTGTCGGCGGCCGCGGCCTGTGCCGTGTCTCTGCTGCTCGTGCCGCTCGCCGGCTGCGGTGGCCCGGCGGGCGACGAGTCCGCGGCGGGCGGTGGGAAGCCCGCGGCGAAGGAGCCCGCCGTGCCGGGCGAGAGCCGCCCGCCGGCCGCGGGCAAGGGCACGAAGGACCCCGACGACGTGAACGGGGACGGCCACCGCGACCTCCTCGTGCCGGTGTCGGCGGGTACGAAGGAGCAGCCGGGCGCGGACCAGCGGGTGGCCGTGGTGTACGGCTCGGCGAAGGGCCTCGACCCGGCGACGCGCACGGTGCTCGGCCGGAGTGAACTCGGCCTGCCCGCCCGGCCGGAGAGCGACGGCCGGAACTCGCTCGCCGCGGCCCAGCTGCTCACGGCCGACCTGGACGGTGACGGATTCCCGGACTTCGTGTCGTCCGTCGCGGGCGAGACCGCCACGGACGGTCAGGTCTCCGCGCCCCGCACGGTCCCGCGCGTGACCTGGGGCGGCCCGAGCGGCCCGAAGGGCGGGGCGACGGAGGTACGCCTGCCGCAGGACATGACGAAGCTCGGCGTGGAGCGACTGGTGCGCGGCGACTTCGACGGGGACGGCCACCACGACCTCGCGGGTCTCGCGCGCAGCACGGGGACGCGCCTGGTGGTGCTTTACGGCCCGTTCACGCGTGCCGGTGCCCCGGCGCGGACCGACACCGGCTTTCCGCCCGCCGAGGGCACGCTGATCGCCGACGCCATCGACCCGTCCGGCGAGCCGCGCGCCACGTCCCTGCTCGTCCAGTCCGCGAGCGACGGCGAGCAGTCTCAGAACACCCTGTACCGGGCCCGCGAGGGCGGCGGCCTGGAGGCGCGCGGCGAGAAACTGCGCGTCGGCAGCGCGCACGCCTTCGGCGACTTCGACGGCGACGGCGTACGGGACGTGGCGATCGGCGACGACGGCGGCCGCAACAACGAGCCCTACGCCGGGACGGAGGCTCCGGATGTCGCGGGTTCCCTGGCCGTGTACCCGGGCAAGGGCGGCGCGCCCGTCACGCACCGGCTGCCGAAGGTGCCGGAGAGCGGGGGCACGGACTACGGCCCCGGCGGGTTCGTGGCGGCGGACCCGGACGGTGACGGTCGCGACGGCATCCTCGTCGCCACGTACGAGGGCGCCACGCTGATCGACGGCGACCGGCGTACGGCCGTACTGCGCGAGGGCCCGGCCGTGAGCGGCGGCGAGAAGACGCCCGCGAAGTGGCGGCACGCGCGTCCGGCGGGCGCCGGGGACTTCGACGGCGACGGCAAGGACGAGCTGGTGCTGCACTGGGGCGCGGGCACGTCGTTCGGGCTGTACGGCGAGGACCCGACGCACTGGTGGATCACCGAGGGCACGACGGCGAAGGACCAGTCGTCGTTCAGCACGGTGGGGCTCGCGGGGAGTGCGGACAGCGAGGCTCGGTGACGGACCATCAGCCGGTCATCAGCCCGTGACCAGCCGGCCATCAGCCGGTGATCAGCCGTTGATCAGCCGGTGATCAGCCGCTGACCTGACACTTCGTCACTTTCGGCTCTGGTCAGGGGTTTTGGGCCCGGGCGGGCAGGCCGCTCGGGCACCCGGATGACTTTGATCCAGATGTGCCGTAGTGCTGGCTCCTTCGCGTTCTCTGGTGCATCCTGCGCGCACCCAGAACCGCGTATGCATCACGGAGGCTCCTCATGGAGTTCGGCATCTTTCTGAACGGTTTCATCCCCGGCCCCGCCGCGCACGACCGGTCCTCCGAACACCTCGCCCTGAAGCGGGAGTTGGACCTGGCGATCAAGGCCGACCGGCACAACTGGAAGTACGTGTGGTTCGGCGAACACCACTCGCTCACCGAGTACAGCCATATGTCGGCGCCCGAGGTTCTGATGGGCTATGTCGCCGGAAAGACCGAGCGCATCCACCTCGGCACCGGGATCAACAGCCTCTCCCCGCGCAAGGAGCACCCCGTCCGGTACGCGGAGCGGGCCGCGATGCTGGACCACATCACCGAGGGCCGTTTCGAGTGGGGCACCGGGCGGGGCGCGGGCAGCCACGAGGTGGCGTCGTTCAACATCATGGACACCGCCACGACCAAGGCCGAGTGGGACGAGGTCGCGCCGGAGATCGTGCGCATGTGGGAGCAGTACGACTACTCCTTCCACGGCGAGCACTTCACGGTGCCGACCCCGCACAACATCCTGCCGAAGCCGTACGGGCACTCGCACCCGCCGATCTGGATGGCGTGCGGCAACCCGCCGTCGTTCGCGAAGGCCGGGTCGCTCGGGATCGGGGCGATCGCCTTCAACTTCGAGCCGATCTTCGAGCTGAAGGGGCGGATCGACGCGTACAAGGAGGCGGCGGCCGACCCGGTCGAGATCCTGGGCGACTACCAGAACAACAACGTGATGATGACCAACACCGTCATCTGCCTGAACGACCGCAAGCGGGCCCGTGAGATCGCCATGAACGCGGGGCTCGGCTATCTGGTGACGCTGGTCAACCTGTACCACGACACGATGCCGAAGTCCCTGGACGCCATCACCTGGCCGCAACCCCCCATCGCGCTCAGCCAGTTGGGCGGCGAGGAGATCCTCGACGAGGTCATCAAGGCCGGTCTGATGCTGTGCGGTACGCCCGAGGAGGTGTGCGAGCAGGTCGCCGCGTACCAGACCGTCGGCTGCGACCAGGTGGTGTTCGGGCTCACGGGCGGGATGACGTTCGAGGAGCACCTGGAGATGCTGGAGGTCTTCGGGGACAAGGTCATCCCCGAGTTCGACACCGACCCCGAGCACTCGACGGCCGTGTACCGGAGGAACGCACAGGGCCCCAAGTACCCCTCGCACAACGGTCCCGTCCCGGCGGACCTGAGGCACAGCGTCATCCCCGAGAGCGCGATCCTGCCGTTGCGGCAGTGAGCGCCGGGTAGTCCGTGTAGCCGGTCGGGCCCCCGGTGTACATGAAGTACTTGTCGCGTACGGGGTTCAGGGGTGCGCCGGTGCGGATGCGGGCGACGAGGTCGGGGTTGGCGAGGAAGGCGCGGCCGAGGGCGACCAGGTCGGCGCCCTCGGCGAGGAGGCGCTCCCCGGCCGCCCGGCCCCCGTCGGCGGGGAGTTCGGCGGGCAGGGCGGGGTTGGCGATGAGGGTGCCGGGCCAGGCGGCGCGCAGGCGGGCGTAGAGAGGCTGGTCTGGGTCGGCGAAGACGAGGTGCAGATAGGCGAGGTCCTTCCCGGCGTTGGCCTCGATCAGGGCCGGGTAGAGCAGCTCGGTGTCGGTCTCGGCGATGCCGTTGACGGTGTTGCCGGGTGAGATGCGCAGGCCGGTGCGCTCGGGTCCGATGGCGTCCGCCACGGCGTCCAGGACCTCGGTGGTGAAGCGGATGCGGTTCTCGACACTGCCGCCGTAGGCGTCCGTGCGCCGGTTGGTGTTGCCGGCGAGGAACTGGTGCAGCAGATGCCCGTTGGCGCTGTGCACCTCGACCCCGGCGAAGCCCGCGGCGACGGCACGGCGGGCCGCGGCGGCGAAGTCGACCACGGTGCGGCGGATGTCGGCGAGGTCCATCTCCCTCGGTACGACGGCCTGTTGGCGCCCGGTGGGGGTGTGGATCGTCTCGGGCAGCGGCACTGCCGACGGAGCCACGGGCACGTACCCGCTGGTGTCGGGGTGTCCGGCGCGGCCGCCGTGCTGGAGCTGCAGGAACATCGGGCCGCCGCCCGCCGCGTCCACGGCCTTGACGACCTGACGCCAGCCCTCGGTGTGCCGGTCGGTGTGGAGGGCCGTGATGTTGGGGTACGTCTGGCCTTCGGCGTTGGGAGTGGACGCCTCGGCGATGATCAGTCCGGCGGTGGCGCGCTGCGCGTAGTACTCGGCCATCAGCGGCGTCGCGGTGCCGTCGTGCTCGGCGCGGTTGCGGGTCAGGGGCGCCATCACGAGGTGGTTGGCGAGCCGGTGGGCGCCGAGGCGGGCGGGGGCGAGGAGGGGGCTCGGGGCGGCGGTGGGCTCGCGGGTGGTCCCGGGCGTGGTCTCGGGAGTGGTCCCGGGAGTGGTCTCGGATGTGGTCTCTGTGTGCGTCATGCAGGTACCGTAGAACCTGACATCCATGTCAGATTCAAGGCTTCGGAGTGTGATCTGCGTCATGCGCATCGGTGAACTGGCCCGCCGGACCGGAGTGAGCGAACGCTCCCTTCGCTACTACGAGCAGGAGGGCCTCCTGTCGGCCGAGCGCACCCCCGGCGGGCACCGCGCGTACGCCGAGGCGGCGGTGGACCGGGTGCGGCGGATCCAGGAGTTGTACTCGGCGGGGCTGTGCAGCGCGAAGATCGTGCAGTTGCTGCCCTGCATGCGGGACAGCGACGGCGGCCCTTCCGAGATCGCGGACGCCGGTCTCGTCAGGGAGTTGACGGTGGAGCGGGAGCGGATCGACCGGATGATCGAGGATCTGCGGCGGTCCCGGTCACTGCTCGACTCGGCGATCGAGGCGGCGTCGCAGCCGCTGCCGGAGGCGGTCAAGTGACGTTGTGCGGCCGGTTTCTGACGTGCCGTCGACTGTGAGGCTCCGCAGCGCCGCGGCGGGAGAGGGGCCCGGAACCCTCGCCCGCCCCCGAGCCGCAGCTCAGCCGAACTGGCCCGGCTCGTAGCCCCCCGCAGGGTTGCGCGCGATCACGTTGACGCGGTTGTAGGCGTTGATGAGCGCGATCAGGGCGACCAGGGCGGCGAGCTGTTCCTCGTCGTAGTGCTTGGCGGCCCGGGACCAGGCCTCATCGGTGACGCCGCTCGCTCCGTCGGCGATGCGGGTGCCCTGCTCCGCGACCTCCAGGGCCGCACGCTCGGGCTCGGTGAAGACGGTGGCGTCACGCCAGGCCGCCACCAGGTTGAGACGCAGCTGGGTCTCCCCGGCGGCCGCCGCGTCCTTGGAGTGCATGTCGGTGCAGAATCCGCAGCCGTTGATCTGGCTGGCCCTCAGCTTCACCAGGTTCTGCGTGGCGACCGGCAGCCCCGATTCGTCGATCGCCTTGTTCGCCGCGTTGAGATGCCGGAACACCTTGGGACCGACGGTGCCGCTGAAGAGCGGAAGACGCGCTTCTTCCATGATGAACTCCCGTGCTGTGGTGGGCGGGGCCTGTCAGGCACCCCTTTGACCCTCAAGACGGATCGGCCGGGCCCGGACGTGACATCGGCACGGTACCGGCCGCACACCGGCCGGGGCCGGGGCGCGTTCAGTCCCGGCGGGCGTACGTGAGAACGGTGACGCCGCTGTCGTAGACCTTGCCCGAGACGACGGTATAGCGCTGCGGGGAGTACGGCCCGTCGAAGAGCGGGACGCCCGCGCCGACGGCGACCGGGTTGATCTTGACGACGAGCTCGTCGGGCACGGCGACCGCGTCGAGCGACTTCGACAGGACGTACTGGCGCAGGTGGCCGTACGGGCTCGTGGCGCTTGACCTCAACCTTGCTTCAACTTCTACGTTTCAGGCACGTCCCCTTTCAGGCACGTCCCCGTCGAGGCGGACGCGACTACAGACAGAGGTGTGATCACAATGCGTGCGATTCAGGTGCGGGAGTTCGGCGGTCCGGGGCAGGCGGCCTGCCGGGACGGTTCGGGGCGGGCATGGGCCACGGGTGCGTTGCCGAGCGTGCCGAGAACGGCGGTCGCGAGGACCGCTACTTCTTGGACTGCACCGCCGCCTCCGCGTCCACGATGCCGAGACCGAGCTTGGCGTCCGCGTCCGGGTTCTTCGCGGTGGAGCGGATGGCCCGCATGATCTGGTCCGGGTCGCGGTCCTGCGCGTGCAGCACCGCGGCCACGGCGGCGACGTACGGGGAGGCCATCGAGGTGCCGTCGAGCTCGCCGTAACCGGAGTCGTTCTTCAGGGTCTCCCGGGTCTTGTACGTCGGGAGGGTCGACAGGATGCCGACGCCGGGGGCCGAAACCGCGTTCTGCGCGCCGAAGTTGGAGAACTCGGCGGCCCGGCCGTTCTGGTCGCTGGCGCCGACGACCAGGACCGGCGTGCTCACTTTGTACGGCTGGGTGTTCGCCCCGTCGTTGCCCGCGGCGGCCACGACGACGGCGCCCTTCGCGTGCGCGTGCCGCATGGCCGCGTTGAGGATGCCGCCCTTGAGCAGGTTGGACATCAGCGGGCCCTCGCCGAGGGAGAGGTTGATGACGTCGGCGCCGTGGTCGGCGGCCCAGACGATGCCCTTGGTGATGTTCGCGTTGGTGCCGCTGCCGTTGGCGCCGAGCACGCGCACCGGCATGATCTTCGCGCCCGGTGCCCCGCCCGCGACGCCGACGCCGTTGTCGGTGTGCGCCGCGGCGATCCCGGCGACGTGGGTGCCGTGGCCGTTGCGGTCCAGAGGCTCGTCGTCGCCGTCGACGAAATCGTGTCCGTCGACCAACCGGCCCTTCAGGTCCGGGTGTTCGAGGTCGGCGCCGGAGTCGACCACGGCGATCACCGTGTCGTCGCCCTTCGCCGTCCCCCAGGCGCCCGGCAGCTTCAGCGTGTCCAGGGCCCACTGCTGTCCGCGCATGGGGTCCGGCTCGCTGTCGTCGCCGCAGCCGGTGGCGAGCGCTCCGACGAGCAGCAGCGTCGCCAGTCCCGCCGTCGTCGTACGCCTCGGAACCCGCCTCCGCTGTCCGGGTTCCGTCTGCTGTGCCACGCCTTCCCGCACGGGAACCTCCGTCACTTGTCCCCCGGCACCACGGTGGCTGCGCCTTTCGAGCGACGGGCCGGATCAGGGCCCGCGGCCGGGGCCTTCGGGCCGGTTTCCGGGGCGCGTAACTCCCCGGCCGGACGGCTCTGGCAGCGATCCGCGGCAGGCGCGGCGGGAGCGGGTTCCGGCGGGGCGGGGATCAGGCGGCTGAACGCGAAGGGGTCGTTCATGGGCGGACTTCCTCTCGTATCCCGGAGCGGTCCCGGGCGGGCCGAACTCCATGGCATACGAACACAAGTCGGGGGCGCCCGCATGTGGGGCGGTGCGGGCGGGCGGCTAGCCGAGCGAGCGCTCCCGTTCGAGGAGGGCCCGTACGGACGGGTGCCGGGCCAGGGGTTCGAGGCTGCCGCGCATCGTGCGTACGGCGGTGACGACGCTGTGCGAGCGCAGCCCGCCGCCCGCCTCCAGGAACTGGTGGCCCACCTCGCAGGCCTCGCCGATCCGGCCGCTGCGCAGCAGGAGTTCGGTGCGGCGGGCCAGGGTGAGGGCGAGGCCGCGCCGGTCGTGGGCGGGGCGCTCCCGGGTGGAGCGGTGCAGGGCCCGCGCGGCGGCGCGCAGGTCGCCCAGCTCCCGGTGCACCTCGGCCTTCTGGAAGGACAGCGCGCCGGACGGGTAGTCGCCGAACGGGTCCCCGACGCCGGCCCTGCGCCCGTGGTCCTCGGCTCGGCTCAGCACGGCGAGCGCGGCGTCCCGCTCGCCGAGTGCGGCCTGTGTGACCGCCAACTGCGCGAGGGCGAAGGCCCGTACGGCGTCGCCGACGTGCGCGGGCAGGGCGTCCACGGCGGCCTGCGCGTACTGCCGGGCGGTGCGCCGGTGCTCCAGGTGCAGCGCCTGGGCGGCCATCGCGCGCAGGGTGATGGCCCACGCGGCCCGGTCCTGGACCTCGTGGGCCAGGTCGAGGGCGAGGTGGAGGTAGCGCTGGGCGATGCCGTGGCAGCCCATGTCGCTGTGCATGCGGGCCAGGATGAACACCAAGTACGCGCTCTGGGTGCCGAGTTGGCGGTGGGTGCGGTCGTCGCCGGGGGCGTGCAGCCAGGTCGTGGCCGTGTCGGCGAGGTAGTGCGCGAGGGCGGGGCGGGCGTGGCCGCCGCCGTGCACGTCCATGGCCGCCGCGAAGTGCCGTACGGCCCCGCGCAGCAGGTCGACCTCGGCCACGCCGACCCGCGCCAACTCCCGCCGACCCGCGCCCCTTCGGCCCGTACCACCGCCTTCCGGCCAGTGCGGCGGGGCGCCGAGCGCGCGGTAGGGCTCGCCCGCGAGTGCGGTCCGCTCGACGGGGTCGGCGTCGTGCCCGGCGAGCGAGCCGAGGGTACGGACGGCGGGGGCGGGAGCCGTGCACGGTCCGGCCCTGCGGTCCGGTTCGACGGCCGGGGCGGAGTGCGCGAAGCCGACGGCGACCGGTGTCATGACGCGCCCGAGCCGCCGCGAGAAGGTCTCCGCGACGAGGTGCGGCACGGGTGGCCTGGGCTGCGTACCGGAGAGCCAGTGGGCCACCGAGGTGCGGTCGTAGCGCAGGACGAGGCCTATCTCGGCCCCGACGGCGTTCACCGCGCGGGCGCACTGCTCATTGCTCCAGGCCGCTTCGGCGAGGAGGGCGCGCAACCGCGAATTGGGTCGTCTTTCCACTGTTCACGGCTCTTTCCACGGCTCCGCCGGTCCCCCGGTTCTATGCCACCAGCATGCCCACGGGCGTTCCCGGCCAGACGGACGCTTCAGGCCATTTCGGCCCCGGTGCCGTCCCCGTGCCGTCCCCGTGCCGTCCCGGTGCCGTCCCGGTCCCGGCTCCGTCTCCCGTACGGGGTCGTCGCCTGGCGCGGCCCTCCTCGCCGGTCGAAGATCGGCTCATGCCCGGTCCGTCCGCCCTCCGCCGCCTGCTCATCGGCGTGGTCGCGCTGACCGGCCTCTTCGGCCTCGGCATCGGCCTGTACGTGGACGAGCGCCAGACGCGGCAGAGGGTGGTGACCGCGGGTGCGCCGGACGCCCGGGACCGGATCGACGTGAACGCCGCCGTGCAGGCCGTCGACCCCGAGATGCGGCGCGCGACGGTGCAGTTGAAGGTCTTCCCCAAGGGCAGGTACGCCGACGCGTTCGGCAACGCCGCCGAGGACATCACGCTGCACACCAACGCCCCCGGCCAGGAGCGGCTGACGTTCCGGCAGCAGAACGTGAACTGGGTGAAGGTCGTCGACGTGGCGCTGCTCGAGGGCACGCCGTCGGACTATCCCTTCGACCGGTACGCCACCCGCATCGCGCTCTCCGCGGAGTCCGGCGGGGAACGGGTGCCCGTGGCGCTGCGGTTCCGCGACCAGAACGCGCACTTCAGCTTCGACCCGCGGGCCACCGGTGGGGACGGTGCGTGGGCGGCCTTCGACGGCACGGCCGGCCGGTCCCGGAGCACGTTCATCCTCGCCTGGTTCATGATCGGCTCGATGTGGGCGGTCGGCCTCTCCGTGGCGGTGGCGTGCTGGCTGGTGGTCGGTCAGCGGCGCGGCCTGCAGTGGGGCGCGCTCGGCTGGGCGGCCGCGAGCCTGTTCGCCCTGGTCGGCCTGCGCGGCGCGGCTCCGGGCTCGCCTCCCAACGGCTGCCTGCTCGACTACGCGGCGTTCTACTGGGCCGAGGCCCTGATCGCGCTCAGCCTGGTCCGCCTGGTCGCCCACGGCATCCGCCTCGAACACCACGCGGGCGGCCCGGTCGACCTCACCCCGACCGCTCCCCCGCCGCCGCGCGGAGGCACACGGCGCCGGGCACGCGGGCGGGCGGCGAGCGGGCGCGTACGGGCGCGGGGGTCCGGGAGGGTGCGGCGGCGGCGAGTGCGGGGGCGGGCTTGAGCCTCTTCGACCGGCTCGCCCTCAACCTCAGGTATGGACGACCTCGCATCGCTGGACGTACGGCGGGGGCGTGCACGGGTCCGGTACGGGGGTGACGTCGCGGCGGCTCTTCGTGTCTGGAACTCCCTTGCGGGGCGCGGCTCTTCGCGTCTGGAACCCTTGCGGGGCGCCGCCCTTCGTGCCCGGTGCGAGACGCCCCTAGTCCGCCCCTCCAAGGCCCGCCAGCATCGCCCGCTGGTGCCGGTGCCCGATCGTCTCGAAGCCGACGACCGTGACGAACGGGGCGAGCATCACCACCAGGAGGCAGACCGACAGCGCCACCCCGGCCACCGACAGGAGCACCGCCGCGGCGAGCACCAGCACGGTCAGGCCGATGAGGAGCGCGTGGAAGGGATCGGTGGTGGAGAGCAGGAAGGTGTGCAGCAGGTAGACCATCAGGATGTAGAGGCCGACGGGGACGGCGAGGGAGAGGACCACGGCGGGCTCGCCGAGCTTCGAGTGGTGCTCCAGCTGCAGCCCCGCCACGTGCAGCCCCGCTCCGGCGCCCGCGATGCCGATGAACAGCGGGATGTGCCCGTATCCGAAGAGGTATCCGCGGCCTCGGCGGTGGATCAGGATGTCGCCGAAGGGGGTCGTGAAGTAGACCCACCACATGGCGAACGTGAGGCCGACGCCCGCGACGACGACGGCTACGGCGTCCACGCTCCAGTGCTTGCCGTCCGGGCCGCCGAGCAGGTCGCCGGAGGAGGCGACGGTGCCGACGACGCCTTCGCCGAGGGTGATGATGGCGAACAGGGCGTACCGCTCGGCGATGTGGTGCGGGTGCCAGGGTGTGCCGCCCGCCCTGCCCTGGCTGAGGACGGGCAGGAGCAGCTCCAGGGCGCCGAGCAGGATGAAGGCGACGAACGCGAGGCCGAGCGGGAGTCCGGTGGCGAAGGCGAGCGCGATCCAGCCGATCTGCGCGATCACGGTCCAGCGGATGTTGGCGCGGCCGACGTGCCGGAACTCCGGTGACTCACGGGCCGCGCGCCACCACTGCGAGACCATCGCGACGCGCATGACCACGTACCCGATGACGATGCCGCGCAGTTCGAGGTGGTCGCCCTCCTCGATGGCGTGGAAGAACGCGGGCAGGCCGAGCGCGAACACGACGACGCCCATCATCTGGACCATCGTCAGGACCCGGTCGAGCCAGTCGTCGGTGCCGAACGCGGAGGCGAACCAGGTGAAGCTGATCCAGGCGACGCTGATGGCGAACATCGCCATGACGAACGCCGTGATCGCCTGCACCGCGTGGTCCTCGGCGAGCATCTCCGCGAAGTGGTGCGCGGCGGTGCCGATGGCGACGACGAAGGTCAGGTCGAAGAGCAGTTCAAGCGGGGTGGCGGCGCGGTGGTGCTCGGCGGGGTCGCGACCGGTCATGCGGATGCGGCGGTGTGCCACGCGGCGGCGCCCACCGCCGTCAGCGGCCCCGGCGCTGTCATCGGGGGTGCCCATGTCCAGCATGCTTGCCGGATGTCCCTGCGGCTTCAACTCGAGGATTCCCGGTCACGGCGGGGTTCGCCGCCCCTGCGCGTGCGCGAGGGTCGTGATCTGGGTCCGTGAGGCGTACGCGAGTTTGCCCAGGATGTGTTCCAGGTGCGAGTCGACCGTGCGCTTGGAGATGACGAGGCGCTCGGCGATCCGGCGGTTGGAGAGGCCCTCCGCGACGAGCAGGGCGATCTCACGCTCGCGTGCGGTGAGCGCCTCCCAGTTCGCCGTGGGCGCGCGCCGGGCCGCGGGGAGCGCGGGCCTGGCCGGTCCGACGGCCTGGGCGGCCGCCTCGTGCAGGGGCAGGGCGGCACCCTCGTCGAGGAGGAGCCGGTGGCGTCGCGGGCCGAGTCGGCGTTCGGCCAGCGCCCAGGCCGCCTGGTGCGCCTCGTGCATGCTCCGGATGCCGAGGCGGGGTTCGTGGAACTTCTCCCACAGCTTCGCCGCGGCGCCGAGGCAGCGGGCGGTCTGCGCGTACCGCCCCTCGGCGGCGGCCACCCACGCGAGCGTGTCCAGGGAGAAGGCGAGCACCTGTGTGTGGTTGATCTCCAGGCAGAGCACGGCCGCCGTGCTGAGGGTCTGCTTGGCCTCGTCGAAGCGGCCGAGGCCCCACTGGGAGCAGCCCTTCTGCCAGTGCAGCCAGCCCTGCACCCAGCGCTCGCCGCGGTCCATGAGGGCGATCGCCTCGTCGTGCAGGGCGAGGCTCTTCTCCGGCTGCGCGGCGACGGTGTACGCGCCGCACAGGGTCGCCAACGCCCAGCCCTCCAGGGCGCGTTCGCCCTGGGCGGCGAACAGGGTGCGGGCCTCGGTGACGTGTTTGAGCGCGCGTTCGGCGTCGCCGGTGAGGGTGGCGTACAGGCCGCGGTTCTTGGCGACGTAGCCGAGGGCGAGCCGGTCGTCGTACTTCTCGGCGAGGCCCGCCGCCTCGTCGGACAGGTCGAGGCCCTGCCGGTGGTGGCCGGTCATGAGGGTGAGGTCGCCGAGTGCGCACAGGGCGCGCATGCGGACGGGGCTGGGCTCGGGGCAGAGCGGGAGGAGCCGGCCGAGCCAGTAGTGGCCCTCCACGATCCGGCCCATGCCGAGCCAGAGCCCCCACAGGGCGGTCGCCATCTCCAGGCCTGCCGGGGCCTCCTGCGGGTTGGCGCAGCAGAACTCAAGCGCGCTGCGCAGGCTGGGCCGCGCCCGCCACATCGCGCGCATCCGCGGCACCTGCCCGCCGGTGAGCCAGCGGCGCCCGAACTCCCGTGCCAGGGCGAGGTGGTGGTCGCGGTGCCGGGCGGCGTACGGGTACTCCTCGCCGGCCGCCTGGAGGCGTTCGAGGCCGTACTCGCGGAGGGTGTCGAGCATCCGGTAGCGGGCCCGGCCGCAGGTGCCGTCGGCGTGGTCGGGCTCGGCGTGGTCCGGGCGAGCGTGGTCCGGGCCGGCGTGGTCCGGGCGGGCGTGGTCCGGGCGGACGTGGTCCGGCCCCGCGTGGTCCGGCTCGGCCGCCTCGTCGTCGGATTCGACGCGCAGCACGATCGCCTTGTCGACGAGGCCGATGAGGCAGTCCAGGACGTCGTCCTCGGACAGGTCGGGCCCCGCGCAGATCTCGACGGCCGCGCTCAGCTCGAACTCCCCGGCGAAGACGGACAGCCGCCGCCAGAGGATCTGTTCCCGTTCCGAGCAGAGCTCGTGGCTCCAGTCGGTGGCGGTGCGCAGGGTCTGGTGCCGGGGCAGCGCGGCGCGACTGCCGCCGGTCAGGAGGCTGAAGCGGTTGTCGAGTCGGCGCAGGATCTGTTCGAGGGGCAGGGCCCGTACGCGGACGGCGGCGAGTTCGATGGCGAGCGGGATGCCGTCGAGGCGGTGGCAGAGGCGGGCGATCTGGGTGCGGTTGGCGTCGGTGAGGCGGAAGCCCCGGGCCACGGCCGCCGCCCGCTCGACGAAGAGCTCCATGGCGTCGGTGGCCGGGCCGCAGGGCGGGCCCGCGTCGGCCCGTTCGTCGTCGGGGTCGGGGGCGTCGAGCGGGGGGATCTGCAGCAGCCGCTCGCCGGGCGCGTCGAGGGGCCGTCGGCTTGTGGCGAGAATCCGTACGCCGGGGCAGGACTGGAGCACCGCACGGCTGAACCGGGCGCAGGCGTCGGCCAGATGCTCGCAGGTGTCGAGGACGATGAGGAGCCGCTTGTCGGCGAAGTAGGAGATGAGCGTGCGGAGTTGGGAGGCGCCCGCCGCGTCCGCGGCGGCGCTCTGCTCGGGCAGGTCGACGACGGCGGCCACCGCGTTGGGCAGCAGCTCGGGGTCGCGCAGGCCGGAGAGCTCCACGAAGTACACACCGGCCGGGAAGGATTCGCGCACCTGCCGGGCCACGCGCAGCCCGATCCTGGTCTTGCCGACGCCGCCCACGCCCATCAGCGTGACGAGCCGCTCCTGCCCCAATGCCTCGGCGACCTCGGCCAGTTCGGCCGCGCGGCCGACCAGGCGCGTCAGTTCGACCGGGAGGCCGCCGGTGAGGGCGGTGCGTGCACTGTCGGCCATCGTTCCCCTTGCGCCTGTTGCGTACCCCTACCGAATGCGCTGCTCAGTTTAAGTAAGGCCCGATCAGGCCGAGTTCGCGCGTCCTCGAAGGAGGTGAATCCAGCACGAGTGATTGATGTACAAGGGTGTTCGTGAATGCTAGCGTTCGCCGCGCCGGACCGGGCGCACGCCGTCGTCCGGCACCACGGCACCTTCCGCACCACGATTCTTCCGCACCGCGCTTCTATCGCACCGCGCTTCGTCCGCACCGCAGCACCTTCCGCACCACAGCACCTCCGGCACCGCAGCACCACCGGCACCACAGCACCTCCGGCACCGCAGCACCTCCGCACCTCCTGCACCAAGTCGCTGACCCGCACAGGAGGAACCGTGACCGAAGAGCGCAACGGCGGCCACGCGGCCGCATCGTCCGAGGAGCGCGCATCGTCCGAGGGGCGCCCACCGTCCGAGGGGCGTGTCGTCTGGAAGAGGGCCGCCTTCGTCGCGGTGCCCGGCCTGGCCGCCCTCGCCACCCTCGGCGTACTGATGTCACAGGGCGCCATGGCGGCGAGCTTCGCCGTGTCCGGCAACCACTTCAAGGTCGGCTCGGGGCAGCTGTCCAGCTCCGGCCTCGCCTCGTACGTCGATGTCGACAAGTCGGGGGACGGCAAGCAGCACCCGGTGTCGCTGCTCGCGCTGCAGGATGTCAGCCTCTCCGACATCTGCCAGTCCACGCAGGTCAAGACCCCCATCGGCACGATGGTGTTCCGCCTCACCGCGGGCGGCGAGGCCGGTCCGGTCACCGCCGACCGGCTCGTCATCGACGCGGACGACCTCACCGGCGACGCCCGCTTCGGCTCGGCCCAGATCGGCCGCGACGCCTCGACGCTCGACGCGGTGCCGGACACCCGGGGCGAACCGGGCCAGTTCGGCCTTCAGGTCGAGGACGTCAACGTGTCCGGGGTGCAGTCCCGCGCCTGGTCGGCGATGGGCGGCAACTTCAAGCTCAAGGGCATGAGGATCTCCGTCGGGCCCGGTGGTGAGGAGTGCTTCTGAGCCGCGGGGGCCGGGTACGGAACCGGCTCGGCGGAAAGGTCGAGGCCCTTCTGCCGTGGCCCGAGCGGAGGGCCGCGTTACGCCGCTGGCGCCGCCGACGCCCGTTCTGGGGCGGCCTGTTGCTGATCGCCGCCGGGGCGGAGCTGCTGCTCGCCCCGCTGTCCCCGCTGGGTGTGCTGCTCAGTCTCGGCGTGGGCGGCATCGCGGCCGTGGTGATCGGTCTGGCCCTGATGCTCGCGGGCGGATTCCTGTGGGCGGCGCCGCACACGCGCGCGTACGTCAGCCTCAACGCGCTGCTCCTGTCCGTGGCCGCCTTCGCGGTGACCAACCTGGGCGGCTTCCTCGTCGGCTCGCTCCTCGGCGTCGCGGGCAGCGCGCTGGGCTTCGCCTGGACTCCCGTACGGCCGAGCGCCGAGTCCGACGAGGGGGGTGGCGGTGGCGGTGGCCAGGACGGTGCGAGTCATGGACGGCGGGCGCTCGCCGTGATCCTGCCGCTGACGCTCCTTGCCGGGCTCGGCGGCGGACTGGCATCGGCACCGCCCGCCCACGCGGCGAAGGCGAAACGGGACGGCGCGCAGGCCGTCAGGCCGGGATCCGTCACGCCGGGATCCGTCACACCGGGGGCCGTCAGGCCTGGGGACGTCCGACCTGGTGCGGTGCCGACCGTCATCACCACCTCACGGTTCAGCCCGCAGGGTTTCCTCTTCGCGGGCGTCGAGGAGCTCGACACCGCCGAAGGGCCGCTGAAGGTGATCGTGCTGCGCATGAAGGCCGCGACGCTGACCGACTACGTGAGTACGACCAGGGACCCGCGGCGGCCCCAACAGACCCTGAGCGCCGACGACTTGGAGCTGAAGGGGGACGTCACCCTGTACATGCGCAAGTTCCACGGCTGTATCGAGGGCAGCCCGCTGTGCGTGACGTTCTCGCCCGAGGGGCTGCCGACCCCGCCGGTGATTCCGCCCTTCGTCTTCATGACCCGCGTACGGGCGGAACAGGCCCTGGTGACGACCGACTCCCTGAACGTCGACGGCCTGCGCATCCGGTCCTCCGACGGCCCGCCCCGCACGGTCGAGGTGCCCGATGGGCCGCTGCCGGGTGCGGAGCAGCCCGCGGGCGAGGACCGGCCGGACGAGGCCGCCCCTGACCGCCCCGAGGACGACGGATCCGGGGACGACGGATCCGGGGACGGCTCGCCCGAGGACCGGCCAGAGCCCCGGCCCGGAGACGCCCTCGGAGCAGTGCTCACGCTCCGCGACCCGCGCCGGGAGGCGGTCGACGTGCCGTGGTGCGAGAAGGTCACGCTCACCGTCCGCAACACGGGCGGCAGGCCGGTCTCCGGTGCCGTGGTCGTCTTCGATACGAAAATCGTCGGCGCGCTCGGCCGGGTCCGGGCGACCGAGACCTCACGGCAGGACGTACCGGGCGTACTCGACCCCGGTGAGAGCCGCAGGCACGACTGGCGGGTCTGTGTGTCCGAACGGTACGCGCCCGGCTTCCTGTTCGGGCACCGCCTGGAGCACCGGGTGAGCGCGGTCCACTCCGAGGGTCGCTCGGCACGGGTGGACGTACCGCGTGACCGTGACGGACGAACGGTGACAACTGACAGGTTGCGTGGCGGCGACTGATGACCTGGCCCTCACGCAACCCTCGACACCTGTCCCGCCAACGGGTGTTCATCACCGGCGCGGGCAGCGGCACCGTCGCGTGCGCCACCGCCGTCGATCTCACCGACCACGAGGCCGTCCGGACGATGGCCACGGGGATGCACGCGCGGGGCGACGCGATGGACGTAGTCATGAACGTCGCCGGGATCTCCGTCCGGGGTTCCGTGACGGGCCTGCGGTACCGGCACTGGCGGTTGGTCGTCGAGGTGGACCTGATGGGTCCGATCCACGTGATCGATGAGTTCGTGCCGCCGATGACCGAGGCCGGCCGCGGCGGTCACCTCGTCAACGTGTCCTCGGCGGCCGGGCTGATCGGGCTGCCGTGGCACGCCGCGTACAGCGCGGGCAAGTTCGGGCTTCGCGGCGTCTCCGAAGTCCTCCGCTTCGACCTGCGGCGGTACGGGATCGGGGTGAGCCTGGTCTGCCCCGGCGCGGTGGACACGCCGCTCACCGGGACCGTGGAGATCGTCGGCGTCGACCCGGACGATCCCGCGATCAGCCGCCTCCGCGCCCGCTTCCGGCGCCACGCGGCCAGTCCCGAGCGGGTGGCCAACGCGATGACGGACTCACAACCGGGCCCGGCCGCCCGGACTCGGCCCCGGTGGGCGGCGTGAAGTGGGCCTGCGGATCTGGGTGTTCAGCCAGATCGCGGGGCGGGTCGCGGGGACGCGGGCGCCTCCGCTGTTCCTCACGCTCGTCAGGAACCGGCCGCGGTTCCGGGGCTGCTGCGCTTCGGCGTCGGACGGTACGACATACGACGGGTGACCGAAGGCCCGGACGCGAGCGGCTGGTCCACGCGGGAGCGGGCGCTGTCGGCCGCTGTCGACCTGCTGCACGCGGACCGTGACCTGGACGACGAGGCCTGGTCGGGCACTACGAGATGCCCGCCACCGCCCTCATTACACTGCGCCTTGAGCCGGACCCGGACCCGGAACGCGGAGGCGGAGGCAGACGTGGCGTACGCATCGACCGATCCCCCGCAGTCCCGCCCGCGCCCCCGCCCCTTGCCGAGCGGCCGGCACCGCCTGGCCCGTGAGCAGGTGGTGGCCTCACAGCGGGTGCGGATGCTGATGGCGATGGCCGAGGCGATGCAGGAGAAGGGGTACGTCGGCACACCGGTCGCGGAGATCATCCGCAGGGCCGGGGTGTCGCGTGAGACGTTCTACCAGCAGTTCCGGTCGAAGCAGGACTGCTTCATCCAGTCCCTGGACGCGGCGGCCGAGCTGCTGGTGCAACTGATGGAGGGGCGGCGGGACGTTACCCCCGATGCCGAACCCTCCGATGACGAGCCCTCCGGCCCCGAACCCTCCGACGCCGACGCCGACGCCGAACCCGTCGAAGCCTTCCGCACCCTCCTGCACATCTACCTCCGCACCCTCGCCGAACACCCCGCCCTGGCCCGGCTGTTCCTGGTGGAGATCTACGCGGTCGGCCCCGAGGCCATCGAGCGGCGCAACGCGATCCACGGCCGCTTCCGCGACACGATCGCCGACATCTTCGGCGCCCACTCGGCCGAGCAGCGCTTCGCCTGCGAGGCCCTCGTCGCCGCCATCGCCCAACTCGTGGACGTCCGCCTGGTCGCCGACGACCTCGACGGACTGCGCGCCCTGGAAGACCCGCTGGTCACGCTGGCGGCACGCATGCTTGCCTGAGCGCCCTGGATCGATCCTTTGACGAGCAAGCCGACGGGACACGCACCGCACATGACCGACCTCTGGCACCTGATCCACGCCGAGCGCGCCGCGCTCGCCGACGACCTCACCGGTCTGAGCGACGAGCGGTGGGCGACGCCGTCGCTCTGCACCGGCCTCACGGTCCGCGAGGTGCTCGCCCACCTCACGGCCGCGGCCCGGCTCGGCCCGGTGCGCTGGCTGGCGGGAGTGATCCGCTGCCGGTTCGACTTCGACCGGCAAGTGGCCATGCGCCTCGCCGAACAGCTCGGGGCCGACCCGGCCGAGACGTTGGCCCGCTTCCGCGCGTCCGTGCCGAGCAGGACCAAGCCGCCGTTGCCGCTGCGCGCGATGCTGGGCGAGACGGTGGTCCACGGCGAGGACATCCGCCGTCCCCTGGGCATCCGGCGCGCGTACCCGGTCGACGTGCTCACGCGCCTCGCCACGTACTACGCGTCCACGGACCAGGTCGTCCTCGCCAAGGGGCGGATCGGCGCTCTGCGCCTGGAGGCGAGCGACGGCCCGTTCACGGCCGGGGCGGGCGCGCTCGTGACCGGCCCGACCCTGGCCCTGATCATGGCGATGACGGGCCGTGGCACGTACTGCGACGAACTGCGGGGCGAGGGCGTGGAGTTGCTGCGGGAGCGGTGCGCATGAGCCGGGCGAACGGGAGGCACGCCGACGCGCCGGTCCCGCCCGACTGGGCCCTGCGCCCCGCCGCTCCCGCCGATGCCGAACCCGTCGCCGAGCTGCGCGCCGTGGTGCTGCGACCGGACCTGGAACGCCTCGGCCGGTACGACGAGCAGCGCGTACGCCAGCGCCTGCGGGACGGGTTCGAGCCGGAGCACACGTGGGTGATCGAGACGGACGGCGCGTTCGCCGGCTGTGTCGCCCTGCGCCCGGCCGCCGACGCGCACTGGCTGGAGCACTTCTACCTCGCCCCGCACCTCCAGGGCACCGGCCTCGGCACGGCCGTACTGCGGAGCCTCCTGGACCGCTGCGACCGCGAACGCGTCCCCGTCCGCCTCAACGTCCTCCAGGGCAGCCGGGCCCGCCGCCTCTACGCCCGGCACGGGTTCACGCCGGACTCGGAGGACCCGGTGGACATGTTCATGGTGCGGCTGCCGGGCGCGGCGGCGCCGGAACGCTGACGGTCCAACGACGAGGCCCCGGCGCCGATGTCGGCGCCGGGGCCCGGGGCTGCGCGCAGTCGGTGGACTCAGTCGCGGTCCACTTCCTCCTTCAGCACCTTCTTGTTCACCGCGTCGATGTCGTACGAGGTCTTGTTCCAGTTCTTCGGGTCGATCACGTCGACGGACCAGATGGTGACGCCCTGGTCGTTGTCGTCGAGTTCGACGGAGCTGACCGTGCCCTTCGTCCTGCCGGTGGCGACGGCGGCCGCGTCCTCCGGCGTGATCTTGGCCTTGGTGAGGAGGTCGGCGAGCTGCCGCTTGTCGTCGGCGTCGTCGTCGGTGTCGGCCCGCGGCTGTTCGGCCTTGCCGGAGACGGCGTCGACGCGCACCGTGGACACGCTGCCGTCCGCCTTGGCGACCTCCGCGTCCCACCACGGGGCGCCGCTGGGGTCGCTCTGGAGCTCGATCGCCACCGGCTTGGAGTCCGGCACGGCGTCCACGGCGGTCGTGAGCGCCTTGTCGTAGGTCACCTTGACCTTGGGCACGAGGGCCTTGCGCTCGGCCTGGTCGTCGGTGAGCGTGCTGCCCGGGCTCGGCGACGCGGTACCGGTCGGAGACGCGGTACTGGTCGGAGACGCCGTACCGGTCGGTGACGCGGTGCTGGTCGGCGACGCGGGGCCGGTCGGTCGCTCGGTCTGGGCAGCGGCAGCCGCCGCGGCGGCGGCCTTGGACGTCTTCTCGCCTCCCGTGCCGTTGTCGCTGCCGCAGCCGGTCAGCAGGCCGCCCGCCGCGGCGACCGCGCAGAGAACGCCGACAGCGCGCAGCCTGTGCGGAGCGCGCATGCTTTCAGTAAGGGTGTAGCTACTTTCAGTTGCCATGGGTTCAAGGTAGCCAGCAGTCCGGAAGCTCGCATTCCGGATTCCATCCCGGGACGGGCCTGCTCCCGCGCCCCCGTAAACCCCGCGTGACCTGCGACGGAAACCCGCTACTATGCGGCGGGCTCGGCAGGATCGGACGACGGGGGAACGCCGTGAGCGCGTACGGAGGAAGTGGCCACGGCACGTGGCCGGGAGGACCGCAGGGGCAGTACCAGGGCCCTCAACAGCCCGGCCCCCACCGCGGACAGCACCCCGGACAGCACCCCGGACCGCACCCCGCGCCCCATCCCGTACCGCGGCAGGCACCTCCACCCGGCTGGGGTCAGCAGCCGCCGTACCCGTACGGCCGTCCGCCCCTGCCCGGACCGCCCCTGCCTCCGCCCCCGCCCACGCGCGGGCAGCGCTTCTGGCGCTGTGTCCGCAATCCGCTGCACGCCGCGCAGCGGGTGTTCCGCCCCTCGCGCCCCGACCGCGTCGAGGACCGCACCGTCGGCCGTCTGCAGCTGTGGCGCACGATTCTCGGGCTGGCCATCTGGCTGTGGATGTCGATCGGCTACGGCATGCTCGACGGCGCCGAGGAGGCCGAGAAGACCCTCACCGAACGCGGCAATCAGAGCTGGCACAGCGCGCTGGTGCTGATCTGCACGTTCACCGTGGTGTTCGGCGCGTTCGCGGCGAAGGCGCACGGGCAGCTTCGGCGACTGTATCTGCGACGCGCGCTGCGGCCATTGGGAGCGATCGTCGCCCTGGTGGCGTCCATGGCGACGTTTCCGCTGGCCGTCGCGCCGGACGCGGAGGGCTTCCGCGACCTGGTCGGCCTGCCCGGCAAGATCGTCATCGGCCTCGCCTGCCTGTGGTCGCTCGGCTTCGCGCTGTACGGGGTCGGCCTGTCGCTGGTGCATGTGTTCCGCACGGCCGACATCCACGAGTTCATGCCTCCCGTGCTCGCCACCCTGCTCGTCTGGGAGATGGCCCTGCTCGACGTCGTCAACGGCGCGTACGCCGACGTACCCGGCCCGGTCCGCACCCTGTTCATCCTCGGTGCGCCCCTGACTGTGACCACCCTGTCCTGCTGGGAGGCATACCGCCTCCGCCGCCACCACGGCCTGAGCCTGCGCGCCGCGCTGCGCCCCTGAAGGGAACCCTGATGTCGACCACTGCACTCCGTCTGGAGCAGATCACCGAGGCCAACCTCGACGCGGCACTCGGCATTCAAGTGCGCCCGGATCAGGCGCACTTGGTCGCCCCGGTCGTGAAGTCCCTCGCCGAGGCGTACGTACACCCCGAGATCGCCTGGCCGCGGCTCATCGTCGACGGGGGCAGGCCCGTCGGCTTCCTGATGGGGTTCTTCGACGCCGACTTCGCGGCGGGCGGCTCCTCCGTCGACGGTGACCACCGCGCGGCGGGCCTCCCCCGCCCCGACCTGCGCTCCGGACTGTGGCGGCTGAACATCTCGGCGTCCGAACAGGGCCGCGGATACGGCAGTTTCGCGGTACGGTCCGTCTCCGACGAGATCCGCAGGCGCGGCGGCGATCGGCTGACCGTGACCTGGCATCCCGGCGAGGACGGTCCCGAGGAGTTCTACCTGAAGCTGGGTTTCCGGCGGACGGGTGAGTTCAGCGGGGATCAGGTGGTGGGCGAGTGCGCGCTGTCGGCGTAGCGCAGGCCGCGCCCCCACGGGCGCGGCGTGGGCGGGTCAGGAGCCGGTGGCGCCGTCCGTGAGCTCGCGCAGGATGTCGAGGTGGCCGTTGTGCCGCGAGGTCTCCTCGATGAGGTGCATCAGGATCCAGCCGAGGGTCACGTGCGTGCCGCCCCGTACCGGATTCTTCGCGAGGTCCCGCAGGTCGTGGGCGGCGACCAGCTCACGGAAGCGGGCGCTCTGCTCCTCGTACTCCTCGACGAGCCGCGCCAGCGGGAGTTCGGCGCCGATGCGCATCTCCCGGTCGGGGTCCTCGTCGGTCCAGGGCCCGCGGTCGGCCTCCCCGAGGAAGACCACGTCCAGCCACCAGTGCTCCACCCACCGCAGATGGCTGAGCACCCCGCCGGGCGTCATCAGCGGCGACCCGGGCAGCGGCGCGTTGCCGGACTCTTCGTCGGAGAGTCCGGCGCACTTGGCGACGGCGGTGGCGCGGGCGTAGTCGAGGAAGGTGCTCAGCATGGTGCGCTCGTCCCAGCCGGACGGCATATCTGTACGTGGCATGCCCGGATGATGGCACGTACGCACGAGGAGCGAAACTCAATTACGGGCGGGCGGACGGGACTTGGACCTCACGCCCCGCGACCGCCCGCGCGCTCACCCCCGGCCCAGCTCCTGGACCTCGCCGTACGACATGACCCGGGCGCCGACCGGCAGACCCCCGTCGCGTACCGCTCGCGCCGTGTCCAGGGCCGCCGTGAGGGCGGTGCGGTAGAGCAGCGAGCCGAGGCTGACGCGACGGACCCCGAGCGCGGCGAGTTCGCGGAGCGTGGGGCCGGCGGGGGCGGCGAGGACGTTCAGCGGGGTGCGCAGGACGGCCGTCAGGGCGGCGATGGCGTCGGGGTCGGAGAGGCCGGGCGCGAACACCCCGTCGGCGCCCGCCTGTTCGTAGCGGGCGAGGCGGGACGCGGTGGCGGCGTGGTCGCGGTTCAGCCAGTGGGTGTCGGTGCGCGCGTTCACGAACAGGTCCGGCACGGCCTGCTTGACCGCCGCGATCTTCGCAGCGTGCAGCTCGACCGGGGCGAGCGTGCCGTCGGGGCGGCCGTCCTCCAGGTTGATGCCGACGGCGCCCGCGTCCGCCAACTGCCTTGCGTACGCGGCAACTTGAGCGGGACCGTCGCTGAATCCGCCCTCCGCGTCGACGCTGAGGAGCACGCCTCCTGGGCCTTCGCCGACTCTGCGGGCGAGCGCCAGCGTCGCTTCGGCGGTCGCGGCCGCGCCGTCCGGCACGCCGAGGCCCGCGGCCACTCCCAGGCTGGTGGTGCCGACGGCCTCGAAGCCGGCTGCCGCGAGGGCCGCCGCCGAGGCGTGGTCCCAGGCGTTCGGCAGCAGCAGCGGCTCATCCCCGTGGTGCAGCCGGGCGAAACGGTCCCGGGCCGCAGTGGTCTCGGCCGCAGCGGTCTCGGCCGTAGCGGTCACTGCCGTAGCCGTCACTGCTGTAGCGGTCTCATCCCTTTCGTACGTCATGGTCCTGACGCTAGGCGCGCGACAGTTCGGCGCGGGCCGAACCGTGGTTGCGGGACCATGGCGGTATGTCGTCCCTCGCCGATACCGCCCGGCTCCTCGCCGACCCCACCCGGGCCGCCTTCTGCCAGGCCCTGCTCGACGGCCGCGCCTGGACCGCGGGCGAGCTCGCGCGCCACGCCGACGTGCGGCCGTCCACGGCGAGCGAGCAGCTCTCGCGGCTCGTCAAGGGCGGACTGCTCACCGAGGAGCGCCAGGGCCGCCACCGGTACGTGCGGCTCGCGGGCCCCGAGGCCGCCGCGCTGATCGAGGCCCTCGCCTCGTACGCCCCGGACACCCCGCGTCCGCGCAACCTGCACCAGTCGGTGCGCCTCGGCGCCGAGGCCAGGGCCCGGACCTGCTACGACCATCTCGCCGGGCAGTTGGGCGTGGCCCTGGCCGACGCGATGATCGCCCGGAACCTGGTCGCCGACGACGCCGGGCTCGCCGTCACGCCCGAGGGCCGCGCCTGGCTGGCCGAGTCTCTGCACTACGAGCACCCCAGGGGCAGCCGCCGTCCCCTGGTCCGCGGCTGCCTCGACTGGACGGAACGCCGCCCCCACCTGGCGGGCGCCCTGGGCGCCGCGTTGTGCGCAGCCGCGCTCGATCGGTCCTGGGTACGGCGGGTGGGCTCGGGCCGGGCGGTACGGGTGACGGAGGCGGGGCGCGAGGCGTTCGGGGAGCTGCTCGGGGTCGTGGTCGAGCCGGTCGCTCCGTGACCTGTAGCGGCCTTCGGTTCACTCCTTGACCTCAAGTGGCCTTCAGCTCGCTCCGTGACCTCCAGTGGCCGTCAGTTCACTCCTTGACCTCAAGTGCCCTTGAGTTTCTAGCGTTGCGTGGAGTCGACCACCGGACGACGTCGATCGCCCGACAACGAGGGGACGCACGCATGTTGCTCGTGACCGGAGCCACCGGGAACATCGGCCGGGCGCTGCTCGGGGAGGTGCGCGCACGAGGGGCGGGGTGGCCGGTGCGCGGGCTCACGCGGGACGCCGCGCGGGCCGCGTTTCCCGCCGGAGTTGAGGCCGTCGAGGGCGATCTGGCGGAGCCGGAGTCGGTGAAGCGCGCTCTGGACGGGGTGCGTTCGCTGTTCCTCCTGTCCCGGCTCGGGCCGGACGCGGAGATCCTCACGGCGGCGCGTGCGGCCGGGGTGGAGCACGTGGTGCTCGTCTCGTCCATCACCGCCCTGACCCATCCGCACCTGGGTCCGGCCCGCGAGAACCTGCGGGTCGAGCGGCTGGTCAAGGACAGCGGCCTGGCCTGGACGATTCTGCGGCCGACCCAGTTCGCCTCGAACTCCCTGATGTGGGCGGAGGCCATCCGCGCCGGTGAGACGGTCCGCGCGCCGTACGCGGACACCGGGCTGCCGACGATCCACCCCGCGGACATCGCGTCCGTGGCGCGCGTGGCGCTGACCGAGCCCGGCCACCGGGGCCGGACGTACGCCCTGACCGGGCCGAAGCCGGTGAGCGCCCGCCATCAGGTCGAGGCCGTCGCGGCGGCCGTCGGACGGGACGTGCCGTTCGCCGAGATCAGCCGGCAGGAGGCGTACGCGCAGATGGTCGCGGTTTTCGGGGACGAGGCGGCGGACGCGGTACTCGACGTCACGGGCGGCGACGTGAACGACGAACTCCTCGCGGTGCGCGACACGGTGGCCCGGATCACCGGGGTCCCCGCCAGGCCGTTCCGGCAGTGGGCAACGGAGAACGCGGGGCTGTTCCGATGAACCCGCCGCTCTACCGCTGAACCCGCCGCCCTACCGCTGAACCCGCCGCTCCGCCCTTGAACCCCGCGGTGGCAGAGAAGGTTCCGGCCCGGGGTTCAACGCATTCAACGGATCACCGCCGCGACCGACGCTCCGTCCGCGATCTTCCGGGGCACCATCCGAGTGACCCATTCGCAGCGGTCCGTCGAGCCTCCCGGCCACCGCAACGACCCCGGCGCCCGACCGTCTCCCCCTCCCCGGGCGGCGCCGGGGTCTCCCCCTCGTACGCCAACTCCGCCATCCCGCATGCCAGTTGACCCGCGAGGAGACCGGCCCTGAATGCTCCCACCCGGCGCGCGCTCCTGCGCCTGGCGCTCGCCGCCGCCACGGCCCGAGCTGTGATGGCGCTACCCCGGCCCGCCGAGCGGTCCCGCACCGAACCCTCGTGCCTCGCCGACGCGTTGACCGCTCCCCACCCACGGCTGCCCCAGGCGGAATAGCCCCCGCCACCGCCGGGGTACGCGAGCGCTGGGGGACGCGTATCACCTCGTACTGCACGATCACGAACTCGGCCACGAGCCTGGCCGAAACCCCTCGGGCCCCCGGACCGCAGAGGTCCAGGGGCCCGTACGTACAACAGGGCTGACGTGGGCGCTCAGCCGGTGAATGCCTCCACCAGGGTCCAGATCGCGAGGCCCGCCATGCAGGCCGCGCCGATGCGCTGCACCGTCTTCAGCGGGACGCGCTGGGCGATGAACTTGCCGACGAGCAGGGCCAGGGCCGAGACGGACATCAGCGCGGCGGCGGAGCCGATGGCCGTGGGGAGCCAGCCGTTGGTGGCGGCGAGGTTGGCGGTGGTGATCTGGGTCAGGTCGCCCCACTCGCTGATGAAGACCGCCATGAAGGCCGTGGTGTAGACGGGCCAGAAGCCGGTGACGGTGCGGGCCGCGCCGTCCTCGTCCTCGTCGTCGCCGCTGCGCAGCAGCACGAACGCGCCGAAGGCGAACAGGGCCGCCGAGACGAGTTTGACCACCATGGCCGGCAGCAGGCCGAGGAGGCTTCCGGCGCCCACGGCGATGGCGACGTGCACGACGAACGCGGTGGACGTGCCGAACCAGACGTACAGGGGCCGCATGCGGGTGCCCATGGCGAGCGACGCGAACATGGTCTTGTCGGGGAGTTCGGCGAGGAAGATCAGCCCGAAGGCGGTGAGGATCGCCAGGGGGTCGAGTGTCATCTCTGGCACGGGTGCTTTCTGCTGGGGCCGGGCCGAAGGACTCGTACGGCACCCGGGCGGGCGACGGGGAGAACCCTTTCGGCCCGGCACGACGGATCCGCCCGCACGGTGGTGCGGGCAGGGTCATGCCTGGCCGAAGGTCTCGTCCGCCCCCGCACTCGGTGCGGGCGGCCCGGTGGCCGGGGCGTCCTCGGACGTCCAGTGTGTCGACCAGCGGTTCTCGGGACTACTCCCCTTCGCGAACACCCATGCTACACATCCGCCGCGGAAGCTCCTCCGGGGCCCCGGCATCCGTGCAGGTCAGGGGTGCATTCGGGCGCCCTTGAGGACTTTGTCGACCGCGTTCTTCGGCCCGTACACGGCGATCCCCACCACGTCGAGGTCATCCTTCGGGACGGCCCGGACGGCGGCGCGGTTGTCCCGGTCGTTGCCGGTGGCGAAGAGGTCGGACGTGAAGACGGACCGGGGCAGCGAGCGGGACAGGGCGCGGCCGTGCGCGGCGGTCAGCGTCTCCTTGCCGCCCTCGAAGACCAGGACGGGCTGGCGGAACATCGGCAGGTACGGGGTGCCGTCGGCGTCGGCGCAGGGCTCGCCGATCACCTCGGGCGCCTCGGTGCCGAGCCCGCTGACCAGGAACGCGGTCACGTTGAGCCGTTGCCAGGGCTCCAGGTCCTCGCGCAGGAGCACGGCGATCTTGGAGTCGAAGCGGACGGGGGCGGCGGCCTCGGAAGCGGGCTGTGGGGCGGGTGCGGGGGTGTGCTCGGTCGTCATGGTCCGATCCTGCCGACCTGGCCCTTCGGGCATCTTGTACGTTCTTTGCATGGAGGCCGGTGCGATGGGCATGGAGGCCGGTGAGAGCGGCATGGAGGCCGGTGCGAGCGGGGCCGCGGCGTCGCAGGGGCAGCGGGTGGCAGCGTGGCGCCCGCGGGTGCCCGGGGTCGTGGAGGTCTTCCACGCGCGGTTCCTGGAGCACGCGTACCCGATGCATGTGCACGACGTGTGGACTCTGCTGATCGTCGACGACGGCGCGGTCCGCTACGACCTGGACCGGCGCAAGCACGGCACCCCGCACGACCGCGTGACACTGCTACCCCCGCACGTTCCGCACAACGGCTCGCCCGCGACCGTGCACGGCTTCCGCAAACGCGTGCTCTACCCGTGTGCACCTGCCCCACCTCGGGGAGCGGCTGCGCGCGCACCTGTGTCCCCGGCTCGCCGACCGGCCGCCGCAGGGCGACCCCGGGGTCGCCGCCGAGCTGCGGGAGCTCCTGGACGCGCGGGTGCCGGAGGGGCTGAGGCTGGACGAGGCCGCGGGTCTGCTGCATGCCCATCCGGCGCATCTGGTACGGGCGTTCACCGCGGCGTACGGCATCGCCCCGCACCAGTATCTGACGTCCCGCAGGCTCGACCGGGCCAGGCGGCTGCTGCTCGACGGCCTGCGCCCGGCGGAGGTGGCGGCCGAGGCGGGGTTCTACGACCAGTCGCATCTGAACCGGCACTTCAAGCGCCTCATGGGCACGACCCCGGGCAGTTACGTCAGGAGCGCCCCCGCGACCGCTCCGTCATGAGCGCCCCCGCGACCGCTCCCCGTCCCGGAGCCCCTCCTCCCGCCTGAGCCGGAGGACGACGCTGCGCCGCCAGGGCCCCTCGGGGACGGTCGGGTCGTCAAAGTCCTCCGCCGGGTCGTGCGTCATGCCGAGGCGGCGCATCACGGCCTGCGAGCGGACGTTGCCGACGGTGGTCACGGCGAGGATCTCCGGCAGGTCGAGCACGTCGAAGCCGAACTCCACGACGGCACGGGCCGCTTCGGTCGCGTACCCGTGCCCCCAGGCAGTCCGGGCGAGCCGCCAGCCGGCCTCGATTCCGCCGAACGGCATCCCGTCCTCGACCGGGTCGAGCCCCGCGAACCCCACGAACGCGCCCGTCTCCACCACTTCGACCGCCCACCAGCCCCAGCCGCGCTCGTCGAGGTCGGCCTGGAAGCGGGCCAGGGAGGCGGCGCTGCGCTCGGGCGTCAGGACGTCCGGGAAGTGCTCGCGCACCACCGGGTCGGCGTTCAGAGCGGCCCACGGCGCGAGGTCGGACTCCCGCCAACTGCGCAGCAGGAGACGGTCGGTGCGGAGGTCTGGCATGGGGCGGACGGTAGCCGGGGGTGGGCGGGGGAAGCGAGCGAATTGAGGGTGCACTCGGGGGCTTGCGGCCGGGGGCTTGCGGTCGAGGGCTTGCGGTCGGGGGCTGGCGGTCGGGGGCTTGCGCTTGAGGCCCGACACCTTGCTCCCCGGTTCCGCCGAGTGCCCGTCCACCCGGCGGACGCGCCCGGACCGTGGCATCGTGGCGCCATGACCACCCTCACCGTCCGCCCCGCCTCCGTCTTCGCGGACGTACGTGCCCTGGTCGGGCCCAAGTCGCCGCAGGCCAACGTGTGTTGGTGCCTCAGCTACCGCATCCCGTCGAAGCTCAACAACGAGCTGCGCGGCCCGGCCCGTGGCGATTACGTGGCCGAGCTGTGCCGCGCCGAGCCCGCGCCCGGGGTGCTCGCGTACGACGGGGACGAGCCGGTCGGCTGGGCGGCGGTGGCACCGCGCGCGGACACCGCGTTCGCGCACAGCCGCAAGATCCCGCACGTGGACGATCTGCCGGTGTGGTCCCTGTGGTGCATCCGCGTCCGCCCCGGCCACCGCAAGCAGGGCATCTCGCACGCCCTGATCGCCGGCGCCGTCGACTTCGCCCGCGCCCACGGCGCCCCGGCGATCGAGGCGTACCCGCTGGACAACGGGGACGCCAAGGTCGACCTGACGATGGCCTACCCGGGCCTGCGCAAGAACTTCGAACGCGTGGGTTTCACACACGCCGCCGACACGACGTCGGTGCTTGCGGGGCATCCACGGGTGGTCATGCGGCTTGATCTGCGGTGAGGCGTGCGGCGCCTGCGGTTTTCCCCTCCCCGCCCCTTCCCGGTGTCCTGCCAAATCGAGCCCCTCCGGCGATTGAGGAGCGGGGGTCCGGGGGCTGGCCCCCGAAGCTCCGCAGCCACGCGGCGCCAGCCGCATATCTGCACAGCCGGGAAGGGGCGGGGAGGGGAAAGACCTCTGGCGCTGAGCGCAGGTGACCGCTCTTTCAGCCGGACGAGGGGCTCAGCGGCTGCGGCTGCGGCTGCGGCTGCGGCTGCGGCTGCGGCTGCGGCTGCGGCTGCGGCTGCGGCAAGGAGCCCAAGTTCCGGCCCCGGACGCGTGCCGAAGTGCGGGCCCGGCGGGTCGTCGCGGAGCGGCTTGGGCTGCCGTGGGCCGAGGTGCTCGCGCGGCCCGATCCGCTCACGCCCGTCGACGACTGAGCCCGACTGACCCGCTGACCCGCTGACCCGACTGACCCCACTGACCCGACTCACCTGCCCACCGCCCCGTACGCGCGCGGCCAGCGCCGGTGCAGTTCGTCGATGACGTACGGGTGACTGTGCCCGGAGCCGGTCGACTCGGCCAAGTGCGGGTGGTGGGGCGGTAGTTCGGGGTGGCGGTGGGTGAGTCGGGTGACGTCTCGGGTCGGCCAGAGCAGTGTGGCCGTGAGCGCGCCCGCGAGGGCCAGCGCACCGAGCACCCACCCCGCGGCCTCCGGGCCCACGCCCACCGCGACCCCGCCCGCAAGGGGATACGTGAGCAGCCAGCAGGCGTGGCTGAGCGAGAACTGTGCCGCGAAGGCCGCCGGCAGGTCCGCGGGTGCCGCCGAGCGGCGCAGCAGCCGCCCCGTCGGGGTCAGCAGCGCCGAGCTCGCCGCCCCGAACGCGCACCAGGCGCCGAGCAGCGCGGGCCAGGACGGCCCGGCGAGCGTGGCGATCCCGTACGCGGTGAAGACGACCGGCAGGGCGAACGCGGCGGGCAGCATCACGGTTCGGTCGCCGACCCGGTCCAGTACGCGCGGCAGGAGCAGGGCGACCAGCATCGACCCGGCGCCGTACGCGGCGAGCGCGACCGACACCGCGCCGGCGGAGCGGCCCAGGTCGTGGCGGACCAGGACCACGGTGTTGACGATGACCATGGCCCCGGCGGCCGCCACCGCCAGGTCGAGGGCGAGCAGCGCCCGCAGCCGGGGCGTGGCCCGGAACAGCCGGAGGCCGAACGCGGCCCGTCGGGCGGCCCCGCGCGCACCGCCGCCCTGCGGGGAAGGCTTGGGCAGGACGCAGGAGACGACCAGGGCGGCGGAGGCGAGAAAGCCCGAAGTGGTGCCCGCGAACAGCCAGTTGTACGAGACGAGCGACAGCAGGCCCGCCGCCAGGGCCGGGCTGAACAGGCTCTCCAGGTCGTACGCGAGCCGGGACATCGACAGCGCGCGCGTGTAGTCCCGCTCGTCCGGCAGGACGGTGGGCAGCGCGGCCTGGAAGGTCGGCGTGAATGCGGCGGAGGCGGCCTGGAGCAGCAGGATCAGGACGTAGACCTGCCAGACCTGCGTGACGAACGGCAGCGCGAGGGCGACCGCGGCGCGGGTCAGGTCGGCGGCGACGAGCAGCGTGCGCCGGGGCAGCCGGTGTGCGACGGCGTCGACCAGCGGGGCGACCGTCACGTACGCCACCATCTTGATCGCGAGGGCGGTGCCGAGGACCGCCGAGGCCCTCTCCCCGGCGATGTCGTACGCGAGCAGCCCGAGCGCCACCGTCGCGAGTCCCGTGCCCACGAGCGCCACGACCTGTGCGGTGAAGAGGCGGCGGTAGGTGCGGTGGCGCAGCAGTTCCAGCACGGGAGTCCTCCAGGCCTGCGGGCGACGCGGCACCCTCCACCATAGCTACATGTGCGCAACTGCGCACGTATGCATATGACAGTGGAGGAGGTCTACGATGAACCCATGCCGGGACGCGAACAGACCCCACTTGCGAGCCGTGCGCACGAACGCGCGCCGGGGCCCGAACAGTTGCGGACCGCCTCGTCGGTCTTCGCGCTCCTCGCCGACCCGACCCGACTGCATCTGCTGTGGCTCCTGGCGCAGGGCGAGCGGGACGTCACCGAGCTGACCACCGCCAGTGGCGCCGCCCGCACCGCCGTCAGCCAGCACCTCGCCAAACTCCGCCTCGCGGGACTCGTCCACGCCCGCAAGGAGGGCAGGCGCGCGGTCTACGCCCTCACCGACGGCCACCTCCGCCGCCTGGTCGTCGAGGCCCTGAGCCACGCGGACCACCAGGTCACCGGGGAGCCCTGGCACGCCTGACCGCTGCAACCGCTGCACCCGCTGCACCCGCTGCACCCGCTGCAACCTCTGCAACCGCGGTGCTCCCGTGCCGTTCCCGGCCCGTTGCCGCGCGGGCCCCAACTCCCCCGCGTACGTTGGCTGTCCATGAGCACCCACCTCGACATGAACCTGCTGCGCGCGCTCCACCGGTCCGGAGTCGAGTACGACGCGCGACAGAGCGACCGGCTTCTTCGGCGGCGCAACCTCGAACCGGAGTCGGCGGCCCTGCTCGCCGTGGTGCTGCGCGCGATGGGCGCCCGGCGGATGGTCGAGATCGGGACGTCGAACGGCTACTCCGCGATCTGGTTCGCCGACGCCCTGCGCGCGAGCGGCGGCGAACCGCTGCTGAGCGTCGACCTCGACGGGGCGGCGCAGCGCGAGGCCGCGGCGCAGCTCGCGGAGGCCGGGCTCGCCGGTCAGGTGGAGCTGCGGGAGGCCGACGGGGGCGCGGTGCTGCGGGAGGTGCCGGACGGCTCCCTGGACGCGCTGTTCCTGGACTCGGAGCGGACCGAGTACGCCGGCTGGTGGCCGCACCCCCGGCGGGTGCTGCGCCCCGGCGGACTGCTGATTATCGACAACGTCCTCTCGCATCCGGACGAGGTGGCGGAGTTCCTCGCGCTCGTCGAGGCCGACGCGGGGTTCACCTCGACGACGGCCGCGGTCGGCAAGGGCTTGGCTCTCGCCGTCCGCGCGGCCGCGTGAACCGGCTCGTCCGCGGTCCGGGGCACCCGCCCTTGAGGTGTACGTAACCCTGCGTTCGCCTGGATGCCGCTCTGCCGCTCCCCTGGTCCGCGATCATCCGTGATCACCGTGATCACCGTGATCGTTCGCAGGACCTGAGAGGAACAAGAGGACAAGGTGCAGCGCCGTCGCAGGGTACGCAGCAGCTCCAAGGCCGTTTCGAGCACGAGTGCCGTGGTGGTGGGCGGCCTGCTCCTCGCGGGCTGCGGGCTCACCGGTCCGTCCGAGGACACCGGGCAACGGCCGGCCGCGAAGCCCGCCTCGGTCGTCGAGCTGGACTGCGCGGAGCGCGGGCAGGTCGCGGGCGCGGGGTCCAGCGCGCAGCAGAACGCGATGACGTACTGGATGAAGGAGTACCAACGGGCCTGCCCGGGCGTCGAGATCGCCTACAACCCGCTCGGCTCCGGGGCAGGCGTCGCGCAGTTCCTTCGCGGGGCCACCGCCTTCGGCGGCTCGGACAGCGCCCTCAGCGAGAACGAGGTGCGGGTCTCCGAGCACACCTGCGTGGGCGGGCGGGCCGTCAACCTGCCGATGGCAGGCGGCCCCGTCGCGATCGGCTTCAACCTGCCGGGCGTGGACGAGCTGGTGCTCGACGCCCCGACGCTCGCGGGGCTCTTCGACGGACGCGTCACCAGCTGGGACGACCCGCGGATCAAGGCCCTCAACCCGGACGTCGACCTGCCCGCCACGCCGGTCCACCCGGTGCACCGCTCGGACGACTCGGGCACCACGCAGAACTTCCAGTCGTACCTGTCCGAGGCCGCCGGGGACGCCTGGCCGTACCCGGCGAAGAAGAACTGGCTGGGGCACGGCGGCAGTTCGGCCTCCGGGTCGAAGGGCGTGGCCACGGCCGTCACGTCGACCACTGGCGCGATCGGCTACCTCGACCTGTCTGTGGCCGTCCAGCGGCACGTCGACACGGTCAGCGTCGACACCGGCGCCTCGCGTCCCGTGCGCCCGACTCCGGAGAGCGCGTCGAAGGGCATCGCCGAGGCGCGGACCGTCGGCCGGGGCAAGGACCTGTCCCTGGAGTTCGACTACGGGACGTCGGCCGAAGGCGCGTACCCGATCGTCCTCGTCACGTACGAGATCGTCTGCGACCGGGGCAACCAGCCCGACTCCCTGCCCGGCCTCAAGTCCTTCCTCACCTACACGGCGAGCACGGAGGGCCAGCGAGTGCTGCCGCGTCTGCGCTACGCGCCGCTGCCGAAGGAGCTGGCGTCCGAGGTGCGGGACGTCATCCGTACGCTCGACTAGGGCGTGTCTCCGGCCCCAGGGGCGTCTCCAGGGCGGCGACCGCGCCGAAGCAGTTGACGCTCACCTGGAGATCGCGCAGGCCCGCGCCCGTCGAATGGTCCGTCCTGGGGACCGAACCCCGAGCCATCCGTCGACCGGCAGTCAGCGCCTTCGACCAGGGAAAAGCTGGCCTGAAGGTACGTGGCTGATGGACGCGGTTGTCCCATAGTTTCTCTCCCATGTCCGAAGGCGTCGATGCGAGCAGTGGACGGGGCAGTTACGCGGAACCGAGCGTCCATCAACTCCGGCTGTTCAGTGTGCTGGCGGAGGAGCTGCATTTCGGACGTTCCGCGGCCCGACTCTTCATGTCCCAACCGGCCTTCAGCCAGCAGATCCGCATGCTGGAGCAGCGGCTCGGTCTGCGCCTCGTGGAGCGCACGACCCGCAGGGTCGAACTCACCTCAGCTGGGCAGGCCCTGCTTTCCGAGGCCCGCACAGTCACAGCGGCCATGGCCGGACTGCGCCGAACTGTCGAGTCGCAGAGCCGAGCAGCGGCGGGGAGGGTCGTCGTAGGGACCCTCGCAGCGGAGTCCGCGATGCCGATCACTCGCGCCATTCTGGGCGAAGTGCATGCAAAGCATCCGCAGCTGAAGGTCGAGCTGTTCAATCTGAACTTCGTCAACCAGTACGACGCGCTTGCCCGAGGCGAGGTCGATATCGCCTTCCTTCGTCCCCCTGTACCGGCTGGCTTCCAGACCCTGAAGCTGGCGGAGGAGCCACGTGTCGTCTGCCTCCCGGCCGATGATTCTCTGGCGGAGAAGGACGTACTCACCCTTGACGACCTGTCCGCGCGCACGATGACGACCATGCCTCCCGAGTCGCCCCGCGCATGGCGAGACTTCTGGGCGGTCAACCCACGCCCGGACGGAGTTCCCATCCATTTCGGCCCAGTTGCTGTCGATGTGGAAGGGGTTTTGCATGCCGTTGCGCACGGCCAAGCGATTGGGATATTGCCCGCGTCGGCGCGTGAATTCTACCCCCGACCTGGTATTCGATACCGCGATATTCCGGGCTTGCAGCCGTGTGAGATGTCACTGACCTGGACCGCCCGGAATCGTGATCGCCACGATGTGGAACTCATCCGCACCGTCGCCCGGAGTGTGCTTCGCCGCAGCAGCTGATGCCGCCCGCGTACCCCGACGGGCCGGCGGGCCCGCTCCGCTCGTGCCGCCCCGGCCCGAGTGAGACCTCCGGCCTGGAGCAGGAAACCCAGAGCCGAGAACCCGGAGCAGGAACCCGGAGCCGAGGTATGCCCAGGTGCTGGATTCCGCTCATAAGCACTGGTCTATCAATGTGTGCCGTTGTCCGATCAGAAAATCCTTCCATTGAGCCGTGACGCCAGGGCAGGATTCTTCGTGTCAGGACCGAGGTGCACCACGGGGGTTTTGAATGGGCACGCCCGAGTATCGGAACAGCGAGTCGACGACGAGAACACCGCGAAAGCCCGCAAGCAGAAAGCGGAATTACACTTTCGTGACTGTCCTGGCGTGCTCGGCGTTGGTGGCCCCGCTGGCCCTTTACGCGGCTTACGGCTCTGGTGAGGAAGAAAGTCCGGGGCCGGCACGGGAGCCGACGCGACAGGAGAGGAGCCTGCTGCACCGGGCAGAACAGATTCTGCTGCGGGACTGCATGCGCGAGCGGGGCTTCACCTATCGAATGGTGGCGGAGCATCCGGTCAAGGACGCACGAGAATTCCCTTATGTCATCGACGATGTGGCATGGGCGCGGGAGCACGGTCACGGGACAGATATCCAGCGGAAACAGCGGGAGTTGCGCCGGGACAATCCCAACCAGCGCTACTTCCAGAGCCTTTCGCCGGAGCGCCGGGCCGCCGCGCTCGAAGCCGCCAATGGGGCACGCCCCGACGCACTGACCGCGAAAACCCCGGACGGAATGCGGCTCACGCGCAGCGACGAGGGCTGCCAGGCAGAAGCGGAACGGCGGCTGTACGGCGACCTGGCGGCCTGGTTCCAGGCCCGGTCGACGCTCGAAGTGTTACCCGAGCTGACAAGACAACGGGTACTGGAAGACTCCGGATTCGCCACAGCGGTACGTCCCTGGGCGCGGTGCATGCGCGCGGCCGGGCATTCCTTCGACAACCCCGCTGAAGTACGGAAGAAGCTGGCCAAGCAGCCCCTGCCTCGGAACGAGGAGATCCGGCTGGCGGTGGCGGAGGCGCAATGCGCCCACAGCTCCGGCCTGGCCAAGAAGGTGAAGGCTCTTCAGAAGCGCTTCGACACAGAGTTTCGGCAGCGGTTCCGGTCCGAGGTGAACACCGGACAACGGCTCCAGCTTGCCGCGATACCCCGTGCCCGCTCGATCGTCGAGAAGAGCGAGCAGGGCACGGAAACGGGGGCGCGGGACAGACCCGCGTCGGACAACACATCACAACGGGAGGAATCTTGAGGATCAAGCGCACGGTCATGGCAGGTGCGGCGCTCGCCGCTCTGACCTTGACCACCGCACCGGTGGCACAGGCGGCCGAACCCTCGCCCGAGGGTGGCATCGGTGCACAGGGCCCCGACGGGAAACTGTACGCCTGGGGCGAAACCCACCGGGGCGGCGGCGAACCTTGCTCATGGTCCAGCAACTCGGCCGACTGGGGCGGTACGTGGTGGGGTTGCTCGGACTGGGCCTCCTCGCTGCACAACAACGGCTACCCGGGGGCGATGGACGACGTGTGGGTCTATGAGCACACGGGCTACGAGGGAGGGCGGCGGGGTGTGCACAACGGCGTGTACCTCACGGATCTCCACCCGTACAAGTACGACGGGTCCAACGTGAGGCTGAACAACACCATTTCCTCCCACCAGTGGACCAATCTGTAGCACCGGGTTGATTCCCAGCGGGTGCGCCTCCACCAGGGGCGCACCCGCTTCCATCCGCAGACGATCCGAACGAAAGGACCCGGCCAGGTCGTGTCAGTCGCCGGGGGCCCGCAGCCACACCGTGGCGTCCGGAGGCACCAGCCCGTCCGACGGAGTCTCCCCGGAGCTCAGCAGCACCTCCCCCGCAGACAGCGGGACTCGTCGTCCTGCACCTTGCGGCGCAGCCTCGTCGCTTCGTGGGTGCAGCTCCAGGGTCGAGCCGCTTCCGAGGTCCACGGCAGCGGCACCCGGCAGCCGTCCCGGCCCTTGCGGCGACGCCCGGTCTGCTCCCCCGCCGGGTCCTGGAGGTCGACGTGCGCGAGGTCGGCGACCTCCGGAAGCCCCAACTCCTCGCCCTGGTACAGGTACGAGGAGCGGGACAGCACCAGCGTCAGGAGCGTCGCCGCCCTGGCCCGGCGCAACGCCGACGCGCTCCTCCTCGTGCCGTTCGGCCTGACTCCTGATTCGACCTGACTCCTGAGGAGCGCGCCTGGACGGCCTGGGCGTGCCCGTCGTGTACGTGAGCCAGCGCGGGTGTACGGCATCTGGTCAACCTGAGCCATCGACGCATCGCTTTCCCGCGCTCGCGTCGCGGGGCCGCCGGCTTCACGTTCAGCTCGCGCAGCCGCATCGACGGCTGCCGGGAGGCACTCACGGAGGCGGGCATCGAACCGTCCGACGAGCTGGTCGTGGACGTGCCCACCCCCGGACGGCGCGGCACCCGAGGAGGCGACGGCACCCTCCTCGGCCTCCGCGAGCCGCCCACATCGCCGCTCATCGATGGCCCCTCGGCCGACCCCGCCGCGTACCCAGAACTCCCGACGCGACTGATCCCCCGGGCGAGCACGGGCCGGTGCCGGAGGGGTAGGGGACACTGCGTACACTGCACCCCCGGAGCCGTGATTCGACGTATGCCAAAATAACGGTATGTCGATTGCTGAGGCCGCCCCCTCGGAGATCCCCGCGGACGCCCCTGCGGAGGTCCCCGCGGACGCGCCTGCGGAGGTCCCCGTGCAGGCTCCCGAAGTACCCCCTGTGGAGGCCCACGTGGAAGCCATCGCCACCGCTCCCTGCTGCCCTCCCCTCACCGAGCGTCCGTTCTCCGCCGCGGAGGCCGAGTATGCGGCGCCCATGTTCAAGGCCCTTGGTGACCCCGTAAGGCTGCGGCTCTTCTCCCTGGTGGCCTCACACCCGGGCGGCGAGGCCTGTGTCTGCGACATCTCGGATGTCGGCGTCTCCCAGCCGACCGTCTCTCACCACCTGAAGAAGCTGAAGCAGGCCGGCCTGCTGGCCTCCGAGCGCCGGGGCACCTGGGTCTACTACCGGGTCGAGCCGTCCGTGCTCGCCTCGATGGGACACCTGCTCACGCCCGCCTCTGTCTGAGTCGACTGCCGCTCGCCGCTCGTTCCGGTTCCTGTCCCGCCTCACCCCCTTCCGAAGGATCGTCCCGCCGTGCTCGTCGCCCGCTCCGTCGCCCTCTTCGTCGTCGCCGCCCTCTTCGAAATCGGTGGTGCCTGGCTCGTGTGGCAGGGCATCCGTGAACACAAGGGCTGGATCTGGATCGGTGCGGGGGTGATCGCCCTCGGCCTCTACGGCGTGGTCGCCACCCTCCAGTCCGACGACAACTTCGGCCGCATCCTTGCCGCGTACGGCGGGATCTTCGTTGCCGGATCCATCGCCTGGGGCGTGATCGCCGACGGCTACCGGCCCGACCGCTTCGACGTCATCGGCGCTCTGATCTGCCTGGTCGGGATGGCAGTGATCATGTACGCCCCGCGTAGCCACTGAGGCCGGGCCGCCGCTCCCTTCACACTCGGCCGGGCCTCAGCTGGGGAACCACACCTCCTCCAGGTGAAATGCCGCGCTGTCCGTGCGCCGGACATGGAACACCGAGATCTGCCGCCCTGCCTGCCAGGCGGCGCGTTCGCCGCCCAGGGCGAGCACCCCCGAGCATCGGCCAGTCGCGCTCGCTGGGCTCGTCGTCCAGATCGAAGCCCGCTTCCGCCGCCGACTCCCGGTCCACACCGATCGCCCGCAGCAGGGCTTCGGGGTCGCCCGTGATGTTCCAGTCCTCGTCGCAGTCCCAGCCGCCGGCGATCACCTCCTCGCCGCCTGGGAGGAGCACGGCGTCCTCGAGATAGCTGTTGCCGTAGTCCATCTCCACGGAGCCGACGATCCGTGCCTCGGGGTGCCGGGCCCGCTGGCGGCGTATCTCCGCGTACAGGGCCTCCGTCAGCAGGTCACTGCCCAGCGCCGGCTCGACGATGTGGACGACGTTGCCCCAGCAGCCCACCGCGACCCGGTCGAGGTCGGCCCTGACCTCTGGCATCGGAACATCCACGGCCGGGACACAGGGCAACTCCTCCACAACCTCCGCGACCGTGCCCAACGCCTCCACGAACTGCCGGGCACGCACCGGGTCGTGGGGAGTCACGCCCACGTCGCCCCGGTCGTCGGCGGATTCCGCGCCGGTGTCCTGCTCCTGCTCCTGCTCCGGGAACGGCGGGAAGAGCAGCGTCAGCGTGGCGCCGCTGCCCCACTTGGGCCGCACCTCGTCTGTGGGCTTCCGGCCGTCGCCCTCCGTCCCCGCCGTCCCGGATCCCCGCTTCCTGTAACCGTCGAGGACCTCGCTGAGGCGCTCGTCCGGGTCGTCGCGGGCGATCAGGCCTCGGAGATGGCCCACTGGTTGGCAGAGATACCCCTGGTCGTCGTCCGGGTCGTCGGGGTCGTCGGGGTCGACAGCGTCCTCGTCGTAGTCGTCGCCGTCCTCGTACTCGAAGTCGTCCTCATCTCTGGGGCGTTCGAGCACCGTGGGTTCGTCGTACGGGTTGTCCTCATCCGGTTCGGGGCGTAGGGACCATCGGGCGTCGCGGTGGATGACCTGGACCTCGCCGAGGTACCAGCCCGCGCCCTGGACAAAGGGCTCGTGCTGTGCGGCCGTGATCTCCTCGTACGTGGGGAAGCGTTCGCGGACCAGGGCGCCGAGGCGGTCCAGGCTCTCCGGTGAGAAGTCCCAGGCCTCCACTCCCCCACCGGCGAGCTCGGCCCAGTCTGGGAAGGCTTCGCGGCGCTCGGCGAGATACGCGTGCAGGCGCGGGTTGTCGTGCCAGTCCGGGTCATCGAGCTCCGGGTCTGCCTCCAACTCCCGCAGTTCATCGGCGAGTTGTCGGCGCTGTTCATCGGTGAGGGGCGGCGGGAGGTGTTCCGGTGCGACGAGGGGCCACAGGATCTCGGGCCAGGGTTCGCCCGCGGATTTCGGCCGGCCGTCGCGCCGGTGCTCCTCGCCGGGGTCGGGGAACTTGTCGACCACGTCGCGCAGGGGCTCACCGCGCAGGACGGCCCGGATCATCTCGGCGGGATGCTCGGCCCATCCTGCGTAGCGCATCGGCTGGGCCACGTAGATGGAGTCCGTCCAGTACGAGTCCTCCGCGTACCAAGTGCCGGGCGGCGCTTCGGGGTTGGTCTTGCGGAACTGCCAGCCGGCGTCCTTGTTGCGGACTACGTACTCCCCCACGTACCAGGCGGCGACGATCCAGAAGGAGCGCTCCGCCACCCGGTCGTACTCCTCGACCGTGCCGAGGCGGTCGCGCAGCAGCTCCTCCAGGGCGTCCAGGGAGGCGGGTGAGAAGTCCCAGCGTTCGCGGCCGCCGCCTGCCTTCTCCGCCCACCAGCCGAGGTAGTCGTGGAAGCGTTCGCTCGGCCACTGCTTCCAGTAGTGGCCGAATGCCTCCAACTCGTGGAACCGCACCCAGGGCGTGGGGACCCGGTCGGGCTTCCAGCCCGGGTTGGCCTTCTTGTGCTCCACCACAGCCTTGCGCAAGCGCAGGGCGACGGTCGCGAAGATGTTCTCCGTCTTCTCGTAGACCGCCTGGCCGACCAGGAGTATCGGCACGATCGGCTCCAGGCCGAGCACGGGGTCCGGCTGGACGGCGGGCATGCCGACGGCGCCCGCTTCCTCGTCCCACACCCAGCGGCCGCCGCCCTCCTCGAGCAGGGCCTCGCCGAGATAGCCCGCGAGGCACTCCATGTACAACGCCTGCGCGTGCGTGCCGTCGTCGGTGCCGTAGATCGAGGCCAGGTCTTCCTCGAGGAGTCTGAGCGAGTCGATCGAGTAGTCGTGCTCCCAGCCCTCGCCGGTGAACTGGTCCACGAGCAGGTCCATCCGCTCGTGCAGCGTCTCGATCCAGAGGTACAGGGTGTGGGCGGGCGAACCCTCTTGAGCTTCCATGCCCGCGAGATAGGCGTCCATGGATCCGAACGTAGGGCATCGCACTGACAATCGCCCGACGCGCTGTCGATCACTCCAACTCGGCCGGACCCGACGCGACTTGCTCGTCAGGATTTCTCCGAACTTTTTCTTCGCGGCCGGGAACTCTCGCACGGATCACGTGCGTTCACACGTCACCAGCAGGACAACCAGCCGCAAATATCGAAGCCGCCGCGTGCGGACCGTCAGGTCGTTTCAGACCCGCGTGTCCTCGCGCCCGCTGTAGCGCAGAAGCTGCGGCACGCGGAACGCCAGGACGCTGAGAAACACCACGAGCAGCATCGCGCTGACAAACGTGGTGGTGCCGACTCCGACCTGCTGGGCTGCCACGCCGAGGACCAGGGACGCCAATGGCATGACGCCGATGGCGAGTTCCTGGATGCCGAGGGCGCGGCCCTGCACGGAGGGTTCCGTGACCATCAGCAACAACGTCGACTGCAGAACACCGAACGTGGCGCTCGTCAGACCGATGCACGCCATCAGGACGAACGAAAGGGCAGTGTGGTGGGAGAGCGCGAACAATGCCCACAGGGCAGCCCAGGTCGCTGTGCCGATGACGAACAGGCCGCCCTTGGCCCGGAAGTCACCCAGGCCCGCGATGATCAGGGACCCGGCGAGGCCGCCCGCTCCGCCGCAGGTCAGCAGCCAGCCGAGGCCGGCGGCGTCGAGGTGCAGCAACTCGTCCGCGAACACCGGCATGAAGCCCTGGTAGACGGGCCACAGCAGGATGTTGGCGGCCAGCGTCACGAACAGCACGCCCGCGGCGAGGCGGTTGGTCAGCACGGTGCGCAGCCCGGCCGTGAGCATCCGGCCCACGGACTCGGGGTGCCTGCGGGCCGTGGCGTGGGGTGTGCGCCGGGTCCGGTGGCGCAGGGGCCGAAGGGCGATCAGGGAGATCCCGTACCAGGCGGTGGAGATCCACAGGGCGGCGGGCGCGCCGACGGCGCTGATCATGGCGCCGCCGATGGCCGGTCCGAGTACCTGAGTCATGTTCATCGCCATCGCGTTGAGAGCGTTGGCGTTGCTGAGGCTCTCGCGGCCCACGAGGTCCAGTACGAGGGCGAAGCGGGCCGGTTGGGACGGGGACTGGGCGAGGCCGATGGCCAGTCCGCCGAGGACCAGCGCCCAGTAGGGCACGCGGAAGAAGGACTCCATGGTCGCCACCGCTGCGACGGCCACGAGAGCCCAGGTGCAGGCGAAGGTGAGCAGCCTGACCCGGTCGAGGCGGTCCGAGAGCACCCCGGCGAACGGCCCGAGGAGCATCGGCGCCAGGCGGGCGGACGTGAAGACGGCGAGCAGTATCTCCGAGTGGGTGGACTCGAAGACGAGCCAGCCGAGGATCAGCGTCTGGGTCCAAGTGCCGCAGAAGAAGAACAGGTTGGACACCCACAGGCGGCGGAACGGCGGGCTGTTCCGGAGGGAGGAGAGGGCACCGGTCGCCGTGCTCGCGCCCACCGGCCTTCGCGCTCCCGGAGCTTCCGGAGCTCCCGGCTGACCCGGTTCTCCCAGCTGGCCCGGCTGGCCCGCCTCTCCCAGCTGGCCCGGCCTGCCCGGTTCTCCCGGCTGGCTCGCCTCGCCCGTCGGGTGCGGGTTCCCGGGCTGGTCCACCGGGCGGGTCTCTCCCCGAACTCCCGTCCTGCGCTGGTCTTCGGCGGTCACCTAGTGCGCCTCCGTCGCCTTGGCGAGAGTGCGCTCCAGGACCAAGTAGGCGATCACCGCGACGACGAGTCCGCTGACCGCGTCGGAGAACCGCGGTGCGTACCAGTGCACGAGCCCGCCGACGAGAGCACCGGCGCCCCAGGCCCCGAAGGCGGTGGGGCGTATGGCACCGGTGGGTCGGCCTTCGACGTGGCGGCGGAGGATGACCTGATCGGCGATGAGGACGCCGCCGAGGGGTGGGACGAAGACGCTGAGGATGACCAGCCAGTCGAGGAAGTGGTTCCACACCCCGGCGAGTGCGGCGGCCGTGCCGATGGCACCCAGGACGAGCGTCATGATCCGCATCTGCGTGCGGGTGAGGTGCGACCAGGTGAGCGCCCCGTTGTAGAGGCAGTGGCTGCACACCGAGCCGAGGTTGACGAAGACGAAGACGGCGGCCAGGGCGTCCAGGAGGGCTCCGTGGTCGCCGGTGAGGAGGGGCAGGAAGTTGCCGCCCACGGTCTCGGCGGAGGCGATCGCCCCGGCCGCCACGACGACACCGCCGGTGATCTGCGCGACCAGGCTGGCCAGCGGGAACGCGGTGGCGGTGGCGATGACGGCCTGCATGCCGTTCCTCGACCAGCGGGTGAAGTCGGCTGTCATGGTGCCCGAGTCGGCGAAGGTCGCCATGATGAGCGAGACGGCCGCACCGAAGGTCATCGCGCCGGCGCCGGCGACACCCTCGTACGCGAAGATCGCGCCCAGGTCGTGGTCGCGGGCCACGAGCACGACGGCTATGACGCCGACGACGATGAACAGCGGAGCGGCGATCGCACCGAGCCAGGACAGGGCGCGGATGCCGAGATAGGTGATGGCGACGAAAGCCGCGCCCGCGACGACGGCGACGAGTTGTTCGTGCCAGCCGAAGGCCTGGTGCAGGGTGGCCCCGGTGGCTCCGGTGTTGAAGGCGAACCAGCCCACCACGATGGTGGCGAGGAAGCCGGAGGCCACGATGTAGCCGATGCGGCCGAAGGTCTTGGTGGCCTGGAGGGAGAAGCTCTCGCCGGTGCTGCCCGCGCGGTGGCTGAGCAGCCCGACGTAGACGAGCATCACGAGATTGGCGACGACGATGGCGGCCAGCCCACGCCAGAAACCCAGGACGGCGACGACGACCCCGCCGGGTACGGCGTTGGTGAGGATCATCGGGAAGCCGAACCAGACGGCCGACACGGTCAGCAAGGACTTGCGGCGTTCCGGCGGAACAGGGCTGTGCTCGTACTCCGAGTCGGGTTCGAGCTCCGGGCTCGCGTGTGCGGCATCGTCCGCGAGGGGTTGACGACTGTCCATGGGGAGGGTCTCCGAAGCGGGCTGGCGCGCGGATCAGTCGAGGGCGGCCGCGAGGGCGAGGACGGCCTTCTCGAACACCTCGACGGGCGGGTGCGTGATGCCGGCGCCGATCATGCCGATGCCCGCTTCCTTGTGGGCGATAGCGGTGTTGATGACCGGCAGGATCCCGGTGGCCAGCACCTTGCGGACGTCGATCCCGGTGGGGATGCCCTGGAAGTCAAGGATCGGGATGGTGACGTTCGGGTTCTGCGCGGTGGTGATCTCCCCCATCTGGCGCGTGCAGGCGATGGCCTCCTGCACGGTGCCGCCGACGAGGGCGACGATCGCGGGAGCGGTGGCCATGGCGAAGCCGCCGAAGCCGTACGTCTCACTGATCGCGCTGTCACCGATGTCGAGGCCGGAGTCCTCCGGCCGGTAACCGGCGAACATCGGTCCGACGACCTGCTGGGCGGGCCCGGTGAACCACTGGTTGCCGACCAGGCCGCTGACCCGGATGCCGAACTCGACGCCGTTGCGCGCCATCGTCGTGACGACGGCGGAGTCCTCGATGCCGTGCGCCGCGTCCATGGCGGCCTTGGCCATGGCGAGCCAGGTCGGGCCCGAGAAGTAGTCCGAGCCGGCGATGAAGTCGAGGACGTCCTTCTTCTGCTCGGTGGTGAAGCCGGTCTGCAGCAGGGACGGGGCCAGGGCCTGCATCAGCAGCACGGTGCCCGCGATGTTGCGGTTATGGCACTCGTCGCCCATGTGCAGGGCCTGCGACAGCAGCAGCCGCAGGTCGATGGGGCCGCCGATCTCCATGGCCTCCTTGAGCATGGGGCCGAGCACGTCCCGCATCCAGATCAGGCGATCGATCACCGAGGCGTCGTTCGCGCCCATGCGCAGGATCTTCGCCATCTGCTCGGAGAGGTTGGTGTACGCGGTGTTGCCGTACGTCTCGTTGTGGACGATGTGCATGTACATCGACGCGGAGGTGACTCCGGCCATGGAGCCGACGCAGTCGTGCTCGTGACAGGGCGAGAAGGTGATCGCGCCGGACGCGGCGAGTTCGGCAGCCTCGTCGAGGTCGTCGGCGAGGCCCTCGAAGACGAGCGCGCCGGTGACGGCGCCCTTCATCGCACCGGCCATGCGGTCCCAGGTGATGGGCGGTCCCGCGTGCAGGATCGTGGTGGGCGTCATGCCGGGCACGACGTCGATGGCGCGGCCGAAACCGGTCAGCAGGGGCTGGGAGTTGGCGATCCGCTCGACGGCGAGGGCGTTGGCGGCCTCGATGCGCGCGGCGGCCTCCGGGCTCTCCAGTGCGTCGAGCGCGTCGAGTATCTCGGGCTTGCCGCTGCCCGGCGGTGTCCAGTCGAGGGTGGTGACCTTGGCGCCCTGCGCGGCGATGTCCTGCTCGAACATGGCGAGTCCGACGTTGACGACGTCGAGGTCGCCGGCGAAAAGGTCGTGGACGGGGGTGCTCAGGGGGTTGCTCATGCGTGGGTGACCTTCCGGGCGAGGGCGCGGGCGAACTGGCCCGTCTCGGTGCTGCTGCGGGTGACGGTGACTCCGGCGGCCTTCAGGGCGGCGATCTGCTCGTCGAGGGCCGGGGTGTCGAGGTCGGTGCCGAGTACGTATCCGACGATCTCCAGGTGGCGGCCGGCGTCGGCGGCGATCTGCTGGGCCTGCTCGACGGCGGGCAGGGTGACGCCTACGGGGTCCTCGTGGGCGCCGAAGCCGAGGACGAAGTCCATGACGATCAGGGCGACTTCGGGGTCCTTGGCCTCCTCGACCAGGCGGGCCAGGCGCAGGGACGGATCGATCATCGGGTGCGGGCGCCCGTTGGTGAAGTCGTCGTCGCCGAAGTCGAGGAAGGTGTGGCCGGTGCTGGGGCTGTCGGCGGTGAGGCGGCGGGCCGGGTCCTTCTGGATGTTGCTCCAGACGTCGTCGCCGAGGTCGAGCATGGCGTACATCGACTCGTCGCAGAGGGTTCCGCCGCAGAACAGGCCGCGTACGTACCGCTGTTCCGGCCCGAGCAGGGCAGCGACCTCGTCGATACGGGTGGTGTCGAGGGGCTCGACGTCGGCGTTCGGGTCCGCGCCGAGACGGACTGCCTGCAGTGCGGCGTCCTGGGTGCCGGTCGCGAAGTGCCCGCCCGCGGCGACGACGGCCTCCTCGGACCCGCCCACGAAGTACACGACGACGGGCTTTCCGGCGGAGGCGATCTCGGCGAGCACCTTCTGCTCGACGGACGGGGCCGGGGGCTTGGAGACCAGGACAATGACGCTGGTCGTCGGATCGGAGGCGAGCGCGCGGATGCCGTCGATCATCATGATGCCGCCGACCTCCTCGCTGAGGTCACGGCCGCCGGTGCCGATGAGCTGCGAGACACCCGCGCCGAGGGCGTGGATACGGACGCTGAGTTCCTGCGATCCGGTGCCGGAGGCGGCGACAATGCCTACGGAGCCGGGCCGGACTGCGTTGGCGAAGCAGAGCCCGACGTTGTTGATGATGGCGGTGCCGCAGTCCGGGCCCATCATCAACAGACCCTTGTCGTGGGCGAGTTGCTTGAGGGCGATCTCTTCCTCGACGGAGACGTTGTCGCTGAACAGCAGCACGTGCAGGCCGTTCTCCAGAGCCTTGCGGGCTTCGCGGCCCGCGTAGGCGCCGTTGACGGCGATCACGGCGAGGTTGGCCGCCGGGTTGTCCTGTGCGGCGGCGGCGATGGTGCGGTGGGTGACCGTCGCGTCTCCGGCGGAGGGCGCCTTGCGGGTGAGGAGTTCCTCGACGGCGGCGAGCACCGTGTCGACGTCGGCGCCCTCGCGGGCCTCCACGACGACCATCAGGTCGCCGTTGCCCGCGGCTTCGAGCTCGGGTGTGAGCAGGCCCAGGTTGGCAAGGACCCCCTTGTTCATCTCCGTGCCCATGGCCACAAAGGCCTGCTCCACGTCGTCGAGGCCGTTCGCCTTCGTCGAGATGGCCATCAGGGACACGGAGTCGAAGTAGGTGTTCTTCTTGACGACTGCTGTGCTGCTCACAGCGAACCTCGCAGTTCTTTCTCCAGGTGGAGCCCGGTCACCAGACCGGACAGGGTGTCGGCGCCCGAGGTGTGGCCGTGGGCCAACGCGCGGCGGACCGGGCTTCGGATGGTGTCGACGGCCTGCGCGTCGCTCTGCCCGCGAGTGGCGGTGAGTGAGCGCAGCACGTCGACCAGCGGGGCGCGGACGCGTCCCGCCAGGGCCTCACGCAGGGTGGTGGTGCTCAACAGCGTGGTGCGGCAGGGGTGTTCGGTGAGGATGTGGTCGAGGGCACGGGCGAAGGGGCCGAGCCTGCTGCCGCCGATCGCGGACAGCACGGCGATGCCGACGAGGAAGTCGTCACCGGCCGGGGTGAGTCCGGGACCGAGTCCCAGGAGGGCCAGGACCGCCTCGTCCAGAGGGGAGGAGGATTCGCCTGGGGCGGCGGCCTCGCGCGGGGTGGGGTCGGTGGCGGTCGGGGCGACCTCGGACCCGCGCCGCACCGGGTCCGGGCCGGACGGCGAGGACTGACCGGTCACTGCGTCACCGTCGCAGCGGTACGGTGCCCCGCACGACGAGCGGACCGCCCGCACGAGTCGCCGGCGGCCGTGGTCGAGTGCGGCGCAGACAGCCGTCTCCATCGGGGCGGCGGTGGGAGCTGCGCCGAGCATGCCGCCCAACTCCCCGTAGGCGTACGTCGCTTGCCGTAGGGCGCGTGCCGCTGTGGAGAGTTCGCTCGACGTCAGCTGGTCAAGGCTCGGCAAAATGGGATTCCATTCTCCGGATTCCCGTAGACAGATCCGGATGCCGCCGTGACCTCCGGGCAGCGTGAGGCTACCCGGCGCGAACTCGACCGGCTCTCCCGGGCGCACCCCGCTGCCGCCCCAGTGCGGGATGTCCACGATCAGGGTGCGCGGCGCGTTCTCGCACCCTCGGGCAGCGAGGGAGACGAGCTCGCCGTCCGGCAACTGCAGGTTGAGGACGCCACGGAAGACACTGTCCACGCGCCCGCGGCCGCGGAGCGTGCGCAGTCGCGCGAGCAGCGCCGCGTCCCCGGAGCGCGAGTGCAGCACCGCGGATGCGCGCACCGACACCATGTCCACTCCCCTTCACTTCCCGCCCGAACAGAACGCCGAGGCCGGTTCCACTCGCGGTGACCCTACGAAGAATTGGTATACCATTTCGCCACCAGAAGCGACCCATTCGAGGAGGACTTCCATGCGCATCGTCGTGGCCCTGGGTGGCAACGCACTGGCCCGGCGGGGCGAGCCGATGACCGCGGACCATCTGCGGGCCAACGTCAGGGCGTCCTGCGAGGCGCTCGCCGACCTGGCCGGGAAGCACGAGGTGGTCATCACCCACGGCAACGGTCCGCAGGTGGGATTGCTCGCCCTGCAGAACCTGGCCTACCAGGACGTGGCGGCGTACCCGCTGGACATTCTGGGCGCGGAGACGCAGGGCATGATCGGATACGTCATCCAGCAGGAGCTCAGCAATGCGCTGGGCGGCGCCCGTGAGGTCGCGGCGGTGCTCACCACCACCGAAGTCGACGAGGACGACCCGGCGTTCAGCCTCCCGACCAAGCTGATCGGCCCGATGTACTCGGCACACGACGCGGCCGACGCCGCGGCCGAGTACCGGTGGACCATCGCCCGGGACGGCGCTGGCTTCCGCCGGGTCGTGCCGTCACCGCACCCGCTGCGGATCGTGCAAGCCCCGTTGGTGCGCACGCTGCTGGAGAACGACCGGCTCGTGGTGTGCGTCGGCGGCGGCGGTGTGCCCGTCAAGACCGACGGCAAGGGCCGCCGGACCGGGCTTCAGGCGGTCGTCGACAAGGATCTCGCCAGCGCCGCTCTGGCGGCCGAGCTGCAGGCGGACATGCTGGTGATGCTGACGGACGGTGACTACGTCAGCGAGAACTGGGGCACTCCGGAGCAGCGCGACATCCTCACGGCATCCCCGGAGGCGATCGGCGAACTCGCTTTCGCCGAGGGTTCGATGAAGCCGAAGGTCGACGCCGCGATCCGGGTCGCGCAGGCGGGCGGGCGCGCACTCATCGGCCCGCTGGACCGGCTCGACGATCTGCTGGAGCGCCGCGTCGGCACGGAGATCAAACCCGATGTGCCGGAAGGAATCATCTTCGCCTGAGCCTCCGCCGGGTGCCGGACGTGCTCAGTCCTTCGCGGCCCTCAAATGCGCCGCCGCCGCGCTGCGGCCCGTCTCCAGGTGCTTCATCACCAATTCCTCGACGCGCGGCACGTCCCGGGACGCGATCGCGTCGTACAGCTCCTCGTGCTCCTGCGCCACGGCGAGCAGGTCGTCGTGCCTGCTGAGCAGCCAGCGCATCCGGCTGCGCAGGGTCCTCTCCAACTCGCTGAGCAGCTCGTTCGCCGCCAGCCACGTGACGGTCTCGTGGAAGTCGGCCGCGGCGCGGCGGGCACGTACGGCGTCGCCCCGGCGCGCGGCCTCCAGCTCGGCGTCGAGGTCGGCGCGGAGCCGATCGAGACCGGCGCGGGTGCTGCGCTGAGCGGCGAGCCGGAACGTGAGTGTCTCCAGGGCGGACCGCACTTCGTCCAGGTCCGAGATGTCGGTGGGGCTGAACTCCCGTACGACCGCCCAGGTGCGCGGGCGAGGAGTGACGAGACCCTCGTTCACGAGCGCCTTGAGGGCATCGCGGACGGGCAGCCGGCTCACCCCGAGCTCGGCCGCGAGTTCACGCTCGACGAGCTTGCTGCCGGGTCGGCGTACACCGTCGAGAATGTCGTCCCGGAGCTGACGCGTGACCCGATCCGACTCGGGCTCGAAGCCTTCACTACCTGCCATGCGGCACATTCTCTCATCAGGTCCGGACCTCACGAGTTTGGTATACCACCGGAATCCCGCCGAAATTTCGCCGTCAGTTCCGTAGGAACCTCCGTATGGCCACCTCCGCGTCACGGCGGCGGCCGGGTCGTGCAGAGCGCGCCGCGCGTAGGCCACATACGCCTCCGGCCTCGGCTACCCGTCGTGGTCGTACACGGTCACCGATATCCCTCTCGCGACGAGACGTTCCATGATCAGCGGTTCGATCCGGGACCACTTGCCGCCCGCCAGGCCGCAGCCGATCCTCGGCATGTGGACCGACGCGCCGAGTTCCACGGCCTTGTCGGCGACGCGTCCCAACGCCGCGTCGATGGCCTCGTACCGCACGGGCACACCCTTGCTTCCGGTGCGGATGCCGCGCTGGCCGACCATGTTCGCCACCCACACGTACGGCTCGACCTGGATGAACTGAGCGGCGCCCAGGCCGAATTCGTTGCCCGCGCGCTCGCGGTGCCAGCGTCTGTAGGCCGCCTCGGGCTCCGGCCAGCGGCGGGACACGGCCAGCACGAAGCCCTTGCCCCAGCCGCCCAGGTCGTTGCAGACATGTGCGATCAGCTTGACGCCCTTGCCGTGCGGCGCGGTGGCGTCCCCTCGTACGTATGCGATCCCCGTCATGCGCTCCACCGTAAAGCGCACCACTGACAACGCACCGGCAGTGCTTCGATGAGCTGTGGATGTGACCGATAGCCCCGCGAGAGGTGTCCCGTATGGCCGTACCGCCCGCGCCGCCTCCACTGCCGCTGGGGCGTGGCCTGCTGTACGCGGGGTTCGCCGCCAGCACCTGGGGCACGGCAGGAGCGGCGGCGACCGCGCTCCATCAGCACAGCGGGCTCGGCCCGTTGACCGTCTCGTTCTGGCGGTTCCTGATCGGAGCGCTGCTCCTGCTCGGCGCCCGGCCCCTGTTGCTGCACAGCCGGTCGAGGCGGGTGCACGCAGCCACGCCTGCTTGCGGTTCCGGTTCCGGTTTCGGTTCCGGCCTGAGGCGTCTCGTACGTCCGCATCTCCTCGGGCTCGGCCTGTGCATGGCGGTATTCCAAACGTTCTACTTGATCGCTGTGGACCTCACCGGGCTCGCGGTCGGTACGACCGTCGCCCTCGGTACGACACCGGTCCTCACCTCGCTCGGGGCCTGGCTGCTGTCGCGTCAACGGCCCAGGCCCGCTGACCTGTCGGCCACCGCGCTCGCCGTGGTGGGGCTGCTGCTCGTCGTCCTCGGCGGCTCGGGCGGCGGCTCGGGCGTGCCCGCCACCGGCCCGTCCCCGGTGGCGGGTTTCGCGTGCGCTCTGCTGTCGGCGGCGGGGCTGGCCTCGGTCAACCTCCTTGGCCAGCGCCGCCGTCGACGTCCCGACGGGGAGCCCCTGGACGCCGCACTCGCCGGATTCGGCGTCGGTACGGTGCTGTTGCTCCCCGTACTCCTGACCACCGATGTGCTGCCGAAGGGCTCGGAGGTCTGGCCGTCGGTGCTGCTGCTCGGGTATCTGGCGGCGGTGCCCTCGGCGCTGGCGTACGCGCTGTTCTTCACAGCCGCTTCCGTGGTGCGGGCCACCACCATGTCGACCCTGATGCTCCTGGAGCCGCTCGCCGCGCTCGCCCTGGGCGTACTCCTCTTCGACGAGCGGCTGGCCCTTGCCGCCGCCGCGGGAACAGCCTTGCTGCTCACCGGAATCCTGGTCCTCGCGCGGGCCGAGCGGGAGAGCGGGAACCCTGGCCCCGACGGCGGGGCCACGCATCAACCGATCGGATGACCCACGGGTCGTCCCAACGCCCGGTGATCTCCAGCCGGTTCAGCGACGGCCGGTCCCGAATGCGGAACGAGCATGGACGGTACGGCCCTCGCACCCCCTCGCACCCCCTCACACCCCCTCGCCCCCCGCACCCCCTCGCACCTCTTCGCACCTCCTCTCGCTGACGACCCTCCCCCACCGAAAGCGAAACGCCATGGCCTCCGCACGACGCACCACCCTCCTGTTCGCCGCGCTCGCGGGCGCCGCCGTGCTAGTGACCGCGTGCAGTGCGGAGCCCGAGACGGATGGGGCCGAGCGGCCCACGAAGTCGTCCAGCGCCTCCAGGTCGGCTTCCCCCGGGGCCGAAGCCGAGGCCTCCTCGCCCGCCGCCGAGAAGAAACCCGCGAAGGACCCCGCAGCGAGCCGCGACCTGCTGGCAGCCGCGCGTTCCGGGGACGCCGATGCCGTACGCGAGGCCATCGACCGGGGCGCCGACCTGGAGACGCGCGACGACAGCCGCCGCACTCCCCTGCTCCTCGCCGTCACCGACGACCACGTCGAGGCCGCCGAGATCCTCGTCGAGGCCGGGGCCGACCCGGACGCGCTCGACCACCAGCACGACACCCCGTGGCTGGTCACCGGCGTGACGGGCAGCGCCGAGATGGCCCGTGTCCTGGCGGAGGCCGACCCGGACTACGGCATCCTCAACCGGTACGGCGGCACCTCGCTGATCCCGGCCGGCGAACACGGCCACGTCGACTACATCCGCGAGGTCACCACCAACCCTGACATCGATGTGGACGTCGACCACATCAACAACCTCGGCTGGACCGCCCTGCTCGAAGCCGTGATCCTCGGCAGCGGCGGCGAGGCGCACCAGGAGTCCGTGAAACTCCTCCTCGACGCGGGCGCCGACCGCTCCATCGAGGACAATTCCGGCAAGACGGCCCTGGACCACGCCGAGGAGAAGGGCCAGAACGACATCGCCCGCCTGCTGCGCGGCTGAGCGACTGAGAGGCTGAGAGGCTGAACGGGCACATGAAGACGGTGGCCCGCCCGGCGCAACGCCGGGCGGGCCACCGCCACTTCGTCAGGTCACGCCCCCGAAGGGGCCTCAGCGACCTCGGTGCCGAGGAACCTCAGACCAGCTCGAACCGGTCCAGCTCCATGACCTTCGTCCAGGCCGCGGCGAAGTCCTTGACGAACTTCTGCTTCGCGTCGTCGCTCGCGTACACCTCGGCGACGGCGCGCAGCTCGGAGTTGGAGCCGAAGACCAGGTCGGCGCGGGTGCCGGTCCACTTGACGGCACCGGAGGCGTCGCGGGCCTCGAACTGGTCCTGGGCCTCGGACGTGGACTTCCAGGTGGTGTCCAGGTCGAGCAGGTTGACGAAGAAGTCGTTCGTCAGCGTGCCCGGGTTGTCCGTGAGGACACCGTGCTTCGAACCGGCGTGGTTGGCGCCCAGGACGCGCAGGCCGCCGACGAGGACGGTCAGCTCGGGGGCGCTCAGGGTGAGCAGGTTGCCCTTGTCGAGCAGCAGGTACTCGGCGGGGAGGCGGTTGCCCTTGCCGACGAAGTTGCGGAAGCCGTCGGCGGACGGCTCGAGCGCGGCGAACGACTCGACGTCCGTCTGCTCCTGCGCGGCGTCCACACGGCCCGGCGTGAAGCCGACCTCGACCTCGACGCCGCCGTCCTTGGCGGCCTGCTCGACGGCCGCCGTGCCCGCGAGCACGATCAGGTCGGCGAGGGAGACCTTCTTGCCGCCGGTGGCCGAGGAGTTGAAGGACTCCTGGATGCCCTCGAGGGTGCGCAGGACGTGCGCGAGGTCGTCCGGGTTGTTGACCTCCCAGCTGCGCTGCGGCTCCAGGCGGATGCGGGCACCGTTGGCGCCGCCGCGCTTGTCGCTGCCGCGGAACGAGGAGGCCGAGGCCCAGGCGGCCGATACCAGCTGGGAGACGGTCAGGTCCGAGCCGAGGATCCGCTCCTTGAGGGAGGCGATGTCCGCGGCGTCGATCAGCTCACCCTCGCGGGCGGGCAGCGGGTCCTGCCAGAGCAGTTCCTCGGAGGGGACCTCCGGGCCGAGGTAGCGGACGACCGGGCCCATGTCACGGTGCGTCAGCTTGTACCAGGCGCGGGCGAAGGCGTCCGCGAACTCCTCCGGGTTCTCGTAGAACCGGCGCGAGATGGGCTCGTAGATCGGGTCGAAGCGCAGCGACAGGTCCGTCGTGAGCATCGTCGGCAGGTGCTTCTTCGACTCGTCGTACGCGTCCGGGATGATCGCCTCGGCGTTCTTCGCCACCCACTGGTTGGCGCCGGCCGGGCTCTGCGTCAGCTCGTACTCGTACTCGAAGAGGTTCTTGAAGAAGCCGTTGCCCCACTGGGTCGGCGTGGTGGTCCAGGTGACCTCAAGGCCGGACGTGATCGCGTCCTTGCCGACGCCGGTGTTGTGCGAGCTCTTCCAGCCGAGGCCGAGCTGCTCCATCGGCGCGGCCTCGGGGTCCTCGGCGACGCTGTCGGCCGGGCCGGCTCCGTGGGTCTTGCCGAAGGTGTGGCCACCGGCGATGAGGGCGACGGTCTCCTCGTCGTTCATCGCCATGCGGCGGAAGGTCTCACGGATGTCGCGGGCCGCGGCGATCGGGTCCGGGTTGCCGTTGGGGCCCTCCGGGTTGACGTAGATGAGGCCCATCTGGACGGCGCCGAGCGGGTTCTCCAGCTCGCGGTCGCCGGAGTACCGCTTGTCGCCGAGCCACTCGGTCTCGGGGCCCCAGTACACGTCCTCCTCGGGCTCCCACACGTCCTCGCGGCCGCCGGCGAAGCCGAAGGTCTTGAAGCCCATGGTCTCCAGGGCGACGTTGCCGGTGAGGACCATGAGGTCGGCCCACGAGATGTTCTTGCCGTACTTCTTCTTCACGGGCCACAGCAGGCGGCGGGCCTTGTCGAGGCTGGCGTTGTCCGGCCAGCTGTTGAGCGGGGCGAAGCGCTGCTGACCGGCGCCCGCGCCGCCGCGGCCGTCGCTGATGCGGTACGTGCCGGCGCTGTGCCAGGCCATGCGGATCATCAGGGGGCCGTAGTTGCCGAAGTCGGCGGGCCACCAGTCCTGGGAGGTGGTGAGCACCTCCGCGATGTCCCGCTTGACCGCCGGGAGGTCGAGGGCGTTGAACGCCTCGGCGTAGTCGAACTCCTCGCCCAGCGGGTTGGCCACCGCCGGGTTCTTGGCGAGGATCTTCAGGTTCAGCCGGTCCGGCCACCACTGGCGGTTGCCCCCGCCCTGCGTCGGGTGCGGCGCGCGCCCGTGCGCGACGGGGCAGCCACCCGCTTCCTCCGCCTTCGGGTCTGTGACGATCGCGTCGTGGTTCTCAGTCATGGGAATCCCTCTGCACTGTGACTATGCGGATCACGCTTATGAAACTGGGCGGCGGTGGGGTGGGACGGGGCCAGGGGCGCAGCCCCCGAACTCTCCAGTCCACTCCCTTGGCTGTCGCTGGTGTCGATCCTACGATGGACGAAGTCCAAGTCAATACGACAGACAGACCCGTACGCATTCCCGTATAGGTTCCGGGTACGCGTTCATGCGGTGTTCGACGCGCGCATGCGCACAGTTAGGTGGGGTGGGGATGAGTGACCTGCTGGGACGGCTTCGCGGGAGGGGCTGGAGGATGACCGCGCAGCGCCGTGTGGTGGCCGAGGTGCTGGACGGCGAGCATGTGCATCTGACCGCCGACGAGGTGCTCGCGCGGGCCGCGGACCGGCTGCCGGAGATCTCGCGGGCGACGGTCTACAACACGCTCGGTGAGCTGGTGTCACTGGGCGAAGTGGTCGAGGTGGCGACGGACGGGCGCGCGAAGCGGTACGACCCGAACGCGCACCAGCCGCATCAGCACCTGGTGTGCTCGGGCTGCGGCGCGATCCGGGATGTGCACCCCGGCGGCGATCCGCTGTCCGACCTGCCGGTCTCGGAGCGGTTCGGTTTCGCGGTCTCCGAGGCCGATGTCACGTACCGGGGGCTGTGCCCGGAGTGCGCGAAGGCCTGAGCGGCCCGGCCGGGCGCCGTCACCGCCCGGCAGCGCCTCCTCGGACGGGCTGGTCTTCTCCCTCCCCTCCCCGCCCCTTCCCGAAAGCCTCCGGCAGTTTCGGGGCTCCGCCCCGGACCCCCACTCCTCAAGCGCCGGAGGGGCTGGATCAGGCCCTCCGGCGCCTCACGGCGTGGCGCGTGCGGGACTCAGTCCTCGCCGCCCTCCAAGTCGCCCTCCGTCTCCAGGTACGCCTGGCGCAGGGCCTCGATGACCGACGGGTCCGGCTTCTCCCACATGCCGCGGGACTCGGCCTCCAACAGGCGCTCCGCGATGCCGTGCAGGGCCCAGGGGTTGGCCTCCTGGAGGAACTCGCGGTTGACCGGGTCGAGGACGTACGTCTCGGTGAGCTTGTCGTACATCCAGTCGGCGATCACGCCGGTCGTGGCGTCGTAGCCGAAGAGGTAGTCGACGGTCGCCGCCAGCTCGAACGCGCCCTTGTAGCCGTGGCGGCGCATCGCCTCGATCCACTTGGGGTTGACGACACGGGCGCGGAAGACGCGTGAGGTCTCCTCGACGAGCGTGCGGGTGCGGACCGTCTCGGGGCGGGTCGAGTCGCCGATGTACGCCTCGGGGGCCGTGCCGCGCAGGGCGCGGACCGTGGCGACCATGCCGCCGTGGTACTGGAAGTAGTCGTCCGAGTCGGCGATGTCGTGCTCGCGGGTGTCCGTGTTCTTGGCCGCGACCGCGATGCGCTTGTACGCCGTCTCCATCTGCTCGCGCGCCGGGCAGCCGTCAAGGTCACGGCCGTACGCGTAGCCGCCCCAGACCGAGTAGACCTCGGCGAGGTCGGCGTCGGTGCGCCAGTCGCGGGAGTCGATCAGCTGGAGGATGCCCGCGCCGTACGTGCCGGGGCGGGAGCCGAAGATGCGGGTGGTGGCGCGGCGTTCGTCGCCGTGTTCGGCCAGGTCCGCCTGGACGTGGGCGCGTACGTGGTTGACGGAGGCCGGTTCGTCCAGGGACGCGGCGAGGCGTACGGCGTCGTCAAGCAGGCCGATCGTGTGCGGGAACGCGTCCCGGAAGAAGCCGGAGATGCGCAGCGTCACGTCGATGCGCGGGCGGCCCAACTCCTCGGCGGGGACGGGCTCCAGGCCGGTCACGCGGCGGGACGCGTCGTCCCAGACGGGGCGGACGCCGAGCAGGGCCAGGGCCTCCGCCACGTCGTCGCCCGCGGTGCGCATCGCGCTCGTGCCCCAGAGGGAGAGGCCGACGGAGACCGGGTACTCGCCGTTGTCGTCCTTGTACCGCTGGAGGAGGGAGTCCGCGAGGGCCTGGCCGGTCTCCCAGGCGAGGCGGGACGGGACCGCCTTCGGGTCGACCGAGTAGAAGTTGCGGCCGGTCGGCAGGACGTTGACGAGGCCGCGCAGCGGCGAGCCGGACGGGCCCGCCGGGACGAAGCCGCCGTTCAGGGCGTGCAGGGCGTGGTCGAGCTCGGCGGTGGTGGCGGCGAGGCGCGGGACGACCTCGCGGGCGGCGAACTCCAGGATGGCGGCGACCTGTTCGCCCTGGTCCGTGGGCACCGCGGCCGGGTCCCAGTCCGCGTCGTCCATGGCCTGGACGAGGGCGCGGGCCTTGTCCTCGGCCTCGTCGGCGGTGGTGCGGGTGGCGGCGGACTCGTCGAGGCCGAGGGCTTCGCGCAGGCCGGGCAGGGCCGTCGTACCGCCCCAGATCTGGCGGGCGCGGAGGATGGCGAGGACGAGGTTGACGCGGTCGGCGTCGGCGGGCGGGGCGCCGAGGACGTGCAGACCGTCGCGGATCTGGGCGTCCTTGACCTCGCAGAGCCAGCCGTCGACGTGCAGGAGGAAGTCGTCGAAGCCGTCGTCGTCCGGGCGGTCCTGCAACCCCAGGTCGTGGTCGAGCTTGGCGGCCTGGATGAGGGTCCAGATCTGGGCGCGGATGGCGGGCAGCTTGGCCGGGTCCATCGAGCTGATCTGGGCGTACTCGTCGAGGAGTTGCTCCAGGCGCGCGATGTCGCCGTAGGAGTCGGCGCGGGCCATCGGCGGGACGAGGTGGTCGATGAGGGTGGCGTGCACGCGGCGCTTGGCCTGGGTGCCCTCGCCGGGGTCGTTGACCAGGAACGGGTAGATGAGGGGGATGTCGCCGAGGGCGGCGTCGGGGCCGCAGGCGGCGGAGAGTCCGGCGTTCTTGCCGGGCAGCCACTCCAGGTTGCCGTGCTTGCCGAGGTGGATCATCGCGTCCGCGCCGAAGCCGCCGTCGTCGGCCGAGGCGGCGATCCAGCGGTACGCGGCCAGGTAGTGGTGCGAGGGCGGCAGGTCCGGGTCGTGGTAGATGGCGATGGGGTTCTCGCCGAAGCCGCGCGGGGGCTGGATGAGGATCAGGAGATTGCCGAAGCGCAGGGCGGCGAGCACGATGTCGCCGTCCGGGTTGCTGCTGCGGTCGACGAACATCTCGCCGGGCGCCGGGCCCCAGTGCTCCTCGACGGCCGTACGCAGGTCCTCGGGCAGCGTCGCGTACCAGCGGCGGTAGTCGGCGGCCGGGATACGGACGGGGTTGCGGGCCAGCTGCTCCTCGGTGAGCCACTCCTGGTCGTGGCCGCCTGCCTCGATGAGCGCGCGGATCAGCTCGTCGCCGTCGCCCGAGACGAGGCCGGGGATCTCCGCCTCGGACCCGAAGTCGTACCCCTCCTCGCGCAGGCGGCGAAGGAGCGCGACGGCACTCGCGGGGGTGTCGAGGCCCACCGCGTTGCCGATGCGGGAGTGCTTGGTCGGGTACGCGGAGAGGACGAGCGCGAGGCGCTTGTCGGCGGCCGGGATGTGCCGAAGTCGCGCGTGGCGTACGGCGATTCCGGCGACGCGGGCGGCGCGCTCGGTGTCGGGGACGTACGCGGGCAGGCCGTCCGCGTCGATCTCCTTGAAGGAGAACGGGACGGTGATGAGGCGGCCGTCGAACTCGGGCACGGCGATCTGGCTGGCGGCGTCGAGCGGCGAGACGCCCTCGTCGTTCTCCTCCCAGGCGGCGCGCGAACCGGTCAGGCAGAGGGCCTGCAGGATCGGTACGTCGAGCTGGGTGAGGGCACCCGCGTCCCAGGACTCGTCGTCGCCACCGGCCGACGCCTCGGCGGGCTTGGTGCCGCCCGCGGCGAGGACGGTGGTGACGATGGCGTCCACCGACCGCAGCTCGTCGACGAGTTCGGGCTCGGGCGCGCGGAGCGAGGCCACGTACAGGGGCTTGGGGCGGCCGCCGGCGTCCTCGATGGCGTCGCAGAGCGCGCCGACGAAGGCGGTGTTGCCGCTCATGTGGTGGGCGCGGTAGTAGAGCACGGCGACGGACGGCCCCTCGACGTCCTCGCGCGCGGTGCGCTCAAGCGGGCCCCAGGTCGGCGCGGCGGCGGGCGACTCGAAGCCGTGGCCGGTGAGCAGGACCGTGTCGGAGAGGAAGCGGGCGAGCTGCTCCAGGTTGGCCGGACCGCCGTGCGCGAGGTACGCGTGCGCCTCGGCGGCGATGCCGACCGGCACCGTAGAGGCGGCCATCAGCTGGGCGTCCGGGGCCTGTTCACCGGTGAGGACGACGACGGGGCGGCCGTCGGCGAGGAGCAGGTCGAGCCCGTCCTGCCAGGCGCGGATGCCGCCCAGGAGGCGGACGACGACGAGGCCGACACCGTCGAGGAGTGCGGGCAGCTCGTCCAGGGAGAGCCGCGAGGGGTTCGCGAAGCGGTACGGGACCGGTCCGTCGGCCGCACGGGCGCTCAGCAGGTCGGTGTCGGAGGTCGACAGGAGCAGGATCATGCGCGTGAGGCCTTCCTCGGGGTCCGCGCCCCGGGTGGTGTCAGGAGTGGGGTCTCCCTGCTCGCGGGCCGCTCCCGGCGCGGGCCGGGGAGAAACCTGAAGCGGGGAAAGGGAGTTCCTGGCTCACCCGTGCCCTCCGGGACGTACCCCTTCGGAACGGGCTCACAGTGGCGGGACCGCGCCGGAATCGCACCGGGCTTCCTCCCCCTGTCGCCGTGGTGGCGACGGCGGACCCGAAGATCCACCGAGAGCATAGTAAGGGTCGGCTCAAAAGGGCGGGGCGTTCCGCCTTCATGACGATAGGTATGCTCGCCGCCATGCCCTCGCCAGCCCCCCGTCCATCGCCCCAGGCCACAGCGGTCTCACGGGACCGCGGTGACGCCTGCCCGGGGTCGCTCAGGCTGCACGCCGCGGACGACGGGGCACTGGCCCGCATCCGGATCCCCGGTGGCGTGCTCGACGTCCGCCAGGCCGACGCGCTTGCCGCCGCCGCCCGTGAGCTGGGCGACGGCGAGCTGCATCTGACCTCGCGCGGGAACGTCCAGCTGCGCGGCCTTCGCGACGGCTGCGGAGGTGAACTCGCCGGTCTCCTGGACGCGGTGGGGCTGCTGCCGTCCGCCGCGCACGAGCGGGTCAGGAACGTCGTCGCCTCTCCCTTGTCGGGCCTGGACGGCACCGGCTTCGCCGACGTACGGCCGTGGTTGACGGGTCTGGACGCGGCGCTGTGCGCGAGTGACGCGGCGCGCGCCCTGTCGGGACGTTTCCTGTTCGCGCTCGACGACGGCCGCGGTGATGTGGCCGGTCTCGACGCCGATGTGACGGTACGGGCTGGCGCCGGTGGCACCGCGCTGCTCTCCCTCGGCTCGTCCGCCGAGGCGATCGAGGTCCCCGGGTCCGATGTGTCCCGGTCCGCGCTGATCGCCGCCGAGACGTTTCTCACGTCGGCCGAGGAGAGCGCGGGGAGCACCGGGAGCGCGGCGCGGGTCTGGCGGGTGGACGAACTGGGCGTATCGGTCGAGGAGTTGACCCGTACGGTCGCGAAGGCGCTGGCTCTGGCGCGGATCGACTGCGAGATACGGACGCGTCCGGCCTCCGTCACCGAGGGACCGCTACCCGGAGTGTCCGGTGACGCCCTGTCCGTCCACATTCCTCTCGGTCGTCTCTCGGCCCGCCAGTGGGACGTGTTGACGCGGACCGCCGAGCGGCACGGCGGGGAGCTGCGGCTGACTCCCTGGCGCGGAGCGGTGGTTCCGGCGCCGGGCCTCGACGCCTCCGCCGCCTCGTACGCGCTCGCGCAGCTCGCCGCCACCGGGCTCGTCACCTCGCCCGACTCCCCCTGGCTGCGCGTCGGTGCCTGCGTCGGCCGGCCCGGCTGCGCCAAGTCGCACGCCGATGTGCGGGCGGACGCGGCCCGCGCGCTCGACGCGGCCGGTGGCGCGCACCTCCCCCTGTACTGGTCCGGCTGCGAACGCCGTTGCGGGCATCCACGGACCGAGCGGATCGACGTCGTCGCCTCCCCCGGGGGCGGCTACCGGCTGAGCACCTCCGCAGCACGCGCCACACCCGCACCACCCGTCCCGCTGGACGACCCCTCCCACCTCGCCACCGCCCTGGTGGCGCTCACCGATCGAACCGCATGACGACCGAGAGCAGCGAGAAGAACACCGTGACCACCACGTACGACTACGAGAAGGACGGGGCGTCCATCTACCGCCAGTCCTTCGCCACGATCCGATCGGAGGCCGACCTCGCGGGCCTGCCCGCCGACGTCAGCCAGGTCGCGGTCCGGATGATCCACGCCTGCGGAATGACCGACCTCGTACGGGACCTCTCGTACACGCCCGACGCGGTGGCGCGGGCCCGGGCGGCGCTGCGCGCCGGGGCGCCGATCTTCACCGACGTGCAGATGGTCGCCAGCGGGGTGACCCGCAGGCGGCTGCCCGCCGACAACGACGTGCTGTGCACGCTCTCCGACCCGGCCGTCCCCGAGCTGGCCGCGAAGCTGGGCACCACGCGCAGCGCCGCCGCCCTCGAACTGTGGCGGGACCGTCTCGAAGGCTCCGTCGTCGCCGTCGGCAACGCGCCGACCGCGCTGTTCCGGCTCCTGGAGATGATCGAGGCGGGCGCCCCGAAGCCCGCCGCGATCATCGGTGTGCCGGTCGGCTTCATCGGCGCCGCCGAGTCCAAGGACGCGCTCGCCGAATTCCCGGGCGTGGAGCACCTGGTGGTGCGCGGCCGTCGTGGCGGCAGCGCCATCGCCGCCGCCGCCCTCAACGCGATCGCGAGCGAGGAAGAATGAGCGGCAAGCTGTACGGCGTGGGGCTCGGCCCCGGCGACCCGTCCCTGATGACCGTCCGCGCCGTCGAGATCATCGGCGAGGCCGACGTGATCGCTTACCACAGCGCACGGCACGGCCGGTCCATCGCGCGGTCCATCGCGGAGCAGCACCTGCGCGCCGACCACATCGAGGAGCGCCTGGTCTACCCCGTCACGACGGAGACCACGGACCACCCCGGCGGCTACAAGGGCGCCATGGAGGACTTCTACGCGGAGGCCTCCGAGCGGCTCGCCGCCCACCTCGAAGCGGGCCGCACGGTCGCCGTACTCGCCGAGGGCGACCCGATGTTCTATGGCTCGTACATGCACATGCACAAGCGGCTCGCGGACCGGTACGAGACCGAGGTGATCCCCGGTGTCACGTCGGTGTCCGCCGCCGCGGCCCGGCTCGGCACCCCGCTCGCCGAGGGCGAGGAGGTGCTGACGATCCTGCCGGGCACGCTGCCCGAGGAGGAGCTGACGGCGCGGCTCGCCGCGACGGACGCCGCGGTCGTGATGAAGCTGGGCCGTACGTTCCCCAAGGTCCGCCGGGCGATGGAGAGTTCGGGCAGGATCGACGCCGCGCGGTACGTGGAGCGGGCCACGATGCCCGGTCAGCGCCTCGCGCGGCTCGCGGAGGTCGACGCGGAGTCGGTGCCGTACTTCTCGGTGGCGGTGCTGCCGAGCGAGGTGGACGTCCAGCGGCCGGTGGGTCCGGTGCGGTCGGTGGGCGAGGTCGTGGTGGTCGGCACCGGACCCGCCGGGCCGCTGTGGCTGACGCCGGAGTCGCGGGGCGCGCTCGCCGCCGCGGACGACCTGGTCGGCTACACCACCTACCTGGACCGGGTGCCGGTCCGGCCCGGTCAACTGCGGCACGGTTCGGACAACAAGGTCGAGTCCGAGCGCGCGGAGTTCGCCCTCGACCTGGCCCGGAAGGGGCGTCGGGTCGCGGTGGTGTCGGGCGGTGACCCGGGCGTCTTCGCGATGGCCACGGCCGTCCTGGAGGTCGCCTCGCAGGACGAGTACGCGGACGTGCCGGTGCGGGTGCTTCCGGGGGTGACCGCCGCCAACGCGGCCGCGGCACGCGCGGGTGCGCCCCTCGGCCACGACTACGCGACCATCTCCCTCTCGGACCGGCTCAAGCCGTGGGAGGTCATCGCCGAACGGCTGCGCGCGGCCGCTGCCGCGGATCTGGTGCTCGCCCTGTACAACCCCGGCTCGCGCAGCCGTACTTGGCAGGTCGGCAAGGCGCGGGTGCTGCTGCTTGAGCATCGGGCGCCGGACACTCCGGTGGTCGTGGCGCGGGATGTGGGCGGTTCGGGCGAGCGGGTCCGGATCGTGCGCCTGGCCGACCTGGACCCGTCCGAGGTGGACATGCGGACGTTGCTGCTTGTCGGGTCCTCCCAGACGCGGGTTGTGCGTAGGGGTGGGGGCGAGCAGGTGGTGTGGACGCCGCGGAGGTATCCCGAGGGGGCTTGATTTCTCCCCGCCCCGCCCCTTCCCGACTGTGTCGATATGCGGCTGGCGCCGCGTGGCTGCGGCGCTGTCGCTTCTCGGCTGCGGCGCCGTCGTGGCTGGTCGCGCAGTTCCCCGCGCCCCTGAAAAACAGTCCCTTGGGGGCTAAATCCAGCCCCTCCGGCGTTTGAGGAGCGGGGGTCCGGGGGCGGAGCCCCCGTGGCTGTCCGCAGGACTTTCGGGAAGGGGCGGGGAGGGGATCAAGTCGTGTGCCCGAGCCACCCCACCGCCTCCTCCGGTGAGGCCACCACCGATCCCCCCTCCGGCACCGGCGGCCGCCGCACGACCACCACCGGAATCCCCGCCTCACGAGCAGCCGTGAGTTTGGGGGAGGTCGCCGCGCCCCCGCTGTCCTTCGTGACGACCACGTCGATCCCGTACCGCCGCAACACCCCCCGCTCCCCGTCCAGCGTGAACGGCCCCCGATCGAGCAGCAGTTCCGTACGGGCGGGCCGGGGGCCCTCCGGTGCGTCGACGGACCGTACGAGGAACCACAGCTCGTCCAGAGCCGCGTCCGCGAAGGTGGCGAGGCCCATGCGCCCCGTGGTCAGGAAGATCCGCTCGCCGAGGGCGGGCAGCAGGGCCGCGGCGGCCTCCAGGGACGCGGCGTCGTGCCAGTGGTCGCCGTGGACGGGGACCCAGCCGGGGCGGCGCAGCGCGAGCAGGGGAACATGGGCGGTGGCGGCGGCCCGCGCCGCGTGGAAACTGATCGTCCCGGCGAAGGGGTGGGTGGCGTCGATGAGCGCGTCGACGCGGTGTTCCCGCAGCCAGGCGGTCAGCCCTTCGGTCCCGCCGAAGCCGCCGACGCGGACCTCGCCGGGCGGCAGCCGCGGGCTCGCGACACGGCCGGCGAGAGAGCTGGTCACCGTCAGGCCGGGGGTGCCGTGGAGCAGCTCGGCCAGTCGGCGGGCCTCCGTGGTCCCGCCGAGTATCAGTACGTGCATGGAAGTTCGGGTCCGATCATGAGCGGTGACGTGCAGGGCGTCGACGATACGTCCGGTGGGGCGCGGAGCGGTGCGCGGGGCGGCGGTGCGGCCAAGGGCGGGCGTGGCGCCCAGCTCGCGCACACCGGCCTTCGGCCCGGCTGGACGACCGGTGCCTGTGCGACGGCGGCCACGACCGCCGCGTACACGGCGCTGCTGACCGGGGACTTCCCCGACCCGGTGACGATCACGCTGCCGAAGGGCCAGACCCCCGCCTTCGCGCTCGCCGCCGAGGAGTTGGCGACGGACCCGGGCGGCTCGCACGCGATGGCGGGCATCGTCAAGGACGCCGGGGACGACCCGGACGTGACGCACGGCGCGCTGGTGCGGGCGACGGTGCGGCTGCTGCCCGCCGGGTCCGGGGTGGTGTTCCGGGCGGGGCCCGGGGTGGGGACGGTCACGCTGCCGGGGCTGCCGCTGCCGGTGGGCGAGGCCGCGGTCAACCCGGTGCCGCGGCAGCTGATGCGCGAGCACGTAGCCGAGGTCGCGGCCCGGCACGGCGGCAGCGGCGATGTGGAGATCACCGTCTCCGTGGACCACGGCGAGGAGATCGCCCGTTCCACGTGGAACCCGAGGCTCGGCATCCTCGGCGGCCTGTCGATCCTCGGTACGACGGGGGTCGTGGTGCCGTACTCGTGCTCGGCGTGGATCGACTCGATCCGGCGCGGGGTGGATGTGGCGCGGGCGGCGGGGCGTACGCATGTGGCGGGGTGCACGGGGTCGACGTCGGAGCGGACCGTTCTCTCCGAGTACGCGCTGCCCGAGGACGCGCTGCTCGACATGGGCGACTTCGCGGGCGCCGTGCTCAAGTACATCCGCCGCCATCCCGTGGACCGGCTGACCGTCTGCGGCGGCTTCGCGAAGCTGTCCAAGCTGGCCGCCGGGCACCTCGACCTGCACTCGGCGCGCTCTCAGGTCGACAAGGGCTTCCTCGCCGGACTCGCCCGCACGGGCGGCGCGGACGAGGCGCTCGCCGCGCGGATCGCCGAGGCGAACACGGGCCTCGCGGCACTGCAGTTGTGCGGGGCGGCCGGGGTGCCGCTGGGCGATCTGGTGGCCGCGGCGGCGCGGGACGCGGCGCTGTCGGTGCTGCGCGGGGCGCCGGTCGCGGTGGACGTGATCTGCATCGACCGGGCCGGGACGGTGGTGGGGCGCAGCACGGTTGCGTGACGCGCGCCGTTCAGTCGGTCGCCTCGCCCACCCGGATGCGGTTGCGGTCCGGGTCGGTGAGCTCCAACTCCCGCCCCCAGGGCGCCTGTTCGGGTCGTACGCCGAACTCCGCGGCCACGGCGTCGAGGTCGCGTACGCGCAGATACACGAGGGTGTCCGGCCGGGCGTCGCCCTTGTGCTCGGACAGGAACAGCCGTACGGGACCCCGCGCGACCTCCGTGAAGACCGGGAAGCCCGGCTCGAAGCGGTGCTCCCACTGCTGCCGGAAGCCGAGCCGCGCGTACCAGTCGACGGCTCATGCCGCGTCCTCGACCCGGAGGATCGGGATGATCTCTTCGTCCATGTCCTGGAGGGTACGCGGGCGCCCGGGTGCGGCGGCGGTCAGCAGACGTGCCGGTCGCGTTCCGCCGAGTACAGGTGGCTGTCGCGGAACTGTTCCGCGCCCAGGGTGCGGCCGACGATGATCACGGCGGTGCGCTGGATGCCGGCCTCCTTGACCTGGGCGGCGATCTCGTCGAGCCGGCCGCGCAGGATGACTTCGTCGGGCCGGGACGCGTACGCGACGACGGCGGCGGGGCAGTCGGCGCCGTAGTGCGGGAGGAGTTCACCGACAACGCGGTCCGCGAGACCGGCGGCCAGGTGCAGCACGATCAGCGCGCCGCTGCGGCCGAGCGTGGCCAGGTCCTCGCCGTCCGGCATGGCGGTGGCGCGCTGCGCGACGCGGGTCAGAATGACGGTCTGGCCGACGGTCGGGACGGTCAACTCCCGCTTCAGGGACGCCGCGGCGGCCGCGAAGGCGGGCACTCCGGGGACGACCTCGTACGGCACTCCGGCCGCGTCGAGGCGCCGCATCTGCTCGGCGACGGCGCTGAACACGGACGGGTCGCCGGAGTGCAGCCGCGCCACGTCAAGGCCTTGCTCGTGGGCGCGGACCAGCTCGGCGGTGATCTCGTCGAGGTTGAGCCGCGCGGTGTCGACGAGGCGGGCGTCGGGCGGGCACTCGGCGAGGAGTTCGCGCGGGACGAGGCTGCCCGCGTAAAGGCAGACCTGGCAGGCGGCGAGCGTGCGGGCGCCGCGCACCGTGATCAGGTCGGCGGCGCCGGGGCCGGCTCCGATGAAGTGGACGGTCATCGTGTCGCTCCTGCGGGGTCGTCGTCCGACGCGGGGCCGGTGTACTCGGGATCGCTTGCGGAAGTCTTCTGTACGGCCCACTGCGTGACGGGCATCGCCTGCCGCCAGCCGGTGAAACCGCCGACCGGCACGGCATGGGCGACGGCCAGCTTCACCAGTTCGCCGCCGAGGCGCCGGTGGGCGGCGCCGAGCTGCGCCTCCGATTCGAGGGTGACGGTGTTGGCGACGAGCCGCCCGCCGACGGGCAGCGCGTCCCAGCAGGCCTCAAGGAGCTCGGGCGCGGTGAGGCCGCCGCCGATGAACACGGCGTCGGGCCGCGGGAGTTGAGCGAGCGCGGCGGGCGCGGCCCCGGTGACGACACGCAGGGCGGGGACGCCGAGGCGGTCGGCGTTGCGGGCGATGCGCTCGGCCCGCACGGGGTCGCGTTCGACGGTGACGGCGCGGCAGGAGGGGTGCGTGCGCATCCACTCGACGGCGATGGAACCGGAGCCTCCGCCAACGTCCCACAGCAGTTCGCCGGGCGCGGGCGCGAGGGCGGCGAGCGTGGCGGCCCGTACGTGGCGCTTGGTGAGCTGGCCGTCGTGCTCGTAAGCGGCGTCCGGGAGTCCGGGCACGGCGCCGATCCGGAGTGCGCCCGGGGCGCGGCGGCAGTCGACGGCGACGATGTTGAGCGGGTCGCAGAGGCGGTCGGCGGGCCAGTCGTCGGCGGGCAGTGCGTCGCTGGTCTCCTCCCGTGGGCCGCCGAGCTGTTCGAGGACACGCATCGGGCTGGGCCCGAAGCCGCGGTCGCGGAGGAGCGCGGCGATCTCGCCGGGGGTGGCGGCGCCCGCGCTCAGCACGAGCAGCCGACAGCCGTCGTGCAGGGCGGCGGCGACCCGGGCGACGGGCCGGCCCACGACCGTCACGACCTCCACGTCCTCCTGCGGCCAGCCGAGCCGGGCGCAGGCGTACGCGACGGACGAGGGGTGCGGCAGGACCCGCAGCGCGTCCGCGCCGAGCTCTTCGGTGAGGGCGCGCCCGATGCCGTAGAACATCGGGTCCCCACTGGCCAGTACGGCGATCCGGCGGCCCGTGTGCGCGGCGAGCAGTCCGGGGACGGCGGGGCGCAACGGCGAGGGCCAAGGGACGTGTTCGCCGGTGCACTCCGCGGGCAGCAGGTCGAGCTGGCGGGGCCCGCCGACGATCACCTCGGCGTCCCGCAGGGCCGCGCGGGCGGCGTCCGCGATCCCGTCCCAGCCGTCGGCGCCGATCCCGACGACGGTGACGGCGGGGGTCGGTCGTGGTGGTACGGGCGTCACGGGGGGCGGTACCTCGGGGTTCGGGGGTGCGGGTGGGGGTTCGGCCGAAGCTGACCGGGCGCACTTTACTGGGGTCGGACCTGGGGTTCTGTGGCCGGGGGCGATCTTCTCCCCTACCCGCCCCTTCCCGAAAGCCTGCGGCAGCTTCGGGGCTCCGCCCAGGACCCCGCTCCTCAATCGCCGGAGGGGCTGAATTTGCCGGTCCGGGCTCAATTTCGGCCATTGAGGAGGCCCGTCCGGCGAGGCCACGCGGCGCCAGCCGCATATTGGACACTGCGGGAAGGGGCGGGTAGGGGAAGACCACGCGCGCCCTCAGAGCACTCGCGCACACTCCCGACAAGCCCGAGCCGCCCCCGCGATCTTCGCGTGGAACACCAGGACGACACCCGCCGCGGCAGCGCACAGCGGCCAGTTGCTCGCCAGTACGGACGAGGCGACGAGCGTCAACGCGCTGACGGCCAGTGCCGCAGCCGCAGCCGTGCCCGACCACGCCACGGTCAGCGGCAGCCGCCGCGGCATGGGCAGCCGCCGCGCGAGCGCGCCGGTGGCGACGAGGGCGGCCGCGGCCAGGAGGGCGGTGACGGCCGCGACTGCGCCCAGGTGCGCGACCAGCACGCGGGCCGCTCCGGGCGCGGACGCGCCTCCGGTACCGGGCCACCACCGCAGCAGGTACCAGCACATGAGCAGCAGCGGCGCGACGAGCATGACCGTACGGGCGGTCAACCGGGCCTGGGCGACGGTGAGTTCACGCTGAAAGTCCGGTGCGAGCTCGGCGACGGTCCCGAACTCCCGGACGGCCCGGCGCGCGGCACGGACGCGGTCGACGTCGGTGTCGTCGCACGACAGGTCCCTCGCGGCGTCGATCAGTCCCTCGCGGAACTCCGCCAGCATGCGGGACTTGGCGCGCGCGGGGCCGCGCAGGGCGGCGGCCAGGTCCGCGACGTGCGTCTCGATGGGGTTCTCGGCGGGGGTGGCCGCGCCTTCGGCCGTCGCCGTCACGTCGCGGGCTTCGGGCCGGGGGCGGACGCCGGGTCGAGCACGGAGCCGATGGCGGTCGTGAACTCCTTCCACACCGACCGCTCCTCCGCGAGGCTGCGGCGACCGGCGTCGGTGAGTTCGTAGCAGCGCCTGCGCCGCTCGCCCTCCGACTCCCAGACGCTGCGCAGCAGTCCGAGGCGCTCCAGCTTGTTCAGGGCCGGGTAGATGGTGCCCTTGCGCAGCTCAAGGACGCCGTTGCTGCGTTCCTGGACGGCCGTGATCACCGCGTACCCGTGCAGCGGGCCGGATTCGAGGACGGACAGCAGGAGTCCGTCGAGATGTCCGCGTACCGCACTCGCCTTCATGGTTAGGCAGCCTACCCAAGTGAGGTGACGACGTGCTACTGATAGGTCGACAGCCAATCCATTGGCGGCCTACCCATGGACCTGGCCCATGGACCCGCCCCATGGACCGCCACCCAGAAGGGCACTCCGGTGACCAAGTTCCTGCTTTCCGTGCACGTGCTGGCCGCGATCCTGGCGGTCGGGCCGATCACGGTCGCGGCGTCGATGTTTCCGCGCTACGTCCGCCCCGCGAAGGCCACCAAAGGCGGCCCGGTCGCCGCTGAGGAGACACCGGACGAGAAGGCGCGCACTGCGGCACTGCTCCATCGGATCTGCCGGGCGTACGCACTCGTCGGTGTCGTGGTGCCGGTCTTCGGCTTCGCGACCGGGGCACAGCTCGGCGTGCTCACCGATCCGTGGCTGCTGATCTCGATCGTCCTGACCGCCGCGGCCGCGGGGCTCCTGCTGTTCGCGATCCTGCCGGGCCAGGAGCGGCTGCTCCCCGAGACGGACACGCCGACCACCGAGGCGCGGCGGGCCGGCGCGGCACGGCTCGCGATGCTCACGGGCATCTTCAATCTGCTGTGGGCGACGGTGACGGTGCTGATGATCGTGCGCCCGGGCTCGACGACCGGGGCCTGAACGCCTGCGAGGCGGTCGGCTTCGGTGTCTGCCGGGTGCTTCCGAGTGCCCGGGGCGGAGCCCCGGCAGCGGGGGCCAGGGGACACTCCTCAACTGACTGACGTCCACACCGAGTACGGCGAGGGCCGGCTCCCCACCGGCCGGTCCTCGCCGTACCACCGCTGGAGCTAGGTCAGCTCCGGCACCAGCTCCCCCAAGGCCGCGCGCGTCGCGGCCGGGTCGGTGTGCAGGACCGCGCGCATGCCCACGGCGCGGGCGCCGAGGACGTTGGGCTCGGCGTCGTCCACGAACACCACGCGTCCGGCCGGGAGTCGGAGGCGGTCGAGGGTGAGCTCGAAGATCTCGGCGTGCGGCTTGCGCAGGCCGACCTCCTCCGAGATGACGATCGGGTCGAACAGTGCGTCGAGCCGCTCGCGCGGGTAGATGTTGCCCCAGCTGTTGGACAACAGGCCGACGCGCAGGCCGAGTCGGCGCAGTTCGTCCGCGAGGCCGAACATCGCCTCGTCCTCGCGCATCTCCGCGAAGAGCCGGTCGAGCACGCCGACCGGGTGGACGGGGCGGCCGTCCAGGGTGGTGAGCTCGGCGGCGAGCAGCGCGTCGAACTCCGCCACGGTCAACTCCCCCGTCTCCAGGCGGTGGATCGGCGTGCCGTCCGGGGCGTCGCGGGAGAGCCAGGCCTTGAGGGTGCGGGAGAACGAGGCCGGGTCGATGCCGTCGCGGTTCAGCCAGGCGGCGATGGATTCCCGGACCGGGCCGGTGAGGACGCCGCCGAAGTCGAACACGACGGCGTCGACCCGGCGTCGGCCGCCGGTCATCGTCCCGCCTCCGGGGCCGTGCCGCCGCACGCCATCAGACGCCTCCGGTGAGGGTCACGCCACCGTCGACCACGAGGAGTTGACCCGTCATCCAGGCGGCGTCGGCCGACAGCAGGAAGGCGACGACGCTGCCGATGTCGTCCGGTACGCCGAGCCGCTTCAGCGGGTACGCCGCCGCGACCTCCTCCTCCCGGCCGTCGTAGAGCGCGGTGGCGAACTTGGTCTTCACCACCGCGGGGGCGACGGCGTTGACCCGGATGTCGGGGCCCAGCTCGACCGCCAGCTCCTCGGTGATGTGGGTGAGCATCGCCTTGGAGGCACCGTAGAAGCCGATGCCGGGCGCGGGGCGGATGCCCGCCACCGACGAGACGTTGACGACCGAGCCGCCGTGGTCCCTCATCCAGGCGCCGTGCACCTGCTGCACCCAGGAGAGCGCGGCGAGGCAGTTGACCTCGACGATCTTGCGGGCGGCGCCCAGGTCCAGGTCGATCATCGGCCCGTGCACCGGGTTGATGCCGGTGTTGTTGACCAGGAGGTCGGCGCTTCCGAAGGTGTCGATGGCGCGCTTGACCACCTCGGCCTGGTGGCCGGTGTCGTCGGCGTGGCCCGCGACCCCGAGGGCGTGCTCGGGCCCGCCGAGGCTCGCGACCGCCTCGTCCAGCGCCTCCTGCTTGCGGGCGGTGACGACGACCTTCGCGCCCTCGGCCACCAGCCGCTCGGCGATGGCGAGGCCGATGCCCCGGCTCGCTCCGGTGACGATGGCCGTACGTCCTGCGAAACGCGTGCTCATGGGGTCCTTGCTCGTGGGGTCGGTGGCGGACTGCGTACTCGTGCCGTTCGTACTCGTGCCGTTCGTACTCGTGCCGTTCGTACTCATGGTGGGGGTCCCTCAGCTCAGCCGCTCGATGACCATGGCCATGCCCTGGCCGCCGCCCACGCACATGGTCTCCAGGCCGAACTGCTTGTCGTGGTGGAACAGCGAGTTGATCAGCGTGCTGGTGATGCGCGCACCCGTCATGCCGAAGGGGTGGCCGACGGCGATCGCCCCGCCGTTGACGTTGAGCCGGTCCTCGTCGATGCCCAACTCCCGGGCGGACGGGATGACTTGGGCGGCGAAGGCCTCGTTGATCTCGACCAGGTCGATGTCGCCGATGCCGAGCCCGGCGCGCTGCAGGGCCTGGCGGCTGGCCTCGACCGGGCCGAGGCCCATGATCTCGGGCGAGAGTCCGGAGACTCCGGTGGAGACGATCCGCGCGAGCGGGGTCAGGCCGAGCTCACGGGCCTTCGTGTCCGACATGACGACGAGGGCGGCGGCGCCGTCGTTGAGCGGGCAGCAGTTGCCCGCCGTCACGGTGCCGTCGGGGCGGAAGACCGGCTTCAGGGCGGAGACGGCCTCCAGGGTCACGCCCGCGCGCGGGCCGTCGTCCTTGCTGACCACGGTGCCGTCGGGCAGTGTCACCGGCGTGATGTCGCGGGCCCAGAAGCCGTTCGCGAGGGCCTGCTCGGCGCGGTTCTGGCTGCGCACGCCGAAGGCGTCCTGGTCGGCCCGGGTCACGCCCATGAACTGGGCGACGTTCTCGGCGGTCTGCCCCATCGTGATGTACGCGTCGGGCAGCAGGCCCGACTCGCGCGGGTCGGCCCACGTCTGACCGCCCGCGGCGAACTTCTCGGTCCGGGTCTGGGCCTCCCCGAACAGCGGGTTCTTGGTGTCCGGAAGGCCGTCCGCGTTGCCCTTGCCGTACCGGCTGACGGTCTCCACGCCGACGGAGAGGAACACGTCGCCCTCGCCCGCCTTGATCGCGTGCAGCGCCATGCGGGTGCTCTGCAGGCTGGACGAGCAGTAGCGGTTGACGGTGGTGCCGGGCACCTGGTCCATCCCGGCGAGCACGGCGACGATGCGGCCCATGTTGAAGCCGGACTCGCCGCCGGGCTGGCCGCAGCCGAGGACGAGGTCGTCGATGTCGGCCGGGTCGAGCGCGGGCACCTTGGCGAGCGCGGCCCGCACCATCTGGACGGCCAGGTCGTCGGGGCGCATGTCCTTGAGTGAGCCCTTGAACGCCCGCCCGATGGGCGAGCGTGCGGTGGCGACGATCACGGCTTCCGGCATCATGACCCCTTCAGAAGCTTGCCATACTAAGCAGTTGCTTAGCGATACGGTCCCACCTTCGCGCAGCGGACGGGCGGCGTCAACGGTCGGCACCGCCCTGTAAGCCGCGTCACACCGTTCGTCGGGCGGCCACGCCAGACGCCTCAGCCCGCGTCGACGATCTCCTGTGCCCGCGCGACCAGTTCGACCTTGCGGATCTTCCCGGTGGTCGTCATCGGGAACTCGCCGACGATCCGCACCTTCGGCACCTTGTACGCGGCCATCGCCGAGCGCGCCCACTCCTGAAGGCCCGCGGCGGTGAGCGTTGCACCCGGTTCGAGGCTCACGAAGGCGACCGGCACCTGCCCCTTCTCCGGATGCCGGCCCGGCACGACGGCCGCCGTGCGGACACCCGGGTGCCGGGTCAGGAGCAGTTCGACCTCGGCCGGGAACACACTCATCCCCTTGACCTTGATCATGTCCTTGTCGCGGCCCAGATAGCGCAGGCAGCCGTCCTCGCCGATCCGGCCGTTGTCCCCGGTGTGCAGCCAGCCGTCCCGCAGTTGCGCGGCCGTCGCCTCGGGGTTGCGCCAGTACCCGGTCATCACCGAGGGGCTGCGGACGACGATCTCGCCCACCTCGCCCAGGGGAAGCGGCTCACCGGTCTCGAACGACACCACCGCGATGTCGGTGCCGGGCACGGGCACCCCGCAGAAGACGGGCTCGGCGAGCAGGTCCCGGTCGTCCTTCGCGAGTCCGTAGGGCGTGGCGTCGAAGGTGTGCGTCTCGGTCATCCCGTACGCGCCTTCGCGGAGCACCGAGTGCGCCCCGGCGGCGGACTGCCAGCGGTGGCGGACCTCGGGGCTGAGTTTCCGTACGAAGGAGACGGCCATCGGGTCGTTCAGGGCGGAGAGGTCCGCGGCGGGGAACTCGGGGCGTTCCATCAGCTCCAGGTAGTTCTCGACCGTGCCGACCATCGTGGTGACGCGGTGCCGGGCCAGCAGGTCGAGGGCGGCGGCCGGGTCCCAGCGGGGCATGAGGACCGAGGTGCCGCCGAGGACGAGGGGGCTGAGGATGCCGAGGTTCTCGCCCGCGATCCAGAAGACCGGGATGTAGCAGAGCGCGATGAAGTCGCCGTCGGCGCCGCGGCCCATGGCGCTCGCGCTGGACGCGGTGGTGTAGAGCATGTGCCGCTGGGTGTGCTCGCAGCCCTTGGGCAGCCCGGTGGTGCCGCCGGTGTAGTTGAGCGCGGCGAGGGCGTCCAGGTCCGTGGGGTGTGCGGGCGCGGGGGCGTGTGCGGCGGCCGCGGACCAGGCGGTGAGGCCGGGGGTACCCGCGGGCAGGAGGGGTTCGGTGCCGGTGGCGGCCATCTCGTCCGGTCCGGTCACGAGGATCTCGCGTACGGGAACGCGGTCGAGCACCGTGTCGAGGAGCGGAAGGAGGCGGTCGAGGGTGATCACGATCTCGGCGCCGCTGTCGGCCAGCTCATGCGCCAACTCGGCCGCCTGGAACATCGGGTTGACCGGCACGTGCACCGCGCCGAGCCGCAGGATCGCCATCATCGCGACGAGGAACTGCGGGGTGTTCGGCAGCAGGACGGCCACCCGGTCGCCGGGCCGTACGCCGGTCTCGTGCAGCCAGCCCGCCACGGCGCCGATGAGCGCGTCGAGCTCCGCGTACGTCGTGGTGCGGCCCTCGAAGACGATCGCCGGGCGGTCCGGCACCGTACGGGCCCAGTGGGCGACGTGCTCGGGGATGCCGGTCTCGCCGAGCGGGTAGCGCACGGTCGCCGGGATGCCGGGCGGGCGGGACGCGTCCTGCCGGGTGCGCAGGTTACGCAGGTACTGCTCCAGCTTGTCGCTGTTCAAGGCTTGCTCCTCCACAGTCGCCGTCACATGCGTACGCTCGTACGTTCACCAGGTGTCCACGAACGACCGGCGTACGGACGGCGGTTCGCCGGACGCGGGCGGCAGTGCGCCGGTGATCCAGGCCCTGGTGTGCGCCGGATCGATGACGTCGTCGAGTTCGAAGACCGTGGCCGCGTTGACCGCCTTGCCGCGGTCGTAGTGCTCGGCGACCAGTTCGTCGAAGGCGCGCTGCCGGGCGGCCGGGTCCTCGATCGCGTCGAGCTCGCGCCGGTAGCCGAGCCGCACCGCGCCCTCCATGCCCATCGGGCCGACCTCGCCGGTGGGCCAGGCGACCGTGGCGGCGGGGACGCGGAAGCCGCCGCCGACCATGGCCATCGCGCCGAGGCCGTACGCCTTGCGGAGGACCACCGCCACGACGGGCACCCGCAGGTTGGCACCGACCACGAAAAGCCGGCTGAAGTGCCGTACGGTCGCGGTGTGTTCGGCGTCCGGGCCGACCATGAAGCCGGGCGTGTCGCACAGGGAGAGCACCGGCAGTCCGTGCGCGTCGCAGAGCTGCAGGAACCGGGCCAGCTTGTCGGCGGACGCCGAGTCGATGGCGCCGCCGAGGTGCGTCGGGTCGTTGGCGATCAGGCCCATCGGGCGGCCCTCGACCCGGACCAGGGCCGTGACGACACCGCGGCCGAACGCGGGCCGCAGTTCGAGCACCGAGTCCTCGTCGGCGATCCCGCGCACGGCCGCCCGCACGTCGTAGACCCGCACCCGGTTCTCCGGGACGACGTGCCGCAGCGCGCGCTGGTCGGCGTGGGTCCACCTCTCCTGCGGGCCCTGGAAGTACGAGAGATAGCGGCGGGCCACGTCGACGGCCTCGGCCTCGTCCTCCACCAGGACGTCGACGACGCCGTTCGGCACCTGCACGGACATCGGGCCGACCTCCTCCGGCCGGTAGCGCCCGAGGCCGCCGCCCTCGATCATCGCGGGGCCGCCCATGCCGACGTTCGCGTCCTTGGTCGCGATGATGACGTCGCAGCAGCCGAGCAGCGCGGCGTTGCCCGCGAAGCAGCGGCCGGAGGCGATGCCGACGGTGGGGACGCCGCCGCTGAGCCGGCCCATCGTCGCGAACGTGGGGACGTCCAGGCCCGAGGCCGTGTTGCTGTCCGTGTCCCCCGGCCGCCCGCCGCCGCCCTCGGCGAAGAGGACCACGGGAATCCGCTGCCGCTCGGCGAGTTCGAGCAGCCGGTCGGTCTTGTGGTGGTTGACGTACCCCTGCGTCCCGGCGAGGACCGTGTAGTCGTACGCGAGGACCGCGCAGCGGGCGCCGCCGACCGTGCCGATCCCGGTGACCATGCCGTCGGCGGGGGTGTGCGCGATCAGGTCGTCGAGGGAGCGGCGGCGGCGCTGGGCGGCCACGGCGAGGGAGCCGTACTCGACGAACGAGCCCGCGTCGCACAGGTCGTCGACGTTCTCGCGGGCGGTGCGGTGCCCGGTGCCGTGGCGGCGGGCGACCGCCTCGGGGCGGTTCTCGTCGAGGGTGCAGGCATGCCTCCGCTCGATCTCCGCGAGGTCGGGCCGGACAACGTCCAGGTCCAACTCCGCTACGGCGGCCGCCTGTTCGTTCTGCGTGGAGTCAGGGTCGAGGCGCATCAGCAGCCCCGACTCGGCCACCGTGTCGCCGACGGCTGCCCGCACCTCGCGCACGGTGCCCGCGACGGACGCGGTCACGACGTGCTCCATCTTCATGGACTCCAGGACCACCAACGGCGCTCCCGCCTCGACGTGTTGACGTTCTTGTACGGGGACGGAGACGACGGTGGCGACGAAGTCGGCGCGCACCTCGGTGAGGTCGCCCTCAGGGGACGCGGCTTCCTCCGGTGGCAGCAGGGCGCTCAGGTGGTCGTCCACGAAGCGGGTGGTGGCCTCGCCGGTGCGGAACGCCGGGTGGTTCAGGATCGCGCGCAGCGCGGGGATGTTGGTGCCGGGGCCCTCGACGCGGAACTCGGCGAGCGTCGCGTCCGCCCGCTCGGCCGCCTGGTCGAGCCCGCCACGGGGCACGGAGACGATCACCTTCGCGAGCAGCGAGTCGTACCGGCCGTCGGCGACGAGACCCGCGTGCCCATGCGTGTCGACGCGTACGCCGGGCCCGGTCGGCACCTCGAAGACCTCGATCCGGCCGGAGGTGGCCCGCGCGGTGCCGTCCCGCCGCAGGGTCTCCAGGTTGACGCGCGCCTGCACGGCCACCCCGCGCGGGGCCGGGATGTCGGCCTGGGTGAGGCACAGGTCGTCCAGCGTGCGGCCGAGGGCGACCTCCAACTGGGCGGAGACCAGGTCGACTCCGGTGATCTCCTCGGTCACCGTGTGCTCGACCTGGACCCTCGGGTTGGCCTCCATGAAGAACCAGCGGCCGGGGTCATGGGAGTCGACGAGGAACTCGAAGGTGCCGAGGCCCCGGTAGCCGACCGCCGCGGCCATCCGGCAGGCCGCGTCGAGCAGCGGAGCGCGCTCCTCCAGGCCGAGCGTCGTGCACGGCGCCACCTCGACCAGCTTCTGGTGGCGCCGCTGGATCGTGCACTCCCGGTCCCACAGGTGGCTGACCGCACCGCTGCCGTCGCCGAGCACCTGCACCTCGATGTGCCGGGCCGAATCGAGGAGCTCTTCGACGTACAACGCCCCGTCCCCGAAGGCTCGTTCGGCCTCGGAACGGCACCGCTCGAACGCCTCCGCCAACTCCTCGGGACGCCGTACGACGCGCATGCCGCGACCGCCGCCGCCCGAGGCAGCCTTGACCATCACGGCCGCGCCGGGCCCGAGTCCGTCCAGGAACGCGGCCGCCTCGGCGAGCGTGGTCCCGGCCGGGGTGGCCCGAAGCACCGGCACGTCCTGCGCCTCGGCGAGCGCCCGCGCCCGCGCCTTGTCCCCGAACTCGACGAGGACCTCGGGCGAGGGGCCGACGAAGGTGAGCCCGGCCTTGCGGCAGAGCCGGGCGAACTCGGCGTTCTCGCTGAGGAATCCATAGCCCGGGTGCACCAGTTCGCAGTCGGCACGCCGGGCCAAGGCGACCAGTTGCTCGGCGTCCAGGTAGCCGTCGGCGCCCGTCAACTCGTGCGCCTGGTCGGCCAGACGTACGTGCAGCGCGTCCCGGTCGCCGGGGGTGTGCACCGCGACCGGCCGCAGCCCCGAGGCGCGTGCGGCGCGGACGACTCGGACGGCGATCTCGCCACGGTTGGCGATCAGAACACTGGTCACGATGCGGGTCTCCAGGTGAGGTCCGGGCCGGGCGGGCGGCCCGCACGGTCCCCGCTGCCCCCTGCCGCCCTCGGGACACATGGGCACCGCACATACCGCCCAGTCGGTACGCATGCTGCCTTCCCCCGCCGAACAGCGTCAAGGGGTGTGCAGCGGGTCGACCTCACCCGATGCCTGGCCTCACCCGATGCTTGGCCTCACCAGCTGACGGCGTCACCAACTGACGGGTCACCAGCTGACGGCGTCCTTCATCTCCTGCTGCCAGTACGTGACCCGGATCGTGTTGTCGACGTAGACGCCCTTGGCGGGCAGTGCCGGGTGCGCGATCTCGCCCACGCTCTCATTGCCGGACCGGCCCTGGAAGGCGACGGCCAGGGTCTTGGCCGTGTACCCGTCGGAGGATCCGTCAGTGCCGGAGAGGGCGATGGAGGCGTAGCCGGACGCGCCCGGCTGGAGCGTCACGACGGCCTGCGGCCTGGAGTCCTCGAAGGCGGGCGGTACGGACTGCGCCTCCCCGAACTGCACGGCCGGGTAGCCGTACAGGGAGCAGGGCTTGCCGCCGGTGTTGGTGACGGTCAGGAGCATGCGGTTGACGGGCCGCTTCAGCGGGGACGCGACGGTCCTGGTGGTGGATCCCTCGCAGGTGACGGCCTTGGGCGCGGCTTGATCCCGGGACCGGTCGGCGTCGGGGGCGGGCTTGGTGGCGTCGGGCTTGGTGGCGTCGGGGGCGGGCTTGCCGGAAGTGGAGCCTCCGGTCGCCCCGTGGTCGGCGGGCTCATCGCCTCCCGGGGTGGCCGAGGACGCGGTCGAGGCGGCGCCCTCGTCGGTGACGCCCGTGCCGCTGTCGCAGGCGGTCATGGAGAAGGCAGCGAGCACGACGGACGCGGCGGCCGCGACGAGCCGGGCGCGGGAGGTGCGGGAGGTGCGGGCGGGACGGGCGGGACGGGACGCAAAGGAGGTGCGGATGCCTGACATGGTGATGCCCCTTCGGAGTTGGGGTGGCTGTGGTGCTTGGATGAGTGGAGCTTGTGCGGTGATCCGTCCCGACGGCCACAGCTGGCCGCCAGTTGGGGACGCTGGAACGCCGATACGGCTCTGACCAGGGGGAACGCCGTGTCCCTGGAACGCGGGACTGGGACACGTGGAACGGGGAGGAACGAATGTCGGGCACTGCTGGGTCCTCGGGCAGGGACGAGTTCGCAAGGCTGCTGCGGGAGTTGAAGAACCGCTCCGGGCTGAGCTACGGGGCGCTGGCCAAGCGGCTCCACATGAGTACGTCGACCCTGCACCGCTACTGCAACGGCAGCGCGGTGCCGAACGACTACGCCCCGGTGGAACGGCTGGCCCGCCTGTGCCGGGCGACGCCCGACGAGCTGGTCGAGCTGCACCGGCAGTGGATCCTGGCGGACGCGTCCCGGGGGCGCCGAGCGGAGGGCGGGGCGGGTCCCGCGTCGCAGGGGGCTTCAGCAACTCCCTTACCGGACAGCAAGTCTGGTGAGTCCGGGGGGCGCGGGGGGCCCAGGGAGCCCGGGGAGGCCGGGGAGCCCAGGGAGCGCGAGGAGCCCGGGGAGGCCGGGGAGCCCAGGGAGCGCGAGGAGCCCGGGGAGCGTGTCGAGAGCAGTGCGTCCGGTGAGCAGGTGGTCTCCGATGTGCCGTCCGCCGCCCGGACCGGGAAGCGGCGGCGTACCGCGCTGATCGCCGCCGTCGCGGTGGCCGCCGCGCTCGGGGCCGTGGCGCTCGCCGTACTACCGCCGGGCGGGGGAGGTGAGGCGCGCGGCGGGGACGCTAAGGCGGAGCCGTCTGTGTCGGCCTCCGCATCGCCGCCCGCGCGCGGGAAGGACGACGAGCCCGCGTCGCCGTCCAAGTCCGCCACGCCGCGTGAGTCCACCGAGGGCGCCGACGCGAGCACGGACGGGGACGCGAAGGGCGGCGGCGAGCGGCGGGACGGAGCCGGGACCGGCGACAGTTCGGCCGCCCCTCTGCACGTCGCCACCCGCCCGTACGTGTACGAGAATCCGTGCGCCCAGCACTTCCTCGTCGACAGCGAGCCCGAGCAGGTCGGCCCGCCCGCGAGCGAGCAGGACGCACAGCGCTGGTCGGCTGCCTACGGGGCGGTCTCCGGGGGCGAACAGCGGGTGGCGCTCACCATCCAGGGCACCGGCGACGACACGGTCGTGCTGGAGTCGCTGCGGGTGCGCGTGGTCGGCAAGGCGGCGCCGCTCGCGTGGAACGACTACTCGATGGGCGTGGGCTGCGGCGGCGACGTGCAGACCAAGTCGTTCGACATCGACCTCGACGCGGGCAGCCCCGTCGTCACCGCCAAGAACAGCCAGGGCGCCTTCCCTTACAAGGTGAGCGAGTCCGACCCGAAGGTCTTCTACGTCTCGGCGCACACGGTGGCGCACGACGTCCGCTGGGAACTCACCCTGACCTGGTCGAGCGGCGACCGCCGGGGCACCGTCAAGGTCGACAACTCCGGCGTCCCGTTCCGCACCAGCGGCAACAAGGGTCGGCCCGGCTACGACTACCCGCTGGGCGGCAGCGAGTGGATCGAGCGGGTGGAGTGACCGCGTGACCGCCTGAGCGCTGGGGCCCGTCTTCCCGATCTTCGCGGATCAGGCCGCGGCGTCATGGGGCTCCCCTGGCTCCCCCTGCTCTGGGGGCACCTCCCGGCCGGAGGCTGGGGGAGGAGTCGAGAGCTTGGGGGAGCGTGCTCTGGGGTCCCCCCGGCCGCAGGCTGGGGGAGTGCGTCCGGATCGCCCTCGTACTGGACGTACTTGATTGATGCGGGCGTGCGGCGAGAGGGCGCGCCAGGCGTCGCGGGCCCGCGAAGACCGGGGAGACGGGCCCTGCACCTCAGAGCTCTGAACTCCCTCTCTTCCGGGCCCGGTACGCCGCGGCCTTCACGCGGTTGCCGCACGCGTCCATTCCGCACCAGGTCCGGCGGGCGCCGCGGGAGCGGTCGACGTACAGGCGCGTGCAGCCCGTGCGGCCGCACTCCTTGAGGCAGGCGTCGCGGTCGGCGAGCAGGGCGATGCCGCTGCGGGCGACATGGGCGAGGACGGCGCGGATGTCGCCGGACCACGTCAGTCCCGCGTCCGTGAGTTCGGCGACCGGGGGCGGGGCCGCGGCGGCTTCGTTGACGACGTCCAGGGACGCGCGGGAGAAGGCGCGGGCGCGCAGGCGGTCGAGCGCCAGCTCGTACAGCGCCTCGCGGAGCCGCAGCGCCGAGGTGAAGCTCGGCTCGTCCACGCGCACGTCATCGGGCAACTCGCCGCATTCCAGGACCCATTGCCGGAGGTCGGCGGGGCCGGCCAGGAGGTCGACGGGGGTGTCCCTGCGGGAGCCCACCGTGCCGATGAGGTCGAGGGCCGGGCTGCCGCTCACGAAGGCGAATCTCACGTCACCATCTTGACCGGTGACGGTCGTCCGGGCAACCATCGTCACCAGTTGAACCGGTGACGCACGGCCGGCCGAGGGCGAGGAGACGCACATGGGTGAGGCATCCGGCATCGAGGTGGTCGTCTTCGACGTCCTCGGCACGCTGGTCGACGAGCCGGGCGGGCTGCGGACGGCCCTCCGGGAGGCCGTCCCCACCGCTGACACCACGCCGCACGATCACCTCGCCTCGGTTTGGCAGGAGTACGTCGCGCGGCAGCAGGCCCGCATCGGACGGGGCGATCGCGCCTACGCGGACTCCGCCACCCTCGACGGCGAAGCCGCCCGGCAGGTCGCCCAACTGGCGGGTGTGACCGACCCCTTGACGATCGAGCGGCTGGCCACGGCGAGTCAGCGCCTTCCACCGTGGGGCGACTCCGTCGCCGGACTCGCGGACATCGCCCGCCACTTCCCCGTGATCGGCCTGTCGAACGCCGACCGCGCCACGCTGCTCCGGCTCTCCTCGTACGGGGGACTGCGCTGGCATCTGGCCCTCTCCGCCGACGACGCCCGCGCCTGCAAACCCGCACCGGAGGTCTACCGGCTCGCGCTCGACGCCGCCGGATGCCCGCCCGAACGGGTCCTGATGGTCGCGGCGCACGCCTGGGACCTCCGTGCCGCGCAGGCCGTCGGCATGCGAACGGCCCACGTGCGGCGCCCGGCCGGCGACCCGCCGCGGGACACCGACCGGTTCGACGCGCGCTTCGACAGCCTGGAGGAGTTGGCGTCCGCGGCCCGGGGTGGCCGTTTCCTGTAGGTGATGTGCCCCGTGGCTGGTGGAGGCCGTTCAGATGACGTGCCGTCAGTCGTCGCGGTGGCTCACGATGTTGAGGATGTTGCCGTCCGGTGCGCGGACGAAGAAGCGCCGCAGGCCCCACGGCTCCTCCGTCAGTGGGTGCACGATCTCGAAGCCGCGCCGCCTCGCCTCCTCGTACGCCTCGCCGACGGCCGCGCCGACCTTGACCGAGACGACGGGGTTGCGCGGCGCGGTGGCGTCGCGGGTGAGGAGCTGGATCTCGGCGCGGCCGTCCGGAGAGCGGTAGCGGGCGACCCAGCCGAGGTTGAAGTCCTCGACGCTCAGGCCGAGATAGCCGGTGTAGAAGCCGCGGGCCGCGGCGATGTCGGGGACGGCCAGGTCCGCGGTGATGCCGGTGACGGTGAGGTGGTCCATCGTTCCTCCGGGAGGGCGGTACGTGTGGTCGGCGGCGCCCCGGTGCGGGCGCGTCATGCCGCTCGTAGCCTGCCAGCGGGGTACGGCGGAACCGCGGAGGCGGCTGCGGTCCGGGGGGCGGGTCCACGCGGACGTACGCGCGCTCCGGAGAGCCCTCATTCGGCCTTTCGGAACAGCTCCGACAGGAGGTCGCCGGTCTCCGGGCCCAGGCGCCCCGTGGACTCGGGCGCCAACAGGCCGACGCGCGCCGCCAGTTCACGCCCGTGCACGTCGACCGCCGCCTCGATCAGCTCGGCCAGCGCGTCCAGGGCGGTGTGCGCGCGGGTGCGGGCGACGGCCGCGCAGCCCACGGCCACCAGCGCGGCGGGCCACCACCAGCAGGCGAGCAGCGCGTACGCCACGGCCCAGGCGGCCAGACGGGCGGCGGCGGAGAAGGAGTCGCCGACGGACTGGAGCTGTCGTACGGCCGGTTCGGGGAGGGTCAGCCACAGGCGTGGCCAGAGCGCGGCGAGGTCCACGCCGTACGCGTCGGCGACCCGGTCGGCGGTGGTCTGCATGCGGTCGCCGTACCAGGTGGGGCGGGCCGGGTTGCGGAGCGCGACGCGGTCGCGGTGCTCGATGCGGGCCTGGAGGCGGGCGAGGGCGCGGGCGGAGGGCGAGTCGGGGTGCGGCGACTCGTCGCAGGCGCCGGGGTCGGTGTGCGCGACGGTCTGGCGCAGTGCCTGGTCCACCTTCGCGTCCCGCGCCGCCCAGCGCCGTCGGCGGCGCTCGGTGAGGGCGCGGGTGAGCGGGCCGCGGGGGTGGCGGAGCCAGTGCCGTTCGATGGCGCCGCCGAGGAACTGCGCGGCGAGCGAGGCCGCGGCCGCCGCGAGCAGGGCGAGGGCCACCAACAGGGCGGCGGTGCCCGGGCGTTCGAGTGCGGGGCGGGCCGCGAGGTCGTCCAGAGTGGTGCGCAGCAGGTCGAGGTCCCGCCAGTGGCGGTGGCCCAGGGTCGCGCCGAGGGCGGTGGCGGCGAGGAAGAGCGCACCGGGCAGCACGAGGAGGTTCAGCCAGCGCTCGGTGAGCTTGCTGCCCAGGGTGGTGAGGAGCGGGTTCATGGGTTCGCGGCGCTTTCCGGGAGCGGCGCCGGTCAGCGCAGGCGGGTCTTGAGCATGCGGGTGCCGTGGACGGCGCAGGGCGGCGCGGGCAGCAGGTCGCGGGCCCGCTCCACGCGCGTACAGCGGTCCGGGGCCGGGCAGACGGCCACCTTGAGGTGCGGCACGACGCCCGGCGCGCGTGTGCCGCGTGAGCCGTACACGAGTCCGCCCGCGTCCCCGGCCCGGCGCAGCTCCCGGTCGAGTACGTCGAAACAGGCTTCGAGCGCTGCGGGGTCGGCGCCCGAGCGGAGCAGGTCCGTGGCGCGCCGGGCCGCGGCCTCGACCTCGGGCAGCCGCCGCACCTCGGCCGTGGAGCCGAGGAGTGCGCAGAGCGCCGCGGTCCTGGGGTCGGGTCGGGGGCGGTCGGCCGGTGCGGTCATGGCTCAAGTGTGCCGCAGCGGCAGGCCTGTTGAGGGGTTTCCTGACATCCTTGGGCCGCCTGCGAGGGGAGAAAAGGCGACGTGAGGGACGATCGGGACCCGGACGTGGAGAACCGTCCGGCGGGATGGGTGGGCGGCGAGCGCGACCGGCTCGTACAGGCCGTACGGGACCGTGTCCTGCGGTCCTGGACCGAGGACGGGCAGGTGCGGGCGGAAGCCGTGTCGGGCGGCGCGGCCGACGCCGAGCTGCGCGCGCTGCTGCGGGCCGCCGACCCCCGGACCGACCTGGAGGCCCGGCACGCGGCGGGCTGGCTGTGCGCCGCCCGCGCGGCCGCCGACGACGGGGGCCACGGCACCGTCCACGGCAGCATGGCCGGAACGCTGCTCTTCCCGGTGTGGGTCGCCGACCCGTCCCTGGTGCCCGAGCCGTTGGCGGAGCACTTCGCGAGTCTGGACCCCGCCGTACGACCCGACCCGGCGAACGCGGACGGCCCGGCCGAGTGGGCGGCCGAGTGCGCCGCCCTGGCACTGGTCGCGCAGGGGCGGCAGGACTCGCCTTCGGCCGACGCCACCGAGGACGTGCGCCGGCTCCACGAGTTGGCCGGGGTGTTCGCGCGCATGGGCTTCCCGCCCGAGATCGCACGCGCCACGGCGGTCGGCTGCGGCAGCCTCGCGGTCCTCGCCACACCGGAGTACGAGCCGGCGCACGCGCACCGTGCCGCCGCCTTGGCCCGCGCCCTCCAACTCGCCGGACGGGACTGGCCGTTCGGGGAGTTGGCCTCCACGGCCGGGGGCGCCGACGAACCGGCAGGGCCCGACCTGCTGGGGCTCACCCGCCGTGCCCTGCGGACCCTTCCCGCCGACTCCCCCGAGCGGCTGCACGCGCTGCACGCCCTGGGCGACCGGCTGCACGAGCGCTACCTGACGTCGTACGACCCGGAAGACCTGGCCGAGGCGGTCGGCCTGGCTCGTGACGTACTGGCGCAACTCCCCTCCGGCAGCCCGCTGATGCCGAGTTGCCTCCGGTCCCTGGGGCGCGCGCTGCTGCTGTGGCTGCAGCGGGAGGGCGCGACGCCCGAGGCCTGCGACGAGCTGGTCGACGTGTGCCGCCGCGCCGTGCCCGGCAACCCCGACGGGCCCGCCCTCACCGGCCACACCCTGGGGTCGGCGCTCCTGCTGCGGGCGCAGTACACCGGTCTGCCCACGGACCTGGACGAGGCCGTCACCGTACTCGGCGAGGCACTGCGGGCGGCCACGGATCCGCAGGAGGAGGGCGTGCTGCGGAGCGCTCTCGGCAATGCGCTGCGCGCCCGGCATGTGATGACCGGCGACCCGCGCGACCTGGACGAGGCACTCGCCCTCACCTCCGAGCCTGTGGACGCCGCCGAGCCGACGGAGCCTCCCGTTCCCGCAGACACGTCCGGCACCTCGCCCGCCGCCGCCCTCACGGAACCCCGACCCCCGTACCTGGAGCGCGCGATGGCGCTCTACTCCCGTCACCTGCACAACCCGCGGGCGGACGGCTCCGAGCTGGACGAGGCCCTGCGGCAGGTGCGCGCGTTCCTCGCGCTGATGCCCGAGGAGCACCCGGACCGGCCCCTGGCCCTCAACGACCTCGGCCTGGTGCTGCGGGCGGCGTACGAACGCTCCGGCGGCGCCGACGGGTTGAACGAGGCGGTGCGCGCGCACCGGGAGGCGGTGACGCTGACACCCGGGGCCCACGCCCTGCTCGGGGTGCGGCTGCTCAACCTCGGGGCCGTGCTGAGCCTGCGCCACCAGTTGACCGATGACGGCGAGGACCTGCGGGAGGCCCAGGAGTTCCGGCGCCGGGCCGCCGCGCTGCCCGGCCTCGGCCCCAGGCACCGGGCGGCGCTGACGAGTTCGCTCGGCATCAGCCTGTCGACCGGGTACGAGCGTGCCGCCCATCCTCGCGCCCAACTCGACGAAGCCGTGGGCCACTTGAGGCAGGCGGTCGCCCTGACACCGGACGACGACCCGATGCTGCCGGCACGGCGGCTGAATCTCGCCATCACGCTGCTCACCCGTATCGGCCTGACGCTGCGGATCGACGAGGCCCGCGAGGCGCGTGACCTTGCCGACCTGGCGATCGCCGCGCTGCCCGCGCACTCGCCCGTACTGCCGGGTGCGCTGACCGTGGCGGCCGGGGCGCGGCTCGTGAGCCCGCGGGCGCTGGTGTCGTCGGGGGTGCGGGACGAGGCGGTGGCCCTGTTCCGGCGGTCGGTGGAGCTGACGCCGCCCGGCCATCCGCAGCGCACGCTGCGTCTGACCCACCTCGGCAGCACGCTGCGGCAGCGCTCGCTCGTCCCGAGCCGCCGTCGGCGTCGCCAGGCACGTCTGGTCGAGGCCGCCGAGGCGTTCGAGGCGGCGGCCCTGGAGGAGCAGGGCAACCCGTGGCTGCGCCTCGACGCGGCGCGCTCCTTGGGTGAGGCGCGGGCCGAACTAGGCGACTGGGAAGGGGCGTTGGACGGCTATGTCTTGGCGGTCGACCTGCTGCAGTCCGTCGCGCCCCGCCATCTGGTCCGTGACGATCAGGAGTTCCGGCTGAGCCGGACGGTGGGGCTCGGTGCGGCGGCAGCGGCCTGCGCGGTGCGGTGCGGGCGACCGGGGCTCGCGGTCGGGCTGCTCGAACAGGCCAGGGGCGTGATCCTCTCGCATGCCTTCGACGCCGACAGCGACCTCACCCGGCTCCGGGAGGAGGCCCCGGACCTGGCCGATCGGTTCACGGCGCTGCGCGACGCGCTCGACGCGGCCACGCTCGGCGGTAACCAGGGCCTGCTGGCCGAGGACGCGGACGCTCAGCCCGAGGCCGCCCGCGACCCGGCCTTGCCCGCTGCCCCGGGCGCGCTCGACCCGCAGGACGCTCAGGCCGACCGGCGTCAGCAGCTCGCCACCGAGTGGCGGGAGCTCACGCGGCGGATCCGCGCCGAGCACCCCGGCCTCGGCCTGTTGCGCCCGGTCCGTGCGTGGGACGAGCAGGAGTTGCGCGCCATCGCCGAGCCGGGCCCGGTGGTCCTGGTCAATGTCTCCTCGTACGGCAGTCATGCCCTGGTCGTCACCGCGCGGGGCGTGGACGCCGTGCCGCTCGCCCGCCTCGACCCGGACTCTGTCGCCGGTCAACTGAGGGCGTTTCAGGACGCGTTGCTGCGGATCGAGGCGCCGGACACCTCGCGCGACCAGTCGTTGCGGGCGCAGCGTACGGTCCACGGCACCCTCGGCTGGCTGTGGGAGGCGGTCACCGGGCCTGTGCTCGACCAGCTGGGGCCGGGTGTGGGCGGGCGCGTGTGGTGGTCGCTCGGTGGGGTGCTCGGCACCCTGCCGCTGCATGCCGCCACCCCGGCGGAGGGCGGGCCCGGTGCGCTCGACCGGGTCGTGTCCTCGTACACGCCGACGCTGCGCGCGCTGCACCACGCCCGTGCGCGGGCCGCGCGTGCGGAGGGCCGGGGAGCGGCGGGCGGGGCCCTGGTCGTGGCCGTGGGCGCGGCGGGCGGGCTCGCCCCGTTGCCGGCGGCGCGGCGCGAGGCGGCGGAGGTGGCGGGGCTGCTGCCCGGCGCCGAGGTGCTCGCGGACGACTCGGCGACCCGGCCGGCGGTGCTCGCGGCTCTGCCCCGTTCCGCGTACGCCCACTTCGCCTGCCACGCGCTCGGTGACCTGGTCCGGCCGTCGGGCAGCCGGCTCGTCCTGCACGACCACGCGGAGCGTCCGCTCACGGTCCGTGACCTCGCGCGGCTGCGGCTGCCGTCGGTGCGGCTCGCCTATCTGTCGGCCTGCGACACGCTGCGCACCAGCCCCCAACTCGCCGACGAGGCCGTGCACATCGTCGGAGCCCTGCAGATCGCGGGCTTCCCGCACGTGATCGGCTCGCTGTGGCACGTGGACGACACGATCGGCGCGGGCGTCGCCCGGAGCGTGTACGAGGCGCTGGCCGCGGGTGACGGCGGGCTCGACGTCGACCGGGCGGCTGAAGCCCTGCACGCGGCGGTGCGCGCGCTGCGGGACACGTATCCGCGGACCCCGAGTCTGTGGGCCTGCCAGGTGCACGCGGGGCCCTGAGTGAGTCCGGGCTCCCGGGGCCTGCCCTCAGGACTCGTCGGCCGTCGCGTCCTCGGAGACCGTCTCCGCGCTGCTTCGGCGCCTGCGCCGGTACACCACCAGCGCGCCCACCGCGAGCACCAGCGCCGCGACGGCAGCCGCACCGAGCGCCGTGTGCTGGGCGAACAGCCTGCCCAGCATCTCCAGGATGCCGATCCCGGCCGTCGCGTACAGCAGGGCCCAGCAGGCGCCGCCGATGAACAGGGCGGGGAGGTAGCGGGTGAGCGGCATGCGCATGCTGCCGGCGAGGAAGTTGGCGGCGGTCTGGAAGCCGACGGTCAGGAAGGAGACGGCGACGACCGGGGCGCCCCACCGCTGGATGGCGCTCTCGACGCGCTGGAACTTGGACTGCGAGATCCGCTCGCCGAACCTGCTGCGCCGGGCGCCCGCACCGGCGAGCCAGCCGAGGGCGAAGGTCCCGCCGGCCCGGAGCAGGACGATCACGTACAGGCCGGCGGCCGTGAGCAGGACCTTATCCACGACGACCCGCCCCCGTACGGCCCCGGCGCTCCTGGCGGTGTGCTCGGTGTGCTCGGTGTGCTCGCCCGGTCACCGGTCGCCCGGCTCCCGTCGCGGCCGAGCCGCCTCGCGCACGGGACTGCTGTCCATTCCTCACCTGCATCCGCCTCTGCCGGTTCCGCGCGCCCGCGTGCCGGGTCGGCGCCGGTTCCCCCGAGCCCTGCGCAGGGTACCGCCGTGCGCCGGGCCTGCCGTACGGCCCCTCACCAGGGCCGTCCGACACTGCCAGGTTAAGCGAACACCCGTACGCTCCGTCGGCCGGTCGGCGGTTCCCGGCCTGGACGGGACCGGACCGGCGGGGAAGGCGGGCGCCGAACGCGCGAGCACCCGGTGAACGGGTCACCGGGTGCTCGGAATTCAGTGGTGCGCCGCGGGAGCGGGCACCGGCGTGGGGCCGGGATCAGGCGTCGACGACACCGGACTTGGCGATGACGACCTTCGCGCTGGTGGCACCGCTGCGCGAGCCCTTCGCCTCGACGGCCTTGACGACGTCCATGCCCTCGACGACCTCGCCGAAGACGACGTGCTTGCCGTCCAGCCAGTCGGTGACGATCGTCGTGATGAAGAACTGCGAACCGTTGGTGTTCGGCCCGGCGTTGGCCATGGAGAGCAGGCCCGGCTTGGTGTGCTTCAGCTGGAAGTTCTCGTCGGCGAACTTCTCGCCGTAGATGCTCTTGCCGCCGGTGCCGTCGCCCTTGGTGAAGTCTCCGCCCTGCAGCATGAAGGCGGGGATGACCCGGTGGAAGCCGGAGCCCTCGTAGCCGAAGCCGTGCTCGCCGGTGGCCAGCTCACGGAAGTTCTGGGCGGTCTTGGGGACCACGTCGTCGTACAGCTTGAAGACGATCCGCCCGGCGGGCTGGTCGTCGATGGTGATGTCGAAGAACACGTTACTCATGGCCGTATCCTCACATCTTCCTGCCCGGATGGTGAAACGCTGCGGCACGCGACCTGTCCGTTCGGACCGATCGGAGGGTCGCGGGGGTCGCGGGGGTCGCGGGGGTCGCGGGGGTACGCGTCACCAGCTGACCGGATACCGGACCGGGTGGGCGCCTATCCGTCCGGGCAGCAGGCCGATGGCGACGAGGAGGCAGGCGCCGAGCGCGAGGAGCGACAGGAACGGGAGCGGGTGCGGGGCCTGCAGCACGACGATCACCGAGGTGGCCGTCGCCGGGGAGTGGGACAGGTGGGTCAGCATCATCGCCCCCAGCGAGAGGCCCGCCGCCACGGCCGCCGCCCACGCGCTGCTCCCGGCCACCGCGAGGGTCGCGAAGCCGATCACGGCGGACATCAGATGCCCGCCGACGAGATTGCGCGGCTGGGCGAGGGGCAGTCCGGGGGCACCGTGCACGAGGGCCGCGCTGGCCGCCAACGGCGGGATCAGCAGCGGCTGGTGGAGCACCACGCCCACCGTCACGAGCAGCATGAGCGCACCGATCGCGAAGACGGTGACCCGCAGCAGATGCGGGAGGCTCGGCCTGGGTGCGGCGGACGGCGGGGAGGTCATGCGTGCTCCGGGGGCGGTACTGTGCGGGACCCGCAGATCCTAAACAGAATGTTGAACGCGCAGCACGGAGGGTCCCCATGGCGAGATACGTCCTCCCTGGTGAGACGTGGGTCTCAGGCGGCGGACGCCTTCTCAGGGCCTTGGGCGGCGGTCCGAATCGCGGCCCGAGCGGCGACCCTGGCGGCGGTCCGAATCACGGCCCGAGCGGCGGCCCGAATCGCGGCCCGAGCGGCGGCCCGAGCGGCGGCCCGAATCGCGGTCCGAATCGCGGTCCGACTGTCTCCCGCCGACTCGTGGGGCGCGAGCGCGAGCGCGCGCACGAGATCGTCGCGGATCACCTCGACCGGCACCGCGCGCAGCGGCTCGTACGGTCCGAGATCCTGCTTGCCGTGCCTGCCGCGGCGCTACGGGTCTGCTGACCAGGCCGAACGTGATCCGCGCGGCGAACACCGCCCGAGCCGTGCCGCCGCTCCGTCCTGCCCCCGCGTGCTGCCCCCGCGTGCTGCCTCCTCCGGATGTCCGGGCAGGCGCACGTGTCGGGGCCTGGTGCTCGGGTACTCGGAGCGCCCGTTCCTGGCGGCGGTGCGCCGCCGTGCGCCTTCGTGAGCCGGGCGATCCGTCCGTCCGCCGGTCCGGCGGACGGGTGGGAAGCCCGAGAGGAGATCGAGCAGTCATGCGTATCGCGTTTCTGGCGGCGCCTGAGGGCGTCGAGCAGATCGAACTCACCAAACCCTGGAGGGCGGTGTCCGAAGCCGACGGCACCCCCGTCCTCGTCTCCACCGAGCAGGGCAGGATCCAGGCCTTCCGTCATCTCGACAAGGCGGACACGTTCCCGGTGGACGAGGTGGTCGGCGAGACCTCCGCCGGCGCCTTCGACGGCCTCGTCCTGCCGGGCGGTGTGGCCAACCCGGACGCGCTGCGCCTGGACGGCCGGGCCGTCTCCTTCGTACGGGACTTCTTCGACCTGGGCCTGCCGGTCGGGGCGATCTGCCACGCGCCGTGGATGCTGGTCGAGGCGGACGTCGTCTCCGGCCGGGTCCTCACCTCGTGGCCGAGCCTGCGCACCGACATCCGCAACGCGGGCGGCACGTGGGTCGACGAGGAGGTCCGGATCTGCGACCACGGGTCGAACGCCCTGGTCACCAGCAGGAAACCGGACGACCTGCCCGCGTTCGGTGCGGCGCTCCTGGAGGTGTTCAGCCGACAGAGCGTCTGACCCTCCGTCCCCCGCCCTCCGTCCTCCCGTCCTCCCGCCCTCCCGTCCTCCCGTCCTGTCCAGGAGGCCGGTCAGTGCGGCTCCGCCCCGGACTGCTCGGCCACCTGGTGGAGGGTGCGGCCGCTGTGCACGGAGCGGGCGCGACGGGGGTCGGGGGTGCCGCGACCGGCACGGGCGCGCTTGTCGTCGGCCTTCACCAAGAGCCATGCCTCGCGTTCGCCCTCACCTTCGTCCCCTCCCCTGAACCGGGTCAGCGCGTAACCGCCGTGCAATTTCGAGCCGTTCAGCCAGAAAGTGGCGTGTCCCCGGTCCAGGGATTCATCGAACGGCACCGGGCGGCCCTTCTTGTCATGGCTCATCGGGCGATAGGTTCCGCTGTCCCAGACAATGACCGTGCCGCCGCCGTACTCGCCCTGCGGAATCACGCCCTCGAATTCCTCGTACTCCAGCGGATGGTCCTCGGTCGGCATCGCCAGGCGTTTGTCGTGCGGATCGGTGGAGGGGCCTTTCGGCACGGACCAGGATTTCAGTACGTCGCCGACCTGGAGCCGGAAATCGAAGTGCATAGTGGAGGCGTCATGGATCTGCACGACGAAGCGATGCCGGTCCTCGTCGGCTGACGCAGCCGATCCGCCCTTCGGCTCGGCGGTGCGGCCGAAATCGCGTTTGCCGCGGTAGGCGCCCAGGTTTCGGTCCTCAGCCATGGTGTCCGGGTTCTCCGTACTCCGAAGATGAAACGGGCGCGGCCTGGGCACCCGTCCCCATGAGCCAGTGGAGGGAGTGGCGGTCATCATGAGCGACGACAAGAGCCGGAAAGTGATGCGGGAACTGCTGCGCGAACACGGGCAGACATATGCGGCCGAGGCCGGCATTCGCCTGCGGGACACACCCCAGCCGCTCTACCGCACCCTCGTTCTCGCGCACCTCCTGAGCGCCCGTATCCGCGCCTCGGTCGCGGTCGCGACATCGAAGGCGTTGTACGACGCGGGCCTGCGCGACGCGAAACGGATGACGGAATCCACCTGGCAGCAGCGCGTCGACGCCCTCGGGCGCGGTGGTTACCGTCGCTACGACGAACGCACGGCGACCCAACTGGGCGACGGCGGCCGTCTTCTGCTCGACCGCTGGGGCGGGGACCTGCGGAAAATGCGGGAAGAGGCGGACGGTGACGCGGACTCCTTGCGGGGATTCCTGCGGGAGTTGCCGGGCGTCGGCCCGGTGGGCGCGGACATCTTCCTCCGTGAAGTCCAGGACGTATGGCCGGAGTTCGGGCCGATCGTGGACGCGAAGGCGCTGCAGGGTGCCGAGCGGCTCGGGCTGCCGAAGGGAGTAGCCGATCTCCGGCGGCTGGCGAAGCGGGAAGGCGCGACGCATGCCGAGCTGGCCTCGGCCCTGGTGCGTGCCGCTCTCGACCAGGAGATCGTCGAGGAGTGCCGGGACCGCGCCGCCGCCTGACGCTGCTGCCGCGAACCCCTCCCCCGGTCAGGCCGCGGGCCTGCCCGTCGACGCCCGCGCGAGGAGCTCCACCGGCAGCCGCTGATGCGTGGCACCCGCGGGCCCCGAGGCGACGCACTCCAGGAGCCGCTGCACGGCGCGGCGGCCCGCTTCGGCGGCCGGGACGTGCAGGGCCGTGACGTCGGGCATCGCGAGACCGGACGCGGACAGGTCGTCGGCGCAGGCGAGGCTCACATCGCGCGGGGCGGTCCTGCCGAGCAGGGTGAGCCGGTGCAGCAGGCCGATGAGCGGGGTGCTGCTGTACGCGATGAGGCGGTGCAGTCGGTGTCGAGGACCGCGTCGACCGTATGGACACCGGCCTCGAATTCCGGCGGGTAGGCGCCGAGCGCGACCACCTCGCACTCCGGCACGGCCTCCTGCAGCCCGCGCAGGCGGCGCGGGTCCAGCCAGGAGCCGTCCGGCCCGCCGAGACAGGCGATGCGGCGGTGGCCGAGTCCGGCTAGGTGGCTGACCGGCGCGGCCACCCCGGAGGGAGTGTCGATGACGACCGAACTGACGCCTCGTACCCGGCGGTTGAGCGTCACCAGCGGCAGCTTGCGGGCAACCTGTGACAGGTGCGCGCCCGAGGAGTGCGGGGCCGCTGGCCGACGAGGCCGGGTGGCCGTGGCCCGCGGCGGCGCGGTCACGGCGCGGCGGCGGTGCGCTGCTGCCGCTCGCGGTCGGCGGCGCGATGCCGACCGCTCCGGCGCGGCAGGTCGCGGAGACCTCGCGGCACGTGCGCGACGAACTGGGCGCGTGGGGCCGGCGGCACCGCAATCCGTTCATAAGCGTCTCGACCCTCACCCTGGCCGTCTCCCCGACGGTGAAGATCACCGACCTGGGCCTGGTGGACGTCCTCGCGCGCGACTGGGCGCCGCAGGTGCTGGACTGCTGCCACTGACGGGTCGGGCCACGCGTGCGTGGTGATCGGACCAATCCCTGGTCCGCCGTGTTCCGAATGACCCGTGCAACGGTGATACGTGGGCCGTCCCGCACCGGGGCGGCCACCATTCGAGGGAGGCCGGACACGTGGTGGACGAGGGCGTCGTATGAGTCAGCCGGAAGAAGTCCCGTCGGCCTCGCGCGGGCGCGCGGGGCCCGAGTTGGACGCGCTGCTCACAGAGGTGGCGCGCGGGGACCAGGAGTCCTTCGCCGGCCTCTACGACCGGGTGAGCGGTCCGGTCCTCGGACTGGTCCGCAGCCTGCTGCGTGATCCGGCGCAGTCGGAGGAAGTCATGCAGGAGGTCCTCGTCGAGGTCTGGCGGACGGCGGCCCGCTTCCGTCCGGACCGGGGCAGCGCCATGAACTGGGTGCTGACCCTCGCGCACCGGCGGGCGGTGGACCGGATCCGCTCCGTGCAGGCCCGCGTCGAACGAGAGCAGAAGGCCGCGCTGCTCGACCGGGTCCCGGAGTACGACGAGGTGACCGAGCAGGTCGAGACGCGCCTCGAACAGCAGCGTGTCCGACGCTGCCTGGGCGCGCTCACCAAGCTGCAGCGGGAGGCCGTGACCCTCGCCTACTACCGGGGCCTGACCTCTCGCGAGGCCGCCGAACTTCTGACCCTTCCGCTCGGTACGGTCAAGACCCGCCTGCGGGACGGCCTGATCCGGCTGCGTGACTGCCTGGGGGTGAGCGTATGACCGCCGCCGATCTGCACACCGCGACCGGCGCGTACGTGCTGCACGCGCTGGAGCCCGCCGAACGTGCCGCGTTCGAGGGGCACTTGGCCGTCTGCGAGGCCTGTCAGCAGGAAGTGCGGGAGCTGTCCGCGACCGCCGCGCGGCTCGGTCTCGCCGTGGCCGCGACTCCCCCGGCCGCCCTAAAGGACCAGGTACTGCGCCGGATCACCACCGTCCGGCAGGCGCCCCCGCAGGTACCCGGGCGCGGCAGGTCGCGGCGGTCGTGGACGCGTTCGCTGCCGCGGCTCGCTCTCGCCGCCTGTCTGGCCGCCGCAGCGGCGCTCGGCGGGGTCGCGGTGTGGCAGCACCAGTCGGCGGAGGACGCCAGGGAGCAGGCGCGGGAGGCGCGGCAGCAGGCCGCGGACCTGACCGCGGTGCTCGCGGCGCCGGACGCGGAGAGCGCCACCGCGAAGCTCGGCGACGGCGCCACCGGCACGGTGGTGGTCTCCCGCGCGCAGGACCGCGCGGCCTTCCTCGCCGCCGGGCTGCCGGACCTCCCGGAGGGCAAGGTGTACCAACTCTGGTTCGACGACGGCGGAGAGATGCGCTCCGCGGGACTCGTGCGGACCGGCACGGACGACCGGAGCGCGACACTGATGGACGGCCCTGTCGGGAAGGCCTCCGGCATGGGCATCACCGTCGAGCCCGCAGGCGGCTCGCCCCGGCCCACCACCTCGCCCCTGGGTCTGATGCCCCTGCCCGCCTAGGGCAGCTGCGGCGGTACGACGACCCGTGCTGCGTGACGAGCCGCGACAGACCCGGTGGTGCGCCACCGGGTCTGTCGCTGAACGGGTGCTCCTCAGCTCGCGGTCCGCGGGCCGTCCGGTGGCCCTCCGGTGGGCCGTACGAGTTCACGGGAACCGACTCGATCGGGTGACAGACCAATCCATGGGGTCGGCCGCCTCGAATCAGGGGTGTGAGCACACGACGAGGCAGGGCAATCAGCGCCGCACGAGGCGTACTCACCGGTCTGGTGAGCGGCTACGCGGCCCTCGCGGTGGCGGAGCTCGTGTCGGTGGCCGTCCGGCCGGAGGCGAGTCCGCTCACCTCGGTGGGCGGTGCGGTCGTCGACCGCACCCCGACCGCCGTGAAGGACTGGGCGATCCGCCAGTTCGGCACCGCCGACAAGCTGGTGCTGCAGCTCGGCATCCTCGCGGTGCTCGCGCTGTTCGCCGCGTTCCTCGGCGTACTGGCGTTGCGGTACCGCCGTGGCGCCTCGCTCGGGGTGCTGGTCCTCGGTGTCGTCGGGGCCGTGGCGGCGACGGGTCGGCCGGACTCGGTGTCCGTGCTCGACGCCGTGCCGTCCCTGTGCGGGGCCGTCGTGGGCGCCGGAGTCCTGTACATCCTCTCCGGGCCTCTCGGCTCCCCGGCGTCCGCGCACGACGGCGGTGCCGGTGCCGGCGGCCCGGGCCGCCGGGGCTTTCTGCTCGCGACGGCCGGGGTCACGGCGGCCGCCACGGGCCTCGGCTACTTGGGGCGCCGCCTCAACGCCTCCTCGGCCGCGAGCGCCGAGGCGTCCAGGGCGGCTCTGCGCCTCCCCCGCCCGGCCTCACCGGCACCGGCACTCCCCCGCGGTGTGGACCTCAAGCTGCCCGGCCTGACTCCGTTCACTACGCCCAAGGGGCGCTTCTACCGCGTCGACACCGCCCTGGTGGTGCCGCGCGTGGACGCCGACAGCTGGCGGCTGCGCATCCACGGCAAGGGCGTGACCAATCCGCTCGACCTCGACTTCCGCGACCTCGTCGGCCGGGACCTGATCGAACGGGACATCACGCTGACCTGCGTCTCCAACGAGGTCGGCGGCCCTTACGTCAGCTCCGCCCGCTGGCTCGGCGTACGTCTGGACGAGCTGCTGGCGGAGGCCGGGGTGAAGCCGCCGTCCCGCGGTGGGCAGGCGGACCAGCTCGTGGCGCGCTCGGTCGACGGCATGACGCTCGGCACCCCGGTGGAGACCATCATGGACGGCCGGGACGCGATGCTCGCCGTCGGGATGAACGGCGAACCCCTGCCGTTCAAGCACGGCTTCCCGGTCCGCATGCTCGTGCCCGGCCTGTTCGGATACGTCTCCGCCTGCAAGTGGATCCAGGACATCGAGCTGACCACCTTCGACGCCTACGACACGTACTGGGTGAAGCGGGACTGGGCGCGTGAGGCGCCGATCAAGACGCAGTCCCGGATCGACACGCCTCGGCCCTTCGCCCGTCTGAAGCCCGGTCAGGTAGTCGTCGCGGGGATCGCGTGGGCCCAGCACAAGGGGATCGAGCGGGTCGAGGTGCGGGTCGACGACGGCCCCTGGGAGGAGGCGGACCTGGCGGCCGAAGGGCCGCTCGACACCTGGCGCCAGTGGAGCTGGCGCTGGCCCGCCACGCGCGGGGGCCACACCCTGCAGGTCCGCGCCACCGACCGCACCGGCTACACGCAGACCGACCGGCGCACCGGCACCGTCCCCGACGGCGCGACCGGACGGCACTCGGTGGTGGTCGACGTGAACTGACGCGCCGGTACCACCCGTTCCGCACACCTGCGAAGCCCAAGTTCCGCACACCTGCGAAGCCCAAGTTCCGAACACCTACGAAGCCCAAGTTCCGACCGAGGAGAGATCATGAGCAGCACACTCCGCATGCGCCGCGTCGCCCTCGCGGCCGCCGCCGCGATGGCCCTGCCACTGGCCCTGTCCGCCTGTTCCGACGGCGGCGACACCAGCGACCGGGCCGCGGGCACCACGAAGCCCGAGCAGCAGACGTCGAGCGCCGCCCCGGCCGACGAGCCGTTCGGCCCGGCCTGTGCCACGGTCCCGAAGGAAGGCGCGGGGAGCTTCTCCGGCATGGCCAAGGACCCCGTCGCCACGGCCGCCTCGAACAACCCGGCGCTGTCCACGCTGGTCAGTGCCGTGAAGAAGGCCGGACTCGTCGACACACTCAACAACGCGAAGGACATCACGGTGTTCGCGCCGACCAACGACGCGTTCGCCAAGATCCCGAAGGCCGACCTGGACAAGGTCCTCAACGACAAGGAGCAGCTCACCAAGATCCTGACCTACCACGTGGTGGGCAAGAAGCTCACGCCTCAGCAGCTGGAGAAGGGATCCTTCGACACACTGGCGAAGAGCAAGCTGACGACGTCCGGTTCGGGTGAGTCGTACAAGGTCAACGACTCCGCGAACGTCGTCTGCGGCAACGTGCCGACCGCCAACGCGACCGTCTACATCGTCGACTCGGTCCTCATGCCCAAGATGTGATCCGAGCAGACTGACGGGCCTCGGCCCCCTCCCTCGCAGCGGGAGGGGGCCGAGGTCTAGCGCCCGTGGCGGGCGGCCGCGGTGCCCATGCGGGTGATCGCCTCGGTGAGGACGTGCTGTGACGTCGCGAAGTTCAGGCGTACGTGGCCCGCTCCGCCCGTGCCGAAGATGTGGCCGGAGGAGAGCGCCACCCTGGCGTGCTCCAGGAAGAACTTGGCGGGTCCCGCCAGGTCCGTGACGATCGCGAGGTCGGCGGCCTCCTCTTCCGGTGCGAGGCCGAGAGCGCGGCAGTCGAGCCAGGCCAGGTACGTGCCCTCCGGCCTGGCGTAACCGACGCCCGGCAGATGGTCGGCGATCAGTCGGCCGAGGTGGGACCGGTTCGCGTCGAGGCCCGCGAGGAGGGCGTCGAGCCACTCGTCTCCGTGGCGGTAGGCCGCGGTGTGGGCGATGACGCCGAGGTAGCTGGCGCCGTGGTGGACCTCCTCGGGCATCCGGCGCAGATCGGCGGCGGCCTCGGGCCCGGCGAGGGCGAGCGCCGCCTTGATGCCCGCGAGGTTCCAGCCCTTGGTCGCCGACATGAGCGAGAAGGCGTCCTCGGCGCCGGGCAGGCTCAGGTAGGGCGTGAACGCGGCGCCCGGCAGGACGAGCGGTGCGTGGATCTCGTCGGCGACGACCCGGACCCCGTACCGCCGAGCGATCTCGGCGACGGCCGCGAGCTCCTCGTACGTATGCACCGTGCCGGTCGGGTTGTGGGGGTTGCTGAGGAGGTACGCGATCCTGCCTCGGGCGTTTCCTTCCCTGAGGCGTCGGAACGTCTCCTCCAGGACGGCCGGGTCGATGCGGAGGTCGGGGCCCAGCGGTGCCTCGACGATGCGGCGGTCGTCGTGCGTGATGAAGGCGTAGAACGGCGCGTACACCGGGGAGTTGACGACGACGGGGTCGCCGGGGTCCGTGATCAGGCGCAGCACCTGGACCGCGCCCATCATGACGTCGGGGATCATCGCCGTGCGGTCGACCGCCACGCCGTCCCACTTCCAGCGGCGCGCGGCGAAACCGGCGAGGGACTCGGCGAACTCGGTTCCGGCGGGGTATCCGGTGTCCCCGGCGGCGATGGCCTCGTACAGCGCGTCGGCGACCGGCCGGGCGAGGGGGACGTCCATCTCCGCGACCCACAGCGGCAGGACGTCCTGCGGATGGGCCCGCCACTTCATGCTGCGGCGCCGGCGCAGTTCGTCGAGGGAGAGCGCTTCCAGGGGGTTTGCACCGGCCCTGGCCGGCTCGGCCTCGGCGCCTGTCGCATCGTGCCCACCGTTGCTTGTCATCTTCAGCATTGGACTGCCGGTGGGGCGGCCGCGCAAGGGGCGGGCGGTCGGCACGTACACCCGGCGCCCCGGCGGAGGACCTGCGCCGCCGATGTCGGATGATGGGCCCGGAGCGCGTCTGCAACGGCCGCGACGACACCGCACACGACGACCGAGGGGGACCGTGAACGCCGTCGCGCAACGCGCCGTGATCGCCGCCGTACAAGTCCTCGGGCTCGCCGTCTGGTTCTCCATGTCGGCCGTGGTGCCGAGTCTGCGGACCGAGTGGGGGCTCGGCTCCACGGGTGCCGTGTGGCTGACCGCCTCCGTCCAGCTCGGGTTCGTGACCGGCGCGCTCACGTCCGCCGCGCTCACCCTCGCCGACCGGCTCCCCCCGCAGCGGCTCCTCGCGATCGGCTCGGCGCTCGCATCCGCGTGCACCGTGCTGCTCGCGGTGACGGTCGACCAGGCGGCGACCGCGTTCCCGCTGCGCTTCCTGACCGGCATGTGTCTGGCCGCGGTCTATCCGGTGGGCATGAAGCTGATGGCCTCCTGGTCCGGACGGGCCGAACGCGGCCGGAACATGGGCGTCCTGATCGGCGCCCTCACCCTCGGCTCGACGCTCCCCCACCTCATCGCGGGCCTCGGAAGCCTGCCCTGGCGAGGCGTCCTGCTGGCCGCTGCGGCCGCCGGGGCGCTCGCGTCCGTCGTGGCCTCCGCCTTCCTCCGCGTCGGCCCGCACGCCGCCCCGGCCGCGCCCGCCGGAAACCCCCGCTACGCCCTGACCATGTTCACCGAGCGCCGCCCCCGGCTGGCCAACCTCGGCTATTTCGGGCACATGTGGGAGCTGTACGCGCTGTGGACCTGGATCCCGGCCTACCTCTCCGCGACGGCCGGGGCGGGGCGGCTCCCTGGGTCGGTGGGGACGGCGGTGTTCCTGACCATGGGGATCGGCGGAGTCGTCGGGTGTCTGCTCGGCGGCTGGGGCGCGGACCGGTTCGGCCGACCGTCCGCCGCCATGGCCGCCCTGCTCGTCAGCGGGCTCTGCTGCCTCCTGTCGCCGCTGATCGTGGACGCCTCGCCCGAGCTCCTCTTCGCGTTCTGCGCGGTGTGGGGTGCCGCTGTGATCGCCGACTCCGGGGTGTTCTCCACGTCCCTCAGCGAGGCCGTCGACCCGCGCTACGTCGGCACCGCCCTCACCGCCCAGACGGCCATCGGGTTCGCCCTCACCGTCGTCAGCATCCAGCTCACCCCGCTCCTGGCCGATGCCTTCGGCTGGCGTTACGCGCTGCTGCTCCTGGCCCCGGGGCCGTTGGCCGGGGCCGTCGCCATGCGGGCGCTGAAGGGTGCCGAGCCGCTCCGGTTCGGGGGCGCGGTGGGCGAGCAGCGGGCATGAAAGGGCCGGTCCGTTCGTACGGACCGGCCCGGCTTCCTTTCCGGTGGTGGCCCGGCCTTTCCGGTGGTGGCCAGGTTTCCTTTCCGGTGGTTCTGTCACGGCTCGGGGCCGTCCTGCGCTACCGCTTGGGGACGCTCCTCGATGCCGTACCGGCGCACAGCAGACCGAGGACCACGGCCACCGCACCGATGATGATGTTGTTCAGGACGACACCCGCGTCCGGGCTCTCGCCGACGATCCACGGCGCGATGATCATCCAGGCGCCCATCGCGCAGAAGGCCCAGCTCAGGCCGTACATGCGGTCCGGTGCCCGGGTGAACCCGAGGGCCAGCAGGGCGATGGCGATGCCGACGATCAGGTTGTGGGTGACCAGCGAGGGCTGACTGATCGTGTAGTGGAGTATCCAGGGGGACACGGCGCAGTACAGGCCGAGCAGGAACACCGGCCCGTCCACGAGCGCCACGTCGCGACCACCGAGCATGCGGTCGTACCGATCCCGCATTTCGGGGACATCGGGGTGGGCTGCTATGTCACCTCTGGTGGGCTGCACATTGGCCATGGCTCGTCTCCTTTGACTCACAGGCCGGACCGCGTCTGACGCGGTGTGCGGTGTGCGCCGCCTATGGACATTCTGCTCTTATATTTCCTTTATGTGTAGAGGTCGCCGGGTATCAGCTGATGCGTTCCGGTCACCCGGTGATTCCGACGAGAGACGACGATCCTCTCCTGCTACGCCCCGGCCCGAGGCCGGGGCGTAGCGAGTCGGCGTCGACGGTGCTGAGCGGAGGGGCCCGCTCCGCACCCGTCGGCCGTGTTGTCAGTGCCCCGCACTAGAGTTCCCATGACACACGGACCAGGGGACGAGGGGGACGACGACCGTGCGGAGCCGAGGAGTTGGGGCGGGCAGGACCCGGGGGGCGGGGGGCCTGTTCGTGCTGGTGACGGCCCTGGCTCTGGCCTTGGTGCTCGTACCGGCCGGGGGCGCGGCCGCGGCGGGCACCGCGTCCAAGTCCCCGCGAGCCGCGGCGGATCGGGCCGGTCTCGAGGCCCGCGCGGCGTACTTCGCCAAGCATCTGCGTGCCTCGCCGGTCTACATCACGGACCAGGCTCCGCGCGTGATGCCCCGCTCCGCTTGGCCCGCCTTCCAGGAGCAGGCACAGCGGACCGGCGTGCCGACGTACGTGCTGGTGCTGCCGTTCTCGGCGGCCGAGGACGGGGACGAACTCCTCCCCGCGGTCCGGGAGAAGCTCGGCCGCAAAGGGCTCTACGTCCTTCTGAACGCCGACGGCGGAGGGAGTTGGCTCGACGTCTCCGTGGAGTCGTACGGCGTGCGCGACCTGCCCGTCCAGGAGTCCCTCGACTCCGCCGACTCCTGGCTGCCGTCGGACGCCACGGCGCTCGACTTCTTCACGGCTTTCGTCGACGGACTCCTCAACGACGGCGACGGAAGCGGCAGCGGCGGATCCCCGAGCTCCCTCTACACCTCGCCCGAAGGGCGCGCCGGGCAGTCCACGACCACGGGCGTGCTGACCGGACTTGTCCCGGTCGTCGTCCTGCTCATCGGCGTTCCGCTCGCCCGGCGCCGCGGCTCCCGCCGCCGCCTGATCGTCCCGGCCGCCCTCGCCGCCGTGCTCGCCGTGGGCGTGCCGCTGGGCGCGCAGGGGCTCATGCCCGAGACCAGCTCCACCGGCGACCCCGACCCCACCGGACGGGACATGGAGCTGCGCGCCGAGCGGTTCGCCGCCGGGCTGCGCCAACACTCCGTGTACCAGGACGCTGAGCTGCCCCCGCCCCTCACTCCCGCCCAACTGCGGTCGGTGGAGCGCAGGTTGGACTCCCTGGACGTTCCCGTGTACGTGGTGGTCCTGCCGATGGACCACGCCGACGAGTCGGAGGGCGACGCCGACCGGTTCGCCGAGCGGCTGCACCGTGCGCTCGGCAAGGACGGCGTCTACGTCACCGCGTCCGTGGGTACTTTCGACGACATCTACCTCTCCGTCGTCAACTACGGCGCGAGACTGGACGAGTTCGAGCTGTCCGAGCTCGACAGTTCGGTGACGCTCGGACCGGAGGACGTGGACGCGGACCCGCAGCTCCACACCCGTCTGCTCAAGCTGGCCCGGCACATCGAGCAGACGCCCGCGGGCCCGCCCGGCGAGCCGTACGCGTTCGACGAGCCGCCCACGGACCCGGTGGCGGAGGACGCGCTGCCCCCGCTGCTCACCGACCCCACCGGGCCGATCGGCCTGTCCGGCCTCTTCCTCGCCGGGATCGCCGGTGGCGCCGGGGTGCCCGCGGCGGTGGCCGGGGTGGTGTGGCTCGTGCGTCGGGCGCGGCGCGGGGAAGGGCGGCCGGAGCCCTCGCGGCCCGCCGCCCGCGACCGGTCCCGCGCCATGCCCGCCCCGCACGTCTCGACCGACGACGCGCGCCCCGGTACGAGCTGGCTGCGCAGCACGGCGGAGCGCGAACTCGGTTCTCTGCGCGAGGACTTGGCCGGATCCGGGGCACGCGACGGCCACGAGGCACAGGCCCGGGCCCAGGACTGCCTGGACGCGGCGGCTCTGCTGCTCGGCAGCCGCGCGGGCGCCGTCGACCTGGCCACCGGGCTCGCGCTGATACGTGCGGGCCGCGCGGCACTCGACGCGGCCCGGTCCGACGCCGGCTCCGTACCCGGCACAACGCTGTGCACCCTCAACCCGCTGCACGGCCCGGCGTCGATGACGGCCCGCCTCTCCCCCACGCCCGGGGCGCGCGCCCGGCTGCACCCGGTGTGCGGCGCGTGCGGGTCGACGCTGGGGAAGGTGGCGTCGGCCCAGCGTGGCGCGGCGGTGGACCGACTGCGCCTGACCCTGCCGGGCAACGGCCGCCGCACCGCGTACTCCGCCCTGCCGGGCCCCCTGGGAGAGGCGGGCGCGAACGGCCACGTCGAGGTGGCGGGGCTGATCGGTGCGGTGCGCGAGGGGGTTGGGGCGGGCCGCTGACACCCGAGGACGAGCCGCAGTCCGGCACCGGGCAGGCCCGCCGGGACAGGCGCCCCCAGGGACACGGCCGTAAAATCCAGATATGGGAGAGCGGCCGGATGCTCCTACGGCGCCTGAGCTCGTCGTCGAGTCCGAGGGTCACACCCAGGTGCTGAGTCCGCTCCGGACGTATCACGTGGGGCGGGACCCCACGAGCGAGCTGGTCCTGGACGACGCCAGGGTCTCCTGGCACCACGCGGTGCTGCGGACCTCGGCGGGGCACTGGGTGGTGGAGGACGAGCACAGCACCAACGGCACGTACACGGACGGGCGCCGGGTGCGGCAGTCGGACGTGGGGCCGGGGACCGTGATCAGGTTCGGCAGTCCGGCCGACGGACCGTGCGCGGTGCTCGCCGACGCACCCCGACCGGCGGCAGCGGCGCCCCGGGCCCGGCCCTCCGCCCTCACCGTCGTCTCGCAGCCCGGCGACACCCACACCTTCCGGCAGCCGAGCGCCGTGCGTCCGCTGCCCCCGGCACGCACCACCCGGATCGGCCGGGCGCCCGACAACGACCTGATCGTCCCGGACCTGCTCGTCTCGCGCCGGCACGCGGAGCTGCGGACGGGGCCGGAGGGCTACGAGATCGTCGACGTCGGCAGCCACAACGGCACGTACCTCAACGGCCAGCCGGTGAGCCGCGCCCCGGTGATCCCCGGGGACGTCATCGGCGTCGGGCACTCCGCGTTCGTGCTGGTGGGCGACGAGCTGCAGGAATTCGTCGACACCGGTGAGGTGTCGCTCGACGTGCAGGACCTGGCGGTGCGGGTCGACAACGGGCGGAGGACGCTGCTCGGCGACGTGTCGTTCCCCGTGGGTGAGAAGACGCTGCTCGCGGTGGTCGGGCCGAGCGGCGCGGGCAAGTCCACGCTGCTCAACGCGTTGACCGGCCTCAGGCCCGCCGACGCGGGCACGGTCCTGTACGACGGCCGTGACCTGTACCGGGACTACGCCGAACTGCGGCACCGCATCGGGCTCGTACCGCAGGACGACATCCTGCACGCGCAGCTGACCGTGCGCCGGGCACTGCGCTACGCCGCCCAGCTGCGCTTCCCCGAGGACACCGCGAAGGCCGAACGGGAGGCCCGGGTCGACGAGGTCATCCGCGAACTGGGCCTGGAACAGCGGGTGGACCAGTCGATCCACTCCCTCTCCGGCGGCCAGCGCAAACGCGTGAGCGTGGCCCTCGAACTGCTCACGAAGCCGTCGCTGCTCTTCCTCGACGAGCCGACCTCCGGGCTCGACCCGGGCATGGACCGCTCGGTGATGCACATGCTGCGCGGGCTCGCCGACGACGGCCGTACGGTCATCGTCGTCACGCACAGCGTGCTCAGCCTGGATGTCTGCGACCGGCTGCTCGTGCTCGCCCCCGGCGGGACGATCGCGTACTACGGGCCGCCCGAGGAAGCCCTGGCGTACTTCGGCTTCGCCGAGTGGCCGGAAGCCTTCGAGAGCTTCGAGAACGAGCGGGACCGCGACTGGGCGGGGCAGTTCCGCGGTTCGACGCAGCACGGGCGCTTCGTCGCGGCGGAGTCCCGACAGCCCCGCCGCGCACCCGAGTCGCCACACGGGCCGGTGGCAGCGCCCAAGGCGCAGAGCTGGGGCGCGCAGCTGGGCACGCTGGTCCGGCGGTACGCGGCGAACCTGAGCGCCGACCGGACCTTCCTGGTGATCATGATCGCGCTGCCGTTCGTGATGGGGGCGATGGCGCGGGCCCTGGCCGGCGGCGGGCTCACGCAGGACTCGGCGCTCAACGCGCTGTTGATCCTGAATGTCGGCGCGGTCCTCACGGGCGCCGCCAACGCCGTACGCGAGCTGGTCAAGGAGCGGGTGATCTATCAGCGGGAGAGAGCCGTCGGCCTGTCCCGCTCGGCGTATGTGATGTCCAAGGTGCTGGTGCTCGGCGCGATCACGGTGGTGCAGGCCGTGGTCCTGACAATGGTGGCGCTGGTCGGTGTGGACCTCAACGCACCGGACGGCAGAGGGGTGTTGATGCCTCCGCTGGTGGAAATCACCCTGGCCGTCGCGCTGTTGGCGTTCACCGCGATGATGCTCGGCCTGTTCGTGTCCGCGCTGGTGCGGAAGGAGGAGGCCACGATGCCGTTGCTCGTCCTCCTCGCGATCGTGCAGGTCGTGTTCTGCGGTGCGCTGCTGAAACTTCAGGGTGTGCCGGGGCTTGAGCAGTTGGCGTGGCTGGTGCCGTCGCGGTGGGCGCTCGGCGCCATGGCGGGGACCGTCGATCTGCACCGGATCGTGCCGACGGATGTCACCGCCGATCCGCTGTTCCGGCACGTGGCGTCGGTCTGGCTGCTCGACATGGGGATGATGGTCGTGCTCTCGCTCGTCCTCGCCGTTCTCGTCGCCAAGCTGCTGCGGAGGCGTGAGCCCGAGATCATGCGCAAGTAGGCCGTCCCGTACGGACCGGCCGAGCTGTGACCGAACGGCCGTCGCGTACGGACCGGCCGTCCCGTCCGGAGCGCCGAGGAGCCGCCTGTGACCGTCCCCGACTTCCTCCCCAGCCATGTCGTCCCGCCGGACGGGATGCCGACCTGGTCGGCGCCGGACGCCGCCCGGCCGACAGTGCCGCTCGACCCGCTGCTGCCCGTCCAGGTCGTCGAGCGGCGCGGCGACTGGGCGCGTGCCCTGTGCTCCAACGGCTGGTCGGCCTGGGTGGACGGGCGGCTGCTTCTGCCCGTTCCGCAGGGTCCGCCGGTCGCGGGGCAGCCGCCCGCGAGGACCGCGGACCCCCGGCCGCTCCTGAGCGCGGTCGAGAAGGACCTGGGCCGCTTCAGGCAGTTGACCGAGGAGTTGTGCGCGGGGCGGCTCGACGGCGAGTCCTTCGCGGAGCAGACCCGGGGCGTGCGGGTGGGGGCGGTCGTGGACGGCAACGCGGTCTGGCTGTACGACGCGCGGCACGAGCGGTGGTGCTACTGCGACGGGACGTCCGTGGAGACGTACGCGGTGGAACACCCGCCCGCGGGGAGCAGCGGCGCGGACGACGAGGGTCCGGCCGGGGAGCCTCGCGGAGAGCGCGGCAAGGAGCCGGACCGGGAGCGCGGGGAGCCTGACGTGCGGCCGGGCGGGGAGTCCTGAACGTGGACCCCGACGAAGCCCCGCCGCCGCAGCGGCCGCCCGCCCCCGAACCGGCAGGTCCGACCGCCGCCGACGCCGCCGACTCCTCCGGCACCTCCGACGGCGCCGACACCGCCGACGCCGCCGACACCTCGGACGCCGCCGCCGGCACCGGAATGCGCGGGCGCACCATCGCCGGGTACCGGCTCGAGGACGAGATCGGCCGCGGCGGCATGGCCGTGGTCTACCGGGCCCTCGACCTGCGGCTCGGACGTACCGTCGCGGTGAAGGTCCTCGCGCCCGAGCTGGCCCGGAACGACACGTTCAGGAAGCGCTTCGCGCACGAGTCACGCGTGGCGGCGTCGATCGACCATCCGCACATCGTGCCGGTCTTCGAGGCGGGTGAGGCGGAGGAGGTCCTGTTCATCGCGATGCGGCTCGTCAGGGGCCAGGACCTGCGGGCGCTGCTCGACCACGAGGGAACGCTGCCGCTGGACACCGCGTGCCGGATCGCCCTCCAGGTGGCCTCCGCCCTGGACGCCGCCCATGCGCACGATCTGGTGCACCGGGACGTCAAGCCGGGCAACATCCTCGTCACCGAGGGCACCGACAGCGACCACCCCGAGCATGTGTATCTGACCGACTTCGGACTGACGAAGAAGTCCCTGTCGCTCACGGGGTTCACCAGTGTCGGGCAGTTCGTGGGCACCCTGGACTATGTGGCGCCCGAGCAGATCTCCGGGCGCCCGGTGGACGGCCGCTGCGATGTGTACAGCCTGGGCTGCGTGGTCTTCGAGATGCTGACGGGTGGGCCGCCGTTCCAGCGCGACGAGGACATGGCGCTGCTCTGGGCCCACCAGTACGACCCGGCCCCGCCCCTCACCGACCTGCGGCCGGACCTCCCGCACGGCGTCGACGCGGTCCTCACCCGAGCCCTGGCCAAGGCCCCCGCCGACCGCTACGACACCTGCCTCGCCTTCGTCACGGCGCTCCGCGCGGCCGGGCGGACGCCGCCGCCGACGGAACCAGAGGCGGGCCCGCACGGGTACGCGCCGACCCAGGTGGTGGTCACCCCCGCGGCCCCGCCCAGCCACCCCGGCCTCCCCGGCCCGGCTGCCCCGCCACCGCCGCCGAGCTGGGCCAGACCGATGTTTCCCGGACGTCGCGACTAGGCCTGTCCGGCGGATCTTCGCGGGCCCGCGATGCCTGGCACGCTCCCCCAGCCTCCGGCCGGGGGACCCCCACTCGCCGCACGCCCGCATCACCCAAGTACGTCCAGTACGAGGGAGATCCGGGCGCACTCCCCCAGCCTTCGGCGCCGCCCCCGCGTCCAGCTGCCGCCGCTGACGGGATTCCGGCGTACAACCGCTGCCGCTGGCGGGACTCCTGCGTACAACCGGGACTCCTGTGTCCAGCCCCGCCACCGCTGACAGGCCCCCTGCGCGTACAACCGCTACCGGCGACGTGACCCGGGCTCGGGTCCAGGCCCGGGCCCCTTCCCCTCCCCCGTCCGGGCGTCGCGGACATCTCCGGGGTGGCGGAACCGCCGGGCCAGCAGGCTGGCGAGGAAGCCGGTCGCCAGGCCCCAGACCGCTCCCGCCAGCACCAGGCGGAGGAGGTCGGCCGTGAGGGACACCTCGCCGCCCAGGCCGCCGCCGAGGTCGCCGATGCCCATCATGGAGAGGCCGAAGCGGGCGGAGATTCCGGTGAGGAGGCCCACGACGAGGAGGGTGAGGGCGAGGGCCACGGCCAGTTCCAGTGCGTGCCGCCAGGCCGGGAGCCGGGCCGGGGACCGTACCGCCGCGGTGAAGGCGGCGGCGAGCAGCACCACGGCCGCCACCGCCACGAGGAGCCAGGCGCGCCCGTCGTACTCCGCCATGGTGTGCAGGTCCAGGGTCCGCCGGCCCTCGCGGGTGCGCAGCACCTCGTCGAGGACGCCCGGCATGGGGAGCCCGATGGGCCGGTCGACATGTCCCTCCCAGGCGCCGCCGGTTCCGGTGCCGAGCGCCATCCAGACCAGGTTGGGCAGCCCGAGCAGCAGCACGGCGAGGGTCTCGGCCGGGTGGCCGCGCGTGAGGAGCACGATCACGCCGACGGCGAGGCCGATCGCCACGTACGCGAGGAGCACCAGGAGCATCGCGAAGGCGGGCGGCCGTACCGAACGCTGGAAGGGCAGCAGTCGGGAGGGCAGGGGTGCCTTGCGGGACACGATGAACGCGAGTGCGAGGACGGCGAGCACCCAGACGAGTCCGACGCCGAGCGTCGCGGGCACGTCGGCGCGGAATCCGACGGTGGGGCCGTCGCCCAGCCCCCCTCCGATGTCCTCGGCGATGCCGTCGCCGGCCGGGATCCGGAAGTCCTGGCGCGCGACGAGGGCGAGGACGAGCAGGAGGACCAGCCAGCACCCGGCCGTGCGGGCGACGCGGTCGAGCAGTTCGCCTGGGGTGGCCACCGCCCGGCGGCGCAGCGGCAGCAGGAAGACCGCGGCCATGACCAGGGCTCCGGTGAGTGTCACCGACAGCGGCGTGACGTCGATCGCGGCGTCCGCCTGCGCGAGGTCACCGGTGTTGCCGGAGAGTTCGACGGAGCCGCCGGCGGCGATGACGACCACGGCCGCGACGACCCGGGGGAAGGCGCCGCCGGGCAGATCCGCCGCGCCCGCCGCCCACAGTCCGAGCGCGGCGACCACGATCATGGCCACGATGCCCGCGCCCGCCGCGGCGAGCGCCTCTCGTGTCCGGCTCACGCCGCCTCCTCGCTCCGGGCCCCCTCCCACGCCCTCGACCAGCCGCCTTCACCACCGTACGTACGGGGGCGCCGCCCCGCTTGCGGGCGGAGGCCGGGACCGGCACAAAATGGCATGAGGCATGAATTGTCGGGCAGCGTTCCCCGTTCGGATCGCCGGACGGTGACCCCCGTACGCGGGACAGGCCGAACGGCACGCCTACGTGGCGCAAGGCGCCCGACCCACGTGGAACCAGGTGACCCCGTGACATCGCAGCCCCCGCCCGACAGCAGCCCGACCGGCCCGCCGTCGGGTCCCCTCTCCGGGCCGTCCTCGGGGCCCTCGCCGGGTCCGGCCGCGGAGCCGCCCGCGGGTGCGCCCTCCGGTCCCGGGCACGAGCCGACGCAGGTGAGCTCCACTCCTTGGTCGGGCCGCGGGTCCGGAGACGGCTCCGGAGGGTCCGGTGGGTCCGGAGGCGGAGAGTCCGGTGGAGGTGACGGCGGTGACGGCGGTGGTGCGGAGGACCGGGGCGGCGGTGAGGGTGGGGGCAAGCCCTGGTGGCGTCGTGCGCCCCGGGTCGCGCTGGTCACCGGAGTGATCGTCGCGGCCGTGGCGCTGGTCGTCCTCCTCACGCGTCCGGACGGCGGGGACGGTGGCGGTGGCGGTGGGACCGCCTCGGGAGAGATCTTCCTCGAACCCGCCGCCTCGCAGGGCGAGGCACCCTTCACCGAGTCGACGGCCAGGGGTACGGCCAAGTCCGCCTCGCCGACCGCGACGCCCACGGAGACCGAGGACACGGGCGGCAGAGCGACCATCTCGGGTTCCACTCCGGCGCTGTACGGCGGCAGCCGCTCCACGGCGAGCTGCGACGTCGAGCAGCAGATCGAGTTCCTGCAGAAGGAGACGGCCAAGGCGAGCGCGTTCGCGGACGTGGAGGGCGTCGAGGCGAACGAACTCCCCGACTATCTGCGGTCGTTGACGCCCGTGCAGCTGCGGGCGGACACCCGGGTCACCAACCACGGCTTCAAGGACGGCAAGGCCACCGGCTATCAGGCGATCCTGCAGGCGGGCACGGCCGTCCTGGTCGATGACCGTGGAGTGCCGCGGGTGCGTTGCGCCTGCGGCAATCCGCTGCTGCCGCCGGTGGCCGTCAAGACGACGCCGAAGGAGACGGGCGAGCGCTGGCCCGCGTACCAGCCGTCGAAGGTGGTGGTCGTACGGGAGGCGACCACGGTGGTGAACGTCTTCGTGCTCGTCGACCCGGAAACGGGCGAATGGTTCAAGCGGGACAAGGGCGACGGGAGCGGCGACACGGACACGCCGACCACTCCCCCGACCGGCCAGTCCCCGTCACCCGGCACGTCGGCCCCCTCCCCGCCGAGCGACGAGTCGCCGGAGACGTCCGCGCCCCCGAACAGCCCGGAGCCCGAGTCGCCGAGCCCGTCCCCGGAAGAGCCCGAGCCCGAGAGCCCTCCCGAGGACACAGCGCCGGACACGACGCCCGCAGCGCCCGGCTACTGAGCCGCGGAGGCGTCGTGCGTGACCCGGTTCGGCAGCCTCACCGCGACCACGACGGTCACCGCGGCGAGCGCGGCCACCACGGCGAAGGCCAGCTTCATCCCGCTCACCTGGGCGGCCGCGGGCGCTGTGCCGTCCGCGACGAGTTGGCTCGTACGGGAGGACATCACGGTCACCACGAGGGCCGTGCCGAACGCCGCGGCGACCTGCTGCAGCGTGCCGAGGATGGAGCTGCCGTGGGAGTACAGGTGCGAGGGCAGTCCGCCCATGCCGAGCGTGAAGCACGGCGTGAACGTCGCCGCCAGACCGACCATGAGCAGGGCGTGCAGGCCGAGGACGACCCAGTACGGCATCGTCGCCGAGACCTGGGTCAGCGCGCCGAGGGCGAGCACCATGGCGAGGGAGCCGGGCACGATGAGCGGCCGGCTGCCGAAGCGGTCGAAGGCCCTGCCGATGGTCGGGCCGAGCAGGCCCATGACGAGTCCGCCGGGCATGACGAGCAGGCCGGTCTCCAACGGGCTGAGCCCGCGCAGGTTCTGCAGGTAGAGCGGCAGCAGGATCATCGCGCCGAGCATCGCGAGGAAGCCGATGGACAACAGGACCAGGGACAGCGTGAACGTGCGGTTTCCGAGGGTGCGCAGGTCCATCAGCGGGGTGCCGGTGCGCTGGAGGCGGAGCTGGCGGAACACGAAGAGCGCGATGGCCGCGGCCCCGGCGGCGACGACGGCGATGCCCGCCGCGACCTTGCCGTGGCCCTCGCCGAACATGCTCAGTCCGTACACGAGTCCGCCGAAGCCGAGCGCGGCGACGCCGACGCTGAGCCAGTCGATGGAGCTGACCTTCGGCTCGTCGATGTTCTCCAGCTTGCGGAGGCCGAGGAACGTCACCACCGCCGCGATCGGCAGGACGACCACGAAGAGCAGCCGCCAGGAGCCGACCTGCAGGATCAGGCCGGAGACGGCGGGCCCGAGCGCGGGCGCCACGGACATGGCCAGGGTGACGTTGCCCATCACCCGGCCTCGGTCCCGCTCCGGCACGACGATCATCATCGTGGTCATCAGGAGCGGCATCATCACGGCCGTGCCCGCGGCCTGCACGATCCGGCCGAGGAGCAGCACCTCGAAGGAGGGCGCGACGGCCGACAGGGCGGTGCCCGCGAGGAACACGCCCATGGCTATCGCGTACGCCTGACGGGTCGTGACCCGCTGCAGGAACCAGCCGGTGACCGGGATCACGGCGGCCATGGAGAGCATGAACGCGGTGGACACCCACTGCGCGGACTGCTCGGTGATGTGCAGCGAGTCCATCAGCCGCGGGATCGCGTTGATCATGATGGTCTCGTTGAGGATCACCACGAACGTGGCCAGGACGAGCAGCCGCACCACGGTCGGTGTGCCACCCGCCTTCACGGCCGGTTGTTCCTGGATCACGGTTGACATGGCGGCACCTCGCCGGGCTTCTGGTCGCAGTCGCCTGACAGCTGAGGCCGCCGACTTGGACGTGGACTTGGGCTTGGACTTGGACTTGGGCTTGGACACGAATGCGGACAGGGGAAATGACACCGGTGGAGACCGGCGGGCCTGGAAAAAGTCATCGGTCCGCACATTCTTCCGTATCGGCTCCGCGATCTCCTCCGAATTTCCGCCGCCGCCGTGAGCCACCCGAACGGCCACGTGCGGATGGCGTTGCGGCGGGGCCCGGCCGAGGCTCGGAGGTCCAGGTACCCAGGTGCCGAGCCCCGGCCGACGCCCGGCCCCTCGGACGGGCGTCCCGGAGGGGAGCGGTATGAACAGCGCCACGCGCGGAGGTTCGTCGTCACCGGAGAACGATCCGCAGGGCGCGAACGCCGCGAGCGGCGCCGAGCGCTCGGACGGTACGAGCGGTACGAGCACGGGCGGTACGAGGGGTACGAGGGGTACGAGCGGGCGGCCCGGCCAGGGGGCGGGGTCCGCCGCGGGCGCGCGGGACGACGACGTGAGACTGCGGGCCATGCTGCTCAGCCGGGGCTACCTGCGGCTCCTGCTGCTGTGCGCGCTGCTCGGCGTGCCCGTCGCTCTCGCCTGTTTCGCCTTCCTGACCTCGCAGCACGCCCTTCAGCACGCCGTGTGGAAGCACCTGCCCGAGGCGCTTGGCCATGAACTCGCGCCCTGGTGGTGGCCGTTGCCCACGCTGCTGCTCGCCGGGCTGATCCTCGCGCCGATCGTGACGCGGATGAGGGGGCGCGGCGGTCATGTGCCGGTGCACGGCCTGGGCGGTCCGGTGCTGGGGCCCGACGCGCTGCCGGGAGTGGTCCTGGCCGCGCTCGCCACCCTTCCGCTCGGCGTGGTGCTCGGACCCGAGGCACCGCTCATGGCGATCGGCGGCGGACTCGCGCTGCTCGGGCTGCGCGCCTTCCCGAGGTCGGCCGAACCCGACGCCCAGGGCCGCGTGCTCCTCGCCACGGCGGGCTCGACGGCGGCGATCTCCAGCATCTTCGGCGGGCCGGTCGTCGCGGCCATTCTGGTCGTCGAGGGGGCGGGCATCGGCGGGGCCCGGCTCGTCGCGCTACTGCTGCCGTGCCTGATCGCCAGCGCCACCGGGGCGCTCGTGTTCACCGGTTTCGGGAGCTGGACGGGCCTGTCCATCGGCGCCCTGTCGCTGCCCGAGGTGCCGCCGGACGCGACGCCGGACGCGGCTGACTTCCTGTGGGGCGTGCCCGCCGCCGTGCTGATCGCCGCGGCCGTGGCGTCGCTGCGCGGTCTCGGCCGCCGGACGGAGCGGTGGACCGCCGAGCACACGGCCGTACGGACCGTCTTGTGCGGGATCGCCGCGGGCGCCCTGCTCACCGCGTACGCGCTGGTCACCGGACGGTCGCCGGCGGAGGCCGCGCTGTCCGGGCAGGCGATGCTCGGCAACCTCGCGGCGGCGCCGCACGAGTTGTCGGTCGTGGCACTGCTGGCACTCGCCCTCTTCAAGGGCCTCACCTGGAGCGTCTGCCTGGGGAGCATGCGCGGCGGACCGATCTTTCCGGGCCTCCTGATCGGTGCGGTCCTCGGCATCGCCTGCTCCGGGCTTCCCGGCCTCGGTACGACGCCCGGCCTCGCGCTCGGCATGGCCACCGCCACCGCCGTCGTGACGGGCCTGCCGCTGAGCAGTTCGGTCCTGACGGTGCTGCTGCTCGGCGGTGACGCGCACAACCAGATGCCGCTGATCGTGATCGCGGCCGTCGCCGGTGTCATCACCGCGCAACTGCTGCACGGCCGCCCGGCCCCCGCGGAGCCGACGGCCGGAACCCCGGCCGAGCAGGTCCGCGGATGACCGGCCGGGCCTCGGGCGGCGACCGTCTCTCCGCGCGCCTCGCCCACCGCGTCCGTACGGACGGACGGTGGCTCGGGGCCGCGGCGGTCGCGGCGGTGGTGGTCATGACGACCGCCTACTTCCAGCTCCCCCTGGACCGCCTCGGCCCTCAACGCCCCTTCCTCAGCTGGACGTTGCTCACCGTGGCCCTGGCGATCGTCGCGCTGCTGCTGCTCCGTCAGACGAACGACGTCCTGACCGACCGGCCCGGCACCCGCCCCCTCATCGTCATCCCGCTGCTGATGTGCCTGTCCGTGCTCGTCTTCGCGGGCTGCTACTACGTACTGGCCGCGCAGCCCGGCGAGTTCAACGGTCTCGGCACCCGCGTGGACGCCCTGTACTTCACGCTCGTCACCCTGGCCACCATCGGCTACGGCGACATCACCGCCACGGGCCAGTCCGCCCGCGTCGTGACGATCCTGCAGATCCTCTACACCTTCGTCTTCCTCACGGCCGCGGCCACGGCCCTCGGCCGCCGCGTACGCGGCGTGGTCGTACAGCGTCACGGACGTCCCGATACGGGCGGCGGGGAGGCGCCGGGGCGGGGTGGCGAGGAGTAGGGCGGTCTCCCCCCCCCGGCCGCGATTCACAGCCGGGGGACTTACTTCCCCCAGCCGCGATTCACGGCCAGTCCGTCCGGTACGTATCGTCCATCGCGTCCCTCTCCCCCGCCTCGTCCGTCCCGTCGGGCCCGCCTGTCCCGCCTCTCCCGCCTCTCCCGTCCCGCTCGTCCAGCTCGTCCGTCCGCAGGGCCGCACGACCCCTGCAGGACGCGACCACGACGAAGGGCCAGGCCGTCTGAGCGGTGGTCAGGACGCGTTCCGCGACACCGGCGGCACCGCCCTGGCGATGCAGTTCGATCAGGAACCATGCCGCGCCCAACCCCATCAGCAGACACACGGCGAGGGACAGTGCGGGCCGCAGTCCCCACGGGGCGGCTCCGTCGCGGTCGGACGCCAGGACCGGCCACAGCGCCATGAGCGCGAAGCCGACCGCGGCGACCCAGCCGTGCACCTCCGATCCCCCGCTCTCCGGCACCGGGGAGAGGCCCATCCCGATCACCGCCACACCGCCGCAGGCCAGCGCCGCCCTCCCGGCGAGTGCTGCCGGGCGCAGCCCCCAGGCGGTCACGAGGTGGCAGAGGCCGAGGACGAACAGCACTCCGGTCAGCACCCAACGCCCGGACGCCCCGTAGGCCGCCATGACGCTGATGGTCTCCGTGACCGGGTCATAGCCGGGCCCGTGCAGTTCCGCCGCGATCGACCAGCCGCCGACCAGCAGGAAGGGCGCGCACGCGGACGAGAGCACGGCCCACCAAGGTACAAACATCATCAGGCCACCATAAGTACCCAAACCGCCCCTTGTCGGCCAAGCCCGTGGCGGGCCCCACCACCCACCGCGAGCAGCGATCCGAACGAGACGCCGACGAAGAGCCCGGTCGTCCGGTCCGTGAAGATGGCCTCGACCACCTCGGCCTTGAGCAGGTGGGGCATCAGGAGCACGGTCGCCCGCATCCCGAGGGCGAGCAGCCAGCTGCCCGGCCTCCGCAGGCACTCGCGCCACGCGTGTCCCACCAACTGTCGATGTACGAGCGTCCAGTTGACGCCAGAACGAGGAACGCGAGGCAGCCGCCCACGGCGGGCCGCCGTATCCCCCTCGGCACCGGACCGGTGATACGGCGTGAGCGGCTGTCCGGAGCGGGGTTGGCCGACCGGGGCGGCACGCTCTACAACCCCAGGTCCCGCGCCACGATCTCCTTCATGATCTCCGTCGTGCCGCCGTAGATCGTGGTGATGCGTGAGTCGAGGTAGTCGTGGGCGATGCGGTATTCGAGCATGTAGCCGTAGGCGCCGTGCAGTTGGAGGCAGCGGCCCACGATGTCCACGTACTGTTCCGTGGCCCAGAACTTCGCCGCCGCCGCGTCGGCCGCGCTCAACTCGCCGCGGGAGTGCCGGGCCAGCAGGTCGTCGATGTAGGTGCGGCCCACGCGTGCCGTGGTGACCATGTCGGCCAGTTGGAAGCGGGTGTTCTGGAAGGAGCCGACCGTCCGGCCGAACGCCTTGCGCTCCTTGACGTACTCCACGGTCCGTTCCAGTACGGCCTCGATGGACGCCACCGCGTTGGCCGCGATCGAGATGCGCTCCTGGGGAAGGTTGCGCATCAGTGCCTGGAAGCCGGAGCCCTCCTCGCCGAGCCGGTTGGCGGCCGGTACGCGCACGTCCTGGAAGAACAACTCGCTGGTGTCCTGGGCGTGCAGGCCGATCTTCTCCAGGTTGCGGCCGCGCGCGAAGCCCGGCCGGTCGGCTTCGACGACGATCAGGCTGAGCCCGCCGTGGCGGTCCGGGCCTGTGCGGACGGCGGTGACGATCAGGTCGGCGTTCTGGCCGTTGGAGATGAAGACCTTGCTGCCGTTGACCACGTACGAGTCGCCCTCGCGGACCGCGGTGGTGGTGATGCCGGCCAGGTCGCTGCCGGTGCCGGGCTCGGTCATCGCGACCGCGACGACGAGTTCGCCCGCGGCGATGCCCGGCAGCCAGCGGGCCTTCTGCTCGTCGTCGGTCAGGTCCGTGAAGTAGGGCACGACGATGTCGTTGGAGAGGCCCACGCCCGCGAGCCCGTCGGATGCGGGGTGGCGGGAGAACTCCTCGCCGATGACGGCGTTGAAGCGGAAGTCGGTGACCCCGGCGCCGCCGTACTCCTCGGGGATGTTGAAGCCGAGGATTCCCGCCCTGGCGGCCTCCTGGAAGAGTTCCCGGTCGACCTTGCCCTCAGCCCGCCACCGCTCGGCGTGCGGTGCGGCGTGCTTGTCGATGAACGCCCGCACCGTCTCGCGCAGGAGTTCGTGGTCGCCGTCGTAGAGCGATCGCCGGGCGGATATCGCGTCCGTCATCTGGACTCAGGGCTCCGATCTGGGCGGCGGACAGGGCTGATGGGGCGGTCACGGTCGACCGGGCGGCAGCAGTACGGGGTCTCATAACGCGGCTCTCCCGCTGGTCCGCGACCGCCCGGTCGAAGTCGGCGGGCTGTACGGCGCGACCAGCTCGTCGAGCGGCAGGTGCCGATGCAGCGGTCCCTCGGGGACGTCGGGAACGGCCGTGCCGTCGTACACCATCGCGGGATCTCTCCAAGTCGGCCCAGGGGCCGTCGAGTTCGGCGGTGTCGAGGGGGCTGCCGGGTGCCGCGCGCAGGGCGTGCCACCGTTGGCGTACGCCGCCCGCAGCCGTCCCGCTCATCGGATCCGCAGCCGGCGCAGCAGGGCAAGGCGGCCGTTCGTACCGCGGACGAACTTCGCCACGGCACCCTCCCCCGGCTCGGGTCCGAGTGGCAGGAACCGTTGTCGCGCGACGGTCTGGCTCTCGGTGTACTTGCGGATCCCCTCGGCCCCGTGGCGTCGGCCGAGTCCGCTGTCGCCCATGCCGCCCATCCCGGCCTCGACGCTGCCGGCCGCGGCGGCGGCGCCGTCGTTGATGTTGACCGACCCGGCGCGGATCCGGCCCGCCATCCGGGCGGCTTCGCGGGTGTCCTTCGACCAGATCGACGCCGAGAGGCCGTACGTCCCCCGGTTGGCCAGGTCCACCGCCTCGCTGTCCGTGCCGTAGCTGTAGAGCGAGAGCACCGGGCCGAAGGTCTCCTCGCCGCACACGGCCATCTCGTCCGTGACGCCTTCGAGGACGGTCGGCTCGTAGAAGAGCGGGCCGATGTCGGGGCGGGCCCGACCGCCCGCGAGGACGGTCGCGCCCTTGGCCACGGCCTCGGTGACATGCCGTTCGACCGCCGCGAGTCGGGCCGACGACGTGAGCGACCCGATGTCCGCCGCGAAGTCGTAGGAGCGCCCGAGGCGCAGCTCGCCCGTCGCCCGGACGAGCGCGTCGCGGAAGGTGTCGTAGACCCGCTCGTGCACATAGACACGCTCGATGTGGATGCACATCTGCCCGGTGTTGGCGAAGGCCGCAACGACGGTGCCGGCCGCCGCGGCGGCGACGTCGGCGTCCTCTCGTACGATCAGCGGGTTCTTGCCGCCGAGTTCGAGCGAGGCCCCGACGAGGCGCCGCGCGGCGCGCTCCGCGACGGCGCGTCCGGTGGCGGTCGAGCCGGTGAAGCAGACGAAGTCGACGGCGTCGACGAGGGCGGACCCCACCACGGGCCCCGGGCCGGTCACGATCCGCCACAGATCGTCCGGAAGCCCGGCCTCCGCCATCAGGGCGCGGGCCCACAGCAGGGTCAGCGAGGTCTGCGCGTCCGCCTTGGAGACCACGGCGTTCCCGGCGAGCAGCGCGGGCAGTGCGTCGCCGACGCCGAGGTAGAGCGGGTAGTTCCAGGGGGAGATGACGCCCACGACCCCCTTCGGCACCCGTACCTCCTGGACCTTCGTCAGGCCCGGCACCATGCCGCGCACGGAGCGGGGAGCGAGATAGTGCCGGGCGCGCCGCGCGTAGTGCCGGGCGATGGTCGCGACCTGGGCCACCTCCTGCCAGGCGTGGTAGCGCGCCTTGCCCGTCTCCCACTGGATGAGGTCGAGCACCTGCTCCTGGCGCTCCAACAGCAGGTCGTGAAAGGCGAGTACGACCTCTCCGCGCCGCCGCTGCGGGGTGCGCGCCCACGCGGGCCCGGCCGCCCGGGCGTCGGCGGCCGCCGCTGCGACGTCCTCCGGGAGGCACACCGGAACGGCCGCGGTCGGCGCCAGGTCGAAGGGCGCGACGGGCGTCACGGGCTCGGCGTCCTCGGGCTGCCCGCCACGCCCCGCGTCCCGGTGCACCCACGCACACCACCGCGCGATCGACTCGTCGGTCACCCAAGCGGGTCGGGAGAGCGTCGCCGGAGAGCTCGGCGGTGCGGGGGTGTGGTCCTGCCCGTGGTCCTGCTCCGTGGTCATGCGGGCTCCTCGGTCGTACGGGAGTGACTCGAACCGGAACACCGTGGCGCTGCCCTTGTCGACGGCTACGCGCCTCGCTATGTTAATCCGAAATCACATCCTGGAACAACCGATGAGCCGTGCTGACGGCACCAACAGCGAGTCTGATAAGGCGTGATGAGCCGCACGACCTACCAGGAAAGCGAGCAAGTGAATGGGCAATCTCAGCCGTAGAAGGGTCATCTCGCTCGGGGCCGCGCTCGGCCTCGTGGGCGCGGCGAGCCCGGCCGCCGCATGGGCGTGGTCACCGAAGGGCTCGGTCGCCGGAGCCGGTACGGGCACCGATCCGGAGTACGTGTGGGACGACGAGGTGGACCGACTCCTCGTCTCCCTCATCGAGAACGGCCGGGTTCCGGCGGTGAACGCGGCGATGGAGTCGTGGGTCGACAACGACGACCCGCTGCCCAGCGGCCTGCCGGCCGACCTCACCGCGTACCTGAGGAAGGTCAACCGGCTGCCCTCGTGGGCGGATCCGGCGAAGCTGGCGCGGGCCGCCGACTTCAACCGGCGCAAGGACACGTACCTCTTCATGCTCTACGGCCTCGGCAGTGGGATCATGAGCACCGTGATTCCGCGCGAGGCCAGGAGCGTCTACTGGTCCGCGGGCGGCGCCGACATGAAGGACCGCGCGGCCAAGACGTTCACGTTCGGCTACGACCTGGCCCAGCTGAACGGCTTCGAGCCGTCCGGCCAGTTCGTGGTCACGGCCAACAAGACGCGCCTGGTGCACGCGGCCGTACGCCACCTGCTGCCGCAGTCCCCGCACTGGACGGCGGTCTCGGACCAGGACATCCCGATCAGCAACGCCGACATATTGGTCACGTTCCACAGCCTGGGCACCTACGTACGCAGGAAGCTGCTCGACTGGAAGGTGCCGTTCCCGGCCGAGGACCAGGAGGCCTTTCTGCACAGCTGGCAGGTCGCCATGCACCTGCTCGGTGTGCGGGACGAGTACATCCCGAGGACGTGGGCCGACGCGGAGGAGCAGTCGGCTCAGGTGCTCACACCGATCCTCGCTCCGACGACGGAGGGCATCCAACTGGCTGAGGATCTGCTCGGGTTGCCCTCCCAGGTCGACCTGGGCGTCACGCGCGGGTTCCTCAACGAGTTCGTGCGCTATGTCCTCAGCGACCAGATCGGCGACTGGCTGGGCCTGAAGCGGGACCACGCCTCGGCGGCCCTGATCCGCACGGCGTGGCCCGCCTTCATCCTGTTCCGCGAGGGCCTGACACCCGTGGCGCCCGGCGCCTTCTACGTCTTCGACCAGTTCGTCCGCGCCATGGCCATGGCGTTCCTCAACAACGGCTCTTCGGGCACGACCACACCGATCGTGATCCCTACGGGGAACAGGCCGAGCTCCTGAACTCGGAGGCCGGGGCGCCGCTGCTCAGAGGCCGGGCCGCCGCCGCTCAGAGGCCCGGCCCCGCCGCTCAGAGCCCGAGTGCGCCGACGACCAACGCCGTTGCGGCGGCGCGGTGTTCGGGGCTGTCCCGCCAACGCAGGCTGCGCCCGGCCTCGACCACCACGCCGAACCCGGCGTGCACCAGGACCCGGGCCTGGCGCGGGTCGAGCTCGGGACGGGCCGACCTCAACTGCTGCTCCCAGACGGCGATATGCTCACGCTGCGCCTGCACGAGGGGGCGCTGCAAATCGGCGGGCAGACCGCCGAACTCGGCCTCGGCGACGCTGGTGAGGGCGGTGTGCTCGAAGCTGTACGCCACGTAGGTCGCCGCGAGCGCGGCTACGGCGTCCCGGGGATCGGCCACGTCCCGCAGGTTGCGGTCCACCGCCTGGGAGAGCAGCCCGGCGGCCTGCATGCAGGCCGCCGCCAGGATGTCGACCTTGCCCGGGTAGTGGCGGTAGAGCGCGGACGGGGCGAGCCCCACGGCCTGAGCGATCTGGCCGTTCGTGACGTTGGCGAAACCGTCCCGGGCGAACAGCGGGACGGCGGCCGCGAGGATCTCCGCACGCCGCGAGCGCGGCACGGGCAGGACCGGCAGCTCGACCGGCCGCCCGCTCGCCCCGGCCGACGACGCGGGCGCCGTACCGGCCACGCGCAGGGCACACGCCAACAGCAGCTCTTCCAGGCGGCGTTGAGCGATGGAGGTGCGATGCATGGTGATGGACCCGACGGCCCCGAGCGCCGCCACGGCCCGCAACTGCTCGTCGGGCAGCAGCACTTCACGTCGTACCGCCTCGGTGGCCCGGCCCACGACGCGCGCGAACTTCGCCCGGAGCTGCCTGCGGTCGTCGCGGTCGAGGTACCGGGCCTCCCACCGGTACACGCCCCCCGAGGCGCGATGGGCGACGGTGACCCGGATGAGCGCCGTGAACACGTCCGCCGGGTCGGCGTCGGGCGGCAGTTCGTCGAGCGCGGCGACGAGACGGTCCGCCATGGCGTGCGCGCACTCGGCGAACAGCGCGTACTTGTTCGGGAAGTGCCGGTACAGGGCCGCGCCGGAGATGCCCACGCGGGCGGCGATGTCCTCCATGGACGCCGCGTGGTAGCCGCGCTCGCTGAACAGCCGGCCGGCCGCCTCGACGATGAGCTGCCTGCGGTTGCGTGGGCGGGGGCGTGGGCGTGGGCGGGTTGCGGAGATCGGCTCGGTGGTCATGCGCGGCGGCGCCGGGGACGAACGAACGGATGCGGAGACGGAGCCATGCCGCTCAGTCAATCACACGAGGAGCAGGCACCGGCCACCCTGCGCCCTACGTGATTCCTCATTAACAAAATACGTCACGACACTTCTCCGCGGCCCGCGTTGACAGGCACAATGCGGCGGCGGTCACGCGTCCACGCCACCGATCGTTACGACACCGAGGAGCCCCCATGTCGACCGATACGGCGCCCGCCTGGTCCTTCCGGCACCACTGGATGTCCCAGGCGGCCACCCACGCGACGATGCGCCCCGACAAGCCCGCGCTCCGCTATCTCGGGGAGACGACGACCTGGGCGCAGCTGTCGCGGCGGTCGCTGCGCCTGGCCGCCGCACTCGCCGACCGGGGCGTCGCCGCCGGTGACCGCGTGGCGCTGCTGACGCTGAACCATCCGTGGTTCGTGGAGAGCGTCTTCGCGGCCAACAGCCTGGGGGCGATGGCCGTACCGCTCAGCTTCCGGCTCGCCCCCGTCGAGCTCGACTACATCCTCAGCGACTGCACGCCCTCGGCGATCGTCGTGGACGCCTCCCTCCTGCCGCTGCTGCGGTCGGTGCCGGGTGCGGCGTCGATCGGCACGGTCGTCGTCATCGGGGATCCGGACGGGCCCGAGATCGCGTACGAGGAGTTCCTGGGCGCGTACGAGCCGATGGAACTGCCCGACATCAGCGAGGAGTCGACCGCGCTGATCATGTACACCTCGGGCACGACCGGGCAGCCGAAGGGGGTGATGCTGTCCCACCGCAACATGCAGGTGCAGGCGATCACGTGCATCCGCGCGATGGAGATCTTCGACGACTCCGACGTCGGCTTCCTGACCGCGCCCTTCTTCCACATCGCGGGCCTTGGCTCGATCGTGGCGAACTTCGTGGTGGGCGGCACGGTGGTGATCCATCCGCTCGGCGCCTTCGACCCGCGAGCGGTGCTCGACGCGTACGAACGCGAGGGCGCCACCGTCGTGTTCAACGTTCCGCAGCAGTGGGATCTGATCTGCGCGCAGCCCGACATCGACAAGCGCGACCTGAGGCTGCGGATCATCAGCTGGGGCGCGGCCCCGGCGAGCGACGCGACGCTGCGCGCGATGGGCGAGAAGTTCCCGGGCGCGCTCAACGTGGCGGTGTTCGGCCAGACCGAGACCTCGCCGATCACGTGCGTGCTCCGCGGGGCGGACTCGCTGCGCAAGCTCGGGTCGGTGGGCCGGCCGATCCCCAGCATCCAGCACCGCGTCGTGGACGGGGACATGAACGACGTGGCCGTGGGCGAGGTCGGCGAGATCGTCTACCGCGGGCCGACCCTGATGCAGGGCTACTGGATGAAGCCGCGGGAGACCGCGGAGGCGTTCGCCGGGGGCTGGTTCCACTCCGGTGACCTGGTGAAGCGGGACGAGGAGGGCTTCGTCTGGGTCGTCGACCGCAAGAAGGACATGATCATCAGCGGCGGCGAGAACATCTACTGCGCCGAGGTGGAGAACGCCATCGCCGCACACCCTTCCGTACGCGAGGTCGCGGTGATCGGCAGGCCGGACGAGCGCTGGGGCCAGGTGCCGGTCGCGTACGTCACCGTGGCCCCGGACGCGGACCTGTCGCTGGATGGCCTCACGGCGTTCCTCGACGGCCGCCTCGCCTCCTTCAAACGCCCCAAGGACCTCGTGCCACTCCCCGAACTCCCCCGCAACGCGGCCGGAAAGGTGCTCAAACCGACACTGCGGGCGCGGGACGCCGGCCGGGCGGAGGGGGGCTCCGGAGGGTGAACCGGGGCGTCAGTGCGGCGGGCGCGGCCACGCCGCCCGCCGTCGGGCCGCCCTCGTACCGCCGACATCGTCCGTCCCCAGCGCGGCCAGCTCCTCGATCAGCAACTCCCTCGGGATGGCGGGCTGTTCGAGGACCCAGCGGACCGTGAGCGCCTCCATCGCGGCCACGATCACCCACGCGCGGGCCTGAGGTCCGGGGGCGGAGGGGTCGGGTCGGCTCCTTGGGGCTCTCCTAGTCCTGCCAGTAGAACAGCAACGTCGGCGAGGCGCGGTCAGGGGGTGCGGGTGCGGACCTGCGTGACGTGATGCTGCTCGGTCTGGAGCGCCACCGGGAAGGTACGTAACAGGTATGGCGGAAGAGGGACTTGGGGGACCTCGGCCTGGTGTCGAAGAGGGCCGCGAGTGGTTGACAGTCATCCGATGTCTCTCTACGTTCCAGGCCCGTAGGCCGTCGAACGGGCCGCTGCGGCCCGTCGTGTGCGCGTAGAGGTGGGGTGAATCACCGGGGACGGACGGTCTGCGGCTCGCGCTCTCTCGTCCTGCCATCCACCGATTCGGAGGCGGCCATGCGTCGCGCCCTGCCCGTACTCGCCACGATCCTCGGGATACTCGCCGGCCTCTTCCTCGTCCCGGCGGCCGCGCACGGCGCCGCACCGCCGTCCGGGTCCCCTCCCGTCGTCCCCAGACCCGCGCAGTGGGAGGACCTGGGCGGAACGGTCGGCCTGACCGAGAGGTCCCGTATCGTCGTCGATCCGGCGTCCCGGTCCCGTACGGCCCTGCCCGCCGGGCGGCAGGAGCTGCCGGGGCCCGCCCGGCAGACCACGCGGGAGCTCGCGGAGCAACTGCGGGACGAGATCCGGGAGGTCAGCGGTCTCGCACCGGACGTGACCACCCGGCCGGTGCGGCCCCGGAAGGGCGACATCCGGCTCCGGCTGACCGATGACGCCCGACTCGGCGCCGAGGGCTACCGGTTCGACAGTTCCGACGTGATCCGCATCGACGCGGCCGGCACGCACGGCCTGTACTACGGCACCCGGACCCTGCTGCAGACCCTCCGCGCGGGCGAGGACCACCGCGCCGTCCCCCGCGCGCGGAGCCTGGACCGGCCGACGCAGCGGGTACGGATGGTCCACCTCGACGCGGGCCGCAAGTACTGGGAGTTGGACCACCTGGAGAACCTGATCCGGCGCATGGGGGACCAGAAGCTCAACACCTTGTTCCTGCACCTCTCCGAGTCGGAGGGCTTCCGCCTGTACAGCCCGAAGTTCCCGGGCCTGGCCGACCCCGAGCACAGCTACAGCCGGGCCGACATCGAACGCCTCAAGGCGCTCGCCGCGCGCCACCACGTCCAGCTGATGCCGGGCCTCGAGGTCCCCGGGCACGCGACCGTCATCAGCGAGGCCTTCGGCATCGGCTTCGGCGCGGGGGCGAACCCCTGCACCGGCGAGCACACGCACTCGCATCTCACCGCGGACTGGATCATCGACATGACCAGCGAGAAGGCGGTCGAGAAGACGAAGGAGATCGTGGACGAGTTCGCGGGCTGGTTCGACGCGCCGCTGTTCTCCATCGGCGCCGAGGAGGTGCCGGGGCAGCTCGGCGAGTGCCCGCGGGTCAAGGAGTTCCTCGCCGAGGACCCCGACGTCAGCACCCTCGGAGACCTCCTCAACCGCTACATCAACACCCTGGACGACGTGGTGGCCCGGCACGGCAAGCGGACCGCCGTCTACAACGGCTCCGAGCACATGGCCGCGCCGCAGCAGCGGGTCCACGGCTCCGTCGTCTTCCTCACCTGGGAGGGGACGGGCAGCGAGCCGGTCATCCCCGGTCACGACGAGATCGCCATCGGCCCCTTCTACGTGACGCCGAACAACTACCACAACCTGTACCCGGACCAGCCGTGGATGTACGGCACCTGGAAGCCCGACTCCGCGCCGGACATGCTGGGTTCGGGCGTGATGAACTGGGCCGACTACAACTTCTGGGCCGAGGACGGCTACTTCGAGCAGCACAGCGCCGGGCCGCGCGCCGTCCTGGCCGACCGCTCCTGGAACGGTTCGCCGCCGCCGGACTCGCTCGCCGGCTTCCGGGCCCGCGTGGCCGCGATCGGCGACCCGCCCGGCGTCCGGCAGCGCCCGGCGAAGCAGCGGGTGGACGACGGACGACCCAGCCATCACTGGACGTTCGACGAGGCCTCGTACCCAAGCGGCTGGACGTACGCGGGCAGCCCGGGCAACACCATCATGGCCGAGGACACGGCGGGCGGCCTTCCGGGCACCACGTACATCATCAACAACCCGGCCCTGGTGGGCGGCGGCGTGCGCGGCGAGGCCTTCCGCTTCGACCACGACCGGGACGGCGTGGGCTTCGGCGGCCTCGATGTCACCGAACCGTGGACCGCCTCGGTCTGGGTCCGGCCGACCTCGACCGAGGGCGAACAGGTGCTGCTCAGCTCGGAGTCGGGCGCGCTGAAGCTCCGGCAGTCCGGCACGGGCGAGGTCGGCCTCAGCCGCGCCACCGGCTCCGGTACCGCCGACCACAGCTTCGACTACACACTGCCGTTCGACCGCTGGGTCCACCTGACGTGGGTGGCCGAGCCAGGGCGGACCACGCTGTACGTGGACGGTGAGCGGGTCGGTTCCGTCGACGCCTCCGTGCCGCTGCCGATGCGCTCGGTCGGTGCCCCGAAGGTGAGCCTGCGCGGCGATCTGGACGAGCTGACGACCTGGGACGAGGCGCTGAGCCCCGGTCAGGTCGGTGACCGGTTCGAGGGCTACGGGAGGTGACGGCCGCCGGAAGGTGAGGACCGGCCGCCGACGCAACTACCGGCGGAGACGGCCCAGTTACCGCCGGGCGCGGGCAGGAGGCGGACCCGCGTCCGGCGTAGCATGGAGTGCACCACGACACCCCTGGCCGGTCTGCGGCTCGGCGTCCCTGATCCCTCTCCGACCTGCGGCGGGAAGGAGAAGGCCATGACCACGGACGCGCTGGACCTCACCAGGCAGGAGGAGTTCGCCGGCCGGATGGTGCAGGTCCTGAACGACTCCTGTCTGGGCTATCTGTGCAGCCTGGGCCACCGGACCCGGCTCTTCGACACGATGGCGGAGCTCCCGCCCTCCACCAGCGCCGAGATCGCCACCGCCACCGGCCTCGACGAGCGGTACGTACGCGAATGGCTCGGCGGGATGACGGTCGGCGGGATCGTCGAGTACGCCCCCGGGGACGGCACGTACCGGCTGCCGCCCGAGCACGCGGCCTCCCTCACCCGGGGCGCGGGCCCCGACAACATGGCGTCCTTCCTGCAGGACCTCGCCCTGATCGGGATCGTCGAGGACGAGGTGCTCGAAGCGTTCCAGAAGGGCGGCGGCGTCCCGTACACGTCGTATCCGCGCTTCCAGGAGCTCCAGGCGGAGGAGACGGCGCGGGTGTACGACGCGGCCCTCGTCGACGCGATCGTCCCGCTGGTCCCGGGCCTCCCCGAGCGGCTGCGGGCGGGGATCGGCTGCCTGGACATCGGCACCGGGCAGGGCCACGCGGTCAACCTCCTGGCGCGGGCCTTCCCGCAGAGCCGGTTCCACGGCCTGGACATGTCGGAGACGGGCATCGCGGCGGCGCGGGCCGAGGCCGAGCGGATGGAGCTGCACAACGTCCGGTTCGACGTCGGCGACACGGCCGAGATGTCCGGGACGTACGACCTGATCACCGCCTTCGACGTGATCCACGACCTGGCACGCCCGGCCGAGACCCTGAGCGCCGTCTCGGGGGCGCTGCGGGACGACGGCACGTTCCTGATGGGCGACATCGACGCCTCCAGCAGGCTGGAGGAGAACGTCGGCCATGTCCTCGGCCCCACGCTCTACACGTTCTCCGTCTTCTACTGCATGACGGTCTCGCTCGGCGAGGGCGGTGCGGGCCTCGGCACGGTGTGGGGCAGGCAGACCGCCCGCCGGATGCTCGCCGAGGCGGGCTTCTCCGACGTCGTGGAGCGGCACGTCGAGGGGGACGTCCTGAATGTGTACTTCGTGGCGCGGAAGTAGGGCGGCCGGCGGGCCGCCGCCCGGCGTCACGGTGCGGCGGGTGGGGCGGCGGGTGCGGCTGGTGGGGCGGCCGGTGCGGCGGGTGGGGCGGCCGGTGCGGCTGGTGGGGCGGCCGGTGCGACGGGTGGGGCGGCCGGTGCGACGGCATCACCGCCCATGGCTTTCGGCAACACTGGAGACATGGATGCTCGCGGACGATTCCGCCGCTCCTCGCCGGGGCGGCGTCTGCGGTCCCTGCTGAATGTGCGCACCGTCGCCGGTCAGGTGTTCCTGTTGCAGCTCGGGATCGTGCTGCTGCTTGTCGCCGCCGCGGTCGCGGCCCTGCTGCTGCAGGCCCGCCGGGACACCACCGAAGAGGCGCGCCACCGGACCCTCGCCGTCGCCGAGACGTTCGCGAACTCCCCCGGCGTGCTCGCCGCGCTCGCCTCCCCCGACCCCACCGCCGCACTGCAGCCGAGCGCCGAGGAGACCAGGAAGCGATCGGGCACCGACGCCGTCGTGGTGTGGAACCCGGCAGGTATCCGATACACCCACCCCGACCCGGACCTGATCGGCGAACGCGTGATCGGCCCGTACGAGGAGACGCTCGCCGCCGCCCGCGAAGGCCGCACGTTCACCGACACCTTCGTGGCGAGCACGGGCCTCACCGTGATCTCCGCCGCGCCCATCACACAGCCCGACGGTTCCCTGGCGGGCGTGGTGTCGGCGGGCATCACCGTCGAACGAGTGGAGGATGTGGTCGGTGCCCAGATCCCGCTCCTGGCGGCCGGTGCCGCGGGTGCCCTGGCCGTGGCCGCGGGCGGGGCCGTCCTCGTCAGCCAACGGCTGCGACGGCAGACCCACGACCTCGGCCCGGCCGAGATGACCCGGATGTACGAGCACCACGACGCCGTTCTGCACTCGGTGCGCGAGGGCGTCCTGATCATCGGCGGCGACGGTCGGCTGCTCCTCGCCAACGACGAGGCGCGCCGGCTGCTCGACCTGCCGCCGGACGCGGAGCAGCGCCCGGTCGCCGACCTCGGCCTGGACGCGGGCGCGGCCGCACTGCTCGCCTCCGGGCGGGCCGCCACCGACGAGGTGCACCTGGCCGGAGAGCGGCTGCTCGCGGTCAACCTGCGTCCGGTCGGCCAGAGCGGGGGCCCGGCCGGCAGCGTGGCCACCCTGCGGGACACCACGGAGCTGCGCTCCCTGGCCGGCCGCGCCGAGGTGGCCCGCGGGCGGCTGCGGCTGCTCTACGACGCGGGCGTACGGCTCGGCACCACCCTCGACGTGACGCGTACCGCCGAGGAACTCGCCGCCGTGGCCACACCCCGGTTCGCCGACTTCGTCACCGTCGAACTCCGCGATCCGGTGCTGCGCGGCGAGGACCCGAACGGCACCAGCACCGTGATGCGCCGCGTCGCGATCCGGGGCCTGCGCGACGCTCCGCCGTTCCTCCCGGTGGGCGAGCGGATTCCGTGGCTTCCCACTACCCCGATGGCCGTGGGCATGGCGGAGGGGCACCCCGTACTCGTAGCCGATCTCGCCGCGTCCGACCGCTGGCGGGACCAGAACCCCGCGCGGGCCCGGCAGATCCTGGACTCCGGAGTGCACTCGCTGATCTCCGCGCCGCTCCTCGCGCGTGGCGTACTCCTCGGCCTGGCCAACTTCTGGCGCTCCGAGCAGGAGCCCTTCGAGGAGGAGGACGTGTCGTTCGCGGAGGAGCTGGCGGCGCGGGCCGCGGTGGCCGTCGACAACGCCCGCCGCTACACCCATGAGCACGCGACGGCGGTCGCCCTGCAGCGCAGTCTGCTGCCGCGCTCGCTGCCCGAGCAGTCGGCGGTCGAGGTGGCCCATCGCTATCTGCCCGCCCAGGCGGGCGTGGGCGGCGACTGGTTCGATGTGATCCCGCTGCCGGGGGCCCGGGTGGCCCTGGTCGTCGGAGACGTCGTCGGGCACGGACTGCACGCGGCCGCCACCATGGGCCGACTCCGCACGGCGGTGCACAACTTCTCCGCCCTCGACCTGCCGCCCGAAGAGCTCCTCAACCACCTGGACGAACTCGTCACCCGGATCGACCAGGAGGAGGGCACCGAGAACGGAGACAGCCCGGGCATCACCGGCGCCACCTGCCTGTACACGATCTACGACCCGGTCACCGGGGCCTGCTCGATGGCGCGCGCCGGGCATCCGGGCCCCGCCCTTGTGGACGCGGCCGGAACGGTCACGTTCCCCGACGTCCCGGTCTCTCCTCCGCTCGGCCTCGGCGGCGGCCTGCCCTGCGAGGCCTCCCACCTCCGCCTGACCGCCGGCGCCCGGCTCGTCCTCTACACCGACGGCCTCGTCGAGAACCGCGACCGGGACTTCGACACCGGTCTGGAGCTACTGCGGACCACGTTGACCGGTACGGACCGGAGTCCCGAGGAGACCTGCACGGCGGTCCTCGACGCACTCCTGCCGCAGCACCCCGACGACGACATCGCCCTGCTCGTCGCCCGCGCCCGCATCCTCGATCCGTCGCAGATCGCCGAGTGGGAGGTGCGCAGTGACCCCGCCGAGGTGAGCCGCGTCCGCTCCGAGGTCGCGCGGCGGCTGGAGAGCTGGGGTCTGACGGAGGCCGCCTTCACCACGGAGCTGGTGGTCAGCGAACTGGTCACCAACGCCATCCGCTACGGCATCCCTCCGGTCCGGCTGCGCCTCCTGCACGACCGCAACAGCCTGATCTGCGAGGTCTCCGACGGCTCCAGCACCTCCCCGCACCTGCGCCGCGCGGCCACCACGGACGAGGGCGGGCGCGGTCTGTTCCTGGTCGCCCAGTTCGCGGCGCGCTGGGGCACCCGCTACACCGCCCGCGGCAAGATCATCTGGACCGAACAGCCGGTCCACGGCGAGGGAGCGGGGCCCGAGGGCACGTCCCCCGGAGGACCTGCTGGCCCAGTGGGGGGACGAGGAGTTCTGAACGGAGGCGCGGACTCCACGCGCCCGCCCCAAGAGCCCTGCACCGAGGCCTGCACCCGGGCCGTGCACCGGGGTCCGACGCCCAGGCCGTGCGCCGAGGCCCCACGTCCAGGCCGTGCACCGAGGCCCCACGCCCAGATCATGCACACACGTTCGCCCGTTCACGGCTTCGGTGCGGAACGCGACCGCACGCGCCGCGGACATGATCAAAGACGGGCATGATGCCCATGATGCGCTAACTCGCCCTGAATCACGGAAAGTTACGCATTCACGTGCCGTGACTTGTCCAGCGGGCAGCAGTAAGAACTCGTTTCAACCCCTGCGAAAGTGAGGCACCTCACATGACTGCGACTACCCTGCCCGCACAGGCACATCAGGACGACCCTGAAGTCTCCCGACGAAGATTCCTCACAGGAACAGGTTCTCTTCTGGGCGCCGCGGCCTTAGGCACCGGCGCCGTGCTCGGCGGCCCGCTGGGCGGCCGGGCCCTCGCCGCCGAACCCCGGCCCGCCGCATCCCGTGGCCTCGCCGACGGCGCCGCCGTGCCGGTGCTCGTCGTCGGTACCGGATACGGCGGTTCCGTCGCCGCGCTGCGGCTCGCCGAGGCCGGGATCGACGTGCACATGGCCGAGATGGGCCAGTCCTGGGACACTCCGGGCCCCGACGGCAACGTCTTCGCCAACACCACCAAGCCCGACTACCGCTCGTTCTGGCTGCGCACCCGCACCAAGCAGCCGCTGAGCAGCTTCCTCGGCTTCCCGCTCGACAAGGACGTCCCCCTGCACACCGGCATCCTGGACGCCGAGGACTTCGCCGGGATCACTGTCTACCAGGGCCGAGGCGTCGGCGGCGGCTCCCTCGTCAACGGCGGCATGGCCGTCACGCCGCGCCGCGAGAACTTCCCGTCCGTGCTGCCGACCGTGGACGCGGACGAGATGTACGGCGTCTACTACCCGCGCGCCAACGCCGGGTTGGGCGTCGCCGAGGTCGACCCCGACTGGTGGGAGTCCACCGCCTGCTACCAGTACGCGCGCGTGGGCCGCAAGCACGCACAGCGCTCCGGTTTCCCCTTCGTGTTCGTACCCAACGTCTACGACTGGGCGTACATGAAACAGGAGGCCACCGGCGCCGTGCCGAAGTCCGCGCTCGCCGGTGAGGTGCTGTACGGCAACAACCACGGCAAGAAGACCCTGCGCAAGACCTACCTCGCCCGCGCCCAGGCCACCGGACGTGTCACCGTCTCACCGCTGCACCGGGTCACCGACGTCCGCCCCGCAGACGGCGGCGGCTACACCGTCACCCTCGACCGGCTCACCACCACCGGCACGGTCGCCGCGACCAAGACCGTCACCGCGGCCCGGGTGTTCTTCGCCGCGGGCAGCGTCGGCACCAGCAAACTCCTCACCCGCCTCAGGGCCACCGGGGCGCTGCCCCGGCTCAACTCCGAGATCGGCAGGGGCTGGGGCGACAACGGCAACGTCATGTGCGGCCGCGCCAACCACATGTGGGACGCGACCGGGAAACTCCAGTCGGCCATGCCCACGGCGGGCATCGACAACTGGTCGGCGGGCGGCGCGTTCGCCGAGGTCGCGCCGCTGCCCACGGGCATCGAGACGTACGCCTCGTTCTATCTCTCCATCACCCGCACCCCGCACCGCGCCGACTTCTCCTGGAACGCCGCCGCGAACCGCGTGGACCTCGACTGGCAGCGGTCCTGGAAGCAGACCTCCATCGACGCCGCGAAGACGATCTTCGACAAGATCAACGCCAAGGAGGGCACGATCTACCGCACCGATCTGTTCGGCGCGAACAAGATCTGGGGCGACCACCTCACGTACCACCCCCTCGGCGGCGCCGTCCTCGACAAGGCCACCGACCACTACGGCCGTCTGCACGGGCATTCGGGCCTGTACGTCATCGACGGGGCGCTGATCCCCGGCTGCGCCACCGTCAACCCGTTCGTCACGATCACGGCGCTCGCCGAGCGCAACATCGAGCGGATCATCGCGGCGGATCTGCGCACCTGATCCGGCCGTCCTCTTTCGTGATCCGGCCGTCCTCTTTCGTGCTTGTGCTGCCGGGCGCCAACTCTCTTCAGTGGCCCGGCAGTACGCACACCGCGTCGATGCCGAGTACGTGGTTGAGCCGCCCGAACGCCAGCCACGAGCCGACGCACATGCTCAACTCCACGATCTCCGCCTGGCTGTAGTGCGCCGTCATCCGGGACCAGAACTCCTCGTCCAGGCCGTGGTGATCGAGCGCGTACCGCTCCGCGTACTCGGCCGCGAGCCGGGTGCGGGCGTCGAAGGCGTCCGTGGTGCGCCACTGCGTGACCGCGTCGAGGAAGCCCTCCTCGACCTTCTCGCCGTTCCGGTCCGTGCGCCAGTCGAGGCAGAACAGGCAGCCGTTCACCTGCGCCACCCGCAGCCGCGCGGCCTCGAACTCGCGCAGCCCGAGCGTGGTGTGGGCGTACACCGCGAGCGAGAAGTCCGCGGCGGCGGTGCCGATGCCGGGCACCATCTCGCCCCAGACGTAGGAGATGGGTTCCTTGCCCTCGGGGATGTCGATCCTCATCGCTGCACCTCGGGGATGTCGATCATCATCGCTGCTTCCTTCCGATCCGGCCGGCTGCGGGACGCAGCGGAACGTCCAGGGCGTCGTACAGTCCCGGCTCGGCCTCCACCAGCCAGTCCACGGCGTTCACGAGCCGGCCCACCGCCGTGGCGTTTCCGCCCGCCGAGCGGTTCTCGCCCTCGTCGCTCGCCTCCACCGTCACCTCGATCCGGGGGCGGCCCTCCAGGATCACGCGGTGCGCGCCGTCCCCGCCGCCCGGCACGGTGGGCCAGTCCGGCGCGCAGTCGGCGTGGATACGGGTGACGTGCTCGATGACGAGCAGCGGCTCACCGCCGACCAGCCCCTGCACCTCGAACCGCACCGCGCCCTGCGTGCCGGCAGCGAACTCGCCCATGGTGCGGGTCGTGACCGTCGCGTCCAGCGGGCGGCGCTCCGACGTCTCGCGGATCTCGTCGAGTCGGACGCCGAGCGCCCGCGCGAGCAGCCGCAGCTGCCCGCCCCACACCATCGTCGGTACGCCGGGGGCCAGCATCAGCGGCGCGTACTCCATGGGGTGCCCCATGCCGACCAGGTGCCGCACCGACTCCTCCTGGTCGTACGTCGAGTAGTCGAAGACCTCCTGGCAGCGCACCGCGTCGACGGTCGTGCCGAGCCCGCTCACGAGCAGCGGGAGCACGTCGTTGCCCCAGCCCGGGTCCACGCCGGAGGCGAACAGCGAGCCGCCGCCCTCGGCGACCGCCGCGAGCACCGGGTCCCGGAACTCGGGCGGCGCCCCGCGCCAGTCGTACAGCGGGTACAGGGCCGGGGTCACGACGACCGCCCCGGCGCGCACCGCCCGCACCACGTCGGCGAGCGCCTCGTCCGGGCGCAGATCGCCGGAGGCCGCGTACACCACGGCACGCGGCCGGGCCGCGAGCACCGCGTCCACGTCGGTGGTGGCGGCGACCCCGAGCCGCCGTCCCACGTCGCCGAGTTCACCGGCGTCCCGCCCCGCCTTGCCCGGGTCGTGCACGAGCACCGCCGCGAGGTCGAGCCCCGGATGCGCGGCCACGGCCCGGATCGCGGCGCGTCCGACGTTGCCGGTTCCCCACACCACCGTCGCAATCATGCGCGGAGGGTAGCGGCGCGAGGCCGAGGTTCCCAGAGGCGTGCGGAGGCGGGACGTCTCGTCAGACGTCGAGCCCTGCCCGCCTGACCAACTGCTCGGCGATCACGTTCCGTTGGATCTCGTTCGTACCCTCGCCGACGATCATCAGCGGCGCGTCCCGGAAGTAGCGCTCCACGTCGAACTCGGTGGAGTAGCCGTAACCCCCATGGATCCGGACGGCGTTGAGGGCGATCTGCATGGCCGTCTCGGAGGCGAACAGCTTGGCCATGCCGGACTCCATGTCCACGCGGCGGCCCGCCTCGGCCTCGTGGGCCGCGTACAGGGGGAGCTGGCGGGCTGCGGTCAGTGAAGTCGCCATGTCCGCCAGGTAGTTGCCGACCGACTGGTGCTCAGATCGGCTTGCCGAAGGATTCGCGCTCCCGCGCGTAGGCGAGGGAGTCCTCCAGGGCGGCGCGGCCGACGCCGAGCGCGCGGGCGGCGACCTGGAGACGGCCGGTCTCCAACCCGGGAGACGGTCAGGCCCGGGCCGTGTTCGACGAGGAGGACGGAGATGCCCCGGTGGGCGGGGCTTGCCTCCGGGTCGGTCTTGCAGAGCAGCGCGATCAGCTGCGAGCGGCGGGAGTTGGTGATCCACGACTTGGCTCCGCTGATCACGTACCCCTCGGCGTCCTTGCGGGCGACGGTGCGCATCGCCTGGAGGTCGGAGCCGCCGCCGGGCTCGGTCAGGGCCATCGTCGCGCGGACCTCACCGGTTGCCATGCGCGGGAGGTAGCCGCCTCGGGGACGGCGAGGCCGAAGACGCCGAGCTGCTTCATCTGCTCGATGAGGTCCTCGGGACAGGTGTCGCCGTGGTCCAGCTCCTGGACGACGGGTTTGACGTCCCTGTCCCCATGGTGGGGTGCTCCCAGGGTTCTGTACTGACTGGCATCATGTCCACTCATGGAGCAGGAATGGAACAGGAGTTGAGCGTGCCGCTGTTCGTTCGCCGTCCGTACCGGCACGGGAGGGATGACCCATGACGGACACGCCTGAGCGGCACACCGGCTTCGCCCACGCCCAGGACGGCACGGTGATCGCGTACCAGACACAGGGCCAGGGGCAGCCGCTCCTCCTGCTCGCCGGGCAGGCGAACCACCACCGCTGGTGGGACGCCGTGCGCGCCGACTTCCACGCCACGCACCGCACGATCACCCTGGACGCCCGGGGCACCGGGGCCAGCGACAAGCCCCAAGTCGGCTACTCCACCAGGGAGTTCGCCGCCGATGCGACAGCCGTGCTTGACGCCCTCGGGATCGAGCGCGCCGATGTGTACGGGCACGTCCATGGGCAGCCGGGTCGCCCAGTGGCTCGCCGCCGACCATCCGCACCGGGTGCGTCGGCTCGTCCTCGGTTGCACCTCGCCCGGCGGCCCGCGCGCCGTGGAGCGGGACACCTCGGTGCGGCGCGCGCTGGCCCGCCCGGACCAGGAAGCCGTACGGGAGACGCTGATCGACCTGATGTACTCGCCCGCCTGGCGCACCGCCCATCGCGGCCCCTACGGCACCCTCGGCGACCCGGCCATGCCGCCGCACGCGCGCCGTGGCCATCTGCTCGCCGGCAACGGGCACGACGCGTGGGACGCGCTGCCCGCCATCGCAGCCCCGACGCTGATCCTGCACGGCGACGAGGACCGGCTCACCCCCGCCGACAACGTTCCGCTGCTCGCCGAGCGCATCCCGGACGCACGCACCCACCTCTTCCCGGGCGCCCGGCACGCGTACTTCGAGGAATGCCGCGCCGAGGCGAGCCCGCTGGTTTCGGCCTTCCTCGGCGGTGAGGTGTAGGCACCTTCTCCTGACGGTTCAGCGCGCTCACCGCGAACGCGCACCGCATCCGGGCAAGCTTCGCGTCCGACCGGCCAAGTGGCGCCCGCAGCAGCGGAGTTGAACCTCGCCTCGACCGAACTGCCCGGCCGGCGTCACCAACGGCACCGGTACGACCTGCCCCCACCGCCCGCCCCCGCCGGGTGGGCCCGTAGCCTGACCCGGCAGTTGGCGGCAGTCGAAGGGGATGACATGTGGGGTGGGCGCCGCAAGGGCGGTACAGGGCCGCAGAGGCGGGCGGCGGTCATCGGCTCCCAGGGGCACGGCAAGAGCACCCTGGTCCGGGCGTTGAGCGAGGTGCTGCCGCGGGAGTACCGCCAACCGCCGCAGCCGCTGGGGCAGTTCGTCACCGCACGCGGCCCGTACCAGCTGTACGACTGCCTCGACCCCGACGACTTCCGGTCCCGACTCGCCGTCGGTGCCGGGCAGTTGAGCGGATCGCTCCTTGTCGTCTCCGCGCAGGACGGTCCGCTGCCCGAGACCCGTGAGTACCTGGCGGCGGCGCGGGCGGCGGGTGTGGCGCGGATCGCCGTGTTCCTCGGAATGCGTGACCTGGTCGACGACGTGGATATCGAGACCATCGTCGAACTGGAGGTTCGCGAGCTGCTCGACGAGATGGGGTACCGCGGCGACCACTGCCCCGTGGTGCACGGCTCGGCCCTGGAGGCCATGCGTCAGGGCAGGTCCCGCAAGGGCCGCCGCGATGTCGTGCGTCTGGCGGAGGCCCTTGACGGTCACTTCGGCTGACACCCGCGGGCGGCCGGTCCGGTCGAGCAGCTCGGGGCGATTCAGTCCGTGTACTCGGGCGCGATCCGCTCCACGAGACGCAGCAGCGCCGCCCAGGCGAGGTCGTGCGCGTCGTGGTCCTCGAAGTCGGAGCTCGCGTCGCCCTCCCCGGTGAGTTGCCGGGCGGTGTACTCCGCCACCTGGTCCGAGGGAATGATCAGCGGGGTCCCTCCGGCCTGGGCGGTGACCTGGATCTCGCAGGCCTTCTCCAGGTAGTACATGCGCAGGAACGCCTGCTTGGCGCTGTCGCCGACCGTCAGCAGACCGTGGTTGCGCAGGATGAGCGCGGGGTGGCCCCCGAGGTCGGCGACGAGGCGCTGCTGCTCGTCCAGGTTCAGGGCGACGCCCTCGTAGTCGTGGTATCCGACCCGGTTGTGGAACTCCATGGACATCTGGTTCACGGGCAGCAGGCCACCCTGTTGCGCGGCGACGGCGCAGCCCGCCTTGGTGTGGGTGTGCAGGACGCAGTGGGCATCGGTACGCGCCTTGTGGATCGCGCTGTGGATCACGAATCCGGCCGGGTTGACCGGGTGGGGCGTCGGCTCGACGGGGTTGCCGTCCAGGTCGATCTTGACCAGGTTCGAGGCGGTGATCTCCTCGAAGAGCAGCCCGTACGGGTTGATCAGGAAGTGGTTGTCCGGGCCCGGCAGCCGCTGCGAGATGTGCGTGAAGATCAGGTCGGTCATGCGGAAGTGCGCGACGAGCCGGTAGACGGCGGCGAGTTCGCGGCGCAGGCGCAGTTCCTCGGCGGCTGCGGCGTCGGCGTCGATTGGGGCGGTGAGGGTCTCGGTCACGCGAGGGCTCCTTATGCGGTGGCCGTGGTTTTGGGGGTCACGACGGGGGTGTGCGGGCGCCCGGTGGTCCACCAGGCGATGACGTTGCGCGCGGGTTCGGTGGCGTAGGCGCGCAGTGAGGCGTCCGTGAGGAAGGCGCTGTGCGGGGAGAGCAGCAGGCGCGGATGGTTGCGCAGCCGGTCGTCGGCGGCGGGCGGTTCGGTGGGGAAGACATCGAGGGCGGCACCGGCGAGGTGGCCGCTGTCGAGGGCCGCGAGCAGGGCGTCGGGGTCGATGAGGTCGCCTCGGGAGACGTTCACGAGGATGCTGCCGGGGCGCATACGAGCGAGGAACGGTCCGTTCACCATGCCCTTGGTCTGCGGGGTGGAGGGCGTGTGCAGGGAGAGGACGTCGGCCTCGGCGGTCAGCGTGGGCAGGTCGACGTGCTCGACGCCCGCGGTCCCCTCGGTGGCGTGCGGGTCGTAGGTCAGGACGCGGCCGAAGAGGGGTGCGGCGATCCGGGCGAGGGTACGGGCGATGCGGCCGAAGCCGACCAGACCGAGGGTCAACTCGCTCGCACGGCGCGGGAGTTCGACGAAGTCCTCGCTCCAGCCGCCGCCCCGGACCAGCGCGTCGGCCTGCGGCAGGCGGCGGATGAGCGCGAGGCCCTGGGCGAGGGCGTGCACGGCGACGTCCTCGGTGGCCGAGTCCGGCAGGTTGGCCACCCACAGGCCGCGACGGGCCGCTTCGGCGGTGTCGATCATGTCGTGGCCGGCGGACATGGTGGCGAGCATGCGCACCTTGGGCAGCCGGTCGAGCAGGGCGGCGTCGACGCGCGCGTAGCCGACGATGAGAGCGTCCGCGTCCCGCGCGGCCGCGACGATGGCGTCGGGGTCACGGCTGCCGGCCACGCGCGCGTCGAAGCCCGCCTCGGACAGCAGCCGCAAGCCGGGCCCGGGGTCCAGTTCCTCCGTGTCGGTCATCACGACCACGGGTCGCACCACATCACCCTCCATGAACGATTCGATCGCCGTACGGGCATGGAACTTACGTTTCGAGCCCTGAATTTGTCCAGGCCAGATGAGATGATCGTGCGCAAGCCACGGTCAGCATCGCCGCCTTGAGTGGACGCCATCCGCCGGATCGGCGAAGTCGCCGTCAGGGCACTCGGCGCCCTGGCCGAGAATGAGCACCGACCCCGGCCGGACCACGGCCGGGACGACCAGCCACACACCGAGGGGGACACCTGTGGATCTCGACGAGACCGACCTGGCGATCGTGCGCGAGCTGCAGACCGACGGCCGGCTGACCTACGAGACACTGGCCCAGGGCGTGGGACTCTCCCGCCCCGCGACGCGCATGCGGGTGCAGCGACTGCAGGAGTCGGGGGCCGTTCGCGTCGTGGCGATCGCGCATCCGGCCGTGCGCCGGCTGACCGCCTCCGCGCATCTGGCCATCGACACCGAGGGCGCCTCCACTCCGGTCGCGCGCGCGATCGCCACACTCCCCCAGGCCCCGTTCGTGACCTTGACCAGCGGGCGGCGGTCGATCATGACGGAGTTGCGCACATCGGGGTTCGAGGAGCTGGAGCGCACGATCGAGCGGATCCGGGCGATGGACGGCGTACGCACCGTGGACCCGCTGATCGCGACGCGGCACGTCAAGGACCCGTACCTGCTGGCCGAGGAGCCGACCGTGGCGCCGCAGGACGCGGTGGACGAGCGGATCCTGGCCGAGCTGGAGGAGGACGGGCGGTTGCCGTTCGCCGAGCTCGCGGGGCGGGTCGGCCTCTCGGCGGGCGCCACTCGCGCGCGGACGCTGCGACTGCTCGACGGCGGCGTGGCGAAGGTGGTCGCGCTGGTGCGGCCCGAGGTCCTCGGGATGGGCTACCTGTGCGGGTTCAGCCTGCGGGTGGCCGGCGCGGCGGAGCAGGTCGCGGAGCGGGTGGCCGCACTCTCGCGGGTGACGTTCCTGTCGACCTGCCTGGGCCGCGCGGAGATGGTCGGCACGATCACGGCGGAGTCGTTCGCCGCCGTGCGCGGCACGTTGGAGGAGATGCGGGAGCTGGCCCAGGTGCGCGAGGTGGAGAGCTGGCTCCACCTGGAGCTGGTCAAGGAGCGCTACGACATGGGGCCGCGCACGGCCTGAACGACCGGCCGGCGTGCGATCCGCGACCGGCCGGAGGGCGAACCGCAGGCCTGCGCAATCGATCCGTAATCAAACTGGCGATTCGACATTACAAACATTCTTGGCCGGACCCTCTGGTCAATCAGTCGTTCGCCATCTATGGTCCAGCGAGTCGAATCGTCTGTCGACGCACTCCGCATCCTCCCGGTCGAAAGCAGGCCTGCCATGCCCCGCCCCACCCCGTCCCCCGACCGCACTCTGCTCGTCACCGGTGCCGCCGTCGCCGTCGCGGGCACCACGTCCCGCGCCGAGGCGCTCGCCGTCCGCGGCGACCGCGTCGTGCACGTCGGCACCGCTGACGACGCCCGTGCGGCGCTCGGCGGCCGCGTCGACGAGGAACTCGCCCTGGACGGCGGCCTGGTCCACCCCGGTTTCATCGACGCCCACTGCCACCCGGTGATGTACGGGCAGGCCCTCGCCTGGGTCGACCTGCGACCCGAGCGCGTCGGCGACATCGACACCATGGTCGAGGTGCTGCGCGAGGCCGGGCGCGACCTGCCGGCCGGCGTCCCGGTCCGCGGCTTCGGGTACGAGCACCGGCGCCTCGCCGAGGGCCGCCACCCCAGCTGCCACGACCTGGACCGGGTCGCGGACGACCGCGAGGTGTACGTCATGAACGCCTCCGGGCACGGCGGCGTCGTCAACTCCCACACCCTGCGCACCTGCGGCATCACCGCGGGCACCCCCTCCCCCGAGGGCGGCAGCATCGGTCACTTCGCGAACGGGGAGCCCGACGGGCAGCTCTGGGACGCGGCCTGCGACCTGCTCACCGGCCCGGCCGGCGTGAAGATCGGCAACCACGGCCCGAACTTCCACCTCACCGAGCCCGACGCGATCATGGCCGACCATCTGCTGCGCGCCCAGGAGGTGTTCCTCGCCGCCGGTGTCACCACGATCGGCGACGCCCAGGTCTCGCGGCGCGAGATGGAGACGTACCTGCGGGCCCACGCCGACGGCAGTCTGCGCCTGCGCGTCTCCGCGTACCTGACGTCCGCGCTCCTTGACACCGCCCTCGAACTCGGTGCGGTACGCGGCTTCGGCGACGACCACTTCCGCATCCAGGGCGTGAAGTTCTACGCCGACGGCACCCTCGGCGGCTGGACCGCGTACTTCCCCGAGGGCTACGCCGCCGACTGCTGCCACCACGGCCAGCTGTACCACTCGGTCGAGGAGTACGCGGAGATCGTGCGCCGCGCCCACGCCGCCGGTCTGCAGACGGCGACGCACGCGCAGTCCCCGTACGCGATCGGCATGGTGCTCGACGCGATCGAGAAGGCACAAGCCGACCGGGAGCGCGACGACATGCGCCACCGCATCGAGCACTCCGGCCTGCCGACCGACGAGCAGATCGACCGCATGGGGCGGCTCGGCGTCGTCCCGGTCATGCAGCCGCAGCACCATCTGCGCACCGGCGACGGCACGCTGACCGCCGTCGGCGAGCAGGGGCACCGCTACAACCCGGCGGGCCGCTGCCCCGCGGCCGGGGTCCCGGTCGTCTTCTCCTCGGACGCGCCGGTCGCCCCGCCCGCCCCGCTGGAGGCCGTCGCCGCCGCCGCGACCCGCCGCACCGTGCTCGGCACCGTCCTCGGCGACGCGTCCCTGCGCCTGCCCGTCGAGGCCGGACTGCACGCCCACACCGGTGCTGCGGCGGCCGCCCTGCACCGTGAGCACGCGGTCGGCGCCCTCGCGCCGGGCATGCTCGCCGACTTCTGCGTCCTGGACGCCGACCCGCTCACCGTGCCGGTCGAGGAGCTCACCGGCATCCGCGTGCGGGAGACCTGGGTCGGCGGCCACCGCGCCTGGGCGGCCGCCGACCGCTGAGCGCTGATCGCTGATCGCTGATCGCTGAGCACTGATAGCCAACCGCCGACCGCTGACCGCCGCCCCGCCAACTCCGGTCACCACGCCACCCCTTCGTCCCCACCTCAGCAGTGCCCGCCCCCGACAGCACTCTTCCGCCGGAGTTCCCCATGCCGGACCGCACCACCCCGCGCACCGCGCAGAGCCCGTACAAGCCGGCCCTCGCCGCACTGTCCGGAACATCCATCGAGTGGTACGACTTCTACGCCTTCGCCACGGCCGCGGCGATCGTGTTCAACGACGTCTTCTTCCCCGCCGACATGCCGACGGCCGTCAAGACCATGGCATCCTTCGCGACCTTCGCCATCGGCTTCCTGCTGCGCCCGCTCGGCGGCATCGTCTTCGGTCACATCGGCGACCGCGTCGGCCGCAAGAAGACCCTCGTCATCACGTTGCTGATGATGGGCATCGCCTCGTTCGCCATCGGCCTGCTCCCCACCTACGACCAGATCGGTGTGCTCGCGCCGATCCTGCTGATCGTGCTCCGCCTGATCCAGGGCATCGCGATCGGCGGCGAGTGGGGCGGCGCCGTACTCATCGCCGTCGAGAACGCCCCCCAGGGCAGAGCCACCTTCTTCGGCTCGTTCGCCCAACTCGGCTCCTCCGTAGGCGCCTTGCTGTCGACCGGCATGTTCAGCCTCATGAACCTCTTCGGCGAGGAGTCCTTCAACTCCTGGGGCTGGCGCGTGCCGTTCCTCGCCTCCGCCGTGCTCGTGGTCATCGGCCTGGTGATCCGCACCCGCCTCGAGGACTCGCCGGTCATGGACGAGATCCACGCCGAGCAGGACAGGAAGCAGGGCCAGGGCAAGATCAACAGGCTTCCCGTCACCGAAGTGCTGCGCAAGGACTGGAAGACGGTCCTGGTCGGTGTCTTCTCGCTGGCGACCGCGACCGGCGGCTACTACGTCGTGACCAGCTATCTGCTCTCGTACGGCACCGACGACCAGCGTCTGTCGGAGTCCATGCTGCTCAACGGCCTGACGCTCGCGGCGTTCCTGGAACTGGTCGTCACCCCGTTCCTCTCACTCCTCGGCGACAGGATCGGCGCGCACAAGGTGGTCGTCGGCGGCCTCGCCGGCGTCGTGCTGCTCTCGATACCGCAGTTCATGGCCCTGGACACCGGCAGCGTCCTGCTGATCTACGCGATGATGCTCGCCATGCGGTTCGTCATGTCCGCGCTCTACGGGCCGATGGCGGCGATCCTCGCCGAGGGGTTCGCCCCGCACGTCCGCTACACCGGGATCTCCCTGACGTACCAGATCTGCAACCTGATCTTCGCGGGCTTCGCGCCGGTCACCGCCGTCTGGCTCTCGTCGCTCGCCGGTGGCGCGTACTGGCCGCCCGCCGCCGCCCTCATGCTGATCTCCGCCATCGGCATCTGGTGCACGCTGCGCCTGCGGGTGTACTCCCGGCGGCGCGTCCCGGCTCAGATGCCCGACGTCGCACGCCAACCCCTGTCGGCTGACGCCTGATACGACCGAACACCGCGTGCGTCTCCGCCGGATGCCGGAAGGGCGAGTCCTCAGCCCTTCCGGCATCCGGCATCCGGCATCCGGCATCCGGCGTGCAAGAGGGCCGGGTTCAGGCGTCGGTGCGGGCGGCGAAGACCCGTTCAAGGAGGGCGTACAGCCTGTCCCGCTCCTGGTCGTCCAGGCGGCCCAGGCCCTCCTGGGTGGCGTGCATCTTCGCCCGGATCGCGTCGGTGACCCGCTCGCCCTCGGCGGTGAGGACGACGGTCTTCACGCGCCGGTCGTCCGGCGCCGGCTCGCGGCGCACCAGGCCGCGCTTCTCCAGCCGGTCGATGATTCCGGTCATGTTGGAGGCGTCGCAGGTCAGGGTGGTGGCCAGGGCGCGCATCGCGGCGGGGCCCCGGCGCAGCACGGTCAGCGCCTTGCCCTGGCTCGCGGTGAGGTTCTCGCTCGCCGCGGCGACCGTGAAGTCGCCGTAGTAGACGCCGAGCGACACCGAGAGCAGCTCCATCAGCTGGGCGGTGTCGACGCGCGCGGATCCTGTCATGGCAGCCAACCTACCCAGGAAACTTGACGATCTCAAGTATTCGTATCTACCGTCTCCTCTCGGCACCATTACCTGAAGTTCTCAAGTATCAAGGTAGTCAAGTACCTGCGAGGAGCACCCGTGACCGTCACCGACTCCACCGCCTCGTCCCCTGTGTCCCGCGCGGCCGAGATCCTGTCCCGGCCCCTCGCGCTGAACGGCCTGACCGTCCCGAACCGCATCGTGATGGCGCCGATGACCCGCATGTTCTCCCCGGGCGGCGTCCCCGGCGAGGACGTCCGGTCGTACTACGCCCGCCGCGCCGCCGCCGGTGTCGGCCTGATCGTCACCGAGGGGACGTACGTCGGCCACGAGTCGGCCGGGCAGAGCGACCGGGTGCCGCGGTTTCACGGCGAGGAACAGCTCGCGGGATGGGCGAAGGTCGCGGCGGACGTGCACGCGGCGGGCGGCACGATCGTGCCGCAGCTGTGGCACATCGGCATGGTCCGCAACCAGGGCGACGCGCCCTACCCCGACGCCCCCGCCGTCGGCCCCTCCGGCATCCGCGTCGACGGCACCGAGGGCGGCGGCAAGGCGATGACGCGGCAGGACGTGGACGACGTGATCGGCGCCTTCGCCGCAGCCGCCGCGGACGCCGAACGCATCGGCTTCGACGGCGTCGAACTGCACGGCGCACACGGCTACCTGCTCGACCAGTTCCTGTGGGCGGGCACGAACCGCCGTACCGACGCCTACGGCGGCGACGCCGTGGCCCGCACCAAGTTCGCGGCCGAGATCGTGGCCGCGGTCCGCGCGGCCGTCTCGCCCGAGTTCCCGGTGCTCTTCCGCTACTCGCAGTGGAAGCAGGAGGCGTACGACGCCCGGCTCGCCGAGACCCCGCAGGAGCTGGAGGCGATCCTGACCCCGCTCGCCGCGGCCGGCGTCGACGCCTTCCACGCCTCCACCCGGCGCTACTGGCTGCCGGAGTTCGAGGACTCGGACCTCAACCTGGCGGGCTGGACGAAGAAGCTCACCGGCAAGCCCACCATCACCGTCGGCTCGGTCGGCCTCGACGGCGACTTCATCCGCGCGTTCGCCGGCCAGGGCGCCCCGCTCCAGGGCATCGACAACCTCCTCGACCGCCTGGAGCGCGACGAGTTCGACCTGGTCGCCGTGGGCCGCGCGCTGCTCCAGGACCCTGAGTGGGCGGCGAAGGTCCTCGGGGACCGGTCCGAGGACCTGAGGCCGTACGACGCCGCCGCGCTGAAGACGCTGAGCTAGGCCCCACGTTTCGCTGGTGGTGGCGGTCTGGTCGTACCGGGTGCCGGAGCGGCCGGACCGCGCCTGTGGGCGTGGCCGTATCGGCGGCCGGGCCGCGAGGTGCGTGATGCTCCGGCTCGACGGAGTGTGGGAAGCATGCGCAACAGCCGAAGCAAGGGGAAGCGAGGAGGCCGGGCGGAGAGCGGAGAGCGGGACGTGGAGGAGCTCCTTGACGAGCTCTATGTCACCCCGCCGCCCGACTTCGTGGCCCGTAGAGGCGAGCTGGCCGCGGAGGCGAAGGCGGACGGCCGCCCGGAGGGCGCCCGCGGGATCCGCGCCGCCCGCCGTCCGACGCTCGCGGCCTGGGCGGCCAACCTCCTGCTGCGCTCGGAGCCGGCCGACTGCGAGCGGTTCCTGGCCCTCGGGCAGGCGTTGCGCGAGGCGTATCGCTCCCTGGACGCCGACGAGATCAAACAGCTGTCCGGCCGGCGGAACAGCGTCGTCGCGGCCATGCCCCGGCAGGCCGTCTCGCTCGCCCGGGAGGCCGGCCACCCCTTGTCGGACGGGGCGCAGCAGGACGTCGTATCCACGCTGCGGGCGGTGCTCGCCGACCAGGAGTCGGCGGACCGGTGGGCGGCGGGTCGCCTGGAGAGCGCACTCACGCCGCCCTCGGACTTCTCGTCGAGCGGCGCTACGGGCCCTTCGGGCACTTCGGGCGCTGCCGCGCGGCGGGAGCAACGGACTCGGAAGTCCGCACGGTCGACTCCAGGGGCCGCGCCCGTGCGGGACGAACTCGCCGAGCGGCGCCGACGGCGGGAGCAGGAGCAGCTCGCGGCCGCCCGTAAGGCAGCCGAGGATGCCGCCGCGGAGGCCGATCAGGCGCTTGAGCGGCAGCGCGCCGACGTACAGGACGCGGACGCCGCGCTGGAGCAGGCGCGCGACCGCCGCACCCGTGCCCGTGAGCAAGTGTCCGAGGCAGAACGGCAGTTGGAGGCTGCTCGCGAGGGGCTGGAACGGGCCGAGCGTGCCCAGCGGGACGCCGAGGAACGCGCCCGGGCATCGGCCGACGCCGCCGCCCGGGCCGAGCGGGACGCGCAGCGGGCGGCGGCGGAGGTGGAACGCCTGCGTGAGTAGGCAGACCTGGCGGGGCGAACTCGTCGCCCCTGGTCAGTGCCTGCCGTGGGCACTGTCCGATGCCCCGCCGAACAGGCGGGCAAGGGCGCGGAAAGGCAACGTGACGACGGTGGCGATGGCTCCGCCGACAGCTCGGAGCACATCGGCGATGGCGGTCAGCATGGGTCCTCCTCTGCGGGCCCCACTCTTCCGGCGTCCCGTTCCGGGAACGACGTGAGCGGGTTCGCCTCGTCGGTCACGCTGCCGAGTCCCCGTCGTCGGCGAGGTCAAACCGCGAGGGTTGGACCCCACCCGCGCCCGTGGGGACGCGGGTAGGCCGGAAGGCCGCCGATTCAGTCCTTGATCTCGCAGATCGCGGCGCCGGAGGTGAGGGAGTTGCCGACCTCCGCGGTCAGGCCCTTGACGGTGCCGGACTTGTGGGCGTTGAGGGGCTGTTCCATCTTCATGGCCTCCAGGACGACGACGAGGTCGCCCTCCTTGACCTCCTGGCCCTCCTCCACGGCGACCTTGACGATCGTGCCCTGCATCGGGGACGCCAGGGTGTCACCGGAGGCGGCCGGACCCGACTTCTTCGCCGCCCGGCGCTTGGGCTTCGCACCCGCGGCCAGACCCGTACGCGCCAGGCTCATCCCCAGCGACGAGGGCAGCGAGACCTCCAGGCGCTTGCCGCCGACCTCGACCACGACGGTCTCACGGCCCGTCTCGTCCTCCTCCGCCTCGGCGGGACCGGCCGTGAACGGCTTGATCTCGTTGACGAACTCCGTCTCGATCCAGCGGGTGTGGACCTTGAACGGCTCGGTGGAACCGCCCAGTTCGGGCCCGAACGCCTCATCGACCACCACCGCCCGGTGGAACGTCAGCGCGGTCGCCATGCCCTCGACCCTGAACTCCGCCAGCGCACGCGCCGCACGCTGCAGCGCCTGCTGACGGCTCGCACCCGTGACGATCAGCTTGGCAAGGAGCGAGTCCCAGGCCGGACCGATCACCGAACCGGACTCCACGCCCGCGTCCAGGCGCACACCCGGACCGGTCGGCGCCACGAACTCGGTGACCGTGCCGGGCGCGGGCAGGAAGTTACGGCCCGGGTCCTCACCGTTGATCCGGAACTCGAAGCTGTGGCCGCGGATCTCGGGGTCGCCGTAGCCGAGCTCCTCGCCGTCGGCGATCCGGAACATCTCCCGTACGAGGTCGATACCGGTGACCTCCTCGGTGACCGGGTGCTCGACCTGCAGACGGGTGTTGACCTCCAGGAAGGAGATCGTGCCGTCCAGGCCCACCAGGAACTCCACCGTGCCCGCACCGACGTAACCGGCCTCCTTCAGGATGGCCTTCGACGCCCGGTACAGCTCGGCGTTCTGCGCCTCGGACAGGAACGGCGCCGGGGCCTCCTCGACCAGCTTCTGGTGACGGCGCTGCAGCGAGCAGTCACGCGTGGAGACCACGACCACGTTGCCGTGGGTGTCGGCCAGGCACTGCGTCTCCACATGCCGCGGCTTGTCCAGGTAGCGCTCCACGAAGCACTCACCCCGGCCGAACGCCGCGACCGCCTCACGCACCGCCGAGTCGTACAGCTCCGGCACCTCCTCAAGCGTGCGGGCCACCTTCAGACCACGACCGCCACCACCGAAGGCGGCCTTGATCGCGATCGGCAGACCGTGCTCCTCGGCGAACGCCACCACCTCGTCCGCACCCGACACCGGATCCGGGGTGCCCGCCACCAGCGGAGCACCCGCACGCTGCGCGATGTGCCGGGCGGCGACCTTGTCACCCAGGTCCCGGATCGCCGCCGGTCCCGGCCCGATCCAGATCAGACCCGCGTCAAGCACCGCCTGCGCGAACTCCGCGTTCTCGGAGAGGAACCCGTAACCGGGGTGGATCGCGTCCGCACCCGAGTCCTTCGCCGCGGCCAGCACCTTGGCCATGTCCAGATAACTGGTGGCCGGGGTGTCACCGCCCAGAGCGAACGCCTCATCGGCCGCACGGACATGCAGGGCGTCCCGGTCCGGATCGGCGTAGACGGCCACACTCGCGATCCCAGCATCCCGGCACGCCCGGGCCACGCGGACAGCGATTTCGCCACGGTTGGCGATGAGCACCTTGGTCAGCATGCCGCCTCCCGTGCGTCCTCGGCGATGGCGATGGCGGTGGCGACGCTCCGCTCCGGCGTCCGGTGCGGCCCGACGCAAGTCAGTTCGTGTCCGGCTTCACGCGGCGCACGGGCTTTCACCTCGGCGCCTCTGTCTGCGCGTTGTCGCAGGGCGTTCATGCTCGCTCCGATCGGAATGTTCACTGAGGCAGGGCTGAGGTGCGCCAGCCGATGGCGCCGTAGCCCTGGGGCGTACGCAGGAGGAGTCGAGGCGAGGCCCAGGTGCGGGGACGCCTTGGCTCCGGTGCGGGCTCCGCCGTGTCGACGGCGCGCAGCAGGGCCACCACGGCGGCCAGCTCCTCGGGGGTCGGGTTGCCCCGTACGACCTTGATCATCGGTCCTCCTGACTGGTCTACGGGTCTACAGGTGCACGGGGCTACAGGGGGATGTTGCCGTGCTTCTTCGGCGGCAGGGACTCCCGCTTGCTGCGCAGCGTGCGCAGTCCGCGGACGATCTGGCGGCGGGTCTCGGACGGCATCACGACCGCGTCGATGTAGCCGCGCTCGGCCGCCGTGTACGGGTTCAGGAGCGTGTCCTCGTACTCCTGGATCAGCCGCGCGCGCACCTCCTCGCGCTCGGACTCCTCGGCCCCCGCGATCGTGCGCCGGTGCAGGATGTTGACCGCGCCCTGCGCGCCCATCACCGCGATCTGCGCCGTCGGCCAGGCCAGATTCAGATCGGCGCCCAGATGCTTGGAGCCCATCACGTCATACGCCCCGCCGAACGCCTTGCGCGTGATGATCGTGATCAGCGGGACCGTCGCCTCCGCGTACGCGTAGATCAGCTTCGCACCCCGCCGGATGATCCCGGTGTGCTCCTGCTCCACCCCCGGCAGGAAACCCGGGACGTCCACGAACGTCAGCACCGGCACATTGAACGCGTCGCAGGTCCGCACGAAACGCGCCGCCTTCTCGGACGCGTCGATGTCCAGACAGCCCGCGAACTGCATCGGCTGGTTCGCCACCACACCCACCGGATGGCCCTCGACCCGGCCGAAACCGGTCACGATGTTCGGCGCGAACATCGCCTGCGTCTCCAGGAACTCCTGGTCGTCCAGGACGTGTTCGATCACCGTGTGCATGTCGTAGGGCTGGTTCGCGCTGTCCGGGATCAGCGTGTCCAGCTCACGGTCCTCGTCACCCGTCTCCAGATCCGCCTCCTCCGGGAAGGCCGGCGGCTCGGAGAGGTTGTTCGACGGCAGATACGACAGCAGCGACTTGACGTACTCGATCGCGTCCTTCTCATCCCCG
>NZ_JASCIS010000030.1 GCF_029968015.1 Streptomyces luteolus
AAAAGCCGAGGAATCGTTCGTACCCGCCAAGATCTCTCACTCCCCAAGAGCACTAACTACCGTTAAGTAACCCTGATTTTAGGGCTCCGGCGCGCGTTGGTACACGTGAGCTTCCCGACAGCTTCCGGACAGCGGATCAGCCCCGGCCGCCGCCCCGACTATGCTCGGGCAGCGCATTCCCCCGTCACCCCTCTGGAGCAGCTTCATGGCCCTCAAGATCACCGTGATCGGCACCGGATACCTCGGCGCCACCCACGCAGCGGCCATGGCTGAGCTGGGCTTCGAAGTGCTCGGGCTCGACGTCGTCCCCGAGAAGATCGAACTGCTCTCGCAGGGGCGCGTGCCGATGTACGAGCCGGGCCTGGAGGAACTGCTGTCCAAACACGTCGCGGGCATCGAGGGCTCCAGCGGGCGGCTGCGCTTCACCACCTCCTACGAGGAGCTCGGCGCCTTCGGTGACGTGCACTTCGTCTGCGTGAACACCCCGCAGAAGCACGGCGAGTACGCCTGCGACATGAGCTACGTCGACTCCGCCTTCGCCTCGCTCGCCCCGGTGGCCCGCGAGGGCTCCCTGGTCGTCGGCAAGTCGACGGTCCCGGTGGGCTCGGCGGCCCGCCTCACCGAGGTGCTGCCGGACGGCGTCGAGCTGGCCTGGAACCCGGAGTTCCTGCGCGAGGGCTTCGCCGTGCAGGACACCCTGCACCCGGACCGGATCGTGGTGGGCGTCGAGAGCGAGCGCGCGGAGAAGCTGCTTCGCGAGGTGTACGCGACGCCGATCGCCGAAGGCTCGCCGCTGGTCGTGACGGACTTCCCGACGGCCGAGCTGGTGAAGACCTCCGCCAACTCCTTCCTCGCCACGAAGATCTCCTTCATCAACGCGATGGCCGAGGTCTGCGAGGCCGCGGGCGGTGACGTGGTGAAGCTGGCCGAGGCGATCGGGTACGACGAGCGGATCGGCAAGAAATTCCTGCGCGCCGGCATCGGCTTCGGCGGCGGCTGCCTGCCGAAGGACATCCGCGCGTTCATGGCCCGCGCCGGTGAGCTGGGCGCCGACCAGGCCCTGACGTTCCTGCGCGAGGTCGACTCCATCAACATGCGGCGCCGCGGCCACATGGTCGAGCTGGCCCGCGAGGCGCTCGGCGGTGGCTCCTTCCTCGGCAAGCGGGTCGCGGTCCTCGGCGCGACGTTCAAGCCGGACTCCGACGACGTACGGGACTCCCCCGCGCTCAACGTCGCCGGCCAGATCCATCTGCAGGGCGGCCAGGTCACGGTCTACGACCCGAAGGGCATGGCCAACGCCCGCCAGGTCTTCCCGACGCTCGGGTACGCGGAGTCGGCGCTCGACGCGGTGCGCGGCGCGGACGTCGTCCTGCACCTGACGGAGTGGCGGGAGTTCCGGGAGCTGGACCCTGCGGAGCTGGGTGCGGCGGTCGGCCGGCGTGTCCTGCTCGACGGCCGCAACGCGCTCGACTCGGCTCGCTGGCGCGAGGCGGGGTGGGTGTACCGGGCCATGGGACGCCCGGCGGCCTGACTCTTCCCCTACCCGCCCCTTCCCGTGGATCTTGCCCGGTACGTACGCATCTTCGCCCTGGCCCCGCACACCTGCATCGAGCACCAGCGCCTGCGGCCCGCCGGGCTGCGGTCGTAATACGCCCAGAGGCAGTTCTCGGCCTCGCAGGCCTTGAGGCGGAGCCAGGTGCCGTCCACCGTCGCGCGGGCGATCGCGTGCGCGACGCGGGCGGCGAGCGGCGCCGGGTCGGCGGGCTCCAGGCCGGCCGCGCCCGCCCCGTCCACGGTCACCAACAGCGGTGCATCGGCGAGGAGTTGGGAGAGCGGGCGGGTCGTACGGTGCGGGGCGTGGCCCGCGTGCGCCAGGCACGCGGCGCGCAGCGCCTCGCGCAGCTCCTGCGCGTCACCCAGCTCCCGCGCGCTCACGCCGAACTCCGCGCGGCCCTCCGCGGTGTCCAGGGAGTCGCGCCCGCTCTCCACGTCGAGGGTGTTGACCAGCGCCGCCACGAAGGCCAGCTCGCCGGGGGCGGACGCTTTCTCGTTCATGGTTGCGACGTTACCTCCGTTGCGGGAGCATGAGGTAACCGTTACCAGTTGAGACGGGTAAGCGGTAACCGGGCCCGGTAACCCGGTGTCCCGGTAACCCGCACGTATCGCCTACGGAGGGATCCGATCATGTCCATCGCCAAACTCGGGGCCGTCGTCCTGGACTGTCCCGACCCGCTGGCCCTGGCCGAGTTCTACGCGGCGCTCGTCGGCGGCACGATCAAGCCGATGGAGGAGAACGGCGACACCTGGGTCGACCTGGAGGACCACGGCGGCAGCACCCTCGCCTTCCAGGCCGCGCCCGACTACGTACCGCCGCAGTGGCCCTCGGCGGACGGCGCGCAGCAGTTCCACCTGGACCTGACCGTGGACGACCTGGACGCCGCCGAGAAGCAGGTGCTCGCACTCGGCGCCGAGGTCCTCGACGCGGAGGACCGCTCCCGCAGCTGGCGGGTGTACGCGGACCCGGCGGGGCACCCGTTCTGCTTGTGCGCCTGCTGAGTGCCCCTGAACTTCGCCCTTCGGGCTCAGCCGTCCCCGTCCAAGCGCGCGAGCGTCGCCGTCGACGGTGCGCGGCGGATCTGGGCCGCCTTGGCGGTGAAGTCGGCGTCGCGCAGCACGCGTTGGACGTTGCCCCAGGTCAGCAGGGACACGTCGGCGTCGGGCCAGCCGCGGTCCAGGAGTTCGGCGATCAGCTGGGGGTAGCGGGAGGTGTCGTGCAGGCCGTCCGCCAGGGTGCTCTCGGTGTCGTACATGCCGGAGATGCCGACGCACTCGGGGCCCGCCACGCGGCGGACATGGTCGAGATGGTCCGCCACGTCCCGCAGCGCCGGGCCCGTCTGCTCGGCCGCGCAGGGCACCAGGCACAGGCCGCTGTTGGCCCGCAGGGCGGCGAGCAGGTCGTCGGGGACGTTGTCCGGGTGCGGGTTGAGCGCGTGGGCCGCCGACCGGGAGAAGATCACCGGGGCCCTGGAGACAGCCAGGGTGTGCTTGACCGTGGCGGTCGAGCTGCCGCTGAGGTCGGCGAGGACGCCGAGGCGGTTCATCTCGCGGACCACCTCCTCGCCGAAGCGGGACAGCCCCTGCTCCCCCGCCCAGCGCGTCCCCGTCAGGGTGAGGCTGCGGACGCCGAGCCGCTGGAGGGCGCGCAGCGTGCCGAGGCAGTCGTCGATCGCCGCCGCGGCCGCGGGGCCGAGCAGACAGGCGATCCGCCCGTGCGCGCGGGCGTCGACGGTGTGGGAGGCGGTGTGCGCGAGCCGCAGGCCCTCCGGGTGGTCGCGGACGACGGTCTCGGCGAGGTCGATCAGGGCGAGGGTGGCGCTCACGGCACGGTTGCCCTCGTACTCCTGCGGCAGCCGCAGCGACCAGAACATCGCGCCGACCGCGCCCTCGCGCAGCCGCGGCAGGTCGGTCTGCAGGGCGGTGTCGCCCAACTCCAGGTCGTACCAGGTCAGTCGGGACAGCACCCAGGCCAGTCCGCTGTGGCCGTCGGCGACGGGGTGTTCGGCGAGCAGGGCCCGCGCCCGCTCCTCGGACGCGGGCACGGGCGCGGGCGCGGACGCACCAGGCCTCAGCTCTTCCGACTTCCCCTCCGCCCCTTCCTCGGCGTGGGCGCTCGCGCCGCCGGCGGAAAGGGGGATGTCCTCGTCGTCCTGAAGATCGGCCATGGTGGGGCTCCGGTGGGGTGATGCAGCGATCCGTACGCCAACCGTGGCACGCGCACGCCGAGCGGTCTCGGCGAACGGTGCGTACGAGTGGTGCCGACAGCGAGAGACGCCCCCCTGGCCGCGAGGGTCGCTCAGCCGTCCAGCTGGTCGAGGGTCGCCACGGACGGGCCGCGGCGGGCGCCCACGTCACGGGCCACGTCCTCCGCCGCGCCGAGCACCCGCACCGCGTTCCGCCAGGTCAGCTTGGCGAGATCGGCCCGGGACCAGCCGCGCGAGAGCAGCTCGGCGATCAGGTTCGGGTAGCCGGACACGTCGTCGAGGCCGTCCGGCGTGAACGCCGTGCCGTCGTAGTCGCCGCCGATACCGATGTGGTCGACGCCGGCCACCTCGCGCATGTGGTCCAGATGGTCGGCGACCGTGGCGGCGGTGGCGACGGGGCGCGGGTGGGACGCCTCGAACGCCTCGTGGACCTTCATCGCCTCCGGCGTCGTGTCCAGGTGGTGGAAGCCGTGCGCCCGCATGTTGTCGTCGGCGGCGGCGGTCCAGTCCACCGCCGCCTGCAGCACGAACTTCGGTACGAACGTGGCCATCGCGACGCCGCCGTTCCCGGGCAGCCGCTCCAGGACGTCGTCCGGGATGTTGCGCGGATGGTCGCAGACCGCACGCGAGGACGAGTGCGAGAAGATCACCGGCGCCGTGGAGGTGTCCAGGGCCGCGCGCATCGTGGTGGCCGCGACGTGCGAGAGGTCCACGAGCATGCCGACGCGGTTCATCTCGCGTACTACCTCGTGGCCGAAGGGCGAGAGGCCGCCGACGCCCGGTTCGTCCGTCGCCGAGTCCGCCCAGGCGATGTTGTCGTTGTGGGTGAGCGTCATGTAGCGCACGCCGAGGGTGTGCAGGGCGCGCAGAGTGGCGAGGGAGTTGTTGATGGAGTGGCCGCCCTCGGCACCCATCAGTGAGGCGATCCGGCCCTCGGCGCGTGCCGCCTCCATGTCGGCGGCGGTCAGGGCGCGGCGCAGCTCGGCCGGGTGCCGGTCGAGCAACTGCTGGACGCAGTCGATCTGTTCGAGCGTCGCGCTGACCGCGGCGTCACCGGTCAGGTCGGTGCGTACGTACACCGACCAGAACTGTGCGCCGACGCCGCCGGAGCGGAGGCGGGCCAGGTCGGTGTGCAGGCGGCCGGTCTGGTCGGCTGCGATGTCCAGACGGTCGAGGTCGTAGCGGACCTTCTCGCGCAGCGCCCAGGGGAGGTCGTTGTGACCGTCGGCGACGGGGTACTCGGCGAGGGTTGCTCGCGCTTCTTCCAGGTGATCGGTTGCTGGCATGCGGGCCATTGTCCCCGCACCCTCGGCTCCTGGGGGCCAGCCCCCAGACCCCCGCTCCTCAAACGCCGGAGGGGCTATTCAGGGGCGCGGGGAACTGCGCGACCAGCCACGACGGCGGGAAAGCCGAACGACAGAGCCCGGCTGCTACTGCCCGAAGCCGAACCCCGACCCCGCGCCCTCGACCTTCGCCCGCAGCCGCTTCCCCTTCTCCGTCGCCTGGTCGTTGAGTTCCTGCTGGAACTCCCGCATGCGGGTGAGGAGTTCGGGGTCGTGGGCGGCGAGGATGCGGGCCGCGAGCAGGCCCGCGTTGCGCGCGCCGCCGACCGAGACCGTCGCCACCGGCACGCCCGCCGGCATCTGCACGATGGAGAGCAGCGAGTCCATGCCGTCCAGGTACTTCAACGGGACCGGCACACCGATCACCGGCAGCGGCGTCACCGAGGCGAGCATGCCGGGCAGATGGGCCGCGCCTCCCGCGCCCGCGATGATCGCCTTGAGGCCGCGCTCCGCCGCGTCCTCGCCGTACGCGACCATCTCGCGCGGCATGCGGTGCGCGGAGACGACGTCGACCTCGTACGGGATCTCGAACTCGTCGAGCGCCTTCGCGGCGTTCTCCATGACGGGCCAGTCGGAGTCGGAGCCCATGACGATGCCGACCACAGGGGAGCCGGTGGGGCTGGTGGGGCTGGTGGGGCTGGTCATTCCGTGATCGTTCCTCGCAGGTAGCCGGCCGCGTGACGGGCGCGCTCCAGCACGTCGTCCAGGTCGTCGCCGTAGGTGTTGACGTGGCCCACCTTGCGGCCCGGCTTCACGTCCTTGCCGTACATGTGGATCTTCAGCTGCGGGTCGCGGGCCATGCAGTGCAGGTACGCCTGGTACATGTCCGGGTAGTCGCCGCCGAGGACGTTGGCCATGACCGTCCACTTCGCGCGCGGGCGCGGGTCGCCGAGCGGCAGGTCGAGGACCGCGCGCACATGGTTGGCGAACTGCGAGGTGACCGCGCCGTCCTGGGTCCAGTGGCCGGAGTTGTGCGGGCGCATGGCGAGCTCGTTGACGAGGATCTGCCCGTCGGCGGTCTCGAAGAGCTCCACGGCGAGGTGGCCCACCACGTCCAGCTCCCGCGCGATCCGCAGGGCCAGCTCCTGGGCGCGGCCCGCGAGGTCCTCGGAGAGGCCGGGCGCGGGCGCGATCACCGTGTCGCAGACGCCGTCGACCTGCTGGGACTCCACCACCGGGTACGCCACGGCCTGGCCGTGCGGCGAGCGGACGACGTTCGCCGCCAGCTCGCGTACGAACGCGACCTTCTCCTCGGCGAGGACGGGGACGCCCGCCTTGAACGGATCGGCGGCGTCCGCGGCGGAGCGCACGAACCACACGCCCTTGCCGTCGTACCCGCCGCGCACCGTCTTGAGGATGACGGGGAAGCCCGTGCCCTCCCCGGCGAACGCCACGACGTCGTCGGGGTCCGTCACGATGCGATGGCGCGGACACGGGGCGCCGAGCGCGTCGAGCCTCGCCCGCATCACGCCCTTGTCCTGGGCGTGCACCAGCGCGTCCGGCCCGGGGCGGACGGGGATCCCGTCCGCCTCCAGGGCGCGCAGATGCTCCGTGGGTACGTGCTCGTGATCGAAGGTGATCACGTCGCAGCCACGGGCGAACTCACGCAGGGTGTCCAGGTCGCGATAGTCGCCGATGACGACATCGCTGACGACCTGGGCCGCCGAGTCCTGGGGAGTGTCACTGAGGAGCTTGAACCTGATGCCGAGCGGGATGCCTGCCTCGTGCGTCATGCGCGCGAGCTGCCCACCGCCGACCATGCCGACTACCGGGAACGTCACATCATCCAGGGTAAGGGGCCCTGGGATACGTAGAGACCCACGAGTCCTGCGTCACATCTCACAGCCGAGAGTCCGGTCCCGCCTGCGCTGCGAGGGCTACGCGCGTCACGTCGCCGTTCCACGGCTTCCACAGGCCAGGCACGGGAAGTCCACGCTGGTTAGCATGACGGGGTAAGACGGGGTAATCCGAGAGGCCGACCACCGAACGGACGGGACGAACGATCACCATGAGTGAGCGGGGCGCACTGCGCGTGCAACTGGACCAGCTCATCCGCGAGATCGCCAAGTTCGGCGTGGTGGGCGGGATCGGCACGCTGGTGAACCTCGGTGTGTTCAACCTCCTGCGGCACACGACCGAGATCCCGGTGGTGCGCGCCTCGATCATCGCCACGGTCGTCGCGATCTGCTGCAACTACGTGGGCTTCCGCTACTTCACTTACCGGGACCGCGACAAGAGCGGTCGTACGAAGGAGATGACGCTCTTCCTGCTGTTCTCCGTCATCGGCCTGGTGATCGAGAACGGCGTCCTGTACGCGGCGACGTACGGGTTCGGCTGGGACAGCCAGCTGCAGAGCAACATCTTCAAGTTCCTCGGCATCGGCATCGCGACGCTCTTCCGCTTCTGGTCGTACCGCACCTGGGTGTTCAAGGCGCTGCCCGCGCGCAAGACGGTGGCCGGCGGCGCCGAATCGTTCCTGGAGGCGTCCACCAAGAAGCAGGAGGCGTCCTCCAAGGAGCAGGAGGCGTCCTCCAAGAAGCAGGAGGCCGAGCGGCGCCGCCAGCACGTCACCTGACCGTCGGTTCCGGTTCGGTGCGCGCGGGGTCGTCGTCCGTGGGGCGGGAGCGGGACAGGAACAGGCCGAAGACCGGCGGCTTCTGCTGCAGCATCTCCAGGCGGCCGCCGTCCGCCTCCGCGAGGTCGCGGGCCACGGCCAGGCCGATGCCGGTGGAGTTGCGGCCGCTGATGGTCCGCTCGAAGATCCGCGCACCGAGCTCGGGCGGCACCCCCGGGCCCTCGTCGGTCACCTCGATCACCACCTGGTTGCCGGTGACGCGGGTCCGCAGGGCGACGGTGCCGCCGCCGTGCATCAGGGAGTTCTCGATCAGCGCGGCGAGCACCTGCGCGACCGCGCCGAGCGTGCCCTCCACCATCAGGTGCTGCTTGCCGGAGCGGACCAGGGCCCGGCCGGCGCTGCGGTAGGCGGGCAGCCACTCGGCGATCTGCTGCTTGACGACCTCGTCCAGGTCGAAGGTGACGGCGGAGCCGGTGCGCGGGTCGCGGGAGTTGGTGAGCAGCCGCTCGACCACGTCCGTGAGTCGCTCGACCTGCGCGAGCGCGATCGTCGCCTCCTCCTTGACCGTCTCCGGGTCGTCGGTGAGCGTGATCTCCTCCAGGCGCATGGAGAGCGCGGTCAGCGGGGTGCGCAGCTGGTGCGAGGCGTCCGCGGCGAGCCGGCGTTCGGCGGTGAGCATCCGGGCGATCCGCTCGGCGGAGCCGTCCAGTACGTCCGCGACGCGGTCCAGCTCGGGCACCCCGTACCGCCGGTGCCGTGGGCGCGGGTCGCCGGAGCCGAGGCGTTCGGCGGTCTGGGCGAGGTCGGTGAGCGGGGAGGCGAGCCGGTTGGCCTGGCGCAGCGCGAGGAGCACGGCGGCGATCACGGCGAGCAGCGCGACCAGGCCGATCATCAGGAGCGTGCGGCCGACCTCGCCGGTCACGGTGGAGCGCGGCTCCTCGACGGTGACGGTCTCGCCCTGCTCGCCGGTGGCGGTGGCCTTGATGACGTCGCCCTCGGGCTTGGTGCCGATCTCGATGGGGGCGCGCTCGGGGATCTCGATACGGGCGTACCGCTCGGTGCCGACCTGCTCCGTCAGGACGCCCTCGGTGATCCGGTCGGCGGCCATCAGACGGCTGTCGACGATCGCGACGAGCCGGCTCGCCTCGGACGCGACGCGCTCGCGGGCGCTGGTGGTGATCGTGCGGGTCTCCACGATCACCAGGGAGACCCCGAAGACGGCGATGACGACGAGGACTACGGCGAGGGTGGAGTTGATCAGTCGCCGCCGCATGTTCTCTCCGAGGGGTGCGCTGTCTTACGTTGCCGTCTTGTTGCCCTTGACGTGGGCGCCGTTGATCGCCCTGCGGGCTCGTCCTCAAGCGCCGGACCGGCTGATTTTCGCCCTGCGGGCTCGTCCTCAAACGCCGGACCGGCTGATTTTCGCCCTGCGGGCTCGTCCTCAAGCGCCGGACGGGCTGATTTTGTCCTCAAGCGCCGGACCGGCTGGATTTACCGCCGTACGGGCTGGGGCACGCTGCCATTCTCAGCTCTTCTCGAAGCGGAACCCCACGCCCCGGACCGTTGCGATGTACCTCGGGTTGGCCGCGTCGTCGCCCAGCTTCTTGCGGAGCCAGGAGATGTGCATGTCCAGGGTCTTCGTCGAGGACCACCAGGTCGTGTCCCAGACCTCGCGCATCAGCTGGTCGCGGGTGACGACCCGGCCCGCGTCCCGGACCAGGACCCGCAGGAGGTCGAACTCCTTGGCCGTGAGCTGGAGTTCCTCCTCGCCCATCCAGGCGCGGTGCGATTCGACGTCGATGCGGACGCCGTGCGTGGCGGGGGCCTGGACCGGCTCGGCGGCGCCGCGGCGGAGCAGGGCCCGGACCCGGGCGAGGAGTTCGGCGAGGCGGAAGGGCTTCGTCACGTAGTCGTCGGCGCCGGCGTCCAGGCCGACCACCGTGTCCACCTCGTCCGCCCGGGCGGTGAGGATCAGGATCGGGATCGTGTGCCCCTCGGCGCGCAGCCGCCGGGCCACCTCCAGACCGTCCATGCCGGGCAGCCCCAGGTCGAGCACCACCAGGTCGACTCCGCCGACGCCACCCTGCAGCCCTGCTTCGAGCGCCGTCGGTCCGTCCTCCCGCACCTCCACCTCGTACCCCTCCCGGCGCAGGGCGCGGGCCAGTGGCTCCGAGATGGATGCGTCGTCCTCGGCGAGCAGTACACGGGTCATGGAGTGATGGTAGTCCGCGCCACCTCGCTGACTTGGGCGGATACCGGGGTTCCGGCCGTCCGGTGAGCGGTGGCCCGAATCCGCTGGTCGGACGCGGTTCTTTCGGCGCCAGGGCTCCGTACGAAATACCCTTGCGCTACCTTCGAAACCGTGGCCTGGGTTCCATGGTTCCCTGTGATCCATCTCTCAGGACCTTCCATATACCGCTTTAACATGCCGTAATGGAGTGTCAACGCCCTTGCGAACATTGCGGAACCTCAGGAGTTCGGCATCGCTCGGGGCCTTGTGTGCGCCGACTGGATCGCAGTCCCGTAGCAAGAGTTTGACCAGTGGGCCGGGTCCGCGCGACGCCGTACGGTTCCGGCCGCCCCCCACCCGGGCGCGCGTGCGCTTGCGCGGCGCTTCCCCGAGCGTAGAAGGAACCCCCATGGCGTCCAGCCTGACGAAGGACTCGGCCGGTACCGCACCCGGCAGCGAGAAGACCTTCCTCGGCCACCCCCGCGGCCTGGCCAACCTGTTCATGACCGAGATGTGGGAGCGCTACAGCTTCTACGGCATGCGGGCCCTGCTCGTGCTCTACCTGACGGCCACGGTCGCCGACGGTGGGCTCGGAATGAAGACGGCCACCGCGGTGGCGATCTACTCGGTCTACAACGCTCTGGTCTACCTGCTCGCCCTGCCGGGCGGCTGGCTCGCCGACCGCCTGTGGGGGCCGCGCAAGACCACCGGCATCGGCGCGGCCATCATCATGGTCGGCCACTTCACACTGGCCCTGCCGTGGGAAGGCACGTTCTTCGCCGGGCTCGGCCTGATCGCGCTCGGCTCGGGTCTGCTGAAGTCCAACATCTCCACGATGGTGGGCCACCTCTACCCGGACAAGAACGACCCGCGGCGTGACGCGGGCTTCTCGATCTTCTACATCGCGATCAACATCGGTGCCTTCTTCGCGCCGCTGAGCATCGGCCTGGTCGGCCAGGCGGTCAACTGGCACCTCGGCTTCGCGATGGCCGGTGTCGGCATGGCCCTGGGCCTGGTGTTCTTCCTGCTCGGCTACCGCCACCTGTCGCCCGAGTCGGACGTCGTCACCTCGCCGATGACCGCTGCCGAGCGCCAGTCCCTGGTCAAGAAGGGCCTGATCTGGCTGGCCGTCGCGGTCGTCGCGTACGGCTTCGTCATCGCCGCCGGCTGGTTCACCGTCGACTGGATGCTGTGGCCGCTGACCATCATCGGTCTGCTGCTGCCGATCTGGTACCTGGTCAAGGTCAAGCGCGACAAGGACCTCGACGAGGTCGAGCAGAAGCGGATGTCCGCATACGTCTGGTTCTTCGTCGTCGCCGCCGTGTTCTGGGGCATCTACGACCAGACCGGCTCCACCCTGAGCCTGTTCGCGAAGGAGAACACGACCAACACGCTGCTCGGCTTCGACTTCCCGTCCAGCTGGTTCCAGTCCCTGAACCCGCTGTACGTGATGGCGCTCGCCCCGGTCTTCGCGGCCCTGTGGGTCGCGCTGAACAAGCGCGGCAAGGAGCCGAGCACCATCACGAAGTTCGCCAACGGCGTCTTCCTGATCGGTCTGTCCTTCTTCGTGATGATGCTCGCGCAGGCCGCGGCCTCGGGCGACGCGAAGGTCACCCCGCTGTGGCTGTGCTCGGTCTACCTGATCCAGACCGTCGGTGAGCTCACGCTCTCCCCGGTCGGTCTGTCCCTGACGACCAAGCTGGCCCCGGCCAAGTACGCCTCCCAGATGATGGGTGTGTTCTTCCTGGCCGTGACCGCGGGCGACTCCACCATCGCGCTGCTGCAGCTGCTCGGCGCACCGACCGACACACAGTTCTGGTTCGCCAGCCAGGGCGCCCTCGCCGTCCTGTGCGGTGTCGCGGTGTTCATGCTGCGCAAGCGGGTCAAGGCGCTGATGGGCGGCGTCCACTGACGCCGTCTCGATAACCGTCGTTCGAAAACCGTCGTTCGAACGGAGGGCCGTCGCACCACCCGGTGCGGTGGCCCTCCGCCGTTTCCGGTTAAACCGCGCCCGTCCGAGGGGCACGATCACGCCATGCGCCGTGCCTTGCTCGCCCCCCTCGTGTGCGGGGCGCTGCTGTCCGGAAGTTTCGTCGTCGTCCAGGCGGCCCCCGGCCCCGTGGTGCGGGGCTACTCGTACGGACAGCACGCCCGCCAGACCGTCACGGTGTACGGCACGAAGGGCCCCGCCCTCGTGATCCTGCACGGCGGGTACTGGGCGGAGGACACCGACTGGAGCGAGTGGGCGAGCTGGTTCGCCGAGCGCGGCTTCCGGGTGTACGACACCGACTACCGCCTCAACTCCGACGCGCCCTGGGACGCCCAGCGCGCGGACGCCCTCGCCGCGCTCCGCTGGGTCACCGCCCGCAACGGCGGTGCCCGGCCGCTGCTCCTCGGCTCGTCGGCGGGTGGCCAGATCGCGACGGTCGCCGGTACGTACGGGGCCGGCGCCACCCGCGTGCGCGGCGTCGTCGCGCTGTCCCCGGTGGCCACGCCGTTCCGGGCCTGGGTCGACGGGGCACGCGACGGCGCCGACCGCCATCAGCGCAGGCTGCGCCGGGAGGCCCACAGGCTCGCGGGCTGCGACCCGGAGCGGGAGGGCCGCCTCTGCTGGGCCCGCTGGGCGGACATGGCGGCCCGTACGCACGCCTCTGGCACGGAGGACGCGCCGCTGTTCCTGGTGCACTCGGCCGAGGACTTCGTGCCCGCGGCGCACTCGCACGACCTGGCCGACGCGCAGAGCGTCGCCGGGCGCACCGACACCTGGCTGCGCGTCGTGCCGGGCTCGGCGCACGGCGCGAAGCTCCTGGACGACGGCGGGGTTCGCAGCTCCGTGCTCCGCTGGCTGCGCGAGCACGCCTGACCTTTGCCCGTACCCGTACCCGTACCCGTGCCCGTACGAGAATGAACTCGCGGGCGGGCCAAGGGAGTTGCCGCCCTTGAAGCCCGCCCGCGAGCCGAGCCCAGCCGAGCCGAGCCGGTGGTTCAGCCGGGCCCCGGTGGTTCAGCGCCTGCGGAGCAGGGCCAGTCGGCGTGGCATGAACGTGAAGACAGCGCCGCCGAGCAGGATCACCGTCCCCGCGACCAGGCCGAGCGCGCGCAGCGACCCGTCGTCGCTCGCGCCGGTCTCCGCGAGGCCGCCGCCGGACGAGCCGCCCGCCGCGCCACCCGCCGAACCCGAGCCCGAGCCGGAGCCGCCCGCCGCGCCACCCGGCTGCGCCGAGGTGTCGAGCTCCAGGGAGACCTCCGTCCTGGCCGGGGTGCACGTGGTCGTCGTGCCCAGGGCCTTCACCGTGAGCACGCCGGGCGACAGCGTGGACTTGCCGTCCGCGCCCGGCTTGTACGTCCCCTTCAGGTCCGGGATCTCGATCGGGTCACCGGACTTGATGGGCTCCTTGTTGGTCGGGCCCTCCACATGCACGGTGCCCTTGTCGGCCCCGCCGAGCTTGACCTCCATCGACGGCTTGACCGAGTCCTTCGGGATGTCGGCGGGGCTGTCCATCACGGACTTCTTGAACTTCACGGTGAGATCGAAGTTCTCGCCGCTCTTCGCCGCGTCGATCTGCACGGGCGAGGTGGCTTCCTTGTCGCCGATCGGCGTCTTGCACTTGTACGGGATCTGGACCTCCTTGCCCTTGAAGTCCGCCTGGCCGCCCCCGCCGCCGGTCGAACCGCCGGAGGAGCCCCCGGAGTCCGAGCCTCCGGAGTCCGAGCCGCCCGCGTCGCCGCCGCCCGCCGCGCCGCCCGTGGGCAGCCCGGTCGGCAGGCCGGTGGGCAGTCCGGTCGGCGGTGTGGTCGGCAGGCCTCCCGTCGTACCGCCCGATCCGGAGTCCGCGACCTTGATCGTCGCCGCGGACTTCACGGCCTCTTCGGGGCTGCACTTGGTGTCTGTCGACAGCGGCTTGCTGACGTTGATGTTGTAGGCGTCCGGGGTCAGCGTGATCTCGCCCGGCTTCGTCAGCTTCAGCTTGGCCTTCATGTCGGACAGCACCATCGGGCTGCCCTTCTTGATCGGCGGGTTCTTCCGCTCGCCCGTCATCGCGAGGTCCTCGGTCTGGGCGCCGCCGACCTTGATCGTGCCGGTCGGCAGCACCGTGTTCTCCGCCAGGTCGAGGATGTCGGGGTTCTTCGACGCGGCCTCGGTGGTCTTCCACACCACCTCCACCTCGTCCCCGACCTTCGCCTCGGCCGGTGCCTCGATCTCCACCTTCGTGATGCCGTGCACCGGATCCATGCCGGAGATCGCCGGCGGAATGCACTCGGTCTTGTACGCGGTCGCGGCGGCCTGCGCCGGGCTCGCGGCGAGGACGAGGCCCGTGCCGCTGAGCATGAGCGCGACACCGAGCGCACTCGCTCTCCGTTGAGTGATCACGTGTTTCCCTTCCCTGGTGCCGTCGGTCGGTCCTGTTGCGGTGCGGAGAGCCGGTGCGGTGCTCCTTGTGCTTCTTGTGCTCCTGGTGCTCCTTGTGCTTTTTGTGCTCCCGGTGCTCCCGGAGCTCCCGGAGCGGAGTCCGGGGTGAACCACGGCAGCGTGGCCGTGGTGGTGTTCGTGCTCTCGGCCGTCGCCTGCGCCGCCGTCGCCCGCGGCCGCCGCGCGGTGCGCCTGCCGGAGGACCGCCCGCCGCGCGCCCCGGGCAGCCTCGCTCGCGTCAACTCCCGTACGCGGCGGGCCCGATGGCTGCCGGAGCGGGCGGGCCGCGGCCGTACCCGGTCGACGACAGCCATGCCGATCCGGAAGACCGCCGCGGGCACGACCAGGCAGAGCAGGATCCAGAAGATGGTGACGCCCCAGGGCCGGCCCACGTCCCAGGGCTGCTCGGCGAGCACCTTGCCGCCGTACCGCAGCGAGACCGCGTAGTCCCCGTACGCCCCCGGATTCAGCTGGACCTGCAGCTTGACCTGGGCCTTCTTGCCGGGCGCGAGGGTGCCGCGCCACTGCTGCTCCTCCCACTGCGGGGCGAACACGCCGTGCGCGGTGCCGACCTTGAAGACCGGGTCCTTCACCGGCGCCGAGCCGAGGTTGCCGACTGTGGCCACGAGGGTGCGGCTCGCGGGCGCGCCGAACCAGGTCAGGACGTTCCCGGAGCCTTCGAGCCGGGGGGCGGCGAGGACCGCGAGCTTGCCGCCGGCCGGCTGCTCGGGCACTTTCTTCACGGGGTGCCCGGCGACCGTGAACTCGGCCTGCGCGGCGGCCTTCTCACCGGTCACGGTCGCGACCCGGACCACACAGGGGCAGGCGACGGGCGGCTCGGCGACCGGCAGTTCCTTGCGGAACGAGCCGTCGCCGTCGGTGGTGACGGCCCGGCCGTCGGCGTTGGCGCAGGCGTTGGTCCCGCCGACGGGCTCGGCCTCGCCCTCGGCCTGCCCGCAGATCAGCAGCATCAGGAGCGCCTTGGGCCGCCAGTCCTCGCCGGTGACGGTGATGGATCCGCCCTTGCCCGCCTGTTTCTCGGACAGTTCGACGCTGGGCGCCTCCGCCTCCGCTGCCGCCGCGCTCGCGGGCGGCGCGGCCAGTACGACCGCCACGGCGGCCGCCACCGCGAGGATCAGTGCCCGGATGCTCGTGCTGACCGTCCTGCCGATCACGTCGCCGCTCCCGTCAACTCGCGTTCCGTCTGCTGCTGTTCGGCCCGGCCCGATCCGCGCCCCCGCCACCCGCGCCCCCGCCGCCCGCGCACCCACCGTCCGCCCGCGACGACCGCCACGAGTCCGCCGACCGCGCCCGCGAGCGCGCCCCACGGCACGAACGTGGCCGAGGCCAGGCCCTGGTCCCGGGCGCCGCCCGCCGCCGTCACCGTGAGCCGGACGTCGACCGAGTCGAGGGCCGGGGCGTCGGGCCAGGGTTCGGTGAGCGTGACCCGGCGGCCGGGCAGCAGCTCGACGGGCAGGGCGCGCGGGGCCCGGTCGAGCGCCTTCCCGAACAGCCCGTCGGCGCGCACCGCGAGCTTCGGCGTGAGCACGGTGTTGCCCCGGTTCACCAGGTCGTAGCGGATGCGCCTGCCGTCGTCGGCGAGCCGGACCCGTTCCACGGTGAGCGCGGACAGGGTGGGCCCGCCGACCCGCAGGTGCAGGCGTACGCCCGTACTGCGGCCCGCGCCGCTCGCCAGGATCGCCGCCGGGTGGTCGCCGGGCACCGCACCGTCCGGCACGGTCACCGTGAACGGCACCTCGGCCCGGGTGCGCGGCGGCACGGTGACCTTCCGTTCGGCGAGCCGGATCCAGGCACCGCCGTCCCGTGACGCCCCGTCGGCCTCGATCTCGAAGGACCCGTCGGCCGCGTTGTCGGCGTCGGCCCCGCGCAGTTCGACGGTACGTGCGGAGTCGCCCGGGTTGGTGACCGTCACCGTGTCCTGGAGCACGGCACCGGGCGCGCCCTCCAGGTAGAACGACGACCGCCCGTCCCCCGCGGACCGTGCGGGCGCGAGGGACCAGTCCTCGTCGGCGTACGCGGACGCTCCGGGCAGCGCGAACAGACCGGCGACCAGACAGAGAACGGCGGAGGCTCGGGGGACGACGGGGGGCATCGGCGGCTCCTGGAGGGCGGTACGGGGAAACGAATCAGCCCGTCCGGCGCTTGAGGACGAGGCCGAAGGCCGACAATCAGCCCGTCCGGCGCTTGAGGACGAGCCCGCAGGGCGACAAGGGGCGCGCTGGTCCACGGCAAGGAACAGACGACGCAAGCCCCGCCGACCTACCCCCGCACCTGATTCCGCCGAGTAAGCCACAGCACCCCCGCCGCGCCGACCAGAACCACCGTCCCGCCGAGCGTGCCGAGCGCGACGGCCGAGTCCTCCGGTCCGGTCTGCGGAAGTTCCTCGCCGCCGCCCGACGATGCCCCGCCGCCCGACGCCTTCACGTCGAGGGTGAGGGACGGCTTCGGGTTGTTCTTGGGCGTACAGGTGGTGGTCGTACCAAGGGCCTTGATGGTCAGCGTGGACGCGGTGAAGGTGACCTTGCCGGACTTCTTCGGCGTGTACGTACCCGTCAAGTCACTGATCTTGATGGGGGTGTTGGCGGGGATCGCCTCGGCGTTGGGCGGCCCGGTGACGCTGAGGGTGCCGCTCTCCGCGCCGCCGAGCTTGATCTTCGCGCTGGGCTTCATGGCGCCCTTGCCGAGCTCCACCGGGCTGGACGAGACACCCTTCTCGAAGGACATGGTGAGCTTGTGGCCGCCGCCGCTCTCGACGCTCTTGATGTCGATGGGTGAGACGGCACCCTTGTTGCCGATCGGCGTCTTGCACTGGTAGTCGACGTCCACGACCTCGGCGTGCGCGGCGGGCGCGGCGAGGAGCACCGCCGAACCGGCCAGTCCCGCGGCCGCCACGAACGCGGCGCAACGCCGGCCTGCCGACCGCCGGCCTGCCGACCGCCCGCCTGCCGACCGCCCGCCTGCGGCACATGTCTTCGGGCTCTTCGGGTACGACACCTTGAGTTCCCCTCTTCCAACTGCCCGTGCGCCACCGACAGTTCCTGACGGCACATCAGATCGGGCGCTCAAGGTACGCCGGGGACCTTGTGGAGGGAAGACAAAAGACAGCCCGGATCTCGGGCTGTCGAAGGGGTGGCCGAGGGGCCGCGCCAAGGACCACCGAACCTGCGGTAACCCTTGGGGGGACTGCTGGGCGAACTCCTAGTTGGGCGCGGCCAGTTCGGCCCAGACCGTCTTGCCCGACTGTCCGGGCACACGCACGACGCCCCAGTCGAGGCAGAGCCGCTGCACGATGAACATGCCGTGTCCGCCGGGCCGGCCGGCGCGGTGCGGAGTGCGCGGCGAGGGCTGTCCCGCGCCCCGGTCGGTGACCTCCAGGCGGAGCACCTTGGTGTCGCAGCCGACCCAGAGCTCGCTGGCGCCCTCGGCGTGCAGGCAGGCGTTGGTGACGAGTTCGGAGACGACGAGCAGGACGTCCTCGGCGGCCGCGCGCCGGTCGGCACCGGCGGCGGGCAGCCAGCCCCAGTCGTAGAGCGCCTGCCGGGTGAAGTCGCGGGCCATCGGCACGACGCCGCTGGCGCCGTCGAGACTGAGCTTGCGGACCTGGCGCACGGTGGGCGCACCCACCGGGTCGCTCACCTCACCGGTGGCCCCCGGCTCCGGGCCGCGGTCGCCCGGCGAGAAGGGCCGGGTGGTGCTCATCAGCGCTTCACCTCACCGATTCACCAGTTCTTGAGATCTGTGCCGGATCTGGTCGATCCGTTCGATCTGTCGGGACAACAGGGACAACATGTCGGGGCGGGCACTCGGGACGAGTGCCCTGGTTGCGGCCGGAGCACGCACTACTGCTCGCACTACTACTCGCACTACTCAGGACGAAGAGTGCGGCAGAAGCGGTTCTGCGTCCGCCGGCATTCAACAGATCCAGCAGTCTCCTGCCCGGCCCTTCCGTGAGAACACCCACTTCTTGGGACCGGACCATGTGATGCGGGTTACGTGTCGATCACACATGGGCAACGCAGATCACGGAGAGACAACCGTGCCGTAACTCACGTGCGCTCAGTCGGCCAGGGCCGATTCGAGGGATTCATGCACGGTGAAGACGGCGTCCGCACCGGTGATCTCGAAGACCCGGGCCACGACCGGAAGCATCCCGGCCAGATGAACGCCGCCGCCCGCCGCCTCCGCCTTCAGGCGGGCGCCGAGCAGGACGTTGAGCCCGGTGGAGTCGCAGAACTCCAGCTGTGAGCAGTCGAGGACCAGGCGTGAACTGCCCTGGTCGAGGCAGTGCTCCAAGGGTCCGCGCAGCAGATCCGCGGTGTGGTGATCGAGTTCACCCACCGGCGTCACGACGGCGGTCGCGCCGTCGCTCTGCACTTCGACCCGAAGGCGGCCCCGGTTCGCACTGCCGACCGTCTGGCGGTCCATGCCGTCTCACTTCCGCAGGTCTCGAGCTGGTGTCTGACGCCCGGAAAGCCTACGCCTTCACCACGCCGCCGGATACCCGAACATCCACCCGAAAACGGACATAATGCCAGGTAAGCCACTTGCAAGCAGCCGCCAGAACCGGGTAGGCCTAGTAAGGACACCACCCGACACGGCCGGCTTCGGAGGCGCCGCACACACGTAGTGCACGTATTGGCATCGGCAGCCATATGCCGAGAACGATGGAGGACCTCATGTCACCCCGGCTCGACGCATCGCCTACCCGCAACGCGACGTCGACACCAGCTGACCCCTTCGACAACGAGCTCCACACTCTCCCGGCTCCCCGCGCGGAAGCAGCGGAAACCCTTCACGGGGCGGAAGTCACGGAGGGCATGGACGGCGCAGACGGCACGGACGCCATGGAGGCCGCGAACGGCCCCGGCTCCCTCGCCCTCGTCGAGGAGTTCACGGATCTCCCGGAACTGCCCGAGATCCCCCCGTACGACGAAGTCGGACCGCTGGACGCAAGGGCCCTGTCCAAGACCCTCTTCGGGCGCCTCGAAACGCTTGAGGAAGGCACGCACGAGTACGCGTACGTACGCAACACGCTCGTCGAACTCAACCTCGCTCTGGTGAAGTTCGCCGCCTCCCGGTTCCGCTCCCGCAGCGAGCCGATGGAGGACATCATCCAGGTCGGCACGATCGGTCTGATCAAGGCCATCGACCGCTTCGAGCTCAGCCGCGGCGTCGAGTTCCCGACCTTCGCGATGCCGACCATCGTCGGCGAGATCAAGCGTTTCTTCCGCGACACCAGCTGGTCGGTGCGCGTCCCGCGCAGGCTCCAGGAGCTGCGTCTGGACCTCGCCAAGGCCGGTGACGAACTCGCCCAGAAGCTCGACCGCGCACCCACCGTGCACGAGCTCGCCGAACGCCTCGGCCTCTCCAACGACGAGGTCGTCGAGGGCATGGCGGCGTCCAACGCCTACACGGCGAGCTCCCTGGACGCTCAGCCCGAGGAGGACGACTCCGAGGGCGCGCTCGCGGACCGCATCGGCTACGAGGACCACGGGCTCGAAGGCATCGAGTACGTCGAGTCGTTGAAGCCGCTGATCGCCGATCTCCCGCCGCGTGACCGGAAGATCCTCTCCCTGCGGTTCGTGGCGAACATGACGCAGTCCGAGATCGGCGAGGAACTCGGCATCTCGCAGATGCACGTCTCGCGACTGCTCTCGCGCACGCTGGTACGGCTGCGCAAGGGCCTGACGGTCGAGGAATGACAGGTTGGCAGGAATGACAGGAATGACCTCGCCCGAGCGGTGAGGGCGCAGTAACGCACCACCTCGTGCCACGCACGCCAGCGGCGGCGGTGGCGGGGGCGCTCCTCCCAGCGGGAGAGCGCCGCCGCCACCGCCGCCTCGGCGTGTGCGGCCCCCGGCTCAGCCGAGCAGCGTGCCCCGCTGCCAGACCTCCCGGACCAGCGGGACGCCCGGCCGGTAGGCGAGGTGGACATGGCTCGGCGCGTCGAGCAGCGCCAGGTCGGCGCGGGCCCCGGGGGTGAGGCGGCCGACGTCGGTACGGCGCAGCGCCCGCGCACCGCCCGCCGTGGCCGCCCAGAGCGCCTCGTCCGGGGTCATCCCCATGTCCCGTACGGCGAGGGCGATGCAGAACGGCATGGACGACGTGAACGACGAGCCCGGGTTGCAGTCCGTGGAGAGCGCGACCGTGGCGCCCGCGTCCAGCAGGCGGCGCGCGTCCGGCCATTCGGCGCGGGTGGAGAACTCGGCGCCGGGCAGCAGCGTCGCCACGGTGTTGCCCTGCGCGAGCGCGTCCACGTCCGCGTCCGTGAGGTGCGTGCAGTGGTCGGCGCTGGCCGCGTCCAGCTCGACGGCGAGCTGGACTCCGGGGCCGTACGAGAGCTGGTTGGCGTGGACGCGCGGGTGCAGGCCCTTCGCGCGGCCCGCCGTCAGGATGGCCCGCGCCTGGTCCCCGTCGAAGGCGCCCTTCTCGCAGAACACGTCGACCCAACGGGCGTGCGGCGCGCAGGCGTCGAGCATCGCGCCGGTGACGAGGTCCACGTACGCGGCCGGGTCCTCGGCGAAGTCCGGGGAGACGATGTGCGCGCCGAGGAAGGTGACCTCGTCGGTGTGACGGCTCGCGATGCGCAGGGCGCGGGCCTCGTCCTCGACGGTCAGTCCGTAGCCCGACTTGGTCTCGAAGACCGTGGTGCCCTGGCGGGCGGCCTCCCGGAGGTAGCGGACGAGGTTCGCCTCCAGCTCCTCGTCGCTCGCGGCGCGGGTCGCGGCGACGGTGGTGCGGATGCCTCCGGCGGAGTAACTCCGGCCCTCCATGCGGGCGTTGAACTCCTGGGTGCGGTCGCCCGCGAAGACCAGGTGGGAGTGGGAGTCGACGAAGCCGGGGATGGCTGAACGGCCTTGCGCGTCGTGCGCGTGGTCGGCCTCGGGGGCGTCCTCGGCTCGCCCGACCCAGGCGATGCGGTCGCCGTCCAGGACGACGGCGGCGTCCTGGATCTGGCCCAACGGGCCCTCGCCCAGGGACGGGTCGTTGGTGACGAGGTTGGTGATGTTGGTGATGAGGGTGGTGCTCATGGGTTCCTCTCGGTGTTTCTTCTTCCCCTCCCCGCCCCTTCCCGAAAGCCTGCGGCAGCTTCGGGGCTCCGCCCCGGACCCCGCTCCTCAAACGCCGGAGGGGCTGAATTTGCCCCGATAGGGCCTGTTTTTAAGGGGCGCGGGGAACTGCGCGACCAGCCACGACGGCGGGCAAGCCGAACGACAGCGCCGCAAGCTTTCGGGAAGGGGCGGGGTGGGGACAAAAAGGGCTGTTACTCGCGCAGTGCTCCGATCGCCGATGCCAACGCCGACGGCACGTCCGGGACCAGTAGATGCGTACCGTCCCGTACGACATGACGCCCCCCGACCACCGTGTGCCGCACATCCGACGCCGACGCCGCGAACACCGCCGTCTCCGCCGCCAGCCGGGGCAGCGCCCCCACCGTGCGGACCGAGTCGAGGGCGATCGTCGTGAAGTCGGCGAGCGCGCCCGGCTCCAGGGTCCCCGCGTTCTCCCAGCCCAGTGCCGCGTGCCCGTCCGACGTGGCAGCGCGGAGCAGCGCGGCGGCCGTCCAGTGCCCCCGCGTGCGGGTGCGCAGCCGCTCGTCGAGCTCCATGGCCCGCGCCTCCTCCAGGAGGTCGATCACGGCGTGGCTGTCGGTGCCGAGGCTGAGCGTCGAGCCGCGGCGCTGCAGATCGGCGGCGGGGCCGATGCCGTCCGCGAGGTCGCGTTCCGTGGTGGGGCACATGCAGGTGCCCGTGCCGGAGTCGCCGATGAGCGCGATGTCGCCCGCGGTCAGGTGGGTGTTGTGGATGCCGGTGGTGCGCGGGCCGAGCACGCCGTGGTCGGAGAGCAGCCTCGCCGGGGTGCAGCGGTGCGCGGCCCGGCAGGCGTCGTTCTCGGCGGTCTGCTCGGACAGGTGCACATGCAGCGGTACGTCCCGCTCCCGCGCCCACGCGGCCACGGTGCCCAACTGCCCGGCGGGGACGGCCCGTACGGAGTGGATGGCGGCGCCGATCCGCACCCCGTCGCCGGGCTTCAGGGCCGACGCCCGCTCGGCCCAGGCCTCGGCCGTGCCGTCGCTGAAGCGCAGCTGGTGCCGGTCGGGGGCGGCGCCGAAGCCGGAGGAGAGGTAGGCGGTGTCGAGGAGGGTGATGCGAATGCCCGCGTCCCGGGCGGCGGCGATCAGCGCCTCGCCCATCGCGTTGGGGTCGGCGTACGGCGTGCCGCCCGGCGCGTGGTGGACGTAGTGGAACTCCCCGACCGCGGTGATCCCGGCGAGCGCCATCTCCGCGTACACAGCCCGCGCGAGCGCGTGGTACGTGTCCGGGTCGAGCCGCGCCGCGACCTGGTACATGACCTCGCGCCAGGTCCAGAAAGTGCCCGAGCCGACCTGCACGGTGGAACGCAGGGCCCGGTGGAAGGCGTGCGAGTGGGCGTTGGCGAGGCCGGGCAGGGTGAGCCCGCGCAGGGTGACGGCGCCGGGCGGCGGGGCCTCGACTCCGTTGCGTACGGCGGAGATCCGGCCGTCGGACGCCACGTCCAGGGCGACCCCCGGCTCCACATGGGTGCCCAGCCAGGCGTGCTCGGCCCAGTACGTCGTCATCTGCACGCGAGCCCCTCCAGTACGTCGGCGAGTGCGAGCACCCCGGCCACGCAGTCGTCCTCGGCCGCGAACTCGGCCGGGGAGTGCGAGACGCCCGTGGGGTTGCGTACGAACAGCATGGCGGTGGGGATCGAGCCGGACAGGATGCCCGCGTCGTGGCCCGCGCCCGTGCCGAGGACGGGTACGGGCCGCTCGGCCCCGGCGCCGAGGAGCGCGGCGAGCTCGTCGCGCAGGGCGTGCCCGAACTCGACGACGGGCGTGAAGGACTCCCGTACGACGGTCAGGTCCACGCCGTGCCGCTCGGCGTGCTCGCGGGCCGCCTTCTCCACCCCGGCGACGACCTGGTCGAGGCTCTCCTGGTCGGCCGCGCGCGAGTCGAGCCAGCCGCGGACCAGGGACGGGATGGCGTTGACCCCGTTCGGCTCGACCGCGATCTTGCCGAACGTGGCGACGGCGCGGGCGAGTTCGGCCTCCCGACGAGCGGCGAGCACCGTCTCCGCGTACGGGAGCATCGGGTCGCGGCGGTCCACGAGCCGGGTCGTGCCCGCGTGGTTGGCCTCGCCCGCGAAGTCGAAGCGCCAGCGGCCGTGCGGCCAGATGGCACTGGCGATGCCGACGGGGTCACCGGACAGGTCGAGGGCGCGACCCTGCTCGACGTGCAGCTCCACGAACGCGCCGATGCGCGCGAGGCGTTCGGGGTCGGGGCCGATGGCCGTCGCGTCGTACCCGGCGTTCTCCATCGCCTCGGGCAGCGTGATGCCGTCGGCGTCGCGGAGCCTGCGGGCGGCGGGGACGGTGAGCTGTCCCGCGGTGAGGCGGGAGCCTACGCAGGCGAGGCCGAAGCGGGCGCCCTCCTCGTCGCCGAAGTTGGTGATCGCCAGCGGCCGGGTGAACTCCGCTCCCCTGCGGCGGAGTTCGTCGAGCGCGGCGAAGGAGGAGACGACGCCGAGGGGGCCGTCGAACGCGCCGCCGTCGGGCACGGAGTCCAGGTGCGAGCCGGTGACGACGGCGTCGCCTTGTGCGGGGTCGCCGAGCCAGGCCCACTGGTTGCCGTTGCGGTCCAGCTCGTACGTGAGGCCTCTCGACTCCGCCTGCTCCTTGAACCAGGTTCGGCAGTCCGCGTCCGCGGGGGTCCAGGCGTGGCGGCGGTAGCCGCGGGTGTCTTTGTCGCGGCCGATGGGGCTGAGGTCGGCCCACATCTGCTGGAAGCTGGGGGGCGCTTCGGGGGCTCCGCCCCCGGACCCCCTCCCCCAAGCTCTCGGCTGCGCTCGAGCAGGGGGGACCCCCATCTCAATCGCCGGAGGGGCTGAAATTTCAGCCCCTCCGGCGATTGAGGAGGCCCGTCCGGCAGGACTTTCGGGAAGGGGCGGGTTAGGGGAAGAAGAAAGATCGCGCGGCACCATCACTCCGACCCCTCCCGCATGGGAACCCGAACGCCCCGTTCCGAAGCCACCGCGTCCGCGGCCTCGTACCCGGCATCGACATGCCGGATCACCCCCATCCCCGGATCATTCGTCAACACCCGCCGAATCTTCTCGCCCGCGAGCGCCGTCCCGTCGGCCACCGTGACCTGGCCCGCGTGGAGGGAGCGGCCCATGCCGACGCCGCCACCGTGGTGGAGGGAGACCCAGGACGCGCCGGACGCCACGTTCACCATCGCGTTGAGCAGTGGCCAGTCCGCGATCGCGTCGGACCCGTCGAGCATCGCCTCGGTCTCGCGGTACGGGGAGGCCACCGAGCCGCAGTCCAGGTGGTCGCGGCCGATCGCGAGCGGGGCCGCCAGCTCCCCGCTCGCCACCATGTCGTTGAACCGCTCGCCCGCCCGGTCCCGCTCGCCGTGGCCGAGCCAGCAGATGCGTGCAGGGAGGCCCTGGAAGTGGACCCTTTCGCCCGCCATCCTGATCCAGCGGTGCAGGGACTCGTTCTCGGGAAAGAGCCCCAGGATCGCCCTGTCCGTCTTCGCGATGTCCGAGGCCTCCCCGGAGAGCGCCGCCCAGCGGAACGGCCCCTTGCCCTCGCAGAAGAGCGGACGGATGTACGCCGGCACGAAGCCGGGAAACGCGAACGCCCGCTCGTACCCGGCGAGTTGGGCCTCGCCCCGGATCGAGTTGCCGTAGTCGAAGACCTCGGCGCCCGCGTCCATGAAGCCGACCATGGCCTCGACGTGCCGGGCCATGGACTCACGGGCGCGGGCCGTGAAGCCCGCCGGGTCCTTGGCCGCCGCGTCCGCCATGTCCTCGAAGGGGAGCCCGGCGGGGAGATAGGCGAGCGGGTCGTGGGCCGAGGTCTGGTCCGTGACGATGTCGATGGGGGCACCCTCGGCGAGCAGCTGCGGCAGCAGTTCCGCCGCGTTGCCGAGCAGGCCGATGGAGAGCGGGCGGCGGGCGTCGCGGGCCTCGACGGCGAGCCGCAGGGCGTGCGCGGGCGAGTCGGCCTTCACGTCGAGGTACTTGTGCTCGATGCGGCGCTCGATGGCGCGCGGGTCGCAGTCGACGCAGATCGCGACGCCGTCGTTCATCGTCACCGCCAGCGGCTGGGCGCCGCCCATGCCGCCGAGTCCGGCGGTCAGCGTGATCGTCCCGGCGAGCGTGCCGCCGACCCCCTTACCGATTGAATGCAGCTTCTGGGCGACGGCGGCGAACGTCTCGTACGTGCCCTGGAGGATCCCCTGCGTGCCGATGTAGATCCAGGAACCGGCCGTCATCTGGCCGTACATGGTCAGGCCCAGCCGCTCCAGGCGGCGGAACTCCTCCCAGTTCGCCCAGTCGCCGACCAGGTTGGAGTTGGCGATCAGGACGCGCGGGGCCCACTCGTGGGTCTGCATGACGCCGACGGGGCGGCCGGACTGGACCAGCATCGTCTCGTCCTGCTTGAGGGTCCGCAGCGTACGGACCATCGCGTCGAAGGAGCGCCAGTCGCGGGCGGCCTTGCCGGTGCCGCCGTAGACGACGAGCTTGTCGGGGTGCTCGGCCACCTCGGGGTCGAGGTTGTTCTGCAGCATCCGCAGAGCGGCTTCCTGCTGCCAGCCCAGAGCGCTCAGCTCCGTGCCGCGCGGTGCTCGGACAGGACGGGGTCCCGACATCGACTGCCTCCTCCGTTGCCATGCCTCTTCTGCCATACCTGTGCCACACCTGTGCCACACCTGTTCACATTCGTCTATTCACATGGTGGCTTTATGAATATCCCTAGTCAATCCCCGGGGGGCCTCGGCGCCGCGCGCCCGTCGATGATGGGATGGAGCCATGGCCATAGGTGACATGGACGCCACGACGGCGCTCTCCCCCGACCTTCCCGCCGCCGCAGCCGTCGCCCGCCGCGACGCGGCCGTGCGCGCCGCCGTCGCCCAGGGCCTCGTCGGCCAGGGCACCCCGGTGGCCGCGCTGCTCGACGTCGTCGGAATCCGCCGCTCCGCCGCCGCGCTGCGCTCCGCGTTCGCCGAGGTCACCGCCGCGCCCGTGCTGCACGCCTTCGCCGTCAAGGCGGCCCCGCTCGTGCCCGTCCTACGGTTGCTCCGCAAGTCCGGCCTGGGCGCCGAGGTGGCGAGCCCCGGCGAGCTCGCCCTGGCCCGCGCCGCCGGGGTGAAGCCCTCGCACACCGTGCTCGACTCCCCCGCCAAGACCCCGGCCGAGCTGCGCCAGGCCCTCGCCCTCGGCGTCGCCGTCAACGCCGACAACCCGCAGGAGCTGGCCCGCCTCGACACCCTGACCCGCTCGGCGCCCACCCGCTCCCCGATCGGCCTGCGCGTCAACCCGCAGACCGGCGCCGGGTCCATCGACGCCCTGTCCACGGCCACCGCCACCTCGAAGTTCGGGGTCGGCCTGCGGGACACGGGGGCGCGCGAGTGGGTCGTGCGCGCCTTCCTGGACCGGCCCTGGCTGACCCGCCTCCACACCCACTCCGGCTCCCAGGGCGTGCCCCTGGACCTGCTCGCCGAAGGCGTCCGTACGACGTACGAACTGGCCGAGGAGATCAACCAGTTGGCGGGCAGGCGGCAGATCGACACGATCGACATCGGCGGCGGCCTGCCGGTCAACTTCGACTCGGACTCCGAGGCGCCCACCTTCGCCGCGTACGCCCGTGTCCTGCGGCGCACCGTGCCGGGTCTCTTCGACGGGCGGTACGCCCTTGTCACCGAGTTCGGCCGGGCGCTGCTCGCCAAGCACGGCACGATCGTGGCCCGCGTCGAGTACACCAAGGCCGCCGGCAACCGGCGCATCGCCATCACCCACGCGGGCGCGCAGGTCGCCGCCCGCACCGTCTACGCCCCGCAGTCCTGGCCGCTGCGGATCGCCGCCTACGACGCGGAGGGCCGGCCCAAGACGGGGGCGGCCGTCGCGCAGGACGTGGCGGGGCCCGCCTGCTTCGCGGGCGACCTGCTCGCCGAGAACCGGCCGCTGCCGCTGCTCGAACCCGGCGACATCGCGGCCGCCCTGGACACCGGCGCGTACTACTTCGCCACCCCCTACGCGTACAACAGCCTCGCCCGGCCCGGCGTCCACGGGTTCTCCGCCGGTACGGACGGCGGCGTGCGGTTCGCGACGATCCGCAGCCCGCAGACGGTCGAGGAGGTCGTCGCCGAGTCGGGCGGCGAGCACATCCGCACGCTCGACGCGCTGTGAGGACAGCGGGCGCGGGTCCGGGGAGAATCGGTCCAGACAGTCCAGAAGCTCAAGTGAAGCTCTGAGATACGGCCGCCGCGCATCCCCGTGCGCGCCACGGGCAGAACATCCACCTGACGCATCAGCGATCGGGGGAGGTTTCCACAGATGTCCACCACCGACTCCACCGCGGCGGGGCCCGTCCCTGAGCCCTCGCAGCCACCACTCAAACGGGCCATCGGCCCCAAACTGCTGATCCTGTTCGTGATCGGCGACATCCTCGGCACCGGCATCTACGCCACCACCGGAAACGTCGCGGGCAAGGTCGGCGGGGCCCTGTGGCTGCCGTTCGTCATCGGCTTCGTGGTGGCGATCCTGACGGCCGCCTCGTACGTCGAACTCGTCGGCAAGTACCCGAAGGCGGCCGGCGCCGCGCTCTACACGCAGAAGGCGTTCAAGGTCCCGTTCCTGACGTTCATCATCGCCTTCATGGTGATGGCCTCCGGCCTGTCGTCCGCGAGCGCCGCCGCCCGCGCGTTCAGCGGCGACTACCTCGACGAACTCACCGCGGGCGTGCTGCCCGCCACCCTGGTCGCGATCCTGTTCATCCTGGCCCTGGCGGCGCTGAACCTGCGCGGTGTCTCGGAGTCGGTGAAGACCAACGTGGTCCTCACCCTGGTCGAGCTGACCGGTCTCGTGGTCATCCTCGCGGTCGGCGCGTACGCGGTGCTCACGGGCGACGGGGAGCCGTCCCGCCTGACCGAGTTCGAGTCCAGCGGTACGAGCTTCGCGCTGATGACCGGCATCCTCGGCGCGACCGCGCTCGGCTTCTTCGCCTTCGTCGGCTTCGAGGACTCGGTGAACATGGCCGAGGAGACCAAGGACCCGGCGCGCACGTTCCCGAAGGCCATCTTCATCGGCGTCACCGTGACCGGCACGATCTACGTCCTGGTGGCGCTGGTCTCCTCGCTCCTGGTGGACACCAAGACGCTGGCGGGCTCCAGCGGCCCACTCCTTGAGGTGGTCAAGGCGGGCGGCCTTGAGTTCCCGCCCAAGCTCTTCGCCCTGATCGCGCTGTTCGCGGTCACCAACTCGGCCCTGATCAACATCATGATGGCCTCGCGGCTCTGCTACGGCATGGCCAACGAGCGCATCCTGCCGAAGGCCATGGGCCGCGTCCTGCCCCACCGGCGCACCCCGGTGGTCGGCATCGTCTTCGTCTCGCTGCTCGCGATCGGCCTGGTGTCCACCGGCGAGATCGAAGGACTCGGCGACACCACGGCATTCCTGCTGCTCTGCGTGTTCGCGGTGGTCAACGTGGCGGTTCTGGTGCTGCGCAGGGACCCCGTGGAGCACAAGCACTTCCGTACGCCGACGATCCTGCCGGTCCTCGGCGCGATCACGGCCCTGATCCTGGCCAGCCCACTCGCGGACCGCTCGGCCGACGTCTACATCCGGGCCGGTGTCCTGCTGGTCATCGGCATCGGCCTCTGGGTCGTCAACAAGCTGGTGCTGAAGGCTCGCGGGGAGGAGTGAGGGGGCTTTCGGTCAGGGGAGGAGGGTGAACGCCGGCACGTGACTCGGGCGTACGGCGGAGAAGTGCCGGTGGTCGAGCGTCGCGACTTCGGTCAACCCGAGGCGCTCGGCCACCGCGACAACGGATGCGTCCACCGAACCGAGCGGAAAGTCGGCGTACTTCAGGAGACGTCCGCGCCAGCTGCTGACGTACGCCGCGCACGCGGGGTGGTCGTCGTCGTCCGCGTCGGCGATCGCGTAGAGGACACCCGTGTCCAGGAGCAGCGGCTTCACCGGATCCGGCCCTCGTCGATCCACTCCGTGATCAGCTCCCGGTGCCGCTCGGCAGTGTCCGTACGGCCTGAATCGCCCATCCCGACAAACGCCAGGAACCCCGGGCGCTCAATAGCCGGAGGCAGCTCCTCCGCACCCTCCTGCGGCTTGAGCTCCGGGTCGGTGTCCGCGACCGCACGCAGGTGCCGCAGCTGTTCCGGCCGCAGCTTGTCCAGCAAGTGCCGCAGGTGGTCGTAGTCCTCTGCTGAGCTCATACCCCCGAGCGTACGACCAGGCTCCCCCGAACGGCACTGCTCAGCATTCGCTCACCCGTACGAGCGAGCGCCCCTACTCGCCCCGCGAGCGCCCCTCACTCCACTCACTCCACTCACTCCACGAACAACCCCCGCTCCGCGGCCCGCGTATCGAACTCCTCCAAGCGGGCCTGCGCGTCCGGGAGTTCGTCGGCCATGGCCTCCAAGAGCACCCGGCCGAGCAGCATCGGGGCGCAGGCCGTGTCGAAGGCGAGGCCGGTGCCGACGGCCGCCGGGATCAGCAGGTCGGACACCTTCGCGACCGGCGCGAACGCGCTGTCGGCCACCGTCACCACGGTCAGGCCCGCCTCACGCGCGTACGTCAGGGCCTCGACCACCTCCCGCGGATACCGCGGCAGCGCGAAGCAGAGCAGCGCCGAGGCCCCCGCCCGTACGGCGGCGTCGATCCGGTCGGCGAGCATCGTGCCGCCCTCGCGCAGGAGCCGGACGTCCGGGTGCACCTTGGCGGCGAAGTACGCGAAGCCGTACGCCTGCGAGGCCGCCGCGCGCAGGCCGAGCACCGGCAGCGGCCGGGAGGCGGCGAGCAGCCGGCCGGCGCGCTCGACCGGCGCCGGGTCGGCGAGGGCGGCGGCGAGGTGCCGCAGGTTCTCGATCTCGGCCTCGACGGCCTGCTGGTACTCGTTGAACTCGCCCTGGCCCAAGGCCTGTTCGGCTGGCGCGACCTCGCGCAGATGGCGGCGGAGTGCCGGGTAGCCGTCGAAGCCGAGCGCCACCGCGAAGCGGGTCACCGAGGGCTGGCTGACTCCGGCCAGCTCGGCCAGCTCCACGCTCGACAGGAACGGCACCTCGGCCGCACGCCGCACCATGCAGTGGGCGATCCGCCGCTGCGTGGGGGTGAGGCGGTGCCCCTCGAAGAGCTGTTGCAGCCGGGCGGTCGGGCTGTCCGTCACCGGGCCCCTCCTTCATCACCAGTCACTGTGCGCCAAGGCGATTCCCGCCAGGGTATTGACAAATTATTCACTCACCCAGAACTCTGCATGACGTTATACAGACAGGCAACACCGCTCCACCCGAACCTGGGGGACCCATGGCAGCCTCACTCGTCGAACAGCGGTCCATCGACGTCGTCCCGGACGGGGAACGGCACGGTACCGCCTTCTCGCAGTTCACCCTCTGGCTGGGCGCCAACCTGCAGATCACCGCCGTCGTCACCGGCGCCCTCGCCGTGGTCTTCGGCGGCGACGTGGTCTGGTCGATCATCGGCCTGGTCCTCGGCAACCTGCTCGGCGGAGCGGTGATGGCGCTGCACTCCGCGCAGGGGCCCAAGCTCGGGCTGCCGCAGATGATCCAGTCCCGGGCCCAGTTCGGGGTGCGCGGCGCGGTCGTGCCGCTGGCCCTCGTGATCGTCATGTACATCGGCTTCTTCGCCTCCGGCAGCGTCCTCGCCGGACAGGCCGTGGGCGAGCTGACCCACCTCGGCGAGACCCCCGGCATCCTGATCTTCGCGGCCGTCTCCGGCCTCATGGCCGCCGTCGGCTACCGCCTGATCCACGCCGTCGGCCGCGTCGCCGGCGTGATCTGCGCCCTCGCCTTCGTCTACCTCGGCATCCGCCTCCTGGAGCGCGCCGACCTCACGACGCTGCTCGCGGACGCACACTTCGACCTGCCGATGTTCCTGCTCGCGATCTCCCTCTCGGCCTCCTGGCAGCTGGCGTTCGGCCCGTACGTCGCGGACTACTCGCGCTATCTGCCGCGTACGACCTCGACCCGCGCCACGTTCTGGTGGACCCTGTCCGGCTCGGCGCTCGGCTCGCAGTGGTCGATGACCTTCGGCGTGCTCGTGGCGGCCACGGCGGGCGGCGCGTTCATGGACAACCAGGTGTCGTACGTGGTGGGGCTCGGCGGCGGCGGACTGATCGCCGCGTTCCTCTACTTCGTGATCGCGCTCGGCAAGCTCACGATCAACGTCCTGAACACATACGGCGGCTTCATGTCGATCGTGACGAGCGTCAGCGGCTTCCGCGGCCAGCGCGTGCTCTCCCCGCGCGGCCGGGCCGTCTACATCGCGCTGATCATGATCGCGGGCACGGCGGTCGCCCTGCTCGGCAAGGACAGCTTCCTCACCTCGTTCAAGGACTTCCTGCTCTTCCTGCTGACGTTCTTCACCCCCTGGTCCGCGATCAACCTGGTCGACTACTACCTGATCTCCCGCGAGCGGTACGACCTGCCGGCCCTGTCCGACCCGAACGGCCGCTACGGCAGCTGGCGCTGGGACGCGCTGGCGGTCTACGCGATCGGCGTCGCCCTCCAACTCCCCTTCCTGGTCACGCACTTCTACACCGGCCCACTCGTCGCCCCGCTCGGCGGCGCCGACATCTCCTGGATCGTGGGCCTCACCGTCCCGGCGGTGCTCTACTGGGCTCTGGCAGGCCGGAAGCGGAATACGGGGGTCAGCCCCACTGCGCCCGCCGCCGACGCTTCGTACCGTGAACCACATGGAAGCCCGCGACCCTGAGCTGAAGAAGGAGCTCCACGCCACCCTGCAGACCCGCAGGGAGCTGGGCGAGGAGTACGACTCCGTCCTGGTGGAGTCGTTCCTGGAGAAGGTCGAGCAGCGCCTCGACGCCACGGTCGACCGCCGCGTCCGCCGCCGCCTCGCCGAGGAACGGACGGCGGCGGTCCGCGGGGGCCGCGACTCCCTGGACGGCTGGGGCGAACGCTTCGGCTTCGCCCTGGTCTCCCTGATCCTGGCGGTCCCGCTCTCGGCGATCGCGGTCGTCAACGCGGGCCTGCTCGGCCTGGCCGTCGCCTGGACCGGCATCATCGCCGTGAACGCGGCGCACGCACGACGCACCCTCTTCGCCACCCCGCGCCACGACCGCCGAAACCGCGACACGGACTGGCAGGGCTGACCCGCGCCCCCTACGCCTGCCGCGTCGGCAGGGCCACCACCTGGCGCAGGTTGACGTGCCGGGGCCGACTCGTCGCGTACGCCACCAGGTCGGCGATGTCCTCCGCGGCGAGCGAGCCGACCTCCCCGAACAGGCCCTCCAGGGCCTCGCTCAGTTCCGCGTTGTCGATGTGCCCGCGCAGCTCGGTGTCCGTGAACCCCGGCTCGACGTTGGTGACGCGCACGTCCCGCGGCCCGAACTCGCCGCGCAGCGCCTGCGAGAGATAGGTGAGCGCGGCCTTGGTCGCCCCGTACACCGCGTACGTCGGGAACATCAGGTGCGCCGCGACCGACGAGACGTTGACCAGGTCGGCGGGCCGGCCCGCGGCGGCGGCGTCCAGCAGGTCCGCCCGGAACGCACGGACCACCCGCAGCGCGCCGGTCACGTTGGTGTCGATCATCCGCTGCCATTCGTCAACCCGGCCCGCGTCCACCGGGTTGGGCAGCATCACCCCGGCGTTGTTCACGACCAGGTCGACCCGCCCGAACGCGCCGTGCACCAGCTCCACGGCCGCCTCCACGGATGCCTCGGCTGTCACATCGGCGGGCACCGCGAGCGCGCTGCCGCCGTCGGCGCCGATCTTCTGGGCCAGCTCTTCGAGCCGCTCGGCCCGCCGAGCGAGCAGCGCCACCCGCACCCCCTGCGCAGCGAGCAGCCGGGCCACCGCCTCCCCGATCCCGCTGGCGGCTCCGGTGACGACGGCGGTACGCCCTGCGAGGCTGTCGTACGTCATGGTCTCTCCCTCGTCGTTCCTGTCTTCCGGGACCGACTCTGCGGGGCCGCGACTCCTCCACCCAGGGCTGGAGTTTTCCTGGGTCCGGCAGTACCAGGCTGGATCCGCGCGGCTGTCCTACGCTCGGTCCTATGGACGGTGACCTCGGAGATTTCCTGCGTTCTCGGCGCGCCCGCATCCAGCCGCGGGACGTGGGCCTGCCCTCGCACGGCCGGCGCCGGGTGCCGGGGCTGCGCCGCGAGGAGGTGGCCCAGCTGGCGGGCGTCAGCGTGGACTACTACATCCGCCTGGAGCAGAGCCGCGGCCCGGCGGTCTCGGACGCCGTCCTGGACGCGGTCGCGCGCGTGCTGCGGCTCGACGGGACGGAACACGCGCACCTGTACGACGTGGCCCGCCCGTCCCGCGCCGTCGGCCGCTCCGAGCCCCAACTGGTCCGCCCTGGCCTGCAGTTGCTGCTCGACACGATCCGGGAAGCGCCCGCGTACGTCTTCGGCCGCCGCATGGACGTGCTGGCCTGGAACGCGCTCGCCGACGCCCTGAGCGGCTACTCCGCGCAGACCCCGCGCGAGCGCAACATCATGCGCCACATCTTCCTCGACCCGGCCGCCCCCGACCGCTACCCCGGCTGGCCCGCGGTCGCCGCCGAGACCGTGGCCTACCTCCGGCTGGACGCGGGCCGCCACCCCGGTGACCGTCAACTGGCCGAGCTGGTCGGCGAGTTGTCCGTGAAGAGCGAGGACTTCCGGCGTCTGTGGGCGGACCACCAGGTCAAGGAGAAGACGCACGGCGTGAAACGCGTCCAGCACCCGGTGGCGGGTCTCCTGACCCTCCCGTACGAGGGCCTGACCTTCCCGGGCGACCCGGACCAGCTCCTGGTCGTCTACACCCCGGAGCCGGGCTCGGAGACGGCGGAAAGGCTGGCGCTCCTGGGAAGTTGGACGGCAAACCCAGCCCACCCACCGACGATCTAGCCCGTCCGGCGCTTGAGGACGCGGGGCGACGATCCAGCCCGTCCGCCGCTTGAGGAAGCGGGCCGACAATCCAGCCCGTCCGGCGCTTGAGGACAAGGCCGAAGGCCGATGATCCAGCCCGTCCGGCGTTTGAGGACAAGGCCGAAGGCCGGCGAAGGGGGCGCTGGTCAACGGCGCCAGAAGGCCGGCAAAGGGTGCGCTGGACAACAGCAGCAGAAAGACCACGTAAGACGGGGAGTGCCCCGCAGGGACCACCGCACCTTCGGCAGCGAGTGCCGGAGGGCGGGACGACGGTGGTCCCCGCGGGGGACGCGGGCCGGGTCAGGGCCGGTGTTTCCGCGTCCGAGGCGTTCAGGAGGTCCGGGAGCCGCTCCGGAGGAGTCCTGTGCGCCGACATCGACCACTGTGCCGGAGCCGTGTTAAGCGGGTGCTGCGCGCACGTGTCGCGCTCGTACCGATTTCCCGAACCCCGAACCGTACAGGCCTACTTCTCGCGCGCCAGGTACGCAAGGAGGTCCTGCCGGCTCACCACACCCGTCGGCTTGCCCTCGACCAGGACGATCGCCGCGTCGGCACCGGTCGCCGCGGACAGCACGGACATCAGGTCGGCCACCGGCTCGCCCGAGCCGACCTGCGGCAGCGGGTCGGACATGTGCTTCTCCAGCGGGTCGGCGAGCGAGGCCCGCTGCGTGAACAGCGCGTCGAGCAGCTCGCGTTCGACCACCGAGCCGATGACCTCCGCGGCCATCACGTCCGGGTGCCCGGCGCCCGGCTTCACGATCGGCATCTGCGAGACGCCGTACTCGCGCAGGACCTCGATGGCCTCGCCGACGGTCTCCTCCGGGTGCATGTGCAAGAGCTTGGGGATGCCGCCCTCCTTGTGCTCCAGGACGTCGCCGACGCGCGGCTCGTCACCGGGCTGCTCCAGGAAGCCGTAGTCGTTCATCCACTCGTCGTTGAAGATCTTCGAGAGGTAGCCGCGCCCGGAGTCCGGCAGCAGGACGACGACCACGTCGTCCGGCCCGAGGCCCTCCGCCACCTTGAGCGCCGCCACGACCGCCATGCCGCAGGAGCCGCCGACGAGCAGGCCCTCCTCCTTGGCGAGACGCCGGGTCATCTGGAAGGAGTCCTTGTCCGAGACCGCGACGATCTCGTCCGTCACGTGCTGGTCGTACGCCGTCGGCCAGAAGTCCTCGCCGACGCCCTCGACCAGGTACGGCCGCCCGGAGCCCCCGGAGTAGACCGAGCCCTCGGGGTCGGCGCCCACGATCCGGACCTTGCCGTCGCTGATCTCCTTCAGGTAGCGGCCGGTTCCGGAGATCGTCCCGCCGGTGCCGATGCCCGCCACGAAGTGGGTGATCCTCCCCTCCGTCTGCTCCCACAGCTCGGGCCCGGTGGTCTCGTAGTGCGAGCGCGGGTTGTTCGGGTTGCTGTACTGGTCCGGCTTCCAGGCGCCGGGCGTCTCACGGACGAGCCGGTCGGAGACGTTGTAGTACGAGTCGGGGTGCTCGGGGTCCACGGCCGTGGGGCAGACGACGACCTCGGCGCCGTACGCGCGCAGCACGTTGATCTTGTCCGTGGAGACCTTGTCCGGGCACACGAAGACGCACTTGTAGCCCTTCTGCTGGGCCACGATCGCGAGGCCCACCCCGGTGTTGCCACTGGTCGGCTCGACAATGGTGCCGCCCGGCCGCAGCTCGCCGCTCGCCTCGGCCGCCTCGATCATGCGCAGCGCGATGCGGTCCTTCACGGAGCCGCCCGGGTTGAAGTACTCGACCTTGGCCAGGACGGTGGCCCTGATGCCCGCGGTCACGTTGTTGAGCCTCAGCAGCGGGGTGTTGCCGACGAGACTGATCATCGAGTCGTGGAATTGCACCGTTGTCTCCGGTTCTCCCTAGGAATGCGGCCAGCCTAAGCGGAATTCGGCTGCCCGGCGCTGCACTTCGGGGGCCTGCCACACCGGACTTCCGGGGCCCGCCGCACCGGCCCGCACCCCTGCCCGTACCCCTGCCCGCACCCCTGCCCGTACCCCTCCTTCGCCAGGTCGGAGATTGACCGACGGTACGTACCGGGCAAGGAGTTGATGTACGGCGCTACAAGGAGGTGGCTTCGGTCCATGTCGAGGGCAAGGGTGGCGCGGCGGATCGCCGCGGGTGCCGCGTACGGCGGCGGCGGAGTCGGGCTGCTGAGCGCGGCGGCGGTCGGGGTGCTCCTGGCCGAGGTGCAGCTGGCGAAACGCAGTGTGGGGACCGCGTCGGGCGCCGAGCCGACGCAGCCGCCGCACGCCGACGGCCTGTACGGCAGGCCGTTCCTCGACCCGGCGGACACCCGCTCCCCGCTGCGCCTGACCCTTCTCGGCGACTCCACGGCCGCGGGCCAGGGCGTGCACCGCACCGGCCAGACGCCGGGCGCGCTGATCGCGCAGGGCCTCGCGGCGGTGGCGGAACGCCCGGTGCTGCTGCGGAACGTGGCGCTGCCGGGCGCGCAGTCGGACGACCTGGCCCGCCAGGTCACGCTGCTGCTCGCCAACTCCTCGGCGGTGCCGGACGTCTGCGTGATCATGATCGGCGCCAACGACGTCACGCACCGGATGCCCCCGACCCGCTCGGTCCGCTACCTCGCGGCGGCGGTACGGCGGCTGCGCACCGCGGGTGCCGAAGTGGTCGTCGGCACCTGTCCCGACCTGGGCTCGGTCGAGCAGGTCTACCAGCCGCTGCGCTGGCTGGCCCGCCGCGTCTCCCGCCAGCTGGCCGCCGCCCAGACCATCGGCGTCGTCGAGCAGGGCGGTCGTACGGTCTCGCTCGGCGATCTGCTCGGCCCGGAGTTCACGGCGAACCCGCGCGAGCTGTTCGGCCCGGACAACTACCACCCGTCGGCGGAGGGCTACGCGACGGCGGCGATGGCCGTACTGCCCACGGTCTGCGCGGCGGTCGGCCTGTGGCCGGAGGAGGAGCGCCCCGACACCTCCCGCGACGAGGGCTTCCTGCCGGTCGCACGGGCGGCGGCGGAGGCCGCGGCCGAGGGCGGTACGGAGGTCACGGCCGCGATGCCGACCGGTCCGCGGGGTCCGTGGGCCCTCCTCAAGCACCGCAGGCGGCGCCGTATCAACGCCCCGGAGCGCGCGGGGAACGGCCACGAGGAACACTCGGATGCGGAATCCCGGCCGGCTCCGGAACCCACCAACCCTGAGCAAGCGCTTAGAAAAGAGGCGGGTGTCACACGCCAGGACCGATGACCTTCGCGGTACGTGCAGGTAACTTCCCGTACCGTCCATACCTGCGACAAGGGAGCCCCCTCATGCCCGAAGCCGTGATCGTCTCCACCGCCCGCTCCCCCATCGGCCGCGCCTTCAAGGGCTCCCTGAAGGACCTCCGCCCGGACGACCTGACCGCGACGATCATCCAGGCCGCCCTCGCCAAGGTCCCGGAGCTCGACCCGAAGGACATCGACGACCTGATGCTCGGCTGCGGCCTGCCCGGCGGCGAGCAGGGCAACAACCTGGGCCGCATCGTCGCCGTGCAGATGGGCATGGACCACCTGCCCGGCTGCACGATCACCCGCTACTGCTCCTCCTCGCTGCAGACGACCCGCATGGCGCTGCACGCCATCAAGGCAGGCGAGGGCGACGTGTTCGTCTCGGCCGGTGTCGAGATGGTGTCCCGCTTCGCCAAGGGCAACTCGGACTCGCTGCCGGACACGCACAACCCGCTGTTCGCCGAGGCCGAGGCCCGTACCGCCGCCGTCGCCGAGCAGACCGGCACCAGCTGGCACGACCCGCGCGAGGACGGCCTGGTGCCGGACGCGTACATCGCGATGGGCCAGACCGCCGAGAACCTCGCCCGCCTCAAGGGCATCACCCGCGAGGACATGGACGCCTTCGGCGTGCGCTCGCAGAACCGTGCCGAGGAAGCCATCAAGAACGGCTTCTGGGAGCGCGAGATCACCCCGGTCACCACCCCCGACGGCACGGTCGTCGCGAAGGACGACGGCCCGCGCGCCGGCGTCACCCTTGAGGGCGTCTCGGGCCTGAAGCCGGTCTTCCGCCCCGACGGCCTGGTCACGGCCGGCAACTGCTGCCCGCTGAACGACGGCGCCGCCGCCCTCGTCGTCATGTCCGACACGAAGGCCCGCGAGCTCGGCCTGACACCGCTCGCCCGCGTCGTCTCCACCGGTGTCTCCGGCCTCTCCCCGGAGATCATGGGCCTCGGCCCGGTCGAGGCGTCGAAGCGCGCCCTGAAGCTGGCGGGCCTGTCGGTCTCCGACATCGACCTGTTCGAGATCAACGAGGCCTTCGCCGCGCAGGTCATCCCGTCCGCCCGCGACCTGGGCATCGACGAGGACAAGCTGAACGTCAACGGTGGCGCCATCGCCGTCGGCCACCCCTTCGGCATGACCGGCGCCCGCATCACCGGCACGCTGATCAACAGCCTGCAGTTCCACGACAAGCAGTTCGGCCTGGAGACCATGTGCGTCGGCGGCGGCCAGGGCATGGCCATGGTCATCGAGCGCCTCAGCTGACGCACCCCGCGTAACCTTCCGAGTCCCAGCCGTGACACAACCTCCCCCAGGATGTGACCTATGTCCTGGGGGAGTAGCATTTCCGCAGGTCAGGGCGGTGCGGGGGGAAACCTGGGGTAGAAAGTCCTGTCCGTTTCGTGACCTAATGCACTGACAGCCCTCAGCCGTCTCCGACAAGCTGTTGTAGTAAGTCGGGGGTCAGTAAGTCGGGGATCTGTAAGCAGGGGGTCAACTTGGAACCGGGAGTACGTCAGTGAGCGCCATGACTCTTGCCCTGCTGGTCGCCACCGCCGCTGCCACGGCCGTGGGAGCCGCCGCACTGCACACCGTGCGTGGCCTCCGTCAGCAGCTCTCCGAGATCTCCGCGCTGCGCACCGAGCTCGCCACGGGCCTGGCCGAGCACAGCGACGTCGCCGTGCCGCACGCCCGCGGCGCCGCCGAGTCCGGTGTGCCCGCGCAGGGCACCGACGCGATCCGCGCCGCCGTCGCCGAGGCCCTGGCCGAGGAGCGGGAGCGTGAGCTGGCCGAGGCGCGCGCCTTCTGGGCCGCGCAGGAGGCCCGCGACGCCGCCGACGCCCCGTCCCTGCTCGGCGGGCTGCCGGCGCACCTGGCCGAGGAGCTGTTCCTGCCCCGCCAGTCCGACTTCGTCGGCCTGGAGCGGGAGCTGCAGCACGAGCTGGCCGAGCCCGCCGAGGAGCTGAACGGCGCCGCCGACGAGTTCCCCGAGGACTCCCCCGAGCTGGCCGCGGCCCGCCGCCGCCACCCCTCGCACCCCGACTTCGTGCCGGTCAAGGCGGGACGCGACGGCGCCACCGGCGACCACGAGCACACGCTGCGCTGCCTGGAGGAGCTCGCCCAGGACCGCACCGCGCTCTCCGACGTCCGCCCCGGCCCGCTCGGCACCCTCGACGTGTACGTCTTCTCGGACGGTACGACGCTGTGCATGACCCCGGGCCACCGCGAGACCGCGGAGCGCCTGGCCGCGGCCCTGCGGGCGGGCGACACCCCGGTGCTGCTCGGCGGCTCCGGAGTCTCCGGCGCGTACACGCTGACGTTCGGCTGCGGCGACGAGAACGTCTACATCCTGGCGGACCGCGTCATAGCCTCCGCCTGAGCCCGCCCGAGGGCCGTCCTCGCCCGAGGGCCCGTCCTCGCCCGAGGCCCGTCCTGGTATCCCCGCCCGAGGCCAGCCCCCGTACGCCCCCGAAACGCGCCGGTGTTCATACCCCGGCGCGTTTCTGTGCCTCATGCACCAGTTCCACCGCTTCCGCGAGCTGCGCCTCGTCCGTCAACACAAGGGCCAAGTCGCGTCCGGCGACCGTTACTTGATCGGAGACCGCGAACAGGCCCGCGTCAGGGATCTCCCGCGGCTCGGTCCGCGGGTCCTCGATGGACTGCGCGCGCACCGCCAACTCCCTGGCAAGGGACCGGGCTTCGGCCGCGGCGACGCGCTGGAGGCGGCTCTCCGGGGCGGCCCGCAGGCGGTCGGCGAACTGGTCCACGGCATCCGTCAGGGGCGTCGTATCAAGCACCCTGTGACCCTATGCGCCCTTCCGGGGCTGTTGCCAACCCCGGGACACTCAGGCACGGTGACGTGAAGGACTCGCATCGACAGCGTCCGGAGGCGCCGATGTCCCTAGTCTTCTCCGAGGAGACCCACCGCAATCTGCTCGCCCGCATCCCGCACTGCACCGGTCGCGAAGTCGCCGAGTGGCTTCGCGCGATCGACGACGGCCCGTCCTTCCTCCGCTTCGACGAGAAGGTCAGCTGGCTCCGCGCCGAGTACGACCTCGCCCACGGTCACGCCAAGGCGATCGTCCACGAGCACGACATGAGGAGGGCCGCGCGCAGATTCCTCTGAGCGCACCCCACCAGATCCCCGACAACGCCGAAGGGCCCGCGAAGCAAGCGCTTCGCGGGCCCTTCGTCCTGTCGGGCAGGACCGGACGGACGTCCGTCAGTCGCTGTTCAAGATGGAGATCAGCCGCAGCATCTCCAGGTAGATCCAGACCAGGGTCATGGTCAGACCGAAGGCGGCCAGCCAGGACTCCGAGCGCGGAGCGCCGTACGCGATGCCGTCCTCGACCTGCTTGAAGTCCAGGGCGAGGAAGAAGGCACCGAGCAGGATGCCGACGATGCCGAAGACGACACCGAGCCAGCCGCTGCGGAAGCCGAGGCCGTCACCGCCGCCGAACACCATGAACAGCAGGTTCACGGCGGTCAGCACCAGGAACGCCGTCACGGCGATCATCAGGAAGCGCGTGAAGCGCTGCGTGACGCGGACGATGCGGGTCTTGTACAGCACCAGCATCGTGACGAAGACGGCCATCGTGCCGAGCACGGCCTGCATGGCCGCACCCTCCGCGATGTACCTGTTGACGTAGTTGCTGATCGCGCCGAGGAAGACACCCTCGAAGGCGGCGTACGCCAGGATCAGCGCGGGGTTGGCCTTGCGCTTGAAGGCCTGCACCAGGCCGAGCACCATCGCGATGAGCGCGGCGCCGATGGCGATGCCGAGGCCCACGTTCATGACCCAGGCGACGGTGGCGCCGGCGATCACGGTGCCGAGCGTGATGCCCGTCCGCATGACGACGTCGTCCATCGTCATCTTGTCGCCGGTGCTGACCGGCGCCTGCGGGGCGCCGTGCTGGAGGTCCTGCTGCGCGTAGGGGTTCTGCGCGTACGGGTTCGTCGGCGCCTGCGCGTACGGGTTGCCGCCCGCGTAGGGGTTGCCCTGCGTACCGACCGCGGGGCCCCCGGCCTGCGGCGCCGAGCCGAAGCCCGCGTAGCCGTTGTCGCGGCTGAACCCCCGTCGCGAGAAGACCGGGTTGCTGCTCCTCATTTCACTCCTCTGCGCCAATCACGACTGGCCACCCTGCGCGGCCCTACGACAAGGGTAATGCGTAAGCAAAAGAACCACCCTAGTGCTCTGGGAGGATCTTCTCTCACTTCGCTGTAGGAGGGTGGTGAAGAATGGAGTGGAGAGGTGCCCGGAACCGGATTTGAACCGGTACGCCCCCGAGGGGCAGCGAGGTTTAAGCTCGCCGTGTCTGCATTCCACCATCCGGGCAGACCGTGGACTCCGCGTGTGCGGGGTCCTGAGCCTATCGGGAGGCGTCCCCCGAACGGCCGAACAACAGCCCGATGTTGTCTTGTTTTATTGACGTCTGAGGGTGCGTCAGCGCTCGTGAGGGGTGTTCGACGCTTACGGGACCGCCCCCGCGCGCGGTTCGGGAGCCCCCGGCGGAATGACGGGATTCTGTCGCCCCGCGCGGGGGTGTCCGCGGGGTGGACCGACCGCGTTTCCGGCGAACCGGGTCAGGGTCGGGGCTCCTCCCCAGGTATGACACCGGACCCCACCGGTCAGCCTGAAGAGGAAGCGGCGAACGAGAGCTGGGGCTGACTTCTTCACACGGATCCGACAGCACGATGGATACCGGAAGTTGACGTCGTGCCGACAGGAGCCCCGTTCCGTGACCACCACATCCGTCGCTCACCAGGCGACCGCAGTAGCCGCGCGTGCCACCGAGCTGACCAAGGTCTACGGCCAGGGCGAGACCCAGGTGGTCGCCCTGGACCGGGTCACGGTCGACTTCCGGCAGGCCGAGTTCACCGCGATCATGGGCCCGTCCGGGTCCGGCAAGTCGACCCTGATGCACTGCGTCGCCGGGCTCGACTCGTTCAGCTCCGGCTCCGTGCGCATCGGCGACACCGAGTTGGGGTCCCTGAAGGACAAGCAGCTGACCAAGCTCCGCCGGGACAAGATCGGGTTCATCTTCCAGGCGTTCAACCTGCTGCCCACCCTCACCGCGTACGAGAACATCACGCTCCCCATGGACATCGCCGGGCGGAAGCCGGACAAGCAGTGGGTCGAGCAGGTGATCCAGATGGTGGGCCTCTCCGGGCGGCTCGGTCACCGGCCGAGCGAACTCTCCGGCGGCCAGCAGCAGCGCGTGGCCGTGGCCCGCGCCCTCGCCTCGAAGCCCGACATCATCTTCGGCGACGAGCCGACCGGAAACCTGGACTCCCGCTCCGGCGCCGAGGTCCTCGGCTTCCTCAGGAACTCCGTACGGGAGCTGGGCCAGACCGTCGTCATGGTCACGCACGACCCGGTGGCCGCCGGGTACGCCGACCGCGTCGTGTTCCTCGCCGACGGCCGCATCGTCGACGAGCTCCACGAGCCGACCGCCGAGGCCGTACTGGATCGGATGAAGCGGTTCGACGCCAAGGGCCGGACCAGCTGAGCCCCCAGCAGCCCCACTACTGACCTTCAGAACAGGACCTCAGGAACCATGTTCCGTACCGCCTTGCGCAACGTGCTCGCGCACAAGGCCAGGCTGCTGATGACCGTGCTCGCCGTCCTCCTCGGCGTGGCCTTCGTCTCCGGCACCCTGGTCTTCACCAACACCATCTCCGACGCGTTCCAGAAGAGCTCCGCCCAGGGCTTCGAGCACGTCGACGTCGCCGTACAGCCGAAGAAGGGCGCCGAGGACAAGCCAGGTGCCCCGCCCCGGCTGACCCAGGAGCTGCTCGACAAGGCCGCGAGCGTGCCCGGCGCCGCCTCCGCGACCGGCACCGTCTCCGGCTTCGCCGCGCTCGCCGACAAGGACGGCAAGCTGGTCGGCGAGGGCTGGTCCACGACCGGCGCCAACTACTACGGCGAGAGCGACTCCCGCTACCCGATGAAGGACGGCCGCGCCCCGTCCGGCAAGGGCGAGATCGCTCTCGACGCGAAGACCGCGGAGCGCGCCGGGTACAAGGTCGGCGACCAGGTGCGGATGTCCATCGACGGGCCCGTGCTCACGCCGAAGGTCTCCGGCATCTTCACCACCGACGACGGCAACGTCGCCGCGGGCGGCAGCCTCGCCCTGTTCGACACCAGGACCGCGCAGGCGCTGTACGCGCAGCCCGGCACGTTCAGCGAGATCGACGTGCGGGCCGCGCCCGGCACCAGCCAGGCCGCGCTCAAGGCCGAGATCGAGAAGGTGCTGCCGAAGAACGGCACCGCCGAGGCCACCACGGGCAGCGAGCTCGCCGACGAGCAGGCCAGGCAGATCGAGAGCGGCATGAGCGGCATGCAGACCGGCATGCTCGCGTTCGCCGGGATCTCGCTCTTCGTCGGCATCTTCATCATCGCCAACACCTTCACCATGCTGGTCGCCCAGCGCACCAAGGAGCTGGCCCTGATGCGCGCGGTGGGCGCCTCGCGCCGCCAGGTCACGCGGTCGGTGCTGATCGAGGCGTTCGTCGTGGGCGCTGTCGCGGCCGTGGTGGGTCTGGCCGCGGGCGTCGGCATCGGCGCCGGCCTTCGCTCCCTGATGGGCTCCTTCGGCGGCAGCGTGCCGGACGGCCCGCTGGTCGTCTCTTCTTCGACGGTGATCGCCTCGCTCGTCGTGGGCATCGTCGTGACGATGCTCGCCGCCTGGCTGCCGGGCCGCCGCGCCGCGAAGATCCCGCCGGTCGCCGCGATGAACAGCGTGCACGCCACGGCCACCACCAAGTCCCTCGTCGTACGCAACACCATCGGCGCCCTCCTCTCCGGCGCGGGCATCGCCGCGGTGCTCGCCGGGACGCGGATGGGCGACGACGGCAAGCTGCCGATGGGCCTGGGCGCCGCGCTGCTGCTGATCGGCGTCTTCGTCCTGACGCCGCTGCTCTCCCGACCGATCATCGCGGCCGCCGCCCCGGTCCTGCGCCTCTTCGGGGTCTCCGGGAAGCTCGCCCGGCAGAACTCGGTGCGCAACCCGCGCCGTACGGCGGCCACGGCCTCGGCGCTGATGATCGGGCTCACCCTGATCACCGGCATGACCGTGATCGCGGGCAGCGTGCAGAAGTCCATCGACAAGATGGCCACGGACTCCATCAAGGCCGACTACGTGGTCTCGATGCAGAACTTCAACACGCTCTCCCCCGACGTGGAGAAGAGGCTGGCGGACCTCGACGGCGTCACCGCCACCAGCCCACTGCGCAACTCGCCCGCGCAGATCGACGGCAAGAAGGAGCCCGCGTACCTGACGGGCGTCGACGCGGAGACCATCGGCTCGCTCGCCTCCCTGGACTTCGAGCAGGGCTCGTGGGGCGGCCTCGGCGGCGGCAAGGTCGTCGTCGACAGCGACACCGCGAAGCAGCACGGCTGGAAGGCCGGCTCGGACTTCACCGTCCGGTACGAGGACGGCGAGAAGGGCACGCTGCGGGTCGCGGGCGTGTACCAGGGCAACGAGATGATGCGCGGCATCATGATCGACAAGGACCGGCTCGCCCCGCACCAGCGGCAGATCACCGACATGCAGGTGATGGTGAAGATGTCGGACGGCGCGACGCCCGCGGTCAAGGACTCGATCCGCGCGGCGCTCGGCGACAACCCGGCGATCGCCGTCGAGGACAAGAAGGACATCTCCAACGGGATCGCCCAGATGTTCACGCTGATGCTGAACATGCTGTACGGGCTGCTCGCCATGGCGGTCATCGTGGCCGTGCTCGGCGTGATCAACACCCTGGCGATGTCGGTCTTCGAGCGCTCCCAGGAGATCGGGATGCTGCGCGCGATCGGCCTCGACCGCAAGGGCATCAAGCGGATGGTCCGCATGGAGTCCCTGGTGATCTCGCTCTTCGGCGGCGTCCTCGGGATCGGCCTAGGCGTCTTCTTCGGCTGGGCGGCCGGGGAGCTGATCGGCTCGTCCCTGGCGACGTACGAGCTGGTCCTGCCGTGGGGCCGGATGGGGCTCTTCCTCGCGCTCGCGGCGGTGGTCGGCGTCCTGGCCGCGCTGTGGCCGGCGCGGCGGGCGGCCCGCTTGAACATGCTGGCCGCCATCAAGGCGGAGTAGTCCTTGCCGGACGGGGGTTGGGTCCCGGGTGCGCGTACGTGCCACCCGGGACCTCATTCTTTTCCCCTCCCCGCCCCTTCCCGAAAGACTGCCGTCGGCACGGGGGCCAGCCCCCGGACCCCCGCTCCTCAAACGCCGGAGGGGCTGGATTTAGCCCCGGAGCGCCTGGATCCTGCCGGAGGGGCGGGGGTTTTAAGGGGCGCGGGGAACTGCGCGACCAGCCACGACGGCGCCGCAGCCGAAGAACAGACCGGGGGTCCGGGGGGCGGAGCCCCCGGTTACCGCCAGTCCCGCGCGCGGAGGGGCACACCGGACGTGCCGGACTCCTCAGTCCGCACCGCCAACACCTGGTTCACCCCGATCCGGTTCCGCTCGAAGGCCAGCGCGGAAGCGGCCATGTAGAGCCGCCACACCCGCGCCCGCCCCGGCGAGACAAGCCGCAGCGCGCGCGGCCACGCGTCCTCCAGGTTGGCCACCCACTGCCGCAGCGTCAGCGCGTAGTGCTCGCGGATCGCCTGCACGTCGCGGACCTCGAAGCCCGCCTCCTCCAGGAGCGAGACCGTACGGCCCACGGGGGCCAGCTCGCCGTCCGGGAAGACGTACGCGTCGATGAACTCGTCCACGCTGTACCCCGCCTCGTCGCTCACCGGCCGGCGCGCGATCTGGTGGTTGAGGAGCCGCCCGCCGGGCTTCAGGAGGGCGTACAGGTCGTTCGCGTACCCCAAGTACCGGACCGAGCCGACGTGTTCGGCCATCCCGACGGAGGAGATCGCGTCGTACGGGCCGTCCCGGACGTCGCGGTAGTCCTGGACGCGGATCTCGATCCGGTCGGTGAGGCCCTCGTCCGCGATCCGCTTGCGGGCGTACGCGGCCTGCTCCTGGGAGAGCGTGACCCCGACGACCTGGACGCCGTACTCACGGGCCGCGTGGATGGCCAGGGAGCCCCAGCCGCAGCCGACGTCGAGCAGGCGCTGCCCGGCGGTCAACTCCAGCTTGCGGCAGATGAGTCCGAGCTTGTCCCGCTGGGCGTCCTCCAGGCTCGCGTCCGGCGATTCCCAGTAGGCGCAGGAGTAGACCATCGACGGGCCGAGGACCAGCTCGTAGAAGTCGTTGCCGACGTCGTAGTGGTGGCTGATGGCCTGGCGGTCGCGGATCTTGGTGTGCAGGGGGCCGCTGCGCCGGCCGACCTCCTCGGCGGGCGGGGCCGGGGGCAGCAGCAGCGGTCCGGCGAGGGAGAGCAGCTCGCGGACGGCGGCGCGGGTGTCGGGGTCGCGCAGCGAGGGGGGCGCGGCGTCCTCGGCGCGCTCCCAGATCAGCTCGGACATCAGGTCGAGGGTCGCGTAGAGGTCGCCCTCGACGTCCAGGTCTCCGGCCACCCAGGCGCGGGCCATGCCCAGTTCGCCGGGCTTGAAGAGCATCCGGCGCAGGGCGCGGCGGTTGCGGACGATCAAGGTGGGGGCGCCGGGGGGACCGCCCTCGCTGCCGTCCCAGGCGCGGATCCGGACGGGGAGCGGGGCTCCGAGGAGTTGCTCGGCGAGTGTCCTCAGCCGCAGCGCGGCGTCTGCCATGGCGTGTCACCTTCCTGGTCTTTACCGGTAGGTCCAACACCACGTAAACACCAACAGGGGGCCCGCGCAGTCCCGTTGCGCCATAAAAGGATCGTAAAACAGTTGCCTCGGGACACCGATAGCCCACCGACAGCACACCGAATCGTCCCTGGGACCGCAGAAACCCCGCAGGGGCCGCCCGCACCACGGATGGCGGGCGGCCCCTGCGGGGTCTGACGGTGAGCCGGGGCTCAGGAGGCGCGACGCCTCAGGAGGCCTTGGCCTTCTCCGACTTGGCGTCGGCCTTGCTGTCGACGGCCTCGGCGGCCGGCGGGGCGACCGGGGCGGGCTTGGCGGCCTCATAGAACTCCTCGCGCGGCGACTCCATCGCACCGAGGGAGACGACCTCGCGCTTGAGGAACATGCCGAGGGTCCAGTCCGCGAAGACCCGGATCTTGCGGTTGTACGTCGGCATCGCCATGCCGTGGTACGCGCGGTGCATGTACCAGGCGAGACGGCCCTTGAGCTTGATCTTCATCTTGCCCATGACGATCATCGCGACGCCCTTGTGCAGGCCGAGACCGGCGACCGCACCCTTGTTGGCGTGGCTGTACTCCTTCTGCGGGAAGCCCCGCATGCCGGAGATCACGTTGTCGCCGAGGACCTTCGACTGACGCAGCGCGTGCTGGGCGTTCGGCGGGCACCAGGCGTTCTCGTTGCCCGCCTTGCGGCCGGCCATGTCCGGAACCTGGGCGTTGTCGCCGGCGGCCCAGATGTAGTCGCTGCCCTGGACCTGGAGGGTGGCCTGGGTGTCCACGTGGCCGCGCGGGCCGAGCGGCAGACCGAAGCGGGAGAGCACCGGGTTGGGCTTCACACCGGCGGTCCACACGATGGTGTTGGAGTCGACCTCGAGGCCGTTCTTCAGCACCACGTGGCCGTCGATGCAGGAGTCCATGGAGGTCGAGAGGTAGACCTCGACGCCACGGCTCTCCAGGTGCTCCTTGCCGTACTGCCCGAGCTTCGGGCCGACCTCGGGAAGGATCTTGTCGGCGGCGTCCACGAGGATGAAGCGCATGTCCTCGCGGGACACGTTCGTGTAGTACTTCGCCGCGTCCCGGGCCATGTCCTCGACCTCGCCGACGGTCTCCGCGCCCGCGAAGCCACCACCCACGAAGACGAAGGTCAACGCCTTGCGGCGGACGTCCTCGTCGGTCGTGGAGTCGGCCTTGTCGAGCTGCTCGAGGACGTGGTTGCGCAGGCCGATGGCCTCCTCGATGCCCTTCATGCCGATGCCCTGCTCGGCGAGGCCGGGGATCGGGAAGGTGCGGGAGACCGCGCCCATCGCGATGACCAGGTAGTCGAAGGGCAGCTCGTAGGCCTCGCCGACGAGCGGCGCGACCGTGGCGACCTTGCGGTCCTGATCGATGGTGGTGACTCGGCCGGTGAGGACCTCAGCCTTGGGCAGCACGCGTCGCAGCGGGACGACGACATGCCGAGGCGAGATGCTGCCGGCGGCAGCTTCGGGGAGGAAGGGCTGGTACGTCATGTACGACCGGGGGTCGACGACCGTGACGGTCGCCTCGCCGTAGCGCATCTTCTTGAGAATGCGCCGAGCTGCGTACAGGCCTACGTACCCACCGCCTACAACGAGGATCCTGGGACGCTCCGTGGTGCTCATGCCATCGAGTATCCACCCCCCGATGAGGGGTCGCTCGTGAGCCCCTTCACAAGGGTCTCGACACCCTCTGCTACACTCCGCCACCCACGTGACCGAGGTCATGACCCCGCCGGGGAACCATCGGACCGGCCGGACGCGTTGAGACCGCCGCTGAGCTGCCGCTCTGGGCACGGACCCGAGTGGAACACGGCCTGGTTTCCCCGCGGTTGCCGCCGCCCGACGCACCTCTGAAACCTGGGGTGAGGTCCGGCGGAGCCCGCCATTCAGGACAAGAAGCGCACCTAGAGGCCCGCCGGACCCCTTTTCCTTGTGAAGAAGTTCACGAACTTTCTCGGCGACAGGGTCGATCCGGCCCGCCGCCAAGGAATCCAAGGCGGCTCAGGCGAGGGACCAGGCGATCCCGTCGAGGATGTCGTGCTCGCTCACGACGACCTCGTCCGCGCCGACGCGTTCCATGATCATCAGGAGTACGAGGGCGCCCGCGCCGATCACGTCCACGCGGCCCGGGTGCATCGGGCCGATCGCGGCGCGTTCCGCGTGCGTCGAGCCGAGGAGCTGCTCGGTGATCTTCTTGACCTGGGCGTAGGGGATCCGGGAGTGGTGGATCGCCGCCGAGTCGTACCTCTGCAGGCCGAGGGCGATCGCGGCGACCGTCGTGACCGAGCCCGCCAGGCCGACCAGGGTGCGGGCCGAGCCGATCGGCACCGTCCGCTCGGCCAGGTCGAGGGCCTCGGCGATGTCCGCGCGGATGGCCTCCACCTGCGCCTCGGAGGGCGGGTCCGCGACCGCGCCGTCCCGCACGAGGTGGCGCTCCGTCATGCGCACGCAGCCGACGTCGACGGAGCGGGCGGCGCGCACCCCGTCCGCGTCCCCGACGACGAACTCGGTCGAGCCGCCGCCGATGTCCACGACCAGGTAGGGCGTGTGCAGATCGGCGCGGCCCTTCAGCTCCCCGGTGGCGCCGGTGAAGGAGAACTCCGCCTCCTGGTCGCCGGTGATCACCTCGGGCTCGACGCCCAGGATGTCGACGACGCCGCGCACGAACTCGTCCCGGTTCTCCGCGTCCCGCGAGGCCGAGGTGGCCACGAAGCGGAGGTGCTCGGCGCCGTGCTCCCTGATGATCCCGGCGTACTCCCGGCACGCCGCGAACGTACGCTCCAGCGCCTCGGGGGCGAGCCGGCCGGTCCTGTCGACGTCCTGGCCGAGCCGGACGATCGTCATCCGCCGGTCCAGATCGACCAGTTGACCGGTCTCGGGGTCCGCGTCAGCGACGAGCAGGCGGATGGAATTCGTACCGCAGTCGATGGCGGCGACGCGGGTCATACGGTCTCCTCCGGCTGGTCTTCCGGCCGGTCTTCCGGCTTGTCCTCGGGGAGCGTCACGCACGCGCCCTTGCGCCACCACTCCGGCAGCATCGCGATGGCCTCGTCGCCGAGCGGGTTCACCCCGGGTCCGGCGGCCAGCGAGTGGCCGACGAGGACGTGCAGGCACTTCACCCGGTCCGGCATACCGCCCGCCGACGGGAAGCCCTGGAGGACCTCGATCTCGTCGCGGCGGCGGATGTAGTCCTCGTGCGCGGCGCGGTACGCGGCGGCGAGCTCCGGGTCCGTGGCGAGCCGCTCCGTCATCTCCTTCATGACACCGTTGGCCTCAAGCGTGCCGATCGCCGAGGCGGCCTTCGGGCACGTCAGGTAGTACAGCGTCGGGAACGGCGTGCCGTCGGGCAGCCGGGGCGCCGTCTCCACCACGTCGGGCTGACCGCACGGGCAGCGGTGGACGATGGCCCGCAGCCCGCGCGGCGGTCGGCCGAGCTGCTGCTTGAAGGCCGCGACGTCCGCGTCGGTCGGCTCGGTGCGCGGGGTGGAGGGCGGGGGCGTTTCCATGCCGGTGCTCGTGTTCTTTCGGTGAGGTCGAAGAAAGTACGGTCGAAGAAAGTACGGGTCGGAGAAAGTACGGGTCGGAGAAAGGCGGTCAGTTGTCGTCTTCGGAGCCGCGGCGGTCCGCCTGGTCGACGCCGTCGAAGAGGTTGCTGTACCAGGCGCGGTCGGCCGCTCCCGGTTCGGTGGTGCGCACGCGGCCGCCGCTCGGGTCCACCACGGTGTACCCGGTCTCGCCCGGCAGCACCATGTGCAGCCGCTCGCGGGCCTGCCGCTCCACGTACGCCGGGTCGCGCCAGCGCGCCTTGGAGTCCCGGAGCTTCTCGGTCTGCTCGCGGGCCTCGGCCAGCTTCTGCTCCTGCTCCTCTATGTCGGCGCGCTGCGCCACGTACTGCCGCATCGGGTACGCGAGCGCCACGATCAGCGAGCAGACGACGAGGGCGAGCAGCGCCGCGCGGCCGGTGAGGCGGGAGCGGCGGGCCTGGCGGCGGGACTGGGAGCGGTAGACGCGCGCCGCGGTCTGCTCGCCGAACAGCCGCAGCCTGGTCGCGGTGGAGAACCGCTCCCGGTCCTTCACGGCCATGTCCCCGCCTCCCGTTCACACGCGCGTACGTCCCCGCACACGGTACGGGACCGGGTGCGGGGACGTACGTAACTACTCAGGCCGTGAGGGTCAGCCCTTGAAGCGCGGGAAGGCGCTGCGACCGGCGTAGACCGCGGCGTCGTCGAGGATCTCCTCGATGCGAAGGAGCTGGTTGTACTTGGCGACGCGCTCGGAGCGGGCCGGGGCGCCGGTCTTGATCTGGCCGCAGTTGGTGGCGACGGCCAGGTCGGCGATGGTGACGTCCTCGGTCTCACCGGAGCGGTGCGACATCATGCACTTGAAGCCGTTGCGCTGGGCCAGCTCGACGGCGTCCAGGGTCTCGGTCAGCGAACCGATCTGGTTGACCTTGACGAGCAGGGCGTTGGCCGAGTTCTCCTCGATGCCGCGGGCCAGGCGCTCCGGGTTGGTGACGAACAGGTCGTCACCCACCAGCTGCACCTTGGAGCCGAGCTTCTCGGTGATGACGTTCCAGCCGGCCCAGTCGTCCTCGAACAGCGGGTCCTCGATGGACACGAGCGGGTACGCGGAGACGAGCTCCTCGTAGTACTCGGTCATCTCGGCGGCGGAGCGGTCCTTGCCCTCGAAGGTGTACGTGCCGTCCTTGTAGAACTCGGAGGCGGCGACGTCGAGGGCGAGGGCGATCTGCTGGCCGGGGACGTAACCGGCCTCCTTGATGGCCTCGAGGATGAGGTCGAGGGCCTCGCGGTTGGAGCCGAGGTTCGGGGCGAAGCCGCCCTCGTCGCCGAGGCCGGTGGCCAGGCCCTTGCTCTTCAGGACCTTCTTCAGCGTGTGGTAGACCTCGGTGCCCCAGCGCAGCGCCTCGGAGAAGGACTCCGCGCCGATCGGGGCGATCATGAACTCCTGGATGTCCACGTTGGAGTCGGCGTGCGAGCCGCCGTTCAGGATGTTCATCATCGGCACCGGCAGCAGGTGCGCGTTCGGGCCGCCGAGGTAGCGGAACAGCGGCAGGTCGCTCGCCTCGGAGGCGGCGTGGGCGACGGCGAGGGAGACGCCGAGGATGGCGTTGGCGCCGAGCGAGCCCTTGTTGTCGGTGGCGTCCAGGTCGAACATCGCCTGGTCGATCAGGCGCTGCTCGGTGGCGTCGTAACCGACGAGCTCCGGGCCGATCTGCTCGATGACCGCGAGGACGGCCTTCTCCACGCCCTTGCCCTGGTAACGGTTGGGGTCACCGTCACGGAGTTCGATGGCCTCGAAGGCACCGGTGGAGGCGCCGGACGGAACGGCAGCACGACCCGTGCTGCCGTCGTCGAGGCCGACCTCGACCTCGACCGTGGGGTTGCCTCGGGAGTCCAGGATTTCCCGGGCTACGACGACGTCGATGGACGGCACGAGCATCTCCTTCTGGGATGTGACGCATAGCTGTGCTTGCACGCGGACCGCGCCGTTGCGGGCCGACCATGCTTTGCCTTGCGTCTCACGAGCCTAACCGCCTCCGGAGGCACAGCCACCCGGCCGCCCGCCCGCTGGGACGAAAAGAGACTCGAAGACACGCATTGAGGGGCAAAGAACAACAACACTACCGAGCGGTAAGCACGATGTGCGCCGACCCGCTCGTACGGGCATGACCCCGCCCCGGCGCGTACGGGGGAATGCGCGCCGGGGCGGAGAGTGTGGGGGGCAGCGGCGGGGCGGCCGGGGGCGGTTGGTGGGGGGATGTGCTGATTCCGCCCCGGCCGCGTGCCGCTGCTCGCTTCGGGTGCAGCTACTGCTTACTTCAGGTGCAGCTACTGCTTACTTCAGGTGCAGCTGCTGGCCCGGGAAGATGAAGTCGGCGTCGTCGACGATGTCCTTGTTCAGCTCGAAGAGAGTCTTCCAGCCACCCTTGACGTCGTGCTCCTCGGCGATCTTGGAGAGCGTGTCGTCCTTCTTCACCTTGTACTCGCCGTCGCCCTTCTTGACCTTCTTGCCGGTCGGGGTCTCGACGGTCTTCTGCGGGGCGCGCTCCTGCGAGCGGGAGGCGGGCTGCTCGGCCTTGCGCTCCGGCTGCGGGGCGGCCTGCTGCTGCGGGGCCTGCTCGGCGGGCTGCTCCGAACCGCCGCCGTCGTAGGCGGCGTTGGAGAGGCCGGTGCCGCAGTTCGGCCAGGCACCCTTGCCCTGACCGGCGAGGACCTTCTCGCCGATCTCTATCTGCTGGGCCTTGGTGGCCTGGTCGGCGGTGGCCGCGTACTTGTCGCCGCCGTAGGCGCTCCAGGTGGAGGCCGAGAACTGCAGGCCGCCGTAGTAGCCGTTGCCGGTGTTGATCGACCAGTTGCCGCCCGCCTCGCACTGGGCGACGGCGTCCCACTCGGAGCCGGTGGCGGCGGAGGCGGAGCCCGCGGTGGCGATCGGCGCGGCGACCGCGGCACCGGCGACACCGGCGACCGCGAGGGCGCGGGTGGCCTTGTCGGCCTTGGTCAGACGACGGTGCTTGCCCTTGCCGGAGAACAGCATGGAGTAATCCCCTCACCGACGCCTGCGAGGTGAGCTGTCGGGTTCGGGCCAAGTGAGTTGCCCGGCCGTACGGATGGTCCGTACGACTTCACCCCAAGCCGTTTCCGTCGCCGCTGCGGGCTCCGCGTGGAGCTCTCAACGGCCGGGCCCGGCACAAACCTTGGGTCCCCCGCTCCTGCCTACGGCGCTTTACGCGACGACTGTTCCCAAGGGCCGCCGGCAGGATTCGGCGTGACGGCCATCGGGGCCCGCCAGTGGCGAGCGGTGACGACGGTAGCCATGCGATCCACGGAAATACCAAGCCGATCAAGGCTGATGAGACTCATCTCTCACCAGGGGTGAAGTGTCTTTATAACGGACATTCAGCGGCGAACTGCCGCCGGATTCCGCCCAGTTTCACCCCGCTCGTTCCCCCGTCAGTCGTCGAGGGCGAGGCGCTGGCCAGGGAGGATGAGGTCCGGGTCGGCGCCGATCGCGTCCTCGTTGGCCTCGTACAGGGCGGTCCAACCGCCGTCGATCCCACGGGCGTCGGCGATCGCGGAGAGGCTGTCGCCGAGGCGGACCGTGTACGTCGATCCATCGTCGTCGCGGGAGTCGTCACGGGGGCCGTCGCCGCGCGAGGCGTGCCGGCCCGAGGAGTTGGAGTCGCGGTCGCCGCCCGGGGCCTCGGGGGCGGGCTCACCGCGATGCTTGCCGGAGCCGTTCTGGCCTGAGTTGCCCGTTTCGTCCGCAGAGTCGTCGCGAGCCTTGTCGCCCGAATCACCCGAAGTATCACCTGACGGGGTGTCGGTGGGGGTGTCGGTGGGGGTGTCAGCGGGAACGTCGGCCGGGTTCTCGACGGCGGTGTCGCCGGGCGCCTCCGGGGCGGGGTCCTCGGACGACGGGCCTCCGGACGACGGCTCGTCGGCGGGCTCTTCGGTCGCCTCGTCGGCGGGCTGGGAGGGGTCGGCCTCCGGCTCGTCCGTCGGGTTCGTCACATCGAGCGGGAAGCCCGCGACCAGGCCGCAGGTGGGCCAGGCGAGCGGGCCCTGTTCGGCGAGGACCTTCTCTGCCACGGCGATCTGCTGGGCGCGGCTGGCCAGGTCGGCCGTCGGGGCGTACTTCAGGCCGCCGTGGTCCTCCCAGACGGCCTGGGTCAACTGGAGCCCGCCGTAGTACCCGTTGCCGGTGTCGGCGCTCCAGACCCCGCCGCTCTCGCAGTCCGCGAGGCGGTCCCAGGTGTTGGCGTCGACGGTGGCGTCCGCGGCGCTGGCGCCGGTCGCGCCGAGCAGCGGGATGGCGATCGCCGACCCGGTCACTCCTGCCGCGACCACGAGGGCAGGGGCTTGACGGGGGCGTCGGTGACGGCCGTTCCCGGAGAGCATGCGGTTCCCTTTCGCGCGACAACAGGCGTGGCGTCTGACAGCCATGACATCAGGCAGCCATGACGTCTGGCAGCCGTGGCGTCTCAGTCGAGGCGTCTCAGTCGAGGCTGAAACCTAGCGACAGTCGAACGCTTGTCACAACCCGGTACAGCGCAGATCACGCGAAAGTCACAGTCTTGACGCCCCGTCAGAAACGGTGTCGTGGTGCGGCCCCCTGCCGACCGGGGGCTCACTCCGGCGTGAACTCCACCGGAAGCGTGCGCAGTCCGCGCATGATGAGCCCGCCGCGCCAGCGCAGATCGGCAGGTTCCGCCGCGAGCCGCAGGTCCGGGAGGCGGCGGAGCAGCGTCGCGATCGCGGTCTGACCCTCCAGGCGGGCGAGCGGTGCGCCCAGGCAGTAGTGGATGCCGTGCCCGTATCCGAGGTGCTGGTTGTCCCGCCGGGCCAGGTCGAGGGTGTCCGGGTCCGCGAAGCGTTCCGGATCGCGGTCGGCGGCAGCGAGGACGACCAGGACCGGGTCGCCGGGCGCGATGTCCTGGCCGCCGATGCTGAGCGGCTCGGTGGCGAAGCGCCAGGTGGCGAGCTCCACCGGGCCGTCGTGGCGGAGCAGTTCCTCGACGCCGGTCTCCAGGAGGTCCGTCTCCCCCGCCGCCAGGGACCGCTGCAGCCGCTCGCGCTGGCCGGGGTTGCGGAGCAGCTGGTACGTCCCGTTGCCGATGAGGTTGACCGTGGTCTCGAAACCGGCGAAGAGCAGGATGAAGGCCATCGCGGCGGCCTCGTTCTCGGTGAGGTGCTCGCCGTGGTCGCTGGCCTTGATGAGGCCGGAGATCAGGTCGTCGCCGGGCTCTTCGCGCTTGCGGTGAATGAGTTCGGCAAGATAGCCGCGCATCTTCTTCACCGAGCGGGCGACGCCGCCGCGCGGGCCTCCGCCGTGGCCCGGCTTGAAATGTCGCAGCATCATGCCCGCCCAGTCGCGGAAGTCGTCCTGGTCCTCGCGCGGGACGCCGAGCAGGTCGCAGATCGCGTAGATGGGCAGCGGGAAGGCGAACTCGTGGATGAGGTCGGCCTCGCCCGACGCGATGAACTTGTCGATGAGCTCGTCGGTGAGCTGCTGCACGCGCGGCGCGAACTCGGCCACCCGGCGCGGCGTGAACGCCTTCGACACGAGCCGCCGCAGCCGGGTGTGGTCCGGCGGGTCGATGTTGAGCAGATGCGTCATCAGCTCGGCCTTGCGTTCGCCCGGAATGCCCGTCTTACCCTTGGCGTGGGAGGGCTCGTCGTGATGCTCCGGGTTCTTGCTGAGCCGCTGGTCGGCGAGGGCCTGCCGGGCGTCCGCGTACCGCGTGACCAGCCAGGCCTCCACGCCGCTCGGCAGCCGGGTCCGGTGCACCGGCGCGTGCTCGCGCAGCCAGGCGTACGCGGGATACGGGTCGCTGGCGAACTCCCAGGTGAACAGCGGAGGTTGAGGGCCTTCGGGGCACTGGCCGGTGGTGGTGCTCACGCGTGGCCCTCCGCCGCCCGGATCGCGTCGCGGTACGCGCGGGCGGCGGCGCGCAGGGCGGCCTCCGGGTCGGCGCCCGCGGCCTCGGCGCGCACGGCGAGGGCGAGCAGCTCGTAGCCGACACCCTCGCCCGCGGGCAGCTCCACGTCGAGGCCCGCGGTACGCGTACGGGACGCGAGCTTCGCGGCGAGTGCCAGGCCGGGCTGGCCGAGCGGGACGCCGTCGGTCACGGAGTCGCGCTGCTTCTCCTCGGCCTTGGTGCGCAGCCAGTGCGCCTTGACGTCCTCGGGGGTCTCGGCGGAGTCGTCGCCGAAGACGTGCGGGTGGCGGTGGATCAGCTTGGCGACGATGGTGCCGGCCACGTCGTCGATCGAGAACGGCTCGCCCTCTTCCTCGGGGTCGGCCTCCTCGGCGATGCGGGCGTGGAACACGACCTGGAGGAGGACGTCGCCGAGCTCCTCGCGCAGTTCGGTGCGGTCGCCGTCCTCGATGGCCTCGACGAGTTCGTACGCCTCCTCGATGCCGTACTTGGCGAGGCCCTTGTGGGTCTGCCGCGAGGACCAGGGGCACTCCCGCCTGATCCGGTCCATGACCTGCACGAGGTCGAGGAGGCGCGCGCCCGGCAGGTCGTACGAGGCGGGCAGCAGTTCCAGGTCCGGCATCGTGATCCGGCCGGATCCGGCGAGCCGGGCCAGGCCGTCGGTCAGGCCGGGCTCGCCCTCGCCGGTGGCGACGACGACCACGGTGCGGTCGCCCGCGCAGGCGTCGATCAGTTCCTCGGCGCTCGGTGCGGCCCGGTCCACGGTGACGCCCGCTTCGCGGAGGTACGGGAGCTGGGGGTGCCGCGGGTCTGTGCACACCACCCGGTCCGCGTCGTGCAGGGCCTTCCAGGCGGGCCAGGAGAGGAGGCCGGGGGCTACGCGGTGCGAGGTGGTGAGGAGGACGATGCGGCCGGGGGCGAGGAGTTCTGCGTTCACCCCTCGAACCTAACTTGTCCCCGGGTCTTAATAGGGGCGCGGGGAACTGCGCGACCAGCCACGACGGCGCGGCAGCCGAACGACGGCAAAAGGTAGCCCCTCCGGCGATTGAGGAGCCGGGGGGCCGGGGGCGGAGCCCCCTGGGGGTGCGGCGGCCTACGCCCTGGTCGCGTCCCGTACCCACGGGGTGCGCACGTCCACCCGCCTGCTCTTGGTCACGTCCCACTCGCCGTACCGCGGGTTCAGGTCGATGTTCAGGGCCTTGGACGCCTTCGACAGGGCCGCCCAGAACTCCGCCTGGCCCTGTTCGGTGTTGGGGTCGGCGCCCAGCTCGCTGTACAGCTTCTGGGCCTCGATCTCCGTGCGGAGGCTTTCGTCGATGCGGGAGGCCGGGATGTTGTACTGCTGCAGCCAGCCCGCCTCCAGGGCCTTCGCGCCGCCCGCCTGCTTCTCCAGGTTGCCGCGCAGGCCCTGGACCTCCTTGCGGCTGACCGTCACGCCCGCGTCGGTGGCCGCGCGGTGCAGGACGCGGTCGAGGACCAGGGACTGCAGGGTGTCGCGGGTGAGGCCGCCGGTCTTCTCCACGGCCTGGGCGTACTGCCCGGACTTCTCGGTGGCCGACCGCTGCGCCGCCCGCACTTCCTGTACGCGGGACTGGAGTTGCGCGACCGTGATGCGCTCGCCGCCCACGACGGCCGCGGCGCCGGGATGTGCCTCGTCGCCGCAGGCGGTCAGGAGCGGGGCCGCGACGAGGGCGGCGGCGGAGAGGGCGAGCGCGGTGCGACGACGGCGGTGCAAAGGAGCCTCCCGGCGGCGAGACGGAGCTTGTGCGTCGTTGCACAAGGGCCTTGCGGAGATCGATGTTAGGCAGTGGGCGGGGGTTCGGCCACTGATTCGACCAACGATTCGGGGAGAGTTCCGGGCACGCCCCCTGGCTCAGCCGCGCACCTGACCGAGCCAGTGCAGCGTGCGGCGGATCTCGCCGGGCAGCGGATGGCCCGGCCCGTGCACCCGCTCCGCGTCGTACAGGAGGCGGGCCAGGGTGTCGTGGGCGCCCGCGCGATCACCGAGGGCGAGCAGCAACTGGCCGATGCGGCGGCGGAGTTCGAGCGCCGCGCCGGGGTCGCCGACGGTGCTGGCGACGTACTGGTTCTCGTAGAACGGCAGCAGGGAGCGGTACTCGGCGAGGGCCGCGGCCGGTTCGCCGAGCTGTTCCAGGCACTGGGCCATCTCGTACCGGAACTGGAGCGAGGCCGGGTCGGCCTGGCCCGCCTCGGCGCTGCGTTCGTCGGCGAGGCGGCGCAGTTCGGGCAGGGCGCGGCGGTACTGGCCGTCGTCCATGAGCGTGGCCGCGTACTGCTTGCGCAGCGTGCGTACGACCGTGGAGCGCGGGCCGTGCTGGGCCTCGGCGGTGGGCAGGATCGCGCCGAGGAGGTCGACGGCCTGGGTGACGCGGCCCTCGCCGAGCAGCCGCTTCACGTCGTCGACGGCGCGCGCGACCTCCGAGAGCGCGACCGGCACCTCGGCGGACGGCGGGGCGGTGGGGCGCGGCGGGACCGGTACGGGCGTGGGGGTGCCGGCGCGGTCGGGCCAGGGGGCGCCGGGGCGCAGGAAGGGGCGGGTGGGGTCGAGCATGCCGGTGGGGGTGCCGCGGCCGGGAAGGAGCGGGGCCAGCGCCTCGTACACCTCCTGCGCGGAGTCCGGGCGGTCCCCCGGTTCCTTGGCGAGCAGCCGGTTCACGAGCGCTTCGAGGGGCTCGGGGATCTCGGGGCGCTTGCCGCGGACGGGTATCGGTGTTTCGTAGAGGTGGCTGTGGAGGACGCCGAGGACGGTGGCGCCGTCGAACGGGACGTTCCCGCTGAGGAGTTCGTAGAGCAGGATGCCCAGGGCGTACAGGTCGGTGTACGGGCCGACGGCGCCGCCCATGGCCTGCTCGGGGGCCATGTAGGCGGGGCTGCCTATGGGTGAGCCGGTGTGGGTGAGGCGGGTGGTGTCGGTGTCCATGACGGAGGCGACGCCGAGGTCGAGGACGGTGAGCGTGCCGTCCGGTTTCACCATGACGTTCCGCGGCTTGAGGTCGCGGTGCACGATCGGCACGGCGTGCACCGCGCAGAGCACGGCGCAGAGTTGGGCGGCCACGGCGACGGCCCACGGCCAGGGGTAGGGCTTGTGCCGCTCGATGTGGTCGGCGAGGTCGGTGCCGTCGACGTGCTGCATGACGAGGAACAGGTCGTCGCCGTCGCTGCCCGCGTCGTGGACGGTGACCAGGCCCGGGTGGTCGACCTGGGCGGTGACGCGGCACTCGCGGACGAAGCGGCGGCGCAGCTCGTCGGCCTCCCCTCCGGCGACGCGGTCGGGGCGGAGCAGCTTGACGGCGACGCGGCGGTCGAGGCGCTGGTCGTAGGCCGTCCAGACCTGGCCCATGCCGCCCTGGCCGATCTGCTGGGAGAGTTCGTACCGGCCGGAGATCAGGCGTCCGCTCACCGGCGCTCGCCCTCAGCGCGCCCGTCCCCCTCGCCTGCCGGCGGCGTTCCGTCCAGAGGCGTTCCGTCCTGGCGCGTTCCGTCCTGGCGCGTTCCGTCCTGGCGCGTTCCGTCCTGGCGCAACAGGCTGCTCAGCTCGTCGAGTTCGGCGCGGACCTGGTCGATGCGGGCGGGTGCGGGGCGCTGCGGGGCGCCGGGCGCCTGCTGGGGTCCGGGTCCGGGCTGCGGCAGGCCGGTGGGTCTGGTGACCTGCTGGGCGGGGCCGGCCTGGGCGGGGTATCCGTACTGGCCCTGGGCGGGCGGGCCTTGAGGCGGCACGAACGGGGCGTACGGCGACTGCGCCTGCGCCTGCGACTGCGACTGCTTGGCGAAGTAGCGGATCTCCGCGACGAGGTAGTACGTGATCGCGGCGACGGCGCCGCCGAGGAGGCAGAGCAGCCCGAGGCTCTCCTCGGCGGTGTCGAGTTCCTGCGTCGGGTCTCTGCCGATCAGGATCACGGAGAGGATGACGAGGAGGATCGACCCGCCGAACAGCCACCAGTCCCGCGGCCTGCGCGTGACGACGGCGAGGCGCAGCATCGGGACCCAGGACAGGAAGCCGCAGGAGATCAGCGCGAGCGCGACGAAGAGCACGCGCAACCCGACGAGCTGCGCGGACGAGGGTCGCGATGGCGGCGGTGCATAGCCGTGGCCGTGCATGGGGGCTGCTCCTGGGAACCGAACGGGCGTGTGCAAGGTCGAGAGTAGCCCCCGGGACCGACAGCCGGACCTGAGTTGGTCGGCTGGGTGCTCAAAGCGTGATCGGCCGACAGGTCAAAGAGTGTGCCGCACCCACACATTGGGCTCCACATACACGGCGTATCCCTGGTCCGGAGCACAGTGCACCGGCACGAGCGCCTTCGGCACTTCGACCTCGCAGCCCTCACCTGCCGCGTCGAAGGGCAGGCCCGTCCAGCCGCGCCACTCCTCCAGGGTGCCGGAGACGGTCATGGAGTTGCGGGCCACGGACTCGATGACGCCGCCGACCCGGACGTGCACGCGCAGCCAGGGGTCGTGCGGAAGCCCGTCGGGGCGCCGCCGGTGCGCGTACTCCTCCATGGGCGTGCGCGGTTCGAGGTGCTTGGCGCTCGGCCGGACCGGCGCGACGAGTGTGCCGTAGCCGAGCGCGCGGGCGTTGGCCCGCATCGCGTCGAGCATCGCGTACGAGAGGCCGCCGCCCTGGGCGCCGGGGGCGACGGTGACCTCGATGGCGCTGACGGTGTCGGGTTCGGTGCCGTGCCTGACGTCGGAGAACGCCCACATGAGGACGCGGTCCCAGCCGCCGTCGGGCAGAGTGCCGCGGCCCTTCGCGGCGAGGGCGAAGGGCACGCTGAGGGCGCGGGCGACGAGTTCGCCGCTCTCATCGGTGGCGACCAGGACGTACTCGGGCAGTTCGGACACGATCCGGCCCCAGAGGATCCAGCCGATCGGGTCCTCGGTGACGAACTGCGGCCAGGCGTCGCCCAACGCCCAGAAGGCTCCGGTGAGTTCGGGCCGCTCGGCAAGCGTGGTGATCTTCAGGTCCGCTGCGGGGCGGGGCTTCCCGGGCTGTTCGGCGTCCATGGGGCGCACGCTAGCCGGGAGTTCGGCCGTGGCGGTACCGAATTTGCGCGGCGTACGGCGTGCCGCGACCGGCGTCCGGGGTCCGGCCTCCGGCGTCCGGCGTCCGGCGTCCCGCTCAGTTCGCCGCGACCCGGTCGCCCAGCTCCACCGCGCCGGGGGTGACGACCTCGGCGTACACCCCGAAGCGCATGTCGCGGGTCTCGCTCAGGGTCTTCAGGACGCGGCCGTCGGCGGGCACTCCGGGCTGGGGCAGGGTCGTCATGACGCAGCGCGGCACGCGTTCGGTGATCCGCAGGAGGACGCCGCCGACGCGGACCTCGCGGCCGGTCCAGCCCTCCTCGGCCCAGGGCTCGTCACCGTCGGCATCGATCACGATGTTCTTGCGGAACCGGCGGATGTCGGCGGGGACATCGTCACCGAGCAGCCGGCCGAGCGCGCGCAGGGAGGCCGTGGAGACGATCGACACCGGTGCTTGGTCCTGGTACGAGGGCGGCTCGGCGTCCGGCGCCTCGCGGACCAACTCGGCCTCGGGCCCGCAGAGTTCGGCGAGCCCCGGGTCCCCGGGCGCCACTCGGGCGCCGTCCGGAAGGTGTACGGAGAGGGCATCGGCGGTGTCGTCGTACGCGGCGGCGCACTCGATCAGCCAGGGGGCCTTGCGGAACCGGCGATGGCTCTTGCCGCTGCCGATCTTGCCGTCCGCGTACCGCAGCGCCCACAGCCGGTCGCCGAGGACACCGCGCGCGTCGAGGTCCAGGCGCTCGCGGTCCTCGCCGCGCATGGACTTCACCGGAAACCTCGCGAGCCCCACGACCACCCCGAGCGACGTCATGCTGTTCCTCCCCGTCGGACTGCGACCGGTCGGTCCACCGGCCGGTCCCGACGGTACCGGGCGGGGGACTGTCAGATCTTGCCGATCCCGAGGGTGTTCTCGCCGGGCAGGAGGCCTGATCCGACGACGGTCAGCCAGGGGTCGCCGAGCAGCTCGGCCAGCCGGTCGATGTCGTGGGCGACGAGTGCGCGCCACGGCTCTGCGGCGAGCTCGTCGGTGCGGTCCTCGACCGTCTGACGCAGGGCGCGGCCCGACTCGGTGGCGGTGCCGTCCTCCTTCAACAGGCCGCGTTCCGCAAGCCGTTGACAGGCGGCGGACCATTCCTTCCCGGTCCAGCCGCGGCTCGCGAAGGTCTCGGGTGCGGCGGCGCCGACGGCCGCGAACGACACGAGCGACTCCACCGGGTCGAGGCCCGCCTCCCGCAGTGCGGTCAGATGGCCGTCGCCGCGGTGTTCGCGCAGCACGGTCGCGGCCTGCCACAGCACCTGGTGCGGCTCATCCGGCCAGGGCAGCGCGGCGTTGGCGGCGGCCAGCGGGCAGCCGGCCGGATAGGGGGCGGAGGACTGCGCGGCGCGGCGTGTGAGGGCGGCAGCCTCGGCGAGTTCGGGGCCGTCTACGCGGGCGCCGAGGATCGAACGGTACGCACGGTCCACGGCGCGCCGGCGGGCGGCCAGGACGGCCTCGGGCGCGGCGATGTCCCAGGCGGCGGGGACATACCGGCCGACCATCTCCGGGCTGAAGCTGTGGAACGTCGCCGTCACCCGCTCCCGGCCGGCCGCGCCGAGCGGTGCCACGCGCCAGGCGAAGTAGCTGGGCCAGCGCTCGTCGGTGCCGTAGCCGAGGGCGTCGGCCTCCGCGAAGGACTCGGGGGCGTAGTAGAGGACGGCGTGCAGCGGTTCGAGCAGGTGCCACAACTGCCGTACGCGTGCGTTCGGGTGCTGGTTCGGCTGCGGCATGACGCCCTCCTGCGGGTGTTCTGCATCGCGCACGGCCCATGTCCGTACGTACAAACTTGCCACCGCCTAGATTGCCCGCCCAGACAGAAACTTGTCAATGCCTAGATTTGGCGTAGCCTGCTGCCCATGACCAGCCAGCGCGCCTACCACCACGGCGACCTGCGCCGCGCCGTGCTCACCGCCGCCCTCGACGCGATCCGCGACTCCGGGCCCGCCGCCCTGAGCCTGCGCGATCTGGCTCGCCGCGCGGGCGTATCGCACGCCGCGCCCGCGCACCACTTCAAGGACCGCACGGGCCTGCTCACGGCCATCGCTGCCGAGGGGTTCGACCTGCTCGCCGGCGCCTTGGCGGAGGCACCGGAGCTACGCGAGCGGGGCGTGCGGTACGTCCGGTTCTGCCGCGAGCACCCGGCCCACTTCCAGGTGATGTTCACGCCCGAGCTGCTGCGTGCCGACGATCCGGCCCTGCGGGCGGCGCGGGACCGTGCGAGGGAGCAGCTGCGTTCGGGGATCGGCGACTTGGAGACGTCGGAGCGCGGCGAGGACGCGCGCCTCGCGGGCATCGCGGCGTGGTCCCTGGCGCACGGTTTCGCGACGCTGCTCCTTGCGCACAACTTGGATGAGCCGTTGGAGGGGCAAGATCCGGAGGGGGTGTTCCGGGGGCTGACGGGGTTGCTGTTCCAGGGGCGTTGACCGCCTCCCCGCGCCGTCCGACGGCCCCTTACCTCGCAGGTAATCGCCCCCTCCCTCACCCCCCGGCACGATCGTTCCCGTCACATCGAGTCGAGGCCCGAGGAGCCCCCATGTCCGTCACCGACACCCGCGCCGTGGTCCAGGAGTTTCTGCGTGCCCGGCTCGCCTCCGACACCGGGCGGCTCATCGAGCTGTTCGCCGATGACGTGGACTGGCTGTTGGCCGAGAATCCCGGCGTGCCGTGGATCCGGCCGCGGGCCACTGGGGCCGAATGTGCCGTTCAGGGGGTGGAGTTGGCGGAGTACACCGTCGCCGAGGACTCGCGTGCCTCGGTGGACACGTTCCTCGTCGACGGTGCCGACGCCGTACTCCTCGGTCATCTCTCCGGGACCGTGCGGGCCACGGGCAAGACCTTCGAAGGGCCCTTCGCGCTCCGCCTCACCGTCGAGGACGGCCGGATCACCCGGCACCACCTCTACGAGAACAGCCTGTCGGTCTCACAGGCATGCACACCGGGCGACTAAAGCCCTCACGACCCCAGGATCGACGTCAGGAACTCCCCCACCCAGGCGAGGAGTTCCCGCCCGACCACCGGCTTGCCGCCGACCTTCGCGGTCTTCGGGCGCGGTACGAGCAGCTGCTGACCGGTGGGCTTGATGACCGTGCCCGGGTAGAGGCGCTTGAGGCGAAGCTCCTGGGACTCCCTCAACTCCACCGGCGCGAAGCGGATGTTGGTGCCCTGCAGCACGATCTCGCCGACCTCGCAGGCGCGGGCCAGCATCCGAAGACCGGCCACGAGCAGCAGGTTCTCCACGGGCTCCGGCAACTTGCCGTAGCGGTCGACGAGTTCCTCGCGCACCGCCTTGATGTCGTCCTCGGAGTTGGCCGAGGCGATGGAGCGGTAGGCCGCGAGGCGCAGGCGCTCGCCGGGGGCGTAGTCGTGCGGGACGTGCGCGTCGACCGGGAGCTCGATCTTGACCTCAAGGGGCGGCTCCTCCTCCACGCCGCCTTCGAGCGAGGCGCGGTAGTCCGCGACCGCCTCGCCGACCATGCGTACGTACAGGTCGAAGCCGACGCCCGCGATATGGCCGGACTGCTCGCCGCCCAGGAGGTTTCCGGCTCCTCGGATCTCCAGGTCCTTCATCGCCACGTACATGCCCGCGCCCATCTCCGTGTGCTGGGCGATGGTGGCCAGGCGCTCGTGCGCCGTTTCCGTCAGGGGCTTCTCCGGGGGGTACAGGAAGTACGCGTAGCCGCGCTCCCTGCCACGGCCCACGCGGCCGCGCAGCTGGTGCAGCTGGGAGAGGCCGAAGTTGTCGCCGCGCTCGACGATCAGGGTGTTGGCGTTGGAGATGTCGATGCCGGACTCGACGATCGTGGTCGAGACGAGTACGTCGTACTTCTTCTCCCAGAAGTCGACCACGACCTGCTCCAGGGCGGATTCCGACATCTGGCCGTGGGCCGTCGCGATCCGTGCCTCGGGCACGATGTCGCGCAGCCGGGCCGCCGCGCGGTCGATGGACTCGACGCGGTTGTGGATGTAGAAGACCTGCCCCTCACGGAGGAGTTCGCGGCGGATGGCCGCGCCGATCTGCTTCTCCTCGTACGGACCGACGAAGGTCAGGACCGGGTGCCGCTCCTCCGGCGGAGTGGTGATCGTGGACATCTCGCGGATGCCCGTCACCGCCATCTCCAGGGTCCGGGGGATGGGCGTCGCGGACATGGTGAGCACGTCCACGTTCGCCCGCAGCTTCTTCAGCTGCTCCTTGTGCTCGACGCCGAAGCGCTGCTCCTCGTCGACGATGACCAGGCCCAGGTCCTTGAACTTGGTCTCGGAGGAGAACAGGCGGTGCGTGCCGATGACGATGTCGACCGCGCCGTCCTTCAGGCCCTCCAGGGTCGCCTTGGACTCGGTGTCCGTCTGGAAGCGGCTCAACGCCCTGACCTTGACGGGGAATTGGCCGTACCGCTCGGTGAACGTGCCGTAGTGCTGCTGCACGAGCAGCGTCGTCGGGACGAGGACCGCGACCTGCTTGCCGTCCTGCACCGCCTTGAAGGCCGCGCGAACAGCAATCTCTGTTTTGCCGTAGCCGACGTCGCCGCAGATCAGCCGGTCCATCGGGACCGACTTCTGCATGTCCTCCTTGACCTCGGCGATCGTCGTCAGCTGGTCCGGGGTCTCCGCGTACGGGAAGGCGTCCTCCAGCTCGCGCTGCCACGGGGTGTCCGGGCCGAAGGTGTGGCCGGGGGCCGCCATGCGGGCGGAGTAGAGCTTGATGAGGTCGGCCGCGATCTCCTTGACGGCCTTCTTCGCGCGCGCCTTGGTCTTCGTCCAGTCGGCGCCGCCCAGGCGGTGCAGCGTGGGGGCCTCGCCGCCCACGTACTTGGTGATCTGCTCCAGCTGGTCGGTGGGGATGTAGAGGCGGTCGCCGGGCTGGCCGCGCTTGGCCGGGGCGTACTCCACGACCAGGTACTCGCGGGTCGCGCCCTGGACCGTGCGCTGCACCATCTCGATGTAGCGGCCCACGCCGTGCTGCTCGTGCACGATGTAGTCGCTCTGCTCCAGGGTGAGCGGGTCAATCGTCTTGCGGCGCCGCGCGGGCATCCGCTGCCCGTCCTTGCCGGCGGCCTTCTGCCCGGTCAGGTCGGTCTCGGTGAGCACGGCGAGCTTCAGCGCCCGGTCCACGAAGCCGTACTCGACGGAGCCGCAGGCCACGTGCACCACGGACGGGGAGATCTCCGCGAGGTCCCCCGTCTTTGAATCAGGCACAGTGAGGCGGGCGGCGATGCCCTCGCCGCCGAGCACCTCGACCGTACGGGCGGCGGGGCCGTGGCCCTCCGTCACGTACACCGTGCGCCAGCCGTCGGCCAGCCAGCCCTTGGTGTCGGCGAGGGCGCGGGCGGTGTCGCCGCGGTACGCCTCGGGGGCGTGCATGCCGAGCTTGAAGGTGTCGCCGTCCCCGGGCTCCTCGTCGGCCGCGAACGGCGAGACCGACCACCACATCATCCCGAGCTCGCGCGCCCGGTCCCGGACGTCCGCGATGCCCCACAGGGACGCCGCGCCCACGTCGATCGGCGCATCCCCTCCGCCGGCGGTCGCGGCCCAGCTGGCCTGGAGGAACTCCTGCGACGTGGCGACCAGGTCGGCGGCGCGCGTGCGCACCCGCTCCGGGTCGCACACCACGGCCATGGCGTCCTCGGGCAGGACGTCGAGCAGCAGCTCCATGTCGTCCACCAGGACCGGAGCGAGGGACTCCATGCCCTCGACGGCGATGCCCTCGGCGATCTTCCCGAGCAGCTCGCCCAGCTCGGGGTGGCGTTCGGCGAGGTCCGCGGCCCGGGCGCGTACGTCCTCGGTCAGCAGCAGCTCGCGGCAGGGCGGCGCCCACAGACCGTGCTCGGCGATCTCCAGGGACCGCTGGTCGGCCACCTTGAAGTACCGGATCTCCTCGACGTCGTCGCCCCAGAACTCGATCCGCAGAGGGTGTTCCTCGGTCGGCGGGAACACGTCGAGAATGCCGCCGCGGACCGCGAACTCGCCGCGCTTCTCGACCAGTTCGACCCGTGCGTACGCCGCTGCCGCGAGTGCCTCGACGGTGTCGTTCAGGTCGACGGACTGGCCCTGCCTCAGGCTCACCGGCTCCAGCTCGCCGAGCCCCTTGACCTGCGGCTGCAGTACCGAACGCACGGGCGCCACGACGACCGAGACCGGACCGGTCTCCGGGTCGTCGCCGCTCGGGTGGGCGAGGCGGCGCAGGACGGCGAGGCGGCGGCCCACGGTGTCGCTGCGCGGGCTGAGCCGCTCGTGCGGCAGCGTCTCCCACGACGGGTACTCCACGACCCCGCTCGGGTCGAGCAGCGAACGCAGCGCCGCCGCCAGGTCCTCGGCCTCGCGGCCGGTGGCCGTCACGGCGAGTACCGTCCGCTTCGCCTCACGCGCGAGCGCGGCGACCGCGAAGGGGCGGGCGGCGGGCGGGCCGACCAAGTCGACGTGCATACGGTGGCCGTCGGTGGCGGCCTTCACCGCGTCGTTGAGCGCGGCGTCCTTGACTACCGCGTCGAGCAGACCGTGCAGGCTCATGAGGGGGCTTTTCCGTCCGGGAAGCGGGCAACGCGCGACGCCCCGACACGTCGTACGGGCCGGGGGTCCTCCAGCGTACGCCGGTTCTTCCCCTACCCGCCCCTTCCCGAAATCCTGCGGAGCTTCGGGGGCTCCGCCCCCGTACCCCCGCTCCTCAATCGCCGGAGGGGCTCAATTTTGAGCCCCTCTGGGGGCACCTCCCAGCGGTAGCTGGGGGAGATTGAGGAGGCCCGTCTGGCAAGACTTCGGGAAGGGGCGGGGAGGGGAGAAAGCACCCAGCTGCGACCATGGCCCCTATGCCCGGTACCGACCTGACCACCGACCGCGGCCGTGCCACCGAGACCCGGGCGGCGGGGGCCGTGGCCCGCGCGAAGTACGACCCGTACCTCCTCGCCACCGCCCTCTTCCTCGCGTACGCCCTGCTCTCCGTGCTGCGCTGGTACCGGATGGAGAACCGTTCCTGGGACCTCGGGATCTTCGAGCAGGCCGTCCGCGCCTACGCCCACCTCCAGGCGCCGATCGCGGACCTCAAGGGCCCCGGCACGCACATCCTCGGCGACCACTTCAGCCCCGTGACCGCCCTGCTCGCGCCCCTCTACCGGGTCTTTCCCTCGCCGGTGACGCTGCTGCTCGCGCAGGCCGCGCTGTTCGCGCTGTCCGCGGCGGTGGTGACGCGGGTCGCGGCCCGGCTGCTCGGGCGGGCGCGCGGGCTCGCGATCGGGGTGGCGTACGGGCTCTCCTGGGGGCTGCAGCGCGCCGTCGACTTCGACTTCCACGAGATCGCCTTCGCCGTACCGCTGATCGCCCTCTCCCTGGAGGCCGTGCTGCGCGAACGGTGGCGGGCCGCGCTGTGGTGGGCGCTGCCGCTGGTGTTCGTCAAGGAGGCCTGGGGCTCACCTGCTCGGCGCTCGCCGCGGTCGTCGCGCTGCGGGCCCGCGGGAAGCAGCCGCGGATCGCGTGGTGGGCGGTCGGGCTCGCCGTGTTCGGGGCGCTGGCAGCGCTGCTCACGTTCACCGCGCTCATACCGGCGTTCAACACCACCGGCGGCTACGACTACTGGGCCAAGGTCAGCGAGGGCCCGACCCCGCTCGACGGCCTCGACGTCAAGCTGCGCACCCTCGGCTGGCTCCTCATCCCCACCACCGGGCTGCTCGCCCTGCGCTCCCCGCTCCTGATCGTCGCCCTGCCCACGCTCGGCTGGCGCTTCGTCTCGGGCGACAGCCACTACTGGGGCACCGACTGGCACTACAGCGCCGTCCTCATGCCGGTCGTGGCGCTCGCCCTCGTCGACGCGCTCGACCGCAGCCGCCGCAGCCCCCGGCCCTGGCTGCGGAGCTACGCGGCCCACCTGCCGACCGCCGTCGCCGCGGCGGCGCTCGCCCTGACCACGGCCCTGCCGCTGGCCACGCTCACCGAGGCCGCCACGTACCGCGAGACCTCGCGCACCGCCGCCGCCAAGGACCTCCTCGACCGCATCCCGGACGGCGCGAGCGTCGAGGCCAACATCGGGCCGATCAGCCGCCTGACCTCCCGCTGCCAGGTGTTCTGGATCGGCAACACCCAGGACGCCACCCCCGACTACATCGCCCTCGACAACACCGGCGGCAAGTACGACGACCCGCTGCGCACGGCCCGCGACCTGCACCCGGACGCCACGTACACGCTCGCGGGCAGCGCCGGGGGCTACCTGGTCCTGCAGCGCGTCCAGTGACCTGACCGGCTCACGCCGGGCCCCTCCCCCCGTACCGGCCGAGGTGAGAAGGTGTCCGACGGCGCGCAGATGGTTGTACGGGGAAAGGAACAGGGCCGGTGGCGGCAGCGCAAGGCATACCGGAGACGCAGGCAGGCCCCGGCACGCGCAAGCGCGGGGCCGTCGTGGCGGCCCTGATGCTCGCCATGGCGCTCGCCGCCCTCGACGCCACGATCATCGCGACGGCCGTCCCGCAGATCGTCGGCGACCTCGGCGGCTTCTCCGTCTTCTCCTGGCTGTTCTCCGGCTATCTGCTCGCCGTCACCGTCACCCTGCCCGTGTACGGCAAGCTCTCCGACACATTCGGCCGCAAACCCGTCCTGATCTTCGGCATCGGCCTCTTCCTCGTCGGCTCGCTGCTCTGCGCCGGCGCCTGGGACATGGGCTCCCTGATCGCGTTCCGGATCGTGCAGGGCCTCGGCGGCGGCGCCATCCAGGGCACCGTCCAGACCCTCGCCGCCGACCTGTACCCGCTGGAGCAACGCCCCAAGATCCAGGCCAAGCTGTCCACCGTATGGGCCGTCTCCTCGGTGGCGGGGCCCGGGCTCGGCGGAGTGCTCGCCGCGTACGCGGACTGGCGCTGGATCTTCCTGATCAACCTGCCCGTCGGCGCCCTCGCCCTCTGGCTGATCGCCCGCCACCTGCACGAACCCGTACGCGAACGGACCGGCCGGCTCCGCGTCGACTGGGCGGGCGCCCTCGCCGTGTTCCTCTGCGGCGGCGTCCTGCTCACCGCCGTCGTACAGGGCGGCGTCGCCTGGTCCTGGCTGTCCGCGCCGTCCCTCGCGCTCCTCGGTACGGGCGCGCTGCTCGCCGTCGCCACGGTCGTCATCGAGCGCCGCGCCGCCGAGCCGATCATCCCCGGCTGGGTGTGGAAGCGCCGCACGATCGCCGCCGTGAACCTGGCCCTCGGCGCACTCGGCCTGCTGATGGTCGCGCCCACCGTGTTCCTGCCGACGTACGCCCAGTCCGTGCTGGGGCTCGACCCGGTGGCCGCCGGGTTCGTGCTCAGCGTGATGACGCTCAGCTGGCCGGTGTCGGCCGCCCTCAGCCAGCACGTGTACCGGCGCATCGGCTTCCGCGACACGGCGGTGACCGGCATCGCCGCGGCCGCCCTGATCCTGCTGTCGTTCCAGCTGGTGCCGTACCCGGGCGCCGCCTGGCAGCCCGCGCTGATCATGCTCCTGCTCGGCGCCGCGCTCGGCCTGTTCCAGCTGCCGCTGATCGTCGGCGTGCAGTCCACGGTCGGCTGGGCAGAGCGCGGCACCACCACCGCGTCCGTCCTCTTCTGCCGCCAGATCGGGCAGACCGTGGGCGCCGCCGTGTTCGGCGCCGTGGCCAACGGCGTCCTGACGGCCCGGCTCGGCGGCTCGGCCGACCTGGACTCCGCCGCGCGCAACCCGGGCGACGCGGGCGTGCGCCGCGCGATCGACGCGGCCGTCGACTCGGTGTACCTGGGCGCGGCCTGCGCCGCCGGACTCGCCCTCGTCGTCCTCCTCACGGTGGCACCGCGGCGGTTCCCCGTACGGAGGGAAGGGGCCGGGGCGACCGGGGCGACGGGGGCGACCGGGCCGTCCGGGGCGACCGGGGCGGCCGGGGCGGCCGGAGCGGTCAGGGCGACCGGAGCGACCGGGGAGACCGGGCCGACCGGGCCGACCGGGGCGACCGGGCCGACCGGGGCGACCGGGCCGTCCGGGGCGACCGGGGCGACCGGGGCGGCCGGGGCGGCCGGGGCGGCCGGGGCGGCCCAGGCGCCCCGGGAAACCCCCAGGCCCCACGCGCCCCAGGCCGACTGACCACTCCTGCCGAACCCCTCCCCACGGGCTCTACGCGCGAGTAACGTACCGGCTCCTCCCCGGACCAGCACCGCGCCCAAGGAGCACCCAGATGCACGACCCGCACGGCGCTCCGCCGAACCCGCACGCCTCCCCCACGCCCCCGAACACCCCCCACCCGCGCACCGCCCCCACACCCCCCGACACCCCCCACCCGCACACCTCCCCCACATCCCCCGACACCCCCCGCCCGCACACCTCCCCCACACCCGGGATCCCCCACCCGCACACCGATCCGCTCCCCCCGCGCCTCACCTACCCCTGGCAGCCTCGGACTCCGCAGCCGTCCGTCCCGCCCCGCCGACGGCCCGCCGGGCCCGCCCTCGGGCGCCACAGCGACCTGCGCGTCCTGCGCTCCGCCTACAAGTGGCTGCGCCGCGTCGCCACCATCACGGCGCTCGGCTACTTCACGCTCTTCCTCGTCCTGTCCGCGTACGCACCCCAGTTCATGACCCTCCGCGTCGACGGCGGCCTCAGCGCGGGGCTGCTGCTCGGCGCCTGCCAGCTGCCGGTCACGCTCGCCGCGATCGCCGTGTACGAGTGGCGGGCCCGCCGCGCCGTCGATCCGCTCTCCGAACGCCTGCGCCGCCAGGCCGAGTTGGAGGCACGGCGATGACGGAACCCGCGCTGCTCCTCGCCGCGCAGTCCTTCGGCCTCGGATCGCCCGGCACCCGGACCGCGTGCCTGATCGCCTTCACCGCCGTCGCCACGCTGACGCTGCTGCTCTGCGTGCTGACCGGCCCCGACCGCGACGACCTCGACGAGTTCTACACCGGCTCCCGCTCCCTCTCCCCCCTGCGGAGCGGCTTGGCCATCGCCGGGGACTACATCTCGGCGGCCACTCTCCTCGGCACGATCGGCGTGATCGCCCTGACCGGGTACGACGGTGTCGTCCTCGCCCTGGCCACGGCGCTCTCCCTGGTCCTGCTGATGTTCCTGCTCGCCGAACCCCTGCGGAACGCGGGCCGGTTCACCATGGGCGACGCCTTCGCCCGCCGCCTCGGCCCGTCGCCCAACGGCTCCCGCGGCGTCCGCATCGCCGCCTGCGCCGCGACCCTCGCCGCCCTGCTGCCCCTGATGGTCGTCCAACTGGCCGTGTCGGGCGAGGTGCTGGTGTTCATCCTCGGCGTCGACCGGCCGGGCCTGCGGGCCGGCTGCATCCTGCTGCTCGGCGCCCTGATGATCAGCTACGCGGCCATCGGCGGCATGAAGGGCACCGCCCTCATCCAGATCATCAAGATCGTGCTGCTGCTCGGCGCGGGCACCCTGCTCGCCGGGCTCGTCCTGCACCGCTTCGGCTGGAGCCCCGCCGCCCTGCTCTCCGCCGCCGAACGCGGCAGCGGCGCAGGACCCCGATTCCTGGAGTCCGGGCTGCAGTTCGCGGGCGGCAACGGCAGCGACGGCGGCACCGGCACCGGCACCGGCCCCGGCGGCGGCATGCCACGGCTCGACATGATCTCCTCCGAGCTGACCGTGGTCCTCGGCGGCGCCTGCCTGCCGCACGTCACGATGCGCATGTACGCGCCGCGCAGCGCCCCCGCCCTGCGCCGCTCCATGTCCTGGGCCGTCTCGTCCGTGGCCGTGTTCGCGCTGCTGATCTCCGTCATCGGCTTCGGCGCGACCGCGCTCGTGGGGCGGGACCGACTGGCCGCGAGCGACGGGCAGGGCAACACGGCGCTGCTGCTCACCGCGCAGGCCGTGTTCGGACCCGAGTCGCCGGCCCTTGAGACCTTCGTGTTCACGGCCGTCACGGCGATGGTCTTCCTGACGGTGCTCGCCTCGGTCGCCGGCATGATCCTCGCCTGCGCCAACTCCCTGGCCCACGATGTCTTCGCCCACCGCCCCGGCCGCCGCTCCGCCCGCCCACCGTCCGGTTCGTTCCCCGCCTCGTCCCCCGGCCGCCGTCCGCTCACCGCGCGCCGCGAGCTGGTGCTCGCCCGGGTGTCGACGGTCGCGGTGGGCCTCACCACGATCGCTCTCGCGGTGTCCGTGCAGCATCTCAACCTGCAGCCGCTGGTCTCGATGTCCTTCTGCCTGGGCGCCTCCGCCCTCGCCCCTGCCCTGGTCTACAGCCTGTTCTGGCGCCGCTACACCCGTACCGGCCTGATCTGCACCCTGGTCGGCGGCACCCTCGGCGTCCTCGTCCTGCTCACCGGCACGAACCTGGTCTCCGGCACCCCCGGATCGGCCTTCCCCGACCAGGACTTCAACTGGTTCCCGTTCACGACCACCGGCATCGCCTCCATCCCCCTCGGCTTCCTGCTCGGCTGGCTCGGCACAGTCCTCACCCCGGCCCGCGCCCGCGGGGAGCAACGCCGGCAGTACGAGGCGGTCGAGGCCTGGATCCTGGCGGGGGCGCGGCGACGGTGACGGTCCGCCAATCGGCGCCGCAGGCTTACGGGAAGGGGCGGGGAGGGGATCGAATAATCAGCCCGTCCGGCGTTTGAGGACGAGCCCGGAGGGCGATCGACGGCGCCCAAGTCGACGGTGCCCGGGTCGACCCCACCCGACCCTCACCCCGAGGCCTGCCCCTGCCCCGGCACGGACGCCCCCGAACCACCCACCAAGCCGGCCAGGCTACTGCGCACATGGTCCATATGAGCCCGCAACTCCTCCGCGGTCTCGGCATGTTCCCGCAGCACCCGCTCCGTCTCCCGCTCCAACCGGTCCGCCCGCAGCCGCGCCTCCGCGAGGATCTCCGCGGCCCGCGCGTCCGCGTCCTCCTGGCCGTGCCGCGCCGACTCCTCCGCCTCGGCGAGCGCCCGCTCGGCCTCCGCGCGCCGCGCCTCGCCCTCGTCGGCGAGCTCCTTCTCGCGGCCCTCCGCCGCCGCGACCCGCTCCGCCTCGTCCTTCCGTTCGGCCTCGCGCCGCTCCGCGTGCCCCTTCTCCTGGTCGGCGAGGAGCTTCTCGCACCGCTGCCGGGTCTCCCGCAGCACGGCAAGGGATTCGGCGCGCAGCTCCTTGTTCTCCTTGCGCACGCCGACCCGGATCCCGTCGACCTTCCCCTGCGCCGCGTCGAGCACCCGCCGCGCATGGTCCTCGGCCGCGCCGCGCACCGACTCGGCGTGCCCGGCGGCCTCCTCGCGCTGCCGCCGCCCGTACGCCTCGGCCTCCTCGGCCTCGCGCAGCGCGTCGGCCTGCCCGGCGCCGAGCACGTCGTCGGCCTCCGCCTCGACCGTGGCGAGCAGCTGCCGGGCGCGGGCGCTCAACGTGTCGTACGTCTGCGGAGGCAGCTGCGCCACGACCTCCCGCAGCCGGGCCGCCTCCTGCTCCATCTCCTTGGCGAGCACGGTCAGCCGGGCCGCCCGCTCCCAGGCGGCGTCGCGGTCGGCACAGACGCTCGCGGCGTACGCGTCCACCTGCTGCGGCCGATAGCCACGGCCCCGTACGACAGTGAAGCCAGGGGACGACGGCACTGCACTCATCCTGGAACCTCTTCTCCGCGGGTCTCTTCGGCGCACATCTTGATGGATCATGCTGAAGCGCTCATACCGCGACACTCCACCCATGTCCTCGGTCAAGGATGCGCGAAAACCGGGCGAAGTCGGAATTCCGGGGTCGTACGTCGGACATCTCGTACGAAAACGACGCGGCGCCGGACTCCGCCCCTGGAGGCGGAACCCGGCGCCGGGAAGAGCAGAGCCCTACAGCAGGCCGTCCCACATCTGCTCGAGCAGCACCGACCACCAGCTGTCCGGCGAACCGAGCGCGGCCCCGTCGAGCGCGGCGAGCTGCTGCTGGAAGTCGACCGTCCAGCGGCCCGCCTGCTCCTGGTTGAGCCCGTACCGCAGCCGCCACATCCGGCCGAGCAGCGCCAGGCAGCGGACGAACTCCGGCAGCCCCGTGTTGACGAACTGCGGCGCCGCCGGAGCACCACCGGGACCGGCCTCGACCGGCACCGCCACGATGTTCGCCGTGCCGTACTGCACACAGATCGCCCGGCCGAAGTCACTGCCCATGACGAGGTACGACCCGGCGTCGGACGCGGGCTGCACCCCACGCTCCTGCGCCAGCTCGGCCAGCGTCGGCACGGGCCGCCCCGGCTGCGCCTGCGCCCAGAAGAACGGGCTGACGTCCACCGGCAGACCCGACCACATCAGCGTGTGCGCCACGACGTCCGGCACGCCCTGCCGCGACACCGCCCGCTGGTCGAAGCGGAAGACGCCCTGCGGCCCGAACGCCCCGGCCAGCTCCTGCGCCACCCCGTCCGGCGGGATCGGCGGCGCGGGCTGCACCGGCTGCACCGGCACCCGCACCGGCGCCGGCCGCGCCGGACCGTCCGCGACCTGGTGCAACTCGCCCTGGTGGGCGAGGAGTTGCCGCATGCCCTGCTGCCGCGAGGCATGGTCCGTGCCGTACGGCGCGATCGACGTGATCCGCGCCTGCGGCCACGTCTCCCGGATCATCCGCGCGCAGTACGCGCCGGGCAGCTCGCAGGACTCCAGCTCCGTGTGCAGTTCGAGCACCTGCTGCGGCGGCACGTTCATGCCGCGCAGCTCGTGCAGGATCTGCCACTCCGGGTGCGGCATGCCGGGCGCGGAGCGGCGGATCAGCTGCTGCTCGGAGCCGTCCTGCGCGCGGTAGCGCAGTACGGCCTGGTAGCCGGGGCCGACGGTCGGCTGACCGGCGGGCGGCTGCTGCGGATAGCCGTACGCCGGGGCCTGCCCCGGAGCCTGACCCGGGGCGGCCGGGCCCTGAGGCGGCTGCGGCGCACCGGGCGGCGGGCCCTGCGGCTGCCCGGGAGGGCCGGGCGGCGGACCGGGCGGACCGGGCGGCGCGGGCTGCCCGACGGGCGCGGCCGGACCGCCGACCGCGGGACCGGCCAGCATCGTCGCGGCGTGATGCACACCTTCACCGGGACCGCCGGGACCGCCGGGCGCGCCAGGAGCCGCCGGGGGAGCGGGAGTCGAGCCCGCACCGGGAGCGCCGGGAGCGCCGGGGACGCCGGGAGCACCCGGAGGCCCGGGCGGGCCGGGCGGCTGCGGGGCACCGCCGGGAGCGCCGGGAGCACCCGGAGGCCCGGGAGGACCGGGCGGCTGCGGGGCACCCGGACCCATCGCGCTCGGGTCGGCGAACATCGTCGCCGCATGATGCATCCCACCCGACGACGCACCCGGAACACCGGGCGGCCCGGGCGGCTGCGGCGCACCCGGAACGCCGGGCGGGCCGGGCGGCTGCGGAACGCCGGGCGCACCAGGCGCACCAGGCGCACCGGGAGGACCAGGTGGGCCGGGCGGCTGCGGGGCACCCGGACCCATCGCGCCCGGGTCGGCGAACATCGTCGCCGCATGATGCATCCCACCCGACGACGCACCGGGCACACCGGGCGGGCCGGGCGGCTGCGGTCCGTCGGGGCCGAGCGAGGAGACGAGCTGCGTCGGTACGTACCCACCGGCCGGCGTTCCGGGCGCACCCGGACCCGAGGCGGGCGGCGGCGTGGATGCCTCGGCGGCCGTCGTCGGCCCGGCGGCCGGGCCCTCCTCGAAGTCGGCGGGCGAGGCGGCGGAGGAGACGTCATCGACCTCCACGACCTCGGCCTCGCCGCCCCCCGCCTCCGTACCGGAACCGGCAACAGGAGCGGGAGCGGGAGCAGGGGCGGGAGCTGGAACCGGGGCGGGAGCAGGAACCGGAGCCGGAGCCGAAGCCGGACCCGGCGCCGGCTCAGCGGAGGCCGAAGGCGCGGCAGGCGGCGCGGAAGGAGCCACCGGCGGAGCGGGCGGCGCGGGCGGATAGCCGTACGCGGGCGGCTGCGGCGCACCCGGTACACCCGGCGCCGCGGGCACGCCCGGAGGCGGCGGCGGCGTGCCCGGACCACCGGGCGCGGGCGGCGCGACCGACTGCTCCCCGCGCTCGTAGGCGGGGGAAACGGCCGTCGGCGGGAGCTGGCTGCCGCCCTTCATCAGCGCGGTCTTGGCGTCCGGCGCGACCGCGGGCGGCGTCGCCTCACCCTCGTCCGAACCCGAAAGGGCAGGCGCGGTCACGGTGTTGGGCAGGGAGACGGAACGATCGTCGTCGTCCGCGTTCGTGTCCGTACCCGCCCAGGGCGTCGCATCCACGGGACCGCCACCGGCCTCGTTCCGCGCGAGCGTCTCGTCCCCGCCCGCACTCGGCCAGCCGCCGACGGCAGCAGGAGCAGGAGTGGGAGCGGGAGCAGGAGTGGGAGCGGCAGCGGCAGCGGCAGCGGCGTCAGGCACGACCGAGAGCTCAGGCGCCACAGGCGCCTCGGGAACAGCCGGGGACGACGGCGCCTCAGGAACAGCCGGGGACGACGTGGCCTCCGGAACAGCCGGGGACGACGGCACGTCGGAAACAGCCGAAGACCCCGCGGCCCCGCTCCGCCCCCCGATCCCCATCTGATCGGCCGCCTCCTGCAACCACTCGGGCGGGCTCAGCAGGAACGACGTCTGGTTGAGGTCCACCCGCTCCGGGCTCGCCGCGGCGGCCGGCGTATCGGCGACCGCGTACTCCTCCTCGTACCGCCTGATTACCTCGCCCACCGGCAGCCCCGGCCAGAGCGTGGCCTCGCCGCTGTCCCGGGCGATCACCAGGCGCTGCCCGCCGCCCTCGGACCGCGGGCCCTCCGCACGGTCCTCGGCCCACACCACGAAGCCCAGGTCGAACTCCCGCACCCGCACCTCACGGTGCTGATACGCGGGCACCTCGCCGTTGATCCACTCCTCGGCGCGCTCCTGCGCCTGCGCGAACGTCACCATCGCCTGCTCACTCCCCCACCGCGGACACCGGCACGGCACGCGCGAAGCCGCCGTCCACCATCAGGTTCGCCACCGTCTCCAACTCCGGCGGATTGCCCGCGAGCCGGGACAGAAACGCGTCGAAGTCCTCACCGCACGGCAGCAGCAGACGCTCCACCCGCTCCTCGACCGTCCAGCCGTCCCCGTCACGGGCATCGTCGTACGCGCAGAACCACACCGAACCGAGCCGCTCACCGCGCACCTTCACCGCGATGATCCCGCCCTGCACGAACGCCACCCCCAGGTAGTCCTTCGTCAGGTGATCCCGCAGACACTTGTTGACGTAGAAGAGGTCATTGACCGCCGCCTCGTCCCGCACCGTGAAGAACGGCTGATCGACAAGCAGCCCCAACTCCGCGTCCAGGGCCGCCCCGACCGGCGCACATCCGCCCGCCGCCTTCAGGAACGAGCGGTACGCACCCGGCAGCCGATAGCCGAGGTCCTCCTCTATGCCGATCAGCTGCTGCTCGGTCACCGCGAGCCGCGCCTTCGGCAGCCGGAAGTGCGCGGGCAGCGACTCCTGCAACGGCCGCGTCCCCCGCTTCTGCTGATCCACCACCGCCGTCGCGATCCCACCGTGATGCCGCAGGAGCGCCTTCACCTCGACCGGGACCAGCTCCAGACGACGCGTCCCCGCCACGTGGTGCCACGTCCAGCCGTGCGGCGTCACCACCGCCGGGATCGTGTCCCACAACTCATGACCGTCCGCCGCGAGCGCCGCGTTCGCCGACACATAGTCCGTCAGCCGCAACTCGTCCACACCGAAACCCTCCGGCGGATCCGCGATCTCCACGGCAGCGCGCGCGTACGGAGAGAAGTCCGGATAGCCGTCCGCCCCCACACGCACCCCCCGCGGATGGCGCGCGGCCCGCACCGGGTCCGGAAAGTGCACGAGCTGACCGGCGTACGCCGCGTTCGGCGGCGCGGCTGCCCCGGCCCGGGAACCGGGCGATACCCCAAGGCCGAGCCGACCTGTCGTCATGGCGGTTGCCCCCTGCGGCACATCTGAAGGTTCGGAACGAGTCCGTCGCGTCCCCGACGGATTCACCGAGTCCACCGAGTCCACTGACGGGCCGACCGCGCACGGCCGACACGCCACAGCCTAAGCGCTGCCGCACCCCCGGTCACCGGGCCTCCGCTTCCGTGACCTGCGGTCACCCGTACGTGACCGTACGACGAAAACGACACAACACACACAGCCCCAGCTTCCGCACCAGGCACCCCATTTGGCAGGCTGTCCCCGCACTCCGGGGAGTGCGGAGGTGCCACCAGGGGTCACCACCGCGGGCTGGGCCCTGTCCGACAGATCAGGCCGGATACGGATCAGGCCGGATCCGGTCGACGTCCACTTGTCGGCCCCGCGACCCCGGCAAGATCCGCCGGAGAGGGCCAAGGGAGGGGACTCGAGCACACATGCACACCGCACAACCGCACAGCGCGGGCGACCCACGCCTCAGCTGGAGCGCCACCGGGACGACCCCGCCCCCCACGCTCCGGCACCGCCGCGACGGCATCCTGCCCACCGTCGCCGCCGCCCTCTCCGTACGCGGCGAAACCCTCACCTCCACCGCCGGACGCGGCGACACCGCCCCCGAACTGCACCCCCTCGTCCAGGACTTCCTCGACACCCTCACCAGCGGCCAGCGCGAGCGCTCCACCGGACGGTGCCCCGAGGCCCTCCTCCTCTCCCGCCACCTCAGCGCCGTCGAAGCCGGCCGCTCCAAACGCGCCCAGCGCAAACCCCTCACACCGAGCGAAGCCCGCAAAGCGCTCAAACACGCCAAACTCACCACCCGCCGCATCCGCGAAGCCGGCGACCCCCTCCACGGCGCCTTCGCCACCCCCTGCCGCTCCTGCAGCGCCCTCATCGCCCACTTCGGCGTACGCGTCGTCGCCCCCGCGGAACCCACCGGCCCCACCGGACCCACTGGAACCACTGGAACCACCGGACCCACCGGACCCACCGGACCCACCGGACCCACTCACGACACCGAGACCGCCGAAGCCGCCCAAGCCGCCGAAGCCGCTGAGAGCCAGGCCTGATGTCCGCCGAACCGACGGAAGGACGAGGCTGATGCCCGCCACCGACCGCGCCGCAGCACGCACCTCCACCACCCGCTTCTCCGTCACCGTCGACGCCGCCCTGCGCTCCTCCGGCTGGCAGCCCGGCCGCTGGGACATCAAACAGGCCGAACAGTGGGCCGACGCCCTCCGCCGCCACACCTCCCCCGCCGGCCACCAGCACACCGTCTTCCCCGCCGCCGTCGAAGTCTGGGCCGAATTCGGCGGCCTCACCCTCACCCCCACCGGACCCGGCCGCCAGATCGCCCCCGTCTCCCTCCACTTCGACCCGCTCCGCGGCCTCCACCAGGCCCGCACCCTCGGAGACCTCGGCCGCGCCCTCGACACCGAGATGTGCCCCCTCGGCGAGGAAACCGACACCCAGGCCCTCATCGCCATCGACGCCGAAGGCCGCGTCTACGCCCTCGACCACTCCGGCGACTGGTACGCGGGCCCCGACATCGACGCCGCCCTCGACACCCTCATCTCCGGCGTCATGCCCACCCGCCTCACCGCCGGCTGAGAACACCTCGCGGCCGACTCACGCGTACGAGCACGCATACCCGTACGCCTAGGTACGAGCCGGAATCACCGCCGACACCCGGAACCCACCCGCATCCGTCGGCCCCGACACGAACACCCCACCGAGCGCCCCCACCCGCTCCTTCATCCCCACCAGACCATTGCCCCCACTGGGCAACCGCGGCTCGTCCCCCACACCCTCCGGCGGCGGCTCGTTCTCCACCTGCATCGCCACCTCACCCCCGCGATGCGCCAACCGCACATACGTCTTCGCGCCCGACGCATGCTTGTGCACATTCGTCAGACCCTCCTGAATCACCCGGTACGCGGTCTGCTCCACCTCCGCCGGATAACTCCCCGGCACCCCGTCCACCGACAGATCCACCGCCATACCCGCCGAGCGGGACTGCCCGAGCAACTCCTCCAGATCCGCCAGACACGGACCCTCCTCGCCCCGCGCCCGCGAAGCCGCCGCCGCAGCCGCCTCCCCCACCACGGTCAACGGCGCCCGCACCCCATCCCGGCGCGACGCCTCCCCCGTACGCAACACCCCCAACATCTCCCGCAGTTCGGTCAACGCCTGCCGGCCCATGTCCCCCACCAGCGCCGCGTTCTTCACCGCCTTCTCCGGGTCCTTCCGCGCCACCGCCTGCAACGCCGCCGCATGCACCACCATCAGGCTCACCCGATGCGCCACCACGTCATGCATCTCACGAGCGATCCGCGTGCGCTCCTCGTTCCGCGCCCACTCCGCCCGCTCCTCGGCCCGCTCCGCCAACAGCTGCAGCTCCCGCTCCAAGCTGTCCGCACGCTCCCGCAACGACTCCATCAGCCGCCGCCTCGCCCCCACGTACAACCCCAGCAGCAACGGCGCCGCCGTCACACCCACCGAGGCCGTCACCGCGACGAACGGCACGAACCACTCGCCCAGCTCGAGCTCGCCCTGCGCCATGTCCTGCTGCGACCGCACGAACGTCACGATCATCGTGCCCGCGAGCGACATCCCCGCCAGCGCACCCGTGATCCGCCGCGGCACCTCGGAGGCGGCCAGCGTGTACAGCCCGACCACCGTCAGCATGAAGCCCATGTTCGCCGGAGTCACCGCGATCGACACCAGCACCACCGCGATCGGCCACCGCCGCCGCAGCACCAGCACAGAACCGGCCAACACCCCCAGCACCACACCCACCGCCACGGGCACACCGGCCCGCCCGGAGAACGCGACACCCTCGGCCACGCACTCCGCCGCCGAGGCCACTGCAAGCACCCCGTCGAACACGGCACTACGCCGCCGCCCCCACCACCACGGCCCCCCGGCCGCCTCGTGGTGCTCTACCCCCGTCGTGGTCATGCCTCCAGCGTACGGGCGAGCACTGACGATCAGCGGGCCGCTCGAAAAACCACAACTGGCAGATACGGCGCCCGAACGGAAGCCGGACGCGACGGTACTAACCGAACTGGTGAATCGCTCAAGTTTTCGACCCGGACGTCCGTATTCCGGACGAGGGTTGCCACATGAACGACAACACGAGCCGCTACGGCGACTTCGAGACCCTCCGCGAACAAGCCATCGGCCTGCGCCGGGCAGGCCTCAGCCTCCGCCAGATCCGGGACGAGCTGAAGATCTTCAACAACGACCTCCTCAACGCCTTGGTCAAGGGCGAACCAGCCCCGGCCTGGACAAAACGCCCCAACGCCAAGGACGACCTCCGCGAGCGAGCCCGCGAACTCCGCCGCGAAGGCTGGACGTACGACCGCATCCAACTGGAGCTGGGCTGCTCCAAGAGCTCGATATCGCTATGGGTGCGCGACCTACCGAAGCCGGAGCCGCGCTACACACCGGAAGAGCAACAGGCCCTCATGCGGGCCGGGCTGAAACGCCTCCGTCAAAGCCAGGACGAGGATCGGGAGCGCGTCACGCGCGAGGCGTGCGACGAGATCGACACCCTCCCCGACAGGGACCTCTTCCTGGCCGGGATCGCCCTCTACTGGGCCGAGGGCCAGAAGAGCAAGTCGTACCAGCGCCGGGAGTCGGTGCTGTTCGTCAACAGCGACCCGGGAGTGATCGAGGTCTTCCTGGCGTGGCTGGACCTACTCGGTGTGACGCCGGAGCGTCTGCGGTTCCGCGTCATGATCCACGAGTCCGGTGACGTGACCGGCGCCGAGAGTTACTGGGCCGAGCTCGTCGGCATCGATACCTCCGAACTCCAACGCACGACACTGAAGAAGCACAACCCCAAGACCGTGCGCAAGAACATCGGCGAGGCGTACCGTGGCTGCCTTGTCGTTCGCGTTCAGCAAGGCGCTGACCTGTACCGACGCATCGACGGCTGGTGGCGCGCAATCGTGATACACGCACAGGCACGACTCAGGTAGGGTCTGAACCGCTGTCCCCTGTGGTGTAACTGGCAGCACACTGGCTTTTGGTGCCAGCAGGTCAAGGTTCGAATCCTTGCGGGGGAGCCACAGCGATCAAGAACCTAGTTCGGGTCCTGACCACCAAGGTCAGGACCCGTCCCCATTTCCACCCCACAACGCCCCGGTATCCTGCGGATGTCCACCCCGCAACACATCCCACGCCGAAGGGCCCATCTGTGAGCGTCACACCCCCGGCCGCCGTCGTCGTCCTCGCAGCGGGTGAGGGCACCCGCATGAAGTCCAAGACCCCGAAGGTCCTGCACGAGATCTGCGGGCGTTCCCTCGTCGGTCATGTGGTGTCCGCCGCGCAGGAGTTGGAGCCGGAGCGGCTCGTCGTGGTCGTCGGGCATGCGCGGGAGCAGGTCGTCGCGCATCTGACCGCCACCGATGCGGCGATCCGTACGGCCGTGCAGGAGGAGCAGAACGGCACCGGGCACGCGGTGCGGATGGGTCTTGAGGAGCTGGCCGCGGAGCGGGCGGTGGACGGGACCGTGATCGTGGTGTGCGGTGACACTCCGCTGCTGACGGGGGAGACGCTGAGGGCGCTCGCGGCGACGCATGCCGCGGACGGGAACGCGGTGACGGTGCTGACGGCGGAGGTGCCGGACGCGACGGGGTACGGGCGGATCGTGCGGGATGCCGCGGGTGCGGTGACGGCGATCGTGGAGCACAAGGACGCGGATGCCGGGATGCGGGCGATCCGGGAGATCAACTCGGGTGTGTTCGCGTTCGACGGTGCGCTGCTCGCGGACGCGTTGGGGAAGGTGCGGACGGACAACAGTCAGGGTGAGGAGTACCTGACGGATGTGCTCGGGATTCTGCGTGCGGCGGGGCGCCGGGTGGGTGCTTCGGTGGCGGGGGATCACCGGGAGATCGCGGGGATCAACAACCGGGTGCAGTTGGCGGAGGCGCGGCGGACGTTGAACGAGCGTCTGCTTGAGCGGGCGATGCTCGCGGGTGTGACGGTCGTGGACCCCGTGTCGACTCTGGTGGATGTGACGGTGTCGTTCGAGCCGGACGCGGTCGTGCATCCGGGTACGCAGTTGCTCGGGGTGACGCATGTGGCGGCGGACGCGGAGGTGGGTCCGAACTCCCGTCTGACGGATACGTCGGTGGGTGTGGGTGCGCGGGTGGACAACACGGTGGCGGACGGTGCGGAGATCGGCGCTGGGGCGTTGGTGGGTCCGTATGCGTATCTGCGGCCGGGGACGCGGTTGGGTGTGGGGGCGAAGGCCGGCACGTATGTGGAGATGAAGAACGCGTCGATCGGTGCGGGGACGAAGGTGCCGCATTTGTCGTATGTGGGGGATGCGACGATCGGTGAGCACTCCAACATCGGTGCGGCGAGTGTGTTTGTGAATTACGACGGCCGGGAGAAGCACCACACGACGATCGGGTCGCATTGCCGTACCGGGTCGGACAACATGTTTGTGGCTCCTGTCACGGTCGGGGACGGTGCTTACACCGCTGCGGGGTCGGTGATCACGAAGGATGTGCCGCCTGGTTCGTTGGCTGTGGCCCGCGGTCAGCAGCGGAATATCGAGGGTTGGGTGGCTCGTAAGCGTCCGGGGAGCGCGGCTGCGAAGGCGGCTCAGGCTGCTGCTTCGGAGCCGGAAGGCGAAAGCTGACCGGAAACAGGTGCGTCTGAGGCGGCGTACCGTGATAGGTGCACACTATTTCGGCTGGCTCGTATTCAGGGCTGCGATGAACACGTCTGAGGAGACTGTGCTGTGAGCGGGATCAAGACGACCGGCGAGAAGAAGTTGATGCTCTTCTCCGGCCGCGCCCACCCCGAGCTGGCCGAGGAGGTCGCCCACCAGTTGGGCATCGGCGTCGTTCCGACCAAGGCGTTCGACTTCGCCAATGGCGAGATCTATGTGCGCTATCAGGAGTCGGCGCGTGGTGCGGACTGCTTTTTGATTCAGAGCCACACGGCTCCGATCAACAAGTGGATCATGGAACAGCTGATCATGATCGATGCGTTGAAGCGGGCGTCCGCTCGGAGCATCACGGTGATCGTGCCGTTCTACGGTTACGCGCGGCAGGACAAGAAGCACCGCGGACGTGAACCGATTTCGGCGAAGCTGGTCGCGGATCTGATGAAGACGGCGGGTGCGGACCGGATCGTGACGGTCGACCTGCACACGGACCAGATCGTGGGCTTCTTCGACGGTCCGGTGGACCACCTGTTCGCGCTGCCGATACTGGCGGACTACGTGGGCGCGAAGGTGGACCGGGACAAGCTGACGGTGGTGTCTCCGGACGCCGGCCGTGTGCGGGTGGCGGACCGCTGGTGTGACCGTCTGGGTGCGCCGCTGGCGATCGTGCACAAGCGGCGTGACAAGGACGTGGCGAATCAGGTCACGGTCCACGAGGTCGTGGGTGATGTCGAGGGCCGGGTCTGTGTCCTGGTGGACGACATGATCGACACGGGTGGCACGATCTGTGCGGCCGCGGACGCGCTGTTCGCGCATGGCGCGGAGGACGTCATCGTGACGGCGACGCACGGTGTGCTGTCGGGTCCGGCGGCGGACCGGCTGAAGAACTCGAAGGTGAGTGAGTTCGTGTTCACGAACACGCTGCCGACGCCCAATGAGTTGGAGCTGGACAAGATCACGGTGCTGTCGATCGCGCCGACGATCGCGCGGGCGCTGCGTGAGGTGTTCGAGGACGGTTCGGTGACGAGCCTCTTCGAGGAGCAGTAAGGGCAGTAGGAGTACCGGGCGCGGTAGGCGCTGGTCCGGTCTCGTAGATCGATTTCTGGTGCGGCCTTCCTGCCGAGTAGACTGTCGAAGTTGCTCGGCGAGGGAGGCCGCACTTTTCTTGTGTGGCCCCGTTATCGACGCGCTCTTCGTAGCAGGCCGTTCGTGGCCGGGTGACCTGTCCGTTTCTCACCTTTACGAGGAGTGAAGAGCATGTCTGAGGTCAAGATTTCCGCTGAGGTCCGTAGCGAGTTCGGCAAGGGTGCTGCCCGCCGTCTGCGTCGTGCCGACAAGCTGCCCGCGGTTGTCTACGGTCACGGCGAGGCCCCGGTGCATGTGGCGCTGCCGCACCACGACACCCTGATGGCGCTGAAGACGTCGAACGTCCTGATCAACCTGGACATCGACGGCAAGTCGCAGCTGGTGATCCCGAAGGCCGTGCAGCGTGACGTGCTGCGTCAGGGCATTCTGGAGCACGTCGACCTGCTTCTGGTGAAGCGTGGCGAGAAGGTCGTCGTGGAGATCCCGGTGATCGCCGAGGGTGAGCTGGCCCCGGGTGCCAACCTGCTTGAGCACGTGCTGAGCACGCTGTCGGTCGAGGCCGAGGCGACGCACATTCCGGAGTCCGTGACGGTCTCCATCGCGGGTCTGGACGCCGGTGCGTCGATCCTGGCGAAGGACATCGCGCTGCCGAAGGGCACGTCGCTGGCCACCGACGAGGACGCTGTCGTCCTGCAGGTGCTGGCCGCGCAGGCCGAGGAGGCCCCGGCGGAGGAGTCCGAGGAAGAGGCCGCGGAGGCCTGATCCGCTTCTGTTCCGGTGCCGGGTACCGTCGTGCTGCGACGGTGCCCGGCATCGGGCGTTTTTTGTGTGCTGTTTTTTCTGGGAGAGCTGCGACATGATGACCGATGCGAACGCGCCCTGGCTGATTGCCGGTTTGGGTAATCCGGGGCCGGGTTATGCGGCCAATCGCCACAATGTCGGCTTCATGGTGGTGGATCTGCTTGCGCAGCGGATGGGTGGCGGCTTCAAGCGGCATGGGAAGGCGCAGGCGCAGGTCGTGGAGGGCCGGGTGGGTCCGCCGGGTCCCGGGAGTCGTCGGGTGGTGCTTGCGAAGCCGATGTCGTACATGAATCTGTCGGGTGGGCCGGTGACGGCTTTGCGGGATTTCTACAAGGTGCCGACGGCCAATATCGTGGCGGTTCATGATGAGTTGGACATTGATTTCGGTGTGTTGCGGTTGAAGCTGGGTGGGGGCGACAACGGGCACAACGGGTTGAAGTCGATGACGAAGGCGATGGGTTCGGATTATCACCGGGTGCGGTTTGGGATCGGGCGGCCGCCGGGGCGGATGCCGGTCGCGGATTTTGTGCTGAAGGATTTTTCGGGGGCGGAGCGCAAGGAGCTCGACTACTTCGTGGACCGGGCGGCGGATGCCGTGGAGGCGCTGGTCATCGAGGGTCTTGAGCGGGCGCAGGGGACGTACAACTCGTGAGGTCGGCTGTCGGTCGAGCTTGACCGAGGGCTCATTCTTGGCCAAGGATTCCGGCCATGTCTGCCGCTACTGCTCAGCCGGGTCTGCTGTTGTTCGGTCGGCGTGCCGGGTCTGTCCTGCTTGCGCTGTTGTTGCTTGTGGCGGGGGTGTGGACGTCCTGGTCGACGGCGCAGCATGTGGTGTTCATGGAGGATCGTGAGCAGGGCACGATGACGGTCGTGCGGTGCTCGGGTGAGGCGTGTTCGGGGTCGTTCGCGCCGGTGGATCCGGAGGGGGAGCCGCGGGATGCGGTGGTGATCGACCGGTCGATCGGTGAGCACAAGGGTGCGCGGGTGCCGGTGGCGGTGAAGCCGGGGACGGACGAGGTCGTGCGGACGGGGGGTCCGGGTTTTCTGCACGCGTGGGTGCCGTTGGGTGGTGCGCTGTTGTTGGCGGCTGTGGTGCTCGGGGGTGGTCTGCGGTCGGCGCGGTTGGCGTGGGGTGTGGGGTTGACGGGGGGCGTGTTGCTGGTGGCTTCGTTCGCCACGTTGTGAGGTTTTTGCCCGCTGTGAGGTTTTTGCCCACTTTTCGGTGGGAGTTTCTGCGGGGGTCCTGCACGAACGCCCGTGCCGGGCCGCGCACTTGGTGTGCGTGGCCCGGCACGGGCGTTTCGCTGTGTGCGGGTCGGGTCAGCCGGTGTTGCGGAGGCCGGCGGCGACGCCGTTGACGGTGAGGAGCAGGGCGCGGCCCAGGGTCGGGTCGGGTTCGGCGCCGCTGGCGGCGGCGTCGCGCTGGCGCTTGAGCAGGGCGACCTGGAGGTACGAGATGGGGTCGAGGTAGGCGTCGCGGATGGCGAAGGTCTGCTGGAGCACCGGGTTGGTGTCGAGGAGTTCCTTGCCGCCGGTGATGCGCAGGACTTCTCGTACGGTCAGTTCGTGTTCGGCCTCGATGGTGTCGAAGACGTGCGCCAGTTCGTCGGGCACGAGGGTGTCGACGTAGTGGCGGGCGATCCGCAGGTCGGTCTTGGCGAGGGTCATCTCGACGTTGGACAGGAAGTTGCGGAAGAAGTGCCAGTGCTCGTGCATCTCGTCGAGGACGGTGTCGAGTCCGGCTTCGCGCAGGGCCTTGAGGCCTGAGCCGACACCGAACCAGCCGGGGACGATCTGCCGGGACTGGGTCCAGCCGAAGACCCAGGGGATGGCGCGGAGTCCGTCGAGGGAGACGCCCGAGCCGGGGCGGCGGGAGGGCCGCGAGCCCAGGTGCAGGTCGGCGAGCTGGTCCACCGGCGTGGAGGCGAGGAAGTACGAGGGCAGGTCGGGGTCTTCGACGAGGCGCCGGTAGGCGGCGTGCGCGGCGTCGGAGACGGTGTCCATGGCGGCGTCCCAGCGGGCGAGGGCCTCGTCGGACTGGCGGGGCGCGGTGTGCAGGGCGGAGGCCTGCAGGGTCGCGGCGACGGTCAGTTCGAGGTTCTCGCGGGCGAGGGACGGTACGAGGTACTTGTCGGAGATGACCTCGCCCTGTTCGGTGACCTTGATCTCGCCTTCGAGGGTGCCCCAGGGCTGGGCGAGGATCGCGTCGTGCGAGGGGCCGCCGCCGCGCCCGACGGTGCCGCCGCGGCCGTGGAACAGCCGCAGCCTGACCCCGTACCGGTGGGCGACGTCGCGCAGGCGGCGCTGGGCGCGGTGGATCTCCCACTGGCTGGTCGTGATGCCGCCGAACTTGGAGGAGTCGGAGTAGCCGAGCATGACCTCCTGGACGTCGCCGCGCAGCGAGACGAGGCGGCGGTACGAGGGGTCGGCGAGCATCTCGTCGAGGATGACGTCGGCGGCGCGGAGCTCGTCGGTGGTCTCCAGGAGCGGCACGATGCCGATCTTGGCCCAGCCGGCGTGCAGGTCGATGAGTCCGGCCTCGCGGGCGAGGACGGCGGCGGCGAAGACGTCGTCGGCGCCCTGGCACATCGAGATGATGTAGGACTCGATGACTTCGGGGCCGAAGACCGCGAGGGCCTTCTTGACGGTCTCGAAGACGCCGAGGGTCTTCTGGCCGGCGGCGTCGAGGGGGGCCGGGCGCGGGGCGAGGGGGCGGCGGGAGCGGAGTTCCTTGGCGAGGAGCTTCTGCCGGTAGTCGCGGGGCATGTCGGCGTAGCGCCAGGACTCCTCGCCGAGCCGGTCGAAGAGCTGGCCGAGCGCGTGGTGGTGGGCCTCGGCGTGCTCGCGTACGTCCATGGTGGCGAGCTGGAGGCCGAACGCGGCGAGGGTGCGGATGACCCGGTCCATGCGGCCGTCGGCGAAGAGGGCGCCTCGGTGTGCGCGCAGGGAGGTCTGGACGAGGGTGAGGTCGTGGATGAGCTCGGCGGTGCCGAGGTAGTCGCGCCCTGGCTCGTGCGGGGTGCCCTTGGCGAGGCGCTCGCGGGTGTTGACGAGCTTCTGCCGGATGCAGGTGGCCTTGAGGCGGTAGGGCTCCTCGGCGTTGAGGCGCTTGTAGCGGGGGCTGATCTCCGGGAGGCGCTCCAGGTCGGTCTGCAGCGAGCTGTGGAGTTCCTCGGTGGCGCCCGCGTACCGGATGGAGTTGGAGAGCAGTCCGCGCAGGTGGTCGACGAGTTCCAGGGCGTCGGTGATGCCGTGTTCGTGCTGGAGGATCAGCACGTCCCAGGTGACCTCGGGGGTGACGTTGGGGTTGCCGTCGCGGTCGCCGCCGATCCAGGTGCCGAAGGTGAGGGGGCGGGTGCCGGCGGGCATCTCGACGCCGACGCGCTCCAGCTCGGCGGTGAGGTCCTCCAGGACGTCGCCGACGGCGCCGGTGTGCAGCTCGTCGAGGTAGTAGATGGCGTTGCGGGCCTCGTCGGCGGGCTCGGGGCGGACCACGCGGAGCTCGTCGGTCTGCCAGACGAGGTCGATGTTCTCGGCCAGGCGCAGGTCGAGGCGGCGGCGGTCGGCGGCGGAGCCCGGGGACTCCAGGAGCTCGGCGATGCGGCGGAGCTTGTTGAGGACGGAGCGGCGGGCGGCCTCGGTCGGGTGGGCCGTGAAGACGGGCCGGACGTTGAGGTGCTCGACGGTCTCCCGCAGGTGGGCGGGGTCGGCGTCCTTGAGGAGGTCGGCGGTGCGGGCGAGGGTGCCGCCCTCGGCGTCGCGGCGGACGGCGAGCTCGCGGCCTCGGTGCACCTGCTCGGTGACGTTGGCGAGGTGGAAGTAGGTGGAGAAGGCGCGGACCAGCTTGGCGGCGGTCTCCAGTTCGGTATCGCCGAGGAGGCGGGCGGCGGCCTCGCCGTCCTCGCGGGTGAGGGCGCGGACCCGCTCGACGAGGTCGAGGAGTTCGGGGCCCTCCTGGCGTACCAGGGTCTCTCCGAGCAGGTCACCGAGGCGGCGGATGTCGGCGCGCAGCTCGGCGTTGTCACGCGTACTGGTGCTGGTGCTCGTGTTCTGGTGGTCGGCACTGCTCACAGGTGCGGCTCCTTGCAGTGTTGAGCTCGTATCTGGAGGGAACTGAGAGGACTCGGCAATCCGGGGGAACCGAGCTGGATCTCCGGATTCCGGGGAAGACTCAGAAGCGGACCACGCTGTCCGACGCCACCAGGATAGGTCGCGTTCCGGCGGGGCCCGTCGGTGGCCACTTGTGGCCGTGACGAGCGCTGCCATACTTACGACGCCGTAGGTTACGCAACCGTAGGAACGGCGCGGGAAGACCGCGTGGGACCGACGGAAGGACCGCAGGAATTCCCGTGACCCGGCGCACCTGCCGAAAAACCCTCGACCCCACAGGGGACGCCCATGACCACGAGGTCCGAAGTGATCGACGACGCCCCGAAGGATTCCGCCCAGCGGAAACAGGCTGACGAGGCGCTGCCGCAGTCCGCCACGCTCGGCGGTGAGCAGAAGCGTTCGCTCGAACAGCTCACCCTGCTGCTTTTCATCACCGTGCCGTTCCTCGCCCTGCTCGCGGCGGTGCCGCTGGCCTGGGGGTGGGGGGTGAGCTGGCTGGATCTGGGCCTGCTCGTCTTCATGTACTTCCTCGGCTGCCACGGCATCACGATCGGCTTCCACCGCTATTTCACGCACGGTTCCTTCAAGGCGAACCGGCCGCTGCGGATCGCGCTCGCGGTGGCGGGGTCGATGGCGGTGGAGGGCCCGCTGGTGCGGTGGGTGGCGGACCACCGCAAGCACCACAAGTTCTCCGACGCGGAGGGCGACCCGCATTCGCCGTGGCGGTTCGGGGAGACGATCCCGGCGCTGATGAAGGGCCTGTGGTGGGCGCACATCGGCTGGATGTTCGACGAGGAGCAGACGCCGCAGGAGAAGTACGCGCCGGATCTGGTCAAGGACCCGGCGATCCGGCGGATCTCGCGGCAGTTCATCTTCTGGACGGTGGTGTCCCTGGCGATCCCGCCGCTGGTGGGCGGCCTGGTCACGATGTCGTGGTGGGGCGCGTTCACGGCGTTCTTCTGGGGTTCTCTCGTACGGGTGGCGCTGCTGCATCACGTGACGTGGTCGATCAACTCGATCTGTCACGCGGTCGGAAAGCGCCCGTTCAAGTCCCGTGACCGTTCCGGGAACGTGTGGTGGCTGGCGATCCTGTCGTGCGGTGAGTCGTGGCACAACCTGCACCACGCGGACCCGACGTCGGCGCGGCACGGTGTGATGCGCGGGCAGGTGGACTCGTCGGCCCGGCTGATCCGCTGGTTCGAGCTGGCCGGCTGGGCGCGGGACGTGCGCTGGCCGTCGCAGTCGCGGATCGAGTCCCGGCGCAAGCCACAGGGGGCGGACGCGGCCTGAGGCGGACACGGCATGATGGAGGACGTGGCCACCGACTCAAACACCCCGCGCACCCCGAACAGCACGAGCAGTGACCGGCCCGAGAAGGCACGGCGTGGGCGGCGCACGCGGATGACGGGGGCCGAGCGGCGTCAGCAGCTCCTGGAGATCGGCCGCACGCTGTTCGCCGCCAAGGGTTTCGAGGGCACGTCCGTGGAGGAGATCGCCGCGAAGGCGGGGGTGTCCAAGCCGGTGGTGTACGAGCACTTCGGCGGCAAGGAGGGCCTGTACGCGGTCGTCGTGGACCGGGAGATGCGCCAGCTGCTCGACATGGTGACGGGTTCGCTGACGGCGGGGCATCCGCGGGAGCTGTGCGAGCAGGCCGCGTTCGCGCTCCTCGACTACATCGAGGAGTACACGGACGGTTTCCGGATCCTGGTCCGCGACTCCCCCATCCCGCAGTCGACGGGTTCGTTCGCCTCGCTGATCTCCGATATCGCGACGCAGGTGGAGGACATCCTGGGCCGCGAGTTCAAGACCCGCGGCTTCGACCCGAAGCTGGCGCCGCTGTACGCGCAGGCGCTGGTGGGGATGGTCGCGCTGACCGGTCAGTGGTGGCTGGACGCCCGTAAGCCGAAGAAGGCGGAGGTGGCCGCGCATCTGGTGAATCTGGCGTGGCACGGCCTGGACGGCCTGGAGGCGAAGCCGCGGCTGATAGGGCATCGCAAGAACTGACAGGTGGACGAGGACGGGCCCGGCGGCGGTTGCTGCCGGGCCCGTCCTCGTACGCGTGGCGCGGTTCGCCCGGTCCTGACGGGGCTCAGCTCGGCTTGGTGGCGAGCGCGAAGATGCGGCGGAACGGGAACACGGTGCCGTGCGGGCCCGGTGGATACGCCTTGCGGAGCCGGTCGCGGTATTCGGCGAGGAAGTCCGCGGCGGCGTCCGGGTCGTCGGCGAGTTCGGTGAGGACGGGGCGCAGGGCGGTGCCCTTGACCCAGTCGAGCACGGGGTCCTCGCCCTGGAGGAGTTGGGAGTACGTGGTCTCCCAGGCGTCCGCCTCGCAGCCGAGGTCGGTGAGCCGGGTCAGGTAGTCGGCCGGGTCAAGTACGTGGACGAAGCGGCGGCCGTGGGTGCCGAGCCGGTCGCGCCACTGCGGGGCGTCGCAGAGTTCGCCGAGCAGGGCGTGGCTGGGCGAGGTGAAGTTGCCGGGGACCTGGAAGGCGAGGGTGCCGCCGGGGCGGAGCGAGTCGACCCACACGGGGAAGGACTCGGGGTGGTTGGGCACCCACTGCAGGGCGGCGTTGGAGACGATCAGGTCGTAGGTGCCCTCGGGGATCCAGTGCGCGGCGTCGGCCGGCCGGAAGTCGAGGTGTCCGCCGCCGGGTGTGGGGCCGGCGAGTTCGGCGGCCTTGGCCAGCATCTCCGGGGAGTTGTCGAAGCCGGTGATGTGGGCGGTGGGCCAGCGGTCGGCGAGGAGGGTGGTGACGTTGCCGGGGCCGCAGCCCAGGTCGGCGATGCGCGGCGGCATGTCGGGCCCGGCGGTGGGCAACTCCGGTATGCGCGCGAGCAGATCATGAAAGGGGCGGGTCCTGTGGCTGGAGTGACGGAGGTACTGTTGCGGGTCCCAGGTTGGTGCGGAATGCATGTTCGAGCTCCCTGCCAGGTACGCGGTGCAGATCCGGAAGGCACTTGCTTCGCGACGATGCCCACAGCGAAGCCGGAATATCTCTCGACGTCAAGAGACTTCACGTCGAGGGACCCACTACACTGATCGCCATGGAGGACGAGGTCGACCGGCTGGTCGCGGCATGGCGGAGAGAACGCCCCGACCTGGACGTGGAACCGCTCGAGGTGCTGAGCCGGGTGAGCAGGCTCGCCCGCCATCTCGACCGGGCCCGTCGCCTTGCGTTCTCCGAGCACAACCTGGAGCCCTGGGAGTTCGACGTCCTCACCTCGCTGCGGCGTGCGGGCGCTCCGTACCAGCTCTCCCCCGGGCAGTTGCTCACACAGACCCTCGTCACCTCCGGCACGATGACCAACCGCATCGACAGGCTCGCCAAGAAGGGCCTGGTGGAGCGGCTTCCGGACCCCAGCGACCGGCGTGGCGTCCTGGTCCGCCTCACGCCCGAGGGCCGGGACCGGGCCGACCAGGCCCTGGCCGGGCTGCTCGACCAGGAGCGCGCGATCCTCGCGGAGCTGTCGCGTACGCAGCGGGGTGAACTGGCCGGTCTACTACGCCAGTTGACCGCCCCGTTCGACAACATCCCCGGCTAGTTCGAGTTCGGCCGGGCCCACGCCCGCGCGCCGGGCGAGCGCGACGGCCGCGAGGGTGGAGTGGACTCCCAGCTTCCCCAGGACGTTCTGCATATGGGTCCGGACGGTGTGCGGTGAGAGGAAGAGGCGCTCGGCGACGGCTTTGCGCCCCAGGCCCGCGACCATGCAGCGCAGCACTTCCCGCTCACGCGGCGTCAGGGACTCCACGAGCCGCTCGCTCTCGGTGCGGTGCTTTCGGGCCGCGGTGAGTTCGCGCAGTACGCCGGTCAGCAGCGCGGGCGGCAGATGCGTCTCGTCGCGCAGCACGCCGCGGACGACGCTGAGCAGCCGGGACAGCGAGCAGTCCTTGGCGACCCAGCCGGAGGCACCGGCCTGCAGCGCGTGGGCCGCGCGACGCGGGTCGTCCTTCTCGGCGAGTACGACCGTACGGACCGCGGGGTGGGCCGAACGCACGGCTGCGACCAGGGAGATGCCGTCGGTCAGACCCCCGCTCTCCGGGCCGTCCGGCGGGGGCGCGGCACGCATGCCGGGCAGGGCTGCTGTGCTGGGCAGGGCTGTGCCGGGCCGGGCTGTGCCGGGCAGGGCTGTGCCGGGCAGGGCCGTATCGCCCAGGTCGGCGTCGACGAGCAGGACGTCGAATCTGCGGCCTTCGGCGAGGCCGCGCTCCAGGCAGCGCAGGGCGGCGGGGCCGCTGCCCGCGGCTGCCACGTCGACGTCGGGCTCGGCCGCGAGTGCGGCCGCGAGCGACTCGGCGAAGATGCGGTGGTCGTCGACGACCAGGACCCGGATTCGGACCACGTGATACCCCCAGGCTCGTGTTCCGGGAAGCGCCTGCCTCCCGAACCCCCCGGTGGGAGACGGAAATTGGTGACAGCAACGCAGGTACGGCGCCCGGGGTGCGGGGTCGCCGCAGTCGGAGCCTCGGCCGCCGCCGTGCTCTGACTGCTACCCCCACTCCGGGCGTCGTACCCGGCTGTCTCGCCCCCTGATCAGCACCGGCCCCCACCGGTGCTGTGCATCAGGGTACGGCGGGGAGCGGGGAGGGGCGGGGTAGTTGCAGATTTTCCCCTCCCCGCCCCTTCCCGAAAGTCCTGCCGGACGGGCCTCCTCAATCGCCGGAGGGGCTCAAATTTG
>NZ_JASCIS010000031.1 GCF_029968015.1 Streptomyces luteolus
ACCCGGTGACACCACCCCCCAGGTCATGTCTTCGACAGGGGGACACAGTCATGCCGGGCCCGAAGGCCAGCGGCCCTCTTGCAGGACCGCGAAGAAGATAACGGGGACCCCCATGACGCCGTGGCCTGATCCGCACAGATCGGGGAGGCGGACCCAGCCCTCCGGATGCACATCGGCGCGCTGCCGTCGCAGCAGCCGCCGGACTGGTGGAACATCAGCGGTCCGTGGTGCGCCCGCAGCCGCCGCACCAGTTCGGCGGCCGCGGGGGTCAGCTCCACGCGGGGCTCGTCAACCATGCGGACCAGTCCACGCCCCGCGACGTTGCAAGATCCGAAGGAGACGGCCTAGGCGCCGGCGCGGGCGCGGCGGCGCAGGACCGCGACCGTACCCGCCCCGGCGAGTGCGACCAGGCCCACGCCGATCGCGATGTCCGTGCCGGTGGTGCCCTCGTGCGCGCCGCCGAGTCCGCCGCGTACGCCCCGGGTCGGTGAGGGAGAGGCGGACGGGCCGGCGACGGTGATCGAATAGGTCGACGTGCCGCCGCCGGGGCAGGCGACGTCGACCGTGTGGCTGCCGGGGCGGGCGTTCCGCTTGATGGTGGCGTTGCCGGTGTAGAAGCCGCCGGAGCCGGAGGAGAGCGGGACGCTGCGGGTGAACGCGTCGGACGTGGCGGTCGCGGAGGAGGCGGTGCAGCCGCCGGAGACGGAGACCACGACGGACGCTCCGGGTGGGGCCGGGCTCGGCGTGATGGACAGGGACGGCTGCGGTTCCGCCACGGCCGCCCCGGCGACGCCGACGACGGCGAGGGAGGAGACGGCGAGGGAGCCGAGCAGGTGTGCAGGACGCATGGGGAACCCCACTTCCCGGCGCGGGCCGTCGTTCCGGATCCGTCGGCTGCCTGACCGCGCCGCGCTCTCATGGAACGTGGCCGGTGCGGGCGTCAGCACCTCGGTACGGACCGCCGAACGGGCGGCACCCGTCCGTGCCGCCGACCGAACCCGCTGGTCATACGACCGGGGCCGGGCGCCGCACCCGCCCGGCCCCGGTAGCCCGTGTGTGTGAGGGACACCCGGGCCGAGGGAGGAAGCCGAAGGAGCGAGCCGAGGAAGGTTGGTGCGGTCGCCGGGCCGCGGCTGTCCTCTGCTGCGCGGCCCGGCGACCAGATCGTGAGGGCCTGTCAGGCCTTCCGGACCGCCGCGTGACGTGTCGTCAGGATGCGGTGGACGAGCCGGGCGCCCGCGCGGGCCGTCCGGTGGTCGACGTCGAGGTCCGGGTTGAGCTCCGCCACGTCCACGACCAGCGGCTTGCCGCTCGCCGCGATCCGGGCGCAGACGCGCTCGACGATCTCCATCTGCACGCCGTGCGCGGCCGGGGCGCTGACGCCGGGCGCGACCGCGGCGGGCAGCACGTCGAGGTCGATGCTCAGGTGCAGCACGTCACCGCCGTCGACGAACGCGTCGGTGAACGCGTCCACCCTGGCCACGTCGAGCAGCCCGCACTCCGTGTCCGGCAGATACCGCACGCCGAGCGCGTCCGCCGTACGGAACAGATGCTCGGTGTTGCTCGGCTGGCTCACGCCGAGGACCTGGTAGTTCAGCCGCCGACCGTGCTCCTCCTCGCTCCGCGCCATCTGCAGGAACGGCGTGCCGGAGCTGGGGCGGACGTCGTCGCGCAGGTCGAAGTGCGCGTCCAGGTTCAGCACGGCGAGCCGTCCGCCGGACCGCAGCACGCCGCAGTCGCGCAGGCCCAGATACGTGCCGTACGCCACCTCGTGACCGCCGCCGAGGACGATCACCGGGGAGCCGCTGTCGAGCAGCGCGGTGACGGCCTCGCCGAGGCGCCGGTGGCCCGACTCCAGGTCTCCGTCGGCGACTTCGACGTCACCGGCGTCGAGCGCGGTCAGCGGGGCCGGGAGCGCCATCGACGCGAGGGCGGCCCGCAGCTCGCGCGGACCGTTCGCCGCGCCCTGCCGCCCCTTGTTGCGCCGTACGCCCTCGTCGCTGCGGAAGCCGACGAACGCCGCGTCCCACGGGCCGGGCTCACCACAGGCCGTACGGACGACGTGGTGCCAGCGCAGATGGGCGTCCCCGGGACCGTCGTCCCGGCCGTGCCACCGCTCCGCGGGCGCGTCCACGGGGACGGAGAGAGTGGCGCTCACTTGGCCTCGCCCTCGGTCATCGGGATGCGCACGCCGCGCTCGCGGGCCACGTCACCGGCGTGCTCGTACCCGGCGTCGACGTGCCGGATGACACCCATGCCGGGGTCGTTGGTGAGCACCCGGGACAGCTTCTGCGCGGCCAGTTCGGTGCCGTCGGCGATGCAGACCTGGCCGGCGTGGATGGAGCGGCCCATGCCGACGCCGCCGCCGTGGTGGAGGGAGACCCAGGAGGCGCCGGAGGAGGTGTTCACGAGGGCGTTGAGCAGCGGCCAGTCGGCGATCGCGTCGGAGCCGTCGAGCATCGCCTCGGTCTCGCGGTACGGGGACGCCACCGAGCCGGAGTCCAGGTGGTCGCGGCCGATGGCGACCGGGGCGGACAGCTCGCCGTTCGCGACCATCTCGTTGAACTTCAGGCCGGCGCGGTGGCGTTCGCCGTAGCCGAGCCAGCAGATGCGGGCGGGCAGGCCCTCGAAGGAGACGCGCTCGGCGGCCATGTCGAGCCAGCGGTGCAGGTGCTCGTTCTCCGGGAACAGCTCCTTGATGGCCTTGTCGGTGGCCTCGATGTCCTTCGGGTCGCCGGACAGGGCGGCCCAGCGGAACGGGCCGAGGCCCTCCTCGAACAGCGGGCGGATGTGCGCAGGGACGAAGCCGGGGAAGGCGAAGGCGCGCTCGTAGCCCGCCTTGCGGGCCTCGTCGCGGATCGAGTTGCCGTAGTCGAACACCTCGGCACCGGCGTCGAGGAAGCCGACCATGGCCTCCACGTGCAGCCGCATCGACTGCCGCGAGCGCTCGGTGAACCCGGCCGGGTCCGCCTCGCGCTCCTTGTCCCAGTTCTCGACCGAGACGCCGACGGGCAGGTAGGCGAGCGGGTCGTGGGCGGAGGTCTGGTCCGTGACGATGTCGATCGGGGCCTTGCGGCGCAGCAGCTCCGGGAAGACCTCGGCGGCGTTGCCGACGACGCCGATGGACAGGCCGCGGCGCTCGTCACGCGCCTGGACGGCCAGCTCCAGGGCGTGGTCCAGGTGGTCGGCCTTGACGTCGAGGTAGCGGGTGCCGATGCGGCGGTCGATGCGGGTCTCGTCGACGTCGACGCAGATCGCGACACCGTCGTTCATCGTCACGGCGAGCGGCTGGGCGCCGCCCATGCCGCCGACACCGGCGGTCAGCGTGATGGTTCCGGCGAGCGTGCCGTCGAACTTCTTGCGGGCGACCGCGCCGAAGGTCTCGTAGGTGCCCTGGAGGATGCCCTGGCTGCCGATGTAGATCCAGGAACCGGCGGTCATCTGCCCGTACATGGTGAGGCCGCGCGCCTCCAAGGAGCGGAACTCCTCCCAGTTCGCCCAGTCGCCGACCAGGTTGGAGTTGGCGAGCAGCACACGCGGCGCCCACTCGCTGGTGCGCATGACGCCGACGGGCTTGCCGGACTGCACGAGCATCGTCTCGTCGTCCTTGAGCGACTTCAGGGTCCGCACGATCGCGTCGTACGCGGCCCAGTCACGGGCGGCCTTGCCGGTGCCGCCGTAGACGACCAGGTCCTCGGGGTGCTCGGCGACCTCCGGGTCGAGGTTGTTCATGAGCATGCGCAGGGCGCCCTCCTGCTGCCAGCCGAGGCAGGTGAGTTCGCTGCCACGGGGTGCGCGGATGTGGCGGGCATCGGGGGAGGTGCCGGTCATGTTCACTCCAGGTCGCTTACGGAGGTACGGAGGTACGGAGGTACGGAGGTACGAGGTACGGAGGTACGGAGGTACGAGGTACGGAGGTACGCAGGCACACGCCGTACGAGGAGGTACGGGGGATGCTGTGTGCTCCATGACAGGCCCGGCGCGAGCCGCGATCCAGCGACGGGCCGCGAAGTTCTCGGATCCGAGAACGCGATCCGCCGCGGCCCCTGCCGCGACCGCCCTGACCAGGGCAAGTCGCCTCGCCTACACTGCCGGTGAGTCTCGGGCCGCGGCACGGCGGGCCGATGGGGGACGAGGACGGTGGACGGCTTGGTCGTGAGCGCTGAGGAACTCGCCAGGCTCTATGCGGCGCAGGAGCCCGGCTCGGCCCCGGCCTATCAGCGGGTCAAGGACCTGGTGGCGGGCCAGATCGCGGGCGGGAGCTGGCGCGAGGGGCAGGCGCTGCCCTCGGAGAGCCAGTTCGTGGAGTCCCTGGGCCTGTCCCGGATGACCGTCAACCGGGCCCTGCGCGAGCTGAGCGCCGAGGGCCTGCTGCGCCGCGTGATGGGTGTGGGCACCTTCGTGGGGCGGCGCAAGAGCAGCTCGGCGCTGGTCGAGGTGCACGACATCGCCGACGAGATCCGGGGCCGCGGCCATCAGCACACCGCCCGGGTGCTCTCCCTGCGCGAGGAGCTCCCGGACCCGGAGACCGGCGCCCAGCTCGGGCTCGACGGGCGGCGCAGCGCGTACCGCTCCCGGGTCGTGCACCTGGAGGACGGCAACCCGGTTCAGCTGGAGGACCGCTTCGTGCACCCGGACTTCGCGCCCGGCTATCTGCGGCAGGACTTCACGGCCCGTACGCCGTACGCGTTCCTGTCCGAGGTCGCGCCGCTCGGCCGGGGCGAGCACATCGTCGAGGCCGTGCTGCCCTCGGCCGAGGAGTGCGAGATCCTGCGCGTCGGCCCGTCCGAGCCCTGCCTGCTGATCCGGCGGCGTACCTGGTCGGGCGAGGCGGTCGTCAGCGTGACGCGGCTGATCCACCCTGGCTCGCGCTACCGCCTGGAGGGGACGTTCGACGCGCACTGAGGCGCGTACCGGACGCGGGACGCCGGCCGGACATCGCGGCCGTCAACCGGGCCGCCGCGCGTTCCAGGACCTCGCGCACCTCGTCGGGGGAGTGCTTGCTGTAGTGCCGCTGCCAGGTGGAGCTGAGCGCGGCGACGGGCCGCTCGTTGTGGTCGAACGCCGCTACCCCGAGCGACCTGAACCCGTCGGAGACCAGCTCGACCTCCTCCGACCAGCCGCGTTCCCGGTCGGTGGCGAGCAGGTCGATCAGCTCGGCGAGCGAGCGCGGCCCCTTGCCCGTCCGCGTGATCAGGCTGGCCTGGCGCGGGAAGAGGGCGCGCAGCTGGGCCGGTGAGGAGTGCGCGAGGACGGCCCGGCCGTTGGCCGTGAGGTGGGCGGGCAGCCGTACGCCGACATCGGTCACGAGCGCCAGGTCCGCCTCGCCGGAGCGGCCGGACGGCGGGCGCTCCTTGAGCAGGTACACCGTCTCCGCCCCGTGCACGATGCCCAGGTGCACGGTCTGCCCGAGTCGGGCGGAGGCGCTGCGCAGGATCGGATGGGCGAGCCGCTCCAGGGGTTCGTGCCGCAGATAGGCCGAGCCGATCTCGAACGAGGCGACCCCGAGGCCGTACGCCTGCTCCTTCGGCAGATACGTGACGAAGCCGCGGTCCACCAGGACGGTGAGGATGTGGTACGCCGACGAGCGGGGGATGCCGAGCTCGCGTGCGAGAGCGGCCGCCTGCACCGGTCCGGAGCGGCCCGCGAGATGCAGGAGAATGTCCAGGGCTCGCCCGACGGCGGGCGAGGCGCTCGACGTCGTCTCTCGTTCACCCATTGGTCCACCTCTTGACGGGCCTGTATATACAGGAATATACAAGGCCCTCGTCATGCGGGATGTGCCGACGGAAGCCGTAGACCGGCCCGTGATCCAACCCCGCCACCTCGTCCGGAACACGGCGTTCCAAGGAGGCCCTTCCTTGACCAGCGACACCTCGTCGTCCCTGCAGCGCGGGCTCAAGTCCCGGCACATACGCTTCATCGCCCTGGGTTCCGCCATCGGAACCGGTCTCTTCTACGGTTCCTCGGAATCCATCAAGGCGGCCGGGCCCGGTGTCCTGCTGGCCTATCTCATCGGCGGTGCCGCGGTCTTCCTCGTGCTGCGCTCGCTGGGCGAGATGGCGGTGAGCAGTCCGTGCGCGGGATCGTTCGGTGAATACGCAACAAAATACCTCGGAAGGCTGCCCGGCTTCCTCACGGGCTGGACGTACGCCCTGGAGATGATCGTCGTCTGCCTGGCGGACATCACGGCCCTCGGGCTCTACATGGGCTTCTGGTTCCCCGACGTGCCCCGCTGGATCTGGCTGCTCGCGGCCGTCGCCGTCATCGGCGTGATGAACCTGTTCAGTGTGAAGGTCTTCGGCGAGCTGGAGTTCTGGCTGTCGTTCGCCAAGGTCGTCGCCATCGTCGCGATGATCCTCGGCGGGCTCGCCATCCTCGTCTTCGGCATCGGCGGCGACGGCGGCGCGAGCGTCTCCAACCTGTGGAGCCACGGCGGCTTCCTGCCCAACGGGGTCCAGGGGCTCGTGCTCTCCTTCGCCGTGGTGATGTTCGCCTTCGGCGGCACCGAGATCATCGGCGTCACGGCCGGTGAGGCGCAGGACCCGGAGAAGACGATCCCGAAGGCCGTCAACACCATCCCCGTACGCATCATCCTGTTCTACGTCCTGACCCTCGCCGTGCTCATGTCGCTCGACCCGTGGAAGCACATCGGGGCCGAGGGCAGCCCGTTCGTGGAGATCTTCGCCGGGCTCGGCGTCACGGCCGCCGCGGGCGTGCTGAACCTCGTCGTGATCATCGCGGCGCTCTCCGCGATCAACAGCGACATCTTCGCGGCCGGCCGGATCATGTACGGCATGGCCGAGCGCGGCCAGGCCCCGGCCGTCATGCGCAAGGTCTCCCGCAACGGCGTGCCCACGATGACCGTCGGCATCATGATCGGCGCCCTGCTGTTCGGCGTGGTGCTCAACTACCTGATGCCGGAACGGATCTTCCTCGTCATCGCCTCGATCGCCACCTTCGCGACGGTGTGGGTCTGGCTGATGATCCTGCTGTCCCAGGTCGCCGCCCGCCGCCGGATGACCCCGGAAGAGGTCGCGGAGCTCAAGTACCCGGCCCCCTTCTGGCCGTACGGGCAGATCGTCACGATCGTCTTCATGGCGGGTGTGGTCGTGCTGCTCGCGTTCTCCGAGGACACGCGGATCGCCCTGATCGTGGGTGGGGTGTGGCTGGCCCTGATGACGGCGGTGTTCTTCCTCTTCGTACGGCCGGGGTTGCGTTCCGCCGAGCCGGTTGACCGTGAGTCGGTGGACGCCGCCGAGCCACTGGAGACCGCACCTCGGGCGTAGGGCGTTCTGTTCCCCTCCCCGCCCCTTCCCGAAAGTCCTCGCCGGACGGGCCTCCTCAATCGCCGGAGGGGCTCAAATTGAGCCCCTCCGGCGATTGAGGAGCGGGGCCCGGGGCGGAGCCCCGAAGCGCCGCAGGCTTTCGGGAAGGGGCGGGTCAGGGGAGGAAAACCGGCGGCACCGCGAACCACGCGGTGCCGCCGGTTCTCGTCTGTCAGGGGCACCGTCAAGCGTCTGGGATGCCAGACAGCAACCCCTCCGTACCCCCTGCCGAAACCCCCCCGACCTCAGGCTTCATTGACCCATGAACGAAACCTTCGTAGGGGTCGGCCCCCTCTCCGCCGCCGATGTCGTGTCCGTCGCCCGGCACGGGGCCCGCGTGACCCTCAGCCACGAAGCCCTCGGCGAGATCTCCCAGAGCCGCAAGGTGATCGAGAACCTCGCCGACGACGTGGTTCCGCACTACGGCGTCTCCACCGGCTTCGGCGCCCTCGCCACCCGCCACATCCCCGTCGAGCTCCGCGCCCAGCTGCAGCGCAGCCTCGTCCGCTCCCACGCGGCCGGTTCCGGCCCCGAGGTCGAGCGTGAGGTCGTCCGCGCCCTGATGCTGCTCCGCCTCTCGACGCTCGCCACCGGCCGTACCGGTGTGCGCCCCGAGACCGCGCAGGCCTACGCGGACCTGCTCAACGCCGGTATCACCCCGGTCGTGCACGAGTACGGCTCCCTCGGCTGCTCCGGCGACCTCGCCCCGCTCGCCCACTGCGCCCTGGCCGTCATGGGCGAGGGCCAGGTGCGCGACGCCGCCGGCGAGCTGGTGTCCGCCGCCGACGCGCTCGCCGCCGCCGGGCTCACCCCGGTCACGCTGCACGAGAAGGAGGGCCTGGCCCTCATCAACGGCACCGACGGCATGCTCGGCCAACTCGTCATGGCCGCCCATGACTTGAGGCTGCTCCTGCGTACCGCCGACATCGCCGCCGCGATGAGCGTCGAGGGCCAGCTCGGCACGGACGCCGTGTTCGCCGCCGACCTCCAGGCCCTGCGCCCGCACCCGGGCCAGGCCGCGAGCGCCGCCAACCTCACCGCGCTGCTCAAGGACTCGGGGATCGTTGCGAGCCACCGCGGCCCCGAGTGCACCCGCGTGCAGGACGCGTACTCGCTGCGCTGCAGCCCGCAGGTGCACGGCGCCGCCCGCGACACCCTCACGCACGCCGAGACGGTCGCCGACCGCGAGCTGGCCAGCGCCATCGACAACCCCGTCGTCACACCCGACGGCCGCGTCGAGTCCAACGGCAACTTCCACGGCGCCCCCGTGGCCGCCGTCCTCGACTTCCTCGCGATCTCCGTCGCCGACCTCGCCTCGCTGAGCGAGCGCCGTACGGACCGCTTCCTGGACGTCGCCCGCAACCACGGCCTCAACGCGTTCCTCGCCGACGACCCCGGCGTCGACTCGGGCCACATGATCGCCCAGTACACCCAGGCCGGAATCGTCTCCGAGCTCAAGCGGCTCGCCGCCCCGGCCTCGGTGGACTCGATCCCCTCCAGCGCCATGCAGGAGGACCACGTGTCCATGGGCTGGTCCGCCGCGCGCAAGCTGCGCCGCGCGATCGACGGCCTGACCCGGGTCGTCGCCGTCGAGATCCTCACCGCGGCCCGCGCCCTCGACCTGCGCGCCCCGCTGGAGCCGTCCCCCGCCACGGCCGCCGTCCTGGCGGGCCTGCGCGAGCACGTCGAGGGCCCCGGCACGGACCGCTACCTCGCCCCGGAGATCGAGTACGCCGTCCAGTACGTACGCGAGGGCCGCGCCCTCGCCGCCGCCGAGTCGGTGACCGGCGAGCTGGGCTGAACCGGCGGGCGTCGGCGGGGCGGGTCAGGAACCCGCCCCGCCGATCCGACGGCTCAACTGCTCGGCCGTACGCGACACTTGGGCCGCGATCCGCCGCTGCTCCGCCGCGTCGACCTCCGCCGCGGGGAACGTGACCGCCACCCCGGCCACCGGGTGTGCCTGGTGGTCGAGGACGGCCGCGGCGACCGAGGCGAAGCCCGGGGTCACCTCGCCGTCCTCCGTGGCGTACCCGCGGCGGCGGGCCTCCACGAGCAGGTGGCGGAGCGCGGTGAGTGAACCGGGGCCCGTCTCGTTGCGCAGGACGAACGCGGAGGTGTCGGGGAACAGGGCGCGTACCTGTGCCGGGGAGAGGCCCGCGAGGACCGCTCGGCCGCTGGCGGTCAGATGGGCGGGCAGCCGGACGCCGACCTCGGTGACCAGCGGGGCCCGGCCTGGGGCGCGTTCCTCGATGACGTAGATGACCTCGCGCCCGTGCAGCACGGCGAGGTGGGCGTTGTGGCCCGTACGGTCGACCAGCTTCGCCAGCGGCACCCGGGCCAGGCGCTGGAACGGGGCCTGACGGCTGTAGCCGGAGCCGAGCTCGAAGGCCCCGACCCCAAGGCCGTACCGCCGTTCCTCCGGCAGATGCACGACGAAACCCTCGCGCGCCAGTGTGTCGAGCAGGTGGTACGTGGTCGAGCGCGGCACCCCGACGTCCCGGCTGATCGCCGCCGCGGGCACAGGGCCTGCCTGCCCGGCGAGGTAACGGAGGATCGCGAGCACCTGAGCGGCGGCGGGTACTTGGGCCATGGCGGGAGGTTACGTCCGGGCCCGCGCCCCTTCCCGTAGGCCTGCCCCGATGTTCTGGGATCCGAGACACCGACCGGCGAGGTCTCAGGGGCCGACGATCTCGCGCAGCGCCGCCAAGTGCCCCTGGTACGCCTTGCGGCCCGCGGCCGTCAGCCGCAGCCACACCCGCTGCCGGGTGTCCCGCACGGCCTTGCGCTGCTCCACGTACCCGGCATCGATCAGTGCTCCTGTGTGTTTGCTCAACACCGATGCGGACAGGCCGAGTTGCTCCTGCAGCACCGCGAACTCGGCTTCCCCCGCCGCCTCCAGGAGTGCGCAGATGCGCAGCCGGTTCGGGGCGTGGATCAGGTGGTCGAAGCCGTTCAACGGGCGCCGGCCTTGCGGTGCAGTCGTACGAAGGCGAGGTGGAAGCCGACCGACACCGCGGCGGCGAGGGCTGAGGCGGCGACGATCCACGCCGACCGGCCCGTGAGCTTGAACGCCCAGGCCGAGCCCACGAGCAGGAGCGGGAGTCCGGTCACCAGCGGCACGGTCACCGTCTTCGGCAGGACGTCGAAGCGGAGCGCGACGCCCGTGCGGCGCCGCCAGGCGCGGCCCGCGTAGGCGAAGAGGGCCAGGTAGACGAGCGTCGACACCGCGAGCGTCGCCGTCCAGGCCGGGGTAGGGAGCAGCCAGTCGCGGTCGCTGAGCATCCCTCCGTAGGCGACGGGGAAGAGCGCGACGTACGCCGTGATCACCGTCGCGAACCAGAGCGGCCAGGGGGTGGCGGAGCGGGCCGCCGTCGACTCCTGGACGCACGCCGCGTCGGCGAGCGCGGCCCGCGCCTCGTCGGGGGTGGGCCGGTCGGGGAAGTGCGTGTCAGTTTCCACATCGGAAAGCGTATCGGTGAGTTTCCGGTGTGGCAAGTGAAGGGTTTCTGGTGTGGAAAGAGAGCGGTGGGGGGCAACTCCCTTACGCGTCGCGTAGTTGCCCTGAGATGCGCACTCCGTGCCGCATCTCCAGGGCGCGTGCAGGGGAGGCGGCGGCGAAGCCGCATGCCTCAGGGGCGCGGGGAACTGCGCGAGCGACCACGACGCCGCCGCACCCGTGCACGAGACCCCGACCGCCCCCGACCTGCCGCTGGGCCCGGGGGCGGGCATCCACCGCTGCACCGGCCCCGTGGACGTGGGCGGCATGTCGGGGGCGGTCGTGGCGTGCGGGATTGGGGTGAGGCGCTGGGCACTCTGACGATGTTCGGGATCATCGACGCGACGAGCGTGAACCGCGACCTGGGCAGCCCCGCGGCGGTGTTCTGGACGGGGGCGGGGGTCGCGGGGACGCTGGTGCGGAGGGGCTCGCGCTGAGCCCCTCCGGGGGGCCGTGCCTACTTCTTGCCGTCCAACCGCACGTCCTTCTTGTCGTCCAACCGCACGTCGACGTCGCCCCGCTCCGTCCAGAACCCCTCATCCGCGTCCTGCAGGCGCGAAGCCGCATGCTTCATGTGGCGGCGGACCGCGTCCCGGGCCGCGCGCGCGTCGCCGGACTCGACGGCCGCGAGGATCGCGTGGTGCTCGACCCGCACCGCCTCGATGAAGTCGTCCCGGCGAGCCTCGTTGGCGCGGGTGACGCGGATGCCGCCGCGCAGCACCTCGCCGAGGTAGCGGACGGTCGAGACCATGACCTCGTTGCCCGTCGACTCGGCGATCGACTGGTGGAACGCGAGGTCCTCGTCCACGCCGTCGCCCCCGGCGGCCACGGCCTCGTCGATCGCGGTGAGGGCCTGCCGCATCCGCTCGACGTCGGCCGGGGTGGCCCGGGTCGCGGCGAGGGAGGCCGCCTCGCCCTCCATGGCGCGGCGGACCTCCACGATCTTCAGGACCTTCGCCTTGGTCGCGGAGCCCTCGCCGTCCGCCTCCAGGTCGAGCGGCCGGGTGCGGCGCGGCATGACGAACACGCCGCGGCCCTGCCGGGGTTCGACGAGGCCGGCGTTGCGCAGCCGGGACACGGCCTCACGGATCACCGTGCGGCTCACGCCCAGCTGCTTCACCAACTCGACCTCGGTGGGCAGCTTGTCGCCCTCGGCGAGGCGTCCGGACTCGATCTCCTCCGAGAGGATCGCCGCGACCCGGTCGGCAAGCCGTACTGGGCCACTCACCTTGGAGAACATGCGTGCCAGTCTATCCGTCAGCCCTCGACCGCCCCGGCGGCGGCCGCCGCACCGGCGGTCACGGCTTCCGGGTGGTCCTCGACGTACGCCTGTACGACCGCCTCGAAACCGTCGTCGGGTGCGAGGCCGAGCGCCGCCGCCCGCGCGTTGTCGAAGACGGCGGGCCAGGAGCCGACGATCGCCTCGACCGCCGGGTCCGGCTCGACCGTCACGAGGTCGGCGACCGCGTCACCGGCGACCCGCCGCACGGTGTCGAGCATCTCCGCGACGGTGACGGTCAGCGCCGGAAGGTTCACCGGGAGCTCCCCGTCCAGCCGGCCGGGGCCGCTGCCGCGCTCCGCCTCGGCGATCCGCAGGATCCCCTCGACGGTGCGCCGCGGCGAGGCGAGCGCGACCCGCCGGTCCGGGCTGACCGGGCAGACCGCCGGAAGCCCGGCGAGCGGCTCGCGGACGATGCCGGACAGGAAGCCGGAGGCGGCCGCGTTCGGCTTGCCCGGGCGTACCGACACGGTCATCAGGCGGGCCACGCGCCCGTCGAGGAAGCCGCGGCGGGTGTACTCGGCGACGAGCTGCTCGCAGATCCGCTTCTGCACGCCGTAGCTGGAGCGCGGCGCGGGCAGCGTCGACTCGCTCACCACGGGCGGCAGCGGCAGCGCGGCGTCCGATCCGTACACCGCGACGCTGGACGAGAACACGATCCGGGGCAGCGGACCGCCCGCGGCGGCCTGGGCGCGGGCGGCCTCCAGGAGCGCCCGCGTGGTGTCCAGGTTGGCGCTCATGCCGAGGTCGAAGTCGGCCTCGCACTCGGCGGAGACGGCGGACGCCAAGTGGATCAGTACGTCGACGGGCTCCGCGAAGAGGTCGTCGAGCCGTTCCACGAGGTCGCCGCGGACCGCCCGCACCAGGGGGTCGGCCAGGAGCGGTGAGCCCTCGGGCACGAACCGGTCGGCGAGCACGAGCCGTTCGACGGGCGCCCCGCCCAGGGTGCGGCGCCGCAGCAGGGCCTCGGCGACCTTGTGCCCCAGGAAGCCGAATCCGCCGGTGATCACGATCCTCATGCCTGTGCTCCTCGGTTGTTCCTGTGCTGTGCGCCCTCGTGGTCCCGGATCCAGCCGAGCCCCTCGCTCGTGCCGGCGCGCGGGCGGTACTCGCAGCCGACCCACCCGCCGAAGCCCAACTCATCGACGACAGCGAGCAGATGACGGAAGTTCAGCTCGTTCGCGTCGTCCGGTTCGTGGCGGTCGGGCACGCCCGCGATCTGCAGATGGGCGACGCGGCCCGTGGGCAGGTCCCGGCGCAGCGTCGCCGTCAGGTCGCCCTCGACGATCTGGCAGTGGTACAGGTCCAGCTGCACCTTCAGGTGGGGCGCGCCCACCTCCCGTACGACGGCGTGTGCGTCGGCCTGCCGGTTCAGGAAGTAGCCGGGCATGTCACGGGTGTTGATCGGCTCGATGAGCACATCCACACCCGCGGCGGCGGCCCTCTCGGCGGCCCAGCTCAGGTTGGCCACGTACGTCGCGCGGCGCTCGGCCCACTGCTCGGGGGTCGCGTCCGCGGGTACGAGTCCGGCCATCACGTGCACCTGGCGGCAGCCGAGCACGGCCGCGTACTCCAGGGCCCGGTCGGTCCCGGCGCGCAGTTCGGCCTCGCGGCCGGGCAGTGACGCGAGGCCCCGCTCGCCCGCTTCCCAGTCGCCGGGCGGCGCGTTGAACAGCACCTGGCGCAGGCCGTGTTGGTCGAGCAGGCGGCGCAGTTCGGCCGGGTCGTGGTCGTACGGGAAGAGGTACTCGACGCCCTCGAAGCCGTCGGCGGCGGCCGCGGCGAAGCGGTCGAGGAAGGGGTGTTCCGTGTACATCATGGACAGGTTCGCGGCGAACCTCGGCATGGCTGCTCCTGTGCTCGGTACGGAAGCGGGTCCGGAAGTGGACGCGGACCCGGGCCCGGAAGCGGACGCGGACCCGGGCCCGGAATCGGTCCCGGTCCCGGTCCCGGTCCCGGTCATCGGTTGACGACCTGCTTCTTGGTCGTGAGGACCGCGGCGGCGCCGATGACGAGGCTCAGGGCAAGCACGTACATCGGGATCTCGGCCGACCCGGTGGCGTCCTTCAGCGCGCCGATCATGTACGGGCTGACGAAGCCCGCCAGGTTGCCCACCGAGTTGATCACGGCGAGCCCTGCGGCGGCAGCGGTGCCGCCGAGGAACGCGGTGGGCAGCGACCAGAACAGCGGGGCGCAGGTCAGCACACCGGCGGCGGCGCAGGACAGGGCGATGAGGGAGAGCGTGGTCGAGCCGCTCCAGCCCGCGGCCAGGGAGAAGCCGACGGCGCCCATGAGGCTGGGTATCACCAGGTGCCAGCGGCGCTCGCGGCGCTTGTCGGCGGAGCGGCCGAAGAGGTTCATCGCGACGAGCGCGGCGAGGAACGGCACGGCGCTGAGCACACCGATGGTGAGGGTGTCGTCGATGCCGGTCGACTTGACGAAGGTCGGCATCCAGAACGTCAGCGCGTACTGGCCCATCACGAAGCAGAAGTAGATGAGGCACATCAGCCACACCTTCGGGTCGCGGAAGCCGTCCCAGGCGCCGCCGTGCTTCTGGTGCGCGGTGTCCTTGGCGAGCGCCGCCTCCACGATGCCCTTCTCGTCGTCGGAGAGCCACTTGGCGCCGCGCACTCCGTTGTCGAGGTAGAAGAGGCAGGCCACACCGATCAGGATCGCCGGGATGGCTTCGAGCAGGAACATCCACTGCCAGCCCTGCCAGCCGTTCTTCCCGTGGAAGGCGTCCATGATCCAGCCGGAGAGCGGGTTGCCGAAGATACCGGCCACCGGGATCGCCGACATGAACATCGCGATGACGCGGGCCCGGCGGTGGGACGGGAACCAGTACGTGCAGTAGAGGATCACGCCCGGGTAGAACCCGGCCTCGGCGGCTCCGAGGAGGAAGCGGAGCGCGTAGAACGTCGTCTCGTCGGTGACGAACATGAACGAGCCGGAGACCAGACCCCAGGTGATCATGATCCGGGCGATCCAGGTGCGGGCGCCGATGCGCTGGAGCATCAGGTTCGACGGCACTTCGAAGAGGAAGTAGCCGATGAAGAAGAGCCCCGCACCGAGCCCGTACGCCGCTTCGCTGAGGCCGAGGTCGTCGGACATCTGCAGCTTGGCGAAGCCGACGTTGACGCGGTCCAGGTACGAGAAGACGTAGCAGAGGACCAGGAACGGGACGATACGGAGAACGACCTTGCGGAACACGGCGTTCTCGCGGGCGAGGTCGGGGGCCTCGGGCGTCGCGGTGGACGTGGACATGCGGAATCCTATCTGCGGCTCAGGGGATTCTCGGGCAGGAAGATGAACGGTCGTACGGGGACGGGTCGTACGGGGATGGGTCGTACGGGGATGGGTCGGCCGTCCCGGCGGTCACCAGGAGGCGCCGAACGTGGCCTTCAGTTCGTCGAGCGCGGGGACGGGGAGGGGCTCGGGGCGGCGGTCGGTCAGGAGCCAGAGGCGTGCGGTCTCCTCCAGCTCCTCGAGCACGGCGAGCGCGGACGCGGCGTCCGGGCCCCAGACGACCGGGCCGAGCCGGTCGAGCAGCACGGCCCTGATCGGGGTGGAGTCGGCGGCCCGCCGGGCGATGTGCCCGGCGACCAGGTCGGCCACGCGCGGATCGCCGGGCCGGTGGTACGGGACGAGCGGGACGTGCCCGACCTTCATGACGTAGTACGGCGTGATCGGGGGGAGCACGTCGTCCCGGCTCCACACGCCGGCCAGGGTCAGCGCGACGAGGTGCGTGGAGTGGGTGTGGATCACGAACCGGGCCGTGGGGTCGGCCTCGTAGATCCGCCGGTGCAGCGTGAGCGTCTTGCTGGCCCGGTCGCCCGCGACCCGGGTGCCGTCGGCGCCGACCAGGGCGAGGCGCTCCGGCGCGAGGAAGCCGAGGGCGGCGTCGGTCGGCGTGATCAGGTGCGCGTCGTCGAGCCTGGCGCTGAGGTTGCCGGCGCTGGCGTGCACGTACCCGCGTGCGAAGAGGCTGGTGCCGACGCGGACGATCTCGGCGCGGGCCGCGTCCACGGCCTGCTCGGAGGGGAGGGTCATGCGGGCTCCCCGGAGGCCGTGAGGCGGGCGAAGGCGTCCATGAAGAAGCCCGGGCCGCCGAAGTTGCCCGACTTCAGGGTGATGTGGAGGGTGTCCCCGCCGGGCAGCGCCGCCGCGCACCACGGCACGCCCGGGTCGATCTGCGGACCGATGCGCAGCCCGGTGAGGCCGAGTGCCCGCACGACCGCGCCGGAGGTCTCACCCCCGGCGACGGCCAACTGCCGTACGCCCAGGTCCACCAGGCCCCGCGCCACGCGGGCGAGGGTCTGCTCGACCAGCTCACCGGCCTCGGCGGCCCCGAGCCTGCCCTGCACGCTCTTGACGGTGTCCGGCGTCTCGGTGGAGTAGACGAGCACCGGCCCGTCGGCGAGGTGCCGGGCGGCGAAGGCGAGGGCCTCCCCGGCGACGTCCTCACCGGCGGCGATCCGTAGCGGGTCCACGCTGAACGCGGGCCGACCGGTGCTCAGGAACTCCCGCACCTGACCGTTGGTCGCGGTGGACACCGAGCCGGAGACGACGGCCTGGAGGCCCGCGGGCTCGGGGAGCCCGGCGGCGGCGCGGGACGGCTCGAAGCCCCAGTTGGCGGGCAGGCCGATGGCGAGCCCTGAACCGGCGGTCACCAGCGGGAGGCCCTTGACCGCCGCGCCGAGCGTGACGAGGTCGTCGTTGGAGACGGCGTCCACGATCGCGGCGCCGAACCCCTCCTTGCGCAACTCCTCGATACGGTCGAGGACTTCGTCCGCACCGGCCGCGACGGCGGTGTGGTCGATCAGACCCACCGGGCGCGCGGACTGCGACCGCAGTACGGACACCAGGTTGGAGTCCGTCATCGGCGTCAGCGGGTGGTGGCGCATGCCGCTGTCGCTCAACAGGACGTCCCCGACGAAGAGATGGCCCTTGAACACGGTCCGCCCGTTGTCCGGGAACGCCGGTGTGGCCACCGTGAAGTCCGTGCCGAGAGCGTCCATCAGGGCCTCGGTGACGGGGCCGATGTTGCCGTCCCGGGTCGAGTCGAAGGTCGAGCAGTACTTGAAGTAGATCTGCTCCGCACCCACCGAGCGCAGCCAGTCGAGGGCCCGCAGGGAGACCTCGACGGCCTCTTCGGCGGGCGTGGTCCGCGACTTGAGGGCGATGACGACGGCATCCGCGTCGACCGGCCCCGGGGTGCCGGGCGCGGGTACGTCGATCAGCTGGACGACGCGCATGCCCGCGCGTACGAGGTTGTTGGCGAGGTCGGTGGCGCCGGTGAAGTCGTCGGCGATGCAGCCGAGTCGGATCGTCATGGTCAGTTCTCCTCCGCCTGCCGGTGCTCGGGCAGCTCGACATCCTCCGGGCCGGGCGACTCGACGGCCTTCGGGCCGGGCGACTCGACATCCTTCGAGCCCGGCCGCTCGGCGTCCTTCAAGCCGGGCAGCTCGATCCCCGGGAAAGTCTTGATCACCGCGCTGTCGTCCTCGCCGCCCAGACCGGACGCGGAGGCGTGGAGGAACATCTGGTGCGCGGTGGCCGCGAGCGGCAGCGGGAACTTCTCCGGGCGGGCCGCGTCGAGCACCAGGCCGAGATCCTTGACGAAGATGTCGACCGCCGACAGCGGTGTGTAGTCCCCGGCGAGGACGTGCGCCATCCGGTTCTCGAACATCCATGAATTGCCCGCGCTGTGCGTGATCACCTCGTACAGCGCCTCGGCGGGCACCCCGGCCTTGATGCCGAGGGCCATCGCCTCGGCGGCCGCGGCGATGTGCACGCCCGCGAGCAGCTGGTTGACGATCTTCACCTGGGAGCCGGTGCCCGCCTCGTCGCCCAGCCGGTAGACGGTGCCGCTCATCGCTTCGAGCACCGGGTCGGCGACGGCGTACGCGGCGGGGGAGCCCGAGGTCATCATCGTCAGCTCGCCGCTCGCGGCCTTGGCGGCGCCGCCGGAGATCGGGGCGTCCAGGTAGAGCACGTCCCGCTCGGCGAGCCGCTGCTCCAGCCGGGCCGACCAGTTCGGGTCGGCGGTGGAGCACATCACGTACACGGAACCGGGACGCAGGGAATCGGCCGCCCCGCGGACGCCGCCCGCGCCGAACAGGACCGCCTCGACCTGTGCCGCGTTGACCACGACGCCGACGAGGACGTCGACCCCGGCCGCCAGCTCGGCGGCCGAGGCGCAGGCCGTACCGCCGTCCTCGGCGAAGGCGGTGGCCACCTCGGGGCGCAGATCGTGGACCCCGACGTCGAAGCCCGCGCTCCGCAGGCTGCGGGCCATCCCGAGCCCCATGGCCCCGAGGCCCACCACGCCCACGCGTGGCGGTGCCTGCCTGACCTGGTCGTTCATGAAACATCCTCGTTTCGCAGTGCGGTACGGGGCGGGAGCCCGGCACCGAAACCGTGCGGCGATCGCGTCATATGATGACCTGCGGACAGCGGCCCAGGGAACTGTGATGCCGGTCACAGGGCCGGGTCCGGCTCGCGCGAATTTCGAACCGGCCCGTCCTGGGCAGGACTTGCCGGACTTCGAACCGGCCCCTCCTGGGCAGGACTTCCCCATGGACGAACAGGAAGCCACTACTCCGGACGCGGCCGGTCTCGGCCCCTGGGCCCGCCACCGCCGCACACCCCTGTACGCGACCCCCCGCCTCACCGCCTACCGCGACGAGGTGACGTTCCCCGACGGCAGCACCGGCCCCTACAACTGGGTGCGCGTCCCCGACCAGGTGCGGGTGGCCGCCCTGGTCGATGGGGCGCTCCTCGTCTGCGAACAGCACCATTACCTGACCGGCGTGATGTGGCAGCTGCCGGGCGGCTCCGTCGACCCGGCGGACGGCGACTCCGCCACGGCCGCCCGCCGTGAACTCGCCGAGGAGACCGGCTACCGCGACGGCCACTGGACCGACCTCGGCACCCTGCATCCCCTGCCCGGCGCCGCCCCGGCCCGCGTGCACCTGTGGAGCACGGTCGACCCGGACCCGTACCCGGCGGCGCCGGAACCCGTGGAGGCGGACCTGAAGATCCATCACATACCCCTGGCCGAGGCGGTGTCGGCGGTCCGCGACGGGCGGCTGCGGTGCGCGGCGAGCGCGGCACTGGTGCTCGCGGTGGCCTTGGGGGAGGGGCGCAGGTCCTGACGACCGGACGGGCCTGGCCGCCCGCCCGGTCGCGGCGTCTCAAGTGCCCCGGTGAGCGGCCCCGCGCTGTTCCCAGGTGCCCCTTGCCGGTACCGCACGCGCCGCCTCCGCGAGCGCGGCGACGGCCGGTTCGCCCGCCCTGTCGCGGTGCCAGGCCAGGGCGGCGGTGGACGGCAGCAGATCCGGTACGTCGACGTAGCGGACGCCCGGACGCGGGAAGAGGTGGCGGGCGGTGGCGGGCAGCATCCCCTCCACACCGGACACCGTGGGCCGGTGTGTGGCGCGCACAGAAGGGGCGCGGTGTGTGGCGCGTACCGGAGGGGGCACCCGGTCAGGAACGAGTCAAGGAGGACCGACATGCCTGCAGTCGAGTACTGCCTGGTCGCCGTGGACTGCCCGGACCCGGTCGCCCTCTCGGGCTTCTACCAGGGGCTCCTCGGGGGCGAGGTGAAGAAGTACGACGACACCTGGTACGACCTGTACGCGCCGGGCGGCCACCGCATCGCCTTCCAGCGCGCCCCCGGCCACCGCCCGCCCCAGTGGCCGCGCGCCGACGACAACTCCCAGCAGCTGCACCTCGACTTCCACGTCAGGGAGATGGGGGCGGCCGAGACGCTGGCCCTCTCCTTGGGCGCGGTACCGCTCGACCTGGACGACCAGGACGGGCAGCGCGGCTTCCGGGTGTACGCGGACCCGGCGGGGCACCCGTTCTGCCTCTGCCAGGAGTGAGCCGCTCCGGCCGCCGCTTCGGCCGCCGCTCCGGCCGTGGCTCCGGTGGCGCGCGGCGCGCGCCCGAGCGGTCGCGGTGGTTCGCTTGAGGGTGGCAGGTCGCAGCCGCCGAGGCTCGCAGCCCGCTGAAGCGCGCAGCCCGGCGATGGACTCAGCCCTACGAAGGAACAGCCCATGAACGACCAGAGCACCACGAGCAAGGCAGCGGACGGCGCCCCGGCCTCCAGCAGCCGCTGTGTCACCGTGACGCTGAGTGACTGCAAGGCCGACGAGGCCCACGCCGTCCTCGACTACCTGAGCAGCCTGTTCCCGTACGAGGAGTCCGGCCCGGTGACTCCCGACAAGCACCCGCACACGCCCACGGTGTGGTCGGCCACCCTCGACGTGACGACACCGGCCACGGCGTCCAGCGTGCCGCGACGGCCCGTGGGCGTGCGCGGACCGGTCGAGGTCACGCTGCAGGGCACACCGCTGGACGTCCAGGCCGTCCACCGCGCCCTGGAGGACGCCTTCGAGTTCCACGACGAGGGCACGGTCTCGGGCGACCAGGAGCGGGAGGTGCAGTTGCGGATCAGCTCTCGGTGAGCCCAGGCCCGCCGGGCGCTCGGCCCACCAGCTCACCCGCCCACCGGCCACTCGCCCACCGGTTCAGCGGCCCACGCCTCACCCGCCCACCGGCCACTCGCCCACCGGTTCAGCGGCCCACGCCTCACCCGCCCACCGGCCACTCGCCCACCGGCTCAGCGGCCCCGGCGCACCCGGGCCGCCTTGCGTGCCTCGGCGAGCTTGCGGGCCTCGGCCGACTTGCGGGACCCTCCGCCGCCCTTGGCGCCCCTCGCGCCGCCCGCCGCCGTGTCGCCCTTGGTGCTTCCCAGGCCGCGGAAGGGCTGGTTGGTGTTCTTGGGGCGGGGCGCCGCACCGTCGAGCGACGTGCCGGAGGGCGTCCGCGCCCCGGTGATCCGGCTCAGCTCCGCCTCGCCCGAGCGCACCTTGGTGACCTTCGGCTCGACGCCCGCCTCCACCGTCACGCGGCTCAACTCCCGCCGCCCGCCGGACAGTACGAGCGTGACGACCCGGCCCGACTCCCCGGCGCGAGCGGTGCGCCCGGCGCGGTGCAGGTAGTCCTTGGCGTCGGTCGGCGGGTCGACGTTGACGACCAGATCGAGGTCGTCGACGTGCAGGCCGCGGGCCGCGACGTTGGTCGCCACGAGGGCGGTGACCTCCCCGTTCTTGAACTGCGCGAGCGTCCGGCCGCGCTGCGGCTGCGACTTCCCGCTGTGCAGCGCCGCGGCGTGCACCCCGCTCGCCCGCAGGTGCCGGGTGAGCTGGTCGACGCCGTGCCTGGTGTCGAGGAAGAGCAGGACACGGCCGTCGCGCGCGGCGATCTCCGTCGTGACGGCGTACCGGTCGGGCCCGTGGACGACGAGTACGTGGTGTTCCATCGTCGTGACCACGCCCGCGGCCGGGTCGACGGAGTGCACGACCGGCTCGCGCAGACAGCCCTCCACGAGCTGCGCGACGTCCCGGTCCAGGGTCGCCGAGAAGAGCAGCCGCTGACCGTCGGCCGCCACCAGGTCGAGCGCCTCCCTGACCTGCGGAAGGAAGCCGAGGTCACACATCTGGTCGGCCTCGTCGAGCACCGTGATCCGGACCCGCCCCAAGCGGACCGCCTTGCGCTCGACCAGGTCGTGCAGGCGGCCGGGGGTGGCGACGACCACCTCGGCGCCGTCCCGCAGCGCGGCGATCTGCCGGCCGATGGACAGGCCGCCGACGACAGTCGCGACGCGCAGCCGCAGCGCTTCGGCGTACGGCGTGAGTGCCTCGGTGACCTGCTGGGCCAGCTCGCGCGTGGGCACCAGGATCAGCGCGAGCGGCTGCTTCGACTCGGCCCGCCGCCCGGCCGTCCGGGCGAGCAGCGGCAGACCGAAGGCGAGTGTCTTGCCGGAACCGGTCCGCCCGCGCCCGAGCACGTCACGCCCCGCGAGCGCGTCGGGCACCGTTGCCGCCTGGATGGGGAACGGCTCGCGCACGCCCCGCTCGGCGAGGGCCCGCAGCACCGGGGCGGGCAGCCCGAGCCCGGCGAAGCCGGTGGTGTCCGGGAGGTCGGGGCGTTCGGGGTGCGTCATGAAGAGCCTTCCGCAGGCGTACGTACCGAGGAAGGCCCGGCAGGAGTGGTCAGCAGAACTTCAGCAGATCAGCAGAACTTCAGCAGAACTGAGGAGAGTCCCTGAAACAGTACCGGCGGAAATCCCGGTGCGGCGCCACGGGACCGGCGCCTACCGTGCCGGTATGCGCATCGTCTTCACCAAGGGCCCCGGCACGAGCTACGACATCGCGGTGCACCGTGAGGTGGGCGCGGCCCTGGCCCCGCGCGGCGGCCCCGGCGGACACCCGTACCTTCCGCATGACCTCGTGCACTTCCTCGTCGAGGCCGAGGCCGGCATCGAGCTCGGGGTGTACGGACGCCTGGCCGCCGGGGACAACGGCATGTTCTGGCCCGCCGACCCGGCCGAACGCGCCAGGGCCGCGCGCCGCCGCAAGCAGCGGCCGGCGAAGTCGACGCCGCGCGCCAAGGCCGACATGGAGCGTTCGGAGGCGCTGGCGGGCATCGCCGTACCGGTGTGGGAACTGCGCCGCGGCCACGCGAAGACCCTCCCGGCGTACGTGCCGCCGGAGGAGGCGGCCACCCCGCTCGTCGACCGCATCGTGACCCGCCTCGACACCTGCGCCGACCGCTGGCACGCGCTTCCGGTGGGCGGCTCGCTCGAACTGGACTGGGCCCGAACCCGCCTGACGGGCCGCTGAGTTGTGGCCGCCCCGATGCCCAGCCGGTCAGCCCTGCCCAGGTGTGCGTCGCGGCTCGCGTGTGCTCGACGGCTGTCACCTCCGTGACCTGCGGCCCGCAGGGAACCGGGGGGCACTCCCCGGCTGGGGTGCTATCGTCCGACACGTAACCGGGGAGCGTTCCCCGCTTGCTGGTGGGCGATGACGGAGGAGACGGGCATGGAAGGGACCGCACTCGTACTGGGCGGCGGGGGACCGGTCGGCGGCGCCTGGCTGGCCGGGGTGCTTGCGGGCCTCGCGGACGGCGGCGTCGACCTCGGGACGGCCGAGGTGGTCATCGGCGCTTCCGCGGGTGCGATCTTCGGCGCACGCCTCGCGTCGGGCGAGACACCCCGGTCGATGTACGAGCGCCAACTCACCGGCGCCGACCGGATCGAGCTGCACGTCAGCGCGGCGCGGACGTTCCGCTTCCTGTGGGCGGCGCTGGGGTCGAGAGACCCGGAGCGTTCCGTACGGCGCCTGGGGCGCGCGGCGCTCGCGGCCCGTACCGTCCCCGAAGCGGAGGTCTTCGACGCGTTGCGTCCGCTCCTGCACGGAGTGGAGGACTGGCCCGGGCGTGCCCTGCGCGTCGCGGTGGTGGACGCCGCGAGTGGCGGGCTCGCGCACTTCGACCGCGACTCCGGAGTCAGCCTCGCGCGGGCGCTCGCCGCGAGCTGTGCGGTCCCGCTGATCTGGCCGCCGGTCACGGCTCTGGGCCGACGTTGGATGGACGGAGGCAGCCGGGCGACCACGCCCTTCGGACTGGCCCACGGGTACCGCCGGGTCCTGGCCGTCTCGCCCATCCCGACCGCCGTCGGCCCGCACCCCCATGCGCGGCGGCAGGCCGACGAGCTGGCCGCCGAGGGCACCGCCGTCTCACTCCTCGTACCGGACAGGGCCGCGCGCCGCGCGATGGGCCGCGACATGACCGCCGACCACCGCCGAGCGGACGCGGCCCACGCGGGCCACCGCCAGGGAGTGGAGATGGCGGGTCCGGTGGCCGAGCTGGTGAGCGGCGGCTGACGGGAGCGTGCGCCGACCCGGTCGACTCGCCCTGTTCGCGCGGGTGCGTGCAGGCTGAGGGCGGTTCGGCCGGTGCTGACTACGTGGCTTCCTCGCGGCGCACCATCTCGCCGATCCACACCGGCGCGTACGGCGACGTGCAGCCGGGGGACGTCGGGTAGTCCTTGAGGACCTCCAGGCGTTCGCCGATGGCGAGGGCACGGGCGCGGAGCTCCGGGTGCTCGATGCCGATCTGGGCCAGGCAGGTGTTCATCGCCCACTGCAGCCGGTCCGGGGCGTCCCTCATCTCCGCCTCGACTACGTCCAGGAGTCCGGCCAGATCGAGGCCGTCCGGCTTCTTCACCACGCGCTCGGCGGTCAGCGCCCACCCGGCGCTCGCGACGGCCGGGTCCGGATCGGCGGACCAGGCCACGCGCAGCTCCTCGGCGTGCGGGCTCTTCTTCACCACGTAGTTCACGAGCCAGTCGTGCACCTTGGGCGTACGCGCCGCGCGCACCATGGCGTCCAGCTCGTCCCGGTCGAACGCCTTCGGGCGGCAGACGAGGAGCGCGAGGAGCTTCGCCGCGGTGTCGTCCGTCGCCCACAGCTCGCGGGCCAGCTCCTGCTGCGTCTTCAGCCGCTTCGCGAGCGCCCGCAGCTTGCTGAGGTTGACCCCGTGGTCGTCCCCGTGCCGCTCGTTGACCGCCCGCGCCTTCGGGTCGTCGAGCGCGGCCAGCTCGGCCCGCACCTCGTCCACCGACATCCCGCCCACCGCGGACCACCTTCCGTCGCTCCCGTACGCGGTCCTCACGTACCGGATTCAGCGTACGGCGGTGCCGGGACCGGGCGATTCAGTCGGTCGATTCAGTCGGGCGATTCAGTCCAGGGCCCGGACCCAGGCCGTCGTATCCCCCGGCAGCCGTCCGTCCGGGTCGACCGGGCCGCTGGCCAGCAGGAGTTCACCCTCGGGCAGCCGCACCGGGTCCGCCCCGAAGTTGGTGACGCAGTGCCAGCCGCCCGCGCGCCGGAAGTGCAGGACCTCCGCCGAACCCGAGTCGACCCACGCGAAGCCGGGCCCCGTGCCGAGCGCGCCGCGCAGCCGCAGCGCCGCGCGGTACAGGTTCAGCGTGGAGCGCTCGTCCTGCTCCTGCACGGAGACCGCGTACGCGCCGAACCAGTCCGGCTGCGGCGGCCGCGCCGGGCCGGGACCGAAGCCGAGGGACGGGCCGTCGGCCGTCCAGGGGAGCGGGACACGGCAGCCGTCGCGGCCCTTCTCCCGCCCGCCGGACCGGGACGCGACCGGGTCCTGGAGGACCTCCGCCGGCAGGTCGCCCACCTCGTGCAGGCCCAGCTCCTCGCCCTGGTAGATGTACGTCGAACCGGGCAGCGCCCAGGTCACCAGGGCCGCGGCGCGGGCGCGGCGCTCGCCGAGTGCGCGGTCCAGGGCCGGGGCGGACCCGTCCGTGAGCAGCCACTCCTTGGCGGCCTCGATGGCGGTGAGCTTCGGGTGCTCGGGGAGTCCGTACCGGGTGGCGACGCGGGCCGTGTCGTGGCAGCCGAGCAGCCAGGTCGTCGTGGACCCGCTCTCCGCGGCCTGCGCGAGGCCCGAGTCGATGGCCCGCGCGAAGTCCGCGGGCCGCCAACCCGCCTCCTGCATCTCGAAGTTGAAGGCCTGGCCGAGGCCGTCGGGCGAGGCGTAGCGGGCCCGGCGGGACGGGTGGGCGAAGGCCTCGGCGACCGCGAACCGCGGCGGCTCGTACGCGTCGAAGACCCGGCGCCAGGACGCGTAGATCTCGTGCACGGCGTCCCGGTCCCACAGCGGGTGCGAGCCGTCCGTGCGCGGCTCCGTGCCGACCTCGGACCACGGGGCGAGCGGCTCGGACAGATCCTTCGCGAGCCCGTGCGCCACGTCCACGCGGAAGCCGTCGACGCCGCGGTCCGACCAGAAGCGCAGCGTGTCGAGGAAGTCCTCGCGGACCTCGGCGTCGTCCCAGTTGAGGTCCGGCTGCTCCTTCGCGAAGAAGTGGAAGTACCACTGGCCGTCGCCGACCGGCTCCCAGGCGCGGCCGCCGAAGCACGACTCCCAGTCGCTGGGCGGGAGTTCACCGTTCGGGCCGAGGCCGTCACGGAAGAGGTAGCGCTCCCGCTCCCGCGAACCCCGCCCGGCGGCGAGTGCGGCCCGGAACCACTCGTGCCGGTCGGAGGAGTGGTTCGGCACGATGTCGACGACGACCTTGATGCCGGCGTCGTGCAGGGCCCGCACCATCGCGTCGAACGCGTCGAGGGTGCCCAGGCGCGGGTCGACGTCGCGGTAGTCGTCCACGTCGTAGCCGCCGTCGGCGAGCGCGGACGGGTAGAACGGGCTCAACCAGACGGCGTCGACGCCGAGTTGCCGCAGATAGGGGACGCGGGAGGTGACCCCGGCGAGGTCGCCGATGCCGTCCCCGTCCGTGTCGGCGAAGCTGCGGGGGTAGATCTGGTAGACGACGGCGTGCTTCCACCAGGTGTCGGACATGCGGAACTCCTGTGAGATGAAGGGTTGTTGGCAGAGGCAGGTGGTGCTGGAGGGGGAGTCACTTGATCGCGCCGCGCGTGACCCCCGACATCACCCAGCGCTGGGCGAAGAGGTACGCGAGCAGCGTCGGCGCCATCGCCATCAGGTAGGAGGCGAAGGCCACGTTGTAGTTGGAGGAGAACTTGAGCTGGAAGATCTTCTGCACCACGGGGATCGTCTGCATCGACGGATCGCCGATGATCATCGACGGCATCATGAAGTCGTTCCACGACATCAGGAACGCGAAGATCCCGACGGTCGCGTTCATCGGCGCGAGCAGCGGAAAGATCAGCTTCCAGAACGTCTGCCAGGTCGAGCAGCCGTCGATCCGCGCGCTCTCCTCCAGCTCGTACGGGATGGAGCGCAGGAACGCCGTGTACAGCAGGATGTTGAACGAGATCCCGAACAGGATGTGCAGCACGGCGACGCCGAGCGGATTGTCCAGGCCCACCATCGACGTCAGCTTCACCTGCGGCAGCGCCACCACGGGGAACGGGATGAACATCGCGGCGAGCAGGTAGAAGTACGACCACCGGAACAGCCTGCGGTCCCAGTTGCGCGCGATCGCGTACGCGGCGAGCGAGGACACGATCAGCTGGCCCGCCACCGCCACCACGCTGATCAGCAGCGAGACCGCGAACGCCCGGGGAAAGTCGGTGAGTTCCCAGGCCGTACGGAAGTTGCCGAGCTCCAGCGGCGAGGGCAGGTCGAAGCCGGAGCCGGAGGCCGCCTGGCGGTCGGTCTTCAGGGCCATGAGGACCGCGAAGACGAGGGGGACGAGCACGGCGAGCGTGCCCACCGCGAGCAGCCCTGTCCGCAACCGGCTCGCCGGACGGTCCTCCTCGCGGGCCCTGCGGTCGGTGATCGTCATGACAGGTTCACCTCGCGGTTGCGTACGAAGAGCAGTTGGAGCAGGGAGACGCCCGCGGTGAAGAGGAAGAAGACCACCGCGTTGGCCATCTGGAAGGCGTACTCGCCGTCCTCGAAACCGCCGAAGATCGTCATGGCGACGCTCATGGTCGCGGTCCCCGGACCGCCGCCGGTGAGGCCGACGATGATGTCGTACGCGTTCAGGAAGCCCTTGAAGCCCAGGATCGTGTTGATGACGACATAGCCGATGAGCAGCGGGAACGTGATGCTGCGGAAGCGGCGCCAGGGACCCGCGCCGTCCAGTTCGGCGGCCTCGTAGATGTCCTTCGGGACGGCCATCAGGCCGGCGAGATAGATGATCATCGCGCTGGGGGTGGCCTGCCAGGCCGTCACGATGACGACGGCCAGCCAGGCCCAACTCTCGTTCGCGAGCAGGCTGGTCTGCCCGGCCTCCCAGCCGAGATGCGTCGCGAGCGCCGGGACCGCGTTGGAGAACAGGTGGTTGAAGACGTACGCGATGACGATGCCGGAGATCACCATCGGGATGAAGTAGACACCGCGCAGCCCGGTCTTCCACCTGATGCGGCCGCCCAGCCCGATGGCAAGGAGCAGCGCCACGGCGTTGACCACCACGGTGGTGACGACCGCGAACCAGAGGGTGAAGCCGTACGACTCCAGGATGCGGGAGTCGCCGAGCATCGAGGTGTAGTTGCTGAGGCCGACGAACTCCCAGTCGCCGAAGCCCGCGTAGTCGGTGAAGCTGTAGAACATCCCCACCAGGCCGGTCATCGTGATGAACACGGTGAACAGCAGGACCGCGGGGATCAGCATCAGGTAGTAGGTCCGCTCGGCCCCGCGCCGGCGGCGCCGCGGCCCGCCCGGGTCCGGCGGCGGGGTGGCGGCCCGCTCGGGGCCTGGCCTGGTGATGGCCGGTGCGCTCATCGTCGGTTCCCTCCGGTCACCACGTCACAGGTTGCGCTGGGCGTAGCGCGCCCAGTCCTCGTCGAGCCGGTTGAGGAATGCCTCGGCGCTGCCGCCGGTCACCAGCTTCTGCAGATAGTTGTCGTGCGGGATCGCGCCGGGCAGATAGGTGCCGGCGCCCTGGAAGAAGCGGCCCGAGTCCAGATAGGGCTGCAGCCCCTCGACCCGCTCGTCGGCGACCGGTGGCGCGTTCTTCGTCGTCGACCAGCCGACGAACTCCGCGTTGTACGCGTCCATCACGTGCTGCCGCATCAGATGCCGCAGGAACGCCCGCGCCCCCTCCGGCTGCCGGGAGGCGTCCGGCACCCACAGGGCCAGGTCGAGATTGACCCGGACCTTGACGTCCTTCGGGTCCTCCGTGGCCGGCATGGCGAACGTGCCGAGCCGCAGCTCCGGGTTGATCTTCTCGACCTCGCCGAGCGCCCACGGCCCCTGCAGATACATCGCCGCTTGGCCGCGTGCGAACGCCACGTTCCCGTCGTAGTAACTCCGGCTCGCCGCGTCCCGGTTGGTGTACTTCCCGAGGGCGACCATCTTCTCGGCGGCGTCCCGGAACTCCGCGCCGAACGACACCTCCGCCCCCGGACCGGCGTCCGCGCCCTGCTCCTTGAGCCGCGCGAAGAACCCGGTGACGTCGAGGGCGCTCCCCGTCACGTAGTCGAACAGGCCCTGCGAGATGGTCCAGGTATCCTTGTACGTCTGGACGATCGGGACGATGCCCCGCGCCCGGAACGTCCGGCAGGCCCGCAGGAGTTCACTCCAGGTCGTCGGGACCGCGACGTCGGCCTGCTCGAAGAGCGCCTTGTTGTAGATGACGCCGGCGGCGGTCGCGGAGTACGGCAGCACGCTGGTCTCGGATCCGTACCGCGCGTACTGCCCGACGAGATCCTGGATCCGGTCGTCGATCCGTGACGCCTCCGGAAGCTTCCCCAGGTCCGAAAGGGCGCCCCGGGCAAGGAAGTTGGACGTCTCCAGGTTGTAGTTGTAACACCCCAGGTCGGGCGGCGTGCCCCGGACGAACTGCGGGACGAGCGGAGCGGGCGTCGAGTCGTGGACGACGAAGAACTCGGACTGCGCGGCGTTGAACCGGTCGACCAGACGGCGGAAGTACGGCACGGCCTCGGGCTTGTTCTGCAGGAACCGCACCCGCGTCCGCCCCTCGGCCGAGGACACGTACCCGGAGAGCACCGCACCGCCCGCGGCCGCGCCCGCGAGGGCTCCGCCGATCCGCAGGACCGTACGGCGGGACGGCCGGTGCCGCGACATCGTCGATGAACGCATGAGCCGGTCCCCTCAGTCCGCGAGACCTGGACGGGAATCGCCCGCCGCGTCCGGCTCCAGCCACACGGTCGTGTCCGGCGGGAGCAGCGGCCCGTCGAGCGGCGCGCTGGCGAGGACGACCCGCCCGGACGGCAACGCCACCGGCGCCGTACCGAAGTTGGTCACGCAGGCCCAGCCGCCCGGACGCCGGAAGTGCACCATCTCGGGCTCGTCGTCCACCCAGGTCAGCGACTCGTCGGTCTGCAGCCGCCGCCGCTCGGCCAGGGCCCGCCGGTAGAACGTCAGCGTCGAGCCCGGATCGCCCTGCTGCGCCTCGACGGAGTGCCCGGCGAACGCCTCGGGCTGCGGCAGATGCGCGTCCCCGGGCCCGAATCCGTACGACGGTCCGGACTCGGCCCACGGCAACGGCACCCGGCAGCCGTCCCGGCCCCGTTCGGCGCCCCGGGACCGCAGCCACGTCGGGTCCTGCAGCGCCTCCTCGGGCAGGTCGGCCACCTCGAACAGGCCCAGCTCCTCGCCCTGGTAGAGATAGGTCGAGCCGGGCAGCGCGAGCGCGAGCAGCGTCACGGCCCGGGCCCGGCGCAGGCCCCGCGCGAGGTCGGGCAGCGGGTCCTTGCCGCCGCCGAGCAGCCACGCGGGCAGGTCGGTGCCGTTCGGCAGGGCGTAGCGGGTGGCGTGCCGTACGACGTCGTGGTTGGAGAACACCCACGTGGACGAGGAGCCGGAGGCCGCGGCCAGGGTGAGGTTCTCGGCGATGATCCGGCGGAAGTCCTCCGGCTCCCAGCCGGCGCGCAGCAGATCGAAGTTGAAGGCCTGGCCGAGTCCCTCGGGGGAGGCGTAGCGGGCCCGTCGGTGCGCGGGCACCCAGGCCTCGGCGACGGCGGTGCGCGGCGGGTCGTACGCGTCGAAGACGGCGCGCCACTCGCGGTAGATCTCGTGCACCCCGTCCCGGTCCTGGAGCCGGTGCGTGCCGTCGGCCTGCCCGGCGGCGTCCAGCTGTGCCTGGTCGGGCAGCGGCTCGGAGAGGTCCTTCACGAGCATGTGCGCCACGTCGATGCGGAACCCGTCCACGCCCCGGTCGGCCCAGAACCGCAGCGTGCGGACGAAGTCGGCCCGCACGTCCGGGTGTTCCCAGTTGAGGTCGGGCTGCTCGGGCGCGAAGTTGTGCAGATACCACTCGCCGTCGCCCACGTGCTCCCAGGCCGGACCGCCGAACGTCGCCGTCCAGTCCGTCGGCGCCTCCTCGCCGTCCGGGCCGGTGCCGCGCCGGAACACATAGCGGTCACGGGCGGGCGAGCCGGGCCCCGCGGCCAGGGCTTCGCGGAACCAGGCGTGCCGGTCGGAGGTGTGGTTGGGGACGATGTCGACGACGATGCGGATGCCGGCGGCGTGCAGGGCGGCGACGAGGGTGTCGAACTGGTCGAGCGTGCCGATGCGGGGGTCGACGTCGCGGTGGTCGTCCACGTCGTAGCCGCCGTCGGCGAGCGCCGAGGGGTAGAAGGGGCTGAGCCACACCGCGTCCACGCCCAGCTCGCGCAGATGCCCGACGCGCGAGGTGATGCCGGGCAGGTCGCCGATGCCGTCGCCGTCGGAGTCGGCGAAGCTGCGCGGATAGATCTGGTAGACGACCGCCTGCCGCCACCAGGCCTCGGTCTCGTTCCCCGGGGTTCCGGTCACCTCGTACGCCGGTGCGCCGGACGCGTCCTGGCGCGTTTCGAGGGTCTCCACAGCCGTGTCCACCATGGGCGGGTCCTTTCGCCGGGTATTAAATCTAGGAACTAGATTTATTAACTCGCTGTAAGCTAGGCGGGCATTCAGAGGGGGTCAAGAGGTTGGTCGAGAGAACATCGTCGGCGTCGACGCGGCAGATCCGGGAGGCGAACCTCCGCGCGGTCCTGCACCGCATGTGGGACTCCGAACCCGTCACCGGCACGGACCTGATCGACTCCACCGGGCTCACCCGCGCCACCGTCCACGGCGTGTGCGAGGACCTCACCCGGCGGGGCTGGATCCACGAGGTCGAGAACCAGCGCGAGCATGGGGGCTACCGCATGGGCCGCCCCGCCCGGCGGTACGCGTTCCAGCCCCTGGCGGGCGTCGTCGTCGGCGTCGACTGCGGCCAGCACCGCGCCCGCGCCACCGTCACCGACCTGCGCGGCCGTACGCTCGCCCGGCACGGCAGCTCCTTCTCCGGCCCGGAACACACCCCCGAGGAGCGGCTCGACGTCCTGAGCCGCACGATCCTCGCGGCCCTCACGGCGGCGTCCGTACCGCCCGAGCGGGTGCTCGTGGTCGTGACCGGCGTCCCGGCGCCCGTCGACGCCGGGGGCCGCACGGCGGGGTCGGTCAACCCCTTCTGGGAGCAGATGAACCCCGACATCGCCGGGCACCTGTCCCGCGAGCACGGCTGGCGGGCCATCGTCGACAACGACGCCAACCTCGCGGCGGAGGCGGAGCGTTGGCAGGGCGCGGGGCGCGGCCTGGACAATTTCGTCACGCTGCTCACCGGCGAACGCATCGGCGCGGGCATCGTGGACGACGGCAACCTGCTGCGGGGCGCGCGCGGCGGCGCCGGTGAGATGCGCTTCCTCGACCTGATCGAGGGCGTCGGCTCCGCGCACGGCATCGCCAGACTGGCCCGCGACTGGTCCCAGCAAGCCGTGCGCACGGACGCCCACCCCGAGTCCCCGCTACGGGACCTGGCGCCCGAGGGTATCGACGCCGAAGCGGTCTTCACGGCGGCCGAGGCCGACGACCCGCTCGCGGTGGACGTGGTCGAACGCATCGGCGCCCGCTTCGCCCGCATCGTCGGCGCCCTGGCCGGGCTCCTCGACACCGAGCGCATCGTCCTCGCGGGCGCCCCCGCCCGCTCCTGCGCCCCGATCCGCCGCGTCATCGAGCGCGACCTGCCGCAGTACGTGCACCCGCCCCTCCCCGAGATCGTCATCTCGGACTTCGGCGACGAGATCGTCTCCGTGGGCGCGGTGTGGCGCGCCCTCGACCATGTGCGCGAACACGTGGTGGAGATCGATTTGGTGACGGGGCGCCAGGGAGCCGGGGTCGAGGCGGAGGTCGGCTGAGGGATCGGCGGTGGAGGTCGGCTGGGGCGTCGGCGGTGAGGGATCGGCGGTGAGGTCGGCTGGGGCGTCGGCGGGTGAGGTGACGTTCAGGGGCCCTCTTGTGGCCGAGGGTCCGGACTGGTTTGATCGATGATCGATCAAACCTGGAGGTCTCGCCGTGCAGCAGCCAGCCGAACAGCCGACCCGGCAGCCGGTCACCGTCGTCACCGGCGGCAGCCGGGGCATCGGAGCCGCGATCTGCGTGCGCCTGGCAACCGAAGGCCATGACGTCGTCATCGGCTACCGCTCCGACACCTCGGCCGCCAAGGAGGTCGCCGAGGCCGTCACCGCCCAGGGCCGCCGCTGCCTGACCGTACGCGTCGACACCGCCGACGAGGCCGACGTCGACCACCTCTTCGCCGCCGCCCGGCAACTCGGTCCGGTCACCGGACTGGTCAACAACGCGGGCGTCAGCGGACCCAACGGCCCCCTCGTCGAGGCCGACGCGGAGGGCATGCGCCATGCCCTGGACGTCAACGTCCTCGGCTACCTCCTCTGCGCCCGCCGCGCCGTACGCGACATGGCACCCCGGGGGAGCGGCGCCATCGTCAACATCTCCTCGGCCGCCGCGACGCTCGGCGGGCCCGGCCAGTACGTGCACTACGCCGCGGCCAAGGCGGCCGTCGACGCGATGACCGTGGGCCTCGCCAAGGAGGTCGCGCAGGACGGCATCCGGGTCAACTGCGTTGCGCCGGGCACGGTGTGGACCGACTTCCACGAGGATCCGCAGCGCCCCGCCAAGGTGGCCACGACCATCCCGATGGGCCGCGCCGGCCGCCCCGACGAGATCACCGGCGCCGTCTCCTGGCTCCTCTCCGACGACGCCTCGTACGCGACCGGAGCCGTGGTGCGCGTGGCGGGCGGACTCTGACGGCCCGAGCCAGGCCCGAGTCCCGCCAGGCCCGAGTCTCACCAGGCCCGGGTCTCACCAGGCCCGGGTGTTGCTCCGCGCCACGACTTGTGGGGGCGGCTGCACGCCGGACGGCAGCAGAGGGTCGGGCTCCGGTTCGCCCCAGTGGCTGTGCAGCGGCAGGACACCGGCCCAGATGCCGAGGGCCGCGTCCGGGCTGTCACCGTCGTCCGGCCCGCCCGTGCGGATCTTCACCGAGGCCTCGTCCAGGCTCAGGGCGAGCAGCGCGGTGGCGGCCGGCTCCTTGCGGTTCGGGCGGCGCGCGTACTCCCACTGGCCGGGCGTCGCGTGCTCGGTCAGCAGGCGCAGCCCGGCCGACTTCTCGTCCGGGTCCGTGACCGGGCGGGGTACGCCGTAGACCATCGCGCAGCGGTAGTTCACCCCGTGCTCGAACACGGATCGGGCCAGGACCAGGCCGTCCACGTGCGTGACGGTGACGCACACCATGGCCTCCGGCGCGGCGACCAGGCTGCGGCTCGCGACCGAACCGTGGAAGTAGAGGTGCCGGCCGTCGCTGCCGTACACGGTGGGCACGACCATCGGGACCCCGTCGAGGACGACACCGAGATGGCAGACGAACCCCGCGTCGAGGATCGCGTTCAGCTCCGCGCGGTCGAGACTTCCCTGCTCCCGCAGGCGCCGATGCCGGGTCCGGTCCGTTCGCGGGAGCTCGGCCGGGAGTGCTGCGGGGAGCTGGTGTTCTGCCATGACATCCATCCGAAGTCGTAAGAGGAACCTCTCGCGTCTGCAGACGATATCCGCCGTACACGTGCTTGAGTACTTCGAAATTCGTTGTCTACGTCCAGCCTTGAAGCGGAAATCGACAGGTCAGCGTCGTACGGCCGTCACCGCCACCCGCGCCCCCGGCACCGCCCACACCCAGGCCCTGCCCCCGCGCTGGACCACGACGGCCCCGCCCCGGGCCGTGACGCGCCAGTCGTCGGAGGGGAGGGACAGTTCGGTGAGGTGGGAGCGCCGTGCCGCGTCGTACGTCAGCCGATACGTGCCCGTCGCGGGGTCGTACGAGGAGGACCTGACGGTGCCCGCGACGGCCTCCGCGTACGGCTCCGCCGTGAGTTCCTTGTTCGTACGGAAGGCGCCGGACTCGTCCACGGCGCAGTACCCGCCGCCGTAGCACCACACATAGCCCGCCCAGCCGGAGCTGTAGCGGCCGAGGGAGGACATGGCGTCGCGGTAGAAGCGGTCCATGTTCGGCAGGGAGTTGTTGAGCGGGCCCCATTCGCCCACGACCACCGGGACCCCGTACTGCTTCGGGTACCGCGTGACGGCCCGCTCGTACGCCTCGATCCAGCCCGCCGACGGGTCGTAGTCGGCGCCGCCCTCCATCGCGGTGTTGTAGAAGTGCGGCGCGTACACCACCTTCTCGTCGTCGATGCGGCCGAGTCCGGTCGGGACGCCCTCGCCGACGATCGGGGTCGGCTCGACGAAGACCCAGTTGTCGTCGTCCACCGAACGGATCGCGTCGGCGAGGCGGTTGTACATCGGGGTGAGGTGCTCGCGTTCGATACGCCGGGCGGCGTCGGGGAGTTGCTCGCCGGGGCGGAGCTCTCCCATCGGCTCGTTGATCAGGTCGTAGCCGAACACGGCCGGGTGGTCGGCGAAGCGGGTCGCGAGCACCCGCCACATCCGGGCCTGGGCGCGCCGCAGGTCCTCGTCCTCGTAGAGATGCGTGAACGCGCGCTGCACGGCCGGCTGGAAGTACTCCGAGAACCAGTCCTCCGGGTTGGGCTCGAAGGGCAGGCCGTCCGTTCTGGTGGCCCATTCGGGCATGCCGCGGTGCCCGAAGGCGGGCCCGAACACGTCCTGGTGCGCGTCGAGGAGGACGCGTACGTCGTGCCGCTCCGCCCAGTCCAGGATCCGCTCGATCTTTTGCAGGTAGGAGCGGCTGTAGTGGCCCCGGCGGGGTTCGAGGTCGTCCCAGAACACCAGCAGACGGGCGAAGTTGAAGCCCTTGGCCCGCATGTCGCGGAAGTGCTTCTCCTCGATCGCGGAGAGGGCCGCGTCGCCCCGGTTCGCCTTGTCCTCGACGTTCCAGCCGCGCAGCGTGAGCGTACGGCCGCGCTCGTCGGTGAGCGCGGGGATCGTGGAACGCGGACTCGCGGAACGCGCGGCGGCGTCGTCGGCGTGGGCGGCCGGGACGGGGAGGAGAAGGACGGCTGTCAGCGCGGCGGCCAGGGAGGCGACGAGGGTTCTGCGCAGCAAGCGGGGCTCCAGGTGGTCAAGTTGCCCAGAGGGAACGGGAGTTGGTCACCCGTGGTTCTACTCGTTGGTACGGAAGATGGGAATGGGCGGGGCGCGGCAACCCGGCGGGCGTACGGGCGGGGGACCGGCGCTGTCAGCGGGTGGCGCGGAGCTGGAGCAGATACGTCGCCGTCAGCGCCACCGCACGCTCGCCGTCGTGCGACAACTCCTCCAGGGCGCGGGTCGCCCGGTCCCCGGGAATGTCCGCGAGGGCCTGGGTGAGCCGTCCGCGCGCGGGTGCCGCCGTGGCGTCGTCGGCGAGACGGTCGACGAGTGCGGTCGCGATCCGGTCCGCCGTCGCCGTGTCGCTCGCGAGGGCGGCGAGGACGTCGGCCGCGTCGGTGTCGTTCCTGCCCGCCACGACCATGTCCACCAGCGTCGGGACCACCTCGGGCACCCCGCGCGTGCCGAGCGCCAGCGCCGCGTGCCCGCGGACCACGACGTCCGCGTTGCCGAGCGCCTCCCGCAGCCGCGCGGTGGCCCCGTCGCCGGGCAGCTCGGCGAGCGACTGCACGGCCCGCTCCCGTACGGCGGCGAGGGGCGAGCCCAGGCCCTCCGCGAGGAGAGCGGGCACGCCGGGGCCCGCGCCCGCGCCCTCGGCCATGCCCTGGCCCTCTCCTCGGCCTTCTCCCGCGCCTTCACCCGCGCGTTCTCCCGCGCGTTCACCCGCGTCCGAGTGGGCGAGGGCCCAGCGCAGCGCCCCGGCGACGTTCGGGTCCGCCTCGTTCAGGGCCGCCTCGACCAGGGCCTCCACCGGAACCGGAACCTCGTCCACGGCGGAGAGCGCGGCGCGCTGACGCGTCTCCGTGTGCTGCGACCCGAGCGCCTGGAGCAGGGAGACGACCTGCAGCACCTCCTCCCACCCGCCCGGCTCCGCGGCGTCGATCCGGCGCAGCCGGGTGAGCAACTCGGTCTCGGCGGCGATGCGTTCACGCGTCTGCCGGATCAGGTCGTCGACGAGGGCGGACGGCGTGAACCCCGGATCGTCGAGGGCGCGCCCGATCTCGCGCAGGGACATCCCGAGCGAACGCAGGCTCTCCACGTGGAAGATCCGCCGGATGTCGTCCCCGGAGTACTCCCGGTAGCCCGAGCTCGTCCGCCCCGTCGGCCGCACCAGGCCCAGCGACTCGTAGTGCCTGAGCATGCGCGCACTGACGCCGGAGCGCCGGGCGACCTCGCCGATCAGCATGCGCTGGATCCTTCCTGGGGCTGGTGTGCGCCGGACGGGCTGAATCTCACGGTGCCGGGCGGCGTCGGTTGCGGGACGGGGCCGGTGCGGGGCGGCGCCCGGCAGCACCTACTCCAGCACTCGTACCCGCTTCGCCTCCTCGATCGCGAACTCGAACCCGGTGTCAGGGTCGTGCAGCAGCCGCTCCGTGGCGAGCGCGTGGGTGCGCACCCCCGGGTCGGTGGCCGCCGCGGCCGTACGCAGCACCGGAACGATCAGCTCGCCCAGGGCGATCAGCGCCCGGCTGAGGCTCAGCTGCGTCTCCCGGTCACCGCGCCCCAGCTGCGTCGCGAGCACGGCGGCAAGCCCGGCCTCCTCGCCCTCCGGTACGAGCAGGACCGCGGCCCGCCAGGCGCTCCGGGCCACCTCGTCCTCGGGATCGGCGAGGAGCGCCGGGGTGATCGCCGGCCAGGCGCTGCGGTCCCCGATCTTGGACAGCGTGTGCAGGGCCTGACTCCGGGCCTGCACACGCTCCGAGCGGACCTCCCGGAGCAGCTCGGGCAGCGTCAGGTCCACCGGGTGGCGGGTGAGCGCCCAGGTCAGCATGTCGCGGACGAAGAACTCCGGCTCGACCGCGCAGCGCTCGACCAGCTTGCCGACGAACCGCGGGTCCGGCTCCGTACCGACCGCCATCGCCGCCCGCAGCCGCACCGACGCACGGCCGTCCGCCAGGCCCGCCGTCGCGGCCGCCGCATCCCCGCCCAGGGTCTCCATGGTCATCGGGACCACCTCCTCGACCAGGAGTCAAGGGCTTGTCACGGTGTCAAGGTCAAGCGATCCCGCCCGGATAGTGCCCGGACAGCGCGCGGACCGGGCGCCGGAGGGCCGTGAGGAAGCGCGGTTACGAGGTGGAGACAGAGCCGCCACCGATACGGGACACCAGGTCAGCCGGTGCGGAACGCGCGCGGACGCGGCCGCGCGCGACCCTTTTCGTCGCAGGTGACCCCTTGACCGCCGTACCCCAAAGGTTTAACTTGCGGTAGCAGTAGATGCACGATCGCCGAAAGGAGGCGACCAGCGGATGAACACCAACTCCGACCTCGGCCGCCTCGCCCAGCTCACGGTCTGGGTGCCTGGCCGGATCGCGCACGGCTGCTGAACCCGCCGTTCTGACGGGCCGCTTCACGGCACCGTCCCCCGGGTTTCCCCTCACATCCCTCTCCCGTCACACCTGCCGGTATTGCCTTGCCTTCCGGTACGTCGATGACGCATGCCGTAGTGCGCCCGCCCCAGCTCGCGCGGAGCGTCCGAACACAGAAAGCTGCCGACCTTGGCGAACACGATGAACCAGCCGATCGCGCACCGAACCGAGGGCCTGTCATGACGGCGGCACGGATCACGGTCAACGGCACCGAGACGCCCCTCGCCCCGGCTGCGCCCCACACCACCGTTCTCGACTTCCTGCGTGACCGCGGCCTCACCGGCACCAAGGAAGGCTGCGCCGAGGGCGAATGCGGCGCCTGTTCGGTCCTGGTGGCCCGGCCCGGCGTGGACAAGCCCACCGACTGGGTCGCGGTCAACGCCTGCCTGGTCCCGGCCGCCGCCCTCGACGGCCAGGAGGTCGTCACCTCCGAAGGCCTCGCCACCATCGGCGAGCCCGGCACGGCACCTGAACTGCACCCCGTACAGCAGGAGATGGCCGTCCGCGGCGGCTCCCAGTGCGGGTACTGCACCCCGGGCTTCGTCTGCAGCATGGCCGCCGAGTACTACCGGTCGGACCGCTGCGAGCACGCGGAGACGGAGGCCGGAGCCGCCGACGGCACCGACGGCGCCGACCACGAGCACGGCCCCAACGGCTTCGACCTGCACGCCCTGAGCGGCAACCTCTGCCGCTGCACCGGCTACCGGCCGATCCGCGACGCCGCGTTCGCCGTCGGCGAGCCCACCGACGAGGACCCGCTCGCACAGCGCCGCGAGCAGGCCCCGCCCGCGCCGGCAGCCACCGAGTACACCCAGGACGAGTCCGTCTTCGTACGGAAGAACACCCTCGCCGAGACCCTGCAGGTGCTGCGCGAGCGGCCCGACGCGGTGGTCGTGGCCGGGTCCACGGACTGGGGCGTCGAGGTCAACATCCGCTCCCGCAGGGCGAGTTGCGTCGTCGGCCTGGACCGGCTCCCCGAACTGCGGGAGCTGCGCGTCGAGTCCGACCACATCGAGCTCGGGGCCGCGCTCACGCTCACCGAGATCGAGCGCCGCCTCGACGGTGAAGTCCCGCTGCTCGCCGAGCTGTTCCCGCAGTTCGCGTCCCGGCTGATCCGCAACGGCGCCACCCTCGGCGGCAACCTGGGTACCGGCTCGCCCATCGGTGACAGCCCGCCGGTGCTGCTCGCCCTGGAGGCGTCGCTCGTGCTCGCCGACGCCGACGGTGAGCGGGAAGTGCCGCTCGCCGACTACTTCACCGGTTACCGGCAGAGCGTGCGCCGTCCCGGTGAGCTGATCCGGGCGGTGCGCATCCCGCGCCCGCTCTCGCCGGTCACCGGCTTCCACAAGATCGCCAAGCGTCGCTTCGACGACATCTCCAGCGTCGCGGTCGCCTTCGCCCTCGACATCGAGGACGGGATCGTCCGCAAGGCCCGCATCGGCCTGGGCGGCGTGGCCGCCACCCCGATCCGGGCGCTTGAGACCGAGGCCGCCCTGGAGGGCAAGCCCTGGTCGGCGGAGACCGTCGACGCCGCGGCCCGAGTGCTGCGCGGTGCGGGCACGCCGATGAGTGACCATCGGGCCAGTGCCATCTACCGTTCCGCGATGCTCGGCCAGAGCCTGCTGAAGTTGCACGCACAGACCACCGAGGCGGTGTCGTCATGAGCCATCTGTCCGAGCGTCCCGAGAAGCCCGTAGTCGGTGTTTCGCTGCCGCACGAGAGTGCCTTCCAGCACGTCACCGGCGGCGCGCTCTACACCGACGACCTGGTCCAGCGCACCAAGGACGTGCTGCACGCCTACCCGGTCCAGGTCATGAAGGCCCACGGCCGGATCACCGCGCTGCGCACCGAGCCCGCGCTCGAAGTGCCGGGCGTGGTCCGGGTGTTGACCGGCGCCGACGTGCCCGGCGTCAACGACGCGGGCATGAAGCACGACGAGCCGCTCTTCCCCGAAGAGGTCATGTTCCACGGCCACGCCGTCGCCTGGGTGCTCGGCGAGACCCTGGAGGCGGCCCGGCTCGGCGCGGAGGCCGTCGAGGTCGAACTCGACGAACTGCCCTCCCTGATCACGCTCCCGGAGGCGATCGAGGCCGGCAGCTACCACGGTGCCCAGCCGCTGATGGAGACCGGCGACACCGACGCGGGCTTCGCCGACTCCGCGCATGTGATCTCCGGCGAGTTCCAGTTCTCCGGCCAGGAGCACTTCTACCTGGAGACGCACGCGGCCCTGGCCCAGGTCGACGAGAACGGCCAGGTGTTCATCCAGAGCAGCACCCAGCACCCGTCCGAGACCCAGGAGATCGTCTCCCACGTGCTCGGCGTGCCGTCGAACGAGGTGACGGTGCAGTGCCTGCGGATGGGCGGCGGCTTCGGCGGCAAGGAGATGCAGCCGCACGGCTTCGCCGCCATCGCCGCCCTCGGCGCCAAGCTGACCGGCCGGCCGGTCCGGTTCCGGTTCAACCGGACCCAGGACCTGACCATGTCCGGCAAGCGGCACGGATTCCACGCCACGTGGAAGATCGGCTTCGACGCGGAGGGCCGCATCCAGGCCCTCGACGCCACCCTGACCGCGGACGGCGGCTGGAGCCTGGACCTGTCCGAGCCGGTCCTCGCCCGCGCGCTGTGCCACATCGACAACACGTACTGGATCCCCAACGCGCGGGTCGCCGGGCGCATCGCCAAGACCAACACGGTCTCCAACACCGCGTTCCGCGGCTTCGGCGGACCGCAGGGCATGCTCGTGATCGAGGACATCCTCGGCCGCTGCGCGCCCCAGCTCGGCCTGGACCCGATGGAGCTGCGGGAGCGCAACTTCTACCAGCCTGGCCAGGGCCAGACGACGCCGTACGGCCAGCCGGTCACGCAGGCCGAGCGGATCTCCACCACCTGGCAGCAGGTGCAGGAGGTGGGCGGCATCGCCGACCGCAAGCGCGAGATCGCGGCCTTCAACGCCGCGCATCCGCACACCAAGCGGGCCCTCGCGCTCACCGGCATCAAGTTCGGCATCTCGTTCAACCTCACCGCCTTCAACCAGGGCGGCGCGCTCGTGCTGATCTACAAGGACGGCTCGGTCCTGATCAACCACGGCGGCACCGAGATGGGCCAGGGCCTGCACACCAAGATGATGCAGGTGGCCGCGACCACCCTGGGCATCCCGCTGCACAAGGTCCGCCTGGCCCCGACGCGTACGGACAAGGTGCCCAACACCTCGGCCACCGCGGCGAGTTCGGGTGCGGACCTGAACGGCGGCGCGATCAAGAACGCCTGCGAGCAGCTGCGCGAGCGGCTCCTCCAGGTGGCCGCGAGCCAGCTGGGTTCGAACGCCTCGGACGTGCGCATCGTCGAGGGCGTCGCACGCTCCCTCGGCAGTGACAAGGAGCTGGCCTGGGACGATCTGGTCCGCACCGCGTACTTCCAGCGGGTGCAGCTGTCGGCGGCCGGTTTCTACCGGACCGAGGGGCTGCACTGGGACGCCAAGACGTTCCGGGGCTCGCCGTTCAAGTACTTCGCCAACGGCGCCGCGGCGACCGAGGTCGAGGTGGACGGCTTCACCGGCGCGTACCGCATCCGCCGTGTGGACATCGTGCACGACGTCGGCGACAGCCTCTCCCCGATGATCGACATCGGTCAGGTCGAGGGCGGCTTCGTGCAGGGCGCGGGCTGGCTGACGCTGGAGGACCTGCGCTGGGACGTCAGCGACGGGCCGAACCGCGGCCGGCTCCTCACCCAGGCGGCGAGCACGTACAAGCTGCCGAGCTTCTCGGAGATGCCCGAGGAGTTCCACGTCACGCTCCTGGAGAACGCGACCGAGGAGGGTGCGGTCTACGGCTCCAAGGCGGTCGGTGAGCCGCCGCTGATGCTGGCGTTCTCGGTGCGCGAGGCGCTGCGGCAGGCCGCCGCCGCGTTCGGGCCCACCGGCGCCGTCGTCGAACTGGCCTCGCCCGCGACACCGGAGGCGGTGTACTGGGCGATCGACTCGGTCCGCGAGGCTCCTGTGGACGCCGAGCCGGCCGAAGGCCACCGCGCGGAAGTGCTGAGCGGTGCCTGACATGGCCTGGGTCGCCGCGGTCGCGCGGTTGCGGGCACGCCGGGAGTCCGGCGTGCTCGTGACCGTCGTGACCGTGCGCGGCCACGCCCCGCGCGAGGCCGGAGCGAAGCTCGTCGTCGGACGGACCGGGGCCTGGGGCTCGATCGGCGGCGGCAACATCGAGGCCGTCGCGATCGACCGCGCCCGGGAGTTGATCGAAGCGGCCAAGTCGGAGCCCGAGTTGATCGACTTCGCCCTGAACGACAAGGTGACCAACCAGCACGGCGTGCAGTGCTGCGGCGGCACGGTCCAGGTGCTGCTCGAACCGCTGCCCGTGGTGCGGGCGGTGGCCGTCTTCGGCATCGGGCACGTCGGCCTGGAGCTGGCGCGCATCCTCGTACGCCAGGACCTCGATCTGCATCTGATCGACAGCCGCGCCGCCATGCTCACCGATGAGCGGCTCGGCGTCCTCGGGGACGCGGTGGCGCAGCTGCATGTGCATCACACGCCGCTGCTGCCCGAGGAGGTGCTGGAGGACCTGCCGCAGGGCACGCACGTCCTGATCATGACCCACGACCACGCCGAGGACGCCGCCCTGTGCGACGCCGCGCTGCGCAGCTCGCACCTCGGCTCCGTCGGCCTGATCGGTTCGGCGGCGAAGTGGGCGCGTTTCCGCAAGCGCCTGTCCACCGAGGGCGGCCACGACGACGCCGCCATCGACCGGATCAAGACGCCGATCGGCCTGCCCGACATCACCGGCAAGGACCCGTCGACGATCGCCGTGAGCGTGGCGGCGGATCTGCTGCGCACGTTCGAGGCGGCGGAGGAGGGCTGACACCGCCTCGGGCGGTGTCAGCCCCGGGTCGGCCCCGGTCAGCTCCGGGTCAGCTCCGGGTCGGCCCCGGTCAGCCCCGGGTCGGCCCCGGTCAGCCCCGGTCAGCCCCGGTCAGTTCCGGTCAGCCCCGGTCGGCCCGGTCACCCTCGATCCGCCTTCGTGCAGGTCGCCAGGGCCCCCGCCTCGTGGTGCGGGCGCCCGGCGGGGAGCCGTCAGCGACGCGGGACGGTTCGGCACGGCCTGCCGGAACGTCGGCCGATGGCTGCCGTCCTCGGCGCGCCAGGTGCCGAGGAAGCGCTCGCCGAGCCGCTTGTGGACGGTGCGCTGCTCGCCGAAGCCCTGCCCGGCATGCCAGTCGAGTGTCGTACGGCTGTTCCAGGTCTTCGTCGAGAACGCCGCCGACCGCCCGTCGCCCGCGACCCGGACCCGGTCCCAGCCGTCCCAGTCCTTGGAGACGTGGGTGTCCCAGGCACCGAACTCCCCGGTGCCGACGGCCGCGGCGGACTCCGTCGGCGGCTCACCGTCGCGACCCGGTGCCCGTCGCCCCAGCTCGACGACCGCCTCGTCGTCAGTCCTTCACGATTCGGGACGCGTCGGCCCCCGTCCCACACCCGGTGACACCGCCCACGGCCACGAGTGCCGCGGCGCCCCCCGACCCCTCACCCGAACGGCTCGCCAAGGGGACAGCCGCCGGGGCAGGACCTTCACTGGGAGGCATGGCTCGCCTCGACCAAGCGCCCGCCCGGCGCCTTCGCTCAGCCGCTGCCCTGGGCCTTGTCGGGGCCCTCGCCGTCGCGGGCTGCTCGGGCCTCGACAACACCGCGGCCCTCCGCGCGGCACCCACGCCGACCTCGGAGTTGTCCTCCGCGCCGCCCGCCCAGCCGCCCCCGAGCCTCACCCGGGACAAGGTCGACGCGGCTGTGGACCAGCTGGACGAGGTCGTCCAGGACGCCATGCGCAGGACCGGTGTGCCGGGCGTGGCCGTCGGTGTGGTCCATGACGACGAGGTGCTGTACCTGAAGGGCTTCGGGGAGCGGAAGGCCGGTGCGGAGGGGAAGGTCGGGGCCGACACCGTGTTCCAGCTCGCCTCGGTCTCCAAGCCGGTCGCCTCGACCGTGGTCGCCGCGGAGGTGGGGGGAAAGACCGTCGGCTGGGACGACCCGGTCGTCAAGTACAGCCCCGGCTTCACCCTCAAGGACCCCTGGGTCACCGACCACGTCACGCTCGCCGACCTGTTCTCGCACCGCAGCGGGCTGCCCGACCACGCCGGTGACCTCCTGGAAGACCTCGGCTACGACCGCTCGTACATCCTGGAGCATCTGAGGTACGAGCCGCTGGCCCCGTTCCGGGCGAGCTACGCGTACACCAACTTCGGGCTGACCGAGGCCGCGGTCGCCGTCGCGCGGGCGGCGGACACCAGCTGGGAGAAGCTGTCGGAGGACAAGCTGTACGGGCCGCTCGGCATGGACTCCACCAGCTCCACCTTCGCCGACTACGAGAAGGCCGAGAACAAGGCCGTCGCACACGTGAAGCAGGGTGACACCTGGAAGGCCGCGTACGTGCGGGACGCCGAGGCGCAGAGCCCGGCCGGCGGGGCCAGCTCCACCGTGCGGGACATGGCGAAGTGGCTGCGACTGCAGCTCGGCAACGGCAAGTTCGACGGCAAGCAGGTCGTCGACGGCGAGGCCCTGGCCGAGACGCATCTGCCGCACATCGTCTCCCAGCCGCCGCCCGCCCCCGCGGGCAGGACCGGGTTCTACGGCCTCGGCTGGAACGTCAGCTACGACGACCAGGGCAGGCTCAAGCTCGGCCACTCCGGTGCGTTCGAGCTGGGGGCGGCCACCAACGTGACGTTGCTGCCTTCGGAGAACCTCGGCATCGTCGTCCTCACCAACGGCTCACCCGTCGGCGTGCCCGAGTCGATCTCCAGCACGTTCCTCGACACCGCGCAGACGGGCGGGCCCACCGTCGACTGGCTGGCGTTCCTCGGCCCGCTCCTCCAGCAGTCGGCGGAGGGCGAACGCTCCGAGACCGACTACGCCAAGCCCCCGAAGGACGCGACCCCGGCCAAGGAGGACGACGCGTACACCGGTACGTACGCCAACGACTACTACGGCCCGATGACGGTCAGCGTGGAAGGCGACGAGCTCATCATGCAACTGGGCCCGAAGAAGCAGCGGTTCCGGCTTACGCACTACGACGGGGACACCTTCAGCTACAGCACTACGGGCGAGAACGCGGTGGGGTTGTCCGGCGTGACGTTCACGGTCGACGCCGAGGGGCGTGCGGAGAAGGTCCGGGTGGAGAACCTGGACGCGAACAAGCTGGGCACGTTCACGAGACAGTGAGCGTCGGCTGGATTGCTCCCCTCCCCGCCCCTTCCCGAAAGCCTGCGGCGCTTCGGGGGCCAGCCCCCGGACCCCCGCTCCTCAAACGCTGGAGGGGCTGGATTTGGCCCCCCGGGCTACTGCATCTGCCGCCGCACCAGCTCGTGCAACCGCCCGCCCGTGTCCGCCAACAGCTGGGCCGGTGGGCCCTGTTGGACGACGCGGCCCTCCGACATGACGATGACGCGGTCGGCGCCAAGGACCGTGGAGAGCCGGTGGGCGATCACGATGCGGGTGGCGTTCAGGGTGCGGGTGCTGTCCATGACCGTGCGCTGCGCCTCGTTGTCCAGGGCACTCGTCGCCTCGTCGAAGAAGAGGACGCGGGGGCGGCGGATCAGGGCCTGGGCGATCATCAGGCGCTGGCGCTGCCCCCCGGAGATCGCGCCGCCGCCGGAGATCATCGTGTGCAGCCCCATCGGCATCCGCTTGATGTCCTCGGCGAGGCCCGCCATCGCCGCCGCCTCCCAGGCCTCCTCCTGCGTGAACGACTCGGCTCCGCAGATGCAGTCCAGGATCGAACCGGTCAGCGGCTGGGCGTTCTGCAGCACCACACCGCACTGCCGGCGCACCGCCGACTGGTCGAGGGCCGCGAGGTCCTGACCGTCGTAGAGCACGCTCCCCGCGACCGGCTCGTCGAAGCCGATCAGCAGGCGCAGCAGCGTCGACTTGCCGCAGCCGCTCGGGCCGACCACGGCCACGAACTCGCCCGGCCTGATCGAGAGCGACACGTCGTCCAGGACCAGCGGACCGTCGTCGGAGTAGCGGAAGGAGACGCCGCGCGCCTCGATCCCGCCCTGCAGCTCGCCCGGCTGGGTGCTCCCGGCGCGCACCTCCGGGGCCTCGTCGAACACCGGCTTGATCTGCTCGAACATCGGCAGCACCGAGGCCGCCGAGAGCAGTGCTCCGGTGAGCTGCGTGACGGCCGTCAGGAGCATCGTCACGGCCGTGCTGAAGGTGAGGAACTCGGCCGCGGTCAGGCTGCCCCTCGCCGGTCCCGCGAGCAGCACGAACATGATGAGCGTGCAGAGCGGCAGATAGACGGAGTTGAGGACCGTCGTGACGTTCTTGATGCGGCCGGCCCGCTGCTGGAGCTCCCGGCTGCGCGCGAACTCCCCGGCCCAGGCCGCGTACGCGAAGCTCTCCGCCCCGGCGACGCGCAGCTTGGGCAGTCCGCGCAGGGTCTGGAACGCCTGGTTGTTCAGCTTGTTGGAGAGCTCCACCAGACGCCGCTGCCAGCGCAGTTCCCACAGCCCGAGGGTGAGGAACACGGCCGCGATGACGACGAGCATCCCCAGCGCGGCCAGGGCGAGCGGGACGCTGTAGAGCAGGAGCAGTACGACGTTCATCGCGCCGATCGAGGACGCCTGCAGGGCGACCGGGCCGATGCCCGACAGAACCCGCCGGATCGCGCTCACGCCCATCGCCGCACTCGCCAGCTCGCCCGTGGAGCGGGCGGAGAAGAAGCGTGTGGGCAGCCTCAACAGCCGGTCCCAGACCGCCGGTTGGAGGGCGCTCTCCATCCGGCCCTCCATCCGGAGGACGGTGAGGTTCTGCAACAGCATGAACGCCGCGGAGACGATGCTGGTGATCATGACGGCCACGGACACCTGGACGATCAGGCTCGTCTCGGCGTTCGGCACGAAGACACCGAGCACCTGCCCCGTGGCGATCGGCACGAGCGCGCCGACCACGACCGTCACCAGGGAGGCGAGCGCGAGATTGCGTACGTCGACGCCACTGCCGCGCAGACTGAACAGGGCGATCCGCCACGGCGTCAACGGCCGGTCCGGCAACGGCCGGTAGAGCATCACGGCCCGGGGCTCGAACTCGTCCGCGTTGGACTTGTCGACCCGGGTGCGCCGCCCCGACGTCGGGTGCACCGACTCGTAGCCGCCGCGCCGCCAGAGCAGCGCGACCGGAGTACCGCTCACGCGGTGCCCCACCAGTGGGCCCGCGTTCTCCCGCCACCAGCGGCCGTCGAGCCGCACGGCACGCGTACGGATCCGGGAGGCCACCGCGATCTGCTCCACCGGGTCGATCCGGTCGCTGACGGCGCCGCCCTCCACCGTGTCGGCCAGCGTGATGCCCGCCGCCTCGGCGACCAGACGACAGGCCGCGTACGTCGCGTCCCGGCCGCCGGCCGACTCCGTACGACGGGACGGACCCCGCCTGCCCGAGCGGCCGATCGAGGCGATCAGCGTGCGGTCGGCCTGCTCGCGGACGTTCTCGCCCGCCTTGATCCCGGCCGCCGTACGGTCCTCGTGGGCCCGCTCCAGGCGTTCGATCCAGCGGTCGAGCGCGGAAAGGAGCCGCCACTGCTGGTTGACCATCCGCTGCCACATCGCCGGGTCGACGAGCAGGTCGCCCGCCGCCTCGCCGCTGTAGGCCGCGCCGTACTGCACGCTGCCGGGCACGACCGGCATCCAGAGGATCTCGTCGTCGGCCACCACCTCGTCCCCGATGTTGCGGCCGTCTAGCGGCGCCTCGAAGAGGACCCGGTGGCCGCGTCCGATGCCGAGCGCGAAGGCGTGCTCCAGGAGGCTCAGCGCCTGGTCCTGGGTGTCGTACTGACTGGGGAACTGCTGCTCGTACGTCCAGGTGTCGCCGTAGTCCGCGCGGTACAGCTCGCGCAGCGGGATCCGGCGCAGCTCGCACCCGGCGAGGGGGCGGCCGACCAGGGTGTGCTGGGGGCCCTCGACCGGGCCCAGGAGCAGCGTGCCCGGTTCGAGACGGCCGAGGTAGTGCCAGTGGCCCTGCTGCACCGCGTCGACCGCGAACAGGTCGAGGGCGCCCGACACGACGAGCCACAGCACCTGCGGGCCCTCCAGGTGCACGCTGCGCAGGCCCGCGCAGTCGACCGGAGTGCCGAGCGCGCCGAACGCGGCGGCCACGGTGTCTTCGGCGCCGCCGGAGTACGCGTGCTGTTCCGGTACGGAGGTCACCTCAGTGCTCCTTGACCAGGTCGGCGTAGGCGCCGCCCGCGGCGACGAGGTCCTCGTGGCGGCCGCGCTCCACGATCTGGCCGTGGTCGAGCACGACGATCTCGTCGCTGTCGCGCACCGTGCTCAGCCGGTGGGCGATGACGACGCAGGCGCAGCCGCGGCGCCGCAGGTTGTCGATGACGGTCTGCTCGGTCTCGGCGTCCAGGGCGCTGGTCACCTCGTCGAGGACGAGGATGCTCGGGCGGCGCACCAGAGCCCGCGCGATCTCCAGGCGCTGCCGCTGGCCGCCGGAGAAGTTCCGGCCGTCCTGCTCGACCCGGCCCTGGATGCCGCCGGGCCTGCGGGCCACGATCTCGTACAGGCAGGCGTCCTTGAGGGCGGCGACCACGTCGTCGTCGGGGATCGACGGGTCCCACAGCGCGACGTTGTCGCGGACCGTGCCCTCGAAGAGGAAGACGTCCTGGTCGACGAAGGACACGGAGGCGGAGAGCGCTCCGCGCGGGATGTCCTCCAGGCGCTGCCCGTCGATGCGGATCGTGCCCTCCCACGGGCTGTAGAGCCCCGAGATGAGGCGCGAGACGGTCGACTTGCCGCTGCCCGAGCCGCCGACCAGGGCGACCTGCTGGCCGGGTCCCACCGTCAGCGTGAACCCGCTCAGGAGCGGCTTGTCGAGGGGGCTGTAGCCGAAGGTGATGTCGTCGAGGGCGACGTGCCCCTTCAACCGCCGTGTGCTGGCTGCCGGTTCGGGGCGCGTGTAGAGCGGGTCGACGGGGAAGTTCTCCACGTCCTTGAGGCGGGCCACGTCGGCGGCGAAGTCCTGGATGCGGCCCGCGACGCCGTTGAGGCGGGTGATCGGCGCGGTGAAGCGGGTCACGAGCGCCTGGAACGCGACGAGCAGGCCGATCGACAGATGCCCCTCGACCGCGCGCAGTCCGCCGATCCACAGGATCAGCGCGCTGTTCAGGGTCGCGAGCGCCGGCGCGACGATGCCGAGCCACGCGCTGGGCACACCGAGCTTCTGCTGCTCCTCCAGGGTGGTGGCGTGCTGCCCTGCCCAGCGCCGGAAGTAGCCGTCCTCGCCGCCGGTGGCCTTCATGGTCTCGATCAACTGCAGACCGGTGTACGAGGTGTTGGTGAGCTTGGCGCTGTCGGCCCGGAGCTTCTGGGTGCCGGTGGCGCGCAGCCGGATGACGATCCGCATCGCGACGACGTTCAGGAGGGCGATGCCGACGCCGACGAGGGTGAGCTGCGGATCGTACGTCCACAGCAGGGCCGCGTAGAGGAGCACGACGATGCCGTCGACGGCGGTGGCCGTCAGGTCGCGGGCCAGGGTCTCGGCGACCGCGTCGTTGGACGCCAGGCGCTGCACGAGGTCGGCGGGGCTGCGCTGGGCGTAGAACGTGACGGGCAGGCGGAGCAGATGGCGCAGGAACCGGGCGCTGCCCAGCGTGGAGGAGATGATGCGGCCGCGCAGCAGGTTGGCCTGCTGCAGCCAGGTCAGGACCACGGTGAGCGCCACCATCGCGCCCATCGACGCGAACAGAGCGCCGAGCAGCGAGGTCTGATGCTCGATCAGGAACAGGTCGATGTACGTCCGGCTGAGCGCGGGCAGCGCCGCCCCGACCGCCACGAGCAGCAGGCTGGCCAGGAGCGCCGCGAGCATCGTGCCCGTGGTGCCGCGAAGGCGGGCCGGCAGGGCCTTCATGACGCCGGGCCTGCGGCCGCCCGGGCGGAACTCCTCGCCGGGTTCGAGGACCAGGACGACGCCGGTGAAGCTGGTGTCGAAGTCCTCCTCGGGTATGAACCGGCGGCCCTTGTCCGGGTCGTTGATGTACACGCCCCGGCGGCCGAACCGGCGCCCCGCGCCGTCGTACACGACGTAGTGGTTGAACTCCCAGAACAGGATCGCGGGCGCCTTGACCTCGGCGAGCGCGGCGGGCTCCATCTGCATGCCCTTGGCCGTGAGGCCGTAACTGCGGGCCGCCTTAAGGACGTTGCTGGCGCGCGAGCCGTCGCGGGAGACACCGCAGGCGATGCGCAGCTCCTCAAGGGGGACATGCCGTCCGTGGTGGGCGAGGACCATCGCGAGAGCGGCGGCGCCGCACTCCACGGCCTCCATCTGCAGGACGGTGGGCGTACGGACCGTCTTCGGCCGCCTGCCCTTCGACGCCGGGCGCGGTGCCGCACGGCGCCCGCCGCGCCGTTGGGGCTCCGGGCGGTGCCTGCGCCGGCCGCCGGGGGGCGGCAGTTGCTGCTGGTGAGCCGGGGAGGGGTGCGGTGCGGTCACGGAAGCAGCCAATCGATCGGGCGCTGCTCCGCGAGGTGGAGGGCGCCGTCGGCCGGGGTCATGGAGTCGAGCGCGAAGGGCGGTCCGCCGGCGGCCGACCAGGCGAGGCCGGACTTGGTGCCCGACTTCTCCAGCTGTACAAGGACGGCCACGGGCGGCCCGCCGCGCGTGAACTGCCCGGCGAGTTCCTTGTCGCCGAGAAAGCCGGTGATGCGCTGTCGGCTCTGCGTGGCGCGTCCGACGGCCTTCACGCTGCCGCGCAGCGTCCCGTACTGCTCGGTGGGCACGGACTGCACGGTGAGGTCGACGGCGGCGCCGACGGGGACGGTGGCCGCGCTGTCGGCGGGTACGTAGAGCATGGCGACGAGCGGGTCGCCGGCCTTGGCCACCCGTTCCAGGGTCGCGACGTCGGCGCCGGTCGTGACGACGGTGCCGATCCTGGCGGAGAGCGCGCTGACGCGTCCGGCGGCGATCGCGCGCACGACCTTGTCGCCCTGCTGCGTACGGACGTTGAGCACGGGGTCGCCCGCGGCGAGGCGGTCGCCCTCCTCGGCGAGGACGCGGGTCACCTGACCGGTGACGGGGCTCTGCAGGACGTAACTGCCCTGTCCGTACGTGAGGATTCCGGGCGCCCGGAGTGTCGAGGTGACCGAGCCGGTGACGGCCCAGACGCTCGCCGCGGCCATGACGACGAGGGTGACGGCGAGGACGAGCAGGCCCTGCGGTCGGGCGTAGCGCACCGGTACGTCGAGTTCCTCGGGCGACTGCAGCTTGGACAGAGCCTGTTGGCGGAACTGCACGGAACGCTTCTTTCCTTACTGTGCCGGTGGCTGTGCCTGTGGCGACCGCAAGCCCCGGAACTGGATGTTCCGGGGCTCACGGATCAAGGGTGCCTCAATGAGTTCGAGACTCAGAGACCGGCGACCGTGCTGGTGGCCAGGCCCTGGAGGGGGGCCGTGTTCAGGCCGGTGGTGCCCTCGACGGTGCCCACGACGGTGCCGAGGGTGGAGGAGACCGGGGCGACCGAGTCGACGGTGTTCACGACGGTGCCGACGGCGGCGGCCGAGAGGCCGGCGGCGACGTTGTCGAGGTCGGCGTCGGCGAGCTCGGCGGTCTGGACCTGGGGGGTGTTGTTCATGGTGAAGCTGCCCTTCTCATGAGTGGTGCAAAGGTGTTTCCAGGGGCCCGCGGAACCAGGGATGTGAATTCCGCGGTGGCGAGGATCAAAGCACGTTGACGGCAGGTGCATCCAATCCCCGATGCGGCCGTCGATCACGGCCGCGGCATCGAATCACCGCTGCGTGCAGGCGGGTTCACCGCGTGGCGGCAGCTCCTTCACAACATTCACAGGGGGAAATGAGGGGCGCGGCACGACTCCGCCCAACAAATCGGACACCTGCCAGCTGAAGGCCACCGCATGTGGCCCATGCACGGAAATTCAGGGGCGACCACGGGCTGAATAGCGTGACCCTGATGCACATTCGATGTGCAGGTTTACTGAAGGCGTGCTGAATCGGTTCCGAAGCGGACACAGGGGCTAATAGCCCGTCAGGTCATGCCCGGTCCTGACCTGCCCGGCACCGGCCGTGACCCACCGTGGCGCGGCCGCGACCCGCGGGTGGTGGCACCGGGCCCCGCGGGAGGTGCGCCCGCGACCCGCACGAGGTACGCCCGCGACCCGCAGATGGCATCGTCGGGGGAGTGGAGCTACGTCACCTTTCCGGATTCGTCGCCGTCGCCGAGGAGCTGCACTTCGGCCGTGCCGCCGAACGCCTGCACATCGCGCAGTCACCGCTGAGCCAGCAGATCCGGCTGCTCGAACGGGACCTCGGGGTCCGGCTGTTCGACCGGACGACCAGGTCCGTGCGGCTCACCAGCGCCGGGCGCGCGCTGCTCGAACCCGCCCGGCATCTGCTCGCCGAGGCCTCGGCCGTCCGCCGGACCGTGCTCGCGGCACACCTCGGCGAGGTCGGCCGCGTCACCCTCGGCTTCGCGGGTGCCAGCAGTTACTCCGCCCTGCCGGTCCTCACGCGCGCGGTCACCTCCGAACTCCCCGGCATCGAACTGGTCCTGGAGGGCCAGACGTACACCGGTGAGGCCCTGGGCCGGATCGCCGACGGATCCCTGGACATCGGTTTCGTGGCGCTGCCGGTGCGGCGCGGCATCAGCGCACGCGTCGTACGGGTGGAGCGGCTGCTGCTCGCGCTGCCGGACAGCCATCCGCTCGCCGAGCGCACCGAGGTCGCCATCGCGGAGCTGGCGCGTGAGCCGTTCGTGACGTTCCCGCAGGCCCGCGGGTCCGCCGTGCGCGAGGCCATGGTGCAGGCCTGCCACGAGGCCGGGTTCGCCCCGCGGATCGCCCAGGAGGCACCCGACTCGTACAACCTGCTCGCCCTGGTCGGCGCGGGTGTGGGGCTCGCGGTGGTGGTCAGCTCGGCGCGCAACATCCAGCTGGAGCACGTCGTGTTCCGCCCGCTCGCCGGGGACGACGTGCCTGTGCTGCCCATCGCGCTCGGCTGGCGCACCGGCGACTCGTCCGCGGCCCTTGCGGCGGTGCTGCGGGTGGCCGAGCAAGTGCTGCCCACTCCGGCGGAGTTCGAGGGAACGGCCGAGGGCCAGGGGACCGCGTGACTATGACGGATGACGTCTCAGTGGGCGCCCTGATTGGTCTTGGACACCTCCTAATCGGCCGGTGCAGAGTGGCCCACGTCTCGCGACGGAGCGGGGACCGGCCGCTCGGCCCCCGCCCATGGCTTCCGTAGCGGGATCTGCCGCTACGAGAGGACGCTCGTCATGCAGCAAGAGACCCCGGAGAAGGGCACCCCAGCCCAGAGCAGCCCTGGGGAGGACACCTCCGAGGCCCCGCCGCCCACCGCCCGCGACGCCAGACGCGCCGGGATCACCGCATTCGTCGGCACCACCATCGAGTGGTTCGACTTCTACATCTACGGCGCGGCCTCCGCGCTCGTCCTCGGCAAGATCTTCTTCACCGGTATCCCGCCCGCCGTCAGCACCCTCGCGGCCTTCGCCACCTTCTGGGTCGGCTTCCTCGCCCGGCCGCTCGGCGGCCTGATCTTCGGACACTTCGGCGACCGCTACGGCCGCAAGAAGGCCCTGGTCACCACCCTCACCATGATGGGCACGGCCACCTTCTGCGTCGGACTGCTCCCCGGATACGCCGAGATCGGCGTCGCCGCCCCGATCCTGCTCGTCGTCCTGCGCATGGTCCAGGGCGTCGCCATGGGCGGCGAGTGGGGCGGCGCGGTGCTCATCGCCACCGAGTACGCCCCGCCGAAACGCAAGCTGCTCTACGGGGCCTTCGCCCAGCAGGGCTCCCCGGTCGGGAACCTGCTCGCGACACTCGCCTTCCTCGGCATCGCCCAACTCCCGGACGCCGAGTTCGAGGCCTGGGGCTGGCGCGTCCCGTTCCTCGCCTCCGCCGTGCTCGTGATCGTCGGCCTGTTCATCCGGTTGCGGCTCGCCGAGACCCCCGAGATGCTGGCCGCCCTGAAGCGCAGGCAGACCACCAGGCTGCCCATCAAGGACGTGCTCACCCGCTATCCGCTGCTCGTCGTCCTCGGCGTGTTCGCCGGTACGGCAGGCGTCGCGATCACGTATGTGAAGACCACGTTCGCGCTCTCCTGGGCCACCACCGACCTCGACTTCGACCGCACCAGCTTCCTCACCGTCATCTCCCTCGCCCTCGTCGTCCAGGTCGTCGTCCAGCCCTTCGGCGCCGTCCTCGCGACCAAGTGGCCGGTGAAGAAGGCCGTGTTGTGGATGCTGATCCCCGAATTCGCCCTGCTGCCGCTGATGTTCCTGCTCGTCGGCACCGGAGACTTCTGGCTCGCCGCGCTCGGCATGGCCCTGGCGACCTTCCCGCACGCCATGTACTACGCGGCCCTCGCGGGCATCCTCGCCCGCGTCTTCCCCGTCGAGGTCCGCTACACCGGCATGTCCCTCTCGTACCAGCTCTGCACGACGCTCTTCGCCGGGACCGCGCCGGTCTTCGCGCAGTACCTGCTCACCACCTCCGGCTCGATCTGGCCGGTCGTCGCACTCGGCCTCGGCTACACCGCGGTGACCCTCGCCGGCGTCATGCCCCTGCTCACCCGTACCGCCGGGCAGCCCGAGGCGATCCCGTCCCGCACTCGTCAGGAGACACGTCCATGAACTACGCCGACCAGGACCCGGCGCTGCGCCCGCTCCTCGACCGGATCCTGTCCGCCGAGGACCGCGCCCGCGTCGAGCCGCTGCTCACCGAACTGGGCGCGCTCGCCGCCGGGGAGCTCGACCGGCAGGCCGCCCTCGCCGACGCCAACCCGCCCAAGCTGCGCCCGTACACGCCGGACGGCGAACGCGTCGACGCGATCGAGTACCACCCGGCGCACGACCGCGTCGCCTCGATCGCGTACGAGCGGTTCGGCCTCGCCGCGATGTCCCACCGGACCGGCGTCCACGGCTGGCCCACCACCGTCCCGCACACCGTCAAGTACGCGCTCTCCTACCTGTACGTCCAGTCCGAGTTCGGCATGGCCTGCCCGCTGTCGATGACCGACTCGGCCGCCCGCATCCTGGGCCTCTTCGACCCGGAGCGGTACGCCGACGAGATCGCCGCCCTGTCCTCCACCGACCCCCAACACCGCGTCACCGGCGCGATGTTCATGACCGAGAAGCAGGGCGGCACCGACGTCGGCCGCACGGAGACCGCCGCCACCGACCACGGCACGCACTGGACGCTCACCGGCCAGAAGTGGTTCGCCTCCAACCCGGCCGCCGAAGTGGTCCTCACTCTCGCCCGGGTTCCGGGGCAGGGCGAGGGCACCCGCGGACTCGGCATGTTCCTCGTGCCACGCCTTCGCCCGGACGGCAGCCGCAACTCCGTCCGCGTCGACCGCCTCAAGGACAAGCTCGGCTCCCGCTCCATCGCGAGCGGGGAGGTCACCCTCGAAGAGGCGTACGCGACCCCGGTCGGTCAACTCGGCCGCGGATTCCGGCAGATGGCCGAGATGGTCAACGTCTCCCGCCTCTCCAACGCCATGCGCGCCACCGCCCTCATGCGGCGCGCCGTCCGCGAGTCCGTCGACCACACCCGCACCCGCGAGGTCTTCGGCAAGCCGCTCTTCGAGCAGCCCCTGATGCGGGCCACGCTGCTGCCGCTGCTCGTCGACGCCGAGGCCGCGCTCGGGCTCGTCCTCGAAGCGGCCGCCCGCCTGACCGAGGCCGACCAGGGGTCCGCCGCCGCCCGTGACCTGATCCGGGTCCTCACCCCGCTCGCCAAGCACACGCTGTGCAAGCGCGCCCGTACCGTCACCGGCGAGGCGATGGAGATCCGCGGCGGCAACGGCTACATCGAGGACTGGGTCAACCCGCGCCTGCTGCGCGACGCGCACCTCGGCTCCATCTGGGAGGGCTCCTCCAACGTCATCGCCCTCGACGTGCTGCGCTGCATGCGCCGCCAGAACACCCACCACACCCTCGCCGACACCTACGGCCCCTCGGCCACGGGCCGCCTCGCCGACCGCTGGAAACTGCTCCGCGAGAAGGGCGACGCACTCCTCCAACTCCCCCCGGACGAGCAGGAGATGAGGATCGGCCGGTACGCGGACGAGCTCACCCGCGCCGTGATGGCCACGCTCCTCTTCGAGCAGGCCGATCACGAGGCCGCCACGACCGGCAACGGGCGTACCCTCCTGGTCGCCCAGGCCCACCTCGCCCTGATGGACGACCCGGACGCGCTGCCCCGCACCGCCCTCGACCACCTCGCCGAACTGGCCGACGGGGGCATGGTGCCCCTCGGAGCCGTCCCCGACCAGGTGTCCGGCCCGCACGCCCCGGAGGCCCGCCGTGACTGAACCCGCTGTCGCCCCCCTCGCCGGCATCAAGGTCGTCGACCTGTCCAAGATCCTGGCCGGGCCGTACGTCACGATGTCCCTCGCCGACCTCGGCGCCGACGTCGTCAAGGTCGAACACCCCGAAGGCGGCGACCCCACGCGTTCCTGGGGCCCGCCCTTCAACGGCCCCGACGCCACGTACTACCTGGCCGCCAACCGCAACAAGCGCTCGGTGACCCTGGACCTCAAGTCGCCCGAGGGCCAGGAGGCCGTCCACCGGATGCTCGCGAGCGCCGACGTCGTCGTGGAGAACTTCCGCCCCGGCAGCACCCTCGCCCGCACCTTCAACTACCAGGAGCTGTCCGAGCGTTACCCCCGTCTCGTCCTCCTGCACATCTCCGCCTTCGGCGACCACGGCCCGCTGCGCGACGAGCCCGGCTACGACATGGTCGCCCAGGCCGCCGCGGGCCTGATGTCGCTCACCGGCGAGCCGGACGGCCCGCCCGTCAAGGCCGGATACGCGATGGGGGACCTCGGCGCGGCACTCTTCGGCATCATCGGGGTCACCTCCGCCCTCGTCGAACGCGAGCGCACCGGCCGCGGCCAGTACGTCACCACCTCCCTCTACGAGTCCCAGCTCGCCCTGCACATCAACTGGGCCACCGGCTACTTCGCCACCGGACAGCGCCCGGGCCGCCTGGGCTCAGGGCACCCCAGCCTCGTCCCTTACCAGGCCTACCCGGCCGCCGACGGCCACTTCGTCATCGCCGTGGGCAACGACGGGCTCTTCCGCCGCCTCTGCACGGCCCTCGGCCACGCCGAATGGGCCGACGACCCGCGCTTCGCCACCAACCGCGACCGGGTCACCCACCGCACCGCCCTCAACGCCAAGCTCGAATCCGTCCTCGTCGACCAGCCCGTCGCCCACTGGTGCGACCTGCTGAAGAGCGAAGGCGTGCCCGTGACCCCGATCCGTACCCTCGACGAGGTCTACGACTGCCCGCAGACCGAGGCGCTCGGCATGGTCCAGAAGGTCGACCACCCCGACGTCGGAGCACTGCGGCAGGTCGCCTTCCCCGTCACCTTCCGCGGCCTGCGCCCGTCCGTGCGCACCGCACCGCCCACCCTCGGCCAGCACAGCCACGACGTCCTGGCCGAACTCGGCTACAGCGACGCCGAGATCGGCCGACTGCTAGGGGGGCGTCTCGCCGATCTTTGCGGGCCCGCGACGCCCCCAGGCACGCTCCCCCAACCTCCGGCCGGGGGGACCCCCACTCGCCGCACCGAACAAAGGCCCAAGTAGCTCCTTCCCCAAGCTCTCGGCTCCGCTCGAGCAGGGGAGGCCCCAATCGAGGACCTTCGCCCGGCACGCTGAGAGCACGCTCCCCCAAGCTCTCGGCTTCGCTCGAGCAGGGGGGACCCCCATGACGCCGCGGTCTGATCCGCAAACATCGGCGAGACGCCCCCCAGACCACCCGCACGCCCAAGGAGACTGACCATGCCGATCCCCGCCCTCGACGCCGCCGACCCGCTCGGCCTGGAGTCCCTCCTCACCGACACCGAGCGGGCCGTCCGCGACACCGTCCGCCAGTACCTCACCGACAAGGTGCAACCCCACATCGCCGACTGGTTCGAACGGGGCGAGCTGCCCCACCTGCCCCAACTCGCCCGGGACCTTGGCGAGTTGGGCCTGCTCGGTATGCACCTCGACGGGTACGGATGCGCGGGCATGTCCGCCCTCGCGTACGGGGTCGCCTGCCGCGAGCTGGAGGCCTGTGACTCCGGCCTTCGGTCCTTCGTCTCCGTCCAGGGCTCGCTCGCCATGTTCGCGATCCACCGTTTCGGCTCCGAGGAGCAGAAGCAGGAGTGGCTGCCGCGCATGGCCGCGGGAGAGGCCATCGGCTGCTTCGGCCTGACCGAACCCGACCACGGCTCGGACCCCTCGTCGATGCGTACGCGCGCCCGGCGCGAGGGCGGGGACTGGATCCTCGACGGCCGCAAGATGTGGATCACCAACGGCTCGGTGGCGGCGGTGGCCGTGGTCTGGGCGCGGACGGAGGACGGCGTGCGCGGCTTCGTCGTACCGACCGACTCCGCCGGGTTCTCCGCGTCGGAGATCAAGCACAAGATGTCGCTGCGGGCCAGTGTGACCAGCGAACTGGTCCTGGACGGCGTGCGGTTGCCCGCCTCCGCCATGCTGCCCGAGGCGCGCGGTGTCGCCGCCCCGCTCACCTGCCTCAACGAGGCGCGGTACGGCATCGTCTGGGGCGCCACCGGCGCGGCCCGCTCGGCCTGGCAGGCCGCCGCCGACTACGCGGCACAGCGCGAGCAGTTCGGCAAGCCGCTCGCGGGCTTCCAGCTCACCCAGCAGAAGCTGGTCGACATGGCCGTGGAGTGGCACAAGTCGACCCTGCTCGCGCTGCGGCTCGCCGACCTGAAGGACTCCGCTGCGGACGTCCACCCGGCGCAGATCAGCTTCGGCAAGCTGAACAACGTACGCGAGGCCCTGGAGATCTGCCGTACGGCCCGGACCATCCTCGGCGCCAACGGCATCTCGCTCGAATACCCGGTCATCCGACACATGAACAACCTGGAGTCTGTCCTCACCTACGAGGGCACCACCGAGATGCACACCCTCGCCCTCGGGCACGCCCTCACGGGGCACGCGGCGTTCCGCTGATCCGGGCGGCGCCCGCCCTACCGTCGGTGAAGTCCACTGACGAGGAAGGGCTTCGCATGCGCAGCGTCACGTACTCGATGGGTGTCTCGCTCGACGGCCGCATCACCGCGCCGGACGGCGGCCTCGACTGGGGGGAGCCCGACGAGGAGGTCTTCCGCTTCGTCACCGACGAGATCCGGAGCGTCGGCGTCCACCTGATGGGGCGGCGCCTCTACGAGACGATGCTGTATTGGGAGACCGCCGGCCAGGACCCGACGCTCGACGCCGCGAACCGCACCTGGACCGAGCTGTGGACGGCGCTCCCCAAGGTGGTGTTCTCCCGGACCCTGACATCGGTTCGGGGCAACGCCCGTCTGGCCACCGGCAGCGTGGCGGAGGAGATCGAGAGGCTGCGGGCCGAGCCGGGGGAGGGCGCCATCGCCCTCGGCGGCGCGACCCTCGCCGCCGAGGCGGCCACGGCGGACCTGATCGACGAGTACCGGATGCGGGTCTCCCCGGTACTCCTCGGCGGCGGCCTGCCGTTCTTCCCGCAGGTCGAGCGGCGCGTGAACCTGGAACTCGTGGAGAACCGCACATTCGGTTCGCAGGTGGTCTTTCTGCGGTACCGGGTGGTGCGGTAGTTGCATGCAACTCATGGTTTGCGGTGCTCGCTGTCGTGCTCGACGCCTCCCGGGATGGGTTGCTGAGGTGGGAGTGGCGCACAGAAGCCGCCTTTTGGGGTGCCGTCGGGGTCGATTCGCCAGAGGTTGCATGTAACATCGCGCCCCAGGGTGCACCCGGCACCCCTCGCCGCGCGTGACCTTGGAGTTGATGCACATGCCGGGCTCGGGACAGCAGACGGCCGCAAGCCCTGCCGAAGCCCTGCACACCGCCGTGGCCCGGCTGCGGGCCGAGGTCGGCGGTGAGGTGGACGACACGGTGCGCAGAAGGGCCGAGTACTCCACCGACGCCTCCAACTACCGCGTCGTACCGGGCGTCGTCGTCGCGCCTCGGGACGCGGACGACGTGCTGGCCGCCGTGGCGGTCGCGCGGGAGACCGGAGTGCCGCTCACCTCGCGCGGCGGCGGCACCTCGATCGCCGGGAACGCCATCGGCACCGGCATCGTCCTCGACTTCTCCCGGCACCTGAACCGGATCGAGGCCGTCGACCCGGAGGCCCGCACCGCGCGCGTGCAGCCCGGTGTCGTCCTCTCCGACCTGCAGCGCGCCGCCGGGAAGCACGGGCTGCGGTTCGGCCCCGACCCGTCCACGCACACCCGCGCCACCCTCGGCGGCATGATCGGCAACAACGCCTGCGGTCCGCACGCCGTCGCCTACGGCAAGACCGCCGACAACGTCGCCTCGCTGACCGTCGTCGACGGCACCGGGCGCCAGTACACCGCAGGCCGGGGGCTCGATCCGATACCCGGGCTCGACGCGCTCGTCGGCTCGCAACTAGCCCTCCTGCGCACCGAGTTCGGCCGCTTCGCCCGGCAGGCGTCCGGCTACTCGCTGGAACATCTGCTGCCCGAGAAGGGGGCGCATCTGGCGCGCGCCCTGGTCGGCACCGAGGGCACCGCCGCCGTCCTGCTCGACGCCGAGGTCGACCTGGTCCCGGTCGCGCCCGCACGCGTCCTCGTGGTGCTCGGCTACCCGGACATGCCGGCGGCCGCCGACGCCGTACCCGCCCTCCTCGGCCACCACCCCCTCGCGGTGGAGGGCCTGGACGCCCGGCTGGTCGACGTGGTCCGCCGCCACCACGGATCCGGCCGCGTACCGCCCCTGCCGAAGGGCGCGGGCTGGCTGATGATCGAGGTCGGCGGCGCGGACACCGCCGAGGCGCTGCGGACCGGCGAAGCCATCGCCGCCGACGCCCAGGCCCTGGACCACACCGTCTTCCCCGCGGGCCCGGCCGCCACCGCGATGTGGCGCATCCGCGAGGACGGCGCGGGCCTGGCCGGCCGCACCGCCGAGGGCAGGCAGGCGTGGCCCGGCTGGGAGGACGCCGCCGTACCCCCCGAGCACCTGGGCGCCTACCTGCGCGAGTTCGAGACCCTGATGGACGGCTACGACGTCACCGGCCTGCCGTACGGGCACTTCGGGGACGGTTGCATCCACGTACGCATCGACCTGCCGCTGGAGGATGGGGGCACCTCCCGCTCGAGCGGAGCCGAGAGTGGGGGAGGCGAGGTGATGCGGGACTTCCTGCACGACGCCGCGCGCCTCGTCGCCTCGTACGGCGGCTCCCTGTCCGGCGAGCACGGGGACGGGCGCGCCCGCAGCGGCCTCCTCCCGCTGATGTACTCGGCCGAAGCCCTCGACCTCATGGGCCGGTTCAAGGCCCTCTTCGACCCCGACCGGGTGCTCAACCCCGGCGTCCTGGTCGACCCCCGGCCCGTCGACGCCGACCTGCGACGACCTGCCGCGCCGAGCCTGCCGCTGCGCCGGGGACTCCAACTCGCCGAGGACAGCGGCGACTTCGCCAAGGCCGTGCACCGCTGTACGGGCGTCGGCAAGTGCCGTGCCGACAACAGCGCGTCGGGCGGGTTCATGTGCCCCTCGTACCAGGCCACCCACGACGAGAAGGACTCCACCCGCGGACGCGCGCGCGTACTGCAGGAAATGGTCAACGGGACGCTGGTGGAGGGAGGTTGGCGCGCTCCCGAGGTCCAGGAGTCGCTCGACCTGTGCCTGTCGTGCAAGGCGTGCGCCAGCGACTGTCCGGCGGGCGTCGACATGGCCGCGTACAAGTCGCAGGCCCTGCACGAGAGGTACCGGGGGCGGCTGCGTCCCCGTACGCACTACACCCTCGGCCGGCTGCCCGCCTGGCTGCGCCTGCTCGGCCGCACCGGCCGCCTCGGGCCCGCACTCGCCAACGCCCTGACCCGCGTACGCCCCCTCGCCCGGCCGCTGCTGCGCCTGGCCGGGATCGACCCGCGGCGCGGCGTGCCGCGCTTCGCGAGCGAGACGTTCAGCCGGGGGTGGCGCCGCGAGCAGCGCGTGGTGGCGGGGGCCGATGCGCCCCGCGTCGTGCTCTGGGCGGACTCCTTCTCCGACGTGCTCAGCCCGAGCGTGCCCCAGGCCGCCGCACGTCTGCTCGGCGACGCCGGATTCGACGTGACCGTGCCCGAGCGGTCCGCCTGCTGCGGCCTCACCTGGATCAGCACCGGCCAACTCGACGGCGCCCGCGCCCGGTTGACGGACCTGCTCGACGTCCTCGCCCCGCACGCCGAAGCCGGGCACCTGATCGTCGGCCTGGAGCCCTCGTGCACGGCGGTGCTCCGCTCCGACCTCCTTGAGCTGTGCGGCGACGACCCCCGCGCACGACAGGTGGCCGACGCCACGCGCACCCTGGCCGAACTCCTCACCGACCACCTGCCCCAGCACTCCACCTGGACGCCACCCGACCTGAACGGCGTGACCGCCGTCGTCCAGCCGCACTGCCACCAGCACGCCGTCCTCGGCTTCGACGCCGACCGGCGACTCCTCGCCGCGGCCGGGGTCACCGTGCGGGAACTCGCCGGATGCTGCGGCCTCGCGGGCAACTTCGGCATGGAGCAGGGGCACTACGACGTGTCCGTCGCGGTCGCCGAGAACTCCTTGCTGCCCGCGCTCCGCGAGGCGGGCGCCGAGACCGTGCTCCTCGCGGACGGCTTCTCCTGCCGCACGCAGGCCGCCGATCTGGCGGGGGCGCGCGGCGTGCACCTCGCGGAGCTGCTGCACCGCAAGGGAGCCGGTGCCGCCGAGGAGCGCTGAGAGGCCTGCGCGCCGCCGGCGGATACGGTGTGCCGAGGACGTGGGACGGAGTGGCCGTCCGTACGCGAGGAGGGGCAGGCGGGACGGGGACGTGGTGGAGCGGCCGGAGCAGACGGAGAGCGTGCCGAGCAAGACCGACCAGCTGGCGGTCGTGATCCGCGACGCCATCCGCCGGGGCGAGTTGGCGGGCGGCGCCCTGTACTCCGCGCAGGAGTTGGGGCAGCGGTTCGGGGTGTCCCGTACGCCGGTCCGTGAGGCCCTGCTGCGGCTCGCGGACGCGGGGCTCGTCACCATCGAGAAGAACCGCGGCGTACGCATCGCCACCGCCAGTGAGTCCGACCTCGCGGAGATCTTCACGCTGCGGCTGCTCCTGGAGCCCCCGGCTGCCCGCCGCGCCGCCGCGCGCATGTCGCCCGACGAACTCCACCGGATGGACACGGCACTCCAGGAGATGCGCGACACCGCGGAGGACGTGGAGGCGTTCTACGCGGCCGACCACCGCTTCCACCAGGCGATCCTGCACGGCAGCGGGAACAGCCGGCTCGCCGGTCAGGTCGCCAACCTGCGCGACGCCATCACCTTGCAGGGCCGTCGCACCATTCCGGGCCGGCGCGAGGCCCGGCAGGTCATCGCCGAACACGAGCGGATCGCCCGCGCCATCACGGCCCGCGCCCCCTCCGGCGCGGCCCACGCGATGCGACAGCACCTGCTCAACTCCGCCGAACTCCTCGTCGGCGACGAGGAGTCGGTCGGCTACCTGGACTGGCAGGAGTGGGTGGGCGGCGGTTGCTGCGGGCCTACGGAAGGCGCCTGACGGGCAGAGGCCCGAGTCGGACACCTTCCGTTGCCGCGCCGCCGCGCCGCCGTCGCTGCTCAGGTCCGCGGGTCGGCGACACCTGCCGCTGCTCCTTCGACGTGTCCGGCTTCTGCGGCTCCTTGAGCTTGCGGGCGTCGATCCTGCCGCACTTCTTGGCGCGGGGATCGCGGCTTTCCGGACACACCTCAGAGACACCTCGGAGACGCCTCAGAGCGCCAGCGGGATTCCGTAGAACGCCAGGAGCCCGAGCCCTGCCGCGACGAACGCCGCCGTGGTGCCGGTGGCGATCCAGGACGTGCGCCGCAGCTTCCGCGGGTGCCGCTCCGCGGCGGGAGTGGCCAGGAGGCCCGCCCGGAACGCCTTGGCTGCAGGAGACGGTTCCACGCCCCGGTCCGCGATCCAGGTCGCCGCCATGCTCAGCGCGAACCCGAGGAAGACCGGGTGCGCCCAGATCGGCAGATCGAGCCCGGCGAAGTCCTTCAACCCGCTGAACACCCCGACCCCGACGAACCCGGCCACCATCCCGGCCAGAGCCCCTCGCGCGCTGAGGTTCTCGCTGCGGATGCTCCAGAACGCCACCGGGCCCCACGCCGCGGCGAACAGGGTGGCCGCGAAGTACCCGATGGTCAGCACGGCGGGCGGCGTCACCAGCGTGACCAGGAGGACCACCACCCCCACGGCGAGCATCACGAGCCGCGACCGGCGCAGCGCGACATGCTCGGGCACCGTGGCGTCCTCCGACTGCGGCAGTACGTCGTGGGCCACGCTGAAGCCGATCAGGGCGAGGAACGAGGAGGCGGAGGAGAGGCCCGCCGCGACGATGCCGGTGACCGCGATCACGCCGAGGACGGGCGGCATCAGGTTCTGCGCGGCCCAGATGAACGCCACCTCCGAGGGGTTGATGTCCGCCTTGAAGAAGTTGATGGCGTACGCGCCGAACGCGAGGAACACGTACAGGACGCCGACCGTGCCCATCGAGATGAAGGCGCTGCGCAGGGAGACGTGCTCGTCCCGGGCCATCAGGTAGCGCGAGGACTGCCACGGGCTCACGGCGACGACCGCCATCCAGACCAGACCGATCGCCAGCGCCCAGACCAGCACCTCACCCGGACTGCCCAGGTACGCGCCCTCGCCGGTGACCCCGTGCCAGCTGAGGCCGTCCGGCTTGCCGGGGAGCGCCCGCAACTTGTCGAGCACCTCGGTCGGACCGCCCGCGCGGAACACGACGTACGACATGCCACCCACACCGGCGAGCATGAAGATGAAGAACATGATCGTGTCGTTGATCAGGATGCCCTGCGAGCCCGACATGAACGTGAAGACCGTGTAGCCCAGCCACACCACGAGCACCGACACCCAGGTCTCCCAGCCGAGCAACTGCCCCATGACCAGGGCCAGTCCGTGGGTCACCGCGATCAGGTAGAAGCCGATGCCCACGACCACCATCACGCCGGACACCGACTGGACCGCGCGCGAGTCGAAGCGCTTGCCGAAGTACTCCGGCACGGTGAGCACCTCGGAGCGCCGCAGATACCGGCCGAAACCCAGCACCCCCACGACGTACCCGGAGATGTTGAGGGCCGTCACGATCAGCAGCACCACGGGAAAGCCGTCGTACGCGAAACCGACCTCGCCCATGAAGGCCACGGTGGACAGGAAGGAGGCCACGAGCGTGCCGGCCACGAGGAGAGTGGGGGCACGCCGGCCGGCCACGAAGTAGTCCGACCGGTCCTTGACCCGCCGTCCGACGACGGCGCCGATGACCAGGTAGAGCAGGAAACTGCCGATGACTCCGGCGATGAACATCACTGCTCACCCCCGTCCTCGGCGGAGTAGTCGCGGCGGATGACCCGCCAGGCGAGGGCGATCACGGCGAGCGGCACGAGGCCGTAGTAGAGGGTGACTGCGAGGGAACCCATGGGGTGGTGCCTCCGTTCACGGGCGGGGCAGGGCGGGGCGGGGCGGGGGACTTGCGGTGGGGTCAGAGCGCGTGGCCGACGCGCATCCCTTCGAGCACGGCCTCCTCGACGGTGCGCGGCGAGAGGCAGTCACCGGCGAGGTGCAGCTCCGGCCGCTCGGACGGGGCCAAGTCCTGTAGCGCATCGGCGAGTTGGACGTCCGGTTCGTGTCCGAGCGCGAGCACGACCGACGCGGCATCCGGTACGAGCACGGGTTCGTCGGTGAGGACATGCTGGAGGTAGACGGTGTCCTCGTCCGCGCCGTACAGCCGGACCAGCGGCACGGTCTCCACCTTGTGGCGCAGCAGCCGTCGCAGCAGTTCGTCGCGCGTGTACTGCTGCAGGGTCTCCCCGGCCTGGTATCCGGTCGTGGCGAGGACGACCCGGTGGCCCCGCTCGGCGAGCAGATCGGCCACTCCGACGCCGGTCCAGTCACCCCGCCAGTCGGCGACGAGGACCCGGCCCCTCGGCAGCCGCGCGCCGTCGATGACCAGCCAGGCGTCCAGCACGGTCGCGCCGTCCGTGGCCAGCTCGGGCCGGTAGGGCCGCGCACCGGTCGCCAACACGACGGCGTCCGGCGCCTGTTCGCGTACCAGCGCCGTGTCCACCGTGACGCCGCTCTTGATCGGTACGGACGCCCTGCGGGCCTCCTCCAGCAGGTTCGTCACGGCGCCGCCGAACTCGGCCCGCCCGGGCAGCTGTTCGGCGAGCAGCACCTGGCCTCCGGGCCGCCGCCCCGCGTCGTACACCGTGACCCGGTGGCCGCGCTGCGACGCCACGATCGCCGCCTTGAGACCGGCGGGGCCCGCGCCGACGACCAGCACGTCACGCGGACGGCGGGCCGGCCTGACGATGCCGTACAGCCGCTCGCGCCCGGTCTCCGGCCGCTGGATGCAGGAGATGGGGTGGCCGGAGTGGAAGTGCCCGATGCAGGCCTGGTTGCAGGCGATGCAGGCGCGGATGCCCGCGAGGTCGCCGCGCCGGGCGTACGCGGGCATCTCGGGGTCGCAGATCAGCGCACGGGTCATGCCCACCGCGTCGGCGTCGCCCCGCTCAAGGACGACTTCGGCGTCCTGGGGCTGGTTGATCCGCCCCGCGACGAGGACGGGCACGGACACCGCCTGCTTCACCCGCCGGGACAGCGCTGTCGTGCAGAGCGGCTCCATGGTCATCGGCGGCACGATGTGGTCGGACCCGGCCAGAGTGGCGGAGGTGCCCCGGGTGACGGAGACGTAGTCGAGCAGGCCGAGCCCGTCGAGTTCGGTGACCGCCCGCAGCGCGTCGTCCTCGCCGAGTCCCCGGTCGGAGGCCTCGCCGAGGCTGATCCGTACGCCCACCGCCAGCGCGCCGCCGGTGGCCTCGCGGGTGGATTCGAGGATCTCCCGGAGGAAGCGCAGCCGGTTCGCCCACGACCCGCCGAACTCGTCCGCGCGCCGGTTGGTGGCCGGGTTGAGGAACTGCGCGGGCAGGTACCCGTGCGAGGCGACGATCTCGACACCGTCCAGGCCGGCCCGCCGCAACCGCGCCGCGGCGGCCGCGAATCCGTCGATCACCTCGCGCACCAGCTCCCTCGGCATGGCGCGGGGGAAGACCCGGAAGCGCTCGGTGGGGACGGCTGAGGCGGAGTAGGAGACACCGAGCGAGCCGTCCGCGGTGTCCATCACCTCGGCGCCGCCGTGGAAGAGCTGCGCGAAGACCGTCGCGCCGTGCGCGTGCGCTGTCCCGGCGAGCCGCCGGTAGCCGTCGACGCACGCGTCCGTGTCGGCCATCAGCGCGTGCGAGGTGTAGCGGGCACTCTCGTGCACACCGCCGACCTGAAGCACGATCAGCCCGACGCCGCCCTCGGCCCGCGCCCGGTGGTACGCCACCAACTGATCGGTGACCTTGCCGTCCTCGGCCATCACCGTGTCGTGGCCGGTGGACACGATCCGGTTGCGGATCGTCGCCGGTCCGATGTCGAGGGGGGTGAAGAGGCGAGTGAGCATGCGGATGTGCCTCCCGGTCGTCTGCCTGGCTCGGAACATCCGTCAGTGTGGGCCCCGTCACACCACCGAGGAATGCGCCCGCTGACGCAACCGCGGCGCGGGATTCATAACCGGGTATGAGAGGGGGCGTACGGCGCCGGGGCACACCCTTCGGCCCTCGGGCCCGTATCTCCCCGGTCTTCGCGGGTCGACGACTCCCCCAGCCTCCGGCCGGGAGGTGCCCCCCAGGCACCACGCTCCCCCAGCCTCCGGCCGGGAGGTGCCCCAGGCACGCTCCCCCAGCCTTCGGCCGGGAGGTGCCCCAGGCACGCTCCCCCAGCCTCCGGCCGGGAGGTGCCCCAGGCACGCTCCCCCAGCCTTCGGCCGGGAGGTGGCCCCAGAGCAGGGAGGTCCCCCCCATGACGCCGCGGCCTGATCCGCGAAGATCGGGAAGACGGGCCCTGGCGTCCGTCCTGGATCAGTGGTCCGTGATCCGCCGGGCGAGCAGCGCCGTCCACAGTGCCGTCAGATCGCCCGTGCTGCGCAGGCTGCGCCCGGTGAGTGCCTCGATCTTGCGCAGCCGGTAGCCCAGCGTCTGCCGGTGGATGCGCAGCTCCGCCGCGGCGGCACGCCAACTGCGGTCGCTGTTCAGGAACTTCTCCAGCGTGACCAGCAGTTCCGTGCCGTTCTGCCGGTCGTGGTCGAGGACCGGCCCCAGGACCACCCGGGTGGCGAACTCCGCGTCGGCCACGGTGCGGGGAAGCAGCAGCGGTGCCGCGGTCTCGTACTCCGCGACCCCGCCGCGCGAGGCGACGGCCGCCTGGAGGGCCCAGCGTGCCTGCCGTGCGGTGTCGGCCAACTGCCCGAGGGCGGAGCTGCTCGCGGAGACGCCGACCGCCGGTACATGCCGGCGCAGCAGCGTCACGGCCTCGTCGACCCGGTCGCCGGACACGAGGACGACGACCGAGTCGCCTCGCGCGTCGCCGAGGAGCGCGGGCAGTTCGGCGTCGCCGAGCAGGGTGGCCGCGACGGCCCGGGACTCCGCGGGGACGGCGAGCGCGGTACGGGCTCCGGCGAGACCGAAGCCGTCGAGCGCGAGGCGGCCCGCCTCGTCGCCGAGGCCGCCGTCGACGAGCCGGGCCAGGAGTTCGGCTCCGCGCACGTCCCGGTCGGCGCGTTCCCGGCCGATGCGCTCGACCTCCATCGAGGTGAGGCTCTGGATGTGCAGCAGCAGGAACACGTCGACGTCGAGGTCCTCGGGCCCCTCCGCGACGAGCATGCACGGCCGGTGGGCGGAGAGCGCGAGGGCGGTCGCCTCGACCGCGTCGGGGCCGTCGACGCGCAGCCGGGCGGGCAGCCGGTCCAGGTGGTCGGCGGTGCCGTCCACCAGGCGTGCCACCACCGAGGGGCCCAGCGGCCGCTCCTGCCGCAACACCTCGCTGCCGAGGGCGACATCGATGACGTGCAGGCGGTGCCCGATCTCGGCCGACAGCCGGCTGAGCATCGACTGCTCGCCGAAGGTCGCCGTACGGGCCAGTTCGTAGAGCCTGCTGACCCGGGCGATGCGGCGCACCTGATCGCTCTGGTTCGCGAGGGCGACGGTGCGGCCGATCGCCGCGAACGGTGTGGTGTGGCCGACCAGCAGCACGGGGAAGCCGAGCGCGTCGGCCGTCGTCGTCAGCGCCCGGGTCAGCGGCGGCGCCTTGAGGTCGTCCCCGATGGCGAGCCCGGCGAGTCCCGCGTCGTGCAGGCCGGTGATCAGCCGGCGTTGCGCCTGCGCGCCGCGCGGTATGCAGAGGCCGACGGTCATGAGCAGCTCGTCGGCGCCGAGCCACCGCCAGGGGTCCTCCAGCTCGCACGAGTGCGCCCACACCACGGGCCGCGGCAGGCCGGCCGAACCGGCGAGCACTCGGCAGTCGAACTGCTCCATGCCGACCAGATCGCCGACGGTGAGGTCGTCCACGTTGCCCTTGTCGCCCTTAACCCCGGTCGAAGTGATCACCCCATGATGGCCGCCGAGCGACCCTCGGAATATACCCCTGGGGGTAAATGGCCTTGGGCGGGCGCGATGCCCCGGCGGCGGCTGTACCGGGAGGTGCTCGCACCGTTCGCCGGTTCACGCCAGCGAGAGGAACAGCTTCTCCAGCCGGGCCCGCATCTCGTCCCGGTCCTCGGCCGACCGACCCCCGTCCTCGGCCTCCGTCAGGCACTGCTGGAGCCCGGTCGCGATGATCGCGAAGCCGGCCCGGTCCAGGGCGCGGGACGCGGCCGCCAGCTGCGTGACGACCTCCTCGCAGTCCCGGCCCTCCTCGATCATCCGGATCACACCGGCGAGCTGCCCCTGCGCGCGACGCAGCCGGTTGAGTACCGACTTCAGCTCCGCAGCCGCCAGATCAAGCTCCATCACCACTCCTCAAGGAATACCCGAATACCCCCAGGGGTATTATGCTCGCCCCGATGGGGCCCCGCAGACCAGCAAGGATGACACCTGCCATGACCACGCCCGCCGCCCTCAGCACCGCCGACGCACGCGGCCGCCTGCACGAGCTGACCGTCATCGACGTGCGCACCCCGGGCGAGTACGCCGGAGGCCACCTGCCCGGCGCCCTCAACATCCCCCTCGACCACCTCCAGCGCGCCCTCCCCGACATCCGCCGGGCCGCCGACCGCGGTGACGTCCTCGTCGTGTGCGCCTCCGGTGCCCGCTCCGAGAACGCCCGCAGGGTCCTCGCCGAGAGCGGCATCGACACCCTCACCCTCTCCGGCGGCACCGGCGCCTGGTCGGCCGACGGCCATGAGCTGCACCGCCCGCGGGGAGCGCAGCGGAAGGTCTGGGGCATGGAGCGTCAGGTCCGCTTCACCGCGGGCACGGTCGTACTCCTCGGCCTGCTCCTGGGGTTCCTGGTGCACCCCGCCTTCCAGCTCCTGTCGGCAGGGATTGCGGCGGGCCTGGTCTTCTCCGCGCTCACCGACACCTGCGGCATGGCCGTCCTGCTCGCCAGGCTCCCGCACAACCGCCCTCGCGCCGCCGACCTGGACCACGCCTTGGCGGCCCTACGGAACGGCTGAACGCCGCCCCCGCGCCTGAGCTGCGGCTTTCGCGTGACGATCCGCGGTGCGCTCGGACCATCGACGGTCGGCCGGGCTCTCGTAGGAAAACACAAAGTACGGGTCTCAGGCCGCCCCCATTTCATGTTTTCGACGCCTGGCTGAATACCGCCCACCAGCGATGTACTCCTCGGACAAGCCGAACCAACGAACGGGAAAAGCCTTGTCTGAGAAGCTGCGTGGCCGTCAGATCGAGATCTCCTGGCCCGACCTCGGCATCACGGTCACCGCCGACCTGGACGACCGCAACCCCGCACTCGCCGACGCCCTCTGGGAGTCCCTGCCCTACCAGAGCCTCCAGGGGCACGCCCTCATCGCGGGGGAGCACCTTTACCACGTAGCGCCGATCCCCACCCTGCTGCACACCCCCCACTCCACGCGCATCCCCGACCGTCGCGAGGCCCCGAACGGCACCGTCTTCTGTTCCGGCCTGCAGCACCTCGGCATCAAGTACGGCACCCTCACCGAGCCCATGCCCGCCACCCCCGTAGGTCAGATCCGTGCGGCGGACATGCCCGCCCTCCTGGAAGCCGGGGCCGAGATCTGGGACGCCGTCTACTCCACGAAGAAGCAGATCCACGTCGAGGTCCGCCGCGCCGGCGAGCAGGGCGGACACCGCATCCCGAGGCTCCGCGCCACCGACACGGACGCCGACCGGCTGATCGCCGACATCTCCGCCGAGACCGAGAAGATCTGGCTCACGCCCCCGGCCGAGCTGGACGGCCTCCACCAGGGCGTCATCCCCTCCCAGGCGGGCAACTTCGGCACCGTCCTTCCCACTCTTCTGTTCGTCAACGGCGAGACCAGGCCCCTGGGTTACGCCTCCTACGGCGGTCTCGTCCGCGCCGCCGTCCAGGACATGCCGATGGCCTCCCTCGCCCACATGGCCCGCCTCCTGGTCGGCGTCCCCGCCGAGTTCCTGGGCTACTGCGGACTGGAGAAGCTGTGGGCGTTCACCCAGCGCTTCCTCGACGTCGTCGACCGCCTCGACCGCGACGACTTCTACGCCGTCACCAGTCAGATGGCCCTCTACATCAACTGCCTCGGTGGCTGGAACCTCCACCTGTACCCGTGGGAGACCGGAGACCACCTGCGCCAGCAGGGCGCCACGGCAGGCGCGTAGCCCCACCGAGCGAAGTCCGCCGAGGAGATGACGACACCGGCACTCCTCTCCGCCGTCCGAACCGCACTCCTCTCCGCCGTCCGAACCGCACTCCGTCTCCGCCGTCCGAACCGCACTCCGTCTCCGCCGTCCGAACCGCCCTCCTCTCCGCCGTCCGACCCACACCACAGGAGAAGACCTTGCCCGCCCTGCCTGCCCGTGCTGACGCCGTAGTCATCGGCGGGGGAGTGATCGGCACCTCCGCCGCCTACCACCTCGCCGCCGCCGGCGTGGACACCGTGCTGCTCGAACGCGGGAGCCTGGGTGGCGGGGCGTCCGCGCACACCGCGGGCATGGTCCGTACGTACTTCCCCGGCAACCCCGACACCGGGCGAAGGGCCGTGCGCAGCCTGAACGCCTACCGCGAATTCGCCCACCACACCGCGGCCCCGCTCGGCCTGAAGCAGCTCGGGTTCCTGGTGCTGTTCACCGACGAGGAGCAGATCGCCGCGTTCGAGGCCACCCGGCAGGACCAGCAGGCAGCCGGCGTCCAGGTCGACCTGATCAGCGCCCGAGACGCGGCCGGGCTCAACCCGCTGGTCGACGAACGCGCCGTCCTGGCCGCCGCCTGGTCCCCGGAGGCGTACCACGTGGACGGTCTCGACATCGTCCGCGGCTACGCCGCCGCCGCCCGCAACCACGACGCCCGCGTGTTCACCCACACGCCCGTCACGGGCATCGACGACGACAACACCGTCCACACCTCGCACGGCAGCATCAGGGCGGACAGCGTCGTGTGCACGGCGGGGCCCTGGTCCGGCGAGGTGGCGGCGATGGCCTCGGTCGACCTGCCGCTGACGCCGCACGCGGTCGAGATGCTGTTCACCGACGTCCCGCCGTCCCCGCACCCCGAGCTGCCCATGACGATGCACGCCGCGTCGGGGCTGCGGATCCGGTCGTGGAAGGACCGCATCCTGCTGGCCATGGGCGCACCCAAGGGCGGCGAGACACGCGCAGCCTGGCTCGGCCGTGTCGCCGGCCACCTCGGCACCCTGTTCCCCGACCTGGACGGCATCGGCCTGCACCGCGCGTGGTCCGGTGACTTCGACGCGAGCCCCGACAACACCGCCTTCATCGGCGCACACCCCACCCGCCGCTTCCTGTACGCGGCCGGATTCACCGGAGCGGGCCTCTGCCAGGCGCCCGCGGCCGGGGAGAAGCTCCGCGACCTGCTGGTCGGCAAGTAGCCATATCAGGAAGGAATGCCGTGATTGTTCTGGGATGCAACGGGTTCAGCCGGGTGTCGGAGTTCTTCTCCGAGCGCCTCGGTGCGACCGGCATCAACAAGCATTACCTCTTGGGCCACGACGCCGCCGCAGCACTCCTGATCGACGGCCGCCTGGTCGCCGCCGTGGAGGAAGAACGCCTCAACCGGGAGAAGAAGACCACCGACTTCCCCACGCGCGCGATCGACTGGTGCCTGCGGGAAGCCGGGATCACCTTCGACGACGTCGACGTGTTCGCCTTCCCGTGGAACTGGTCCCCGCAGATCCTGGACGAGATCCTGAACGGCATCCGCACCTCGCCGCTGCCGGAGGCCGAGCAGGCCGAACTCACGGGCACCATGCGGGACTTGTTCGAGCAGGTCGTCAGCCACGACGCGATCCTCGCCGACTTCGAGGCCCGTACCGGACACCGCCCCGACCCGGCCAAGGTCCGCTTCGTCCCGCACCACCTGGCCCACGCCACGACCGGCTACTACCTCGCCGGTATGAAGGACTCCGCGTTCCTCGTCAGCGACGGCCGCGCCGAACGCTTCTCGACCCTGACGGGCGAGATCCGCGACGGCCGGATCACCGTCTTCGACGACACGGTCACCGGCTCCGAGTTCTCCATGGGCACCCTGTTCTCCGCCATCACCCGCTTCCTCGGCTTCGTCCCCAACAACGACGAGTACAAGGTGATGGGCCTGGCCGGATACACCGCGCCGCCGACTCCGAACCCGTTCGTCGACCACCTGCTCACGCTGCACGACGACGGCCGCTACACCTTCGCCAAGCCCCTGCGGACCGACGACGTGCACAGCCACGACGCCCTGTTCGAGGAGTACTTCGGGCCCTTCGAGGACACCCTCGAGTACAAGGCCCGAGTCGCCGCGGCGGCGCAGCAGATGCTGAACGTCGCCACCGCCCACCAGGTCAGCCGACTGGAGAAGAGGACGGATCTCGACCACCTGCTGTTCGAGGGCGGCGTCGCCCTGAACTGCCTCAACAACACCCCGCTGTTCGAAGGCTCCCGCTTCGACGACATGCAGGTCAGCTTCGGCGCCTCCGACACCGGCATCACCATCGGAGCCGCGGCCCACGCCTGGCTCAACGACCCCGGAACCGGCCCCGCGGAGCGCCTCGCCGCCTCCGCACCCGTCACGCCCTACCTGGGCCCGGCCTACGACGACGCCGCGATCGAGGAGGCCCTGGCAGGCTTCACCGGCCGCGTCCACGCCACCCGCCTGGACGACGACGAACTCGTCGAGCAGGTGGCGAAGCTGCTGACGAAGAAGGTCGTCGTCGGCTGGTTCGAAGGCCGCGTCGAGCACGGCCCACGCGCCCTCGGGCACCGCAGCATCCTCGCCAACCCGGGCTTCGACGACATCAAGGACATCATCAACACCCGGGTCAAGCACCGCGAACCCTTCCGCCCCTTCGCCCCCCTCGTCCTGGAGGAGCGGGCGCCGGAGATCTTCGACATGGGGCGCAAGACCAGCTCCCCGTACATGACGTTCGTCTTCCCCGTCCGCGACGCCTACAAGGACCGCATCCCCGGCGCCGTGCATGTGGACGGCACCTCCCGCATCCAGACCCTGACCGACGAGGGGACCCCGCGGCTCACGGCACTGCTGCGGAGGTTCACCGCGCTCACCGACACGCCCTGCCTGATCAACACCTCGTTCAACGTCGCCGGCGAACCCATCGTCTGCACCCCGACCGACGCCCTGAAGTGCTTCATGGGGACCGAGATCGACTACCTGGTCCTCGGGAACCACCTCGTCACCAAGAGCGAGCTGCCGGACGGACGCTGAGCCCCACAGACACCCCCGGCACCCCGTCGGGGCCACCGCACCACCCCCCTCTTCCGCAACGAAAAGGAACCTGCCATGAGCACCAGCACCACGGTGACGGTCACCCAGGAGCGCGCCTGGATGGAGCAGGCCGTCGAGCTCGCCACCACCAGTGCCCTCAACGGAGGTGGCCCCTTCGGCGCCCTCGTCGTCAAGAACGGCGTCATCATCGCCTCGGCCAACAACAAGGTCACGTCCACCTGCGACCCGACCGCGCACGCCGAGGTCAACGCCATCCGTGCGGCCGGTGCCGAGCTGGGCACCTTCATGCTGGACGGCTGCACCCTCATCTCGTCCTGCGAGCCGTGCCCGATGTGCCTGGCCGCCTCCCTGTGGGCGCGCGTCGACCGGCTCCTCTACGCCGCCGACCGCGACGACGCCGCGGTGGCCGGGTTCGACGACCGCCGCTTCTACACCCTGCTCGAGAAGAAGCCCCAGGCCGCGTGGCCGATGGAGGTCGAGCACCTCGACCTCCCCAACCGCACCGCTCCGTTCGACGCGTGGATCGCCAAGTCCGACCGCGTCGACTACTGAGCAGTCCCTCACTGGAAGTCCACTGACTGGGAGAAGGAGCACACCTCCGTGCCGATCCAGCGCAAGCACACCATGTACCACTCCACCATCCTCGAGGCCGACCCGGACACCGTGTGGGCGACCGTCCGCGACGCGATGCAGATCCTGGCGATCGTGTCCCCGGGCGACCTGGACATCCACACCGACGTCACGTGGGTGGACGGAGCCTCGGTCGACACGGTCCCGGCCCGCTACGACTTCAAGCTCACCCTCAACGGCGGCCTCGTGCAGCAGGAGATCGCCGCCCGGGACGAGATCAACAAGACCCAGTCGTACCGGGCCATCGCGCCCACCAGTGGAGTCCAGAGCTACGAGGCGACCATCCGCGTACTCCCCATCACGAACGACCCGGCCCGCAGCTTCTTCGACTGGTCCCGGGTCCTGGAGATCGCCGACGACGCCGACCTGAACGTCGTCGAGCGCATCATCGACGTGATGGAGAAGCAGACCGACGCCGTACGCGACCACTTCGCGCAGCCCGCGAAGTGAGCGACGTGACGACGCTCGTACTGCTGCGGCACGGCGAAACCCCGCTCACCCCTGGGCGGCGGATCTCCGGCAGCGGAGGGTCCGACCCGGCACTCTCGCCGGACGGACGCCGCCAGGCCCAGGCGACGGCGGCGGCTCTGGCCCACCGCGGCGGCATCGAGGCGGTCGTCACGTCACCGATGCGGCGTTGCCGGGAGACCGCCGAGTCCGCGGCCACGCGCCTCGGACTGGCGGTCCAGGTCGACCGGGACCTGCGGGAAGCGGACTTCGGCGCCTGGGAGGGCTTGACCTTCGCCGAAGTCCGCGAACGCCACCCGGACGACCTGGACGCATGGCTCGCCTCGCCCGAGGCTCCCCCCTCGGGCGCGGGCGAGACCATGCACCAGGTCACCCTCCGCACCGCCGCCGTACGAGACGCCCTCCTGGCCCGGTACGCCGGCGCCACGGTCCTGGTCGTCTCGCACGTCGGCCCCCTCAGAACCCTGATCCGCCTCGCCCTCCAGGCCCCACCCCACACCCTGTTCCGCATGGAGGTCGCCGCGGCCTCCCTGTCGACGGTGGCGTACGACGAGGACGGCACGGCCACGGTGCGGTCCCTCAACGACACCCACCACTTGCCCTGACCTGCTCTGACCTGACCTGCCCTGCCCTGACCGGCAGCGGACACGGGCTGCTGTCGACCTCCGGCCCGATTCGTACGACGATGGACATACGGGCGGCCCCGACCCGAAACGGCCGGCACCATGTGGACCAGGCACATACACAGGCACATACGCAGACACCCCGAACCGCGGCTCGTGGCGAGACGTCCGCGCACCCCGACCACGCTCTCCGTCGCCGGGCTGACCACACTCCTCGTGACCGTCAGCGCGTGCGCGCCGAGCACCACCGGGGCGGCGCCGCCGCGAGACCGGCAGAGCACCAGCGAGGTCGCCCTGGAGAGGCCTCCGCCCAGCCCGGCGCGGAGCACGGAGCCGGCACCACGCCCCACCAGCGACGGCCGCCCGCAGGTCGCCCACCTGACGATCCCGGACATCGGCATCCACGACCTGCGTGTCCAGCCCTATCGCGGCAAGACCGACGACGGCCCCGGTACGGCGATCCAGAACCGCGGTATCGCCGCCAGCCCACACGGCAGGACCGGAGGAGTGGGCCCCGGAGGCGTCGGCAACTACCAAGTGACGGCGCATCGCAACACGGCGGGCGGCCCGTTCGCCGCCCTCCCCGAACTCCGCGACGGCGCCAGAATCGAAGTGACCACCGACCGGCGCACCTTCGTCTACCGGGTGACCGGGACCAGAGAGACGTCGTTCCGTTCCGAACAGTCCCTGGCGGAGCAGCGCGCCGCCGTCCCCGGCCACCCCGGCCGCACCCCCGACCAGGCCGTCATCACCCTCTCGACGTGCGCCACCCAGGAGGACCACGCCGCCGGGAACTACTGGGCCGACGGCCTGGGCAACCCGGAGCACCGCATCGACAAGATCGGGAAACTGATCAGCTCACACCCGAACTGACCCACCCCGTCCGCGTGCCGCTCGTACTCCTCAGAAGAACCCGAGCCTGTCCGGCGCGTACGACACCAGCAGGTTCTTCGTCTGCTGATAGTGGTCCAGCATCATCCGGTGGTTCTCCCGGCCGATGCCCGACTGCTTGTAGCCGCCGAACGCCGCGTGGGCCGGGTACGCGTGGTAGTTGTTCACCCACACACGGCCCGCCTGGATCGAACAGCCCGCGCGGTACGCCGTGTTCATGTCCCGGGTCCAGACGCCGGCGCCCAGGCCGTACAGCGTGTCGTTGGCGATCTTCAGGGCGTCGTCGTAGTCGTCGAACGAGGTCACCGAGACGACCGGGCCGAAGATCTCCTCCTGGAAGATCCGCATCCGGTTGTCGCCCTCGAAGATCGTCGGCCGGACGTAGTAGCCGCCCGCCAACTCGCCATTTCGGCTGATGTGCTCGGCCGCGAAGACCTGGACGGGGCGGCCCACGGCCACCGCCGTACCTGGCGCGTTCGTGCCCATGGCGTTCTCCGCCCAACGCGCGCCCGGCACGAAGTTCATGCGCCCCGCGCGCGCCCCGGTCGTGGAGTGCCCCTCCACCCACAGCAGCCTGCCGTGCACGTCGCACACCGCGAGGAGATACTCCCCGTACCGGCCGGGCGACCCATGGATCGGTCAACTCTGCCTCCCTGAATGGGCGTTGCCGGCCGTATCGCTCCGGTCATCGTCGCCTCGCTCGTACGAGCCGACAACAGCCATGACGACAGCCATGACGACAGCCATGACGACAGCCATGACGACAGAAGCCGTGTCCGGACGGTGATGATTCGGTCACATGGGGTTCATGGGGTTCATGGGGTCCATGGAGTTCCGGGGCTCATGGGTTTGCCCCGGGGGGCGCCCGCTCCCTCAGCCCTCTTGCGCTGCCGCTGCCGATAATCCGCTGCGGAGTAAAATGAACGCTCGAGGAGGGATCGCTCGAGTTGATTACGGGAGGTGAATCGGTGCCCGGAATTCGGGTGCCCCGCCATCATGATCACGGCAACGAGTGAACTGTTCGACCTGGCTGCTTCCAGTGGCGCCGTCGGGCGTATCGCCGCATTCGTCGGTGGCATCGCCATCGTCGGCGGCCTGCTCGGGGCCTTCTGGCTGGGCAACAGAGTGCGAGACCGAGAGCCGCACCGACCTCGACCGGAGGAGCAGCCGAAGCTGCCCGCTACCGGACCGGTCCGAGAGATTCGAGAAGTGCGGGAGGCGGATGAAATGCCGCAGGCCAAGGAGGAAAGCGAGCGGCTCATGCCGTACGCACTCCATGCCTCACGTACGAGAAGGAGCGAGAATCAGACGCCACCTCGCTGGACTCCCGGAATGAGTGGATCCTTCGGCAGCGGTGGTCTCCGGTAGTTTCCAGGCACTGAAGCGAACTCCCCGAGGAACGCCTCGAACTCCCCGAATGATTCGGGGAGTTCGAGGCATCACAGGCATCATTACTCGGGGAGTTCGCGCCGCTATTCAGGGAGTTCGCGCCGTGCCAGCGGACGTGTGGCCGGGCTTTGCAGGACCGAGCCGTCCGTGGCGAACCGGGAACCGTGGCAGGGGCACTCCCACGTCCGCTCGGCGTCGTTGTAGTGCACCAGACAGCCGAGGTGGGTGCAGCGCGCGGAGAGTGCGGTGACCTTCCCGGTGTCGTCGCGGTGCACCGCGCAGGGCTTGCCGCCCAGGCGGACGACCGCACCGCCCCCGCGCGGAATGTCCGCAAGGGGCACGGCCTCGCCGGTGTGCAGCCGGTCCCCGATGAAGTGGCCCGCCACAGAGGCCTGCTGCGCGACGGCGTGGCCCGCCTCCCGGACCGGCGGCAGCCGGCGCGGGTCGTACAGCTCGGTCCACGCCGGACGCGGCCCGCCCGCGATGTGCGCGGCGAGAAGACGTCCCGCCATGACACCGTTGCTCATGCCCCAGCCGCCGAACCCGGTGGCGACATACAGATGTTGGCTGCCGGGATGTGCATGGCCCACATACGGCAGCTGGTCCACCGCATCGTTGTCCTGCGCCGCCCAGCGGTAGACCCGGTCCGCCTCCGCGAACCCCGGCAGTTTCGTGCACGCCCATGCGTCGAGCCGCTCGAAACGCTCCCGTACGCCACCGGCGCCCGGTTCGAATGCCTCGCCCGTCACGATCAGCAGCCTGCGCCCGCTGTCGTACGGGGCGCTGCGCAGCGAACGCGTACCGTCCTCCGGAGTGATGAACATGCCCACGGGCGCCGCCTCTGCCGGGACGGGTGCCGCGAGGACCAGCTCACGCCGAGGTTCGAGGAGCGTGAGCAGCAGCGTGCGGTCGAAGACCGGGTAGTGCGTGGCGATCACCGCGTCCCCCGCTTGCACCGTCACGCCGCCCTTGCCGCCCTCTGGGCTCTCGACCGTCAGTCGGCAGTGGGTGCCGTCGTGCAGGGCCGTGACGCGGGAGTGTTCGTGGATCCGTCCGCCCGCGGCCGTGATGCGCTCCGCGAGGCCGAGCAGGAACTTCCGCGGATGGAACTGGAGTTGACCGTCCACACGGACCGCGCCGGCGATATCGAAGGGCAGTTCCGTCTCCGTCACGAACGACGCGTCGAGCCCGGCCCGCCGCGCCGCGGCCGCTTCCTCCCTCAGCTCGCCGACGCGCTCCGGGTCCCGGAGGTACGTGACCGCGGGCATGCGCTCAAGATCCGCCTCGATGCCGAGGTCGGCGCAGAGTGTGACGGTCCGCTCGACGGCCTCCTGCTGCGACCGGGCGTAGAGATACGCCGTCTCGCTGCCGTGCTCCGTCTCGAGCCGCGCGTACTTGAGGCCGTGCGCCGCGGTCACCTTGGCCGTCGTGTGCCCGCTCACCCCTCCCGCGACCCGGTCCGCCTCCAGGACGATCACGTCGAGGCCCGCGCACACCAGCTCCCAGGCGGCGCACAGGCCCGCGATACCGCCGCCGATCACGGCCACGTCGGCTCTCTGATCGGACTCCGGTGGCGGGTGGTCCGTACCGGACGCGGTGACCATCCAGTACGACGCGTCCACGGTCGGTCGTTGCTGCGTAGCCATGTCGTCCCCTGACGGGTCTGCCGGCCTCCTCATCGTGGCACGTTCGTACATCCGCGGCATATCGGCGGTTACGGAGGGTGGTGAGCGCTCACTCACTTTCATGGGCTACAAGGAGTTCACCAGGTCCATGTAGTGGGACCAGTCCCAATGCGGCCCCGGATCGGTGTGGTCCGCGCCCGGCACCTCGTTGTGGCCGATGATGTGGTCCCGGTCCTTCGCGATGCCGTACGTGGCGCACAGATACGCGGTGAGCTCCGCCGACGACGCGTACATCGCCTCCGTGAACCACTCGGGCTGATCCACCCAGCCCTCGTGCTCGATGCCGACGCTGCGCGTGTTGTAGTCCCAGTTCCCGGCGTGCCAGCCGACATTCCGGTCCCGTACGCACTGCGCGACGTGCCCGTCCGCCGAGCGCACCACGTAGTGCGCGGAGACCTGGCGTTCCGGGTTCTGGAAGATCGCGAGGGTGTCGTCGTACGTCTCCTGCGTGACATGGACGACGACGAAGTCGACCGGGTAGGTGACGGGCCGGTTCGACGCCGTGTAGTTGGCGCTGCTGGCCGGGACCCACTCGGCGTCCGGGTAGTCGGCGGGGCGCCTCGGCGACTGCGGCTGTTTCCGGGGCTGCGGCAGGGCTTCGGTCCGGGTGGGGAGGAGGAGGGCGGCGGGGACGGCGGCGAGGGCGGCGCCCTGCAGCAGACGGCGCCTGCTCGGGCCTCCGGTGGGGACTCCGCGTGCGCGGTCCATGGGGTGACCTGCCTTTCCTGTGGGGGAGTTCAGGTGCGGGATGTGCTCCTCGGGTGGTGCGGTGGGGAGTTGTGGCCTTGGGAAGAGAGGCTGTGTGTGGGGGGGCTCAGAGAGAGGTGAGTGCGGCTGCCGCCTGGCGGAGGCGGGCGTGGGCCGCGCGGTGGGTCTCGCGCTCCGGCAGCCAATCCTTGCGGACCTTCGCCACGCTCGTGTAGTTCGTGTCGCAGACGTTGGCCAGCGGCGACTCCACCGCCTGCGTGAGGAACTGGTACGCGTCCATGTCGCTGAAGCCGTAGTCCCGCACCAGCCAGCGGACCAGGTCGAGTTGGGCGATCCGGAACGCGTCCTCAAGGGGGCGCGCGGAGCCGGTCGACACCAGATGCGTGTCGGACTCGATGCGCGGCCACGGCGTGGCCAGGTCCTTCAGGAGGTCGACGATCACGACGGTGTGCATGGCGCACTCGACGGCGACGCCGCAGGTCTCGCCCTCGCCCTGCCGCGCGTGCCCGTCACCCAGGCTGAACAGCGCGCCCTCCACGTTCACGCCCAGATAGCAGGTGACCCCCGCCCGCATCTCCGGCGTGTCCATGTTGCCGCCGTGCGCGTCCGGCACCAGGGCCGAGCGCACCTCCAGGTTGGCCGGCGCCACACCGACCGTGCCGTGCATCGGATCCAGCGGCAGGTCGACGGTGAACTCGCTGTCGTGCGCGGCGAATCGGGCCGTACGGCGCTCCCGGTCCAGCTGCCAGATCCACACCTGCTCCGGCAGCGGCGGCTGCAGCCCGGCCGTGGTGTGCGTGCCGGTCAGCGCCCCGAACAACGGCACCGTCGTCGACGCGGCCCAGTCGCGCGCCGGCTCCACGGACACGAAGTGCACCGCCAGCGTGTCGCCCGGCTCCGCGCCCTCGACGTGGAACGGCCCTGTCTGCGGATTGAGGTACGGGAACTCGCACACCTCGGACACCAGGTCCTTCTCGGACCGTACGCGCCCCCCGAAGCAGTCCTCCGTCCAGAGGTCGAGGACCGTGCCGGGTGCGATGCGGGCGACGGGCGGGGCGCCGCCGAACGTCCAGGCGTAGTCACCGGGTTCCGGACGTACGGTGAGGATCCTCGGGTCGCTCATCGCGGCACTGCTCCGCTCTGTCGTGGTCGTGGTCGTGGTGGTGGTGTGTGTGGGGGGAGGGGGGCCGTGCCGGGTGCACCTTGGTTGTGCCCGTACGGAACGCGGTCTACGCGCGTGCGTCGCCCGACGTTGCTCGAAGTCTGCCCGTGCGCACGCGTGTTGGTACCCGCTTCCCCGAAAACGGCCTCTACGCGCGCGTGCCCCCCGCGTGCGGTGCCTCGGGCCGGTCGCCGTTCCCGTACACCATCGCGCGTTCCTCGTCCGTCAACGGCGGTGCGGTGAGCGGTCGTTGGCTCGGCCCCCGCAGCGCCGCGAGGACCAGACCGGGGCGGAAAAGGCCCGTCGCCGGTGCCGAGAGCGTCATGACCTCCAGGAGGCTGCGCGCGGCGTACGGGCGGGATGTGGCCGTCGAAGTCAGCCGGTCGATGTACCGCTGACCGGCACGCTCCAGGAACGTCGGCCGCGGCCCGGTCGCCTCCGGGTAGAGCACGTCCTGCCCGGCCGCCATCTGCCACGCCATGTCGATCGGCGTGGCGACGGCCCGCTGCACCCGGCGCGCGAGCCCCGTCGCCTGCGGCCCGTTCCTGCGCAGCTCGGCCCGCAGCGCGAGGACGCCCTGGGCCGCCACCGACATGCCGTGCCCGTACACCGGGTTGTACGTCGCCACCGCGTCCCCCAGGACGACGAAACCCTCGGGCCAGGTGCGGCACTTCTCCAGAAAGCGGCGCCTGTTGTACGTACTGCGCGAGAGGGTCACCTCGTCGTCCAACGGCCGTGCCCGCGCGATGAGTTCACCGACCACAGGGTCGCGTACCTCGCGCGCGAACCCCTCGAACTCCGCCGCCGCCTGCGGAGGGTGCGCACCGCGCGTGCCGCACAGTGTCACCAGCCAGCGCCCGCCCTCGACCGGGACGATGATCGAACCCCTGCCGGGCTCCCCGGTGTTGGCCCGCGGCTGCACGTTGACCAGCGGGAAGTCCGCCACACCCGGCGGGGCCTGGTAGAGGCGGCTGGCGTAGAGGACCCCGGCGTCCACCTCCGCCTCGCGGACCGGGCCGATCCCGACCCCGGAAAGCCACTGCACCGCGCGCGTGCCGCGGCCCGAAGCGTCCACCACGAGGTCCGCCGGCAACTCCTGCACACCACGGCCGGGGGAGTGCGTCCGTACCCCGCGCACCCGGCCCGCCGACCCCAACAGGCCTGTCACCACGGTCTGTTCGAGCAGCCACACCTCGGGCAGGGCCAGGACCCGGCGCCGTACCCAGAAGTCGAGCAGGTCCCGGCTGCAGGAGATGAGGAACTGCATCTCCGTTCCGCCCCGCCGGAACCAGCCCTGCGGCGTCATCGACACCAGCGCGGACGGCAGCGGGATGCGGTGTGCGCCGGCGGCTGTCCAGTCGTCGAGGACGCCCGGTAAGAGGCTCTCGATCGCGCGGGCGCCGCCCGACCACAGGATGTGCGCGTGCCGCGCCTGCGCGAGCGAGCGGCGCGGCGACGGTCCCTGCGGCAGGGCGTCGCGCTCGACGACCGTGACCTCGTCCACCTGCTCGGCGAGGGCCGCGGCGGCCAGCGTGCCGGTCAGGCCGCCGCCGATGACCACGGCGCGGCGGGGACGAGGACGGGGAACGGTGCTCATACGTGTTGTCCTTCTGCTTCGGCCGCCTCCCGGCGGAACCGGGCCACGACCGTCGAATGGCGCATGGCCTGCGAGATCCTGCGCAGATCGGCCTCCTCGGCCGGGACCGCTCCGGGGGGCAGGCCGGGTCGCGCGGCGTCGTCACGGCCGGCGGCCTGCCGGTCCGGCGCGAGGCGTTCGAGCTGCGCGGCCACCGCGATCATCGCGGCCGTGCCCGCGAGCTCGGCGTCCCGCTCTCCGTGCCCGTCCCGGCGAGCGGCCTCCGCGGCCTGCTCGCGGATCCGCGCGTCCAGGGCGGGGCCCAGGCGCAGGAGCGCGTCGTGGATGGCCGTCTCGCGCTGCATCACGCGCAGCGTGAGCGACGTGAGCGGGCCGAGGGGCACCTCGTGCGGGCCGCTCGCCGACCGTGAGTCGAGCTCCCGCAGCAACGGCCCCAACTGCCGGTACGCGCGCCAGTCCCGCCACTTGCCGACCACCTGCGGGCCCGCCATCGGCAGCAGGAACCCGGCCGGACAGAGCGTGCCGCCGACGGCCGCGAGCGGCGGGCCGATCGACGTGCTCAGGACGTCCCAGTCGACGCCGTACCAGCGCGCCACCACCGCCGTCAGCTTGCACACCGCGTTCCCGAGCGTGATGGCGAAGGCGTACACGAGCAGCAGCAGCCCGGCCCGCAGCCAGCCCGCCGCCTTACGCGACCAGCGCAGGCACAGCACGCTCATGCCCACACAGAACGCGCCGTGCGCCACCAGGTAGAGCAGGATCATCTCCCTGATGTACGGGGAGTTGGCGTAGTACGTGTCGAAGTCCTGCAGCCGCTCCACGGGCGCGTGCCCCAGGAAGAACAGCACGAACAGCGCGACCGACACCGCCCCGAACCCGCCCGCGCACCAGCCGCTGACACGCCGCACCGTGGCCTGGTCCCCGCTGTGCCAGCAGATCAGCAGCACGAAACAGGAGGCGGACAGGGCGCTCAGGATCGAGTACGTCACGGGCGCGGCCAGATTCGGAACGCCGGACGCCGAGTTGACGACCTTGATGGTCGGCGGAGCAGCGAACGTGAACACAAGCCCGGCCAGGAAGATCAGCGTGCACAGCGACCAGAGCAGGGGATCGCGCCAGTTCCTGATCAGCGCGGGCAGCTTCAGGGCCAGCGCGAATCCGAGGACGTACGCCGGTATGTAGTAGTCGCCCGGGCTCACTCGGCCTCTCCCAGGGAGCGCCCCGGCGCACCGAGCAGCGGACCCGCGCCGTCGAGCACCGCCGCGAGCCGCTCCAGCGTCTCCTCGTCGCGGCGTACGGGCTCCAGGAGCGTTCCCCGCGCCGTGCCCCAGCGACGGGCCACCGCGGCCGGGTCCTCGCCCGTCAGCAGCCCGGCCGCCTGCGCGGCCGCGCCGAGCGCCACCAACTCGCGCGCTTCCGGGACCTGTACGGCCCGCCCGGACAACCGGCGCACGGTCTGCTGCCACGCCGTGCCGCGCGCCCCTCCGCCGATGAGCAGCAAGGGCGCGCCCTCGCCCGTACTCTCGCCGCCTGCCTGGCCCGCTTGACCTGTCTGGCCCGCTTGACCTGCCTGGCCGGTCTTGTCCCCGAGGACGAGGTCGAGGGCCCTGAGGAGCGCGTACGCCGCCCCGTCGTACGCCGCCTGCAGCAGCTGGCCGCCGCTCGTGTCGTGCCGCAGGCCGTGCAGAAGCCCGGACGCGGCGGGCAGGTTCGGGGTGCGTTCACCGTCCAGGAACGGCAGGAACGTCGCCCCGCCGGCGGGCTCGACCGCCTCACGGTCCAGGCCGAGCAGCGCCGCCACGCGGTCCACGGCGAGCGTGCAGTTGAGGGTGCAGGCCAGCGGCAGCCAGTCGCCGCGCGCGTCCGCGAAACCGGCCACAGTGCCTGACGGGTCCGCCGGACGCTCCCGCGACACCGCGTACACCGTCCCCGACGTGCCGAGGCTCAGCACCGGAGCGCCGGGCCGCAGCCCAAGACCGAGCGCGGCCGCCGCGTTGTCACCCGTACCCGCCGCCACCAGCACGCCCTTGGAGAACGGGAGTTCCGCACGCCCCCGCACCGTCCCCGCGACCTCACCGGGCCGCACCAGGCGCGGCAGCAACGCCGGGTCGAGGCCGACGGCGGACAGCACGTCGGTGTCGTACGACTCCGTGGCGGACGCCCACCAGCCGGTGCCGGAGGCGTCGCCGCGGTCGGTGGTCGCCTCGCCGGTCAGGCGCTCGGTGAGGTAGTCGTGCGGCAGCCGCACCGCCTTCGCCGCGGCCGCGGCCTCCGGCTCGTGCTCGCGCAGCCACGCCCACTTGGGCGCCGTGAACGCCGGGCCGGGCACGCTCCCGACGCGCCCCGCCCACCACTGCGCGCCGCCCAGCTCCTCGACGAGCCGGGCCGCCTGCGGCGCGGACCGTACGTCGTTCCACAGCAGCGCCGGCCGCACGGGACGGCCGTCCGCGCCGAGCGCCACCAGTCCGTGCTGCTGCCCGCCCACCGAGACCGCCGCTGCCTCGCGTGCGGCGCCCCCGCACTGCCGCAACGCCTCGACTAGCGCCTCCCACCACTGCTCGGGGTCGCTCTCGCGCCCCGCACCCGAGGACACGGTGTGCGGCGCCTGCCCGCTCGCCACGACCCGCCCGGTGGCGGCGTCCACTACGAGCACCTTGGTGGACTGCGTCGAACTGTCCACGCCCACGACAAGAGGTCCATCGGCTGCTGACATGACGGCTCCGATCGCGAGACGGCCTGCACGGGGGCGCCCCGATGTACGGCGGGGCGCCCCGGATACTAATGGGGTGCGTGCTGCGAAGAAACGGTGCACACCTGAGCGTTGGGCAGCGGCGGAGCTGGACGTACCCCGCGGCGCCGTCACGGGGGCCAGCCCCCGGTCCCCCGCTCCTCAAGCGCCGGAGCGGCTGATTTTCAGCCCCAGCCCCCAAAACTCAGCCCGTCCGGCGCTTGAGGACGAGCCCGAAGACCGATCGGGGCCGGGGGCGGAGCCCCGGGAGCTGTCCGCAGACCTTCAGAGGCGGGGAGGGAAAACGCACGCACGCGCCCCGCCTTTCGCCGGCACTGGTGAGGAGATCAACGAGAAGATCGGCGACGAGTACCCCGACCGGACCGAGGCCGCCGAGCAGCAGCTACAGGGAAGCTCGGCCCGACCAGGGCGAGTCGGAGTGCGGCGGCAACCCCGCCTACCGAAGTTCCGCCGCGCCCCGTGCAGTGACGTTCTTCCCGTCCTCACGCCTCCCCGGCGGCAGCCGCCAGCGCCGTCGCCGGGTCGTGTGCCGCCGGGCCCGCCGGGGTCCAGCGGCCGCGTTCCTTGCGGTAGGGCCACCAGCGGCCGTCCCGGCCGAGGCGCAGTTGGGTGCGGGCGCCGGGCGCGGTCCAGCGGTTGCGGGCGGCGCGCAGGGCGGGCCGCTCGTCCTCGTCCCAGGCCGACTCCAGCGCGGCACGCGCGCGTGCAGCCGATTCCGCCTGCGGCGTCCACTCCTCCTCCAGTACGGCGAGACCCGCCGCACCGCCCAACTGCCAGGCCCGCACGGCCAGCCGGAGCCCTTCCACGTCGCGTCCCGTGCCCTCGGCAACGCGCGCGAGCACCCGCAGGTCCGCATCCGGCCCGGCGTCCACGGCGAGCCGCACCGCGTCCTCCGCGGTCGTCGGCGGCGCCTCGGGCGCGGTGGGCCCATGGCCGGGCGCGAGCGCCTCGGTCAGCGCCCGGTGCGCCTCGGCCGCGGCCGCGACGGCCAGGAACTCCACGGCGGAGGCGTCCACTCCGGGCGCGGGCGCCGTCTCCGTGTCCAGGGACGGCGGCGTGCCGGGCGCCTCGGGCAGCACGGGGACCGGCGGCAGCGGGGGCAGGATGCCGCCCGTCGCGTACGCCTCGTCGGCCGGCACCCCCTCGGCCGCCTCGGGCTGCCGGGGTGCGGCGTCCCGCTCCGGCTCGTCCTGCGCGGCCCGCGCGACGCTGCGTACCTGCAACTCGTCGAGCAGCGCGCGCTCGCCCCGGCCGCGCAGCAGGAGCAGTACGAACGGATCCTGGTCGAGCAGCCGCGCCACCTGGTAGGAGAGCGCCGCGGTGTGCCCGCAGTGGTCCCACGCGTCACAGGTGCACTCGGGCTCCAGGTCGCCGATTCCCGGCAGGAGTTCGACACCGGCCGCCGCCGCGTCCTCCACGAGGTGCGGGGGCATCTCGCGGTCGAGGAGCGCCGCGATGTGCCCGGCCCGCTCGACGGCCATGTCGAGGAAACGGTCCCACTCGTCCGCACCGAGCTGCTGCAACAGCACGTCGGAGCGGTGCCCGGTGCCGTCCCGGTCGTTCACCACGGCGGTGATCCGCCCCGGCCGCACCGACACCGCACCCACCGCCCCCGAACGCGCAAGCCTCCGGCCCGCCTTGAGCTGAGCGGTGTCCAGCGCGGTGTCCTCCAGCGCCTTCAGCCAGGCCTGCCCCCACCAGGTGACGGCGAAGCCGCGCCCGTGCGCGGGCGGCAGCGCCGCGAACGTCCGCTCCTCCGCACCCTGTACGGGCCCGTCGTCGTACGACTCGTCCCGCTCCTCGTCGCCACCGCGCAGCTCGTCCCGCTCGTGTCCACCACTCATCGCGTGCCCCCTCGAAGCGCCACCAGGTCGGCCAGTTCCGCATCCGTCAGTTCGGTCAGGGCCGCCTCGCCGGAGCCGAGAACCGCGTCGGCGAGTTCACGCTTGCGCTCCAGCATGGCCGCGATCCGGTCCTCGATCGTGCCCTCCGCGATCAACCGATGCACCTGCACCGGTTGGGTCTGCCCGATGCGGTACGCACGGTCCGTGGCCTGCGCCTCCACGGCAGGGTTCCACCAGCGGTCGTAGTGCACGACATGCTCGGCCCGCGTCAGGTTCAGGCCCGTCCCCGCCGCCTTCAAGGACAGCAGGAACACCGGCACTTCACCGGCCTGGAACCGCTCCACCATCCGCTCGCGCTCAGCCACCGGCGTACCGCCGTGCAGGAACTGGCTCGGCACCCCACGCCCTGCCAGATGCCCCTCGATGAGGCGCGCCATCCGCACGTACTGCGTGAAGACCAGGACGCTCGCGTCCTCGGCGAGGATCGTGTCGAGCAGCTCGTCGAGGAGTTCCAGCTTGCCGGAGCGCCCCGGCACCCGCGGGCGCTCCTCCTTGAGGTACTGCGCCGGGTGGTTGCAGATCTGCTTCAGGCCCGTGAGGAGCTTCACGATCAGGCCGCGCCGCTCCATCCCGTCGGCCGCGGTGATCGCCGCCATCGTCTCGCGCACCACCGCCTCGTACAGGCCCGTCTGCTCCTTGGTGAGCGACACGGCACGGTCGGTCTCGGTCTTCGGCGGGAGCTCCGGCGCGATGCCCGGGTCGGACTTGCGGCGCCGCAGCAGGAACGGCCGCACCAGCCGGGCGAGGCGCTCGGCGGCGGCCGGATCGCCGCCGCCCTCCACGGCCTTCGCGTACCGGGAGCGGAACGTGCCGAGCCGGCCGAGCAGCCCCGGCGTGGTCCAGTCGAGGATCGCCCACAGCTCCGAGAGGTTGTTCTCCACCGGGGTGCCGGTCAGCGCCACGCGCGCGTGCGCCCTGATTCCGCGCAGCTCCTTCGCGGTCGCGGAGAACGGGTTCTTCACGTGCTGCGCCTCGTCGGCGACGACCATCCCCCAGGCGAAGCCCGCCAGTTGGGCCGCATCCAGGCGCATCGTGCCGTACGTGGTGATCACGAACTCACCCGCCGCCAGGTCGTCGAGGCTGCGCGCGCTCCCGTGGAAACGGCGCACAGGGGTGCCCGGCGCGAACCTCTGGATCTCGCGCTCCCAGTTGCCCATCAGGGACGTCGGGCAGACCACCAGCGTCGGCCCTGCGGAGGCCTCGTCCTGCTGCCGGTGCAGGTGCAGCGCGATCAGCGTGATCGTCTTGCCGAGGCCCATGTCGTCCGCGAGGCAACCGCCGAGGCCAAGCGAGGTCATCTGGGCGAGCCAGCCGAGGCCGCGCAGCTGGTAGTCGCGCAGCGTCGCCGCGAGCGCCGCCGGCTGCTCCACGGGCGCGGCCGCCTCCGGGTCCGCGAGCCGCTCACGCAGCCGCGCGAGCCACCCGGAGGGCTCGACCTCGACGCGCCGGCCCTGGACCTCCGTCGAGCCGGTGAGCGCCGCGCTGAGCGCGTCGACGGGGCTGATCTTGTGGTCCTGCTGCGCACGCGCGCGTTGTGCCTCTTCCGGGTCGAACAGCACCCACTGGTCGCGCAGCCGGACCACCGGGCGGTTGGCCTCCGCGAGCTGGTCGAGCTCCTCGCGCGTCAGCCGCTGATCGCCGAGGGCGAACCACCAGTTGAAGGAGAGGAGCGCGTCCGCGGACAGGAACGACGGCATGCCGTCACCGAATCCGCCGCCGTGGCCGGCATCGCCGGGAGCCTCCGCCTCCTCCGCCGGGCCGATCACCGCACGCGCGGTCAGCTTCCGGGCCAGCTCACGCGGCCAGTGCACGTCCACACCCACCGCGGCGAGCGTGCGCGACGCGGACCCGAGCAACTCCGTCACGTCCTCGTCCGCCAGCTCCACCGCGTCCGGCACGGCCGCCGAGAGCAGCGGCGCCAGCGGCGCCCACGCACGCGCGGCGCGGCGCAGCGCGAGGAGGGCGTCCAGGCGTGCCCGCGGCCCGAACGACCGTGCCGCGGGCCCCGATCCGGCCCACACGTCGGCCGCGTCGGCGACCAGAGCGGGGTCGCTGACGCTGTGCATCTGCAGCACGGCCAGGAAGGACCCGGGCGCCCCCTCCGCGCCCTCGCCGGCCAGCCCGGCGACCTCGACACGCAGCGACACGCGTACGCCCGCGTCCTGCCCCGCCGCCACATCGGCCGCCCACTCCCGCTGCTCGGGCAGCCGCAGCGGCGCCTCGGCCGCGAACGCCCGCTGCCCGGCGGCCAGTTCGGCGGCGGGGGAGCGGGGCAGCGTGTCGGCCACCGCGTCGAGGAAGGCACGCAGCAGCCGCTCCGGGTCGGGGAGGAGCAGGGGGCCGTCGGAGGGCGTGCCGCCGAGGGCCTCGGGTGCGGCGTGCGCCGTGGGTGGCATCGCGGCCGCCAGATCACGCAGCAGCCGCAGATCGTCGGCGGTCAGCGGGCCTACGCGCCAGGCGTCGTGGTCGTCCCCCGACAGGCCGGGCAGCAGCAGCCCGCGCGCGACCAGTTGAAGCCCCCACAGGGCAGCGGCACCCCAGAACACCGACGCGGAATCGGCCTCTTCAAGAGTGCGCGCCCGCGTCAGCACAGGGAGCGCTTCCCGTACGGACATGAACCGCGCGGGTACGCGTACGAGCTCCACGGCCCCGGAATCCGCGGGCAGGGCGACGGTCAGCTCCTCGACGGTGCCGATCTCGACCGCCGGTGGATCCTGGCCGTCGCTGTGCCAGAACGCCACACGGCCGGTTCGGGCCGGGGCTCCCGGCAGAAAAACGGCACTACAGAAGGAGAGTTCAAGGATCTCGGAGAGCGTGACTGCGGCTGGCCTGGGCACAGGGATGTCGAATTCCTCAAATTTGACTACCGAGCGAGTCGCCGAGGGTACTCCGCCACACCCCTGCCACGCGAACCCTTCCCCTGTGATGGTCGTCACTCCGCGTCGGGGGTGCGGCGGACCGTACCGCGCACCCCCGGAAGGCCCCCTTTCGTGCACGGGTGGTGGCGCCATGGTTGCGCATGGTCACACCTCCGTAGGTTCGAGAAGGGTCGAAGGAGGGCCCAGAGGATGGCCTGAGAAGACCGGGGGCGAGTGCTGCGAGTACCGGCCCGTCCGCGCATCGGGTAGCCCACCCAACCCATCCATCCATCCATCCGCCCGTCAGGCAGCCCGCCTCACCCATCCACGCGGCACACGCCCACCCTCATCGTCATCGCCCGGGGCCCGTCGCTTCAGTTCAGCAGGACCAGTTCACGCAGACCAGTTCACGCAGACCAGTTCACGCAGACCAGTTCACGCAG
>NZ_JASCIS010000032.1 GCF_029968015.1 Streptomyces luteolus
GCGGGCGGCACCTGGGCGGCGGCCTTGCCCGCGCTGCGCCCGGAGCCGGAGGCGGGCTTGACCGGCGGGCGGCCGCCGCGGCGGCTCTCGATCAGGGCGACGGCCCGCTCGGGCAGCCAGGCGGAGGCGGTCCCTGAGTCGTCGGAGCCGGAGGAGAACAGGTGCGGGGCGAGCTGGGCCTGGAGGTCGGCGGGCGAGGGCCGCATCGCCGCCTCCATGTGCATACAGGTCTCGATCAGCGGCCGCAGCTCCTCGGGCAGCCCCTCCAGGTCGGGCCCTTCGCGCAGCAGCATGAAGACGGTCTCGACGGGGTTGGCGCCGTGGAAGGGCGCGTGCCCGGTCGCCGCGAAGGCGAGGGTGGAGCCGAGCGAGAAGATGTCACTGGCCCCGGTGACGCTGCGGGAGTCCTTGGCCTGCTCCGGCGACATGTACGCGGGCGTGCCGACGGCGACGTTCGTCATCGTCAGCCGGGTGTTGGAGACGCCGGACGCGATCCCGAAGTCGATCACGCGCGGCCCGTCCTCGACGACGAGGACGTTGGACGGCTTCAGGTCGCGGTGGACCAGGCCCGCGCCGTGGATGGACTGCAGGGCCTCGGCGACACCCGCGGCCAGCCAGCGGACGGCCTGGGCCGGCAGCGGCCCGCACTCGTTCACTATCTCTTCGAGCGAAGGGGCCGGTACGTAGGCGGTGGCGAGCCAGGGCACGGCCGCGCGCGGGTCGGCGTCGACGACGGCCGCGGTGTAGAAGCCGGACACGGCGCGGGCCGCCTCGACCTCGCGCGTGAAGCGGACGCGGAACAGCTGGTCCTCGGCGAGCTCCGTCCTGACCGTCTTGATCGCGACGCGTCGGCCGGAGGCCGAGCGCGCGAGATAGACGAGCCCCATGCCGCCGGCACCGAGCCGGCCAAGCACCTCGAACGGCCCGATCCGCCTCGGATCGTGCTGCGTCAGCTGCTCCACCACTTGCCTGCCACCTCCCCGTACGAGACCGCGACGTATCGCGTATGCGTCGCATGAGTCGCGTACGAACCGACCGAGCGTGCAAACCGCTTCCGGTCAGCGTCTCACCAAGGAGCCGCGGCGGCGGCACGCACCCCGATTCTTCCGGTACTGGGCGATGGTTGCGAACCCGAGGGCGAACCGGGATGTCTCGCTCATTCAAGGCGATATCAGGTCATTCTCGGCACTTTTCCGGCGGCCTTCGATCCGCTTCGGTGCCTGTACGTGACCGTAACCACGGCCTCCGGGATCACGTCACCGGGTCCTGGAGCACGGCGAAGCCCGCGCCCTGATCGTCCACGATCGCGGCCATCCTCCCGTACGGGATGTCGAAGGGCTCGGCGCGCAGCCGCCCGCCGAGGCGCACGGCGGCGTCCGCGACGGCATCACAGTCCGTGACGTTGAAATAGACGAGGAAATGGGCGGGCATCTCCGCCGGGAACTGCCCGGCGACCAGGGACCGCCCGCCGATCGCGGTCTCCGGGCCGGGCGCGGTACCGGCGGGCGACCAGGTGCGGAAGTCCTCGCCCGCGTCGGCCAGGTCGGTGCCTCCGTACCCGAAGACCGACTCGTAGAACGGGTCGACGACGCCCTTGTCCCTCGAATACACCTCGGTCCAGCAGAAGGAGTCCGGCTCGCCCCGCTTCTCGAAGCCGGGGTGCGTGCCGCCCTGCCAGAGGCCGAAGACGGCGCCCTCGGGGTCGGCCGCGAGCGCCACGGTGCCGAGGGGCCCGACCGGGACGGGCTCACTCACGACCTGCCCGCCCTCGTCGCGGATCCGGCGGCAGAGGGCGTACGCGTCCGGGGTGGCGAAGTAGACGTTCCAGACCGTCGGCATGCGGCCGTCCCGCTTGGGCGCGAGCGCGGCGACGGCACGGCCCTCGCTGTACGCCCGCGCGAAGGGCCCGTACTCCGGATCCGCGCCCGGGGCGTCGAAGGTCCAGCCGAAGAGCTCGCCGTAGAACCGCTTGCCCGCCTCGACGTCGGACAGCTGGGCGTCCACCCAGCAGGGGACGCCCTCCGCGAAACCGGCCACCGGGGTGTCTGGCATGAGCCCGCCCTTTCTCGGGAGCTTTCCCCCTCAAAGTAAGGGTGCGACGCAAACCGCGCAGGAAAACCAATCGGCACGTTCCTGACCATCCGCCCCATTTGCAGTCGGCCGAATCGCGCTCCGATCACCCCTCGGTAAGCTGACGGCATGACAGGACAAGTACGCACCGTCGACGGCCGTGTTGCCGGTCGACGCGGTCAGGCGACGCGGCAGAAGTTGCTCGACTGCCTCAGCGAGATGCTCAGTTCTTCGCCGTACCGGGACGTCAAGGTCATCGATGTCGCCCGCAAGGCCGGGACTTCGCCCGCGACCTTCTACCAGTACTTCCCCGACGTCGAGGGCGCGGTCCTGGAGATCGCCGAGCAAATGGCCGTCGAGGGCGCCGGGTTGACGGATGTCCTCGCCGAGCGGTCCTGGGTCGGCAAGTCCGGCTGGCAGACCGCGCAGGAACTGGTGGACGGGTTCCTGGATTTCTGGCGCAAGAACGACGCGATTCTGCGCGTGGTGGATCTCGGGGCGGCCGAGGGCGACAAGCGGTTCTACAAAATCAGGATGAAAATCCTGAACTCCGTCACCAACTCCCTTACGGACACGGTCAAGGACCTCCAGGCCAAGGGCAAGGTGGACAAGGACGTCAGCCCGGCGGCGATGGCAGGTTCCCTGGTCGCGATGCTCGCGGCGGTCGCCTCGCACCAGAAGGGGTTTCAGAGCTGGGGCGTGAAGCAGGCTGAACTCAAGCCTAATTTGGCGCTGTTGGTGCATTTGGGAATCACCGGGAAGAAACCGACGAAGTAGTCCGCAGGGGGTCCCCCTGCGCACCCTGTCCTGTCAACGAAGGCGACGGGCCGTCCGACCAACGGCCCGTCGCCTTCGGCGTTTTGGGGTCTTCGTTCGTCTGCCGCGCCGTCGTGGCTGATCGCGCAGTTCCCCGCGCCCCCAAAAAACCTGCCCCTCCGGGGGCTTCAATCCAGCCCCTCCGGCGTTTGAGGAGCGGGGGTCCGGGGGCGGAGCCCCCGTGCCGACGGCAGTCTTTCGGGAAGGGGCGGGGAGGGGATCAATCTCTGCGCTCAAGCCGGAAGAGACGGATCTGACGGTCCACCCGGGCCTGGTACGTCGCGTACGGCGGCCAGAACCTCAACACCGCCGCCCACGCCTCCTCCCGCTCCGCCCCCGCGAGAAGCCGCGCCCTCACCGGAACCTCCACCCCCTTCCAGCTGATCGACACCTCCGGATGCGCCAGCAGATTCGCCGTCCACGCCGGATGCCCGGGGCGGCCAAAGTTGGAGCCGATCAGGAGCCAGGTGCCGGAGGACTCCTCCGGCATGCACGCCAGCGGCGTACGGCGCGTCCGACCGGTCTTCGCGCCGCGCGCCGTCAGTACGACCCCGGGCAGCATCTGCGCGCTGAGCAGCACCTTCCCCCGGGTGAGCCGGTGCACCGCCCGGTCCATCGCGGGGATGAACCGGGGCGCGACCTTCGCGAAGGCACGCGTCGAGGAGACCTTCTGGACGAACCGGATCCCGGGCGGCATCAGACGGCCACCTCCGCGTCCGCGGCCTCGGCCGCGAACAGTCCCGCCCGCTCCGCCGCCCGCGCCCGCAGCCGGTGTACGGGCCCGAAGAGCAGCTCGTCGCCCGCGGCCCGCTTGAAGTACGGATGCGCGTCGTGCTCCCCGGTGAACCCGATGCCGCCGTGCAGCTGGACCGCCTCCGACGAGGCGGTGCGCAGCGCCTCCAACGCCTGCGCGAGGGCGAGCGCACCAGCCCGTTCCGTACCGGCACCGCCACCACCACCACCGCCACCGCCACCGCCACCGCCACCGCCACCGCCACCGCCACCGCCGGAGGCGACCGTCGCCCACGCCGCGTAGTACGCCGCCGAGCGGGCCGCCTGAACGGCCACGTACACATCCGCGAGCCGGTGCTTGACCGCCCGGAACGAGCCGATCGCCCGCCCGAGCTGCTCGCGCCCGCGCACGTACTCGACGGTCTTGGCGAGTGCCGCGTCGGCGGCCCCTACGGCCTCGGCGGCGAGCACGGCCGCAGCCGCGTCACCGGTGGCGGCGAGCGCGTCGGTCACGGCCTGCGCATCGTCCACCCCCAGCAACTCCGCTTCGGCGTCCCGCAGTTCGATCCGCGCCTGGGGGCGGGTCTCGTCGAGCGCGGTCTGCCGTACGGCACCGACCCCGGGGGCGTCCGCGCGTACGAGGAAGAGCAGCGTGCGGGAGCGGGCGAAGCCGCCGGTGTGGGCGGCGACGACGAGCAGGCCCGCGCTGTGCCCGTCGAGCACCTGCTCGGCCTGCCCGTAGAGCCGCCAGCCCTCGCTGTCGCAGGTGGCCTGCACGCCGCCCGCGCGACCGCCGCCCGCCCAGTCGCCGGTGAGGTCACCGGTGAGGCCGAGCGCGGTGGCCAGGGACGTGCCGGGGACGGCGAGCGCCGCGGTGGTGCGCCCGGCCGCGATGTCGGGCAGCCAGGCCCGGCGCTGCTCCTCGGTGCCGAGGCGGGCCACGAGCGGGGCGGCGAGCACGGCCGTGGCGAGCAGCGGGCTCGGCACGAGGGCGCGGCCGGTCTCCTCACAGGCGAGGGCGAGCTCGGTGGCCGTGCGGCCGACCCCGCCGTAGCTCTCGGGTACGACGAGGCCGGGCAGGCCGAGCTGCTCGGTGAGGGTCTGCCAGAGCGCGGTGTCGTGTCCCGGGGGCGTACGGACCGCGGCCTCGACCTCGTCCGGTCCGCAGCGCCCCGCGACGAGTTCGCGCAGTGTGCGCCGGATCTCGTCCTGCTCCGCGGTGAAGGCGGCATCCATCGACGGGCTCCTCCCCTCGGAGGCGGGTACGGCACCGGCCTCCGATCTGACGGGCCGTCATGTTAGGACGGGCGGGCCGAGATGCACAGGGGCGAGATGCACAGGGCCGAGATGCACAGGGCTTACGCGGCAGTCCGCCCCCTGCTGCCGCCCCGCATGCACGGGAGCCGGATCCCTGCTGCCGCACCCGCCATCTGATGTACCGTCAGATTCATGTCATCCAAGCCCTCAGCCTCCACTCCACGCAAGGTCGCCGTCGCCGGCGTCGCCCTCTCGGACTGCGGCAAGGTCGACGACGCCACCCCCTACGCCCTGCACGCCCAGGCCGCCCGCCGCGCCCTCGCCGACTCCGGGCTCGACCGCTCCGTCATCGACGGTTTCGCCTCCGCCGGCCTCGGCACGCTCGCACCGGTCGAGGTCGCCGAGTACCTGGGCCTGAAGCCGACCTGGGTCGACTCCACCTCCGTCGGCGGCTCCACTTGGGAAGTCATGGCCGCGCACGCCGCCGAGGCGATCGCCGCCGGGCACGCCCGCGCCGTCCTGCTCGTCTACGGCTCGACCGCGCGCGCCGACATCAAGGCCGGGCGGCGCACCTCCGACCTCTCCTTCGGCGCCCGCGGCCCCCTCCAGTTCGAGGTCCCGTACGGACACACGCTGATCTCCAAGTACGCGATGGCCGCACGCCGCCACATGCACCAGCACGGCACGACGATCGAGCAGCTCGCCGAGGTGGCCGTGCAGGCGCGGGCCAACGCGGCGCACAACCCCGACGCCCTGTACCGCGATCCGATCACCGTGGACGACGTCCTGTCCGGCCCGATGATCGCGGACCCGTTCACGAAGCTGCACTGCTGCATACGGAGCGACGGCGGCGCGGCGGTGCTGCTCGTCGCCGAGGAGCTGCTCGCGGACTGCGCGAAATCCCCGGTCTGGGTGCTGGGTTCGGGCGAACACGTCTCCCACACCACGATGTCCGAGTGGGACGACTTCACGGTCTCCCCGGCGGCGGTGAGCGGCCGCCTCGCCTTCGAACGGGCCGGGGTGCGCCCCGACGAGATCGACCTGGCGGAGATCTACGACGCCTTCACGTACATGACCCTCGTGACCCTCGAAGACCTCGGCTTCTGCGCGAAGGGCGAGGGCGGCTCGTTCGTGGAGAAGGGACGGCTGTTGCGGGACGGAGCGCTGCCCGTGAACACCGACGGCGGCGGCCTCTCGGCCCAACATCCTGGCATGCGGGGCCTGTTCCTGCTGGTGGAGGCGGTACGGCAGCTGCGCGGCGAGGCGGGCGCGGGCCAGGTGAGGAGGGCGGACGGCAGCCTTCCCTCGCTGGCGGTGGCGTCGGGCACGGGAGGGTGGTTCTGCTCTTCGGGGACGGTGGTGCTGGGGCGGGGGTAGTTCGGGTTGCGACCCTGACCCGATTCGGTCGCCATGGGGAGCGGTTGCTCAGCTGTGCGCATGCCGGAGGGCGGCGGCGAGGGCTCGCGCGGTGGGGATGTTGCACCGGCCCAACTCGACGAGCGGGCTGCTCGGTTCACTCCCGTACGAGAGGGGGTCGAGCCCGAGGGAAGGCAGGGTGACACCCGCCTGTGTGAGCGCCTCGGCAAGCTCGTCCCGAGCGGCTTCGGCGTCCGCGAGGCTGTGCACGTTCACAGCACCTCACCCCGACTCCGGGCGTTGACCCGCGCGGTCTCGGCACGGAGGCGCTGCGCGGGGTCGGCAGGCTGTACGTCCTCGGGGGCGACGTCCCACTCCCGTCCGCCGCAGGCGGGGCGCAGGTACCAACGGCCGCCGTATTCACCCCGGAATAGGCCGAGTTGGTCCCTGCGGACGTCCAGTAGGAGCGTGCCGAGGGCGGGGGGTGACATGTGGTCAGAGCACACAATTTCTCCTAACCCTGTCTTTCTGTAGCCATTCCGCTACTGGGTGGGTTCAGACTGACCTAGGGTCATATCCGTCTTCAACGTTCCATACAGGGAGGGCACGTTGGTCAACCGCAAGGAGTTGAACCCCGACGCGAGCCCGGCTGCGGCCTACGGCGCGCGCCTGCGCACCTCGCGTGAGGCGCGCGGCTGGCTGCAGGACGAGCTTGCGCAGCGGATCGGCTACTCGGGCAGACACATCTCGGCGGTGGAAACTGGTCGCAAGCCGCCAACTCTGCGGTTTTCGCGCAGTGTTGATGCGATATTCGGCTTCACCGGCGGCCCCGATTCGTTCGAACGCGCGTGGAGCGAGCTCCGGAACGGGTCGCTGCTGGAGGGCTTTCCGGAGTACGTGGGGTATGAGGGCGGGCGGTGGAGCTGCGGCTGTACCAAATCGGGGTCGTTCCTGGTCTGTTGCAGACGCCCGAATACGCGCAGGTCCTGACGAACAGCGTCGCGCGACGGGGAGCCATCTCGCCCGAGCAGGCCACCGAGCGCGTCGCGTTCCTCGCTGAGCGCCAAGCCGCGCTGGAGCGAGCCCGCCCGCCCATGGTGATGGTGGTGATGGACGAGAGCTGCGTCCGCAGATGGGTCGGCGACGACGAGATCATGGACGCTCAACTCGCGAGGCTGGTCGAGTTCGCCGCCCGCCCCAACACCATGCTCCAGATTGCGCCGTTCACCATGGGTGAGCACCGTCCGATCACCCTGCCGGTCAACCTGCTGACCCTGGCCGACCGGTCTGTCGTGTGCTACGCGGAAGCAGCGACCCAGGGCCACTTCGATCGCGAACACACTTCCGTAGCCCCCATGCTGACGGCCTACCATCAGCTTCAGGCCGAAGCGCTCTCACAAGCGGAGTCCGTGGCCGTGATCAACCAGTTGAGAAAGGGCACCCCGTGACCACCGAATCCCCCCGCTGGCGCAAATCCTCGTACAGCGAAAACGGCGGCGACTGTGTAGAGGTCGCCACGAACCTCGCGCCCACCCGCGGCAGGGTCCCGGTCCGCGACAGCAAAACCCCCGACGCCCCTGCCCTCGCCCTGCCCGCCGACGCGTTCGCCGCATTCGTGACGGGTGTCAAAGACGGACGACTGGACATCGCATGACCACCGAATCCCCCCGCTGGTTCAAGTCCTCGTACAGCGAAAACGGCGGCAACTGCGTCGAGGTCGCCACGAACCTCGTGCTCACCCGCGGCACGGTCCCGGTCCGGGACAGCAAGACCCCGGGCGGCCCCACCCTCACCCTCCCCGCCGACGCGTACGCCGCGTTCGTGAAGGGCGTCAGGGACGGCGAGTACTGACCGTCAGCCGGACGGAGCAGCGCGGAATACCGGGTGCGGGCGGCCGAGTTGATGCCTGCGTGCTGCGCAGCCGCAGCCGACCGCCCGCACCTGAGGAGCTCCCATGGCCCTGTCCCCCGCCGAGCGCGAGAAGTTCCTGGCCGAGCCGCACATCGGCGCGATCTCGGTGAACGAGGAGGGCAGGGCGCCGCTCACCCTGCCGATCTGGTACCAGTACAAGCCGGGCGGAGAGCTGTGGGTGCTGACCGGCGTCGACAGCAAGAAGGCCCGCCTGATCGAGGCCGCGGGCCGCTTCTCCCTGATGGTCGACCGAGTCGCGCCCACGGTCCGGTACGTGTCGGTGGAGGGCCCCGTGGTCCGGTCCGAGAAGGGCACCGAGGCGCAGCTGCGGGAGATGACGGCGCGCTATCTCCCGGCCGAGAAGGTCGAGGGCTACCTCCAGTACTCGGCGGAGAACCTGGGCGAGAGCACGGTGTTCTACCTGCGCCCCGAGCGCTGGTACTCGGCGGACCTCGGGGAGGTCTGAGGGCACGGAGGCCGGGGCGGCGAGAATCACCGTATGAACGAAGCGAACGCGAACGCGCAAACGGGGGCCGCCGCCTTCGAGGCCCTGCTCAGATCGCAACGCGTCTGGGACGTGGAGCTCCCGCACTTCGACCCGGAGCGGGCACCCGCCGAACCCACGGAACTCTTCCACGCCTGGTTCGCCGACGCCTGCGCGGCCGGACAGCCCGAGCCGCACACCATGCAGCTGGCCACGGTCGACGAGGACGGCCTCCCCGACGTCCGCACGCTCATGCTGCACGGCGCGGCCGGCGGGGCCTGGCACTTCGCCTCGCACTCCGGCAGCCGCAAGGGCCGCCAACTCGCCGCCCGCCCCCAGGCCGCCCTGCACTTCTACTGGCCCGCCCTCGCCCGCCAGATCCGCATCCGCGGCACGGTGACGACGGCCCCGCCCGCCGAGGCGGCCGCGGACCTGCACGCCCGCTCGACCGGCGCCCTCGCGGCGGCGCTGGTCGGCCACCAGAGCGAACCCCTGGGCTCCGTGGCGGAGCTGGCGTCCGCGTCCGAGGCGGCCTGGGACCACGCCCACCGGCAGCCGGACACCGAGGTCCCGACCTGGACCCTCTACGAACTCACCGCGAACGAGGTCGAGTTCTTCCAGGGAGACGCCAGGCGCCGTCACGTACGGCTGCAGTACCGGCGGGACGGGGAGGGGTGGAGCAACGGGCTGCTGTGGCCGTAGCAGCTACACGGGCACGACCGTGAGGGTGCTGTCGAGGCCCTTGAAGTCCCCGGCGTTCCGCGTGAACAACGGCAGCCCGGCTGTTGACGCGATCGCCGCGATCATCAGGTCGAGGCGACGTGGTCGTGGGTCACGCGCTGCGGCGATCGTCAGCGAGACGAGGGTGCCGTAGCGGGCAGCCGCATCACCGTCGAACGGCAGCGGATCAAAGGCGGACACCGCTTCAGCCAGGCGCTCCACTCGGCTCGCCCGAGCCACAGGGTCCTTGGCCATGGCCACGCCCTGCTGCAGCTCGGCCATGGTCACCGCTGTCAGAGCGGGGCGGACGGGTAGCGCCGACGGATCGAGCCCCGCGAGGTCGATGAAAGTGCAGGTGTCGAGCACGCCCACCTGGTACCGCTCAGCCACGCGGCCGCTCCCACGGGTCGTCGTCGAGCCCGGTGCGGTCTTCGGTGCCGAAGAATGCGTCGGCCTCCCGCCGCATCTGCTCATAGTCGAGGCGCGGGAGCCTGCGGGCACGCGCCACCAGCTCCTCCGCGGTCAGCTCGCGGCGACGCGTGACGGGCCGCAGCTCGGCGACCTCTATGCCGTTGCGCGTGATGTGGTACGTCTCGCCCGCCTCGACCGCGTCCATGACGGCGGCGGAGTTATTGCGAAACTCGCGCTGCGTGATGGTCTTCATGCATCCAATGTAGCTCAGCGAGACACAGCGCGCTACGCACCCTCGTCCGCCCGCACCCGCCCATGCAGATGCACGTCCTGGTACGTGCCGTCCGCGTTGCGGTGGGCGTCGCGGAGGGTGCCCTCGTGGGCGAAGCCGCAGCGTTCGGCGACGCGGCAGGAGGCGGTGTTGCCGAGGGCGTGGTCGAGGACGAGGCGGTGCAGGCCGAGGGAGAAGGCCCACGCGGCGACCAGGGTGAGGCCGCGGGTGGCGACGCCGTGGCCGCGCGCCTCGGGCAGCACCCAGTAGCCGACGCCCGCCGAACGGTTGGGCCAGTACGGGGACTTGAGGCTGACGTGGCCGAGGACCGTACCGTCGTCCGCGTCCGTGACACAGAACCCGCCCTCCGTGCCCGCCTCCCACTGCCGGGCCCGCTCCCGCAGCGCGAGCCGGGCCGCGTCCAGGTCGTCGACGTGCCGCAGCGGGTTGTTGAAGAGCCGGAAATCGGGGTCGGAGACACCCCGCAGATAGGCGGACACGTCGGTGTCGGAGCTCGGGTCCCAGGGGCGCAGGAGCAGCCCCTCACCGCGGAGATCGGTACTGTTCAGGCGGAAGGTCACCCGGCCATTCAACCTCGCGGCCGGAACACCGGCACCGCCTTTTCCCCCTGGGTACGGAAGGCCACCCGGAGCTCCATCCCGACCCGCAGCCGCTCCTCGGAGCACTCCACGACCTCGGTCATCATCCGCGGCCCCTCGGCGAGGTCGACCACGGCGGCGACGTACGGCGTGCGCCCGCCGAAGGGCGGCAGGTCGTTGCGGTGCACCACGGACCAGGTGTAGAGCGTGGCGGCACCCTCCGCCTCGACCCAGCGCACCTCGTCTTCGTTCCAGCAGTGGGGGCAGAACTCGCGCGGGTAGTGGTGCGTACGCCCGCATGCCCCGCAGCGCCGGAGCAGCAGCTTCCCCTCGGCGGCCGCGTCCCAGTAGGCCTGCGTGAAGGCGTCGGGCTCGGGCAGGTCGAAGCGGGGTGCCGTCTCAGACGTCGTCTCAGAAGTCGTCTCAGAAGTCACAGGAACAGTCCCATCGCGGAGTCGAGCGACCAGGTCTGCCAGGACATGCCGAGGAGGGCGACGAGGGAGATCAGCGCCATCATCGCGTTCTGCCCCTGCTCGGCCCAGTCGTGGATCATCAGGACGAGGTAGAGGAGGTTGAGCAGGAGCCCGCCGAGCAGGGCGATCGGGGTGAGGAATCCGCTGATCAGGCCGAGTCCCAGGGCGAGTTCGGCGTAGACGACGACGTACGCCATCAGCTTGGGCCGGGGCGCGACAACCGTCTCGAAACCGCTCTTCACGGCCCCCCACTTGTGCTTGCCCGCGACGTCGGCGGCCCAGGCGATCCCCGTACCGCGCTCGAACCAGCCCTTCTTGTCCTTGTGCCGCCAGCTCTCCAGCCACCACAGGCCGAGCCCGACGCGGAGCACGGCGAGCCATTCGGCGCCACCGATCCAGATCGTCTGCATGTCCCGTCTCCTCATCAGCTTCTGACGGTACGTCAGTTTAGTGGGACAGTTCTACGTACGGCGGGGGGCGTGCGCAAGAGGAGAGATCGGAACGGATCGCGAGGGGCGCGGCCCGCTCGGCGCCGTAAGTCTCCCCTCCCCACCCCTTCCCGGCTGCGTCGATGTGCGGCTGGCGCCACGTAGCTGCGGCGCTGTCGTTCGGCTGCGGCTCCGTCGTGGCTGGTCGCGCCCCGCGGCGGAGCCGCTGATGTCACAGCCCCGCGCCCCTGAAAAACCAGCCCCTCCGGCGCCAAATCCAGCCCCTCCGGCGTTTGAGGAGCGGGGTCCGGGGCGGAGCCCCGAAGCGCCGCAGGCTTTCGGGAAGGGGCGGGGCGGGGAGAGAAAAGGCCCGTACTGACGGTTCCTGACACCACGTCAGTTAAGTAATCTGACAGAGCGTCAGCTCATGAATCGACACCGCGCACCCAGGAGGCGGGCCTCAGCGATGCTTGGATCGACTCACGGCACCCTCACCACCGACCCCCGCCGCACCCACGCAGTGGCCTGCGGCGAGCACCCCGCACCCACCGTGCACGGCACCGCACACGGGCCGGGCGCCGCCCTGGACCTCGACGTCAGCGGCCGTCCGCTGCACGCCGACGTTCCCGACCTGGACCGCTTCTTCCGGCCGGAGTCCGTGGCCGTCGTCGGCGCGTCCGATGCCGAGGGGCGGCCCAACACCGGCATCACGCGGCAGCTGATCGCCTGGGCCGAGCGGGTCGGCGCCCGCATCCACCCGGTGCACCCGACCCGCGAGACCGTCTTCGGACTGCCCTGCGTACCGTCCGTCGCCGAGCTGCCCGAGCAGGTCGACCTGGCCGTGCTGCTCGTCGGCGATCCGCTGCCCGTGGTCGAGCAGCTCGCCGAGGCCAAGGTGAAGTTCGCGGTCGCCTTCGCCTCCGGGTTCGCCGAGACCGGCGAGGCGGGCGCCGAGGCGCAGGCCCGCCTCACCGCCGCCGTCGAGCGCTCCGGGATGCGGCTCCTCGGCCCCAACACCAACCTCAACGCCTTCGAGGAGTTCCGCGACGACCTGGACGGACCGGCCATCGCCCTGATCACCCAGTCCGGGCACCAGGGCCGGCCGGTCTTCACCCTCCAGGAGCTGGGCGTACGCCTCTCGCACTGGGCCCCGACCGGCAACGAGGCCGATCTGGAGACCGCCGACTTCCTGTCGTACTTCGCGGACCGGCCCGAGGTCGGCGCCATCGCCGCTTACGTGGAGGGGCTGAAGGACGGCCGGTCCTTCCTGCTCGCCGCCGATCACGCGGCGCGACGCGGGGTGCCGGTGGTGGCGGTCAAGGTGGGGCGGACCGAGACCGGCGCGCGGATGGCCGCCTCGCACACCGGCAAGCTCACCGGCGCCGACACCGTGGTGGACGCGGCGATGCGGCAGTTCGGGGTGATCCGGGTCGACGGGCTCGACGAACTCCAGGACACGGCGGCCCTGTTGGCGCGGGCGCGCAAGCCGCAGGCGGACGGGGTCGTCGTGTACTCCATCTCCGGCGGCACCGGCGCCCACTTCTCGGACCTCGCGACGGAGGCGGGCCTCCACCTGCCGACCCTCTCCCGGGCCAAGCAGGACGAGCTGCACGAGTGGATCCCGTCGTATCTCAATGTCGCCAACCCGGTCGACAACGGCGGCCACCCCGTGGGTGACTGGCGCGGCCCGAAGATCATCGACGCGATCCTCGACGACCCGGACGTGGGCGTGCTCATCTGCCCCATCACCGGGCCCTTCCCGCCCATGAGCGACAAGCTCGCCCAGGACCTGGTGGACGCGGCCGAGCGCACCGACAAGCTGGTGTGCGTGGTCTGGGGCTCACCGGTCGGCACGGAGGCCGCGTACCGCGAGACCCTCCTCGGCTCGTCCCGCGTGGCCACATTCCGCACCTTCGCCAACTGCATCACGGCCGTACGCGCCTACCTGGACCACCACCGCTTCACCGCCGACTACCGCTCGCCGTTCGCGGACGCGCCGCGCACGCCGTCGCCCTCGTACCGCAAGGCGCAGTCGCTGATGCGGCCCGGGCAGCAGCTCAGCGAGCACGCGGCGAAGCAGCTGCTGCGGGCGTACGGGATACGGGTGCCGCGCGAGCAGCTCGTCACGAGCGCGGCGGCGGCGGTACGGGCGGCCGGGCAGGTCGGCTACCCGGTGGTGATGAAGGCCTCCGGCGCGCGTATCGCCCACAAGACCGAACTCGGCCTGGTCAAGGTCGGGTTGACCTCCGCGAGCCAGGTCCGCGACGCCTACCGCGAGCTGACCGACATCGCCCGCTACGAGGACATCGACCTGGACGGCGTCCTGGTCTGCCAGATGGTGGAGCGGGGCGTCGAGATGGTCGTCGGCGTGACACAGGACGAGCTGTTCGGCCCGACGGTGACGGTGGGGCTCGGCGGCGTCCTGGTCGAGATCCTGCACGACGCGGCGGTACGGGTGCCGCCCTTCGGGGAGGACCAGGCGCGGGCGATGCTGTCGGAACTGCGGGGGCGGGCGCTGCTCGACGGGGTACGGGGCGGGCCGCCGGTGGACGTCGACGCCCTCGTCGAGGTGGTGCTCCGGGTGCAGCGGATGGCGCTCGAACTGGGGGATGAGTTGGCGGAGTTGGACATCAATCCGTTGATGGTGCTGCCGCGGGGGCAGGGGGCGGTGGCGCTGGACGCGCTGGCGGTGTGCACCTGACCCCCAGGGGGCTCCGCCCCCGGCCCCCCGCTCCTCAATCGCCGGAGGGGCTGATGTGGCCGTCGTTCAGCTGCCCCGCCGTCGTGGCTGGTCGCGCAGTTCCCCGCGCCCCTAAAAAACCAGCCGCGCACCCACCCGCACCCGACAACTCACAGGAGCCCCAGTGACCCCAGTGACCCCAGCGACCCCAGCGACCCCAGTGACAGAACCCCACATCCTCCACACCACCACCGACAACATCACCTGGCTCACCCTCAACCGCCCCGAAGCCATGAACGCCCTCACCTGGGACCAGCGCGAACACCTCATCCAGCACCTGGCGGACGCCTCCGCCGACCCCGACGTACGCGCCATCGTCCTCACCGCCACCGGCAAAGGCTTCTGCGCGGGCGCGGACCTACGCGGCGGCGGGCCCGCCCCGAAGGAACGCGTACCCGGCGACGTGGCCCGCACCATCCGCAACGGCGCCCAGCGCTTCATCTCCGCGATCCTGGACTGCGAGAAACCGGTGATCGCCGCCGTGAACGGCACCGCCGCCGGTATCGGCGCGCACCTCGCGTTCGCCTGCGACCTCGTCATCGCCGCCGAACACGCCAGGTTCATCGAGGTATTCGTACGCCGAGGACTCGTCCCCGACGGCGGCGGCGCCTACCTCCTGCCCCGCCTCATCGGCCCCCAGCGCGCCAAGGAGCTGATGTTCTTCGGGGACGCGGTGAGCGCCGCGGAGGCGGAGCGGCTCGGGCTCGTCAACCGCGTCGTACCGGCGGACGAGCTGGAGAAGACGGCGCGCGCCTGGGCCGAGCGCCTCGCGCAGGGCCCCACGCGCGCCCTCGCCCTGACCAAGCAGCTGGTCAACGCCTCCCTTGACGTCGACCGGAGCGCGGCGTTCGCGGCGGAGGCGGCGGCGCAGGAGGTCAACATGACGACGGCGGACGCGCAGGAGGGCGTTGCGAGCTTCGTCGAGCGCCGCACACCGGAGTACCGGGGCCGCTGAAGACCGTACGAACGCAGCACGCAGCACGCACGTGACGTACACCCGCACGTGACGTACACCCGCACACACCTTCACTTCTGACGCATCGTCAGTTTCAATGAGCAGCGTGATGGGACACGCAGGGATGGCCGAGACAGCCGTCCGATACCTCAGGTCCGTCGGCGCCGCCACGGTCGCCGAGCCCGCCCCCGCGCACCCGCGACCCGATCTGCGCGCCGTCGGCGACGACGAGCGGCTGCCGCTCGCCGCGGGCGAGTTCCGGCGCGTGCTCGGCCACTTCGCCTCCGGCGTCACCGTGATCACGGCCCGAGCGGCGGACGAGGCGGACAGCCCGGCCGGCTTCGCCTGCCAGTCGTTCGCCTCCCTCTCCCTCGACCCGCCGCTGATCGCGTTCATGGTCGCGCGTACGTCGACGACCTGGCCGCGGATCGCCCGCGCGGGCGCGTTCTGCGTGAACGTACTGGGCGCGGAGCAGGGCGAGTTGTGCCGCGGCTTCGCGGTGAGCGGCGGCGACAAGTTCGCGGGCGTCGACCACACCCCGGCCCCGGTCTCCGGCGCGCCCCGCCTGAGCGGCGTACCGGCGTGGCTGGACTGCACGATCCACGCGGTGCACACGGGGGGCGATCACCTGATCGTGGTGGGGCGGGTGGACGCCCTTGACGCGGTGGCGGAGGGCGGCGAACCGTTGCTGTTCCACCGCGGGCGGTTCGGGGGATTCAGCAAGTAGGAACCTCACCGTCGGACGCCGTGCCGCCGATCGCCCTCCGGGCTCGTCCTCAAACGCCGGACAGGCTTGATTTCCCCCGCCGGATGACGACAGCCATCAGCGCCGCCGCCGCGCACAGCGCCCCCGACGCGTACCAGACCACGTCGTACGAGCCCGTCAGATCCCGTACGAGACCGCCGCCGAAGGCGACGACGGCCGCGCCGATCTGGTGCGAGGCGAGGACCCAGCCGAAGACGATCGCCGAGTCGTCGCCGTAGTGCTCGCGGCACAGGGCGATCGTGGGCGGGACGGTGGCGACCCAGTCGAGGCCGTAGAAGACGATGAAGAACAGCATCGGCGGGCGCACGTCCGGCGCGAGCAGCATCGGCAGGAAGAGCAGCGAGATGCCGCGCAGCGCGTAGTACGCGCCGAGGAGGCGGCGGGCGTCGAAGCGGTCGGTGAGCCAGCCGGAGAAGATCGTGCCGATGACGTCGAAGACGCCGATCACCGCGAGCAGTGAGGCCGCCGCCGTGATGGGCATGCCGTGGTCGTGGGCGGCGGGCACGAAGTGGGTCTGGATCAGGCCGTTGGTGGAGGCGCCGCAGATCGCGAAGGTGCCCGCGAGCAGCCAGAAGGGCCCTGTTCTCGCGGCGCGGAAGAGTACCTTCAGGGCGCGGCTCGCGGCCCCCTGCACGGGCGGCGGCTTCGGCACGAACTCCTTGGCCCCGTAGGGCGCGAGGCCCACGTCGGCCGGGTGGTCGCGAAGGAGCAGCCAGACGAACGGGACGACGGCGAGCGCGGTCAGGGCGACCGTGATCGCGGCGGGGCGCCAGCCGTGGCCCTCGACCATCCAGGAGAGCAGCGGCAGGAAGATCAGCTGGCCCGAGGCGCTGGCGGCGGTGAGGATGCCGGTGACCAGGCCGCGCTTCTCGGTGAACCAGCGGTTGGTGACCGTCGCGGCGAACGCGAGCGCCATCGAGCCCGAGCCGAGGCCGACCAGGAACCCCCAGTAGAGGACGAGCTGCCAGGCGGCCGTCATCCACACGGCGAGTCCGGAGCCGAGCGCGATCACGGTGAGGGCCACGGCGACCACGCGGCGGATGCCGAACCGGTCCATGAGGGCGGCGGCGAAGGGTGCGGTGATCCCGTACAGGGCGAGGTTTACGGAGACGGCGAAGCCGATCGTGCCGCGCGACCAGTCGAACTCGCGGTGCAGCGGATCGATGAGCAGGCCCGGCAGGGAGCGGAAGGCGGCGGCGCCGATGATCGTCACGAAGGCGACGGCGGCGACGAACCAGGCGCGGTGGAAGCGGCCGGACGGCGGTGCGGGGCGGGGCTTGCGGGGTCTGCGGGCTATGCGGGCGCTACGGGAGGAGGCTGCGGCGGTCGTCTCAGTCACGTACGCCAGCGTGCCGGGCGCGAACACGTCAATCGAGTGGCCCGAAGGACACTGTTCGGTAGGATCGGGCCATGGACCGGAACGGTACGCCCCCGCCCCGCCACCGCGTCGTCGTCCTCGCCCTGGACGGCCTGCTCCCCTTCGAGCTCGGCATCCCGCACCGCATCTTCGACCGCGCCAAGGACGCCGAGGGCTTCCGCCTGTACGAGACGGTGACCTGCTCGATCCGGCAGCCGGGCCCGGTCCGTACGGACTCCGACTTCTCGGTCCTCGTCGAGCACGGCCCGGAGGCGCTGGCCACGGCGGACACGGTCGTCATCCCCGCCTCGCACGAGCTGGGCCCGGTGTACGAGGAGGGCAGGCTCACCGACGAGCTGGCCGCCGCGCTCGCCCTCGTCCGGCCCGGCACGCGCATGGTCGGGATCTGCACCGGCGGATACGTCCTGGCGGCCGCCGGCTACCTGCACGGACGCCCCGCGACCACGCACTGGGCGATGGCCGAGCACTTCCAGCGGGTCTTCCCGAAGGTCGAGGTCGACGCGGACGTGCTGTTCATCGACGACGGCGACGTGCTGACCTCGGCCGGGGTCGCCGCGGGCATCGACCTGTGCCTGCACATCGTGCGCCGCGACCACGGTACGGCCGTGGCGAACGAGGTCGCCCGCCGCACCGTCGTCCCGCCGCACCGCGACGGCGGCCAGGCCCAGTACATCCAACGCCCCATCCCCGAGGCCCAGTTGGCGACCACCCGGACCGCCCGCACCTGGGCCCTCGCGCGCCTGCACGAGCCGATCCAGCTGCGGGACATGGCCGAGCAGGAGGCGATGTCGGTGCGCACGTTCACGCGCCGCTTCCGCGAGGAGGTCGGCGTCAGCCCCGGCCAGTGGCTCACCCGCCAGCGCATCGAACGCGCCCGGCACCTCCTGGAGTCCACGGAACTCTCCATGGACCAGGTCGCCCACGACGCCGGCTTCGGCACGGCCCAGTCCCTGCGCCAGCACCTCCAGTCAGCCCTCGGCGTCACCCCGACCGCGTACCGCCGCACTTTCCGCGCGGGCGCGGCGATCTGACCGCCCCGGCACCCTGCAGCCCGCCCCGCACGCCCCGCACGCCCCGGACGCCCCGGACGCCCCGGACGCCGACGGGCTGATATCTTGATTGGAAAACGTATATACGCATCCGGAGGTGGCCCCATGACCCGCACCGTCATCGACCTGGACGACGCAGCGCTGCAGGAAGCCGCTCGCCACCTCGGCACCACGACCAAGAAGGACACCGTCAACGCCGCTCTGCGGGAGATCGCGGACCGGCGCCGCCGCGCTGCCGCCGTGGAACGCATGCGGCAGATGGTCGCCATGGGCGAGATCGACTTCTCCCGCATCGAACACGCCGAGCTCGGCGGCTCGACCGATGGACCGACCGGCTCGAAGGGGCCGTCCGCCGCATGAGCGAGCTCTACCTGATCGACACAAGCGCCCTGATCCGCTTCTACTGCGGCACGTCGGGCTCCGAGTGGGACCAGGCGGTGAACGCGGGGCTCGTCGGAATCTGCGAGCCCGTACGCCAGGAGTTCCTGCGTGCCGTCGGCGGAACACCCGCGTACCACGAAGCGGACGGTCTGCTCCGGGACACCTTTCCGTACTACGCGATGCGCGACTCGGCCTGGGACGACACCGCGATCCTGCAGCGTGACCTCGCCAACCGCGGCATGCACCAGTGCGCCGGTCCCGTGGATCTCCTCGTGGCCGTCACCGCCGTCCACCACAAGCTGACCCTGTTGCACCAGGACGCCGACTTCGAGGCGATCGCCCGCCACACGGGCCAACCGGAGCAGCGGATCTTCGACAGCTCCTGAGCGCGGCGCCCTAGAACGTCACCACCCCCCGGGCCACCTTCCCCCCTTCCAGATCCGCCACCGCCCGATCGAACTCCTCCACCGGATACGTCGCCGACACCAGCTCGTCGAGCAGGAGTCGGCCCTTCAGGTACAGGTCCGCGTACAGGGCCATGTCGTGCTGCGGGCGGCTGGAGCCGTAGCGGCAGCCGAGGATCGACTTGTCCAGGAACATCGCCGCGGGCAGGAACGACGCCTCCACCTTCGGTGCGGTCATGCCGAGCAGGACGGCCTGGCCGTGCCGGTCGAGGAGGTCGACGGACTGGCGGATCAGCTCGGCGCGGCCCACGCACTCGAAGGCGTGGTCCACGCCGGTCGGCAGGATCTCCCGTACAGCGGCCGGTACGTTCGCGGTCGCCGACGCGTCCACGAAGTGCGTGGCCCCGAACTGCCGGGCGGCGCCCGCCTTCTCGGGGTTCGCGTCGACCGCCACGATCGTGGTCGCCCCGGCCAGGCGCGCGCCCTGCAGGACGTTGAGCCCGATGCCGCCCGCGCCGGTCACGAGCACGCTGTCGCCGCGCTCGACCCGGGCCCGGTTAAGGACGGCGCCCACCCCGGTCACCACCCCGCAGCCCATCAGCGCCGCCGACGTCAGCGGCACCTCCTTCGGGATCCTCACCGCCTGTACGGCCTTGACGAGGGTGCGCTCGGCGAACGCGGAGTTCGCGGCGAACTGGTACACCGGCTCCCCGCCCCGCGTGAACGGCCGCTCCGGGCGCCCGATCGCGCGGCGGCACATCGTCGGCCGCCCCCGGTCGCAGTCCGCGCACGCCCCGCAACTGGCAAGCGTGGACAGGGCCACATGGTCGCCGGGCGCCACATGCGCGACGCCCGCGCCCACGGCCTCCACGACTCCGGCGCCCTCGTGCCCGAGCACCACCGGTACGGGGAAGGGGATCGTCCCGTCCACCACCGACAGGTCGCTGTGACACAGCCCCGCGGCGGCGACCCGCACGAGCACTTCCCCGGGCCCCGGCGCCCGTATCTCCAGGTCGTCGACGACCAGCGGCGCCTCGCCATCGAACAGGACACCTCTCACGCTGCTCCCCTTTCGTGAACTGCACGTGGTCCCCCGGTGTTGAGCCCCCACCCCGCCCCTTCCCGACTGTGTCCGATTTGCGGCTGGCGCCGCGTGGCTGCGGCGCTGTCGTTCGGCTGTCCCGCCGTCGTGGCTGGTCGCGCCCCGCGGCGGAGCCGCAAATGTCACTGCCCCGCGCCCCTGAAAACCAGCCCCTCCGGCGCTTGAGGAGGCCCGTCCGGCGAGGACTTCGGGAAGGGGCGGGGAGGGGAGAACTCACGCGTTCGGCCGATCCCGCCTGCCCGCCGCCTCCGCCATCGCCTCAAGCTGCGCCAGCATCGGCATCGGATCCACCCCCACCGTCCCCGGCAGGAAGTCGGCCACCTTCTCCGGCGTCCAGGAACCCTCCGCATACCCCGCCCGCAGCTCCCGCGGCTGCGCCCACACCGCGATCTTCGGACCTGCGATCGTGTACACCTGCCCGGTGATCTTCTCGGCGCGAGCCCGCTCGCTCAGCAGGTACACGACGAGCGCCGCCACGTCCTCCGGCTCCCCGATCTCCTTCAGCTCCATCGGCACGTTGGCGGACATCCGCGTACGGGCGACCGGCGCGACGGCGTTCGCGGTCACCCCGTACTTGTGCAGACCGAGCGCCGCGCTCCGTACCAGCGAGATGATCCCGCCCTTGGCCGCCGAGTAGTTGGCCTGGGCCACCGACCCCTGGTGGTTGCCGGACGTGAAGCCGATCAGCGTGCCGCCGCCCTGCCTCCGCATCACCGCCGACGCCGCCTTGAACACCGTGAACGTGCCCTTGAGGTGGGTGGCGACCACCGGGTCCCACTCCTCCTCGGACATGTTGAACAGCATCCGCTCCCGCAGGATCCCGGCGACGCACACCACCCCGTCGATCCGCCCGTACTCGGCGAGCGCCACATCGACGATCCGCTGCCCGCCCGCCATCGTGGCGATGTCGTCGGCCACGGCGACCGCCTCCCCGCCCACGGCCTCGATCTCCTTGACCACCGACTCGGCGACCTCGCTGGTCGGTTCACCGCCCTCGATCGAGACGCCGTAGTCGTTGACGATCACCTTCGCGCCCTCGGCGGCCGCGGCGATCGCCACGGCCCGGCCGATGCCGCGCCCGGCCCCGGTGACGGCGACCACCTTGCCTGCCAAGAAGTTCCCCACGTCGGCCCCTTCCCGCGTTTTCTGACGGACCGTTAGATTTTACGGGTCATCAGATACGGGAGCACAAGCCCTGAGGAGGCCCCGATGTCCATGCCGCCGGAGTTCCACGACATCGCCAAGCGCGTGAACAACTGGGGCCGTTGGGGCGCGGACGACGAGTCCGGCACCCTGAACCTGATCACCGACACGGTCGTACGGGACGCCACCGCCGAGGTCCGCGGCGGGCACCGCATACCGCTCGCCCTGCCGCTCAAGGAGGACGGCGTGCAGAGCGGCCTGATCCGGGGCCGGATCAACCCGTTCCACACGATGGTGCAGGTCAACCAGGAACTCTTCGGCCCGGGCACGGTGGCCTGCAGCGACGACGCCGTGACGATGGGCCTCCAGTCGGGAACGCACTGGGACGCCCTGTCCCACGTCTCCCACTCGGGCCGCCTCTACAACGGCCGCCCGGCGGAGTCGATCACGGCGCACGGCGGAGCCGGGTTCGGCGCGGCGACCGCGATCCGGCACGTCGTCTCGCGCGGCGTCCTGCTCGACGTGGCCCGCGCCAAGGGCCTGGACCGCCTGCCCGGCGATCACGCGGTGACCCCCGAAGACCTGGACGAGGCCGAGGAGTTCGCGGGTACGAAGGTCCGCGCCGGCGATGTCGTCCTCGTACGGACCGGACAGGTGCAGGTCTATCTGGCGGGCGACAAGCACGGGTACGGCTATCCGTCACCGGGCCTGTCGATCCGTACGCCGGAGTGGTTCCACGCGCGGGACGTGGCGGCCGTCGCCAACGACACCCTGACCTTCGAGATCTTCCCGCCGGAGATCGAGAACCTGTGGCTGCCGGTGCACGCCCTGGACCTGGTCGAGATGGGCATGCCGCAGGGCCAGAACTGGTTCCTCGAAGAGTTGTCCACAGCCTGTGCACAAGAGTCGCGGTACGCGTTCTTGCTGTCCGCGACGCCGGAGCCGTTCGCGGGAGCCACGGGCACACCGGTCGCGCCGGTGGCGGTTCTCTGAGGAGCCGCGGCCTGTGCAGCGCGCGCACCACCACCACCCTAGGCGCCTTCTCCTCGGTGATGGTGGTGCGCAGCGCTCCCGGGCCGGTCCAGACGTCGGACCGCTCAAGTCCCGCCTGGTCAGGCTCCGTTCACTGATCTGCCGCCGGACGGCGGCCGGAGTAGAGGACCGCGAAGACCGCGGCGACCACGCCGGTCGCACCGGCGACGGTCCAGCCGGTGCGGAAGCCTGCCTCGGCGACCTGCCCCGCAGTGGTGTGGGCCGCGAGCACCGCCGCGATCGCGGCACCCGAGACAGCGCCGCCGACCACGCGCACCAGGAGGTTGACGCCACTGGCCGCGGCCGCCTTCTCGGGGGCCACGTGCTCGATCGCCATCGCCCCCACCGCGGCGTAGCCGAGACCGATGCCGATGCCCAGGACGGCGGTGCCCACGTAGATCGCGTACGGCTCGTCGTGCACCAGGATCAGCCACAGGTCGGACAGCGCGGTGATGAGACCGCCGAGCGCCACGACCTTCCCGGGTCCTGTCACCTTGGCCATGCGGCCCGCGTACGGAGTGACGGCCACGACAAGCACGGTCAGCGGGAGCAGGAACACACCGACGTCGAGGACCGACGCCGCGAAACCGCCGGTGGCCTCGGGGGCCTGGACGTAGGCGGAGATCAGGGTGATGTTGGCGAACATCGCGAAGCCGAGCAGCAGGGAGGCGACGTTGGCGCCGATGCTCGCCCGGTGGGTGAGCATGGAGATGGCCACGAGCGGGGTGGGCACGCGTTGTTCGGCGTAGACCCACAGGACGGCGAGCACGACGGCGGCGGCCAGCAGGCCCAGCACAGGACCCGAGGTCCAGCCCCAGGCCCGGCCCTGGCTGATGGCGACGAGCAGGGCCACCAGGGCGCCCGTGAGGAGCAGGCCGCCCACGAGGTCCGGTCGCCCGGTGCCGGTCGGGGCGGCCGCCGGAACCGTGAGACGCACCGCGATCGCCGCGAGGACGGCGAGGACGGCGATCGCCCAGAACACGGAGTGGTAGTCACCGACGGCCTCGGACAGGCCGCCGGTCAGCAGCATCCCGATGCCGCCCCCCATGCCGACCGTCGCGCTGAGCACACCCACCGCGGTGGCGAGCCGCTGCGGCGGCACGTTCATCCGGACGATGCCGATCGCCGCGGGGATCACCGCCACGGAGAAGCCCTGCAGGACGCGGCCCGCGATGAGCAGGGGCAGCGAGGTGGTGGCGGCGGCGAGCACCGCCCCGGCCGCCAGGAGGGTGAGTACGGTCATGGCCGTACGGCGGATGCCGTAGAGCTCGCCCAGGCGCCCGACCATCGGGGTGGCCACCGCACCGCACAGCAGGCTGACGGTGAAGGCCCAGGTCACCGCGGACAGCGAGGAGTCGAGGTGCTGTTGGAGCACGGGCAGCAGCGGGACCACGGCCGTCTGCTGTATCGCGGCGCACACGGCGGCGAACGTCAGGGCCGCGACCAGCGCCCAGGGCATGGGCCCGGTGTCGCCCCCGGACTCCGCGGCCGCCGGACGGGGCGTGGCCCGCTGGTCGGTGACACGGTCTCTCATGGGATCACTTCTCCAGCAGGCGCCGCAGGGCGTGGGTGTCGAAGGTGTCCTCCATGGCCGTGACGCGGCCTTCGCGCAGCGTCCAGGAGTGGATGAACTTGAAGGTGCCGGTGGCGCCGTTGTGCCCGGTGACGTGCCGGCTGCCGAAGACCACGATGCGGTCGGCGTCGATCACGAACTCTTCCGGCTCGACCTTCTGACCGGCCATGACGGACGGCACCTTGGAGAGGAACTCGCGGACGCCGTCGGGCCCTTGCTTGGCTCCGCCGACGCCGAGGTCGCTCATTCCCTCGGGGTGGACCCAGGCGACGTCGTCGGCGAAGGCGCCGAGTACGCCTTCCAGGTCGCGGCGTTCGAAGGCCGCGTAGATGCCCTTGATGATCTCTTCGTTGGTGTTCATGTGTGTGTCCCTGTCGTCTTCTGCTTCTGTCGCGCGGGTGCTGGGGGGAGGGGAGGGGGCGCCGTGGTCAGGCTGCGGCCGCGCGGTCCAGGAGCGCGTGGATCGCCTCCGGGTCCTGTGCGCCACCGGCCGCGAACCGGTTCTCGACCAGCAGGAACGGCACTCCGCTGATGCCGGTCTCGCGGGAGCGGTGCTCATCCGCTCCGACCTGGTCGGTGAAGTCGCCCGATGCCAGGACCGCGCGTACGGCGCCGGCGTCGAGGCCGCACTCGGCGGCGAGCTCGCACAGCGTGTCGTGGTCGCTCAGATCACGGCCCTCCGTCGCGTACGCCCGCATCAACCGCTCGGTCACCGCGCCCCGTTGACCCTCGACCGCCGCCAGTGACGCCACCCGGTGCGCGTCGAAGGTGTCGACCGGGAGGGCCTTGTCGAGTCTCAGGTCCAGGCCCGCGTCGGCGGCGACCCCGGTGACCATGGCGAGGCGCTCCGCGACCGCCTCGGCCGGGAGCCCGGAGCGCTGCGCCATGAACTCCGGGAGCGTGGTGCCGGATCCGCCCCGCATGCCGGGCACCAGCCGGTACGCCCGCCACGTCACTTCCGTCTCGTAGCGGCCCTGATGGGCCTGATAGGTCGTCAGGGCCTTGTCCAGGTGCTGCTTTCCGATGTAGCACCACGGGCAGACCAGATCTGCCCATGCCTCGATCAGCATGTGTACCTCCATGGCGGACGCCGATGGAACTCACGCTAGGACATGAGCTTTCTATTGGTAAGGACGCACTTTTGGGTAAGTTGGGCTGATGAAGGAGAGCCCCACGACGACCGACGGCACGGTGTTCGACAGCGACTGCCCGGTCCGCGACATCCTGAGCCACATCGCCACCCGCTGGGGGCTGCTGATCCTGGCCGCGCTCGGTGAACGTCCGCTGCGGTTCTTCGAACTGGCCAACAGAGTCGGCGGGATCAGCGACAAGATGCTCGCCCAGACCCTGCGACTGCTCACCCGGGACGGCCTGATCTCCCGCACCGTGGAACCCACCAACCCACCCCGGGTCACGTACGCGCTGACCGAACTCGGGCAGGACATCAGCGCGCCGATGCGCCGCCTGATGGAGCGCATCCAGGCCCGGACCCCGGACGTCCTGGCCGCACAACAGGCCCACGACGCCACCGCCGAGAGCTCCGGAGTCCCGCGCTCCCGTACTCCCTGACCTGCTGATTCCCGGGATCCGCCGACGCGCCTGGCGGCGTGCCCCCATACTCCTCGGCAACGCCCCGGCCATCTGGCGGCCATGTCCCGCCCGGGAAAACTGACAAAGTCCCGGAGAAGTCGCGAAGTAGCCTCCGCGATCTTTGCCCTGGTCGAACGCCCCTGCTCATTCTTGGGTCGAACCGCCCCGTGCGGTCTTCCCATGTATTCAGGAGAGGGACGTTGATGACGATCCAGGAATCCGTACCCGCCACCCCACACACGACTCCCCGGCCCCAGTCGGCCGCACACCTCGGTGACCTGTTGACCACGGCCGCCGCACACCACCCGACGCATGGGCTGCGGTACTGCCTGACCGACGACGTGACGGACAGCCGGCTCCAGTCGTACCCCGAGCTGCTCGACGAGGCACGTCGGATCCTCGCGGGACTGCGCGCGGGCGGCGCCGAACCGGGCCGCAAGATCGCGCTGCTGCTTGAGCGGCCGGACGAGTTCCTTCCGGTGTTCTGGGCCTGCCTGCTCGGCGGCATGACCGCCTGCCCACTGGTCCCCATACGTGGCGACCAGGAGCGCTGGACCGCCCAACTCCTGCACGTGAAGACCTTGTTGGACGACCCCCTCCTTGTCACCACGGAGCGGCTGCGCGACGAGCTGCCCGAGGTCGCCGGCCTTGAGGTGACCGGCCTGAAGGACCTCAGGGCGCACGCGGGGGACCTCGACCCCGGGCAGGTGCCGCTCGGTGAGCCCGGGCCCGAGGACGTCGCCCTGCTCGTACTCACCTCGGGGTCCACCGGCAACTCCAAGGCCGTGATGCTCACCCACGCCAACCTGCTGGCCTCGATGGCCGCGAAGGCGGAGGTGCAGCAGCTCGGCCCCACGGACATCACGCTGAACTGGATCTCGTACGACCACGTCGCCGCGCTGCTCGAAGCCCATCTGCTGCCGCTGTCGGTCGGCGCCACCCAGCTGCAGACCAGCCCAGACCTGATCCTCGGCGACCCGGTGCGCTTCCTGCAGCTGATCGACGCGCACCGCGTGACGATGACGTTCACGCCCAACTTCCTGCTCGGCCTGATCAACCAGGCGCTGGCCCAGCTGCCCGGAAACCTGCCCCTCGACCTGTCGAGCCTGCGGCACATCATCTCCGGCGGTGAGGCCAACGTGGTCGGCACGGGTGTCGCCTTCCTGGACAAGCTCGCCGTGTACGGCCTCGACCGGCGCGTGCTGTGGCCGGCCTTCGGCATGACGGAGACCTGTGCGGGCAGCATCTACAACCGCGAGTTCCCCGAGCGCGACCTGACGGCGGAGTTCGCCGCGGTCGGCCGCCCGGTGACAGGCCTCGCCCTCCGCGTGACGGAGAGCGGCAGCGGCCGGGTGCTCGCCGACGGAGAGGTCGGCGAGGTCGAGCTGCGCGGGCCGATGGTCACCGGCGGGTACTTCAACAACGCGCAGGCCACCGCGGAAGCGTTCACCGCCGACGGCTGGTTTCGCACCGGCGACCTCGGCCGGGTCGTCGACGGCCGGCTGACGCTCGTCGGGCGCAGCAAGGACAGCATCATCGTCAACGGCGTGAACTACTTCAGCCACGAGCTGGAGGCACTGCTCGAGGAGCTGGACGGGGTCCGTACCTCGTACGTTGCCGCCTTCCCCACCCGTCCGCAGGGGAGCGACACCGAACAACTCGTCGTGGCCTTCGCGAGCACGCTCGACGAGGGCGACGAGGCCGGGCTGCACCGCCTGCTGATCGCGCTGCGCAACAGCGTGGTCATGGCGTGGGGCTTCCGGCCGACGGTGCTCCTGCCGTTGCCCGTCGAGGCCTTCCCCAAGACCAGCCTGGGCAAAATCCAGCGCTCGCTGATGCGGAGGCGCCTCGAGGCCGGTGAGTACGCGGACCGGCAGAGTGCGGTGGACGACCTGGTCACCCGTCACCTGGGCGGCTACGTCGCCCCCGAGGGCGAGGTGGAGGAGGCACTGGCCGGGATATACGCCGAGCTGTTCGACCTGCCCGCCGATGCGGTCAGCGTAACGGCCAGCTTCTTCGACCTGGGCGGTACGTCACTGGACATCCTGCGCATGAAGCGGCTGGTCGGGCTCCGCCTCGCCGGCGTGGAACTGCCCGTACTCGCGCTCCTGATGGCGCCGAGCGTGCGCGAACTGGCCCGGCGGATCACGGTGGGCGCCGCCGCAGGACCGTCCGAGTACGACCCGATCGTGCCGCTGCAGACCAGCGGCGACAAGACTCCGCTGTTCTGCGTGCATCCCGGCGTCGGTGAGGTCCTCGTCTTCGTCAACCTGGCCAAGTACTTCGTGCACGAGCGTCCCTTCTACGCGCTCCGGGCGCGCGGCTTCAACGAGGGCGAGAAGCCGTTCGCTTCGTTCGACGAGATGGCCCGTACGTACGCGGCGGCGATCCGAGCCAAGCAGCCGCACGGGCCCTACGCCCTGGCTGGCTACTCCTTCGGCTCCGCGGTGGCCTTCGAGATCGCCAAGATCCTGGAAGCGGAGGGCGAGCAGGTCGACTTCGTCGGCAGCTTCAACCTTCCCCCGCACATCAAGTACCGGATGGACGAGCTCGACTACATCGAGACCGCGGTCAATCTGGCGATGTTCCTGGAACTCGTCTCCAAGCAGCAGGCCGCCGAACTGCCCGCGCAGCTGCGCCCGCTCAGCAAGGCGGAGCAGCTGGAGCACCTGATCAGGATCGCCCCGCCGGAGCGCCTGGCCGAACTGGACCTGGACCTGCCCCGCTTCACGGCCTGGGCCGACCTCGCCGACGGCCTGACCGGCCTGGGCCGCACCTACCAGCCGGGCGGCGACGTGCGGTCGATGAGCGTCTTCTACGCGATCCCGCTGCGCGGCACCAAGGAGGACTGGCTCGACAAGGAACTGCGCCGCTGGGACGACTTCACCCGCGAGGAGAACCGCTACCTCGATGTGCCCGGCGAGCACTACACGCTGATGGGCCCCAAGCACGTGGCGGCCTTCCAGGCCATTCTCCGGGCCGAGCTCGACCGGGCCCTGAACGGCAAGTGAGCGAGCACGATGCTCGTTCCGCAAGGAAAGCGAAAACACTTGATGCACGGTAAGAAGATCCTGATCACCGGTGGCACCGGGCAGGCCGCCCGGCCGGTCGCCGAGGCCCTGGCGGCCGACAACGAGGTCTGGTGCCTGGGCCGCTTCGGCACGCCGGGAGCGGAGGACGAACTGCGCTCCCAGGGGATCACCACGTACCGCTGGGACATGGGTGAGGACACTCTCGACGACCTGCCCGACGACTTCACCCATGTCATGCACTCCGCGGTGCACCGCGGCTACGACGGGGACTTCGACACCGCCATCGAGGTCAACTCGGTCGCGGTGGGGCGCCTGATGACGCACTGCCGCAAGGCCGAGGCGTTCCTGCACGTGTCGACCGGGGCGTTCTACAAGCGGCAGACGCTCGACCACCAGTACAAGGAGACCGACCCGCTGGACGGTGTGGCGGAGTGGCTGCCCACGTACCCCGTCTGCAAGATCGCCGCCGAGGGCACCGCACGCGCCTACGCCCGCACGCTCGGCCTGCCCACCACCATCGCCCGGCTCAACATCTCCTACGGTCCCGCCTCCTACGGCGGCGTGCCGGTCATGTACTTCAACAAGATGCTGGCCGGTGAACAGATCCCGATTCCACTGGAGGGACAGAACTGGGCCTCGCTGATCCACACCGACGATCTGGCACACCAGACTCCGCTGCTGTGGGGGATCGCGAGCACGCCCGCGACGGTGGTCAACTGGGGCGGCGACGAGCCGGTCGGAATGACCGACTGCGCGCAGTACATGGCTCAACTCACCGGCGTCGAGGCGAAGTTCGAGAAGACCCCGGTGACGCGGGAGACCTACGCCTTCGACAGCAGCAAGCGGCGGTCGCTGATCGGCGACTGCACCGTCGAATGGCACGACGGCATCCGCCGCACGCTCCAGTCCCACTTCCCGGAGATCCGCCTGAAGGAGGCATCCGCATGAGCGGCACGACGAACGGCGGTGCCGCCGGGGTGGAGGAGCGTATCCGCGCCGCGTACGACGCCTTCCACCGCCGGGACATCGACGCGATCCTCTCCTACTTCTCCTCCGACGTTGTCTGGGTGCACCCCGACGGCATGGAGCTGGCGGGCCTGGGCGGGGCCAAGCACGGTCACGCCGGGATGCGGGAGTTCCTCGGGCGGGTGCCGCAGGTCCTGGGTGGCATGGTGCTCGACCCGCACGAGTTCCTGGTGAGCGGCGACCGCGTGATCGTGCTCGGCGACCGGGAGGTCACCAGCCGTGAGGGCCGCAAGGAGACCCTGCGGTTCGTACAGACGTGGACCCTCGGCGAGGACGGCCTGGCCGTGCACTTCGAGGACTACTTCGACACCGTCGAGATGTTCCGGCTGATCGACCCGGAGTCGGTCCGCGCCCCGATACCGGGGGCCGCGGGATGAGCCGCGGCGACTCCCGGGTCCTGTACGTGCCGGCCGGCGGGGGCGAGAGCCGCTGGGTCTTCGGCGACAAGTACACCTTCAAGGCCGACGCCGAGACCACCGGTGGCGCCTTCAGCCTCCTCGAGGCACACGTCCCCGCCGAGGCCGGGCCCCCGCCGCATGTGCACGAGCACAGCGACGAGGCGTTCTATCTCCTCGAAGGCGCAGTGCAGTTCACCGACGGCGAGGAGGTGCACACGGTGGAGCAGGGTGGCTTCATCTTCGTTCCCCGCGGCAGTGTGCACGGCTTCAAGAACCTCGGCCCCGAGCCCGCCAAGATGCTCGCCTGGTTCACGCCGGGCGGTACGGAAGGGTTCTTCAAGGCGCTCGGTGTGCCCGCGGTCGAGGGCGCACCGCCTCCTGGACGGGCCCAAGTCCTCAAGGACGCCGAGGACGCAATGAAGATCGTCGAGAAGTTCGACTCGAAGTTCGTCTGACCTGGGCACGTCCCCACCCCCTCCGGCGCCCGTCGTCCCCCACTCTCCGGCGCCGGAGGGGGTGGCCTGCCCGCATCGACCGCGACCTGTGCCGCAACCACTGACCGGGAAGAGAGATGCCCGAGGACGTCACCATCGCAGCTCCCGCCACCCGGCGCACCGAAGCGCCCCGGACACCCGGCGCCCGGACCCCACGCCCCGCGCAGACCTGCCGGGTGTGGTGGGCCCGGCCGACGCGGTTCTCCGTACGAGACCTGGAGGTGCTCAGCACCGTCGAACGCGAGCGCCGCGAGTCCACGCACCGCGCCGACGACCAGGACCGGTTCACCACCGGAGCCGTCCTGCTGCGCCTGGCGCTCGGCTCGGCGCTCGGCATCCCGCCGCAGAACGTGCCCATCGACCGCAGGTGCCCCGAGTGCCAGGGCGCCCACGGCCGGCCCCGGGTGCCCGGCATTCTCGGTGTGGACTGTTCGGTCACGCATACCGAGAGCCAGGTCGGGATCGCCGTCGTCCGAGGTCGTCGTATCGGCATCGACGCCGAAGAGGTCGTCGAGCAGGACGAGTTCGACGACCTCGCGGCCACCGCGCTCACCCAGCGGGAGCGGGCTTCCCTCGCGCGGCGCCCGCGACGGTGCCGGGCGAAGGCCTTCACCGAGCTGTGGACCGCCAAAGAGGCGGCGCTCAAGGCGACCGGTGACGGGCTGCGGGTCTGTCCCAGTGCGCTGGAGGTCTGCGCCACCGGCACCGGCCTGCGCTTCACCCGGCTGCCCGATATCCCCGCCCTGGCCCGGGGTGCCGTCCTGCGCCCCCTCAGGCCACGAGCCGGAGTCGCCACGCTCGCCGTCCTGGGCAGGGAGCCCGTCACCGTGCACGAGAGCCCGGCGTCCGCCCTCTTCGGCGGCGCCTCCGCCACCCCCGCCGACGCCACCGGCCACTTCTTCGGAGACCGTGCGTGAAGACCACCACCCACCACCCCGCAACCCAGTGCGGCGCTCCTGCCGTACGCGCGGTGCGCGGCGCCACCCAGACCACGTACGACACCCCGCGGCTGATCGAGAAGGCCACCGGAGAGCTCCTCACCGAGATCATGCGCCGCAACGGCCTGGCCCAGGAGGACTTCATCAGCATCCTGTTCACCGCGACCCCGGACCTCTCCTCTGCCTATCCGGCCGCCACAGCAAGGGAGTTGGGACTGACCGACGTCCCTCTGATGTGCGCCACCGAGATCGCGGTACCGGGGTCGCTGAGCCGCACCATCCGCATCCTCGCCCATGTGCACACGCCCAAGACCCGCGAGGCCATACGCCATGTCTACCTCGGCGGCACGAAGGTGCTGCGGCCAGACCTGACCACCGCAGATACCGGCTCGACTCCGCCCCTGCCCCAAGGAGAGTGACCATGTCCGCGCTGCCCTCACCCCCACCCCTCGGCATCGACGGGGCACCCAGGCCCGCCCTCCGCGACGACGAGCCGTACCCGGTCACCGCGGTGCAGCAGCCCGAGTGGGCCGACCCGCTGCGAGCGGCCGCCGTACGGGCCGAACTCGCGGGCCGCCCCGGCCTGGTGGGCTGGGACGAGGTCCGGATGCTCCGTCTGCTCCTCGCCGAGGCCGCCACGGGCACCTACCAGGTCATCCAGGCCGGCGACTGCGCGGAGGACCCTGCCGAGTGCGAAGCGGAGGCCGTCAACCGCAAGGTCGGCCTGATCGACGCGCTCGCCGGCGTCATGAAGATCAATACGGGTAAGCCGGTCATCCGGATCGGGCGCATCGCCGGACAGTTCGCCAAGCCGCGCAGCGCTCCCACGGAAACCGTCGACGGCCGTGAACTCCCGGTCTACCGAGGCCACTTGGTCAACTCTCCGCACGCCACACCGGAGGACCGACGGGCGGACCCGGACCGCATGCTCAGCTGCTACGACGCCGCGCAGCGCGCCACCACGCTCCTGCAGCGGCGCACCGGCGCCTGGGTGCCGCCCATCGGCGCCCCGGTGTGGACGAGCCACGAGGCCCTGGTCCTCGACTACGAACTGCCGCTGCTGCGCCGCACCGCAGACGGCCGGACCATCCTGACCTCCACCCACCTGCCCTGGATCGGGGACCGTACCCGCCAGCCGGACGGCACCCACGTCCAGATCCTCGCGGAGGTGGCCAACCCGGTGGCGTGCAAGGTCGGTCCGTCCATGTCCCCCGACGAGCTGGTGGAGCTGTGCGCCCTGCTCGATCCCGGCAAGGAGCCCGGCCGCCTCACGCTGATCGCCCGCATGGGCGCGGGACAGGCAGCCGCCAAGCTGCCCGCGCTCGTCACGGCGGTACGCGAGGCCGGGCATCAGGTGCCCTGGCTCTGCGACCCCATGCACGGCAACACCTTCAAGACCGAGGGCGGCGTGAAGACCCGGTCCGTGCAGGTCCTGATCGACGAGGTCGTGGCCTTCCAGCAGGCGGTGACCGCAGCCGGAGGCGTGGCCGCCGGCCTGCACCTGGAGACCACACCGGACGACGTCACCGAATGCGTGTGGAGCACGCGGCAGGTGGGCGATCTGGGGGTGCGCTACACGACGTTGTGCGACCCGAGACTCAACCCCCGGCAGGCGGTCGCCGTCGCCGGCGCCTGGAGCACCCGCTGACCGGGCCCACCGACCCGACTGAAGGAGGCTACTGCCGATGCCCGTTGGCTATCTGGGCCCGCCCGGCTCGTTCACGCAGGCGGCGCTGGCCGGACTGGACGTGCCGCCGCACGAGAGCGTCCCCTACCCCAGCGTGCGCCAGGCGCTCGACGCGGTCCGCGCGGGGGCGGTGGACGGCGCGGTCGTCCCCTGGGAGAACTCAGTCGAGGGTTCCGTCACCGCGTCGGTCGACGCGCTGTCCCACGGCGACCTGTGCATCACCGGCGAGACACTGCTCCGCGTGGAGTTCGCCCTTGGCGTGCCGGCGGGCGGGTCTCTCGACTCCGTACGCCGGGTGCTGACGCATCCGCATGCGCACGCGCAGTGCAGCGCCTGGCTCCACCGCGAGCTGCCGCACGCCGAGGTGATCAACTCCGCCTCGACGGCCCGCGCCGCCCAGGAGGTGGGCAGCTCGGCCGGTCCCGGCGAGGCAGCCATCGCCGCACCGCAGGCCCTGCTCGACAACGGCCTCGACATCGCCGCCCAGGACATCGGGGCCCGGCAGGACGCCATGACCCGCTTCGTCAGGATCTCCCGCAGAAGGGCCCCGGCTCCACCCACCGGCGCCGATCGCAGCAGCCTCATCGTCCCCATGACCGGCCGGGTGGGCGAACTGCACATCGTGCTCGCGGAGTTCGCCCGCTGGTCGATACCGCTGACGTCGGTGCTCTCCCGGCCCGGTGGCGCGGGATTCGGCGACTACTCCTTTCTGCTCGAGTGCGAGGGCCATATCAGCGAGCCTTCCGTCGGCGCTGTCGTCACGGCTCTGCACCAGCGAAACAGCCGAACCATGTTCCTGGGCAGTTATCCGCGCGCCCATTCCCCTCACATGTCCGTACCGAGGTGACAACCATGAATTTCGCAGCTTCCGCACCTGCTCACGAGACGCTGACGCTCGCCGCGGATGCGCAGGACCTCCTCTTCAACGAGGCGCACACCGCGCACACTTACACATCCGAACCGGTGTCGGACGCGCAGCTCGCCGCCATCCACGAGCTGGTCAAGAACGCGCCTACGTCACTCAACAGCCAGCCGCTGCGCGCGGCGCTGGTCCGCAGCGACTCGGCTCGCGATCGGCTCGTCGCACAGATGGCGCCGGGCAATCGGCCCAAGGCACGGCAGGCGCCGCTCGTCGTCGTACTCGCCACGGACCTCGACTTCCACGAGACTCTGGCCAGGGTGGCACCGCATGTGCCCGACGCACGCGAGCTGTTCAGCGACGAGACCATGCGGCATGAGTCCGCCGTGGTCAACGCCTCCCTGCAGATCGCGTACTTCATCCTCGGCGTACGCGCCGCAGGCCTCGCGGTGGGTCCGATGTCCGGTTTCGATGCCCCGGCCGTGACCGAGGAGTTCTTCCCCGGCGGCCGGCATCGCGCCCTGGTGGTCGCGAACGTCGGTCACCCGGGACCTGACGCCTTCCGCCCGCGCGCTCCCCGCCTGGAGTTCGGGGAGGTCTTCAAGACGGTGTGACCCTGCGGGCGTCGGGCGGTACGGCTCGGTCCGTGCCGCCCGACGCCGAAAGCTGAGCGTCATGAATCCGGCACTTTGCCCACATCTTTGGGCTGTAACGTCATTCCGCGTGTGAAATCACCGGAATCACGGGGGGACAAGTGATCGGCACAACACTGGAATTAGCTCTGGGGATGCTCCTCGAAGGCCTCGAAGGGGAAGCGGCCGCAGGCCTGTACATGGCGGTTCTCGCCACGCTCAGACACCGCAGCCAGCGCAACTACGCCATCGAGTACCTGCACGGCCTCCTCACCGCCGAAGGGCGGAAGACCATCAGCAAGATTGCAGCGGGCACGGACCGCAAGGGGAGCGCACAGGCGCTGCACCACTTCATCAGCGATTCGCCCTGGGACTGGAACCTCGTCCGTCGCTCCGTGGCGCGTTTCCTGGACGACCGGGTGCAACCCCGGGCGTGGGTGGTCGCGCCGTTGCTCATACCGAAGTCCGGCCCTCATTCAGTGGGGGTGTCCAGCATGTTCGTCCCCGACGTGGGCAGCCAGGTGTCCGCGCAGCGGGCGTACGGCCTGTGGCTGGCGAACGAGGGTGCCTCGTACCCGGTGAACTGGCGCATCCACCTGCCGCAGCCGTGGCTGGAGGAACCCCGGCGGGGGCAGGTCGGCATCCCCACCGAGGCCGCGCCGTCTACCCAGGCCAATTGCGTCACTCAGGCAGTCCTGGACACCGCCTCCTGGGGGCTCGCGCACCGCCCGGTGGTCATCGACGCCCGGCAGACCGACCCGCGCGAGATCGTCACCGCCCTCGGTGACGCGGACATCCCCGTCCTCCTCAAGGTCAGCTGCTCCACCCTCGTCCAGCCGCAGCACGGCGAGCACGAGGAGTCCCCGGGCGCACCGGTCCCGGTGCTGCGGCTCGCGGCGGCGCTCCGCCAGCAGCGGCGCCACGTCACCTGGCGCGATCCGCGCAGCGGCGCGCTCAGCTCGTCGCTCGCGGCGACCGCACGGGTACGCCTCCCGGGCGGCCCCGCGGACCAGGACCTTGTGGTGCTGTACGAGTGGCGGAGCACGCGCGGCCGCCCCTCCGGGTTCTGGATCACGTCGATGACGGACCAGACCTCCGAACAGCTGGTGCGCTGGGGGCGCCTGGCCCTGCAGGTCTCCGCCGATGTCCAGAAGACCGGTACGGACGTGGGCCTGCGCGATTTTGAAGGCCGTACGTACCGCGGGTGGCACCACCACATGACGCTGGCGTCGGCCGCCCACAGCGCGCTCAAGCTCGCCTCGGCCACCCAGACGGTGGCTGCTCCTTCCAGATCACCGGACCAGAAATGGGCAGCGGTTTCATGAGACTTCATCACGTCGGCGTCAGCGTGGCCGACCTCGACGCATCGCTCGCTTGGTACGAGAAGGTCTTCGGTTTCCGCCGCGGATACAGCTTCGAAGAGCCGGGGAGGGGACTGCGCGGCGCGTTCGCCCTGGGCGCCGACGGAGTGCGGATCGAGATGCTGGAGCGAGACGACTCCGTGCCCGGAAGCGGCGAGACCGACCCGTTCAGGGCAAGTGGTGTGCACGGATACCACCACATCTGCCTCGAGGTCGACGACTTGGACGCGACCTACGCGCAGTGCGTGAGCCTCGGCGCGGCGGACATATGGGAGCCGCATGTCTCTCCGAACCCGAACATGCGGGTCGGCTACGTAGCGGACCTGGACGGCAATTTCATCGAACTGCTTGAACTCACGGGCGACGCGGGGGACCTCGGGTGAGCGGGTCGCGTCGGTTCGACGGGCCGGACGCTCATGACGGGCAGGCGACGAATCCCACTGCAGGTGTTGACGCCTCGTGTCCGTTTCCTCACCCTTGTGGCAGCGATCCGCCGTGAGGGGACGTCGAGAGCCTGACGAGGGGTAGACGCTCGGCGAGTGCGAGTCGTGTTCGTCCGGCGGCGCGCGGTGTCACGCTCGGGGTGACATGGGCGCGCCGCCACCCCCTGGCCGGTACGGTCAAGTCCCTTGCCGCAGAGGGAAGTTCAGCGGTACAGCACAGGGCGGCGCCCGGGCCTCAGGCGGGGAACGCCACGACCTGTGGCACGCCCAAGTGCCGCACCTCCGCGGCGTCCCCGGCGTCCCCGGCGTCCCCGGTGTCCCCCGCGTCCTCCGTCGTCTGCGGTTTCGGCTCGCAGCGGTCCACCTCGCACCAGATGCGCTTGCCCGCGCCGTCCGACTGCCAGCCCCAGCGGTCCGCGAGGCCGTCCACGAGGGCCAGGCCGCGGCCGTTGGTGTCGTCGCCCTCGGCCTGCCGGGGGCGGGGCGGGCGGGTGCTGGCGTCGGTGACCTCCACGCGCACGGTGCCCGGAGCGGACTCCGGCAGGCGCGGCAGGAGCAGGCGGAGCACGGCCGGACAGCCCGTGTGCACCACGGCGTTGGTGACCAGCTCCGAGATCAGCAGCACCAGCGTCTCCGCCAGCGGCTCGTCCGCCTCTATCCCGGAACCGGCGAGCCGTGACCTCGCCCACCTACGGGCCCGCCCCACCTCCGCGGGGTCGGGGCGGACCTCCGTCTGAACTTGAAGCACCTGCACCGCTCACACCATCCGAACCGGCGGACACATCGCCTCGTGTCTCGTCGGGGTCACGGAACGTGATCCCCGTACGACACAGCATGGTTGACGTACAGTCACCCCAACAAGCGCTTCGGGCATATTCCAGCGCGAAGGAGTACGCGTGCGGCATACTGTGCGACGCGCGCCGCGGGGTGTCGAACAGGGGGGCGTCTCACGCCGCCATGCCCTGCGAGAGGCGGGCATCGCCGGTTCCGGAAGCGCCACACAGGCCCCACCGGTATGGCTCGCCAACAGAACCACTCGCATCCCACGGAGCGTACCGGAGCGTCGCCCCGACTCCGCGCCGTGACGAGTCACGCCTAGGACACAAGCCGATATCGACGCCCCACGGTCACTCTGTGCTGCTTTCCGGGACCGTTCGTGGTCATCTCGGTAGTCATTCGATCACTTGCGGCGACGCCACCCTGCTCAGGTGCTTACACCACCCTGTTCAGGTGCTTACGGCACCGCCGCGCTCAGAGCGCCGCCGCCCACTCCTCCTCCACCGCACCCGCCGACGGCCCGAGTTCGGCCCGCAGCCAGGCCCGCTTCAGATAGAGGTGGACGTCGGCCTCCCAGGTGAAGCCCATGCCGCCGTGCACCTGCAGGCAGTCGCGCGCGCCCTGGACGGCCGCCTCGTCGGCGAGCAGGGCCGCGGCGCGGATCTCGGCGGGGTCGGCGGTGACCGCGGCCGCGTAGACCGCGCTGCGGGCCAGCTCGGTGCGGACGAGCATCTGCGCGCACAGGTGCTTCACGGCCTGGAACGCGCCGATCGGCTGCCCGAACTGCGTGCGCTCGCGCGCGTACCGCACCGCCGTCTCACAGCTGCGGGCGGCGCTGCCGAGCTGTTCGGCGGCGGTGAGCAGCGTGGCGAGCGGGTCCGGTGCCCCCGCGGGTGCCCGGTGCAGCGGGGTGAGCGGGTCGACGGAGCGGATGGGGACGGCCCCTGCGGCATCGCCCCGTACGACGTCCGAGGCGTCCAGCCAGGGCACGAGGCCGGAGCTGTCGACGGCGGTGACCACGGTGTCCCCGGTGGCGGCGCCCTCGACCTCGCCCGCCGCGAGGTGGGTGGCGACCAGCGGACCGGGAAGCAGCGCGCGGCCCGCCTCCTCGAAGGCGAGCACGGCCTCGGGCAGGCCGAGGCCCACACCGCCGTCGCGCTCGGGGAGCCGCAGCGCGAAGAACCCGGCGACGCCGAGGTCGCGCCACAACTCCCGGTCCAGGGCGGGCGGTTCGGGCGCGTCGGCGAGGGCACGGAGGGCCTCCCGTCCGAACCGCCCGGCGAGCAGCTCGCGCACGCCGGACCGCAACGCCCGCTGGTCCTCGGTGAGTTGGAAGTCCATGGCGGGCCTCACCGCCCCTTCGGCAGGCCGAGGATGCGCTCGGCGACGATGTTCCGCTGGATCTGCGAGGTGCCCGCGGCGATCGTGTACGAGAGGGAGGAGAGCCGGTCGAGGTTCCACTCCCGGCCGAGGTCGAGGCTGTCGGGCCCGAGGACCTCGGCGGCCGTGTCGTACAGCTCCTGGCGGGCGTGCGAGTAGCGGAGCTTGAAGACGGAGCCGCCGGTGCCGGGGACGCCGCCGGTGCGCTGGGCCTCGGAGACGTTCCACTGGGTGAGCCGCCACAGGGCGCTGAACTCGACGTTCAGGCGCCCGAGCCGGCGGCGCAGGACCGCGTCGTCCCAGCGGCCGTTCTTTCGGGCCTCGGCGGCGAGCGCGGTCAGCGTGCGGCGGCAGGCGACGACCTCGCCGACGAACGCGGTGCCGCGCTCGAAGGAGAGCGTGACCATGGTGACCCGCCAGCCGTCGTTCTCCTCGCCGACCCGGTTGCCGACGGGCACGCGCACCTCGTCGAGGAACATCTCCGCGAACTCGGTGGACCCGGCGAGGGTGCGCAGCGGCCGCACGGTGACGCCGGGCGCGTCCATCGGCATCGCGAGCCAGCTGATGCCGCGGTGTTTCGGCATGTCGTCGGTGACGGGGGTCGTACGGACGAGGAGTTCGCACCAGTCGGCGACCTCGGCGTGCGAGGTCCAGATCTTGGAGCCGCTGACGACGTAGTGGTCGCCGTCGCGCACCGCGCGCGTACGCAGGGACGCCAGGTCGGACCCGGCGTCCGGTTCGCTGAAGCCCTGGCACCACACCTCGTCGCCGCGCAGGATCGGCGGCAGCCAGCGCCGCCGCTGCTCCGGGCTGCCCTCGGCGGCGACGGTCGGCCCGGCGTGCAGCAGGCCCACGAAGTTGGCGCCGACGTACGGGGCCCCGGCCCGCTCGGTCTCCTCCAGGTAGATGAGGTGCTGCGTGGGGGTGGCTCCCTGGCCGCCCGCGTCGACGGGCCAGTGCAGGCCCGCGTACCCGGCGTCGTGGAGGCGGCGCTGCCAGCCCAGGTCGTACGCGCGGCGGCCGGGCCAGTCGGACGGGTCGGGGCGGGGCGGCAGGTGCGGGAGGACGTCCGCGAGCCAGGCGCGCAGGCGGGCCCGGAACTCTTCCTCTTCCTCGGTGTAGGCCAGGTCCATGAGCGCTACTTGTCGAGGTCGAGGTCGAGGCCAAGGTCGAGGTCGAGGTCGAGGCTGAGCATGCGGATGGCGTTGCCCCGCATCAGCTTGTAGACGGTCGCGTCGTCGAGGCCCTTGACGTGGTCGAGGGCGACCTCCTTGGTGTGCGGGAAGGTCGAGTCGACGTGCGGGTAGTCCGTCTCGAAGGTGGCGTTGTCGCGCCCGACGACGTCCAGGGACGCGACCCCGTGCTTGTCGCGGAAGAAGCAGCAGAAGATCTGCCGGTAGTAGTACGTGGACGGCGGCTCGGGGATCAGGTCGCGGACGCCGCCCCATGCGCGGTGCTCCTCCCACACGTCGTCGGCGCGCTCCAGGGCGTACGGGATCCAGCCCATCTGCCCTTCGCTGTAGGCGAGTTTGAGCGTCGGGAACTTCACGAGCACCCCGGAGAACAGGAAGTCCATCATCGAGGCCATGGCGTTGTTGAAGGACAGGGACGCCTGTACGGCGGGGGGTGCGTCCGGGGAGGCGGCCGGCATCTGGCTCGACGACCCGATGTGCATGTTCACCACCGTCCCGGTCTCCTGGCAGACCGCGAAGAACGGGTCCCAGTAGCCGGAGTGGATGGACGGAAGGCCGAGGTAGGTCGGGATCTCGGAGAAGGTGACCGCCCGCACCCCGCGCGCCGCGTTCCGCTTCACCTCGGCGACGGCGAGGTCGATGTCCCACAGCGGGATGATGCAGAGCGGGATGAGCCTCCCCCCGCTGTCCCCGCACCACTCCTCGACCATCCAGTCGTTGTACGCGCGCACGCAGGCGAGGGCCACTTCCTTGTCGTGCGCCTCCGCGAAGGTCTGCCCGCAGAAGCGCGGGAACGTCGGGAAGCAGAGGCTGGCCTCGACGTGGTTGAGGTCCATGTCCTTGAGGCGCTCGACCGGATCCCAGCAGCCGCGCCGCATCTCGGCCCGGGTGATGCCCTCCAGGGTCATGTCGTCCCGGTCGAAGCCGACGGCGGCGATGTTCCGCTTGTACGGGAACTTCAGGTCCTCGTAGATCCACCAGTCGGTGGGCGGTCCTTCCGGGTCCATGGTGATCACGTACTTGCCGCCGGTGTACTCGAGCTCCCCGATCCCGGCGGTCAGCGGCTTGGGCCCGCGGTCGCGGTACTTCTGCGGCAGCCAGGTCTCGAAGAGGTGCGCCGGTTCGATGACATGGTCGTCGACGCTGATGATCCGAGGCAGTTCCATGGGGGTCCCCTCGCCGCAGTACGAATCTGACGGTATCTAATCTGATGGGTCGTCAGAAAGAGGCTAGCCCCCGGACCTCTGGACCGACAAGGCGGTGACGCTTACGCTCTGCCTCGATCTGACAGATCGTCAGTTGAGGGAGATCGGGAGGCCGGCTATGCGGGACACGGCACACGAACTGGGCGAGTCCCCGACGCTCTGGGAACTGATCCGACGCCGCGCCGAACTCACCCCGCACCGCCCGGCGCTGATCCAGGCGGAGGCGGAGCGGGCCGCCGACCGCACGCTCACCTTCGGCGCCCTGCGCGAGCGGGCGGAACGCGTCGCGGCCGGACTGTACGAGCGGGGCGTGCGCCCCGGCACGGTCGTCGCCTGGCAGCTGCCCACCCGCATCGAGACGGTCCTGCTCACTGCCGCCCTGGCCCGGCTCGGCGCGACCCAGTCCCCCGTCATCCCCTTCTACCGCGAGAAGGAGGTCGGCTTCGCGCTGCGCGAGTCCAGGGCCGAGTTCTTCGCGACGCCCGGGGTCTGGCGCGGCTTCGACCACACGGAGATGGCCCGCCGCCTGGGCGCCCGCGGCGTCTTCGAGGCGTACGCGGACCTCCCGGAGGCGGACCCCGCCGTCCTGCCCGCGCCGCCCGCGAACGGCACCGACGTCCGCTGGATCTACTGGACCTCCGGCACCACCTCCGACCCCAAGGGCGTGCTGCACACCGACCGTTCACTGATCGCGGGCGGCTCCTGCCTGGCCCACGCGCTGCGCCTGTCGTCCGCCGACGTGGGCTCGATCGCGTTCCCCTTCGCCCACATAGGCGGCCCGGACTACCTGGTGATGCTGCTGCTCTACGGGTTCCCGGCCGTACTCTTCGAGAAGTTCGCGCTGCCGGACGCACTCGACGGCTACCGCCGCCACGGCGTGACCACGGCGGGCGGCTCCACGGCCTTCTACTCGATGTTCCTGGCCGAGCAGCGAAGGCTCCCCGAGGGCCGCAGACTGATCCCCACTCTGCGCCTGCTCGCGGGCGGGGGCGCCCCCAAACCCCCCGAGCTCTACCACTCCGTCGTACGGGAGATGGGCTGCCAACTCACCCACGGGTACGGCATGACCGAGGTCCCGATGATCACCATGGGCGCCCCGGACGACACCCCGGAGCACCTCGCCGGTACGGAGGGGCGGCCCCCGGCCGGGATGGAGATCCGCATCACGGACGCCGAGGGGAAGCCGCTGCCGGCCGGGGTCGACGGGGAGGTGCGACTGCGCGGGGAGGCCGTCTGCCGGGGCTACCTGGAGCCGTCGCAGTCGGCCGCGGCCTTCGACCCGGACGGCTTCCTGATCACGGGCGACCTGGGGCACGTACGGGAGAGCGGCCATCTGGTCCTCACCGGCCGGGCGAAGGACGTGATCATCCGCAAGGGGGAGAACATCTCGGCGAAGGAGATCGAGGACCTGCTGCACGCCCACCCCGCGGTCGGCGAGGCGGCGGTCATCGGCCTCCCGGACCCGGAGCGCGGCGAACGCGTCTGCGCGGTTCTCGAACTCCCGTCGGGCTCACCGGAGTTGAGCCTGCCCGAGCTCTGCGCGTACCTCCGCGAGGCGGGCCTCTCCCCCCACAAGCTGCCGGAACAGCTGGAGGTGGTGGAGGCCCTGCCCCGCAACGAGACGCTGCGCAAGGTGCTCAAGTACAAGCTGCGCGAGCGGTACGCGTGACGGCTCCGGGCCGGGGGCGCTCAGGCGTCCGGCGCGGGTCGCTCACGCGTCCGGCGCGGGTCGCTCAGGCGTCCGGCGCGGGGGTCGTGAAGTAGGCGGCGAAGGCGGTCAGGATCTCCTCCTCGGAGATCCGGCCGTCCCCGTCGGTGTCCAGGGCGGCGGCCGCGGCGGCGGCGGTCTGCGGATCGGCGCCGAGCACCTTCAGGACCCGCTCGGTCCCCTTCGGGGTGGCGCCCTTGCCGTCCTCGTCGGCGACGGCGATCGCGGCCTTCAGGAACGGCCGCGCGATCTCGGCGAACCGCTGCGGACTGTCCCGCAGCCGCTTGACCGCACCGGTCACGAACTCCTCGCGGGTCACCCGCTGATCCCCGTCGACATCGGCGATCCCGGCCATGCCCTGCCAGAACGCCTCAGCACCCGCGTACAGCGCCTGCCCCTTGTCGCACCGCGCGGTCGTCCCGAACTCGGCAAGGACGGCCTTCGCCGCACCGCTGAAGTCCTCGCGGTCGATGTAGCCGTTGCCGTCCTGGTCGAAGCTCGCGAATCGCGCGGCAATCTTGCGCTCGTACTCTGCGCTGTCCATCTCGGCCTCACTGATCAGGTGGGTGATGCGTTCCACTGCGTTCACCACGGAGCGTACGTCGCCGATCGCCGACCTGATCCCCGAAAGCCGCAGCTTGTAGCAGGACCGGTGAGATTCTGCGACCAGATCGACGTCCGCCCGGTTCACTCGGGCCTTGGCGACTCCAGCCGATCCGCCTCCCTCGTTATACAGTTTTCTATATGTTGCTCGGGTGTGGACCACTGAGATCGAGCCCGAGGTCCGGCAATGGCTGGAGCAGTTGCCGGACACTCACTATGACAAGGTCGAACGCGCCGCCGACATGCTGGCGGAGCACCCGACGACTCTGGGAGAGCCTTACTCTCGCCACCTCGGCGGAAAGGTGCGTGAGTTGCGATTCCTCATGGAGGGGAACTCCGTCCGCATCACCTACTGGCTCGCGCCCCAGCAGCGAATCGTCCTGCTGACCGTGTTCCGTAAGACCCGCATGCGGGAGGACGCGGAGGTCGAGCGGGCGCGACGGACTCAGGAGCTGTGTGAAGCGTGGCACTCGAAAGCCGAGCACACCTACGACCGGAAGGAGGACGGCTCGTGAACCACTCCCAGTGGAAGACCCGGCGCACCAGGAAGCTTCTGGGCGAGCGGGTCCGGGAGTCGCAGGCCTACCTGGACGCCGGGCACGCCTTCGCGCTCGGGCAGGCCGTACATGACCGTCGTACCGCTCTCGGCCTGTCCCAGAGCGAGCTGGCGCGGCGGGCCTCGATGACTCAGCCGCAGATCTCCACCATCGAGGGCGGGGACTCCGTTCCTACGCTGCCGCTGCTCACGCGGCTCGCGGCAGCACTTGAGGCCGGACTCACCATCGACCTGGACGGGGACGCCTCTTCGTTCGCCTTCAGGCCGTACGGCGAGGACTGCGAGCCCGAGACGGATCCCGGCGCCGCGACCAGTGAGGCGGCGACAGCCTGAGCAGCGGGAAGCTACGCCGACAGCGGCGAAGCCTCCTCGTCGACCGCTGTGCGGAGGTCCGGGAAGACCTCGAAGAGGCGGCGGACGCCGAGGGCCGCCAGGACGCGGTTCACATGGGAGCCGTCCTCCGCGCCCTGCGCCGGGAGGATCAGGCGGAGGCGGCCGCGGCAGGAGCGGATGAGGCGGCGGGTGGCTATCAGCACGCCGACGCCGGAGGAGTCGCAGAAGAGGACTTCGGAGAGGTCGAGGACGAGGCTGCGGCGGCCATCGGCGACGGCGTCGTGGACGCGCTGGCGCACGATCGGCGACGTCACCAGGTCCATCTCACCGCTGACCTGGATGACGGCCCAGCCGCCCTGATCGCCGTCGGTCACTTCGAGCGCCATCCGCCACGCCGCCTCTCGTTCCACTCGTACGCCGCGTACGGTTCCGGTTCGGTCTACAACCTTCAGCCATCACGGCCCACATCCGGAAGCCCTGCTTACGGTTCCTTGGTTCGCGGTTGCCCCGCCACTCCCCCGTAAAACACCCCACCTGAACAACAGGCCATCCCGCAGGCCTATCACATATGCACCGATTCGATCTACGTCGATCCAGTTCGTTCAACGGACTTCAACGAATTTCGACGCGGTTCCGGCCCAACTCTCAGCGCAGTGTGACCAATTCACTACCATCCGCAGCCGCTCCGCGCCGCCCGTTGCCGCAAACCGAGGTGCGTTGTCGGTGGCGGGCACTACATTCGATGGAGGGTTCGCGCACGTACGGTCGGAACGCACGGTCGGCACGTCGGTCGTGCCACGGCAGGAGGGGGCCACATGGCAAAAGACGCACCGCCCCGCTGGGACCGCAAGATGCAGCAGCGGCTCGCACGCGGAGAGGCGGCCGCGCTCGGCGAGCTGTACGACCGGCTCGCCTCCCTCGTGCACAGCCTCGCCCACCGCGTGCTCGACGACGACGCGGCGGCGGACCGCGTCACCCGCGAGGTCTTCGCCCACGTCTGGGAGAACCCCGGGGAGTACGACCCGAAGAAGGGCCCGATGCGCTCCTGGCTCGCCGGCCTCACCCACCGGTACGCGGTGGCGCGGCTGCGGCGGACCGAGACCGAGGCACTCGCCGACGGCGGCCAGGGCACCACGGAGGACATGGAGCAGAAGGTCCGCCGCGCCTCCGTCGCCGCCCGCGCGGACTACATCGTGACGTCCATGCCCGCCCCGCTGCGCGCCGCCCTCGAACTCGCCTACTTCCAAAGGCGGGACTACCGCCAGACCGCCGCCGACCTCGGCGTGACCGAGGACGAGGCCAGGCGCCGCCTCCGCCTCGGCCTGCAACTCCTGTCCACCGCCAACGAACAGCGGCCCGCCGCCGCCCCTCCGCCCGGCTACGGGAGCGCACTGTGAACGCCGACCCCTTCGAGCCGGACGACGGCCCCGAGGGTCACGACGGCCCGGACCGGCACCCGGACCGGCACCCGGACCGGCACGGCGAGACCGACCCCCGCCACGGCCGCGCGGACGACGACATCGCGACCGGCGGCGCCCTCGCCGAAGGCGGGCCGGGACCGGACGGCCGCCCGCGCGAGAACGGCCGGCCGGGCCCCGGCGAGCACCCCGGCGCCCGGCCCCCGCACGGCGGCGGCCTGCGCATACCGCCACCGCGCAGCTCCATCGAGGACTCCGGCCGCCCGCTGCCCGAGCCGCCCCCGCTGCCCGCCGTGCCCGCGCCCGCGCCGCCCGTCCTGGAGCACAAGGTCCTCAAGTCGCTGCTCGGCGCCTGGGCGCTCACCGCCTGCTCCGCCGAGGAGGCCGCCGCCGTCGAGCTGCACCTCGGCAGCTGCGGCGCCTGCGCGGACGAGGCACTGCGGCTGCGGGACGCCGTCGGCCTGCTGCACCCCGAGGAGAGCCTCGACCTCGACCCGGGCCTGCGCTCCCGCGTCCTCGCCGGCTGCCTGGACCGCCGCCCGCCCCGCATACCCGTCCCCGACTGGGCCGCGCCCTACGACGCCGAGACGGCCCGGCTCGACGCCCTGCTCCAGGACTTCGGCAGCGGCGAGTGGCACGCCCCGGTCCGCCTGAAGTGGTACGAGGGGGACGAGGCCGTCACCCGCCGCACGACGGTCGCCGGGGTCATCGCCCACCTCCTGACGGTCGACGGCCTGGTCGCGACGACCCTCGGCCTGGACGACCCGCTGCCCGAGGCCGCGCGCGCCGCCCTCACCGGCGCCTCGCCCTCCGAACGCACCGAGGCGTACTGGAACGCCTCCCGTTTCCCGGCCACGCGCGGTGTCCGCCTGCCGTGGCGGGAGCAGAGCCACACCGTCATCCGCACGGTGTCCTTCGCGGGCGGCGGCTCCGCCGAACTAGCCGTGCCCTACGGCGAGTTCGCGCTGCCCCTGCGGGACTCGATGCTCGACCGCGCCTTCGAGTGCTGGGTGCACGCGGGCGACATCGCGGACGCGGTGGACTACCCGTACCAACCGCCCGCGCCCCGGCACCTCAACCGGATGATCGACCTCGCCGCCCGCATGCTGCCCGGCGCGCTCGCCGACCGGCGCCGCGCGGGCTTCGCCGCACCGGCGAAGGAGCTGGTCGCCGCCGGGGCGCCCGGGCGCAGCCTGCGCCTGGAGGTCGAGGGGCACGGCGGCGGCGAGTGGCTGATCCCGCTCGACTCACCGGGAGCGGCCGCGTCGGAGGAGTTCGAAGTGGCCCATGTCGCCCTGGACGGCGTGGAGTTCTGCCGCCTCGCCGCCGGGCACGTGCCGCCCGAGGACGCGGCGGCCGGTCAGGTCGGCGACCGCGAGGCGATCCGGGACGTCCTGTCGGCGGCGGCCTCGCTCAGCCGGATGTAGCCGCGGTACGCAGAGGTCTGCCGCGGTACGCAGAGGTCTTACGTACGCGGAAGTCTTACGCGAAGACGACCGTGCGGCGGCCGTTGAGCAGGACGCGGCGCTCGCTGTGCCACTTCACCGCGCGGGCGAGGGCCTGGCACTCCACGTCCCGGCCGACGGCGACGAGCTGCTGCGGCGTGACCTCGTGGCCGACGCGCTCGACCTCCTGCTCGATGATCGGGCCCTCGTCGAGGTCGGCCGTCACATAGTGCGCGGTCGCGCCGATCAGCTTCACGCCGCGCGCGTGCGCCTGGTGGTAGGGCTTGGCGCCCTTGAAGCTCGGCAGGAACGAGTGGTGGATGTTGATGATCCGCCCGCTGAGCGCCGTGCACAGGTCGTCCGAGAGCACCTGCATATAGCGGGCGAGGACGACCAGTTCGACGTTCTCCTCGCGTACGAGAGCGAGCAGCTGCGCCTCAGCCTCCGCCTTGTTCTCCTTCGGCACCGGGATGTGGTGGAAGGGGATGTTGTACGACGACACGAGCTCGGCGAACTCCGTGTGGTTCGAGACCACGGCGGCGATCTCCACGGGCAGCGCGCCGGTCCGGGCCCGGAACAGCAGGTCGTTCAGGCAGTGGCCGAACTTGCTGACCATCAGAACGATGCGCATCTTCTCGTCGGCCAGGTGGATCTGCCAGTCCATCTGGAAGGAGTCACCGACGGCGGCGAAGCTGGCGCGCAGCTTCTCGGCGTTCAGGGCCTCGGCGGAGAAGTGCACCCGCATGAAGAACAGCCCGGTGTCGTGGTCGCCGAACTGCTGGCTGTCCTCGATGTTGCAGCCGGTCATGAACAGGTAGCTGGACACGGCGTGCACGATGCCCTGCTTGTCGGGGCAGGACAGCGTGAGGACGTACTGGTCGGTCATACGGGGAAGGCTACCTGCCCCTCTGTGGGCAGGCGTTCCGCAGGGCGGAACGGGTGGGCACAGCCCCACGTGCCGGGTGCCGATCCGTCCGACCTCAGCTACGCCGACCTCGTCAGGATCCGCAGAACCTCCAGCGTGCTGGGCGCCGCGTCCGGATCCTCCCCGTCCCCAGCGGCCAACCGCACATGCGCGTCCCGCGCGGCCCGTACGGCCTCGTCCCAGCCGTGGTGGTCGAGGTAGGCGGAGACGGGCGCGTCGGGGCCGACCTGGTGCATGATCCGCAGCACCCGCAGGACGGCCAGGTCCACGAGGGCCGCCTCCTGGGAGTCGCGGAAGATCGTCCCGACGTACTTCTCCGCGGACCAGTTGTCGAGCCAGGTGTCCTCGACAAGGCGGTACACCGCGTCCGTCACGTCTCCGTACCCGTCGACGCCCGCGAGCCAGACGGTCTGCTGGAACTCCGGGTCCGAGAGCATGTGCAGCGCCGAGCGCACGTTGCTGCGCCAGCGCCACCACGGCATGTCGTTCAGAGGCATGCCGCCCATGGTGGAGGAGCGGCGGCCGCGACGGGAAGGGTTCTCCGAGCTTTGCACGGTTGTCGATCGTACGTTCCCCACGCACGCGCGCCCACCAGCCCCTGGAGTTCACCTTCACGTCACTCACCGTTGAGCCGAGATCACTCAAAGGTTAGGGACCGACCGGAATGGTGCATGTCCATGACTGTCCGGCGCCGCCCTCGGCTCTCCCGCCCGCTCAAGACCGCTGCCATCACCGTGACGGCCCTCGCGGCGATCGCCACGGCGGCGGTCGGCTGCGGGGCGCTCCCAGGGTCGTCGGGGGAGTCAGGCGACCCCGTCACCGTGATGACCTGGGCGCCCGACCGGACCCAGGCGACCGACATGCCCGGAATGCCCGCGATGGCGCGCGCGTATGCCCGCTGGGTCAACGACCACGGCGGCCTCAACGGCCGCCCCCTCAAGGTCCTCACCTGCAACGACCACAACGACTCCGTGGGCGCCGCGAACTGCGCGCGGCGCGCGGTGAAGGCGAACGTGGCCGCCGTCGTCGGCTCATACAGCCAGCACGGCCAGGCCTTCCTCTCCCCCCTTGAGGCCGCCGGTATCCCGTACATCGGTGGCTACGGGCTGACCGAGGAGGAGTTCGTCAGCCCGATGTCGTTCCCGGTCAACGGCGGTGTCGTCGCGCTGCTCGCCGGGAACGGGCGGCAGCTGGCCCGGGACTGCGAGCGTGTCGCGCTCGTACGGCCCGACACGCTCGCCGGTGACCTGCTGCCCGGACTGCTCAACTCCGGCCTCGCGCAAGGCCATCGCAAGCCGGCCACGGACATCCTCGCGGCGGAGGACTCCGGCGACTACAGCCGGCAGGCCGCCGAGGCCCTGACCGCCGCGGGCGCCGACCCCTCCCTCGTCAGCACGCTCGGCCGCGAAGGGGCCTCCGAGCGGGCCCGCGAGGGCTGTGTCACGGCCGCGCTCGGCGACCGTACGGACAGCTTCTTCGACTCGTTCCGGCGCACGCAGGAGGACCACCAGAAGGTGCAGATCTCCTCCGTGCTCGGCAGCGTCGACCAGACCTCGGTGGACCGCACGGGCGGCGCGTCCGGCCCGTACGAGGGTGCGTACGTGACGAGTTGGTACCCGGCGGCCGACGATGCGCGCTGGGACCCGATGCGCCGGGTGATCCGCGAGGAGGCCTTCGGGGACCACCGGATCGACCCGGCGAACGCCGGTGTGCAGACGACCTGGATCGCGTACACCGTGTTCAAGCAGGTCGTGGAGTCGCTCGGCGACGGTGAGGTGACCGCGCGGACCGTGGCGCGGGCGCTCGACGACGGCGTGCGCGTCGGCACGGGCGGCCTCACACCGACGCTCAGCTGGCGCTTCGAGGACACCGTGGCGGCGAGTGAGTTCCCGCGCCTGGTCAACGCGAACGTGACATACCAAGTGGTCCGCGACGGACGGCTCGTGGCGGCCCGCAAGTCCGCGGTGGACGTCTCGCAGACGCTGGAGGAGGCCTCCTGACCGAGAGGCCTCCTGACCCGCGCCAGGAGGCCCGGCCGGGAAGCCCTCCCCTCAGCCCTTCAGGACCTTCAGACCCTTCAGGACCCTCAGGCCTGACCGGTCACAGCTGGATCCAGGTGTGCTTCGTCAGGCCGTACTTCCCGGCGATCGTGTTCCACAGCGGCGCCGCCTGCTTCTTGGCCGCGGTGGCCTCACCGCTGGCGGTGTTCCCCGCGGCCCGCGACTTGGTCGTACGGGCCTTGCCCTTGACGCAGCCCTTCTTGCCCTTCGCGGCGACCTGATCGGCCCACGCGGCGTAGTGGTTGTCGGCCGAAGCGGACGCCTTCCAGGCCTTGTTGAGGGACGCGGTCAGCGTGGCGTGGTCCGGCAGCTGGTCGACCTCCAGCTGGGCGAGCCGGGTCACGAGGCCGGTGCGCTGCTTCGCCGCGTCGCGCAGATCGGTGGCGGACTGGCCGAGGTTGCGGCAGGCGTCGATGCTCTTGACCGAGTTGATGACCGCCGTACGGCTGTCGTTGCTCTCGGCGAGCAACTTGTCGAGCGCGACGGCCTGTTCCTCGGCCGGGTCGGTCGTCGGCGACGGCTTCTGCTCGGCGGGCGCCGACTCGGCGGCGGTCTTCGGCTCGTCCTTCTCGTCCCCGCCGCCGCCCGCGATCAGCGCGCCCGCGCCGACGCCGAGCACCGCGATGGCCACACCGATCGCTGCGAACAGCGGCACCTTCGATCCCGTACGAGGGGCGGGCGGCTCGGGCGGACCCGCGTACTGCCCCTGCCCCATGCCCGGGCCCGGCTGCGCCGGCGGCTGGTTGAACTGCGGCATCTGCTGGGTGGATTCGGCACCGCCGGCACCGTCCGCACCGCCGGCACCGGCCGGCTCACTGCGGAAGAGGCTGTCGAACTCGGCGGGCGGCTGCCGGTCACCGGGCGCGCCGGGCCGGATGCCGTACGGGGCGGCCGCGGGCGCCGGGGGCACGGGCGGGATGTACTGCGTGGCCTCCGAGTCGGGACCGCCCGCGGCCGGGGGCTGCGGCATGGCCTGGCGGCCGAGGAACTGGGTCGCGTCGGCGGCGGGCGCCTCCGGCGGCAGCGCACCGGGAAGCGGAGCGCCCCCCTGCGTTCCCTGTGCCTGCTGCGCCTGCTGCGCCTGCTGCGCCTGCTGCGCGTTCTGCGGTACGGACAGGTACTGCGTCGCCTCGGCGTCGGCGGGCGGCAGCGGGGCACCGCCCTGGGCGGGAGGCGGCAGCGGAGCGGACTGCGGAGGCTGCTGCGGCTGCGGGAGCGCGGCACCGGACTGCGCCTGGTGCGGCTCGGGAAGCGCGGCACCGGGCTGCGGCTGCGACTGCGCGGGCAGCGCGCCGAGCGGGGCCTGAGGGGCCTGCGGGGCCTGCGGCTGCTCGGCGGGCGGGAGTCCGGGTGCGGCCTGCTGCGGCGGAAGGCCGGGCGCCTGCTGCAAGGGCTGGGGCTGCTGAGGCTGAGGCGCCTGCTGCTGCGGCTGCTGCGCGTAGGGCTGCGGGTCCTGCGCGTAGGGCTGCTGGTGCTGCTGCGCGTACGGCTGCGGGGCGGCGGGCTGCTGCGGCGGGTACTGCTCGTACGGCTGCGGGGGCTGGGGCGGCGGGCCGTCGTAGGGGAACTGCTGGGGCTGCTGGGGCTGCTGCGGGTACTGCTCGTACGGCTGCTGCTGCGGGTCCTGACCCCAGGCCTGGCCCGTCGCGAAGCCGTCGTTCTGGCCGTACGAAGGGCCTGCCTGCGGGACGTCCGGGCCCCAGGGCTGCCCCCACGGGGTGCCGCCGGCCGGCACCGCCTGGTCTCCGTAGGTGCCCGGCACCAGGGGCTCTCCGCCGTCTGCGGGCAGCACGACACCTTCGTGCGCGGGCCGTGCCGCGGGTATCTGCGGCTCCTCGCCCTGTCCGCTCTGCGTCACCGGGACTCCTACATATGGGGGGACCTACGGAATCGTCGGCTCACGCTACCGGGTCCCCTATATGGGGTGCTACGCAGCTCCTGCCCGTGATCCGTTCCGTGACCTGCCGTAACCAGGAGTTCACCGAAGGGACGTGGAATGCCTCACCCGGCTCACGCACCGGGCCCGTTCAGGCCGCCTGCTCGTGCAGCCGGGCGCCGAAATCCCGTACCGCCTGCTGGTCGCGGAAGGGGGCGAGCCGGTCCTGGAAGTCCTCCAGGTACTCGCTGCCCCGGTTGGAGCGGAGCGTGCCGAGCAGCTCCACCGCCTGCGTACCGGTGTGGCAGGCCAGCTCGACCTCGCGCTCCTGCAGCTGCGCCGTGGCCAGCAGGACCAGGCCGATGGCGCGGCGGCGGGCGCGGGACTCGGGGTGGCCGTCGAGGGAGTCCTGGGCGGCGCGCGCGGCGGCCTGCGCGTGGCCGAGGTCACGGTGGCAGTGCGCCAGCTCGTCCGCGAGGTACGCCCCGTCGAAGTGCCGGATCCACACCGGGTCCTCGACCACCGAGTCCGCCCGGTCGAGCGCGGCCTCCGCCCTGGCCGCCACGGTGTGCGCCGAGCGGGCGTCCCCGAGCAGGGCGTGCCCGCGCGCCTCGGCTGCGTAGAACATCGCCTCGGCCCGCGGGGTGACCTGGCCGCGCGCACCCTCCTGCGCGGCCCTGGCCAGCTGGGCGATCTCCCGCGGGTTGCCGAGCTGGGCGGCGAGGTGACTCATGGACGCGGCCAGGACGTACCCGCCGTAGCCGCGGTCGCCCGCCGCCTGGGCCAGACGCAGGGCCTGGATGTAGTACCGCTGGGCGAGGCCGGGCTGGCCGGTGTCCACGGCCATGTAGCCGGCGAGTTCCGTCAACCGGGCCACGGCGGCGAAGAGTTCACGCCCGACGGCCTCCCGGTAGGCCCCGGCGAGCAGCCCGGAGACGACGGAGTTGAGGTAGTGCACGACGACCGGGCGTACGTGTCCGCTGCCGTACTGGTGGTCGAGCTGGACGAGGGAATCGGTCATGGCGCGCACCGCGGCGACGTCCGAGCGGCCGACGCGGCTGCCCGCGGTCCTGGCGACCTGGGTGTCCACCGCGCTGATCAGCCAGTCCCGGCTGGGCTCGACGAGCGCGGAGGCGGCGACGGCCGAGCCGGAGAGGAAGTCGCGCCGGCCGACGTCGCTGCGCCACAGCTCGCAGACCTGCTCGACGGCGCCGAGGACGGTGGGCGAGAACTGCAGGCCGACGCCGGAGGCGAGGTTCCTGCCGCCCGCCATGCCGATCTCGTCGATCGTGACCGCGCGCCCCAGCTTGCGCCCGAGCGCCTCGGCGATGATTCCGGGCGCCCTGCCGCGTGGCTGCTGGCCGCGCAGCCAGCGGGCCACGGAGGTCTTGTCGTACCGGAGATCGAGACCGTGCTCGGCGCCGCACATGTTGACGCGGCGGGCGAGGCCGGCGTTGGAGCAGCCGGCTTCCTGGATGAGCGCCTGCAGCCGTTCGTTGGGCTGCCGCGCGACGAGAGGCCTTGCTGCCATGGCGTACCCCCTGTGTGCGCCGGAAGTTGCGTCCGGAAGTGGTGCCCGGACGTGGTGTCCGGACGTTGCGTCCCGGTGATCGATGCCCATCGGGTCGATGAAAATGCGGAACAATTTCCGGCATAGCGCGATATTGCCGCCGCGGCGTCGACCTGCCCGTGACGTGAACAGCCGCGCCCCCGCCGACCGCTGCCCCGGCCGTCCGGCCGCCGGAATCTCTCCGTACTTCTCTCGGTACCTCTCCCGGTACCTCTCCCGGTACCTCTCCTGCGTACCTCTCCTCTCAAGCGGCTACCCGCCCCCGCTGCCGATCCGCGTGCGCGCCCCCGGTCATGCACCCGTGCGCCCCATGTGCAGGAACGATGCGCCGGGTCGGCGTACCCGAGTGACGCAGGACCCGCCCAGGTCAACGCCCCGCGAGCGGCCGCCGGAACGGGCCGAAGGCAGGGCGTAACCCAAGGTGACGGCGGGAGTTGAGCTGAGCGTGGAAGAGACCATCGAAGTCGCCCGATCCGCGCAGGTCCCCCAGCAGCGCGGGGAACAGCTGCCCGACACCGCGGTGCGCTACGCGAAAGAGCGGCACTGGGACGTGTTCCCCGGCACCTGGCTGGAGGCGGAGGGCGGCGTCGAGCGCTGCAGCTGCGGCGAGCCGTCCTGCGCCCTGCCCGGCGCCCATCCCGTACGCGAGGACTGGACGAACCAGGCGACGGGCAGCGCCACCGTCGCCCGCCGGCTGTGGTCGAAGCAGCCGGACTCCTCGATTCTGCTGCCGACGGGGCGGACGTTCGACGCGATCGACGTGCCGGAGACCGCCGGGTTCCTGGCGCTCGCGCGGATGGAGCGGATGGATCTCGCGCTCGGCCCGGTGACGCTCACCCCGTGCCGCCGGATGCAGTTCTTCGTGCTGCCCGGCGCCACGGCCAAGACCCCTGATCTGGTACGCAAGTTGGGCTGGCCGCCGGCCTCCCTGGACCTGCGGACGCTCGGCGAGGGCGACTGGGTGGCGGCCCCGCCGACCCGGGTCGGCGGGCGCGGCGCGGTCCAGTGGGTGCGCAAACCCACGCCCGCGAACCGCTGGCTGCCGGACACGGAGGAGCTGATCAGCCCGCTGGCGTACGCGTGCGGGCGGGAGCGGCGGGTGTAGGTCCCCCGCGCGCGCGTCCGCGACGCGCCCCGAGCTTCGTCACGGAGCCCGTCCCTCACCTGGGGCGGGCTCCGTATCGTGTGCCGGACGGACGGACGGTCGGTCGGGGCAGACGGACGGCCGGACGGACGGACGGGCGGTCGGTCGGTCGGGGCGTACGGTCGGTCGGGGCGGACGGACGGATGGTCGGGGCGGTGCGCGGACGAAGGGCGGAAGTCGTGGCAGCGGACGCGGTGCGGGTGCGGGGCCTGTGGAAACGGTTCGGGGAGCAGATCGCAGTCGCCGGGATCGATCTCGCCCTGCCCGCGGGCAAGTTCATCGGTCTGGTCGGGCCGAACGGCGCGGGCAAGACCACCACGCTCTCCATGGCCACCGGGCTGCTCCGGCCCGACCAGGGCAGTGTGGAGGTGGTCGGGCACGATGTGTGGCGCGATCCGGCCGAGGTGAAGGCGCGGATCGGGGTGCTGCCGGAGGGGCTGCGGCTGTTCGAGCGGCTCTCGGGGCGCGAACTCCTCGCGTACACCGGGAGGTTGCGCGGCCTTCCGGGCGACGAGGTCGACAAGCGGGCGGGCCAGCTGCTCGACGTACTGGACCTGAGCGGGGCGCAGCACAAGCTCGTCGTGGACTACTCGACCGGCATGCGCAAGAAGATCGGGCTCGCCTCGGCTCTGCTCCACAACCCCGAAGTGCTGTTCCTGGACGAGCCGTTCGAGGGCGTCGACCCGGTGTCGGCGCAGACGATCCGCGGGGTCCTGGAGCGCTACACCGCGTCCGGTGCGACGGTGGTGTTCTCCTCGCACGTGATGGAGCTGGTGGAGTCGCTCTGCGACTGGGTCGCCGTGCTGGCCGCGGGCCGCATCCGCGCGCACGGCACGCTCGCCGAGGTACGGGGCGAGGCGCCGTCGCTGCAGAGCGCGTTCCTCGAACTGGTCGGCGCGAACGGCCGGGACACCGGGGAGAGCCTGGACTGGCTGGGCGGCGGGGCCCGATGACGACGGCCGCGGACACCCCTGGGCTCACCTCGACCCTCGTACGCCTGAAGCTGTCCCTGCTGCGCAACGGGCTGCGGCAGTCGGCGGGGCGCAGGGCCGCGTACCTCGCCTCCGTCGTCGTGTCGCTGCTCGGCGCGGCGCTGCTGCTGCTCGGGCTGCTCGCGCTGCGCGGCAGCACGCACGCCGCGACGGTCACGGTGCTCGCCCTGGCCGTCCTGGCCGTCGGCTGGGCGGTGATGCCGCTGTTCTTCCCGAGCGGCGACGAGACCCTGGACGCCACGCGCCTGGTGATGCTGCCGCTCCGGCCACGGCCGCTGGTGCGGGCCCTGCTCGTGGCCTCCCTGGTCGGCATCGGGCCGCTGTTCACGCTGTGCCTGGCGGCGGGTTCGGCGGTCGCGGTGGGGCGGGGCGTGGCGGGGCTGCTCACCGGGATCGTCGCGGTGCCGTTGGCACTCGTGCTGTGCGTGGCGCTCGCGCGGGCGGTGGCGTCGGCGAACATCCGGTTGTTGACCAGCCGTAAGGGGCGCGATCTGGCGGTCCTGAGCGGCCTGTTGATCGCGGTCGGCGCGCAGGTGATGAACTTCGGTGCGCAGCGGCTGAGCACGCCCGGCGGGCTGTCGAGGCTGGATCCGGCGGCGGAGGTCCTGCGCTGGATCCCGCCGTCGGCGTCGATCGGCGCGGTCGACTCGATGAGCCGCGGCTCGTACGGGACCGGCATGACCCAACTCGCGCTGTGCGGCGTGACGTTGGCGCTGGTGGTGGCGTTCTGGGGGCGGAGCCTGACGCGCCTCATGACGTCGCCCGACGGGTCCACGCTGCAGGCCGCCGAACCGCGGCGGGACCGGGGGCGGGCGCACGGCCTGTCCCGGCTGCTGCCCGCGGGCCGCACGGGCACGGTGATGGAGCGCAGCCTGCGGTACGTCTGGCGCGATCCGAAGACCAAGGCGGCCTGGGTGACGTCGCTCGCGATCGGCCTGATCGTGCCGCTGTTCAACGCGCTGCAGGGCACCGGCTCAGTCTACTTCGCGTGCTTCGCCTCGGGCATGCTCGGCATCCTGATGTACAACCAGTTCGGCCAGGACACCTCGGCGTTCTGGATGGTCGCGATGACGATCTCCTCGCCCCGCGACGCGTACGTCGAACTGCGCGCCCGCGCCTTGGCGTTGACCGTGCTGACCTTGCCGTACGCGGCGTTCGTGGTGGTCGTGACGACGGCTGTGCTCGGCGACTGGGGGCGGCTCGCGGAGGTGCTCGGCCTGTCGTTCGCGCTGCTCGGCGCGATGCTGTCGACGGGGGCGTGGGCCTCGGCCCGCTTTCCGTACTCGATCCCGCAGGAGGGCTACAAGAACGTGGCTCCCGGGCAGGCGGGGCTCGCGTGGATCTCCATCTTCGGCGGGATGGTGGGCGCGGCCCTGCTGTGCGCCCCGGTGATCGCGCTCTCGATCTGGCTGCATGTGGCGGGCGCGCGGGACGCATTGTGGGTGCTTCTGCCGGTCGGGGCGGTGTACGGGTACGGGATCACTCTCGTGGGCCTGAGGTTGGCCGCGCCTCGGGTGGCGGGGCGGTTGCCGGAGATCTTGGCGGCGGTCAGTCGGGGGTGAGGTTCTTTTGGGTCGTGCCCCCGCGCCGTCGACTCGGGCGCCGTCGATCGCCCTGCGGGCGCTCTTTTACCCCACCCCGCCCCTTCCCGAAGTCCTGAGCGGACGGCTCCGGGGGCTGCGCCCCGGGCCCGCTTCGTCGTTCGGCTTTCGCGCCGTCGTGGCTGGTCGCGCAGTTCCCCGCGCCCCTATCCCGGGCGGAGCCCCGGGATAGGGGCGCGGGGGCGGAGCCTCCGGAGCTGTCCGCCAGGACTTTCGGGAAGGGGCGGGGCGGGGAGAAACCCGTCCCGTCAGCCGATCAGCGCGCCGTGCAGGAACGGCTCGATCGCCGCGCGCCAGGCCTCCGGCTGGTCGTAGTGGACGAGGTGGCCGGCCTCGGGGACCTCCGCGTACGTCCCGTGGGGCAGGACGCGGACCATCTCCTGGGCCTCGGCGCGGCCCAACTCCCCGTCCAGGCCCCGGACCACGAGCGTGGGGCACTGGACCTGGGCGAGCTCCTCCCAGTGCGCGTCGGTCACCCAGGCCTCCCGGGAGGTCAGCATCTGGGCCGGGTCGAAGACGGGGCGCCAGCCGTCCTCGGAGCGGGTCATCACCTCGGCGTAGAACGCGCCCCGCGCCGGGTTCGGGCGCTCCACCCACGGGTCGTCCTCGCCGAACCACCGGCGGACGTCGTCGAGCGTGGCGAAGGGCACGGGCCAGGTCTTGAACCAGTCGGTCCACTCCCGCTGCGAGGCGGCGCCGAGCGCGGAGGCCCGCATGTCGCAGATGATCAGCCCGCGCACCAGGTCGGGCCGCCGGGCCGCCAGCTGCCAGGCGGTGAGGGCGCCCATGGAGTGCCCGACGAGGACGGCGGGGGCGAGCCCGAGCTGGACCAGGGCTGCCTCGGCGTCCTCGACATAGGCCTCCCGTGTGTACGGCCCCGCGGGCTTGTCGCTCTCGCCGTGGCCGCGCTGGTCGAGGGCGACTGTGCGGTGCCGCTCGGCGAGCCAGGCGGCGGTGCCCGCCCAGTGCGAGGCGCCGCCCATCAGGCCGTGCAGCATCAGCACGCCCGCACCCTCGGCCTCCTGGGCCTTGGGTGGCTCGCCGAACTCCCGAGCGGCGAGGCGTGTGCCTCCCGCTCCGATCACGTCGATGCGCCGCATCCTTCTGGCACCCCCTTTGTGGGCCCGAGTTCCCTTGGGTCACCCGTAGATCGAGTCTGAGTCATCCCGTGGATAGAGTCTGAGCCGCCCCGTGGATCGAGTCACGGGTCGAGCCGTGTACCGAATCGCGGATCGAGCCACCCCCGTGGATCGAGCCGCGTACATCGAAGCCGTCGCGCGGATCGCGCCGCGTAAATCACATCACCTCACGACGTACGATCCACGCTATCGAACCTCCATTCGAGAACGCGGCTCCTGACGCCAACACCCCTCATTCGAGTGACCACACTCAAGGATTGACGGGCCCGGCCGAGGGGAGATCTTCAACGGGAGGCGGGCCGCTCGGGGAAAACGGTCCGAGGGGATTGACCTTGAGAGCTCGGGGCTCCAGGTCAGCACAGGGGAGGACGGGCCCCGGCGCTTCACGGCGCCGGGGCTCACCCGTTCCGTACGCGCCATCGTCCCGCCCCCTCCCCGGTGGCCAAACGCCTCACGGGACAGGCTTGCACGCAAAGCGCGCGGCCGCTGCCATTCCGCACTGTGAATCTTGGAATCCGGCAGCCGACGCCCACCGCCCGAAACAGCTCTGCCCGCCGGGCGGGACCCGGCGGGCAGTGCGTGCGGCTGTCGGCCTCTACCGCTTGGCCACGAAGACATGCGAGGCGATCTCCGCCTCCAGCTCGGCGGCCTCGCCGCTGCTGCCCACCAGGACACCGCCCGGCGACTGCGTCACGCTCACCACGGCGCCCGGCTGCACGCCGGCCCGCCGCAGCGTGTACATCAACTGCGCGTCCGTCTGGATCGGCTCCCCGATGCGGCGCACGACGACCGTCTTGCCGTCGCCCGCCGCGTCCAGGTCGGCCAGGCTGACCATTCCCTCGTCCAGGAACGGGTCGGCCTCGGCCTTCTCGCCCAGCTCCTCGAGACCCGGGATCGGGTTGCCGTACGGCGACTCGGTGGGGTGGCGGAGCAGTTCGAGGACGCGGCGCTCCACGGCCTCGCTCATCACGTGCTCCCAGCGGCAGGCCTCGGCGTGCACCTGCTCCCACTCCAGGCCGATCACGTCGACGAGCAGGCACTCGGCGAGCCGGTGCTTGCGCATCACGCGGGTGGCCAGGCGGCGGCCCTCGTCGGTGAGCTCCAGATGGCGGTCGCTGGCGACGGACACCAGTCCGTCACGCTCCATGCGCGCCACCGTCTGGCTGACCGTCGGCCCGCTCTGGTCGAGCCGCTCGGCGATCCGGGCGCGCATGGGGACCACACCTTCCTCCTCGAGCTCGAGGATGGTGCGGAGATACATCTCCGTCGTATCGATCAGTCCGGACATACGTGCCCCTCATGCTGTGACAGAAAAGAGAGCTGCGGAGCATTCCGCAGCGTCCTGCGCTGGCCCTGCACCAATTCTGACGCATAGCGCCGACAACCGTGCCGCGCCGGGGGATCCGGCCCCCGGCGACCGCTGTCCGACCGTTGTCCACAGGCCGCCACGGCCGTATTGACAGGGCACTGGTCCAGACCGCAACGTGATCGGCGGCAGGCATCCATGCCGCCCTTGTCAGGCACTTCCCGGGAGAGGCCCTCGGCGATGAACAAGCTGGCCGGACAGTACTTCGACGCCGCGATCGGACTCCTGGAGCGGGTGCGGGACGAGGAGGGGGACGCGATCGCCGCGGCGGCCACGGCCGTCGCCGACACCGTCGAGTCCGGCGGCCGCCTCTTCGCCTTCGGCGCCGGGCACTCCTCGCTCGCCGCGCAGGACGTGGTGTACCGCGCGGGCGGCCTGGCCCTGATGAACCTGCTCGCGGTGCCCGGTGTCGTCGGTGTGGACGTCATGCCCGCCACGCTCGGCTCCGCCCTGGAGCGGGTCGACGGGCTCGCGGCCGCCGTGCTCGACACCAGCCCGGCCAAGCCCGGCGACGTCCTGGTGATCATCTCGCTCTCGGGGCGGAACGCGCTGCCGGTCGAGATGGCGATGAACGCCCGCGCGCTCGGCCTGAAGGTGATCGGCGTGACCTCGGTGGTGTACGCGACGGAGACCCGCTCACGGCACGCGTCCGGGACCTTCCTGAAGGACCACTGCGACATCGTCCTCGACAGCAAGATCGCGATCGGGGACGCGGAGCTGACCGCGGAGGGGGTGGCCGCGCCGTTCGGCCCTGCGTCGAGCGTGGTCACGAACGCGCTGCTGCAGGCCACGATGGCGGCCGCAGCGGGAGAGCTCGCCGCCCGCGGCTTCGACCCGCCGATGCTGCGCTCGGGCAACGTGGACGGCGGCCACGAGTGGAACGGCCGGGTCTTCGAGGAGTACGGGGACCGGATCTTCTACCGGCGCTGAGTCACGACTCAGTACTTCTGCTCGACGAGTCGGGCCAGGTCGAGGGCCGCGGATACTACTGCTCGACGAGTCGGGCCAGGTCGAGAGCCGCGGATACTACTGCTCGACGAGTCGGGCCAGGTCGAGAGCCGCGGATACTACTGCTCGACGAGTCGGGCCAGGTCGAGAGCCGCGGATACTACTGCTCGACGACTCGGGCCAGGTCGAGAGCCGCGGATACTACTGCTCGACGACTCGGGCCAGGTCGAGGGCCGCGGCGACCCGGGCCGCGACGCTCTCCGCGTACCCGGCGTCGCCGCGCTCGAACGGGGTGCGGCTGGCCGAGCGCAGGAAGGTGACCACGCCGAGCGTCACGCCCCGGCTGCGCAGCACCGCGCACAGGGCGTGCACCGAGCCCTCGGGCCACTGCCGGGCGCGCGCCCAGTCCTCGGGCGGGGCCGCGCCCGCGCTCGCCCGCACCGATCCCGCACGGGCCGCGCACTGCAGCGCCGGATGCCCCTCCGCGTACCGCACCGGAAGCCAGGACCGGTCGCCCGGCAGCACGGGCCCCGGGGTCTCGGCGGGCGTGGCGGCGGCCCGGACCAGCCGCGGCGGGTCGATGTGTCCGGCCGGGTCGAGTACGTCGACCAGGGCGTGGTCGGCGAATCCGGCGAGCGCGAAGTCCAGGTGGACGCCGACCGCCTCCATCGGGTCCTCGCACTCGCCCGCGGCCCGTGCGGCGCGCTGGAGTTGATTGCCGCGGAAGCGCAGCTGGGCCGCCTCCTGCTCGGCGAGCCTGGACTCGGTGACGTCCTGGAACAGCCAGCCCACGCCCAGCGGAACGGGTTCCTCCGCGAGCGGCGAGGCGAGCCGCAGGAAGCCGCTGCGCCAACAGCGCCGCTCCCCGACGGCACCTCCGGTGCCTCCTGCGCCCCCGTCACCCCCCGCGCCCTCGGCACCCCCCGCGCTCTCGCCGCCCCGCACCGACACCCACAGCTCGGCGGGCGCGGGCGGCGCGCCTTCGGCGAGTACGTGCGTGAGGACGCTCTCCAGCTCCTCGACGCCCCGGGTGAGGAGCTCGCCGAGGGGGCGGCCGAGGAGGGCGGTGCGGTTGGTGCCGAGGAGGCGGGCCGCGTGCGCGTTGACGACGGCGGGGCGCAGGTCGGCGTCGATCAGGACGACGCCCCAGGAGGCGTCCTCGAAGAGCGCCTCGCTGAGGGCGATGGAGCGTTCCAGGTCGATCTGGGTGTGCACCTCGCTGAACGCGCAGTACACCCCGGCGGGCTTGCCGTCCGGGCCGCGCACGGCGGCGGACTGGGTCCGCACGAGCACCCGGCGGCCGTCCTTGGTGACCAGCGCGAACTCGTGGACCTGGCGGCCGGGCGCGGACATCGCGGAGAGCAGCCGCTGCTCGACCTCGGCCGCGTCGGCGCTGCGTACGGCCCAGCCGGCGAATCCGTTGCGCCCGACGGCCTCGTCGGAGGTCCAGCCGAGGATGCGTTCGGCCTCGCGGTTCCAGTGCGTGACGACTCCGTCGGCGTCGAGGGCGCAGAGTGCGGCGTCCATGCCGTCGAGGAGTGCCGCCAGCAGGTCGTCGGAGGCGGGGCCGTCGCGCCCGGGGCGTTCCCGCCCGGGTCCGACGTCGCTGCCGCTGCCGCTGCCGCTGTCGCTGTCGGTGCCGTTGCCTGTCTTGTGCCGGGAAGCACTCACCTGGCCACCCCCTGCAGGACGAGTGAGCCTTGCGGCATGCACCGCGCATGCAGTGCACACAGATCATTCAACTCGAAGGTGACGCAGCCCACACCAGGTTCCGGGAAAAAACGGTCCCGTTAATTCGCTTGAAGCGGCCGGGGCGGGTTCCTAGGCTGGAGTCACTTCGGAAAGGAGGTGGTTCGGCAGATGTATGCAAACCGGACAGGAGAGGTGACTGCGGGCTAGCGGCCTGCTGTCGCACTCAGTGCGGTGCCGGACCAGCGTGCGAGTGAGCACGCAGCCGGCCAATCCAACGCAGTCACCCGATCCGCGGGCCCGCCGGTGATGTCCGGCCGGCTTCCCGCCGCCGAGAGCGGCGGGAACCATGGCCCGCGGATCGTCTGCGTTCCGAAGCGTTCCGAAGCGTCCCGAGCGGCGGCTCAGTCCGCGATCTGCGCGTACCCCTCGATCGACTGCGGCGAGCGCGTGCCCGGTCCGACATACGTCGCCGAGGGCCGTACGAGGCGGCCGGTGCGCTTCTGCTCCAGGATGTGCGCGGACCAGCCGGCCGTGCGGGCGCAGGTGAACATCGACGTGAACATGTGCGCCGGGACCTCGGCGAAGTCCAGCATGATCGCCGCCCAGAACTCCACGTTCGTCGCGAGGACCCGGTCGGGGCGGCGGGCGTGCAGCTCCTCCAGGGCCGCCTTCTCCAGGGCCTCGGCGACCTCGAAGCGCGGCGCCTCCAGCTCCTTGGCCGTACGCCGCAGCACGCGGGCGCGCGGGTCCTCGGCGCGGTAGACGCGGTGGCCGAAGCCCATGAGGCGCTCGCCCTTGTCGAGGGCCCGCTTGACGTACGCGGTGGCGTCGCCGGTGCGCTCGATCTCCTCGATCATGCCGAGGACGCGGGACGGGGCGCCGCCGTGCAGCGGCCCCGACATGGCGCCGACCGCGCCCGAGAGCGCGGCGGCCACGTCGGCACCGGTCGAGGCGATGACGCGGGCCGTGAACGTCGAGGCGTTCATGCCGTGCTCGGCGGCGGAGGTCCAGTAGGCGTCGACCGCCTTGACGTGCTTGGGGTCCGGCTCGCCGCGCCAGCGGATCATGAACCGCTCGACGACGCTGGACGCCTTGTCGATCTCGCTCTGCGGCACCATCGGCAGGCCCTGGCCGCGCGCCGACTGGGCGACGTACGACAGGGCCATCACGGCGGCGCGGGCGAGGTCGTCGCGGGCCTGGGCGGCGTCGATGTCGAGCAGCGGTTTCAGGCCCCACACCGGGGCGAGCATGGCGAGCGCGGACTGCACGTCGACGCGGATGTCTCCGGAGTGCACCGGGATGGGGAACGGCTCGGCGGGCGGCAGGCCGGGGTTGAAGGCGCCGTCGACCAGGAGGCCCCACACGTTGCCGAAGGAGACGTTGCCGACGAGGTCCTCGATGTCGACGCCGCGATAGCGGAGCGCGCCGCCTTCCTTGTCCGGTTCGGCGATCTCCGTCTCGAACGCGACGACTCCTTCAAGTCCGGGTACGAAGTCGGACATCGGGCGGCTCCTGTGGGTCTGGGGGACTCGCGTTTGTGGGTGCGCTTCTGGGTGCGTTCGCGGGTGCGTCGCGGGTGCGTCGCGGGTGCGTCGCGGGTGCGTGGTGGGTGTGTGGGGCGGTCCTCGGACGATAACCCCTGGTGCGGGATTTGGGGAGCCCTCAGTGCCACTTCGGGTGATTTACGCGGCACTCAGTGCCACATGGGTGGGGTGGGAGGGGTGGGTGAACCGCCGTGGACGTACGGCAGGATGGCCCGCGTGAACGCTTCCGACTCCGTGCCGCCGCCCGAGCCGGCGGCGATGCGCCGCCACTACCGCGCCGAGGGCATCACCCCCGAGGCCCTCGCCGCGGACCCGATGACGCAGTTCGCCCGCTGGTTCCACGACGCCGCGCGGGCCGAGGAGCAGGGCGCCCTGTACGAGCCGAACGCGATGGTCGTCGCCACCGCCGACGCCGAGGGCCGGCCGAGCTCGCGCACGGTGCTCCTGAAGGCGTACGACGACCGCGGGTTCGTGTTCTTCACCAACTACGAGTCCCGCAAGGCCCGCGAGATCACGGCCCATCCGTACGTCTCGCTGCTCTTCCCCTGGCATCCGATGGCCCGGCAGGTGATCGTCTCGGGTACGGCGCTGCGCACGGGGCGGGACGAGACGGCGGCGTACTTCCGCACCCGGCCGCACGGCTCGCAGCTCGGGGCGTGGGCGAGCCCGCAGTCGACGGTGGTCGGCTCCCGTGCCGAACTCGACGCGGCGTACGCGGAGTTGGAGCGGCGCTACCCGGAGGGGGAGCAGGTGCCGGTGCCGCGATACTGGGGCGGGTTCCGGGTGGTGCCGGAACGGGTGGAGTTCTGGCAGGGCAGGGAGAACCGCCTGCACGACCGGCTCGTGTACGTACGGGAACCGGGGTCCGACGGCTGGCGGGTCGAACGCCTGGCGCCGTAGGGGCCTTTTCCCCTCCCCGCCCCTTCCCGACTGTGTCCGATATGCGGCTGGCGCCGCGTGGCTGCGGCGCAAGTCGCTCGTCTGCCGCGCCGTCGTGGCTGGTCGCGCAGTTCCCCGCGCCCCTGAAAAACCAGCCCCTCCGGCGTTTGAGGAGCGGGGGTCCGGGGGCTGGCCCCCGAAGCCGTCCGCAGGACTTTCGGGAAGGGGCGGGGAGGGGAAATATCAGCCCCCCAACGCCCCCTCCAGCAGCCCCGCCCACTGCCCCACAACCCGCTCCCGCCGCCCCCGGTCATCCGTGAGGACATTCGCGAGGCCGAGGCCCCGGGCCATGTCCAGGAAGCCCTGGACCGTCTCCCGTACCCCGGGCACGGACTCGTCCGCGCCGAGCAGCTCCACGGCCATCCGATGCGTCTCGCGGCCGACCCGCGCCTCCAGCTCCGTCACGCGCGCGTGCAGCTGCTCCTCGTGCGAGGCGGCCACCCACAGGTGCAGGGCGGCCCGGAACAGCGGCCCGGTGTAGAGGTCGACGAGGGCCCGCAGGACGGCCGCGCGGTCCTGTGCGGGCAGCTCCCGCAACGCGCGCGACCGCTGCTCGGCGACGTACTCGACGGCCGCCGTGAACAGGTCCTCGCGGGTCGGGAAGTGGTGCTGGGCCGCGCCGCGCGAGACCCCGGCGCGCTCGGCGACGACGGTGACCGTGGAGCCCGTCCAGCCGTGCTCGGCGAGGCAGGCCACAGCGGCCTCCAGGAGTTTCTGTCGGGTGGCGCGGCTGCGGTCCTGCTTGGGGTAGCGGTCCGTGCGTGCCGAGTCGCTCACAACACCCATGCAGGATCCCGTCGTTCGAAGAATGCCGTCATGCCTTCACGGGCCTCCTTGGACGCGAACAGCGAGGCTGAGCGCTGTACGAGGTCCTCCGCGTCGCGGTCGAAGGCCTCCAGGACTCTAGCCGTGGCCAGCGCCTTCGACTCCGCGAGCCCCTGCGGTGAGGCCTTCCGGAACGCGCCGAGCACCGCCTCCAGCGCCCCGTCGACCTCCTCCGCCGCCTCCGTGACCAGGCCGATCTCCGCCGCCCGCGCCGCGTCGAACCGCTCCCCGGTGAGGTAGTACCGGGAGGCGGCGCGCGGCTGCAGGCGCGGCAGCAGCGGCAGCGAGATCACGGCGGGCGCGACCCCCAGCCGCACCTCCGTGAACGCGAAGTCCGACCCGGCCGAGGCAAGCGCGATGTCGCAGGCGCCGACGAGCCCGAGCCCCCCGGCCCGTACGTGCCCGTCGATCCGCGCCACCACCGGCTTGGGCAGCTCGACCAGCTGCCGCAGCAGCGCCACGAAGCCGTACGGGTTCGGCGGCTCCTTCAGGTCGGCGCCCGCGCTGAACGTGGAGCCGGTGTGGGTGAGCACCACGGCCCGTACGCCCGGGTCCTTGCCGCACTCGGCGATCGCCTGCGCGAGGGCGGTGACGAGCTGCGCGGAGAGCGCGTTGCGCTTCTCCGGGGCGTCCAGGGTGAGGGTGGTGACACCCCGGTCCTCGCTCACGGTCAACTGCTGCATGCGTGGTCCTCGGTTCCCCTCGGTTCTCTTCAGTGCTCTTCATCCGCGCTCTCGCGGTCCCGTAGTTCCCTGCGCAGGATCTTTCCGCTGAGGGCGCGCGGCACACCGTCGACGAACTCGACGCGGCGGATCTTCTTGTACGGGGCGACGCGCTCGGCGACGTACGCGACGACCTCCTCCGCGCCGAGCCGCGCCGCCCTTTCCTGCTCCTGCTCCTGCTCCTGCTCCTGCTCCTGCTCCTGCTCCTGCTCCTGCCGTACGACGAACGCCTTGGGGATCTCGGTGCCGTCCTCGTCGTACACCCCGATGACCGCCGCGTCGGCCACGGCGGGGTGGGTGAGCAGCAGGGCTTCCAGCTCGGCCGGGGCGACCTGGAAGCCCTTGTACTTGATGAGTTCCTTCACCCGGTCCACGACGAACAGCCAGCCCCCGGCGTCGACCTGGCCGATGTCGCCGGTGTGCAGCCAGCCGTCCGCGTCGATCATGTCGGCGGTGGCCTCGGGCCGGCCGAGGTAGCCCTTCATGACCTGCGGGCCCCGGATGACGATCTCGCCCCGCTCGCCGGGCCCGAGGTCGCGCGCCGGGTCGTCCAGGTCGACGATCCGCATCTCCGTACCGGCGACGAGCCTGCCGACGGTGCCGGGCGGCGGGTGCTGTTCGTCGAGCGGTACGAGATGGGTGCAGGGCGAGAGTTCCGTCATGCCGTAGCCCTGGATCACGGCGGGCAGGCCGAGGCGGCGGGCGCAGGCGGCGGCGAGGTCCGCGTCGAGTGGAGCGGCGGCGCTGAGGACGAGCCGCACGGACGACAGGTCGTACTCGGCGACCTTCGGGTGCTTGGCCAGGGCGAGGACGATCGGCGGGGCGACGTACAGGGCGGTGATGCGGTGCTTCTCGATCGCGGCGAGGAATGTGTCGAGGTCGAAGCGGGGCAGGACGACGACGGTCGCGCCGTGCCGCAGCGGGGCGTTGACCAGCGCGGTGAGCCCATAGATGTGGAAGAAGGGCAGGACCGCCAGGACCCGTTCGCCGCGACCGATGGGCATGCTCGGGTACAGCTGGGCCAGGTTGGTGGCGATGTTGCGGTGGGTGAGCATGACGCCCTTGGGGACGCCGGTGGTGCCCGAGGAGTACGGGAGGACGGCGAGGTCCCGCGCCGGGTCCAGGTCGACGTGCGGCTCGGGCGCGGTGGACGCGGCGAGTTCGCGTACGGAGCGGTGCCCCGCCGACCGATCCGTCTGACCCGACTGACCCGACTGACCCGTCTGACCCGACTGACCCGACTGACCCGTCTGATCCGTCTGATCCGTCTCGTCGCAGACGATGATCTCCCGCACCCTGCCCGCGAGTTCGGCCGCCGCGCGGGCCACGTCGAGGAGCGGGGACACGGTGACGATCCAGCTCGCCCCGGAGTCGCGCAGCTGCTTGGCGAACTCGTCGGGCGTGGACAGCGGGTGCACGGTGGTGACGGCGGCGCCCGCACGGGTCGCGGCGTAGAACACGGCCGGGAAGGCGAGGGTGTTGGGGCTGTGCAGCGCGAGCACATCACCCTTGCCGAGACCGGACTCCGCGAGACCGGCGGCGATGCGGCGGTGGGCGGTGTCGAGTCCGGCGTACGTGAGGGTGGCGCCGGTAAGGCCGTCGATCAGCGCCTCGGTCTCGCCGTACGCGCGGGCTTCGCCCAGGACGGCGTCGTGGATGGGGAGTTCGAGGGGGGCTACGTCGTCGTACTCGCTGCGGAAGACCATGGGCGACTTGGGCGGCATGGGCGCACTCCTTGCCTCGGGTGCGGTGCGAGGACTCTTCGCGGAACCTGCGGGGCTCGAACGCCCTGCGAGGCTCAGAGCGTGGCAGCAGACCCAGAAACAATCAAGCGTGCTGGTTCAGCTCGGGCCGGACTCACAGCCGGGCCGGACGGCGAAGGTGGCGGCAGGGCGAGGGCGGACCTGGCGACGTGCGCGTGTTCCGCCGCCTCGAGGAGGCCGCCCTCCTCGATGATCGTCGATCATGTGGATCACTACGATCGTCGCCGTCTCAGCGCTGGTCATCGGACTGCTCCTCAAGCGCTTCCTCCGAGCACGCCTGGTCGGCGAGAACGCCGAATCGGTGACAGTGCGGGACCTCATCAGCCCGGTGGAGACGCTCGCCACGCTGATCCTCGCCTTCGCCATCGTCGTGGCCGCCGAGTCCTTCGGGGCGGCCGGAGAAGCGAGCCGCACCGAGGCCGGGGCAGTGGATCACCTCTACGAGGTTGCGGACTTCGTGGAGGGGCCGGCCCGGGAGAGGCTCCAGGCGGACACGGTCTGCTATGCGCGTGCCGTTCAGTTTCACGAGTGGCCGCACATGGCCAGGAGTGAGACGTCCAAAGTGCCGAGCGTGTGGAGCACCCGGCTGCGAACAGACCTGAAGGAGGCCGACAAGAACGGGCCGACCTTCGAGATGATCGTGGCGGCTGACGACGAGCGGTCCCAGGCGCGTCAGAAGAGGGTCTCCGAGGCGTCGGCGACCATTCCTGAAGTCATGTACTGGTTCATGCTCCTGGCACTGGCCGTCGTGATCGCCGGGCTTGCCTTCTGCCTCCCCCACCGCAAACAGGGCACCGAACTCGCCTGCCTCGTCGTGCTGTCCGCACTGATCGCCGGCTGCTTGATGCTGACGCGCGACATCGATCGCCCCTTCGACGGCCTGATCAGGGTCGACGCTGCGGCGATGCGCGCCACCCAGACGGATATCAGCGACGACTTCGCCCGGGCCTACCCGAACAGCCCACTGCCGTGCGACGCCTCCGGAGCCAAGACGACACGCCCCACCGCCGACGCGTCCTGACCGCCGGCCGTCACCGCACTCCGCCCCGCACTCAGCCCCGCACTCCGCCCCGCGCGCCGCCCTCTTGGCGCGCGGGGCGATTCATTCGAGCGACTGTCACTGCCTGCTGCCGGTTTGCGCGTTGCCATCGCAAAGAACTCTCTGTTACCTTCCGCTACGTTACGTAACGACCGCTGGTGGCGGGCGGTTTGCCGGCTCACTCGCGGGCGCGCGGACCACCGAGTTCAAGGAGGACGCACATGACAGTTGAAACGGGCACGGCCCCGGCAGACGCCTCGCAGGAACAGCAGAGTCTCAGCACAGGCAGTGCAAGAAATCTCGCGACGACGACCAAGTCGGTCCCGCAGAACCAGGAGCTCAGCTCCCGGTGGCTGGCCCGGATGCTCCCCTGGGTGGACGTCGCGGGCGGTACCTACCGGGTGAACCGGCGTCTGTCCTACGCGGTGGGCGACGGCCGGGTGACGTTCATCAAGACCGGCTCCGACGTCCAGGTCATCCCGGCGGAGCTGGGCGAACTGCCGTTGCTGCGCGGCTTCGACGACCCCGACGTCCTCGCCGCGCTGGCCTCGCGGTTCGTGCAGCAGGAGTTCGAACCGGGCCAGGTGATCGCGCAGGAGGGGCAGCCCGCCGACCACGTCTACCTGATCGCCCACGGCAAGGTCGAACGGGCCGCCTCCGGAAAGTACGGAGACGAGGCACGCCTCGCGCTGCTGGCCGACGGCGAGACCTTCGGCGGGCAGGTACTGGGGGAGGCGGACGGCACGTGGGACTTCACGGCCCGCGCCGCGACCGCCTGTACGGTCCTCGCGCTGTCGCAGCTGGAGTACCGGGCGGTGGCCGACCAGCACGGGGAACTGGCCCGGTACGTAGAAGAGCAGCAGCGGGCCGACGGCAGCCAGCGGCGCAACAAGCACGGAGAGGCCGAGATCTCCCTGTCGGCCGGGCACGCGGGCGAGCCCGACCTGCCCGCCACCTTCGTGGACTACCAGGCCAAGCCGCGCGAGTACGAGTTGAGCGTGGCGCAGACCGTGCTGCGGGTGCACTCCAGGGTCGCCGACCTCTACAACGACCCGATGAACCAGCTGGAGCAGCAACTGCGGCTCACCGCCGAGGCCCTGCGCGAGCGCCAGGAGCACGAGCTGGTCAACGACAAGGACTTCGGGCTGCTCGCCAACGCGGACTACAACCAGCGCATCCAGACCCATTCCGGCCCGCCGACCCCGGACGACCTGGACGAGCTGCTGTCCATGCGGCGCAACACCCAGTTCCTGTTCGCTCACCCCAAGGCCATCGCGGCCTTCGGGCGCGAGTGCAACAAGCGCGGACTGACCTTCGGCACCGCCGACATCGGCGGCCAGCCGGTACCGGCCTGGCGGGGGGTGCCGCTGCTGCCGTGCGGGAAGATCCCGGTCGTCGGCGGGCACACCACGTCGATCATCGCGATGCGAACGGGCGAGGACAACCAGGGCGTGGTCGGCCTGCGCCCCACCTCGCTGCCCGACCAGGTGGAGCCGGGCCTCAACGTGCGCTTCATGGGCATCAACGAGAAGGCTGTCATGTCCTACCTGGTCAGCAGCTACTACTCCGTCGCGGCGCTCGTTCCCGACGCCCTCGGCCTCCTGGAGAACGTCGAGGTCAACCGCCCGCGCTCCTGACCGGCCCCCCAACCCGAGGACATGAGTCCCCGCCACGTCACCAGAATGGAAACCTTTCTCATGACCACCAGTGCGCCCGCGTCGGCCCAGGTCCTGCGCACCGCGTTCCAGCAGTCGGTCGCCGACTACTGGAACGCCGAGAAGGACCCCGTCAACCTACGGCTCGGTGAGGTCGACGGCCTCTACCACCACCACTACGGACTCGGCGAGTACGACACCTCCGTACTCGAAGGCCCCGAAAACACCCGGGAGGTGCGCATCATCGAGGAGATGCACCGCCTGGAGACGCAGCAGGCCCGGGTCCTCATCGACCGCCTCGGCGACGTCGGGAGCGAGGACCGCCTCCTGGACGCCGGGTCGGGCCGGGGCGGCACCAGCTTCATGGTCAACAAGCGCTTCGGCTGCTCGGTGGACGGGGTGTCGATCTCCCAGACTCAGGTCGACTTCGCCAACCAGCAGGCCCAGAAGCGCCAAGTAGCCGACAAGGTGCGCTTCCACTTCCGGAACATGCTGCACACGGAGTTCGAAACAGGCTCGCGCCGGTCCATCTGGACCAACGAGACCACCATGTACGTCGACCTGTTCGAGCTGTACGCCGAATTCTCCCGGATGCTGGAGAACGGGGGCCGCTACGTCTGCATCACCGGCTGCTCCAACGACGTCATGGGCCTGCGCTCCAAGGCGGTGAGCCGGATCGACGAGCACTACACCTGCAACATCCACCCCCGCAGCGAGTACTTCAGGGCCCTCGCTGCAAACGGCCTCGTCCCCATCGACGTCGTCGACCTGACGGCGGACACCATCCCCTACTGGGAGCTGCGGGCGAAGTCGTCCGTCGCCACCGGCATCGAGGAGCCCTTCCTCACCGCCTACAAGGAAGGCAGCTTCCACTACCTGATGATCGTCGCCGACAAGATCTGACGCACCTCAGCTGCCGGCGCATCTCAAGGCGCCGGCGCATCCATGACACGCCACGCTGCCCGGCACACCCCGGCACACCCCGGCGCCGGGCAGCCCGCCCGCGGCACCTCAGCCCGCCGCCCCACCGCATCCCGCTCCGAAGGGAACTGACCACCGTGGCATCCAGCATCCCGCTCGGGCCGACCGGCATGGGAACCGCCGGTCTGCGCATCATCGAGGCGCCACCCGCCGATGAGGCGTCAGCAGCGCCCGCGCACACGCCGTCCGGTGAGCAGCCGGTACGCCCCATCCCGGGCCTGCGTTTCCAGCCGGCCGTCCAGCCGGACCCTGCGCTGGTCGCCGAGGTGGACCGCCGCGCCAAGGAATGGGCGCAGGAACTCGACCTCGTCCCGGCGAAGTGGGACGACCAGTTCGAGGGCTTCGGCTTCGGACGCGCCGTCTGCCTCGGGCACCCCGACCACGCGGATCTCGACCGCCTGGTCGTCGCGGCTCGCCTCCTGGTCGCCGAGAACGTCGTCGACGACTGCTACTGCGAGGACCACGGCGGCTCCCCCGAAGGGCTCGGCGCCCGTCTCCTGATCGCCCACTCCGCACTCGACCCCCTGCACACCACCCCCGGATACGCGGCGCACTGGCGCGAGGGGCTGCGGGCGGACGCCCCGTTGAGGGCCTACCAGTCGGCCATCGAGCACGCCGCACCATGGGCCGCGCCCGCCCAGCTGGACCGGCTCCGCCACGACCTGGGGCGCCTCCACCTCGGCTACCTGGCCGAAGCCGCCTGGAGCCTGGACGACACGGTTCCGGACGTCTGGGAGTACCTGGTGATGCGCCAGTTCAACAACTTCCGGCCCTGCCTGACCCTCACCGATCTGGTCGCCGGCTACGAACTCCCCGCCCCGCTCCAGGCCCTCCCCGCCCTCCAGCGCCTGACCGCCCTCGCCGGGAACGCCGCCACCCTGGTCAACGACCTGTACTCCTACACCAAGGAGAAGCGCTCCCCGCGCCCCCACCTCAACCTGCCCGTCGTCATCGGCCGCCGCGAAGAACTCCCCGAACGCGAGGCCTATCTCAAGGCCCTCGACGTCCACAACGAGATCACGGGCCAGTTCGAAACCGAGAGCGCCCAACTGCGCGCCCAGTTCCCCGACGCCGTCCTCGGCCGCTACCTCACCGGCCTGGCCGCCTGGGTCGCCGGCAACCACGAATGGCACGCCACCAACACCTTCCGCTACACCCTCCCCGACTTCTGGCCCCACGAGGACTGAACGGGACACCGCCTCCCGCACCCGGACACTTCCTCGACCGGCGTCAGATCGATGTACGGGCGTACGAGACCGCTCATGCCCGTGTACGGGTTCCACGCGGCGGGATCGACGGCGTACGGCTTCTGGTGGTACGGCCGTCGAACACGGGGCCTCGGGACGGGCACCGGTTCGGGCACGGCGGTGGCGCGGTGTTCCCCTCGGGCGGGAAACAGCAAAGAGCACAAGCGCGTGAGGGCGCGCACGATAACGTCGGTCATGTTCGTCTCGTCCTTAACTGATGAGCCACGCCCCCGGACGGCTGTCACCGTCGCGGGGGTACTTACGTGGGCGCTTACAGGTAGATCTGCCGCCCGCAGCCACGGCAGTACGTCTTGCCGTCGCGCTGCTCGGTCTTCAGGTGGTCGCACATCGCAGCGCCGCGGCGAGCGCGCGGGCGGTCGCGATGTTGCAGCGGCCCAGTTCGATCAGGGCGAGCGGGGCGGGACCGACGCAGGACGCGATGTCGAGCCCGAGGGACGGCAGTTTCACCCCGGCTTTCGCGAGCGCGTCGCGCAGTTCGTCGCGCGCGAGCTCGGCGGCCCGGATCTTCTCCTCCGCGCTCAGCCGACCGTCTGAAGTGGGCATGGGCATGCTCCGTTCCGCCAACGCCCGTACTGCGTACAAGGGTTGGACTACCGTGCGTGTTCCGGTCATCACGAATATGGACTGAGACCAGCGATCGGACACGGCCAACGAGTCCAAATTCCACACCGGGCGGCCCAAATTCCACACCTTCCACAGAGGAGCGCGTCATGCCGACCAGGCGTGTGATCACGAGCCGGAGCCGGGAACCCCGGCAGCGGTTCGCGGAGGAGCTGCAGTCCCTACGCGCGGAGAGCGGCGCGAGCCTGCGCCAACTCGGCGAACAGCTGGGCTGGGACTGGTCGTTGTTCCACAAGATGGAGAGCGGGGAGACCCTGGGCGGCCCGGAGGTCGTCCAGGCCCTGGACGAGCACTACGGCACGGGCATCTTGCTGCTCACGCTGTGGGAGTGCGCGTTGGGCGACCCGACGCAGTTCCGGGAGAAGTACCGGCGGTACATGATGTTGGAGGCGGAGGCGTTGAGTTTGTGGCAGTACTCCCCGGACATCCTGCCCGGCCTGTTGCAGACCTCGGACTACGCCCGGGCCCTGCTCTCGACGGGCGGGCTCACCGGCGACGATCTGACGCGACAGGTCGAAGCCCGCATAGGCCGCAGTGCGCTGCTCGTGGAGGACGGCGCACCCCGGTTCCGCGCGATCCTCTCCGAGACAGTGCTGCGCACCCCGCTCGCGAAACCCGGCCACTGGCGCGCACAACTTGAGCACCTACTGCACATGAGCGAGCGCTCCAACGTGACGATCCACGTCATGGAGCACTCCGCCGGGCTGCACGCCCTGATCAACACCGACACCATGTTTCTGCGGTCCCCGGGGGGCCGCACGGTGGCCTGGGTAGAGACCGGATACTCGGGCGAACTCATCGAGAAAACCGACACTGTTGAGCAGCTACAGCTCAGTTACGATGCGGTGCGCGACCTGGCTCTCACCCCTACCGCGTCGCGGAAGTTCATCACGCAGATGTTGGAGGAAGCCCAGTGCGATCCATCGACCTGAGCGCGGTCACATGGCGCAAGTCGTCGTACAGCAACCAGGACGGCGGCAACTGCATCGAGATCTCCGACGACTACCCCACCCACATCCCCGTCCGAGACAGCAAGAACGCCCAAGGGCCGGTCCTCGTCTTCGAGTCGGCCGCCTGGGCGTCCTTCGTCGGGGCCGTCAAGGGTGGGGATTTCTCCGCCTGACTCCCTGCGCGCATCAGTTCGACGATCACTCTTGCTAGCCTGCACCAGCTGGTTCGACGAGCATGGGGGAGGCGGTACGGGTGGCCGGTAAGTTGCGAGCGTCGCCATCGGATCTGCATGCGGCCGGGAGTGCGCAGCACTCCGTCGCCGAGGAGATCAAGGGACCGATCGACAAGGCCGTCGCGGACACCAAAGCCGCGGCGGGCTCCTTGGAGGGATGGGCCGTCGGCGCGGAGCTCAAGGAGATCGAGGAGAGCTGGGAGACCGGACTCAGCGGTCTGTACCACCGTATGGACACGGGCTCGTTCAATCTGCACGAGACGGCCAAGACCCATAAGTGGAACGAAGAGTTGGTCGCCGGCGACTTCGAGGCCTTCGACGGAACGGGCGGTGGCGTGATCGCTTCGGCGCCCGCCTCGGCCGGGCCGGGGATCCAGACGATGTCGGCCCCTGCCGGACCCGGCACTGGGCCAATACCGGGCGGTCCCACGCGGCCCGGCCTCGACGACTTCATGGACGCCAAGCCGGCCATGCCGACGTACACGCCGGAGGCCGAAGGGCACGCCGCGGAACGGGATCCGCGTGCGAGCTGGACCACGGGGGAGATGCTCGACGCGCAGCCCATCACGCCGACGTACACACCCGGCGCGGCAGGGCACGCCGCGGAACGCGACCCCGGCGCCAACTGGACCGCCGAAGACATGCGCAACGCACAACCCATCACGCCGACGTACACACCCGGCGCAGCGGGCCACGCCGCGGAACGCGACCCCGGCGCCAACTGGACCGCCGAAGACATGCGCAACGCGCGGCCCGTGACGCCGAGCGTCGACCCTGATGAGATCCGGGGTGGTCCTGCGCGCAACGAAGGTCCCACTCCTGACCGCTTCAACGACTTCGGGTGATCGGCTGTGCCTTCGTACTTCAGTCTCCTGTTCAAGCAGGACTTCTCGGACCTCAAGGCCGCCGGCAACTCCTGGGAGAAGCTGTCCCGGAAGATGCACGACGCCTTCGACACGCACCGCACCAAGGTCACGGGCCCGCTGCACGCGAACTGGGAGGGCGACGACGCGAAGAACGCGCTGCGCTTCCTGGAGGACATCGAGACCAGGGTTCAGATCGTGCAGACCGAGGCGATGGCGATCACCAAGGTGATCGACACGACCCGGCATCGCATGGAGCAGGCGCAGAAGGACCTGCGTGCCGTCGTCAACGACGCGGAGGCCCAGCACTTCAGGATCGACGACGACGGAAACGTCCGGCTCCCGAAGCAGTGGGAGGAACCGCAGCCGGACGAGAGTGACGAGACCCGCCACGAGCGCCAGACCAAGGAAGCCCTGCTCCAGGACTACCAGGTGGCGATCAACCGGGCGGTCGACGAGGCGCTGCGCGCCAGCGGCGAGGGGCAGAAGGCCCTGGCGGAGCTCGACGGCGAAATCCTCGACCACAAGAACAAGCAGATGGCAGCCGAGTCCGCACGCGACGCGGACAAGGTGATGGACCAACTGGGGCTGAAGGGCCCGAAGGTACCCGACGACCCCAAAGCCGCAGCCGAGTGGTGGAAGGGCCTGGACGCCGACCAGCAACGGGAGTACGCGACCCTCTACCCGGGCAGGATCGGCGCCGCCGACGGCCTGCCCTCCGACGTCCGCGACGACGCCAACCGGCTCAGCATGGAGCAGGAGCTGAACGCCTTGCAGCGCGGGGACGCCTACGCGGTCCCCGGCAACGACGACCGCCTGCACAATCTGCAGACCCTGAAGGCGGAACTCGACAAGCGGGACGGCGCCCCCGAGAGCAAGCAGCTGTACCTGCTCAACCACGACGCGGGCGGCGACGGGAAAGCCGTGATCGCGATGGGCAACCCGGACACCGCTGACAATGTCGCGGTCCAGGTCCCCGGAACCTCCACCACGATGGATTCCACCGGCGGCCAGCTGACCCGTATCGGCAAACTCCAGGACGCGGCGGAGAACGCGGACTCGTCGGCGTCCACCTCCACCGTGTACTGGCTGGGGTACGACGCCCCGGAGGCGCCCCTCATGGAAGCCGCGAACACCGACGTCGCCGGACCCGGCCGGGCCGAGGACGGTGCCCAGCCCCTGCGGGACTTCACCCACGGTCTGCGCGCCTCCCACGAGGGAGAGCGGGCGAACCTCACCGTCATGGGGCACAGCTACGGAAGTACCACCGTAGGGGCCGCGGCGTCCGGCGGCGAAGGTCTGGACGCGGACAACATCGCCGTGGTCGGCAGCCCCGGCATGACCGTGGACCGGGCCGGCCAACTCAACACCGACAACGTCTACTTCGGCCAGGCTCCGGACGACGGCATCGGCTGGGCCCAGGGTCTGTCCCTCGGCCGCGGACCGACCCACCCCGACTGGGGCGGAACCCGGTTCGAGACCGACACCAGCGGCCACAGCGGTTACTGGGACGACGGCAGCCAGAGCCTGGCCAACCAGGGCCGGATCATCGCCGGCCAACAGCCCGAGGAGTACGTACCGCCGGGGCAGCACAATGGCTGAGCACCGCAGACGCACCCCGGTAGCCATCCTGACCCTCCTGTCCGTCCTCCTCACCGGAGCCTGCATGTCCCAGCAAGACATCAACAAGCCTCTGCCGCGCAAGAGCCGCGCTGACGCCCTGGCCTGGGCCAAGGAGTACACCGCGGCCATGGCCCATTACGGAGAGGTGAAGATCACCGACGATCCGGCCCCAAGGACGAACTTCCAGGACTGCGTCGGCAAGAACGACGAGGTCCCGGAGGACGGGCGGTACATCCTGGTCTACGCCACCTACGTCAAGCTCCCGCAGGCCCAGCACATCGACACCATCCGCAAGGTGCGCAAGGCGCTCGAAGGCCATGGAGTGCGCATCACCGGCCACACCGAGCGCCCCGAGGTGCCCGAGGCCATCCTGTACGGCAAGAACGACAAGGAGGGCAGCTTCATCATCGCGGACTCGGTGAAGCCGCCGGACACCATCCGCCTCTCCGTCACCACACCTTGCTTCCTTCCGCCGGGAGTGGAACAGCAGCAGTTCTGAGCGCGGACGCCTTGAGGATCAGTACGACTTGGGCAGCCCCAGCGACTGATGTGACACATAGTTGAGGATCATGTCGCGGCTCACCGGAGCGATCCGGGCCACTCGGGCCGCCGTGATCAGCGAGGCCAACCCGTACTCGCGCGTCAGCCCATTGCCCCCCAACGTGTGCACCGCCTGGTCGACCGCCTGGACGCACGCGTCCGCCGCCGCGAACTTCGCCATGTTGGCCGCCTCGCCCGCACCCACGTCGTCCCCGACGTCGTACAGATGCGCCGCCTTCTGCATCATCAGGCGGGCCAGTTCCAGGTCGATGTGGGACTTGGCCAGGGGGTGGGCGATCGACTGGTGGGCGCCGATCGGGTCCCGCCAGACCTGGCGTTCCTTCGCGTACGCCACCGCCCGCGCGACCGCGTACCGGCCCATGCCGATCGCGAACGCGGCCGTCATGACGCGCTCCGGGTTGAGGCCCGCGAAGAGTTGCAGCAGGCCCGCGTCCTCGTCGCCGACCAGTGCGTCCGCCGGGAGCCGGACCTCGTCCAGGACCAGCTCGAACTGCTTCTCCGGGGCCTGGACCTCCATGTCGATCTGGTGGCGCTGGAAGCCCGGCGCGTCCCGGGGGACGATGAACAGGCAGGGCTTGAGGCGGCCCGTACGGGCGTCCTCCGTGCGGCCCACGATCAGGGTCGCGTCGGCGATGTCCACGCCGGAGATGAAGACCTTGCGCCCCGTCAGGACCCAGTCACCGGAGGTGCCGTCACGGCGGGCCGTCGTCGTGATGCGGTGCGAGTTGGAGCCCGCGTCGGGTTCCGTGATGCCGAAGGCCATCGTGCGGGTGCCGTCGGCGAGACCCGGCAGCCAGGCCCGCTTCTGCTCGTCCGTGCCGAAGCGGGCGATGACCGTCCCGCAGATCGCGGGGGACACCACCATCATGAGCAGCGGGCTGCCCGCCGCCCCCAACTCCTCAAGCACGATGGACAGTTCGGCTATCCCGCCGCCTCCACCCCCGTACGACTCCGGCAGGCTCACCCCCAGGTAGCCGAGCTTCGCCGCCTCCGCCCACAGCTCCTCGGGGTGGCCGCCCTCGCGGACGACCTTGGTCATGTAGTCGCGGCCGTACCGTTTGCCGAGCACGGCGACGGCGGCGCGCAGTTGCTGGTGCTCCTCGGTTTCCAGGGTGGCGGTCATGACTCTTTCTCCTCCTGTACGACGGCGAGCAGGGCGCCGACCTCGACCTGGCGGCCGGGTGCGGCGTGGAGCGCGGTGAGCTTGCCGGAGGCGGGAGCGGTGACGCGGTGCTCCATCTTCATCGCCTCCAGCCAGAGCAGGGGCTGCCCGGCCCGGACCTCGGCGCCTTCCGTGAGGCCCTCCGCGAGCCGTACGACGGTGCCGGGCATGGGCGCGAGCAGGGAGCCGGGGGCCTGGTCGGCGGTGGCGTCGGGGAAGCGGGGCAGGGCGGTGAGCGCGGCGCCGTTCACGTGGACGCGGCCGTCCGGGTACGAGGAGACCCTGAACTGCCGCCGTACGCCCGCTACTTCGAGCAGGACGAGATCCGGACGTACCTGAAGGACCCGCACCCCGTCCGCGTCGAGGCCCGCCCGCGTGTGCCGGTACCGCACCTCGTGCTCGGCCCCGTCCGGCTCGCTCCGGTACCGCTTGACCTGGTCCTGCGAGTGCAGGTTGCGGAAGCCGCCGAAGCGGGACCGGCCGTGCGCGTCGGCGAGCGCGGCGGCGAGGGGGGCGTACGGGTCGAGGGCGGGAGCGGTGAGCGCGTCCAGGTGGCGGTCGTAGAAGCCGGTGTCCATGCGGGCGGCGGCGAACTCCGGGTGCCGGAGCGACCGTACGAGGAAGTCGCGGTTCGTGACCGGTCCGTGCACCTCGGCCCGCTCCAGGGCCCCGGCCAGGCGGCGCAGTGCCTCCGCGCGGGTCGGGGCGTGGGCGACGGCCTTGGCGAGCATCGGGTCGTAGTGGACGCCGATGGTGTCGCCGTCCGCGCAGCCCGTGTCGACCCGCACGCCTTCCACGGAAAACCGGTGCAGCAGGCCCGTCTGCGGGGCGAAGCCGTTCGCCGGGTCCTCGGCGTACAGGCGCGCCTCGACCGCGTGCCCGCGTGGGGCGGGCGGCTCCAGCTCAAGGGCCGACCCCTCGGCCACGCGGAGCTGGAGGGCGACCAGGTCGAGCCCGAACACGGCCTCGGTGACGGGGTGTTCGACCTGGAGGCGAGTGTTCATCTCCAGGAACTGGGCCGTGCCGTCCCGCCCGACGAGGAACTCCACCGTGCCCGCGCCCACGTACCCGGTGGCCCGCGCGGCGCGCACCGCCTGCTCGTACAGCGTCTCCACCAGGGACGGGTCGAGGCCGGGCGCCGGGGCCTCCTCGATGACCTTCTGGTGGCGGCGCTGGAGTGAGCAGTCGCGGGTGCCGAGCGGCCACACCGTGCCGTGCCGGTCCGCGAGCAGCTGCACCTCGACGTGCCGCCCGCCCTCCACGTACGGCTCGACGAACACCTCCCCGTCCCCGAACGCACTCGCGGCTTCAGCCCCGGCGGCCTCCAACTCCTGCTCCAGAAAGGCCAGTTGGCGTACGACCCGCATGCCGCGTCCGCCGCCGCCCGCCGCCGCCTTCACGAGGACCGGCAGGTCGGCCTCGGTGACCTCGGCAAGCGGCGCGATGCCCATCAGCTCCTTGGCCCGCGTCTTCGACGCCATCGCCTCGATCGCCTCGGGCGGCGGGCCGATCCACAGCAGGCCCGCGTCCGTGACGGCCCGCGCGAAGTCGGCGTTCTCGGACAGGAAGCCGTAGCCGGGGTGCACGGCGTCGGCCCCGGCGGCCTGCGCGGCCTTCACGATCAGGTCGCCGCGCAGATACGTGTCGGCGGGGGCGGAGCCCGGCAGCCGTACGGCCGCGTCGGCCTCGCGTACGTGCAGGGCGTCCGCGTCGGCGTCGGAGTGCACGGCGACCGTGGCGATGCCGAGTTCGCGGCAGGTGTGGAAGACGCGGCAGGCGATCTCGCCCCGGTTGGCCACCAACAACCTTGAAATCATGGTCACTTCACTCACATCCGGAAGACGCCGAAGCCACCCCGCGCACCCTCGTACGGGGCGGTGTGGATCGCGGACAGGCACATGCCGAGGACCGTCCGCGTGTCCCTCGGGTCGATCACGCCGTCGTCGTAGAGCCGCCCGGACAGGAACATCGGCAGCGACTCGGACTCGATCTGCTGCTCGACCATGGCGCGCAGGGCGGCGTCCGCGTCCTCGTCGTACGGCTTGCCCTTCGCGGCGGCGGACTGCCGGGCCACGATGGACAGGACCCCGGCCAGCTGCTGCGGGCCCATGACGGCGGACTTGGCGCTCGGCCAGGCGAACAGGAAGCGCGGGTCGTAGGCGCGGCCGCACATGCCGTAGTGCCCGGCGCCGTACGAGGCGCCCATGAGCACCGACAGATGCGGCACCCGGGAATTGCTGACCGCGTTGATCATCATCGCGCCGTGCTTGATGATGCCGCCCTGCTCGTACTCCTTGCCGACCATGTAGCCGGTGGTGTTGTGCAGGAAGAGCAGCGGGATGTCGCGCTGGTTGGCCAGCTGGATGAACTGGGCGGCCTTCTGCGACTCCTCGCTGAACAGCACGCCCCGCGCGTTGGCGAGGATCCCGACCGGGTAGCCGTGCAGCGCCGCCCACCCGGTGACCAGGGACGACCCGTACAGCGGCTTGAACGCGTCAAAGTCCGAGCCGTCGACGATCCGGGCGATCACCTCGCGCGGGTCGAACGGGATCTTGAGGTCGCCGGGCACGATGCCGAGGAGTTCCTCGGGGTCGTACTTCGGCGGCTTCACGGCCACCGGGTCCGGATCGGCGTACGCCTTGCGCCAGTTGAGGCGGGCGACGACGCGGCGGGCCTGGCGGAGCGCGTCGGGCTCGTCGGCGGCCAGGTAGTCCGCGAGGCCCGAGGTGCGGGCGTGCATCTCGGCGCCGCCGAGCGACTCGTCGTCGCTCTCCTCGCCGGTGGCCATCTTGACCAGCGGCGGCCCGCCGAGGAAGACCTTCGCCCGCTCCTTCACCATGATCACGTGATCGCACATGCCGGGTACGTACGCGCCTCCGGCGGTGGAGTTGCCGAAGACCACGGCGACGGTCGGGATGCCGGCCGCGCTCGACTGCGTGAGGTGTTTGAAGAGGGCCCCGCCCGGGATGAAGATCTCCTTCTGCGAGGGCAGGTCGGCGCCGCCGGACTCCACGAGGTGGATCGACGGGAGGCGGTTGGCGAGCCCGATCTCGTGCGAGCGGAACGCCTTCTTCAGCGTCAAGGGGTTGCTGGCCCCGCCGCGTACGGTCGGGTCGTTGGCGGTGATCAGGCACTCGACGCCCTCGACGGTCCCGATGCCGCAGACCATGGCGGCACCCACGTGGTAATCACTGCCCCAGGCGGCGAGCGGCGACAGCTCCAGGAACGGGGTGTCGGGGTCGAGCAGCAGCTCGATCCGCTCGCGGGCGAGCAGCTTGCCGCGCCCCCGGTGCCGTTCCACGTACTTCTCGCCGCCGCCCGCGAGCGCCTTGGCGTGCTCGGCCTCCAGCTCGGCGATCTTGTCGAGCATGGCGGCGCGGTGGGCGGTGTGGTCGGGGTCGGTGGGGTCGAGCGAGGACGGCAGCACCGTCACAGCAGCACCTCCGGTAGGTCGACGTGCCGGGAGCGCAGCCACTCCCCCAGGCCCTTGGCCTGCGGATCGAACCGCGCCTGCGCGGCCACGCCGTCACCGAGCAGCCCCTCGACGACGAAGTTCACGGCGCGCAGATGCGGCAGCACATGGCGCACGACGGTCAACTCTGCGGTCTCCGGCAGGAGTTGGCGGAGCCGCTCGACAGTCAGCTCATGGACGAGCCACCGCCAGGCCTCCTCCGTACGCACCCACACGCCGAGGTTGGCGTCCCCGCCCTTGTCGCCGCTGCGGGCCCCCGCGACCAGGCCGAGCGGCACCCGCCGGGTCGGGCCCTCGGGCAGCGGCTCGGGCAGGGCGGGTTCCGGGACGTCCTCAAGCGGCCGGGTGCGTGCGGGCGGCGGCACGTCCACGCGGGAGCCGTCGGGCAGCACGGCGGTGTGCGGGACCTCGCCCTGCTCGACGTACGCGGCGTGGAACACCCCGTACGGGGCGCCCTTGCCGGGCGGGGCCGTGACATGGAAGCCGGGGTAGCTGCCGAGGGCCAGCTCGATCGCGGCGCCGCTAACGGCCCGGCCGACCGCCTCCTGCTCCGGGTCGCGCACGAGGAGCCGCAGCAGGGCACTGGCGGTCTCCTCGGTCCCGGCGTCGGCGCGGTCGGTGCGGGACAGCTCCCAACGCACGTCGGCGGGGCGGGACTCGGCCCGGTCGAAGGCGTCCTCGACCTGGGCGCGCACGAGGTCGGCCTTGGTGTCGACGCCGAGCCCGGTGAGCACGAACACGACCTCGTTGCGGAACCCGGCGAGCCGGTTGAGGCCGACCTTGAGCGTCGGCGGCGGCGCCTCCCCGCGCACCCCGTCGATCCGCACCCGGTCGGGCCCGTCCTGCGTCAGGCGTACGGAGTCGAGGCGGGCGGTGACGTCGGGGCCCGCGTACCGGGCGGGGCCGGTCTCGTAGAGGAGCTGGGCGGTGACGGTGCCGAGGTCCACCCAGCCGCCGGTGCCGTCGTGCTTGGTGATGACGCTCGACCCGTCCGCCCGGATCTCCGCCAACGGGAAGCCGGGGCGCCGCAGTTCACGCACCGGGTCGCGCCCCGCCTCGTCGAAGAACGCGTAGTTCCCGCCCGTCGCCTGCGTCCCGCACTCCAGGACGTGCCCGGCGACGACGGCCCCCGCGAGCTCGTCGTACGCCTCGGGCCCCCACCCGAAGTGCGCGGCCGCCGCGCCGGTGACGAGCGCGGCGTCGGTGACGCGGCCGGTGACGACGATGTCCGCCCCGGCCCGCAGGCAGGCGGCGATGCCGTGCCCGCCGAGGTACGCGTTGGCGGTGAGGACGCCCTCGCCCCAGCCCCCGCGCCCGGACAGGTCGTCCCCCTCGACATGCGCGACGGCGGCGGGAACGCCGACCTTCCGGCTCAACTCCCTCACCTTCAGGGCCAGTCCGGCAGGATTCAGCCCACCCGCGTTGACGACGATCCGTACGCCGCGCTCGTGCGCGAGCCCCAGGCATTCCTCGGCCTGCCGCAGAAAGGTCTTGGCGTAGCCGAGCCCGGGGTCGCGCAGCCGGTCGCGGCCGAGGATGAGCAGGGTCAGCTCGGCGAGGTAGTCGCCGGTCAGGACGTCGAGGGGGCCGTCGGCGAGCATCTCCCTCACGGCGTCGAAGCGGTCGCCGTAGAAGCCCGAGGCGTTGCCGACGCGCAGCGGCGCGGGACTCACCGCGCACCGCCCGGGGCCCGGCCCTTGCCCGGCAGCCCGGCGAAGCACTGCGCGATGTCCAGCCAGCGGTCGGCGTCGGCGCCCTCGGCGCGCAGGTCGAGGTCGTCGCGGTGGGCGCGCTGGGTGACGAGCAGACAGAAGTCGAGCGCGGATCCGGTCACGCGCTGCGGCGCCTCCTCGGGCCCGTACGCCCACAACTGGCCGTCAGGGCTGTCCAGTTCGACGCGGAACTCCTCCGCCGGTACGGGCAGGCCGCGCACCCCGAACGCGAAGTCCCGGGTCCGTACGCCGATGTGCGCGATGTGCCGAAGGCGCGCGGTGGGTTCCCGGTGCACGCCGAGCGCGTCCGCGACGTCCTGCCCGTGCGCCCAGGTCTCCATCAGGCGGGCGGTGGCCATCGAGGTGACGCTCATCGGCGGCCCGTACCAGGGCAGCCGCTCCCCGGCGGGCCGCGCCCGGAGTACGCGCTGCAACTCCTCGCGCCCGTCCCGCCAGCGCGCGAGCAGCTCGCCCGGGGGGAGTACGGCCAGCTCCTCGGCCCCGTCGTCCACGAAGCTCTCGGGCGCGGCGGCGGCCTTCTCCACCTCGCGGGCGAAGCCCTCGGCGTCGGTGGCGGCGAGCAGGGCGGCCCGGTCGGTCCAGGCCAGATGCGCGATCTGGTGAGCGACACTCCACCCGGGCGCGGGCGTGGCCCCGGCCCACTCCTCCGGGCCCAACTCCCCAACGAGGGCGTCGAGTCCGGCACTTTCGTCACGCAGGTCGTCGAGCACGTACACGGGGTCGGGCACGGGCGTTCCCCTCACGTATGCGGTGTGCGGTGAGCATGGCAGCGGCACAGGAAACAATCAAGCGTGCTTGGAAAATCCGACGCTACACAACAGCGTCGATGCCGGGACATACTGGCCCCGTGACCACAGACGACGAACGTCATCAGCGGGCCGAATGGACCCGCGCCTACCTGGCTGAGCACTTCGGCGTCTACGTGACCGACGAGGAGAGTGCGGCCATGGGGCGCCGACTCCGCGAGGCCTTCGCGGAAGCCCAGCGGGACCGCGGGACGCGCCCCGGCGCCGCGTAGCCCTGGACGCGGTTTCCCTGCCCTGGACGCGGTTTCTCTTTTCCTACTCCTTTGACACAATGGAGCCATGTCCGAGACGACGTACAGCATCGGCGAAGGGCCCTCGACACGGGTCAGCCTCTCCCTGCCGGAGGGCACCGCCGAGGCCATCCGGGCGCGGGTCGGCAAGCGGGAGTTCTCCGCCTACATCGCCGCGGCCGTCGAGCGGGAGCTGCGCGGTCAGGTGCTCGACGAGTATCTGGCGGATTACGAGAGCCGCCAGGGCCCCGTCTCCGAGCAGGCGCGACAGCGGGCCCGGCAGGTCTTCGACGAGGTGTTCGCCGAGGGGTTCGCCGAGGGGGGGCAGTGGCCCGCCGCAGGCTGAGTCACGAGGGGACCCTCATCCTCGACAGCGAGGGGCTCTCCAAGCTGCTCGGCGACGACGAGACAGTCGTCGCCCTGGTCGCGGAAGCCCGCTCCCGAGGCATGGAGGTGGTGATCTCCGCGCTCACCATCATCGAGGCCGTCCACGCGCGGACGAACAAGCCCCGTTTGAACTGGATCCTGTCCGGCCTGCGCGTCATCCCCGTGGGCGACGAGGAGGCGAAGGCAGCCTCGACGCTGCTGATGGCGGCCGGCCTGCACGGCCACAAGTACGCCATCGACGCCGCCGTGGCCGAGGCCGCGCTGCGACAACAGCGCCCGGTGGTCATGCTGACCTCCGACGTCGATGACATGACGAAGCTGCGCGGCGATCGGATCCGGCTCGTCGGCGTATGAGGCCCGCGGAGTCCGCGCCCCGCCCCACCCCTCCCGCAAAGCCCCCTCACCTGCGTCCGAACCGCCCCGATGCTCGCCGCCACCACCAGTGCGATGGCCAGCGCGTCCGTCCAGGACAGGGCCTGATGGAGGATCAGGAAGCCCGCCGTCGCCGCGATGGCCGGTTCCAGGCTGGATACGGGCGACGGCCTGGTAGAAGAGGCCGTTCATGGCGGCCGTCGTCGCGCCGAAGACCAGGACCGTGCCCCAGTCGGCCCGCGTGTGGCCGCGCACCTTAGGACGGCAGACCAGGAGCAGGACCACGGCCGCCGCGACGAGGCGGATCGTCACCACACCCAGCGCACCGGCCCGCGGCATCAGCGTCACCGCGACCGCCGCGCCGAACGGTTTCCGTCTGTGGACGTCCCGCCCCTCCCGTCCGTGGACGTCCCGTCTCGGGGGATGGACCGCGCAAACCCCCCGTCCGGGGACCCGCTAGGCTCCCGACGTGGCTGAGATCCAGATTCCCGCTGACATCAAGCCCGCCGACGGCCGTTTCGGCGCGGGCCCCTCCAAGGTGCGTACGGAAGCGCTCGACGCTCTGGCCGCCACCGGAACCTCCCTGCTCGGAACGTCCCACCGCCAGGCCCCGGTCAAGAACCTGGTCGGCCGGGTGCGCGAGGGCATCCAGAGCCTCTTCCAGCTCCCCGAGGGCTACGAGGTCGTCCTCGGCAACGGCGGCTCGACCGCGTTCTGGGACGTCGCGACGCACGGCCTGATCGAGAACAAGTCGCAGCACCTCTCGTTCGGCGAGTTCTCCTCCAAGTTCGCCAAGGCCGCCAAGCTGGCCCCGTGGCTCGCCGAGCCCACGGTCATCCAGAGCGAGCCGGGCACCCACCCGAGCCCGCGGGCCGAGTCGGGCGTGGACGTGTACGCGTACACGCACAACGAGACCTCCACCGGTGTCGCCGCCCCCATCAAGCGGGTCGAGGGCGCCGACGCGGGCTCGCTCGTCCTGGTGGACGCCACCTCCGGCGCGGGCGGTCTGCCCGTGGACATCACCGAGACGGACGTCTACTACTTCGCGCCGCAGAAGTCCTTCGCCGCGGACGGCGGCCTGTGGCTGGCCGCGTTCTCCCCGGCCGCGATCGAGCGCGCCGAGCGGATCCACGGAAGCGGCCGGCACGTGCCGGAGTTCTTCTCGCTGCCCACCGCGATCGACAACTCCCGCAAGAACCAGACGTACAACACCCCGGCGCTCGCCACCCTGTTCCTGCTCGCCGAGCAGCTGGACTGGATCAACGGCCAGGGCGGCCTCGACTGGGCGGTGCGCCGCACGGCCACCTCCTCGCGCACGCTCTACGGCTGGGCCGAGGAGTCCAAGTACGCGAGCCCCTTCGTCGCGGACCCGGCGCAGCGCTCGCAGGTCATCGGCACGATCGACTTCTCGGACGACGTGGACGCGGCCGCCGTGGCCAAGGCGCTGCGCGCCAACGGCATCGTGGACACCGAGCCGTACCGCAAGCTGGGCCGCAACCAGCTGCGCGTCGCGATGTTCCCGGCGATCGACCCGGCGGACGTCGAGGCCCTCACGGCCTGCGTGGACTACGTGATCGAGAAGCTGTAACAGCTCCGCTCGTACGCGACGAGGGGCCCCGGGCCAGAGGCACGGGCGGGGCCC
>NZ_JASCIS010000033.1 GCF_029968015.1 Streptomyces luteolus
CCTGCTCTCCCTCCTCGTCGCCGCCCTCGTCATCGCCATCGCCGTCCTGCGCGAACGCGGCCACACCCGCAGCAACCTGTCCGGCGAACTCGACGCCTGACCCACCCCGCACCCGTATCAGCGCCCGCCTACCGCAGTCCGGAGATCCGGAACACCGTCCGCACCGTCTCCCCATCGATCCGCCGGGACAGCTGCTCCACCGCCGTCCTGCCGCAGAGCAGCAGGCCACGGTCGGTGGAGAGGCGGGTGCCCTGCTCGAAGAGACGCCAGAGTTCGGGGTCGCGGATCAGCACGTCCGGGTCGAGTTCCAGCCGCGCGCCGTGCGCGTCACGGAGCAGCAGTCGGCGCGAGACGCCGTCCACCCAGCGGACGGAGACCAGGGCGTCGGTGCGCACCACCCGCTTCCGCAGCAGGCCCCGGGTGGCCACCCAGCCCGGCCCCGCCGTGACCCGGGGCGGCAGCAGTACGACGAAGAGCAGTACGCCGAGGCCGGTCCACAGCGCGGTCCGGGGGAGGGTGAGCCGTCCCGCGGCCGTGTCGGCGACCGTCAGCAGGGCAAGGAGGACGCCGGCGCAGAGGGCGGCGTCGCGGAGCTCGGCAGCCCAATGGGGGTCGTGGACACGGTGGTTGGCGGTGGGCGGGTGGTCCGTGGACTCTTCGGTGCGGCGTCCCATGGGACCGAGGCTAGGGAGACGGGCGGTCGCCGCCGACACGTTTGGCGGCTCGCTGACGTCGTACTGACATGACTCTGACGGCTCCCCGCCCGCGCCCGTCAGGGGCACGTAAGAAATCAGGACCGCGCCATGAAGGACCCGTCAGGGGCCCGCTCCGGTGGCCGGGAGCGGCGCGAACCTGACCGCACCCGACCATGAACGGCCCTCGCGGGCCCTTGAAGGAGTGCGCCAGATGTCCGTCCTGACTGCCCAGTCCGGCACCACCCCCGCCGCGGAGGAACCGCCGGACAGCGGCGAACGGCACCGGCTGACCGCCCTGACCGGTCTCGCCGCTCTCTCCCTCGACGCGATGGCCTCCGTGGCGTACGGGCCGGAGGCGATCGTGCTCGTGCTCGCCGCCGCGGGCGGGGCAGGCCTCGGCTTCACACTTCCCGTGACGCTCGCCATCGCCGGTCTGCTCGCCGTCCTGGTCGCCTCCTACCGCCAGGTGATCGCCGCGTTCCCGGACGGCGGCGGCTCCTACGCCGTGGCGAAGCGGCACCTGGGGCGGCGCACGAGCCTGGTCGCCGCCGCCTCGCTCGTACTGGACTACGTGCTGAACGTCGCGGTCGCCGTCACCGCGGGAGTCGCCGCGCTGACCTCCGCCTTCCCTGAGCTGTACGGCGACCGGCTGGTCCTCTGCCTCGGTGTCCTCGTGCTCGTCACCGCGGTGAACCTGCGCGGCATCGTCCAGTCCGCGAAGGTGTTCATCGCTCCCACCGCCGTGTTCGTCGTCGCGATCCTCGCGCTGGTCGCCGTGGGCCTGTTCCGGGACGGCCCGGTGTCGACGGCGGCCGCCGATGGCCAGGCCGCAGCGCTCGCCGGCAACGCCACCACGGTGGGTGCGCTGCTCCTCCTGAAGGCCTTCGCGTCCGGCTGCTCCGCGCTGACCGGCGTCGAGGCCATCGCCAACGCCGTGCCCCAGTTCCGGCGGCCGCGTGCCCGGCGCGCGCAGCACGCGGAGATCGCGCTCGGCGTACTGCTCGGCCTGATGCTGGTCGGCCTGTCGGTGCTGATCTCCCGCTTCGGCCTGCGACCGGTCGAGGGCGTCACCGTCCTCGCGCAGCTCGCGGACGCCTCGCTCGGCCACAACTGGGCTTTCTACGTGGTCCAGTTCGCGACGACGATCCTGCTCGCGCTGTCCGCGAACACCTCCTTCGGCGGCCTGCCGGTCCTGCTCAAGCTGCTCGCCGGGGACAACTACCTGCCGCACGTCTTCGCCCTGAAGGCCGACCGGCAGGTGCACCGGCACGGTGTGCTCGCGCTCGCCGCCGTGTCGGCCGCACTGCTGGTGTTCTCCGGCGGCGACACCAACACCCTCGTGCCGCTCTTCGCGATCGGCGTCTTCGTCGGCTTCACCGTCGCCCAGACCGGCATGGTGCTGCACTGGCAGCGCGAGCGCGGCCCGCGGTGGGCGGCCAAAGCGGTGCTCAACGGCCTCGGCGCCCTGCTCACCGGCGTCAGCGCGATCGTCGTGACCGCCACCAAGTTCCACGAGGGCGCCTGGCTGATCGTGGTCGCGCTGCCGCTGCTCGTGCTCGCCTTCGAGACCGTCCACCGCGCCTACGCGGACATCGGCGAGCGGCTCGGCATCGGCCGCGTGCCCGAACCCCCGTACAGCGACCGCTCGTTGGTGGTCGTGCCGGTGGGCGGCCTGTCGAAGCTGACCCGTGAGGCGCTGAACGCGGCGGTCTCGCTCGGGGACGAGGTGCGCGCCGTGACCGTGACGTACGACGAGCCCGAGGACCGGGAGGCCGCGGTCGCGCTGCTCCGCGACTGGGAGCTGTGGAACCCGGGCGTAGACCTGGTGGAGCTCAGGTCCGCCCACCGCACCGTGGGGCGCCCCGTGGCCGCGTACGTGCGGGAGGTGCACGCCCACCACCCGGGCACCCGGGTCACCGTGCTCATCCCGGAGGCGGAGCCGGCCCACCTCTGGCAGCGGATCCTGCAGAACCAGCGGGGCGCGGTCGTCGCCCACGCCGTGCGGCGGGAGACGGACGCGGCGATCTGCCGCCTCCGCCTCCGGCTCGCCTGACGCCCCCGCGACCTTCCCGGGTTCCGTGGCCTTTGCGCAGGTCAGCAACGGAATGGACACGGCCGCGTATGGGCGGCGTCAAGGGCGGACGGGGACTCGTATGAGCCTCGTCAAGAGGGGCCGCCGAGCCGTATGGGAGGCGTCAACGGGGGTCGTCCGTGCCTGTTGCAGGAGGTTTCCTCTACGACGGAGCTCGTCGAACGACTCGTCGACCGGGCCGCCGGAACGGCTCGTCGGGGCGGTAGTCGGCGTGGCCCGTCGAAGGAGCCGCTCGCCGGAGCGACCCGTACATCCCTTCACTTCACCTCAGGAGTTTGCGATGGCCGACGTGGCCTTCGTCGTCACCACGGTCGCGGTGTTCGCGCTGGTGGCCCTTGTCGCCAAGGGGGTGGCAAAGCTGTGACCACCGAAAACATCGTCGGCCTCATCGTGGCCGTCTCCCTTCTCGGCTACCTCGTACTCGCCCTCATCGATCCGGAGAGGTTCTGAAGCCGGACATGAGTCCCGAACTTGCCGGCGTGCTCCAGCTGCTCGCGCTCATAGCGGCCCTGGCGCTCGCCCACCGCCCCCTCGGCGACCACATGGCCAGGGTCTACTCCTCCGACCGGCACCTGCGGGTCGAGAAGTGGATCTACCGGGCCATCGGCGCCAACCCGAGCGCCGAGATGCGCTGGCCCGCGTACCTGCGCGGCGTCCTCGCCTTCTCCGGCGTCGGCGTGCTCTTCCTCTACCTGCTGCAGCGGTCGCAGGGCATGCTGCCGGGTTCGCTCGGCTTCGCGTCGATCGACCCGGACCAGGCCTTCAACACCGCCGCCTCCTTCGTCGCCAACACCAACTGGCAGTCGTACTCCGGCGAGCAGGCCATGGGCCACGTCGTGCAGACCGGCGGCCTCGCGGTGCAGAACTTCGTCTCCGCCGCCGTCGGCATGGCGGTCGCGGTCGCCCTCGTACGCGGCTTCGCCAGGACCCGCACCGGTGAACTCGGCAACTTCTGGGCCGACTTGGTGCGGGGAGTCGTACGGATCCTGGTGCCTATCGCGGTGCTGGGCGCGCTCGTCCTCGTCGCCTGCGGGGCGATCCAGAACTTCGCCGGCATCCACGAGGTCGGTCAGTTCGTGGGCGGATCGCAGCAGTGGAACGGCGGGGCGGTCGCCTCGCAGGAGGTCATCAAGGAGCTGGGGACCAACGGCGGCGGCTACTTCAACGCCAACTCCGCGCACCCCTTCGAGAACCCGAACCCGTTCTCCAACCTCTTCGAGGTCTTCCTGATCCTGCTGATCCCGTTCACGCTGACCCGGACCTTCGGCAAGATGGTCGGATCGGTCAGGCAGGGCTACGCGATCCTCGGCACGATGGCCGTCATCTGGATCGCCTTCACCGCCCTGATGCTGTGGACCGAATTCGCGGGCAGGGGACCGGCGTTCGAGGCCGCGGGCGGCGCCATGGAGGGCAAGGAGACCCGCTTCGGCATCGGCGCCTCGGCGATCTTCTCGGTGGCGACCACGCTCACCTCGACCGGTGCGGTGAACTCCTTTCACTCCTCCAACACCGGGTTCGGCGGCGGCCTCAACCTGCTCGGCATGCAGCTCGGCGAGATCGCGCCCGGCGGGGTCGGCTCCGGCCTCTACGGCATGCTGATCATGGCGATCGTGGCGGTGTTCATCGCCGGACTGATGGTCGGGCGTACGCCGGAGTACCTGGGTAAGAAGATCGGCACCCGCGAGATCAAGTTCGCCGCCTGCTACATCCTGATCACCCCGGCGCTCGTGCTCGGCTTCACCGCTGCCGCGATGGCCCTGGACACCCCGGCCGACTCGATGACCAACTCGGGCGCGCACGGCTTCTCCGAGATCCTGTACGCCTACACCTCGGGCGCCAACAACAACGGCTCCGCCTTCGCCGGTCTGAACGCCGACACGCAGTGGTTCAACAGCACCATCGGTATCGCGATGCTGCTCGGCCGCTTCCTGCCGATGGTGTTCGTGCTCGCCCTGGCCGGTTCGCTGGCCGAGCAGCGGCCGATCCCGGCCACCGCGGGCACCCTGCGTACCGAGAAGCCGCTGTTCACCGGCCTCGTGGTCGGCACCGTCCTGATCGTCACCGGCCTGACGTACTTCCCGGCACTGGCCCTCGGCCCGCTCGCGGAAGGACTGGCGGCATGACCACCCCCGGCACCCCCACCACGCCCACCACCCCCACCACGCCCACCACCCCCACCACCCCCGTCAAGCAGCAGGATCCGACCGAGCAGGACGTCATGCCCACAGCCACCACCCCGACCCGGTCCCCGCACAGCGACGTGCCCACCGGTCACCAGCAGGACGCCGGCAAGGTGGGGGCGGGGCTCTTCGATCCGTCCCAGCTCGTCAAGTCGCTGCCCGACGCGATCCGCAAACTGGACCCGCGGGTCATGGTCAAGTCGCCCGTGATGTTCGTGGTCCTGGTGGGCTCGGTCGTCACCACCGTGCTTGCCGTCCTGGACCCGGGCGACTGGTTCGGCTGGGCCATCACCGCGTGGCTCTGGCTCACCACACTCTTCGCGAATCTGGCGGAGGCGGTGGCCGAGGGCCGCGGCAAGGCCCAGGCCGACACCCTGCGCAAGGCCAAGACCGACACGGTGGCCCGTCGCGTGGTCGGCCCGAACGAGGAACGCGTCCCCGGCACCGACCTGCGCATCGGCGACCTCGTCGTCTGCGAGGCGGGCGACATCATCCCCGGCGACGGTGATGTCGTCGAGGGCGTGGCCTCCGTCGACGAGTCCGCCATCACCGGCGAATCGGCCCCCGTCATCCGGGAGTCGGGCGGCGACCGCAGTGCCGTGACCGGCGGCACGAAGGTGCTCTCGGACCGGATCGTCGTCAAGATCACGACGAAGCCGGGGGAGACCTTCATCGACCGCATGATCAACCTGGTCGAGGGCGCGGCCCGGCAGAAGACGCCCAACGAGATCGCCCTCAACATCCTCCTGGCGTCCCTGACGATCGTCTTCCTGCTCGCCGTCGTCACCCTGAAGCCGTTCGCGATCTACGCGGGCGCCGACGGCCAGACCTCGCTCATCGTCCTCACCGCCCTCCTTGTCTGCCTCATCCCGACGACGATCGGTGCGCTGCTCTCGGCGATCGGCATCGCGGGCATGGACCGCCTGGTCCAGCGGAACGTCCTGGCCATGTCCGGCAGGGCGGTCGAAGCCGCGGGCGACGTCTCGACGCTGCTGCTCGACAAGACCGGCACCATCACCCTGGGCAACCGCCAGGCCGCCGAGTTCGTCCCCGTACGCGGAGTCCCGGCCGCCGAACTCGCGGACGCCGCCCAGCTCTCCTCCCTCGCGGACGAGACCCCCGAGGGCCGCTCCGTCGTCGTACTCGCCAAGGAGAAGTACGGCCTTCGCGAGCGCCGTCAGGGCGAACTGGAGCACGCCGGCTGGATCGGGTTCACCGCCCAGACCCGGATGTCGGGCGTGGACGTGGACGGCCGCATGATCCGCAAGGGCGCGACCGGATCGATCGTCGCCTGGGTCGAGGAGCGCGGCGGGAACGCCTCGGACGAGGCACAGCGGCTCACCGACACGATCGCGCAGGCCGGCGGCACGCCCCTGCTCGTCGCGGTCGACGACGTCGACGGTGCGCGGGTGCTGGGCGTCATCCACCTCAAGGACGTCGTCAAGGACGGCATGCGGGAGCGGTTCGAGGAGCTGCGCCGCATGGGCATCAAGACCGTCATGATCACCGGCGACAACCCGCTGACCGCCAGGGCGATCGCCGAGGAGGCAGGCGTCGACGACTTCCTCGCGGAGGCCACCCCCGAGGACAAGATGGCGCTGATCCGGCGCGAGCAGGCGGGCGGCAAGCTCGTCGCGATGACCGGCGACGGCACGAACGACGCCCCCGCGCTCGCGCAGGCGGACGTAGGCGTGGCCATGAACACCGGTACGTCGGCCGCGAAGGAGGCCGGCAACATGGTCGACCTCGACTCCAACCCGACCAAGCTCATCGAGATCGTCGAGATCGGCAAGCAACTCCTCATCACCCGGGGCGCGTTGACGACCTTCTCGATCGCCAACGACGTGGCGAAGTACTTCGCGATCATCCCGGCGATGTTCGCGGTGGCCTACCCGTCGCTCGACAAGCTCAACATCATGGGCCTGTCCTCGCCCGAGTCCGCGATCCTCTCCGCGGTCGTGTTCAACGCGCTCGTCATCGTCGCCCTGGTGCCCCTCGCGCTGAAGGGCGTGCGGTACCGGCCGATGAGCGCGGACCGGATGCTGCGCCGCAACCTCGGCGTCTACGGACTCGGCGGGCTCGTCGCCCCGTTCATCGGCATCAAGATCATCGACATGCTCCTCTCCCTCCTCCCCGGCATTGGGTGACCTGGTCATGAACAACTCCGCAGTGAACACCGCCCGGTTGATCGGGGCAGGGCTGCGCGCCCTGATCGTCCTCACCGTGCTGTGCGGCGTCCTCTACCCGCTCGCGGTGACCGGCGTCGCCCAGGCCCTGTTCCCCGACCGGGCCAACGGCTCCGAGATCAAGGACTCCACCGGCCGGGTCGTCGGCTCCGAACTCATCGGCCAGCGCTACGACTTGCCCCTGAGGAAGGGCGAGGAGACCCCCGCCCCCGACCTCAGGTGGTTCCAGCCGCGCCCCTCCAACGGCCTGGGCGAGAACAGCGTCAACACCCAGTACAAGCTGATCCTGTCCGGCGCCACCAACCGCGCCGGGGACAACAGCGAACTGCTCCAGTGGGTGAAGGACGCCAAGGCGGCGGTCGTACGGGACAACTCCACCGCCGACTTCACGGTCAAGCCCTCCGACGTGCCCGCCGACGCGGTCACCTCCTCCGGCTCCGGCCTCGACCCGCACATCTCCCCGCGCTACGCCGACCTCCAGGCGCACCGCATCGCGGAGCGGAACCACCTGGACGTCCAGCGGGTCCGCGAACTGGTCGACCAGCACACCGAGGGGCGCTCCCTCGGCTTCATGGGCGAGCCCCGCGTCAACGTCCTCCAGCTCAACATCGCGCTCAAGGAACTGACGGCGAGGAGCTGATGGAAGCGGGCGCGAGCAGCGGGATCCGGCGGGCCACCCCGGGCCGGACCAGGCCAGGGCCCGCCGCCTCCCGCTGCCGCGAACCAGGGGAGACGGGCCCTGGCTACGACACCGACCGCACCGACGACAAGGAAGGCCGCACCGATGACGCGGGTGCTGGTGGTGGAGGACGATCCGCAGCCCGTACGGGCACTCGCGATCAACCTTCAGGCACGTTCAGTACGAACGAGTTCTTCCTGGAGACCCTGATGGCCCAGCTGAGGCGCAAACTGGAAGCCGACCCCTCCCACCCCCACCACCTGATCACGGAACCGGGAATGGGGTACCGCTTCGAGCAGTAGACGAGGACGACGCGTACGACGACGCGTACGACGACGCGTACGACGGCGCGTACGACGACGACACGGACGAGGGCAAGAGGAACCGGAGCCATGGGACGCGGCAAGTTCAGGATCTACCTCGGCGCGGCGCCGGGCGTCGGCAAGACCTACGCGATGCTCTCCGAGGGGCACCGCCGCGTCGAACGCGGCACGGACTGCGTGGTCGCCTTCGTGGCCACACACGACCGGCCGCGCACCGAGGTGATGCTGCACGGTCTGGAACAGGTCGCGCACAGCGAACTGGAGTACCGGGGCTCGGTCTTCACGGAGATGAACGTGGACGCCGTACTGGAGCGCGGTCCCGCGGTCGCCCTCGTCGACGAACTCGCGCACACCAACGTCCCCGGCTCCCGCAACGCCAAGCGCTGGCAGGACGTCGAGGAACTCCTGGCCGCGGGCATCGACGTCGTCTCGACGGTCAACATCCAGCACCTCGAATCACTGGGCGACGTCGTCGAGTCGATCACCGGGATACGGCAGCGGGAGACCGTCCCCGACGAGGTCGTACGCCGCGCGGACCAGATCGAACTCGTCGACATGTCACCACAGGCCCTGCGCCGCCGCATGGCCCACGGCAACATCTACAAACCCGACAAGATCGACGCGGCCCTGTCCAACTACTTCCGGCCCGGAAACCTCACCGCCCTGCGGGAGTTGGCGCTGCTCTGGACCGCCGACCGGGTGGACGAGTACCTCAACCAGTACCGCTCCGAGCACAGCGTCTCCACGATCTGGGGATCCCGCGAACGCATCGTCGTCGGCCTCACCGGTGGCCCGGAGGGCCGTACGCTCATCCGCCGCGCCGCCCGGCTCGCCGAGAAGGGCGCGGGCGGCGAGCTGCTCGCCGTGTACATCGCCCGCAGCGACGGCCTGAGCAACGCGTCCCCCAAGGAACTCGTCGTCCAGCGCACCCTGACCGACGACCTCGGCGGCACCTTCCACCACGTCATCGGCGACGACATCCCCACCGCACTCCTGGAGTTCGCGCGCGGCGTCAACGCCACCCAGATCGTCCTCGGCGTCTCCCGCCGCAAGCCCTGGCAGTACGTCTTCGGCCCCGGCGTCAGCGCGACCGTGGCCCGCGACTCGGGCCCCGACCTCGATGTCCACCTGGTCACCCACGACGCCGTGGGCCAGGGCCGCGCCCTTCCGGTGGCCCGCTCGGCGCGGCTCGGCCGGGGCCGGATCCTGGCCGGCTGGCTGACCGGAGTCGCCGGCCCGGCCCTCCTCGCCTACCTGCTGACCAGTGTCCTTCCGGACGTGGGCCTGGCCAACGACATGCTGCTGTTCCTCGGCCTGACGGTCGGCGCCGCCCTGCTCGGCGGCCGCTGGCCTGCCCTCGGCTGCGCGGTCGTCAGCTCCCTGCTGATCAACTGGTACTTCACCCCGCCGGTGCACACGCTGACCGTCTCGGACGCGCAGAACGTCGTCGCCATCGCCATCTTCGTGGGCGTAGCCGTCGCCGTCGCCTCGGTCGTCGACCGCGCCGCCCGGCGCACCGAGGAGGCGGCCCGGCTGCGCGCCGAGTCCGAGATCCTCTCCTTCCTGGCCGGCAGCGTCCTGCGCGGCGACACCGGCCTCGACGCCCTGCTCGAACGCGTCCGCGAGACGTTCAGCATGGAGTCCGCCGCACTTCTGGAACGCGCCGGCGATGTCGACCCGTGGACGTGCACGGCCCGCGTCGGCAGCGGCGAGCCGCCCGCCCGGCCCGAGGACGCCGATGTGGACGTACCCGTCGGCGACGACCTGTCGCTTGCCCTCACCGGCAGGGTGCTCCCCGCCGAGGACCGCCGAGTCCTCGCCGCGTTCGCCGCCCAGGCAGCCGTGGTCCTCGACCGCCGCCGCCTCAAGGACCAGGCCGAACAGGCCCGCACCATGGCCGTGGACAACCGCATCCGCACCGCGCTGCTCGCCGCCGTCTCGCACGACCTGCGCACCCCGCTCGCCGGCATCAAGGCGTCCGTGTCCTCGCTGCGTTCGGACGACGTGGAGTGGTCGGAGGAGGACCGCGCCGAGCTGCTCGAAGGGATCGAGGACGGCGCCGACCGGCTCGACCACCTGGTCGGCAACCTGCTCGACATGTCCCGCCTGCAGACCGGCACCGTCACACCCCTGATCCGCGAGACCGACCTCGACGAGGTGGTGCCGATGGCGCTCGGCGGCGTACCCGAGGACAGCGTGCACCTCGACATCCCCGAGACCCTCCCCATGATCTCGGCGGACCGGGGCCTGCTCGAACGCGCCGTCGCCAACGTGGTGGAGAACGCGGTGAAGTACAGCCCCGAGGGCCGGGCCGTCCTGGTCTCCGCCAGCACGATGGCCGACCGGGTCGAGGTGCGCGTCGTGGACCGCGGCTCCGGCGTCCCGGACGACGCCAAGGACCGCATCTTCGAGCCCTTCCAGCGCTACGGCGACGTGCCGCGCGGCGCCGGGGTGGGCCTCGGCCTCGCGGTCGCCCGCGGCTTCACCGAAGCGATGGGCGGCACGCTGACGGCCGAGGACACGCCCGGCGGAGGCCTGACGATGGTCCTCACCCTGCGCGCCGGCCCGAGCCGAGCGAGAACGAGCCCGGACCTTCCGCCGACGGTCACGTCCTAGATCGCGTCTGTAGAGTCCCGTCGCCCGCGAGTCCCGTCGTTCGCGAAGTCCCGTCGTCCGCCCGGAGGTCGGGCCTTAGAAATACCCGCGCCGTGAGGCGCGGTCGCGCAGGCGCGTGATTCCGAAGGCCAGCGCGCCGATCGCGATCACCGCCCCGCCCCCGATCGGCAGCAACGAGTCCACGACCATGCTCCTGCGCTGGTCGGCCACGCTCGCCTCGCCCACGTCCCGCCCGTTCAGGAGCAGGCGGCAGTCGGTCGTCTCGGACGGAGTGCAGTACGGCTCGAACGTCACGATGGCGTGCACCCCGAAGGCGACCAGGCTGACCCCGACACCCAGCGCGAGCAGCCACAGCAGGAAGACCGCCACCGCCAGCACCCGGCCGTCGAGGGCGAGGACCACGCCCACGAGCACGCTGACGAAGATGATCGCCGCGTAGGCGAGGGTGACCCAGACCCACAACCCGCTCGCGAATCCCACCGGCAGCAGGATCACCGAGAACGCCAGACACCAGTAGAGGCCGTTGCGGAGACTGTCCTGCAGATCGTCCATCGGCCCCCTGCCCACGCCATCGCCCACCGCGGGTGGCGCCGCCCGCCCCGCGCCGTACGCCAGGAGCCCCGGCGGGGGACGCACCGCAGTGTAGGGGCGGACACGGAACGAGTCGACAGCCCGCGGAGCGCGGCCGCGGAGCCACGCACTCCATCCCGCGAAGCCCCAACTCCCCGCCCAGTCGGGTCAGTTCCCGTCAACCATGTCGTACGCGACCTTCGGCAGGAACTGGCCCGCCGTGGAGCCGGTGCCGACGCCGCAGTCGCCGTCGGACTCGCCCGGCAGCTTGACCCAGAGCAGCATCTCGGCACGGCCGCCGGTCCGGCTCGGGGTGCCGGTCCTGCGCCCCGGCGGGTTGCACCACTCGCCGTCGGACCCGTTGCCGTTGCGGCTGGTGTCGACGACGTACGGCTTGGTGTATCCGTACGCGGAGAGCGCCGCGTTGACGGAGTCGCCGTACTTCGTGTTCTCGCTGGTGGAGAAGTAGTTGGAGACGTTCAGGGAGAAGCCGTGGGCCCGGGTGGCGCCGGCGCCGTTCAGGTGTCCGGCGATGGTCACCGGGTCCAGCCAGCCGGGGTTGCCCGCGTCGAGATAGGTCCAGGTGCGGGGTGCCGAGGCGGCGAACCGGTCGAGGGCGTACCTGAGCATGGCGTTGCGCTCGTCGATCTGTTTCTGCGTCAGGCAGCTGTAGTCGCCCAGGGAGTCGGGCTCGACGACGACGAGTGCGGGGCGGTCGCCGATGGCCGCGGCGAACGACCTGATCCAGGTGCGGTACGCCTGCGGGGTGCCGGCGCCACCGCCCGAGTGGCCGCCGCAGGCGTCACGGCCGGGGATGTTGTACGCGACCAGCACCGGCAGCTTGTCGGCGGCGTCGGCCGCTCCCACGTACGCGGAGACGGCGGTGGAGATGGTGCCGCTCCAGTTGCCGAACCATCGGGCGCTGGGCCGCCGCGCGATCCCGGTGTCGATGGCGGCGGCCTTGCTGTCGTCCGGGTTGGCCGCCACCCAGGCGGCGGCGGTGGAGTCCGGGTCGACGTAGAACCCGCTGGTCCGCTCGACCGGCGAGCCCTGGGCCGCCGCGGGCTCCGGCTCAGCTGCCGCGAGCGGGGTGAGCAGGCAGGGGAGGAGGGTCGTGACGGCGGCGACGAGCCCGGCTCGGCGGGAGGCCCGCATGGTTCATCCCTTCTTCGGAAGCGCTCTCTGGGAGCGCTCCCATCGACTGCCGTCAGTGCCCCGGGCACGCAGACGATCGTCCACGTGTGAACGCTGTCCAGCTCCGCCACCGCGCCCTGGCCGAGGGGGTGCCTGGTGATGTCCGGGGCAGGGGCAGGGGCAGGGGCAGGGGCAGGGGCAGGTGCGCATGAAGGTGCTCCCTCGTGGCTGGGGGTGACGTGACACCTCATGCCTTCCACGCCTTGACCCGTCCGACCGCCCAGCCCACCGGCCGGCCCAACGACACGCTCACGGACTCCGGGCGGCCGCCGATGAGTTCGGTCCGGGATCCCGGTCTACCGTCCTGAAACCGTTGACTGCGAGGGAGACCCCGTCATGTACCAGCAGATGATCTTCGTGAACCTGGCCACCGGCGACCTCGGCGCCGCCAGGAAGTTCTTCACCGCCCTGGGCTACGAGATCAACGCCCAGTTCAGCGACGAGACCACCGCCTCGATCCCGCTCAGCGACACCATCGTCGTCATGCTCCACACGCCGGAGAAGTACGCCGAGTTCACCAAGAAGCAGATCGTGGACTCGACCACCTCCAGCGAGGTGCTGCTCGCCCTGAGCGCCGAGAGCCGCGAGAAGGTCGACGAACTGGTCGAGAAGGCCGTCGCGGCAGGCGGCCGGGTCACGGGGGAGACCCAGGACCACGGCTTCATGTACGGCCGCGCCTTCGACGACCTGGACGGGCACACGTGGGAGGTCGTGTGGATGGACCCGGCCGCCGTGGAGGGCTGACGGCGCCGGTGCCGCCTGCGCCTGGCGGTCGGGGGTTGTTTCGACTTAGTCCGACGCGTGCCGTGAGACGTCGGTGATCCGGCACTTCACCGGGCCGTCCGCCTCCTCGAAGCCCGTGGCGGTCTCGCGGGCGACCTGGCCGGGGGCGAGGTGGTGCGTGGAGACGAAGCCCTCGTCGACGCGTTCGCCGCCGGGGTCCACGAACTCGATGTCGATGAAGTAGTCGGACGGCTTCGCGCTGTGGTTCGTGATCCGCAGCTCGGCGGTCGGCAGGCGGGGGTCGTCCGGGACGGTGCAGCTCGTGATCTCCACGTCGGCGCGCGGGCCGGTGACCGCGGGAGTCGGTTGTTCCTGTCGGGGTGGGGTGCGGGGAGACCTGTGATCCCCACCGTCGCCGGTGACGACCGCGATCACCCCGATGGCGATCACCACGGCTGCGATGCCGAGCAGGACGCGGAGCAGGACGCGGAGCAGGGCCCGGACCCGTCCCGTACCGGAACGCTTCGGCGGGGGCGGCTGACCCCACCGCGGTCCACCGCGGGGCGTGCCCCGGTCCGGGGGTGGGGGTGGGGAGTTCCAGTTCGGCATGACGCCCCCCAGGTGCGGTGCGGGGCTGATGCACCCAGACTCCTCCCGCCGGGGCGTTCGTGCACCTCGGCGCCCCCGGGCCGCCGGGCCCGGCCCCGCTCTCCCGGCGGGTCCTCTCACCCCCTGCTGCTCCCGCCTCCCCGGCAACTGCGCGCGCGGCGCCGTCAGTTGCCGGGACGTTTCCACCTCGGCGGTGTCGCGCGGGTCTCGTCGAGCGTGGTGAGGGCGAGGAGGAGCGCCTCGACCCGGGGTCCGTTGGGGGGAGAGACCACCGTCGCCCGGATGCTCGTCGGTCTCGTCGCCCCTGGCCGGGGGACCGTCACGGTCTCAGGGCGTCCGCGCGGGAGGGCTGCTCGTAGACCCCGGCGTTACGATCACCAAAGGCCAACGGCCCGCCCAACGTAGGAAGGACGAAGGATGGAAGCCGCCGAACTGCCGTATCTGCGCCGCTGCGTGGAGCTGGCCGCGGAAGCGCTCGACGCCGGGGACGAGCCCTTCGGCTCCGTGCTCGTGAACGCCGAGGGCAAGACCCTCGCCGAGGACCGCAACCGCGTGGCGGGCGGCGACCACACCCAGCACCCCGAGTTCGCCCTCGCGCGCTGGGCCGCCGGACACCTGAGCCCGCGGGAGCGCGCCGCCGCCACCGTGTACACCTCCGGCGAGCACTGCCCGATGTGCTCCGCCGCCCACGCCTGGGTCGGCCTCGGCCGCATCGTGTACGTCGCCTCATCCGCCCAACTCGGCGACTGGCTCACCGAGTTGGGCGTCCCGGCCGCGCCCGTACGGCCGTTGCCGATCAACGACATCGCCCCGGACGTACGGGTCGAGGGACCGGTCCCCGAGCTGGTGGAAGAGGTCAGGGAACTGCACCGCCGCCTGCACACCGGGGCGGCAGGGCCGCCCGGCACCGGCTGACCGCCACAGAACCGGAGGCCCCTGGCTGACAGCACCGGCTGACCGCCACAGAACCGGAGGCCCCTGGCTGACAGCACCGGAGGCCCTGGCTAACCGCACCGGCTGACCGCCACAGCATCGGAGGCCCCTGGCTGACAGCACCGGAGGCCCTGGCTGACCGCACCGGCTGACCGCCACAGCACCGGAGGCCACCGGCTGAGGGCCGGGCGGCACCTCCATCCACCGTGCGCCTCGCCCCCACGCCGCCTACGGTGACAGGGACAGGTACACAAGGCCGGGGGCGGGAAAGGGCTGGACACTATGACCGCATTCGCGGACGGCGCACCCTGCTGGGTGGATGCCATGTTTCCCGACGTCGGCGCCGCCCAGGAGTTCTACGGCGAGCTGCTCGGCTGGACCTTCGACGAGGGCTCGCCCGAGTTCGGCGGATACACCCAGGCGTACGCGGACGGCAAGGCGGTCGCCGCCGTCGTACCGCAGCTGCCCGAGATGACCGGGCAGCCCGCGGCCTGGAACTTCTACTTCGCCTCCTCCGACGTCGCCGCCACGGCGGAGAAGATCACCGCCAACGGCGGCAAGCTGGTGATGCAGCCGATGGCCGTGGGCGACTTCGGCACGATGGTCACCGCCCAGGACCCCAGCGGGGTGCACTTCAGCGTGTGGCAGGCCGGCAACCACGAAGGCTTCGCGAAGACGGGCGAGCCCGGCTCCTTCTGCTGGGCCGAGGTCAACACCCGCGACGTGGCCAAGGCGGACGCGTTCTTCCCGGCGGTCTTCGGCTTCGGCGAGAAGCAGATCGTGGACGAGCAGATGGACTTCCGGATCTGGGAGGTCGCCGGGCAGCCGGTGATCGGCCGCTTCAAGATGGGCGATGACATTCCGGCCGACGTACCGCCGTACATCAGCGTGTACTTCGGTGTGGAGGACTGCGACGCGGCCGTCGCCACCATCCAACGCCTCGGCGGCCAGGCGTTCTTCGGCCCGATGACCACGCCCTTCGGCCGTTTCGCCGCGGTCGCCGACCAGCAGGGCGCGGCCTTCGCCGTGATCGACCCGACGACGACGGAAGGCGACATGCCGGAGCTGGCGGAGCCGCCGAGCTGACTTCGCACCGCCTCCGCACATCGGGGTGTCACTCACGCGGCCGTGAGTGACACCCCGACCGCCGTCCCCCCTCGGGCCAGGTCCCGGCTACACCGAAGGATGTACCGCGTACACCCCCGTTCTCCTCACTGCTCACGACGATCCCGGCGCCCCCACCGACCACGATGGGAGGACCGCAGGGAAACCGAACCGTAGAGGAGACGCTGATGCCGCACGTCGAGCCGGACACGACGAGCCCCTCGGCGGCGGCAAGTCCTCGCACTCCGCCGCCCGCCCGCGCGGGCCGCCTCCCACTCCTCGACGTGCTGCGCGGCGTGGCGATCATCGGCACCCTGATGACCAACGTCTGGATCTTCACCGGTCCGGGTGCCGAGGTCGGCTTCCTCAACGGGGCCGCCGGGGCGAGCCTGCACACCCTGCTCGACGACCCGACACCGGGCAACACCGCGGAGAGCGTCTTCCGCTTCCTGGCCGACGGCAAGTTCCTGTCCCTGCTGACCGTCCTCTTCGGCGTCGGCCTGGCCATCCAGTACGACTCGGCGCTGCGCAAGGGCCTGAAGTGGCCGGGCCGCTACGACCGCCGAGCCCTGTTCCTCTTCGGTGAAGGTCTGCTGCACTTCATCCTCATCTTCGCCTGGGACGTACTCATGGGGTACGCGGTGACCGCGTACCTCGTAGCCCGGCTGCTGAACCGAAGCGACCGCTTCCGGCGCCGCGTGATGTGGACGGCCGCAGGCCTCCACCTCACCGTGATCGGCCTGCTCACGTTCGTCCTCGCCACCGCGCCCGAGGCCGACGGAAGCGGCGCCGACGACGCGATCGCCCTCTACGCGGACGGCAGCTACCTCGACCAAGTCCTGTTCCGCCTGCGCAACATGGCGGCCCTGCGCATCGAACCGGTGCTCTCCTTCGGCCTGCTGGTGTGCCTCTTCCTCCTCGGCGTCCGCCTCCACCGCGCGGGCGCCTTCGCCCAGAACACCACCGGCCGAGCCCTGCGCACCCGCATGGCCGTCTGGGGCCTGACGATCGGACTGCCCCTGAACGCGGCTGTGTCCCTCGCGGGCCCGGACTGGTTCCTGATCGGCCGCTACGTCGCCGCCCCCGCCGTCGCGATCGGCTACATCGGCCTGATCGGCGCCCTCTTCGACCGCGTCCGCCACCCCGGCCCCCTCACTCACGGCCTCACCGCCCTCGGCCGCTGCGCCCTCTCCGGCTACGTACTGCAGAACCTGCTCTGCGTCCTCCTCGCGTACGGCTTCGGCCTCGGCCTCGCCAGCCGCCTCGCGGACACCGGCCCCTGGTGGGTGATGGGCCTGTGGGCGGCGGTCTCGCTCACCCTGATGGCCGGAGCAGCGCTGTGGCTGCGCCGCTTCCGGCAGGGCCCGTTGGAGACGCTCCAGAAGCGAGCGCTGAGCCGGTGACCGTACGGGGTGTCGTACGGGCTCTGTGCATGCCGTACGACACCCCCGAGCGGGGTACGGGGTCCCGCCGAGCCATGTCCGGTTGTACCCCTCTCAGCTAGGTTGTCCGGCATGAGCAACCTAGACCGTCAGGCCTCCCTGTCCGTCTGCGGTGGGCGAGGCTTCGTCGTCGCCGAGCCGGTACGTGAACTCCTCAACCCGCGCCACGTCCAGCTCGGCGAGTCCACCGAAGTCCGCCGACTGCTCCCCAACTTGGGCCGCCGCATGGTCGGCGCCTGGTGCTTCGTCGACCACTACGGCCCCGACGACATCGCCTCCGAGCCCGGCATGCAGGTCCCGCCCCACCCGCACCAGGGGCTGCAGACCGTCAGCTGGCTGCACGAGGGCGAGGTCCTGCACCAGGACTCCCTCGGCAGCCGCGCGACGGTACGCCCGCGCGAGCTGGGCCTCATGACCTCCGGCAGCGCCATCAGCCACTCCGAACAGTCCCCGGTGCCCCACCCCCGCTACCTGCACGGCGCCCAGCTCTGGGTCGCCCTGCCGGACCGCCACCGCCACGTCGACGCCCACTTCGAACACCACGCCACCCTGCCCCGGGCGACAGCCCCCGGCCTCACGGCCACGGTGATCCTCGGCTCGATCGACGGCGCGACCTCCCCCGGCACGACGTACACCCCGATCGTCGGCGCCGACCTCGCCCTGACGGCAGGCGCGAACGTCCAACTCCCCCTGGAACCCGACTTCGAGTACGCGATCCTCTCGATGTCCGGCGAGGTCCACGTGGACGACGTCCCGGTCCTCCCCGGCTCGATGCTCTACCTCGGCTGCGGCCGTACGGAACTCCCGCTGCGCGCGGAGTCGAACGCGGGCCTGATGCTCCTCGGCGGCGAGCCGTTCGCGGAGGAGATCGTGATGTGGTGGAACTTCATCGGGCGCTCCAACGAGGAGATCGCGCAGGCCCGTTCGGACTGGATGGACGGTGATCGCTTCGGTGAGGTGAAGGGCTACAACGGGGCTTCACTACCCGCCCCGGAACTCCCCGCAGTACCGCTGAAACCACGGGGTCGGGTGCGCTGAGCTGGGGTTTCATCGTGTGCGAGACGAGTTCGCGCCTGTGGCCTGAGCTTCGCAGATTGATGGTCACGTCCTGCTTCTCCACCGTGGTTCGAGATCGGTCGGGGGAGGGCGGGGCGTGACAAGGTGAACCCTTGTAAGACCGGGTAAGGCAAACCTAATGCTGACCCAATGCTGACTCTACTGACGCGTAATCAGCTCCTGCGAGTATGCAGGGTCGATGGCGGTTCGTTGTGCGCGCGAGGCCTCCCGCCTGACTGGCGGGCATTTCGTTGCCGATGGTGTTCGGATCGCCGAGAAGGGGCGAAGGCGAGTGGGAGCCGATCGAACCTGTGATCTTGGATCTTGCAGAGAGTGAACAAGACCCGTAAATGACCGCGCGTTCGCAACTGCACCGCCCGCCGAGGCCAGCCCTGCGGTGGCCTGGTTCCGGTGGTGATGACGACTCGGTTCCAGCCTCAGCTTGGCCGGAATTCCACGCGGATCGGCTGCCCCGTGGGGCCTGCTCTACCCTGAGACTCCCAAGTGAGGAGTGGCGGCAGCGGGCGGACCTGGGTACTGCCGAAGAGTCCCTATCGACGGCCGTCCAAGTCATTGGATCGCACACGCGGGAAGGGCCGGACTGGCCCGCGCAGTGACAGCCGCACGCTTCCACCCAGCGGCGTAGCTCCGCCAGGGAGGTCCGCCTCGGACCGACGATCGCGGTCGCTGTCTGAGCCACCGCATTGCCGCGATGTCGAGCCCACCCGGTCGTCGTCCCAAAACGGCCATGAAAGTGCTCTTTTGGGACGCCCATGCCAGGCCCCGTACGTCCAGTATCCAGTGCTGCGTTCCTTCGGCCGGCGCACCTCTTGGCCGGCGGAGTGGCCGTCGTGACGGTTGTGGGCGGTATGTGCCGCACGGCGCGGCCCTCTACGCCCGCTTGGCCGCGGACCGCCTCGCCGCTTGAAGGTCCGACACGAGTGGCGGGCGAGGCGAGTAGATTTCAGGGCTTGAGCGTTGGGCCGGCCAAGTGGCCACGGCCTGGACCTCGCCCGGCAGGGGCAGGAGTTGGGTGACGTCTCTGCGGTTTCCGCCGATCAGTGTCTGCCAGGGCCGGACCGGCTGTCAGTCCCGGCTGGGGCGTCTCCGACCGAGGTGATCAGTGGCGTGAATTCGGCATACGTGGGGGCGGATTTGGTCGATCCCCACATCTGCTGGGAGAAGGACCGTAGCCAGGGGCGGACGCTGTCCGACACTTGTTGTTCCGTCTGGAAACCGGGGTTGTCGCACCAAATGGACAGGTGGGCGCCGGACATGGGGGCGTCGTCGGCCAACTGCATGTCAACCGTGGGAGTGTGCATGAAGGAGCGTGGGTTCCACAGGTCGTAGACGCCTTGCGCGGATTTTTTGCCGGTCTCGTGCTGCTGCTCCGGGGCGAGAATGAAGTACAGGTGGTCGCCGTGACCGTTGACCACGTCATATCCGGCCCGGATGTAGTCCTCGACCGTCGGTTCGTCGGTGTTCCAGCGGATCCAGACCTCGACCTGCACGCGGGGGTCGATTTCGACGAGGCCCTGACCGGGGACCACGTGGTCGTTCCACATCTTGGCGCGCTTGTTCTGGCTCGCGAGCTGATCGACCAGGCCGTTCATGTACGTGTTGAAGCCGTCCAGGAGCGTCGCGTCCGGACCTGCCTCCTCACGTGCGTAGTCGAGGAGTTGAGGAGCGTTCTCGCCGGTGATCCTTTTGGAATCCCAGGGGTATCCGAAGTACTCGTCGCCGCCGAGGTGGAACCAGGGCCCCGGGAAGAGGTCGGCGTACTCACCGATCAGATCCGCCATGAGCGCGCGGGCCGCGGGCTTGCTGTAATCGAGGTTTCCGACGTCGCGGGTGCCGTCCTTACGCACGAGCTGCAGCTCGGGATGCGCTTCGAGAATTGCCACCATGTGCCCGGGCGAGTCGATCTCGGGGACGATCGTCACGTGATTGCGCTCGGCCAGAGCGATCAGTCGGCGTACCTGATCCTTGGTCAGTGCGGGCCGGGTCACGATCTCGGGATGAGACTCGCTCTCGATCCGGAAGCCGAGACTGTCACTCAGATGCAGATGCAGGACGTTGAGTTTGAGCCAGGCGAGCTCACGGATTTTGCCCTCGAGCCATCCGGGGCTGAAGTGCTTGCGGCCGACGTCGACCATGAGGCCGCGCTGTGCGTATTCCGGCCAGTCGGTGATCCGGCCGTTCACCGCACGGCGCTGTCGCAGTATCTGGAGCAGGGTGCGAGTGCCGTAGAAGACGCCCGCGGCGGAGCGGCCTGTGATCACGAGCCCCCGGTTGGTGTCGATGCGGTACGCCTCGGGAGAGGTGGAGCCGTCCACTGGCCCGAGGCCGAGCACAACGTCATGGGGTGCGAACGCCGACGATACGACGATCTGCGGCTCGCGGGGGAGGTGGCCTTCCTGGACCAGTTCGGCCGCCAAGGCTTGGGCTTCGCTTCGCAGTTCCCGGGCGGTCTCCGGCCTCAGGACGACACGGGTGGCGCGCACCGGTCGCCACGCCGTTGCCGTATCTCCCGGAGCGAAGTTGCGTACGGCAGGGATCGTCGGGGGAACAGTGGTGGCAGTGGCTGCGATGCCCGCGTCGGCGGCCCACGTTCGGGATCCCGACCCGGCGAACAGGGCTGATCCGGCGAGCACTCCGGCCGCCATGGCCGATCTCCTGTTGAGCACGGTGGGCTCCTCCACGTTGACGACAGCCTGGGCACGATCAAGGAATGCCTACGGGACTGAAAAGCAGTGGTCTAGACGTGTGTCGTGATTTGAGCAGACCGGAAGAGAGGCCGCAAGGGTGTGGCCGTCGGGCCTCCAGGTGTGAGTGCGGGTGTGGAGGCGTCAGATCGCGGGCGCTCCAGGCCGGTCGCTTCGAGGAGGTCCGGACGAACGCGCGCACCTTCGGGGTGTTCCCGGTGGCCGGCCGCAGGAGGCCGTACTCCATCGGCGGGGCTTCGCGGAACAGAGCGTAGGTGATGTCCGGGCTACAAGCGCCTGCTCAAGATCGATGTCCTCCCCGAGGCCGACATCGACAGCTTACGACGAAGCCGTAACCGACCAGGGCTACGGCCAGCAGCCTTCCTCTTGCTCACTGCGAGAGCTTGCGCGAAGAGATCCAGCGTTACGCGGAGCTTGCTTTGCGCGACGGTGATGAACTCGCCGACATGCTGCGGCTGGTGCCGGTCCCAGGCGCTGTCGGTCGACCAAAGCCGGCACCTTCAGACCGTCTACAGCAGCCGGTGCGCTCAGTCTGGTTCCGCTGGCCGGCGCCGGTGAACAGCTTCCACTGAACAGCGTCCACTCAATCCCGATGACCATCTGGCACCAGTCCGGTACGGGACCGCTCATCCCGGCGCCGGTAGCGGCGCAATCCGGGATGCCGGCTCCAGTACCGGCGTGATCTGCGGTCCTGGCGCGCCTGTGCGCTGACTATCTGGGCAGCGCACAGGCCTCGTCCATCAGCACACGGAGGCTTACTGCATCGCTGCCTCTGCCTCGCCGCCGGCGGCCTTTGCGGCCTTGTCCAGGAACGTGTCCAGCACGCCGTCGCCGATCTTGGGCTGGACCTTGCCCCATGAGTTGCGCGGCGGATCGACTCGCACGGATTCGGCCCGTTGCCGCAGGTCGGCGGACTCGGCAAGGAGTCGGTCCGCGGCCTCCTCGTCGCCGTCCTGCCGTGCCGCGAGCGCGTCGACCATCTTCACCGTTGCCTTGCCCCACAGCTCGGTGGCGTCCAGCCAGGGCGCGGCGTCGACGGCGAACCCCTGTTGCACTGCTCCGCCACGGATGGTGTCCGGGGCACCTTCGATGGCGGTGGCGTAGGCGCGAAGCCTCTTGAGTGCCTCGGTGTGGTTCCCCTCGTCCCAGGCCTTCCAGAACTCCGTTACGCGCTGGGCCAGTTCGGGGGCCTGCGGCTGCCAGGGTGTGGAGCCGAAGGTCGGGGCCATGTGCTGCAGGTCGGCGAAGACGAGGAGGGCCTCGGTCGCTTCGCGGTCACCGCCCGCGAGGTAGGACATGGCCTGCGGCCAACTCTTCCGGGCGTCGTACGCCCGGTCGTTCCAGGTGAAGTCCGCCGCCCCGAATACGGCGACCTTGCTGGCGTACGGCTGGTTCATCGGGTTGGCGACGATGTCGGTGAGGTGTTCCGAGAGGCCGGCCTCACGCTTGTCGTACGGGGCGAGCAGCAGCCGGCCGCTGGTGTTGCCGAAGTCGTTGACGGGGTAGTTGTCCCAGACGAAGACCTTGCGGCCGAAGAGCTGCGACACCTTTTCCGCGTCGTCATTGGTGATCTCCGGAGGGACGACGGCCGTACCGGTCCACATCACCTCGACCGCCGGATCCAGGGTGTCGCGCAGGGTCTTCTTGTAGGCCGTGTCAGTCAGGTCGCCGTACTCGGTGGGCACCATCTGCAGCGGCCGGGTGCCGTCACGAGTGGCGATGAAGTCGCGCTGCACGTCGTTGAGCAGGTCGACCTGAGCCTTGGCGGCCGTCTCGCGACCGGGTTCGCCGTACGCCGTCCGATCGCCCTCGCAGTTCCAGCTGGTGTAGTTGATGTCGTCGAGCGGGATGGAGAAGTCGCGGGTGCCCAGGTCGTACAGAGCTTGGAGCTTGGTCTTGAGGGCCTTGCGGTCGTCGGGATCGGAGTAGCAGATCGACTCGCCGGGGGACACCGCGAAGGTGAAGCGCACGTGGTTAGCCGTCGCTCGGTCCACCAACTCGCCGAGTTCTGCCAGCTTGTCCGAGGGGTAGGGCTCGCGCCACTTGCCCCGGTGGTAGGGGTCGTCCTTGGGCGCGTAGATGTACGTGTTGGCCTTGACGTCTCCGTAGAAGTCCATCTGGTCGAGGCGCTCGGCATGCGTCCAGGGCTGCCCGTAGAAGCCCTCGACCGTGCCCCGGAGCGGCATCGACGGGAAGTCGCTGACCTCTACGCCCGACACCTTCCAGTGGTCGCCCCCCGTGCGGCTGAACAGCTGGCGGAGGGTCTGTACGGCGTAGAACTGGCCGGCGGAGTCCTTGCCGCCGAGGGCGACATCCGCACCGGATCCGGACCGCTTGACCCTCAGGGCGTACCCCTCGGCGTGATCAGGCACGGCGGTGTCCCCGAGCGTCCGTCTGAGGTCGGGGCGCGTCGCCGGGCCGAGCCGTACGGTGAGCAGCCGGGCGGCTGCGTCGGGGAGGTTTCCAGGAGCGACGACGCGCACCTGGTCGGCGCCGTGTGCCTTCAACTCCCTTACGAGGCGGGCGAGAGCGGCGCGGTCGGTGTCCTTGTCGGCGACGACGTACACCCTCTTGGTCACGGAGGCGTCGCCACCAGTGCGAGTGAGCTCCTGCGGGGTCGGCGAAACCGGCGGTACTGAACTGGTCGCACGCGAAGCGTCATCGGACACAGCAGTGGCCGGAAGCGCCTGGAGCCCCAAGGTGCTTGCGAGTGCGAAGCATCCGCCTATCGCGATCGTCACGTTCCTGCTTCGTCCCATGGCATCTCTCCATCGTGGTCTGGTCACCAAGTCGTATTGCTCCAACCATGTTGAGGGAGTGGCAGGGGAAGACATAAGACGTCTGGGGTCTAGACCTCTGTTCGGCTTGCCTTTACTCTGGCCAACGTTGCTGAGCGCGACGCCTCCTTGGCATGTCCTGGCCATGGTGTGGCCTTGTGCAGTCGCGTCTGTCCCTCAAGAGCAGCTCCTTGACCGTGCGTCATCGGAGGAAATCCACGCATGCATCAGTCATCAGGAATCCGCGGCTCCCATGGCGGCCGCTCGTCCCCTCGGGCCAGATGGGCCCACCGGTGGCTATCGGCCTGCCTCGCGCTGGTGCTGGCGCCGGCGCTCATGGCCCTCGCACCGCTGAACGGGACCACTGCCACGGAGGAATCGCCGCCGGTGACTCAGAACGCAGACTCCGCGGCCGCCCGCAGCCTCGCTTTCCCGGGCAACGACGGGAAGCCGCACCGTGTGACCTGGGATGACAAGTCCCTCAAGATCGACGGTGAGCGACTGACCGTGTGGTCCGGCGAGTTCCACTACTGGCGGCTGCCCAGTCCGGACCAATGGCGGGACGTCCTGCAGAAGTTGAAGGCCTCCGGTTTCAACGCCGTATCGCTGTACTTCTTCTGGGGCTACCACTCGAGCAAGCCGGGTTCCTACGACTTCTCCGGGATCCGCGATATCGACAGGCTCCTCACCATGGCTGAGGAAGAGGGGCTGTACGTCATCGCCCGACCTGGCCCCTACATCAACGCAGAGGCCAGCATGGGCGGCTTGCCGGCCTACATGACCACCCACGGCGGTGAGGAGCGCACGGCCGACCCGCAGAATCTCGCGGCCGACCTGGAGTGGCTGAAGGTGGTCAACCGCATCATCGGCAAGCACCAGATCACCGACGGCGGCGGCAGCGTCATCGCGTACCAGGTCGAGAACGAGCAGATCGACAATGCGCCCAAGCACGTTGAGTACATTGAGAAGTTGCAGGCCGTAGTCGAGGAGCACGGGATTGACGTGCCGCTCTTCCACAACGACTGGGGTGACGGCCACGGCTACAACGTGCCTGGAGGGCCCGGTGGTTCCCGGCTCGACCTCTACGCTTTCGACACCTACCCGCTGGGATTTGACTGCAAGGGAGCCCGGGGGAAGCTGAGTGACTTTGAGTCCCGTATCCGTGGCTACTCGCCGAAGACGCCCGTGTTCATCGCCGAGGGGCAGGGCGGCGCGTTTACGTCGTGGGGCCGCGATTTCCAGAGCGGCGAGTGCGCGAAGTTCGTCGACGAGGCCTTCACCCGCCAGTTCGCGGTGAACAACCTCGCCAACGGCGTGACCATGTTCAACTCGTACATGGAGTACGGCGGCACCAACTGGGGCTGGACCGGCGACCCCGGCTCCGGCTTCACCTCCTACGACTACGGCGCACCGATCTCCGAGGACCGGCGCATCACCCCCAAGCTCGCCGTCCACAAAGAGTTCGGCTACCTCCAGAACGCGGTGAAGCCCATAGCCTCCGCGCAGAACGTCACCCCGCCCACGATCACGTCCACCGGCGGTGGCCCCGTCAAGGCCCAGCAGCGGCTGTCCACGGAGAACGCCGAGGACACCTCCGTATCGGGCAACGGCATGCGACTGATCACGCTGCGGCACCCGGACTCCAATGACACCTCCACCAGCCAGGTGACGTTCCCGCTCGACCTGGCCGACCCTCCGAAGGCGGCCACGTCCGCCTCGGCCGGCGGCAACGAATCAGGTGAGGACAAGAACTCCGCGTATCGGCGCATTCCACAGCAGAAGAACACCGCGATCAGCATCGCGGGTCGCGACGCCAAGACCCTGGTCGCCGACTACGCCTTCGGACCCCATCGCCTCGTCTACTCCACCTCTCAGGTGCTCACACAACTGGACGCCGGGGGCGACCTCCTGGCCCTGGACGGCACGAAGGGCGAAACGGGCGAGACAGTGCTGCGCTTCGCGTCGAAGCCGAAGGTCACCACGTTGGACGGCGCACCCGTCGATGTCACCTGGGACGCTGACCGCAAGGACCTACGGCTCAACTACACGCACGGCGATGCCCGTACGCTCCGGATCGCCGGAGGCGGCAAGGAGCTGACGGTCCTGATCACCGACCGCGACGCGGTGGCGACCACCTGGCAGCTGGACGCTGGACGCAGCGACATCCTCGTGCTCGGCCCGGAGTTGGCCCGCACCGCCCGCCTCAGCGGAGCGCAGCTCGACCTCACCGGAGACACCCGGAAGCCGGGACCGCTGCGCGTGTTCGCCCCGAAGAACGTCGACGTCCTGACCTGGAACGGGCGGCGTATCGACGCGAGCCGCGATGACACGGGCGCACTCGTCGCCACCCTGCCCGGTCCGCAGAAGCCGACGATGCCCGGCATCGACAGCTGGCGCACCGCGGACTCCGACCCCGAGCACGCCGCGGGCTTCGACGACTCCGGCTGGAAGAAGGCTGACCGGACCACCGCAGACAATCCCAAGCACGGTCCTGGTGAGGCATCGGGGGTAGTCCTGGACACCGATGAGTACGGCTTCCACGAGGGCGACACCTGGTACCGGGGTCACTACACCCCCGCAGAGGCGAGCACCACGGTGAAGGTCTCCGCCAAGACAGGGACGGCCGGGCATGCCCTGGTCTGGCTGAATGGCCGTTACCTCGGGGCTCAGGGCGACGGCACCACCACCCACAAGGTGCCCGACGGTGTCGCCGAGCCGGGCAAGCCCGCGGTACTCGCCGTCCTGGTGCGCAACATGGGGCACTACGAAGACTGGTCGTCCGACGGCCGATCCAAGACCGGACGTGGCCTCGCGGACGTGGCGGTTCCCGGTTCGGGCAAGGTGCGGTGGCGGATCCAGGGCGCGGCCGGCGGCCCCGAACCGGCCGACACCGTGCGCGGGATCTGCAATAACGGCGGCCTGTACGGCGAGCGCAAGGGCGGGCATCTTCCGGGTGCTCCGGACTCGTCCTGGCGTACGACACAGTCGCTCAAGAGCGAGCGGCCGGGCGTGCGGTGGTTCCGTACGGAGACCGAGTTGCGTCTTCCGGAGGGTTCCGACACCGCGGTCGGCCTGCGGATCGCCGACAACAGTGCGCGCGCCGACAAGTACCGGGTGCAGATCTTCGTGAACGGCTGGAACACCGGCCAGTACGTCAACAATGTCGGCCCGCAGCAGGAGTTCGTCATCCCCTCGGGGTTCCTCAAGGAGCGCGGCAAGAACACGATTGCCCTGGCGATCACTGCCGAGCAGACCGGCGTGGGGCCCGACTCGGTCGAGCTCGTGGACCGGGGCACTGTGCTCGGCGGGGTCTCCGGCGGGCAGAACGAGTCGCCCGGCTACCGGGAATTGCTCGGAGCCGAACGCTCGCGCGGGCAGTGACCCGAGCTGCTTGATCCGATCTCCTCACCCGCCCCGGCCTGTGGACCGCCGGGGCGGGTCAGCGGCCTCCGCGTCGACGGCGATCATCGAGCCTTCGGACAGCAGACCGGGCGCCCTGTCGGTGACCGCTCCACCATCGGCGACGTGAGGAATGTCTGCACCGGACTCACCGGAGCTTGATCGCGCCACCGTCCGCCATGACGGTCTGGCCGGTCATGTACCGTGCGTCGTCACTGGCGAGGAAGGCGACGATCGGGGCGACGTCCTTGTCCGGGTCGCCGAACCGTCCGAGCGGGACTTTCGCCGCGGACTGGGCATACTGCTCGGGGTGGGTATCTGCCCAGGTCGCGACCCCGGCGGTCCTCGCCATCGGGCAGACGACGTTGACGCGGATGTTGTGCACGGCCCACTCGTTGGCGACGACGCGAGTGAGACCACGGATGGCCTCCTTGGCGGCCGCGTAGGACGCCTGGTTCGGCTGGCCGTCCAGGCCTGCCCCGGAGCCGAAGTTGATCACCGAGCCGCCGCCGGCCCGCTTCAGCTCGGGCAGGGCCGCGAGCATGAAGTTCCGAGTGGCGTAGAGGCCGGTGTCCATGGCGAGGTGCCAGTCGTCGTCGGTCTGCTCCTCGAACCGCCGTTGCCGGGAGACGCTCGCGTTGTTGACCACGACGTCGAGCCCGCCGAAGCGTTCCACGGCCGCCGCGACCGCCGCATCCGCCGCGGACCGGTCGGACACATCGTCCCTCAGGAACACTACGGAGCCGCCGAGGTCGCGGACCAGGGCCTGACCGGCCTCCTCCTGAAGGTCCACCGCGACAACTCGGGCGCCGCGCTCCACGAACAGCCGCGTGACCGCTCCGCCGATACCGGCGGCGCCGCCGGTGACGATGACCCTCTTGTTGTCCAGGCCGTGCGAACCCATGTGCGTGCCTCGCTCGTTGTCGTCGTACGTCACTGCGCCGGGCCTGGCTTTCCGGCCCTCTGCGCACGTTACCGAGGGCCAAAGGTCGGTGCTCGGCGAGGTCCCGGTCTCCGGAACGCCAGCGGTGTTGCTCAGGTATCCGTCAGGATCACCACGCGCAGGGGCCGCGGGCCGTGGAAGGAGAGGTCGACCAGGCAGGCGTGCAAGTCCGTAAGAGGGACAGAGCGCCCGGGCCCTGGTCGGGTGCAACGTCCAGGAAGATCGGGCCGGTTTCGGCACAGCTGCTGCGCGCCGCGCTCGCCTCCGGGCGACGGATTCGGTGTTGGCCGGTGTTGGGGTCTTCCCGGGCTCTCAGGGGCGCTGTTACATTCCGGAAAACGAGAATTCATTTCAGTCTTTGACTGGAGGCCCCCTGTGACGGTTGTCGAAGGTGTTCCCGCCATGGACCTGTCCGCCCGCCGTGAGCTGCCCCCGTCGATGGTCGAGCGCATGACGCTGATCATGGACGTGTTCGAAGGCTGCACCGTCCGGCGGTCCCTGGAGGACGTGGCCCGCACCACCCACCTGCCCCGCTCAACGGCTCATCGGATCCTCGATCAGTTGGTCCGGCTGCGCTGGCTGGAGCACAACGGCTTCGGTTACGGACTCGGCCGACGCGCGCTCGGCCTCGGCGGTGGCGACGGTTCCCAAAGCCGTATACGGGAGGCAGCGGCCACCCGGCTCCACCACCTGCAGATGCGCACCGGCCTGGTCGTCCACCTCGCCGTGCTCGACGGTGCGGAAGTCCACTACCTCGACAAGGTGGGCGGCCGCTTCGCCTCCTCGGTGCCCTCCCGTGTCGGCGGCCGCGCCCCGGCCCACTGCACCGCTCTGGGCAAGGCGATGCTGGCCTGGCTCGAACCGGAAGAGGTGGAGCAGCGGGCGGGCGACTCCATCAACCGCCTGACCCAGCGGACCATTTCCGACATCGGCACCCTGCACCAGGAGCTCAACCGCATCCGGCAGCGCCGCGGCCTGGCCTTCGAGCGCGGCGAGTGCTTCCCCGGCATCGCCTGCGTGGCGACCGCGATCCGTGGCCCCGAAGGTCCGGTCGCCGCGATATCCCTCGTCGGGGACGCAGACACGCCGCTGGAAAAGGTCGCCCAGCTCGTTGCGGACGGAGCGCGCCAAGTCTCCGCCGACCTCTTCCCTTCCCCGGACGGGCCGGACCGCACGCCGCGCCGGGCGGCCGCGGTCACCCCGGAGGAAACCTGGTCGCCGCAGACGATGGACCGGCTGCTCGCCGTCGGGCAGTACGGCGACTGGCAGTGACGCGGCGTCACGTGGACGGCAGGTAGCCCTTCACGGCTCTGCAGCCGTGCGGGGTCACCCCCAACGATCGCCCCAGCCCCAGGGACCGGGGGCCGCCGCCACCCCCGGGCTCGCGACGTCGAAGCCGCCCCGGAAGAAGACCATGGGACGGCCGTCGGCCACCGGCTCCAGGCCAAGCACCCGGCCGGTCACCACGTCGTGGTCGCCCGCGCCCCGTACGTCATGGACTTCGGCGTGGATCCGGGTGAGGACCCCGGGCAAGGACGGCGTCCCCCAGGGGGACAGCTCCCAGTCGAGCCCCTCGTACTTCAGGCCCTTGCCGGAGCCGAACCTGCCGCAGAGATCCGACTGTTCCGCACCGAGGACGTTCACTGTGAAACGCCCTGACTCCCTGATCCTCGGCCACGCGCGCCCCCGATGGTCGGCGCAGAACAGCACGAGGGGCGGCGTGAGGGAGACGGACGCGAACGACTGGCAGGCGAACCCCACCGGCTCGCCGTCCGGCGCGAGACCCGTGACGACCGTGACGCCGGTCGCGAAGGCCCCGAGGGCCTGCCGCATCCGCTGTGGCGTGGGGGCCGAACTCTCGGGAACCACGGGTGGGGTCAGGGACTTGGCGGTCATCGCTTCACCTCGACGGGTCCGGTGCGGCAAGGTGCCCCGGTACGGGCACGGGCTGAACGTAGGACAGCCCTCTCGGCGGCCGGAGTGCGTTCCCGATGAGTGGAACTCCCGCCCGGGCGCGCCGTTTTCCCGAGCCCGGATGCCCTCGCTCCCGTGGCATCCCGCTGACCGAGACGCCGACGGTTCGCGCCCGATCGCACTGGCTACCGTCCGGGAACCGGCCGCGTGCGTCGCGTACCAGGACCAGGAACGGTCGCCGGACCGCAGAAGCCGATCACGGGTCAACCGAGGGCAGGAATGATGACGGAGCTGAGCCACGACTCCACACGGCGTGAACTCGCGACCGACCAGGGGGTGCTGCGCTACCACGAGGCGGGTGACGGCCCCCCTCTGCTGCTGTTGCACGGCTCCGGCCCAGGCGTCACAGGGTGGCGCAACTACCGTGACAACCTGGCCGCGTTCGCGCCGCACTTCCGCTGTCTGGTCCTGGAGTTCCCCGGCTTCGGGGTCAGTGACCCGGCCGACGGCCACCCCATGGCCACCGCGGGCGACTCCGTCGTCCGCTTCCTCGACGGCCTCGGGCTCCAGCAGGTCGACGTGATCGGCAACTCCATGGGCGGCATAGTCGGCACCCGTTTCGCCCTCGACCACCCCGATCGTGTGCGGCGGCTCGTCACCATCGGCGGCATCGGGCGCAACTTCTACAGTCCCGGCCCGGGTGAAGGCATCAGGCTGCTCACCGAATTCACCGACAACCCTACGCGGGAAGGCCTGGTGCGCTGGCTGCGCTCCATGGTGTACGACCAGGATCTGGTCACCGACGAGCTCGTCGAGGAACGGTGGGCTCAGGCCACTGACCCGGAAACGCTCGCCTCGGCACGTCTGATGTACGGCTCGAAAGCCTTCGCCGCCCGCGCCGCCGCAGCGGCCGCCTCCGGCGAGCCGCCGTACTGGGCGATGCTGCACCGGCTCAGGCCGAAGACCCTGCTCACCTGGGGCAGGGACGACCGTGTCAGCCCGGTCGACATGTCGATCCTGCCCATGCGGACCATCCCCGACGGGGAGTTGCATGTGTTCCCGGACTGCGGCCACTGGGTGATGATCGAGCAGAAGGCGGCCTGGGAGAGCGCGGTCCTCGCCTTCCTGACCCGCGAGGACGCGACCAAGGACGCCGCGTGAGCGCCCGCGGCGGAGACACCGCCTGGGACGAGGAGTACGACTTCGTCATCGTCGGCAGCGGTGGCGGCGGCATGGCGGCGGCGCTCACCGCCGCGGACAGCGGCCTGTCGGCCGTTGTGGTGGAGAAGGGGCGGAAGTTCGGCGGCTCGACCGGCATCTCCGGCGGTGGCATCTGGGTCCCCAACAACCCCACCCTGCGCGCCAAGGGGCACGACGACAGCCGTGATTCCGTGCGGCGCTATCTCGACCGCCTCACCGAGGGCCGCGTTCCCGCCGCCCGCCTCGACGCCTACGTGGACCACGGCCCGGCCGCCATGGAACTCCTCGGCGAGAGCCGGTGGATGCGCTTCTTCTGGGTCAAGGGATACGCCGACTACCACCCCGAGTACGACGGTGGCCGGCCGCTCGGACGGTCCATCGAGGCGCTGCCCTTCGACACCCGCAAGCTGGGCCCCGACGAGCGGTTCCAGCGGCCCAACAGCCTCAAGGGCCCTCTCGGCCTCTGGATCACGGCCAAGGACTACCGGGATCTCGCCATGGCCAAGCGCACCTGGCGCGGACGGTGGGCCTCGGTGGTGGCCGCCTGGCGGGTGTCGTCCAATGTGGTGCGTCGCCGCCACATGGCGACCGGTGGCCGGGCCCTGGTGGCGCGGCTGCGGATGGCGCTCAAGGACGCCGGTGTCCCGCTCCGTCTGCGTACGCCCATGTCGTCCCTCGTTGTGGACGACACGAACGCTGTCACCGGCATCGTCGCCACCCACGAGGGTCGGGAGATCCGCATCAGGGCCCGGCGCGGGGTGCTCCTGGCGACCGGCGGATTCGACCACAACCGGGAGATGCGTGCGAAGTATCTGCCGGACGGTGGGCGCGCCATCCACAGCGCGGGCGCCGTCGAGAACGTAGGGGACGGCATCGTCGCCGGTCAGGCCGTGGGTGCGGCCCTGGACTTCATGGACGACGCCTGGTGGATGCCGTCCGTGCACCACCCCGCGGGCGCGACGATCCCGCTGGTCTCCGAGCGGTGCATCCCGCCGTCGGTGATCGTCAACGCCGCGGGCCGGCGCTTCACCAACGAGTCGTCGCCGTATGTGAACTTCGTCCACGACCAGCTCGAAGGCGGCCACGTACCCGCCTGGTTCGTGATGGACGCCAAGGCGCGGGCGCGCTACCCGTTCGCCCAGATCCTGCCGGGCCTGCCTTTCCCCAAGGCGTTCTACGCGAACGGCACGGTCCACCGGGCGGACACCGTCGCTGAACTCGCCGAGAAGATCGGGGTGCCCGCAGAGACCCTGGCCGAGACCGTCGAGCGCTTCAACGGCTTCGCCCGCACCGGCGAGGACACCGAGTTCGGCCGCGGCGACAGCGCCTACGACCGCTACTACGGCGACCCGACCCTCAAGAACCCCAACCTGGACGAGATCGACAAGGCGCCCTACTACGCGATCCGTATCGAGGTCGGTGACCTGGGCACCAAGGGCGGCCTTGTCTGCGACGAGCACAGCAGGGTGCTACGCGAGGACGGTTCCCCCATCCAGGGCCTGTACGCCACCGGCAACACCTCGGCGCCCGTGATGGGCGGCGAGTACGCGGGACCCGGCGCAACCATCGGCCCCTCGATCGTCTTCGGCTACCTCGCCGCCCGGCATGCCGGGTCGGAGACCGGCCACGACGCGGTGGTGACGCCGACGGGAGAGGCTGCGGGGGAGGCGTCATGACATCCCGCACTCCGCTCACGGTCCGTGTCGTCAAGGTCGTCAAGGAGACCGCCGACGCCCACTCGCTGGTCCTCGAACCCGCGGACGGCAGCGCCGACAAGTTCCGTTACAAGCCCGGCCAGTTCCTCACCGTCCGGGTGCCTTCGGAGCGCGAGGGCGGATCTGTGGCGCGCTGCTACTCCCTGTGCAGCTCCCCGATGCGTGACGACCACCTGAAGGTCACGGTCAAACGCACCGCGGACGGCTACGGGTCGAACTGGATCTGCGACCGGGTCACCGAGGGCGATGTCCTCGAAGTCCTGCGCCCCGCAGGCACGTTCACCCCTGACTCGCTCGACGAGGACCTGCTCCTGTGTGCGGCGGGCAGCGGCATCACGCCCGTGATGTCCATCCTCTCCTCCTGCCTGCACGCCGGGACCGGCTCCGTCACCCTCCTCTACGCGAACCGCGACGAACAGTCGGTTATCTTCCGCGATGAACTCGCCGCCCTGTGCCGGGAGTACGGGGAGCGGCTCACCATCGTGCACTGGCTGGAGTCCGTCCAGGGCCTGCCCACCCGTACGGCGATTCAGGCGCTCACCCGGCCGTACGCAGGGCACCGGGCCTTCGTCTGCGGTCCTGGACCGTTCATGGAACTCACCACCGAGGCGCTCACCCGGGTCGGACTCCCAGCGGACCGCATGACCCTCGAACGGTTCACGTCCCTGACGTCCGACCCCTTCACGGCGCCGGAGTCCGCGCCGGAGCCGGAGGGGGAGTCCGGCGGTCCGGCAGGCACCGTCGAGGTCGAACTCGACGGTGACACAAGGTCGTTGGCCTGGCCACGGGAGAGCCGGCTCCTCGACGTCCTGCTCGCCGCGGGCCTCGACGCCCCCTACTCCTGCCGCGAGGGCAACTGCAGCGCCTGTGCCTGTGTGGTCGTCGAGGGTGAGGCGGCGATGGCGCGCAACGAGGTCCTCGACGCCGCCGACCTCGCCGACGGGCTGCTGCTCGCCTGCCAGGCGCTCCCGGTCAGCGACCGGCTCCGTATCACCTACGACGGCTGACCCGACGCGTGCCAGTGGGCCTTCGCCCCGCGCACACCCCAAGATTCGGATGAGGTTGGAAACAGTGACCAAGGCGACCGCCGCGATCGTCGGCTCCGGGAACATCGGAACCGACCTGATGTACAAACTCCTGAGGTCCGAGACGATCGAACCCCGCTGGATGATCGGAGTCGACCCGCAGAGCCCCGGCCTCAAACGGGCGGCCGAGGAAGGGCTGCACACCTGCGCCGAAGGCGTCGATCCGCTGCTCGCCCAGGACGAGAAGCCCGACCTGGTCTTCGAGGCCACATCGGCGTACGTGCACCGGTCCAACGCCCCCAAGTACGCGGAACTCGGCATCCAGGCCGTCGACTTGACCCCCGCCGCGCTTGGCCCCGCGGTGGTGCCCGCCGTCAACCTGGGCGAGCACCTGGACGCGCCCAACGTCAGCCTCATCACCTGCGGGGGGCAGGCCACGATCCCCGTCGTGCACGCCGTCTCGCGGGTCACCGAAGTGGCGTACGCGGAGATCGTGGCCAGCGTCGCCTCCCCGTCCGCGGGGCCCGGCACCCGGGCCAACATCGACGAGTTCACGCTCACCACGAGCCGGGGCATCGAGACCATCGGCGGCGCGCCCCGCGGCAAGGCCATCATCATCCTCAATCCCGCCGAACCCCCGATGATGATGCAGGACACGGTGTTCTGCGCGATCGCCGCCGACGCCGACCGGGCGGCGATCACCGCATCGGTGCGCGCGACCGTCGAGCGGGTCGCCTCGTACGTGCCCGGCTACCGGCTGCGCGCCGAGCCGCAGTTCGACGAGCCGACCGCGGTGAGCGGCTCGCTCGCCCGGGTCGCCGTCTTCGTCGAGGTCGAAGGCGCGGGGGACTTCCTGCCGCCGTACTCAGGAAACCTCGACATCATGACCGCCGCCGCCACCGAGGTCGGCGAGGGCTTCGCCGAGCGGATCGTCTCCCGGCGCGCAGCGTCCTGAACCCAAGGAGTTCATCAGCTATGCCCTACAGCTCCGACCTGGACATCCGCGTCACCGACTCGTCCCTCAGGGACGGATCGCATGCCAAGCAGCACCGGTTCACCGTCGAACACGTCACGTCCATGGTCGCGGCGCTCGACGCGGCCGGGGTGCCCGTCATCGAGGTGACGCACGGCGACGGACTCGGCGGATCGTCCTTCAACTACGGCTTCAGCCACACCCCGGAACAGGAACTCATCAAGGCGGCCGTGGAAACGGCCCGCCGAGCCAAGATCGCGTTTCTGATGCTGCCCGGCCTCGGCCTGCAGGACGACATCCGCGAGGCCGCGGACAACGGCGCATCGGTCTGCCGCATCGCCACCCACTGCACCGAGGCCGATATCGCCGTCCAGCACTTTGGGCTCGCCCGCGAACTCGGCCTGGAGACCGTCGGGTTCCTCATGATGTCGCACAGCAGGCCGCCCGAGGTGCTCGCCGCCCAGGCACGGATCATGGCCGACGCCGGATGCCAGTGCGTCTACGTCGTCGACTCGGCGGGCGCCCTGGTGATGGAGCAGACCAGCGACCGGATCGCGGCGCTCGTCGCGGAGCTCGGCGACGACGCGCAGGTCGGCTTCCACGGCCACGAGAACCTCGGCCTCGGCGTCGCCAACTCGGTGCTCGCCGTGCGCGCGGGCGCCCAGCAGATCGACGGCTCGACCCGCCGCTTCGGCGCGGGTGCCGGCAACACCCCTGTCGAGGCCTTCGCCGCGGTCGCCGAGAAGCTTGGCATCCGTACCGGCATCGACGTACTGAAGATCATCGACGCGGCCGAGGACGTCGTACGGCCCGTCATGGACGGTGAATGCCTGCTCGACCGCATGTCGCTGACCATGGGCTACGCCGGCGTCTACTCCAGCTTCCTCAAGCACGCCGACCGGCAGGCGGCGAAGTACGGGGTCTCCGGCGCCGAGATCCTCCTGGAGGCCGGCCGCCGCGAGCTCGTCGGCGGCCAGGAGGACCAGCTGATCGAGATCGCCGTCGCTCTCGCCGCGAAGTCCTCGTCCCGGAAGTCCTAGTCGCGGCAGCCGACCTCGTCACGGAAGTGAGAACACACATGTCCAATCCGGCGCTTGATGCCGTCCTCGCGCGGGCCGACGAGATCCGCGCGCTCGGCCCGGCCAACGAGGCCCTCGGCAAGCTGGACGACCAGGCGGCCGAGATCCTTCGGGACACCGGCGCGATCCGCATGCTTCAGCCGAAGAAGCACGGCGGCCTTGAACTGCATCCGCGGGAGTTCGCCGAGACCGTCATGCGGATCGCCGCGTGTGACGGCGCCACCGGCTGGGTCACCGGCGTGGTCGGCGTGCACCCGTGGGAGATGGCGATGGCCGACCCGCGGGTGCAGCAGGAGGTCTGGGGCGAGGACCAGGACACCTGGATCGCCTCCCCCTACGCGCCGATGGGCGTGCTCAAGCCCGTCGACGACGGCTACGTGTTCAACGGCCGCTGGCAGTTCTCCTCCGGCACCGATCACTGCGACTGGATCTTCCTCGGCGGCTTCCTCGCCGACGCCGACGGTGAGCGGTTGTCGCCACCGCGGTCCGTGCACGTCATCCTGCCGCGCGCCGACTACGAGATCGTCGAGGACTCGTGGAACGTGGTCGGCCTGCGAGGCACCGGCAGCAAGGACGTGATCGTCCGCGACGCCTTCGTGCCCGCGTACCGCGTCATCGAGTACGCCAAGGTCGTCGACGGCAGCCTCGCGAAGGAGGCCGGTCTGGCCAACCCCGCCTACTGGCTGCCGTTCTCCGCGGCCTTCCCACTGGGCATCACCGCCGCCGTCATCGGCATCTGTGAAGGCGCCCTCGCCCACCACCTCGCCTACCAGCGCGACCGAGTCCAGATCACCGGCCGGGCGGTCAGGGACGACCCCTACGTCCTGTGCGCGGTCAGCGACGCGTCGGCGGAGATCGCCGCGTCCCGGGCCGCACTCCTGAGCAACATCTGCGAGTTGTACGACATGGTGGCGGCCGGCCGGGAAGTCAGCTTCGAGCGGCGCGCGGTCGGCCGGCGCACCCAGGCCGCGGCTGCCTGGCGGGCGGTCCGTGCCGTCGACGAGATCGTCGCCCGCTCGGGCGGCAATGCGATGCGCCTGGACAACCCCATCCAGCGCTTCTGGCGCGACGCGCACACCGGCCTCGCCCACGCCATTCACGTGCCCGGGGCCGTCTTCCACGCGTCGGCCCTGACCGAGCTCGGCGTCGAGCCGCCGCAGGGCCCGATGCGCTCCATGATCTAGCACTTTCCGATGGACGAGAACGCACGAGACAGGAGCAACACATGACCCAGATCCGCGGACTCGGCTATCTACGGGTCCAGAGCCGCGACATCGGCCGCTGGCGCGAACTCACCGTCGACGCCCTCGGCTTCGCCGAAGGCTCGGGACCCGCGGCGGACGCTCTGCACCTGCGCATGGACGAACGCCGGGCCCGGCTCGTCGTCCTGCCCGGGGACACCGACCGGGTCGTCGCCGTCGGCTGGGAGGTACGCGACCAGTTCGCGCTCGCGGCGGTCGGCCGCGCCGTTGAGGCCTCGGGTACGGCGGTCAAGGAGCTTTCCGGGGCAGAGACGGATGCCCGGGGAGTGGAGTGCGCCCTCACCTTCGATGACCCGGCGGGTGTCCCGGTCGAGGTGTTCTTCGGACCTGAGCTCGACCACAGTCCGGTGATCACCGGGCTCGGCCAGGACTTCGTCACCGGACCCCAGGGAATGGGCCATGTCGTGCTGCCCACCACACGCATGGAGGAGACCGTCTCCTTCTACACCGAGGTGCTCGGCTTCCTGCCGCGCGGCGCCGTCAAGATCAGCAAGCAGGACCCTGACGCCCCGCCGCGCCGGGTCCGTTTCATGGGCGTCAACCAGCGCCACCACAGCCTCGCGGTCTGCCCCGCGCCGCACGGCGAGGCACCGGGCCTCGTCCACCTGATGGTCGAGGTGGACACCCTGGACGCGGTGGGCCGGGCCCTCGACAACGTGGGGCGGCTCGGCTTCCCTCTCTCCTCGACCCTGGGCCGGCACACCAACGACAAGATGGTGTCGTTCTATGTGCGGGCGCCCGGCGGCTGGGACCTGGAGTACGGCTGCGAGGGCATGCTCGTCGACGAGACGCACTACACGGCGGAAGAGATCACCGCGGACAGCTACTGGGGTCACGACTGGTCGGGCTCCGAGCCGCTCGCGGCCTTCACCCCGCCCGGCGCGAAGGCGTGAGAACCGGCCGGAGCAAGGTGTGCGGACCGCGCGGCCCGTTCCGCAGGTCCGCGCGGAATCGCATCCGGTACGACGCCGAGACCGATGTCCTCGTGGTCGGTTACGGCTGCGCGGAACCCGCCGCTGCCGAGCATGACCGGCAGCATGGCGCAGCGGGCCTGTCTTTGAACTCCCCCTATCTCGTGGGAAGTTCAAAGACAGGCCCGCTTCCGGGTTCAGCCCGCGCGATCGTCGTCCAGGACCTCGATCGTGACGTTCAGGGTCGCAGCGCGGATGGTCGCGACCAGGGCGTGGCAGGTCTCCAAGCCGGCGGGCGCGGCCGGGCCGGACGTGGCGGCAATGTGCTCCCTGCAGCCGCGCAGCGCCTCGCTGTTCCACTGCACGCTCGTCTGCTGCCAGCTGCTCTTGCGTACCAGCACCCGGCTGCCGCACTGCCCGCAGGACACCGGGCGCATCGGCGCCCCGTCGGTGAGGCGGTTGTCCTCGGGCGCCATCAGGCGGCCGGGGTCTTCGCGGCGGCGGCCTTGCGGGCCAGGTTGTCCTCGACCTCCCGCTGCCAGGCCTCGACGGGCCGGGTGGTGTCGAGCTCGAACTCGAAGCGGTCGGTCATCTCGGGGCGCACCGCGTCCGCGTCCACATAGAACTGCTCGTACCAGCGGCGCAGTTGATAGACCGGGCCGTCCTCCTCGCACAGGAGCGGATTGTCGATCCGGGTCTTGTTCTTCCAGATCGCGATGTCCTGCTCAAAACCCAACTTTATGAACTCGGCCATGGCGGCCGCGAGTTGCTCGGACTCGTTGTCCGACATCGTGTCCGAGCGCTTCACGATGATGCCGTACTGGAGAATGAACTTGTCGGCGCTGACCGGGTAGTGGCAGTTGATCAGGACGCACTGCGCCTCACCGCTGTCCAACTCGTAGACTAGGTCGTCGATCATGAACGACGGGCCGTGGTAAGTGGCCACCGAATTGCTGCCCGTGGTCTTCGCGCGGCTGCCGTCCTGCTCCTGCGGGCGGGCGTCGGGCCGTCCGGAACCGCGCATGTACTGGGTGGCGGTGTGGCCCTCGAAGACGTTCTTGAAGTATGTCGGGAACGAGTAGTGCACGTAGAAGAAGTGCGCCATGTCCACGACGTTGTCCACCACCTCACGGCAGTTGGCGTCCACCTCGGTCTCGTACCAGACCCAGTCGGTCCAGTTCTCGCTCGTGGCGCCCTCGATGCGCGGGATGGTGACGTCCGCGGGCGGCGGATGGCCCTCGGGGTCGTTCCAGACGAAGAGCATCCCGTCCTGATCGAGGGTCGGCCAGGCGGCGGTCCGGGCCCGCAGGGGCACCCGCCGGGAATACGGGATCTGTTTGCAGCGGCCGTCCCCGCCCCAGCGCCAGTCGTGGAAGGGGCAGGCGACCTGGTCGCCCTTGACGGTTCCCTGCGAGAGGTCGCCGCCCATGTGCCGGCAGTAGGCGTCGAGGACGTTGAGCGTGCCGTTGCCGCTCTGGAACACGACCAGCTTCTGGCCGAAGGCCTGTACTGAGTGCGGCTTGCCGTCCTTGAACTTCTCGGCGAGGCCCAGGCAGTGCCAGCCGCGGGCGAAGCGCGTCGGCGCCGCCCCGGCGTCGATGGACCGGACTGCGTCGTGCTCTGACTCGACTGCGCTCACGTTGATCTCATCCCCTCAGGACGCGACTTCTCCACCGTCCCGACGGTAGGCCGGGCCGCGCGCCGCCACCGGCGCCCGTCCCACTGACCGGAACCGGGCGACCGGGTCGGTCGGAAGGTGCTTCCGGTCAGTGGGACGCTCCGCGACCCGCGTCCGGGGCGCCGGTATGGTCCTGTGCCTCTGTCCGTGTGTCCTCCTGTGCGCCGCAGCCAGAAAAGGGGCCGTGATGAACCGTTTCGAGGGCGTCCGTGTCGTACTCACCGGGGCGGGCTCGGGCATCGGGCGGGCCACCGCGGTCCGTCTGGTGGCCGAGGGTGCGGCCGTCTTCGCCGTCGACCTCTCGGGCGACGGCCTGGCAGCGACAGCCGTCGCGGCGGCCGGGCCCGGGCGGATCGTCACCCGAGTCGCCGACGTGGGTGACGAGGGCGCGGTGGTGGACGCCGTGCGTGCGGCCGTCGCCGAACTGGGGGGTGTCGACGTCCTGGTGAACGTGGCGGGCATCCACCGCACCACACCGATCGAGCGGCTCACCGTTGAGGACCTGAACCAGCTCTTCGCGGTCAATACGGTGGGTACGGCGCTGTTCTGCCGTGAGGTGCTGCCCCAACTCCCGGACGGCACCGGCGTAATCGTCAATGTGGCGTCCTCCGCGGCGGCGCACGGCACCCCCTTCATGACCGCGTACGCGGCGTCCAAGGGAGCGGTCCTCTCCTTCTCGCTGTCCCTCGCCGCCGAGGTGGCGCACCGCGGGATCCGCGTCGTGCCCGTATCGCCCGGTACGGTCCGTACCCCGCTCGTCGGGCCGCAGGTGCTGCCGCCCGAGTTGGATGCGAGCCATTACGCGCGGATCCGTCCGCCGTTCGGTGCCGCAGACCCGGGACAGATCGCCGCAGTCATCGCCTTCTCGGCGTCCATGGACGGGAGTTACCTCACCGGCGCCGAGGTGCGGGTGGACGGGGGGTCCCACATATGACGTGGCGCGATCGCGGGCGTGAAGTCACTCACTGGGACTGACGCTTGCCCCTTACGAGAACCAATTCTAGTTTTTGGGTGTGGCGCTGACCCGGTCCCACCTCCGGGCCGCTCGCGTCAGTCACCGCTCCGCCCGGAGCCGGTGGCCAACCAGGCTCGTCCGTCCCGCTGTCGGATGCCGGGCCGCCCCACCCTTACGGAGAACCATGGCCGAGGCCGTCATCGTCGACGCCGCGCGCACGCCGGTCGGCCGGCGCCGCGGCGCCCTGTCCGCCCTGCATCCGGCGCAGTTGCTCGGCCTGACCCAGCGAGGGCTCATCGACCGCTCGGGCATAGCACCGGAGGTGGTCGAGCAGGTGATCGGCGGCTGCGTCACCCAGGCGGGGGAGCAGTCCAACAACGTCACCCGCAACGCCTGGCTGCACGCCGGACTGCCGCCCACCACCGCGTGCACGTCCATCGACTGCGCCTGCGGCTCGTCCCAGCAGGCCGTGCACCTGGTCGCCGGGCTCATCGCCTCCGGCGCGATCGAGGCGGGAATCGGCTGTGGCGTGGAGTCGATGAGCCGAGTCTTCCTCGGCCAGGCGCTCACCCCGGAGACCGGGTCGCCGGTGCCGGCGGACTTCGCCCTCGACATGCCCGACCAGTTCAACGCCGCCGAGCGCATCGCCCGCAAGCGCGGCATCAGCCGCGCCGACGCGGACGCCTTCGGCGTCGCCTCGCAGCGCAAGGCCGCCACCGCCTGGGCAGAAGGGCGCTTCGACGGGCAGATCATCGAGGTCGACGCGCCCGTGCACGGACCCGATGGGCCGACCGGCGAGACCACCCGCGTCACCCGCGACGAGGGGCTGCGCGCCACCACGCCGGAGAAGGTCGACGCGCTGAAGCCGGTGATCCCCGACGGCATCCACACCGCCGCCAACTCCTCCCAGATCAGCGACGGGGCCGCCGCCGTCCTGCTGATGAGCGAGCAGCGCGCCGAGCGGCTCGGCCTTCGCCCCCGCGCGCGGATCGTCGCCTCCGGCATGGTCGGCTCCGATCCGTACTACCACCTGGACGGGCCCGTGGAGGCCACCGCGCACGTGCTGCGCCGGGCTGGGATGACGCTGGGGGACATCGATGTGGTCGAGATCAACGAGGCGTTCGCCTCGGTGGTGCTGTCCTGGGCGCAGGTCCACAAGGCAGACATGGCCAAGGTCAACGTCAACGGCGGAGCCATCGCTCTCGGCCATGCGGTGGGCTCCACCGGCGCCCGGCTCATCACCCAGGCCGTGAACGAATTGGAGCGCGCAGACCGGTCCACCGCGCTCGTCACCATGTGCGCCGGTGGCGCGCACTCCACCGCCACCATCATCGAACGCATCTGAGGGGGCGTCATGACCATCGGTCTCACCGAGGAACACCGCGACCTGCGCGACGCCGTCCGCACCTTCGCCGAACGGCACGTCACCCAGGACGCCGTCCGCCGCGCCGTCGACGCCAAGGACGAGACCCCGCCGCCGTACTGGGGGCAACTCGCCCGGCAGGGGCTGCTCGGCCTGCATCTGCCCGAGCAGCACGGCGGATCCGGCTACGGTCTGCTTGAACTTGCCGTAGTCATTGAGGAGTTGGGGCGCGCCCTGGCTCCGGGGCCGCTTCTGCCCAGCACCCTCGCCGCAGCCGTACTGCACCGGGCCGGGCACACCGAACCGCTGGCCGCGCTCGCCGGCGGAAGCCGGATCGGCGCGGTCGGACTCGCTCCCGGCACTCTCGGTCTCACCCGCGCCGAGGACGGCACAGCGAGCGTCAGCGGAGAATCGGAACTCGTCGTCGGCGGCCACCTCGCTGACCTCTTCGTGCTACCGGTCCGCGACGGCGATGGCCTCGCCTGGATCGTGCTGCCCCGTTCCGCGGCGTCGGTGGACGACGTCGCGAGCCACGACCTCACCCGCCGCTCGTCCAGGCTGCGGCTGCGGGACGTGATCGTCCGGGGCCCCGACATCCTCGACGTCGACGAGCACGGGCCAGTCGACCTGGCCGCGGCGCTGTTCGCGGCGGAGGCGGCGGGCATCGCCGACCGCTCCGTCACCACCGCCGCCGACTACGCCCGGGTGCGCGAGCAGTTCGGCCGACCGGTCGGTCAGTTCCAGGGGGTCAAGCACCGCTGCGCGCGGATGCTCGCCCAGGCCGAGCAGGCCAGAGCCTGCGCCTGGGACGCGGCACGTGCGGCAGACCCTGGCGCCGGGACCGATCCGAGCCAGGCGGCGCTCGCCGCCGCCGTGGCCGCCGCGACCAGTGTGGAGGCGGGCTTCGCCACCACGAAGGACTGCATCCAGATCCTCGGCGGCATCGGCTTCACCTGGGAGCACGACGCGCATCTCGCACTGCGCCGCGCCCAGACCCTGCGCATCACCCTCGGCTCGACGGCCCATTGGCGCCGCCGGGTCGCCCGCCTCACTCTGGAAGGGGCCCGCAGGACCCTTAGTGTCGAGCTGCCGCCTGAGGCGGAGAGCGCTCGCGCCTCCGTACGGGCCGAACTCCGCGCAGCTGCCGCACTGGAGGGCAAGGAGCGCCTGACTCGGCTCGCCGACGACGGCTACACGGCACCGCATCTGCCCGCCCCCTGGGGCAAGGGAGCCGACGCCGTGACGCAGCTCGTCATCGCCGAGGAGTTGCGGGCGGCCGCCCTGACCCCCGTGGACATGATCATCGGTGGCTGGGTGGTGCCGACGCTCATCGCCCACGGCAGCGCCGGGCAGCAGGAGCGCTTCCTGGCCCCGAGCCTCCGTGGCGACCTGGCGTGGTGCCAGCTGTTCAGCGAGCCAGGGGCGGGCTCGGACCTCGCGGGTCTGACCACTCGCGCGGAGAAGGCAGACGGCGGCTGGCTGATAACCGGACAGAAGGTGTGGACCTCCATGGCCCGCGACGCCCACTGGGGTGTCCTGCTCGCCCGCAGCGACGCCGACGTGCCCAAGCACAAAGGTCTGTCGTACTTCCTCCTCGACATGACGAGCCCCGGCCTCGACATCAGACCGCTGCGGCAGATCACCGGTGAGGCCGAGTTCAACGAGGTCTTCCTCGACCAGGTTTTCATCCCCGACGATCTGCTCGTCGCGGGACCCGGCGACGGCTGGAAACTTGCCCGCATCACCCTCGCCAACGAGCGCGTTGCCCTCTCGGACGACACCGTGGGCTCGGGAGCCCAGACGCTCCTCGACATGGCCGCGGCCACACCGGACATCGTCGACGACGCACGCCTGACCGAGCTCGGCCGCGCCCTGTGCGACGGACAGTCGGGTGCCCTGCTCGGCCTGCGCACGACTCTTCGCTCGGTCGCCGGGCAGCAGCCGGGCGCCGAGGCCAGCATCGCCAAACTGCTCGGCGTCGAACACCAGCAGCAGGTCTGGGAGATGTGCGTGGAATGGCAGGGCACGGACGCGCTGACCGGTGAAGGCCGTCGGCACGACCCCACCTGGATGTTCCTCAACTCTCGTTGCATGTCCATCGCGGGCGGTACGACCGAGGTCCAGCTGAACATCATCGGCGAGCGGCTGCTGGGCCTGCCGCGCGACCCCGAACCAGTGCGGAAATCGCGCCCGGCCTGACGTCCACCTTCCCAACTGCCCGAACCCGAAAGGCCGTCCATGCCCATCGACCGGCACAAGGCGCTCGGCGCCGAACCGTCCCGGCGCGACATCAGCTGGAGCACCCGTGACGTGCTCCTCTACCACCTCAGCCTGGGCGCCGGAGCCGACGCGGCCACCGGCCCCGAACTGCACCTCACCTACGAACGCGGCCTCACGGTCCTTCCGACCTTCGCCGTGGTCGCGGGCTCCGGGCCTTCGGCCGGTGACGCCCCCGCCATCGGCAACGCGATGCCCGGCATCGACATCGACCTGCGCTCCATGCTGCATGCAGGACAGGGACTCGCGATCCACCGCCCGCTACCGGTGTCAGGCACCGCGACACTCACCTCACGCGTCACCGAGGTCTGGGACAAGGGGAAGGCGGCGCTGATCGTCCTCGAGTCGGCCGCCAACGCGCCCGACGGCGAGGCCCTGTGGACCACGACCACCCGCATCTGGGTCAGGGGCGAGGGCGGGTTCGGAGGCGAGCCGGGACCGGAGGAAGTCGTGCCCGAGCCCGAGGGCCCGGCCGACCACGTCCTTGACACGTCGACCACACCCGGGCAGGCACTCCTGTACCGGCTCAACGGCGACCTCAACCCCCTGCATGCCGACCCGGAGTTCGCGAAGGCCGCCGGTTTCGACCGCCCGATCCTGCACGGCCTCGCCTCGTACAGCCTGGTCGGCAAGGCCCTCGTCGACGGACTCCTCGACGGCGACGTGACGCGACTGACCGGCCTGAACGTACGGTTCGCCGGATCGCTGACCCCGGGGGAGACGATCCGCACCTCCGTCTGGCGCGGCGCGGGCACAGACGCGGACGGGGCCGAGCGGCTTGTCCTGCGCTCCACCTGCCCGGAGCGTTCGGACGCGCCGGTGCTCACCCACGCGACCGCGACGGTCCGCGCGTGAGCGCCGGCACGCGGGAGACGGGCACGGGGCATCAGACGGGCGAGACGGGTCGTCGGGACGCGCCTCTACTCGTCGCCACGCCCCATGACGACGGCGTCGACGCCGCGGTCGACGCCGCCCGCCGGGTGATCGCGGGACTGCTCGCCGCGGGTGACCAGACCGGCCTCGAACTCGGCGCCGTCACCGCACAGTTGATCGCCGTGGCGGATCACCTGGAGGCACACGCCCCCGACCGGGCGGCACGTCTGGCCGTGATGTGGCAGGGCGAGGGGGTGACCCGCCACGACCCGGTCACCGGACCCGAGAACGCCATCGCCCCGCCGCTGACCCTGCACGGCATGGACGACGGGTCGATCCAGGGCACGGTCACCCTCGGCCTGCCCTACCAGGGCCCGCCGGGACACGTCCACGGCGGTGTCTCCGCGCTCCTGCTCGACCACACACTCGGCGTGGCGAACCACTGGGGCGGCCCTTCGGGCATGACCGCCGAACTGACCCTGCGCTACCGGCGCCCCACACCGCTGTTCGAGCCGCTGACGATCACGGCTCGGCAAGTGTCCGTGGACGGGTCCCGCATCCGCACGGTCGGCGCCATCTCGGCCGGCGGCCGCGAATGCGTCACGGCTGAGGGTCTGTTCATCAACAAGCACCTGCCGCGCCCGGATTGAGCCCGACTCGCCCCCTCGTACCACTGAGCGGGAGCGGAGCACCGCCCCGCACGGGCCCGCGCCGAGGATGGGCCGCGGGCGCGGGGAGGCCGCCATTGGCGGGTCACCCCGGAGCGCCGCTACCAAAAGGGAGAGTGATGGGAAGCCTCGAAGGCAGGGTCGCGATCGTCACCGGAGCCGGGCAGGGGGTGGGGCGTGGCATCGCTCTCGCGCTCGCCGCCGAGGGTGTCTCCATCGCCGTGGCAGGGCGTACGGCGGCGAAGCTGACCGCGGTCTGCGAAGAACTGCGAGCCCGTGGGGTGGAGGCGGAGCCCTTCGTCTTCGACGTGCTCGACACCGAGCGCGCCCCCGACGTGGTGGCCGCCGTCGCTGAGCGCTTCGGCCGCATCGACATCCTCGTCAACAACGCCTACACCGGCTCCTACGGCCCGCTGCTCTCCATGAGCGACGCGGACTTCCAGAAGGGCTTCCACAGCGGCCCGTTCGCCGCCTTCGCCCTCATGAAGGCCACTCATCCGCATCTCAAGAAGAACGGCGGATCGGTGGTCAATCTGGTCACCTCCGCGATGGTCCGCTGGGACCTGCGCACGTACGGCGCGTACGCCGCGGCCAAGGTGGCCCTGCGCTCCCTGACCCGCACCGCGGCTGGCGAATGGGGCCGCGACGGAATTCGGGTGAACGCCATCGCCCCGCATGCCACTTCACCGTCGTACGGGAAGTGGCAGGCCGAACACCCGCAGGAGGCGGCCGAGTTCTGCGCCTCCATACCGCTCGGCTACGTCGGCGACTGCGAGCAGGACATCGGTCGCGCCGTCGTCATGCTCTGCGGCCCCGACGCCCGCTACCTCACGGGCGCGACCGTCCCACTGGACGGCGGACAGGCCAACTTCGACTGACGGACCTGCGAGAGGGACCGACCGTGCCACACCACACCATTGCCGACCTGCTGCTCGCGCGGGCCGGGGACGACCACGTGGGTCTGCGCACCCGTGAGCGCAGCTGGTCCTGGGACGAGGTCGTCCGGGAAAGCGCCGCCCGCGCCGCCTGGGCGAGCCGGCTGCGCACTGAGGGGCCCTTCCACATCGGAGTTCTCCTGGACAATGTCCCGGAGTACGTCTTCTGGCTGGGCGCCGCCGCGCTCGGCGGCGCGGCCGTCGTCGGCATGAACCCCACACGGCGCGGCGCCGAGCTGGAGCGCGAAGTGAGGCACACCGACTGCCAGTTGATCGTCACCGACGAGGCCGGACTCGCCCTGCTCGACGGCCTGGACATCGGCGTCGACCGGGACCGCTTCCTGATCGTGGACGCACCGGAGTACGCGGCCCGGCTCGCCGCACACACCACGGAGCCGACCGCGACCCCGGAGGTGACCGCCGCCACCCGGATGCTGCTCCTGCTGACCTCCGGGACCACCGGCACCTCCAAGGCCGCGATCTGCTCCCAGGGTCGTCTCGCCGCACTCGGCGCGTCCAACAGCGCCAAGTACGACATCGGCCGTAAGGACATCTGCTACTGCCCGATGCCGCTCTTCCACGGCAACGCCCTGATGGCGCTCTGGGCCCCGGCGCTCACCGTGGGGGCCACCATCGCCCTCACCGAACGGTTCTCGGCCTCCGGGTTCCTGCCGGACGTACGGCACTTCTCGGCCACCTACTTCACGTACGTGGGCAAGGCGATCGGCTACATCCTGGGGCAGCCGCGGACGCCGGAGGACTGGAACAACCGGCTGACCCACGCGTTCGGCACCGAGGCATCGCCGGAGGACGCCGCCACCTTCCTGAGCCGCTTCGGCTGCCGGCTCGTCGAGGGTTACGGATCCAGCGAGGGTGCCGGCCTGCTCCGGCGGGCGCCGGACGCCCCCACGGGCGCGCTCGGCGTGCCCGCGCGGGGCGGCGTGCGGATCGTGCACCCGGACAGCCGGGCCCGCTGCCCAGCGGCCGTGCTCGACCTCCACGGCAGGGTCCTCAACCCCGAGGACGCCATCGGCGAGATCGTCGACACCGAGGGCGCCGCCCGCTTCGAGGGGTACTACAACAACGAGGCGGCCAACGCGGAACGCGTACGCCACGGCTGGTACTGGACCGGCGACCTCGGCTATGTCGACGAGGCCGGCTACTTCTACTTCGCTGGCCGGTCCGGCGACTGGATCAGGGTCGACGGCGAGAACACCTCGGCGCTCCTCACCGAACGGATCCTGCGTCGGCATCCCGGCGTGCTTGCCGCCGGTGTCTTCGGTGTCCCCGATCCGCGCTCCGGAGACCAGGTGATGGCCGCGATCGAGATAGCGGAGGGGACCCGCTTCGAGGACCTGGACCTGGCGAAGTTCCTGGCCAGGCAGGAGGACCTCGGCACCAAGGGGGCGCCTCGCTTCGTCCGCGTCTCGCACGCCCTGCCGACGACTGGCTCCAACAAGCTGCGCAAGAAGGAGATGCAGCTCGCAGGTTGGCGCACCGACGACCCCGTCCACCGCTGGGTCGGCCGCGGCCGGCCTGCGTACGCCCCGATGACCGACGAGGACAAGGCGGCCCTGCGCGACGAGTTCCACGCGAACGGGCGCGCACGCTTCCTTCCCTGACCACAACCGGCCCTCTGCCGGGACCACGTCCGGCGTGACGACCAAGGAGAACCAGATGCAACTGCGCGAGAGCGCAGCGCAGCTAGAGCTGCGCCGGGAGCTTCGGGCGTACTTCTCGGGCCTGATGCCCGAGGAGGAGCGCCGCCGGGCAGGCGAGGAAGGCGTGGGCGGAAGCCGTTTCCGGGAGGTGGTCGCACGGCTCGGCGCCGACGGCTGGCTCGGCATCGGCTGGCCCACCGAGTACGGGGGCCAGGGCCGGTCCGCCGAGGAGCAGTACGTGTTCTTCGACGAGGTCCAGCGCGCCGGTCTGCCCTTCCCGTTCGTCACCGTGAACACCGTGGGGCCGACGCTGATGGCGCACGGCTCCGAGGAGCACAAGAAGCGGTTCCTTCCCGGCATCCTCGCAGGCGACATCGTGTTCGCCATCGGCTACACGGAACCCGGAGCGGGCACCGACCTCGCCGCTCTGAGCACCCGGGCGCGGCGCGACGGGGATTCCTTCGTGGTGGACGGCAGCAAGATTTTCACCAGTGGCGCGAACACGGCCGACTACATCTGGCTGGCCGCCAGGACCGACCCGGACGCCCCCAAGCACCGGGGCATCTCCATATTGATCGTGCCGACCGCCGCCGAGGGCTTCTCGTGGAGCCCGCTGCCGACGGTGGGCGGCATGGTCGTCACCGCCACCTACTACAGCGGCATCCGGGTGCCCGTCGAGGACGTGGTCGGCGAGGTGGACTGCGGCTGGCGGCTGATCACCGCACAGCTCAACCACGAGCGCATCGGGCTCGCCGCGCTCGGCGGACGCATGATCCAGCTCTGGGAGCGCGTCCTTGAGTGGGCGAAGGCCAACGGGACAGCCGAACTGCCCTGGGTCCGCGACGAGTTCGCCCGTACGTACGCCCGTCTTGAGGCGATGCGGCTGATGAACTGGAAGATGACGGCCGCGGTCGCCGCGTCCACGCTCGAAGGCGCCGACGCCGGCGCTGTGAAGGTGTACGGGACCGAGACACATATCGACGTTCAGCGCTCACTCACCCAGATCCTCGGCGCGGCGGGGCGCATCAGGCCCGAGTCACCCGGGGCTGTCCTCTCAGGCCAGGTCGAACAGCTCTCCCGACAGGGCATCGTGAACACCTTCGGCGGCGGCGTCAACGAGATCCTGCGCGACATGGTGGCCACCCACGGGCTGGGCCTGCCCCGGGCGGGGCGTGGCGCATGAAGGGCGTTGCCGATGCCGACCACGCGGGTCGCTCCGACTACGAGGAGCGCCTACAGGCGTTCGTCGGGCGGGAGTTGAACGCACGGACCCCCGGCCCCGACCCCGTCAACCAGCCGATGATCCGGCACTGGACTGCGGCCATGGGTGACGCCAACCCGGTGTACACCGACACCGAGGCGGCCCATGCCACGGGCCGCCCTGGGGTCGTCGCCCCGGCATCCATGATCCAGGCGTGGACGATGCGCGGGTACGGCGCGTCCGCCGTGTCCGCGTCCGCGCCGGGCCGCCGGGGCTTCGACGAGCTGCTCGAACTGCTCGACGCGGGCGGCTACACCTCGGTGGTGGCGACCGACTCCGAGTTCGAGTTCGTGCGCGAGCTGGTGGTGGGCGACCACGTCGCCGTATGCGAGGTCGTCGAGTCGATCTCGGCCGAGAAGCGCACAGGGCTCGGGACCGGAAGGTTCGTCACGACCCTGAAGACCTACAGCGACCAGGACGGGGAAACCGTCGCCACACAGCGTTGGCGCACCCTGCGCTTCCGTCCCCCGGAGCCGGAGCCGGAGCCGGAGCCGGAGCCGGAGCCTGCGCGGGTGCCGGAGTCGCGTTCGTTGCGGCCTCGCCCCGCAGTCAACCGGGACAACGCCTTCTGGTTCGAGGGCGCGCGGGAGCACCGTCTTCTCGTCCAGCGCTGCGCGGCCTGTTCCGTGCTGCGCCATCCGCCGGGTCCCTGCTGTCCGGAGTGCGGCTCCCTGGCGTGGGACACCGTCGAGGCTTCTGGCCGCGCTCAGGTGTACAGCTTTGTGGTGAACCACCACCCCCGCCACCCGGCCTTCGAATTTCCGCACCTCATCGCGGTCGTGGCCCTGGAAGAGGGCACTCGGCTCATCGCCGGTCTCACTGGCGTCGCGATCGAGGACGTGGCGATCGGAATGCCGCTGATCCTCGACTGGCTCGACGCCGACCCCGACCTGTCCCTGCCGGTGTTCCGGCCCGCTGCGACGGAGACCAACTGATGGATTTCTCCCTGGGAGAAGAGCTCGAAGCGGTGCGGGACCTGGCGCGTGAGATCTTCACCGATCGGGCCTCCCCTGACCGGCTGCGCGCCGTGGAGTCGTCGGCGACCCGCGTCGATGACCGCCTCTGGGGCGATCTGGCCGGGGCCGGGCTCCTCGGTGCCGTACTGCCCGAGGAGGCGGGTGGCGCCGGGCTCGGTGCGGGCGGTCTGTGCGTGCTCCTCGAGGAGCAGGGGCGGCGGGTGGCGCCGGTGCCTTTGTGGCCCGCGCTCGTCGGTGCGCTCGCGGTCGCCACGCACGGCGATCCGAGCCTGCGGGCCCAGCTGCTCCCGCCTGTCGTGGCGGGCACGGCCCGGCTGACCGTGGCGCTGGAGGAGTTCGGCCCCGCGGATCCGGGGGCACCTGAGGTCACGGCCACACCAACGAGCAGCGTCGGCGAGGGGGTTCACAGTGCCGAAGGCGCCCCGGGCTGGTGCCTGACCGGCACCAAGGCCGTCGTGCCGGCCGCGTCCGGCGCCGGACACGTCCTCGTCAGTGCCCGCACCGCCAGCGGCACCGGGCTCTTCCTGGTCGCCGGCGACGCCGCCGGGACGACATGGGAGTATGCGGAGACCACCAGCCACGATCTGAGCGGTCACCTCACGCTGGACGGAGCCCCGGCCGAAGCCGTCGGTGCCCCCGGCACGGGCGTCGTCGACTGGACCGTACGGCACGCTCGTGCCGCGCTGGCCGCGATCCAACTGGGGGTGAGCCAGGGTGCCTTGGGCCACGCGGCCGACCACCTGCGCGAACGGCAGCAGTTCGGACGTCCGCTGGCCACCTTCCAGGCCGTGCAGCACCAGCTCGCGGACTGCTACATCGAGATCGACGCAATGCGCGTGACGCTCTGGTACGCCGTGGACGCCCTGGGAGGCGGGACGAGCGAGGCGGTATGCGAGAGCGCCGTGCTCGTCGCCAAGTGGTGGGCCGCGGAGGCGGGTTTGAACACTGTGCACCGGATCCAGCACCTGCACGGGGGGATCGGGGTGGACACGGACTACCCGGTGCACCGGCACTTCCTGTGGGGCAAGCAGCTCTCGTCCACCCTGGGGGGCGCCCGAGCGGACCTCACCCGCCTCGGCGACACACTGGCCGAAGCCGTCGGCGGGACGGCGGCCTCATGACGACGACGCCTCCCACCAGGACGTACGACGAAGTGCGCATCGGCGACCCGTTGCCCGATCTCGTGATCCCGCTGACCCGCACCCTGATCGTCGCCACGGCCCTCGCGAGTCGCGACTACCAGGACGTGCACCACGACCCCGAACTCGCCCGGCAGCGCGGCTCGAAGGACATCTTCATGAACATTCTGACCAGCAACGGTCTTGTCGACCGTTACGTCACCAGCTGGGCGGGACCGGCTGCCACCGTCAAGGCGATCCGCATCCGGCTCGGTGCCCCCAACCACCCCGGCGACACCATGGTGCTCAGCGGCGAGGTGGCGGCGAAGAGGGACGACGACCGGTGCGTCGACATTTCGGTGACCGGCACCAACAGCCTTGGTGCCCACGTCACCGGCACCGTCTCGGTGCGCCTGCCGCAGGGGGTGACGTCCCGGTGACCACACACCCCTTGTCGGGCGTCGCCGCCGTCGCGGGAATCGGCGCGACCGAGTTCTCCAAGTTCTCCGGGCGCAGCGAACTGCAACTCGCCTGCGAGGCGGTGCTCGCCGCGCTCGCCGACGCCGGCGTGAAGCCGTCCGACGTCGACGGTCTGGTCACCTTCACCGCGGACACCAATTCCGAGATTCACATCGCGCGCAACACCGGCATGGGCGAGCTGACGTTCTTCTCCCGTATCGGCTACGGCGGCGGCGCCGCCTGCGCCACCGTTCAGCAGGCGGCCATGGCCGTCGCCACCGGTGCCGCCGGAGTCGTCGTCTGCTACCGGGCCTTCAACGAGCGCTCGGGCGAGCGTTACGGCCTCGGCCAGGCCGACCGGCCGATGGACACCTCCGCGGACCGTGCCGCGTACGCATGGATGACACCGTTCGGACTGAACACCCCCGCCCAGTGGGTGGCCATGTTCGCCCGCCGCTACATGCACGAATACGGCGCCACCACCGAGGACTTCGGACGGGTCGCCGTTGTGGACCGCGCCCACGCGGCGAACAACCCCGCCGCGTACTTCCACAAGAGGCCCATCACCCTTGCAGACCACCAGAGTTCACGCTGGATCGCCGAGCCGCTGCGGCTGCTCGACTGCTGCCAGGAGACCGACGGCGGCCAGGCACTGGTGGTCGTCTCGGCCGAGCGGGCGCGGGACCTGCCCCATCCGCCCGCGGTGATCCGCGGCGCGGCCCAGGGACTCGGCGCCGACCAGCACATGATGACGAGCTACTACCGGCCCACGATCACGGGCATTCCGGAGATGGGCCTGACCGGACGCCAGCTCTACCGGCAGAGCGGGCTCACCCCCGCCGAGATCGACGCCGCGATCCTCTACGACCACTTCACGCCGCTGGTCCTTCCCCAGCTGGAGGAACTCGGCTTCTGCGGCAGGGGAGAGGCGAAGGACTTCATCGCGGACGGCCATCTGGAGCTCGGCGGCAGCCTGCCCCTGAACACCCACGGCGGCCAGCTCGGCGAGGCGTACCTACACGGCATGAACGGCATCGCCGAGGGCGTACGCCTGGTCCGCGGCACCTCGGTGAACCAGCCCGCGAACGTCGGACACGTCCTGGTCACCGCGGGCACCGGAGTCCCGACCAGCGGCCTCGTCCTCGGGGCGGACCGGTGAGCGTCTCCCCGTGGCGCGGCCACGACCTCGGCACTCGTACCGTCGCCTACACCGAACGGGACGCGATCCTCTACGCGCTCGCGGTGGGCGCGCGGGCGAGCGACCTGGACCTCGTGTACGAGGAACACCTGCGGGTGCTGCCCACCTTCGGCCTGACCCTCGCCCAGTGGGCCCCGATGCCCTGGGTGAACTCGGGGCCTTCGACGTCACCACGGCCGTGCACGGCGCCCAACGCCTGCTGGTACGCGGCCCGTTGCCGCCCTCCGGTGAGCTCACGACGCACTCCCGGGTAGCCGAGGTGTGGGACAAAGGGTCGGCCGCGGTCTTCGAGGTGGAGGTGACCTCGGAGTGCTTCGTGGCCACTTGGTCCCTCTTCGCCCCCGGCTGCGGCGGTTTCGACGGTGACAGAGGGCCGTCGACTCCTGCCCGCGCCGAGGGCCCCACGACCCGGCGGCTCAGCGTCGACACCCACCACCGTCAGGCCGCCCTGTACCGGCTGCTCGGCGACCGCCATGCCATGCACATAGACCCGGCCGCCGCGCGGGCCGCGGGCATGCCCCGACCCTTTCTGCACGGCCTGTGCAGCCTGGCCGCCACCACCCTGGCCCTCGCCCGCCGGTTGGGTACGCACCCGGCCGAACTGCTGGAGCTGGAGGCGCGTTTCACCGCTCCCGTCTTCCCGGGGGACAGCCTCGACGTGTCCGTCCTGGCGGACCCGGGCGCGGACAGCGAGGCACGGTTCGAGGCGACCACCGAGGGCCGCAGGGCCCTGTCGGGCGGCCGGGCCCGCTTCCGATCCGCCCCGCCCACGGACGGACACCCGATCCAGGAGGAGAACCCCGATGCTTGACTCCGCGCAGCGCGCCGCCGCCGCCGAACTGCTGTGGACCGCGGAGCGCGACCGGTTGCCGATCGGGCCGCTGGCCGGCACGTATCCCGGCATCGACGTGAGCGACGCCTACGAGATCCAACTGCTCAACATCCGCCGGAGACTGGCGGCCGGCGCCACAGTCCGCGGCCACAAGGTGGGACTCTCCTCGGAGGTCATGCAGCGGATGATGGGCGTCGACGAGCCGGACTACGGTCATCTTCTCGACGACATGGTCCTGTCCGGCGCCTCCGTCGACACGGCTCACTACTGCTTCCCGCGCATCGAGGTGGAGATCGGCTACGTCCTCGGCAGCCCCCTGCCCGGCGAGGACTGCACGGCGGCGGACGTGCTCGCGGCCACTGAGTACATCGTGCCGACGATCGAGCTCATCGACAGCCGGATCACCGAGTGGAAGATCGGTCTCGCCGACACCATCGCCGACAACGCCTCGTCGGCCGGCGTGATCCTGGGCGACGCCCGAGTCCCCCCGGACCGCCTCGATCCGGCAGACATCGGGGCGGTGCTCTACCAGGACGGCGAGGAGATCGCCCGGGGCAACACGAGCGCCGTGCTCGGCGACCCGACCGAGGCCGTGGCCTGGCTGGCCCGCAAGGTGGCGCCGTTCGGCGTCCCCCTGGAGGCCGGTCACCTGGTGCTGCCGGGCTCCTGCACCCGGGCCGTCGACGTCTGTACGGGCGACGCTTTCCGGGCCGAATTCGCTGGACTCGGTTCCGTGGCGGTGCGGTTCGCGTAGAGCGGTGGCCGGGCCGACGGTCGAGCGCGCCCACTCAGCGGGACAGCCTCCGGGCAGAAACTGGAATTCGTACTAGTTTTGCGCTCTCGGTGATTACCCGTCACTGATCACCGTCATCCCGTACAAGGACAACCGCCGTCCCGTACAAGGACAGAGGGAGCCGCATCATGAGCGTGACGCACAGCCTGGAGGGGCGCACCGCCATCGTCACCGGCGCAGGTTCCGGCCTCGGCAGGGCCGAGGCACTGGCCGTTGCTGCCAGGGGCGCCGACGTGGTGGTGAACGATGTAGGCCCGGCAGCCAAGGACGTCGTCGCCGAGATCAAGGCCCTCGGCCGCGGCGCCGTCGCGGTCATCGGAGACGTCGGCGACTGGTCCATGGGTGACCGGCTCGTGGAGGCGGCGGTGGAGAGCTTCGGCGGTCTCGACATCCTCGTCAACAACGCCGGAGTCCTGCGCGACAAGATGCTGTTCAACCTCACCGAGTCCGACTGGGACGACGTGATCCGGGTCCACCTGAAGGGGCACGCGGCCGTCTCCCGGGCCGCGGCCGCGCACTGGCGGGCGGCGAGCAAGGCCGCAGGCGGCCCCGTGTACGGCCGGATCATCAACACCTCTTCCGAGGCCTTCCTGTTCGGCGCCCCCGGGCAGCCCAACTACTCGGCGGCCAAGGCCGGCATCACCGCCCTGACGCTGGCCACCGCGCAGGGCCTCGCCCGTTACGGCGTACGGGCCAACGCGATCTGTCCGCGCGCCCGCACCGCGATGACGGCGCAGGCCTTCGGCGCCGGTGACCAGGACGTCACGGGCGGACTCGACATCATGGCGCCGGAGCGGGTCGGCACCTTCGTCGCGCACCTGGCGTCGCCCGCCTCGGACGAGATCACCGGGCAGGTGTTCGTCGTCTACGGCGACATGGTCGCGCTGATGGCCGCCCCCACCGTGGAACGGAAGTTCACCGCGGCCGACGGCGTGTTCACCCCCGAAGAGCTCGACGAGCAGCTCACGGCCCACTTCAAGGGCCGTGACCCGTACCGGACGTATGCCGCCTACTCGGTGGCCGAACTCGACACCACGGGGACGCAGCCCACCGGCGCGCGCTGAGCGGCACCGGCGCGAGGCTCGCCCGTGGCCTGCTCAGCCCGTGTCCTCCTCGGGCGCGAGCAGCAGCTCGCAGGCCATGCGCAGGTCGGCGTCCGCCTCGGCCGGCGAGGATCGTTCGTTGAGGCGGGACTGCAGGACGCCGTACCAGAGCAAGGTGAGCAGCCGGATACGGCTGCGGTGCTGCTCCGTCGGCTCCTCCACGCCCCAGGCCCTGAGCAGCAGGTCCTGGAAACCGGTGTCCACGCGCGCGAGGTCGGGGACGGTGGTGGCCCGCGCCGCGTTCGCCGACTGGATCATCGCGGTAGCCAGTTCGGGTTTCCGCAGCAGATTGCGGGTGGCGCCGGCCAGCGCGGCGAACACCGCGTCCCCAGGCGGGCTGTCGGGCGCACGATCGGGCAGCCGCGCCCCGAACCGCTCGATCTGCTCGGCCATCACGGCGGTGAACAGATGGGTCTTCGAGGGGAAGTAGCGATAGAGCGTTGCGATCGCCACGCCCGACGCCTTGGCGACCTCGTGCATCTGCACACGCTCAAGACCCGTCTCCGCGGCGATCGCCTCGGCGGCCTTCAGGATGCGCCGACGACGCGCGTGCTGCCTCGGAGAGCTGGGCTCGGCACCCGCCCTGGCCTCGGCGATTCTCGGCATCCCGCACCCCCGGAGATCAGTCGATGAACGATCCCCGACCTTACGCCGCTCGCGCCCGCCACGTCAGTCCGAGCCCCGGTCATCCCCGGGACGCTACCGGTCGGTGGGACGGGCCCCGCCTCCGCCGCGGACGGCCTGGACACCATGGTCAACGAAAAGATCGGGCGGCACGGCGACGCCTGCGCGTACTCGGGGGCCGCCTGCCGGCCGGCCGGCACCCAGGTGGAGGAGCAGACTGCCATCGGGCCACTCCACCGAACCCCGCGCACGACTGTCTGCGGTCCTGCTCGGCGACCGGGAGCAGGACCGCAGGAGGCCTTCCTCACCCATGGCCGGAACGGTGTCAGACGCGGCTCTCGCCTCCGCGTCCGATCGCAAGGCTCTACGCCGCGCGCAGTACCGGTGCCGTTGGGCCGGGCACGTCTGTCCGGCCTCGACGTCCCGCTCGGTTCGGCCCCCGGCGTTCCCCTCGCTCGCCGTACGAGACAGGCGAGGGCCGCGTGACGCCGTTCGGGCGCGTCACTGAGACCCGTCGTACGAGCGACCGCCGTCAGCAACGGAACCACCCCGCAACGTCCCGGCCAGTGGGAGCCCGAAACCGGTGCCGCGCGGACCGGTCCTATGTTCAGCGCAACCGGGACGCGACAGAAGGGAAGCCGATGCTCGACAAGGGTGTGTACGGGCCGTGGGCCGTCGTCGCCGGAGGGTCCGAGGGAGTAGGCGCCTCGTTCGCCCGCCAACTCGCGGACGCCGGCGTCAATCTGGTGCTCATCGCCCGCAAGCCGGAACCCTTGCGGCGGACCGCGGAGGAGGCCAGGGCGCGCGGCGTCGAGGTGCGCACCCTCGCCCTCGACCTGCTCGCGCCCGACGCGGTAATGCGGATCCGCACGGCGACCGAGGACCTGGAGGTGGGCCTGCTCATCTTCAACGCCGGGGCCAACAGCTACGGACACGAGTTCGTCAGCGGAGACCTGGACCGCGTCCAGGGCGTCCTGGACCTCAACATCACCGCCCAGCTGGCCCTCGCCCACCACTTCGGCGGCCTCATGAAGGACCGCGGGCGGGGCGGCATCCTGCTGGTCGGCTCCCTCTCCGGCTACCTCGGACAGGCCACGATCAGCGTCTACTCGGCGGCGAAGGCCTTCAGCCGGGTCTTCGCCGAGGGGCTCTGGCTCGAACTCCAGCCGCACGGCGTACACGTCCTGGAACTGGTACTGGGCGTGACGCGCACCCCCGCCATGGAGCGGGCCGGTCTGCGCATGGACCTGCCGGGGTTGCGCGTCGCCGAACCCGACGACGTGGCCCGTGAGGGCCTTGAGCGGCTCGCGGACGGCCCCGTGTGGGTGGCCGGCGGCAACGCTGAGACGGCCGAGCGTCGCAGTGGCTTTCCGCGTGCCGAACTGGTGCGTGGCGCGCACGAGGCGTCCCGTCGGCTGCTTCCCGCCGTGGGCAAGTGATGGACCAGGCCGATGGCCGGCTGACTCTTCCTCGGGTGCTCGCCCGTACCGTCGCGGACCACCCCGGGGTCGAGGCAGTCGTGGACGCCGAAGTGCGGCTGACATACGGGGACTTGGGCGAGGCCGTGCACCAGACCGGCAAGTCCTTGATCGCGCTGGGTGTGTCGCACGGCGACCGAGTCGCACTCTGGGCACCCAACAGTCACCGTTGGGTGGTCGCGGCACTGGCGGCCACCGGCATCGGCGCGATCCTGGTGCCCGTCAACACCCGCTACAAGGGAGACGAGGCCCGCTGGGTCCTGGAGAAGAGCGGGGCGCGCCTGCTCCTCGTCGACAACGGCTTCCTCGGCCACGACTACCTGGCCATGCTGGGCGCCGGACCCGACCGCACCGCACCGGTGCCAGGCCTGCCCGACCTCACGGACGTGGTGCTGATCGGCGGCGCCGACAACCCCGGCACCACAGGGTGGGACGCCTTCCTGCGCCTGGGCCGCACCGTCCCCGACGCCACCGCCGCGGCGCGGTCCGAGGCCGTCGCCCCCGACGACCCCTCGGACCTGCTCTTCACCTCTGGGACGACCGGCCGCCCCAAGGGTGCACTGACCACTCACCGGCAGAACCTGCTGACCTACCGCGCCTGGTGCGGACGCACCGGAGTGACCCGCGGCGACCGCTATCTGATCGTCAACCCCCTTTTCCACTGCTTCGGTTACAAGGCGGGTGTGCTCGCCTGCGTCTTGCAGGGCACCACGATGGTGCTGCAGGCCGTCTTCGACACGACCCGCACCATGTCCCTCATCGAGACCGAGCGGATCACCGTCCTGCCGGGACCGCCGACCATCTACACCTCGCTCCTCGACGCCCCCGGACGCGACCGGTTCGATCTCACCTCGCTGCGCCTCGCGGTCACCGGCTCCGCCGTCGTACCCGTCACCCTTGTACGGAGGGTGCGCGCCGAACTCTTCCCCGAGGTGCTCACCGCGTACGGACTCACCGAGAGCTGTGGGACGGTGACCGCCTGCTCGGCCGGGGACGACGACGAGACGGTCGCCCTGACCGTCGGCCGTCCCCTGGACGGCGTCGAGGTCGTGGTGGCCGACCCCACGGGGCGGCGGCTGCCCGCTGGGCAGGACGGCGAAATCCTGGTCCGCGGCTTCAACGTGATGCTCGGCTATCTCGACCAGCCCCCGGACGCCCCGTCGGCCGTCGACCCGGACGGCTGGCTCGCCACCGGCGACATCGGGCGCCTCGACGAACGGGGCAATCTGACGATCACCGGTCGGTCCAAGGACATGTTCGTCGTGGGCGGCTTCAACGTGTACCCGGCGGAGATCGAGCAGGTGCTCACCCGGCACGGTGCCGTCGCCGAGGCAGCTGTGGTCGGTGCCCCCGACGCCCGCCTCGGCGAAGTCGGCCGGGCCTATGTGACCCTTCGCCCCGGTGCACCGGCCGACGCCGCCGAACTCATCGGCTTCTGCCGCGAACGGCTGGCCAACTTCAAGGTCCCCCGCGAGGTCGTCGTCCTCGACGCCTTCCCCCGCAACGCTTCCGGGAAGATCCACAAGGCCGGACTGCGGCACCCATGACGCCGCGACACGACACCTGGACATCGCACGACACGGAGGTCGCCACGATGGGCAACGAGGTTCTGGATTCGGTGCGCACCCTGCTCCCCGGCCTCGTGGAGCGGGCGGTCGCCGCCGACGAGGCGCGGCGGATCCCCGAGCGCACGGTCCGCGAACTCACCGACGCGGGCGTCTTCCGGATGCTCCAGCCCCGCCGCTACGGCGGTTTGGAGAGCGATCCGGTCGATTTCTACGCGGTGGTACGCGAGATCTCCGCCGTGTGCTGCTCCACCGGCTGGGTGGCGTCGGTGCTCGGCGTGCACCCCTGGCAGCTCGGCCTGTTCGCCGAGCGTGCACAGGACGAGGTCTGGGGCGACGACCGGGACACCCTGGTGTCCTCGGCCTATGCCCCCGTGGGGCGGCTCACCCCGGTCGACGGCGGCTACCGGCTCACCGGCAGGTGGAGTTTCTCCTCCGGTTGTGAGCACGCCGAGTGGGTGCTGCTCGGTGCCCTCGTGGTCGGTGCGCAGGGGCGGCCGGTGGACTTCCTCACCGTCCTGGTGCCCCGGCCCGACTACCGCATCGAGGACGTCTGGGACGTGGTCGGTCTGCGCGGCACCGCGAGCAACGACATCCTCGTCGACGACACCTTCGTCCCGGCCCACCGGGTGATCCGCAACTACGAGCAGGCGCAACTGAAGGGGCCGGGCCAGAAGGTCAACCGAGGCCCCCTCTACAGGCTGCCGTTCGGTGCGATCTTCACCAGTGCCGTCACCGCGCCGGTGATCGGGGCCGTCTCCGGCGGATTCGAGTCGTACGTCTCGCTGATGAAGGAGCGGGTCCGCCTCAGCATGGGTGGTGGCCGGTTCGCCGAGGACCCCTTCGCCCAGGTCGCCATCGCACGGGCGGCGTCCGACATCGACGCGACGGTGCTGCAGATGGACCGCAACCTGCGTGAACTGGCCGAACTGGCCGCAAATGGGCGGGAGATCCCGATGGAGTTGCGGCTGCGGACCCGACGGGACCAGGTCAGGGGCACCGAGCGGGCTGTGGCTGCGATCGATCTGCTGTTCAAGACGGCGGGCGGCCATTCGCTGCGGCGCGGCAACCCCATCGAGCGGGCCTGGCGCGACGCCCACGCCGGCAGCGTCCACGTGGCCAACGACGTGGAACGTGCCCTGGCCATGTACGGCCGCGGGGTCTTCGGCCTGGCAGTCGAGGACAACCTGGTCTGACCGCTCGGCACCGCCTGAACCCCGGCCTCAGGACCTGTTCCTGAGGCCGGGGTTCAGGCGGTGCCGACTTGTCCTTCCGGCACGTCAGCCGGTGGTGTTCCGCCGCGCCGCGAGGTAGCGGGCGGGAACCTCTCCGCCGCCGTGCACGGCGAGGTCCGCCCCGTTGACGTACCCGGACAGATCGTCGGCGAGGAACAAGCAGGCGTGGGCCACGTCCTCGGGAACGGCCATCCGCTCCATGGGGATGACGCCGGCCACGGCGGCCCCGCCGTCCTCTCCGTAGACTTCGGCGGCGCTCTCGGTGCGGATGAGGCCGGTGGTGATGTGGTTGACCCGCACCTGTGGTGCCCACTCCAGGGCCAACGCCCTGGTCAGTGCGAGGAGTCCGGCTTTGGCAGCGGTGTAGGCGGCTGTGCCCGGCTGCGGGTCGTGAGCCGAGACGCTGCCGATGTTGATCACCGTGCCGCCCCTCTCCTGGTCCCGCATGACCCTGTTGGCGGCCTGCGCGACGTAGAACGGGGCGAGCAGATTGAGCGCGACGATCTTCTCGACAAAGCGGGGTGAGACGGTGGCCGAGTCCGCGTCGGGCGAGCCGCCCGCGTTGTTGATGAGCACGTCGAGCCGGCCGAACCGGTCCACCGTGCCGGCGACCAGACCGGCTGCCGCCGCGGGATCGCGGACATCGCACGGCAGGAACACCGCCTCGCGCCCACCCCCCTGGGGCGGCGATGTGGGAGAACGACGCCCGCAGACGACGACCGTTGCACCGGTGCGGAGAAACGCCTCGGCGATCGTCGCGCCGATCCCCTTGGTGCCGCCCGTGACCAGTACCACGCGATCCGTGAAGTCCGGCGGACTGCCCATGTTCATGTCGCCTCGGTCCTTTCTGAAATCGTTCGGAGGGTGCGGCCGGGTGGTGCCAGGTGCCTGGGTGCAGAGCCGAAGAGGAAGGCGCGGCAGTGCGGCCGGCTCCTCATCGGCGGCGCAGGCCGTGCCGAGCGCTGCCGAACGTGCCGACTCCACCAGGACGTACGCATCAACGAGCCGGTGCTTGACGGCCGCAGCCATCCGCCGATTCGCCCTGCACCCCGCCGTACAGGAGAGCGGGTGACTCGGGGCGGCCGTCGAGGATCCGGTTCGTGCGGGTCGTGACCAGCCAGCCGGTGTCCGATCGCCGCAGCCGCCAGAGGTTGGCGGTCGCCCGCCGCACCACGTACCGGCCGTCATCGTGGACCACCATCAGTGAGTGGCACACGGCGATGGCGGTGTCCCCGTCCACCGTGATGTGCGCTGGGCCGACGACGTGCGCGCAGCCGGCCCGTATCCAGCCCTGGTGTGCGGCGGAACGCACCATGGCGTCTATCTCGTCACGGCCGCTGAGGTAGAGCTCGTCGATGTCGTAAACACCGTCCGGCTCCCAGAGTCCTGCTACCTCGGCCGCGCGCCCGCTGTCGACGAGCGGGCCGTACGACGCCATGAGGCGGGCGATGTCGCGTTCGTCCTCGAGCCGGCGCAGCCGCGCCTCAAGTGCGGCAAGGCCGTCCGCTGCCACAGGATTTGAACGATCGGTCACGGTGTCTCCCTCTCGGGTCGTGGGCGGGAGGGGCAACGAATCAGGACAGGGGAGCGGCCAGGGCGGCGAGCGCCTCGGCCTGCTCGATGTAGTGGTCCGCCGATTCGGCGGTCAGCGCCACGCTCACCAGCGTCGCTCCTGCCTCGGCGGCCCTTTGAAGTGCCGCCGAAGTCCGACTCGCGTCCCCCGAGGGATCGAGCGGCCGGCCCGCGCTGAGCACCACCTCGAACCCCTCGGGCAGGTCCGCGGCGCCGACCATCTCGCCGAGCCGGTCGAGCGGCAGGCCGAAGGGCACCCAGCCGTCGCCGTGGGTCACGGCCCGGCGCAGCGAGCGCGGGGTGCGTCCCCCGATCCACAGCGGGACGCGGTCCTGGACGGCATGTGGTTCCACCACGAAACCCTCGTAGTCGAAGTGCTCGCCGTGGTAGGCGGGCTCGCGCCGGGACAGGCTCGCGCGCAGCGCCGCGATGGCCTCGTCGGCGATCGCCCCACGACCCTCGAAGGCCGCGCCGAGCAGCTCGAACTCCTCTTGCAGGCTGCCGACCCCGAGGCCGAGGACCAGGCGGCCGCCCGAGATCCGGTCCAGGGTGCCGTAGCGCTTGGCGAGGGCGAGCGGGTGGTGGTAGCCGAGGACCAGGACCTGGGTCGCGAAGCGGATCCGACGGGTGCGGGCGGCGAGATGGCCGAACGTCGCGAGCGGATCCCAATAAGTCCCTCCCCGCTGTTCGGCGATATCCGCGGGGACCGCGACGTGTTCGGAACAGGTCAGATGGTGGAAGCCGAGCCGGTCGGCGGCCTCGGCGATCGCCGCGAGCTCCTCGATACCGGCGGTGCGCTCCCACGGGGAGTGCGCACCAGGAACGGCCGTGACGACGGGGCTGGTGATTCCGAGTCGCATGGACACCTCTCTGAAGCGGCTGGTTGGGCCCATCTCATCGGGTGTGTCCGGTCGGGCGCGGCGCGCGTCCCGGTGGGCGGGAACCCGACGAGCGCGTCCCGATGGGGCGGGCGTCGAACGGCGGCCGAAGTCCCCCTGCCGCGCACGGATACAGGGGCGGTCACCGTCCCATTCACTGGGAACCCGCCCGCCCGGCGCGGGATCGGTTGACGATCGTGTACCGGTCGCTGCGGAAAGGAGCACCGTGCGCAGACCGTCGGGGGTGCGAGAGCCCGCCGAGCCCAACTCGGCCAAGCAGCAGGAGCGGTACGCCCGAATGCTGCGTGCGGCCGGTCGACTCGGCGCACAGCACGGCTTGGAGCGGATGCAGATGCACGACGTGGCACGGGACGCGGGCGTCGCGATCGCCACGCTCTACCGCTACTTCCCCTCCAAGACCCACCTGTTCGCCGCGCTCATGCATGACCGGGTCCGCCGCCTCGACGCCGAAAGTCCGTCGCCACCACCGGACCTCAGCCCTGTCGAAGCCGTCGTGCAGCTCCTGGTGAAGGCCGGCGGCCAGCTCTTCGAGCAGCCACGCCTTGCGCTCGCGATGATGCAGTCCAACAACGCCGCGAGCGTCGGCGATGCGCCCGGGGTGCGGCAGACGGACGAGATCGTCCGTGATCTGGTGCTGCGCACCGCCTCCGTCACCGACCCCACCGACCGGGAACTGCGGGCGGTGCGCATCCTGGAACTGGCCTGGTACGGGCTTCTCACGACGGTGCTTTACGAGAGGTCGTCGGCCGCGGACGCACAGGAAGGCGTGCGCCTGGCCTGCAGCCTGCTGCTCGGCCCGGTCATCGGTGACCGCCGCACTTGATCTGCTGGACAGGCGCCGGCCCGTCCGGTGAGCGGGAGCGCGCAGGGCGCTGCCCTGCGGTCCGAACTAGCGTAAGGATCAACCGAGTCGAGGAGAACCCATGCCGCGCTGTGCCGTCGTAACCGGAGCAGGATCCGGGATCGGAGCCGCTGTGACCGCTCTGCTGAGGTCACAGGGGGACCGGGTCGTCGGAGTGGATCTGCGGGGTGCCGAGATGGAGGCCGACCTGGCCACGCCGGAGGGACGCGCACGGGCGGCACGGGCTGTCTCCGACGCCGGCGGGGGCGTCATCGACACCGTGATCACCTGCGCCGGCACGTCGGTGCCGGGCGAGGGCATGGTGACCGTCAACTACTTCGGTACGACCGAGTTCGTCACCGCCCTCCAACCGGCGCTCGCCGCGTCGACCGCACCCCGGGTGGTCGTGATCGGCTCCATCTCCGGCACCCAGCCGGCGGACGAGGCCGTGGTCGGCGCCCTGCTCGCCGCCGAAGAGGAGACCGCACTGCAGTACGCCCGAACCGCGATCGCGGAAGGACGCGAGCGGCAGCTCTACCCCTCGTCCAAGTCGGCGCTGGCCCAGTGGGCCCGGCGTACCGCGGTCGCCGTGGGATGGGCCGACACGGGCATCCCGGTGAACGTCGTCGCGCCCGGCATCGTGCTGACCCCCATGAGCGCGGGCCTCTTCGACGACCCCGAGATGAAGCGGGTGATGGACACGGCGGTGCCCATGCCGCTCAACGGCTACCTGAAGCCCGAGGACGTCGCCCGTGCGGTGGCGTTCCTGGCCTCGGAGTCGAACACCCACATCACCGGGCAGGTGCTCTACGTCGATGGCGGCGCCGAGACCACCCTGCGCGCCCCCTCGCTGTTCTGAGCCGCTGACAGGGCCCCTCCCTACGGAGGGGCCCTGTCAGCGGCTCAGGGCTGCACGGCCCGCCGCAGCACTTTGCCCGTAGCGTTGCGGGGCAGGCTCTCGGTCGTCAGACGCCAGTGCTTCGGCACCTTGAAGTAGGCCAACTCCTCCGCGACGCGGTCCCGCAGACTCTCCTCGGAGAGGCCTGCGCCCGGCTCGGTCACCACCACGGCAGCGACCTCCTGCCCCAGGTCCGGATGCGGAACGCCGATGACCAGGCACTCGCGTACGCCAGGATGGTCGGCGATGACGGTCTCGATCTCGGCCGGGTAGACGTTCTCACCGCCCCGGATGATCAGGTCGGAGCGGCGGCTGACGAGGTACAGACGGCCGTCCTCAAGCCGGCCGAGATCGCCGGTGCGCAGCCAGCGGTCCGCGTCGAGGGCCTCCTCGGTGGCCTCGGGATCGCCCCAGTAGCCCAGCATGTTGAAGGCGCTGCGGACGCAGACCTCGCCCTCCTCGCCGTCGGGCAGCACCTGCCCGGCGGGGTCGCGGATCTCCAGGCAGACGCCGGTGACCGGTCGGCCCAGCGTGCCGGGGGTCTCCAACAGGTCCTGCGGGGACGCTGCGGCGATCGCGGTGCAGGACTCGGTCAGGCCGTAGCTGTCGACAAGGGAGTCCTTGGCGAACGGCAGCTGCTTGCGCAGTCGTTCCTTGAACTCCGTGGAAGACGGCGCGGAGGCCAGCGAGAACGCGGTCAGCGACGACGTGTCGTAGGCATCGGTGCCACCGTGCTCAAGGAGCCGGTGGGCCATCGTGGGCACCGCGCCCCAGTTCGTCACGCGTTCGCGCTCCACCATGCCGAGGACCGCGTCCACGTCGAAGGCGCCCTGATGCAGTGCGATCCGGCTGCCGGTCGCGAGCCGGGGCACCGCGAGGTTGTGCAGGCTCGCGATGTGGAACAGCGGCAGGACGAGCAGGTAGACACGGTCCTTCGCGGCCGGCGGGTCGCCGAATTCCTCAAGGAGCGCGTCGTTGAGCCGGTGGTACTCCACGACCGAGAGCAGATTGCGGTGGGTGTGGACGGCGCCTTTGGGGCGTCCGGAGGTGCCGGAGGTATAGAGGATGACGGCCGGGTCGTCCTCGGCGACATTGGCGGAGGGCAGCGGCTCGTCCGCGTACTGGGTGCAGAAGCGCGCGATGTCGTTCTCCATTGAGAGCAACGGCACCGCGCAGTCCTTGAGTTTCGGCCGCTGCCTGGTGTCCGTGACGACCAGGGACGGTGCCGCGTTCTCGACCCCGTAGGCGAGTTCGCGGGGTGACCACCAGGCGTTGAAGCCGACGGACACGGCGCCGATCGACACGGTGGCCCAGAACGTCAAGATCCACTCGGGTGAATTGGCCGCGGCGATCGCGACCCGGTCGCCCTTGCCGATCCCGTACTCCTCGCGCAGGGCGCGTGCCAGCGAGGCGACCCGGTCGGCGTGCTCGGCGAACGTGATCCGACGGTCGGCCGTGACGATGTAGTCCCGGTCGCCGTGGTCGACGGACTCGTGCAGCACCTCGTGCAGCGCACGCCGCCGGTGCGTGAACACCGGCAGGCGGGTGCCCAGAACTTCCGTGTCGGCGAGTTCGAACCGACCGCCCGGTGCGGTGAGTTCGTCGAGAACGGCGCGGGCGGTGGTGCGTCGGTCCTTGGCGCTGGGCATCGAGGACTCCTCTGGGGCGTCGGCGGACTCCACTGGGATCGCGGTCCGGCCAGTGTCGGCCCATTCCGCGCCGTCGGCCCCCACCAGGTTCCGGTCACTGGGACGGCGCTCCGACGCAGCGGCCGGTCCACTCTCCGGCGGACAGTCGCGCGCGGTGCCGACAGCATCGATTCCCGGTCAGTGGGATGCGTCACGTCGGCCGGATTCGACCGCCGTAGCGTCCCCCACCTGATGCGGCCCGGGGCCCAGTCGAGACGCCCCGCCCGGTCCCTTCCCCACTGCGCGCCACAGGACTACTGGAGGAAGACATGAAGCGAGCACCACGGGTGCACGCCCGCACCGCCGCAGCCCTCGTGGCCATGGGCCTGCTCACCTCCGCGTGCGTCTCGCCAGGCGAGGCCGACGGCGGCAACGAGCAGAAGGCCGAACGCGGCCGCTACGAGTTCGGCATCATCGGCAACCAGGGCAAGGCCGGAAAACCGGTACGCGGCGGCACCCTGCACTTCGCCGACTACACCGAGGCCCGCAGCCTCAGCCCGGCCGCCACCTACGCCACGGGCGCGTCCGGCGGCTCCGCTCTCGCCGCCGTCTACGACGTACTGATGCGTTACGACACCAAGGCCGAGAAGTACGAGCCGTGGCTGGCGAAATCCCTGAAGAGCAGCAAGGACTCCAAGACCTGGACGCTCCGGCTGCGCGAGGACGTCACCTTCTCCGACGGCACCCCGCTGAACGCGAAGGCTGTCGTCGGCAGCATCGAGTGGTACCAGGAGAGCAAGGGCGCCGATGCCACGTTGCTCGCCGCGAACATCGCCGAGACCAGCGCGCCCGACGACCACACCGTGGTCTTCACGATGCGCAGAGCCTGGGCGGGATTCCCGGCCCGGCTCGCGCAGGCACCCGGCATGATCGTGGCGCCCGCCGCGCGGGCCGGCAAGACGTTCAAGCCGATCGGCGCGGGCCCCTTCACCCTCCAGAAGCACGCCCCGCAGGAAGAGATGGTCCTCAAGGCCAACAAGGACTACTGGAAGGGCGAGCCCTACCTCGACGCGCTGCGGTTCACGTGGCCGAACTCGGACCGGGCCAAGCTGGAGGCGCTGGAGGACGGCGGCGCCGACGTCACGTACGTGCGCAGCCCCGAGGTGGTCGACGAGGCCGTGAAGGCCGGTCATCCGGGCGAGCTCACCCTGACCGGTCTGGGCAACATGGTCACCATCAACACCCGTAAGGGCAGGCCCGGTCAGGACATCCGGGTCCGCAAGGCAGTCGCCTTCGCCCTCGACCCGGTGCTCGACACCAAGCGCAGCTATCAGGGCAAGGGGCTGCCCGGACAGGAGCTGTTCCCGCCCGAGTCGCGGTGGCACTCGAAGGTCGAGCCGCTCGGCGTGGACCTCGCAGCGGCGAAGAAGCTCCTGGCGGCGGCCAAGAAGGACGGCTACGACGGCACCATCACCTACATGGACGGCACCGACCCGGTCGCGCGTGCCAAAGCCGTCGTCACCAAAGCCCAGCTCGAACGCGTCGGTTTCAAGGTGAAGCTCGACCTGGTCTCCTCGACGGCCGACCGCGTGTCCAAGACCTACGTCGACCACGACTTCGACCTCAGCCGCGGAGCGGCCAGCGTCTCCGAGGGCGACCCCTTCCACCGGCTGCAGAGCGTCCTGGACTCCAAGAGCTACGGAAACCCCGGCGGCTACGCCGACGCCGAGATGGACGAGCTGCTCGTACAGCTGCAGGGCGCGGCGAGCGATCAGGAGAAGCAGCAGGCCCTCGACGCGGTGCAGCGACGGATCAACGAGACGGTGCCGGTGGCGAATCTGGGGGCCAGCGCGGCCTTCACCGCCTGGGGCAAGGACGTGCACGGCATCGTGCCCACCGACGAGTACATGGCCCTGTTCGGCGAGGCGTGGCTCAGCAAGTGAGGCCCTCCGCACCAAGGCAGACCTGGAGGAACCATGAGTGCCGCCGCACTGCGCCGCCTCACCCTGAGGGTGCTGGAACTGGCGGGAGTGCTGTTCATCGTCAGCGTCGGAGTCTTCTCCCTGGTGGTCCTGCTGCCCGGCGACCCCGCAGTCGACATCCTCGGCGCCGGACGGCCGCCGTCCGAGTACGCCGAACTCCGCCACGACATGGGGCTCGACCAGCCGCTGCACACCCGGTACTTCGACTGGCTCGGCGGCGTACTGACCGGCGATCTCGGCCGGTCGGTCGTGCCACCGCAGAGCGAGGTGAGTGACCGGGTGGTCTCGGCGCTGCCGGTGAGCGCCGAGATCGCCGTACTCGGTCTGCTCATCGCCCTGTTGATCGCCGTGCCGCTGGCCATGTGGTCCGCGTACCGCGAGGGCGGGATCGCCGACCGGATCATCGGGGCGGGCACCTTCGCCGTCCTGTCGGTGCCCAGCTTCCTGGCCGGACTGCTCCTTGTCATGGTGATGGTCAACTCGCTCGGCTGGTTCCCCCGGTCCGAGTGGGTACGGATCGGCGACGGAGATCTCCTCGGCAATCTGCACCACGCCTTCCTGCCGGCGCTCACCGTGGCCTTGGTCGAACTCGCCATGTTCGCCCGGGTGTTGCGCGGCGACCTGATCGTCACGCTCCGCGAGGACTTCATCCTCGCCGCGCGCGCCAAGGGCATGAGTCCGCTGCGGATTCTGTTCTCCGACGCGTTGCGCCCCTCCTCGTTCTCCCTGGTGACGCTGCTCGGCCTGAGCCTGGGCCGGCTGATCGGCAGCACCGTGATCGTGGAGTACCTCTTCTCGCTGCCCGGCATGGGATCGCTCGTCGTCAACGCCGCGAACCAGGGCGACTATCCGATGGTGCAGGGCGCCGTGCTGACCATCGCGGTCATCTACGTGGTGATCAATGCCGGCATCGACTTCTCGTACGGCTACCTCGACCCGAGGACGCGACGTGTTCATGTCTGAGATCGCTCCGCGTACGCGGACGGCGCTTGCACCGCCCGTCGTGGTGGCGACGGCGCTCGCCGTCGCCGGCCTCGTCCTGCTGGTGTTCGGCGCCACCACCCCCGTACTCATCGCACCTGCCAAGGCCGCCATCGCGCTGCTCGGCATCGGCCTGTTCCTCAACGGCGCCTCGCGGGTCGGCAAGGCGCTGGCCGGGCCGGGCTTCGACGTCCTCTTCTGGGCTTCCGCCGCCTGGCTGGTGCTGCTCGCCCTGGCCATCGTCTTCGTGGATTGGCTGCCGCTCGGCGAGGACCGGGACGTCGCGGCCACCGTCACCGAACCGGTCTTCGGCATCCCGACGTTCACCGGCACACATCCCCTCGGTACCAACGGCTCCGGCCTCGACCTGCTGGCCCGGTCCCTGTACGGCGCGCGGTCCTCGCTCCTGATCTCGCTGACAGCCGTCGTCGTGGGAACGATCGTCGGTGGGCTCATCGGGATCGTCGCCGGCTACTTCCGGAAGGCGGTGGACCGGGTGGTGGGCATGGCCACGAACTCACTGCTCGCCGTGCCCCCGCTGATCCTGCTCATCGCCCTCGCGACGGTCCTCGAACCGCGGCTGCGCAACGTCGCCCTGTCCCTGTCTCTGCTCACGATCCCCGGCATGGTGCGGCTGAGCCGGGCCACCACCGTGGCGTACGCCAACCGCGAATTCGTCACCGCCGCACGGGCCATGGGCGCCAAGCGCTCGCGCATCATGGCGCGCGAGCTGCTGCCGAACGTACTGCTGCCGATCATGTCGCTCGCCGTCGTGATGATCTCGGTCCTGATCGTCGCCGAGGCCTCCCTGAGCTTCCTCGGGCTCGGCATCCAGCCGCCCGAGCCCACCTGGGGAAACATGATCGCCGAAGGGGAGGGCGACGTCTTCGAGGCGCATCCCCACATCGTCCTGGTGCCGGGGGCGTTTCTCTTCCTCACCGTGTTCGCCTTCAACATCGTCGGCGAGAAGGCTCGTCAGCGGTGGGACTCCCGGAGCGTGAAACTGTGACGTCCGCACCCGTGCCCCTGCTCCAGGCCACCGACGTGGCCACCGTGTTCCGCACCCCGCGCGGCGCCATGCGCGCCGTCGACGGAGTCTCCCTGTCACTGGCCCGCGGGGAGACCCTGGGCATCGTCGGCGAGTCCGGCTCCGGAAAGTCCGTCCTCGGCCGCACCCTGATGGGCCTGATCACCGACGGCCCCGAAACCTCCGTCACCGGTTCCGTGCTCCTCGGCGGCAATGACGTGCACGCTCTCACCCCGGCCGGGCGCCGGACCCTGTGGGGCACCGAGGTCGCCATGGTCTTCCAGGATCCGATGACCTCCCTGAACCCGGTGAAGAAGATCGGGCGGCACCTGTCGGAGAGCGTCCGCCTCCACCTCGGCCTCAGCCGCGCTGAATCCCGGGACCGGGCCGTGGACCTGCTGTGCCAGGTCGGCATCCCCGAACCGGCCCGGCGCGCGGGCCAGTATCCGCACGAACTCTCCGGCGGCATGCGGCAGCGCGTGGTCATCGCCATGGCGCTGGCCTGCGGCCCTCGATTGCTGATCGCCGATGAACCCACCACCGCACTCGACGTCACCGTGCAGAAGCAGATCCTCGACCTGCTGCAGTCCCTCGGCGAGGAACTGCGGATGGCGACCATTCTGATCAGCCACGACCTGGGCACCATCGCGGGGAGGACCGACCGCGTCGCGGTGATGTACGCGGGCCGCCTCGTCGAACACGCCCGTACCGCCGAGGTGTTCGACAACCCCAGGCACCCGTACAGCCGGGCCCTGATCGCCTCGATTCCGCACCTGGACCTGTCCCCGCACACGCTGCTCCCCGCCATCGAAGGACGCCCACCCAATCTGCTGAACCCGCCGGCCGGCTGCCGGTTCGCGCCGCGGTGCGTGGTGGCCACGGACCTCTGTACGACTCAGTCGCCCGCCCTCACCGGCCGCGCGGGTGACGACACCGGCGGCGCGGTCGCCTGTCACCACCCGCTGGGAGCAGCCAAGGAGGCCACGGTATGACCCTCGCCCCTCATGCTCCCGCCACCCCAGAGCCCGCCCGCCCCGCACTCACCGTCCGCGACCTGGTCGTGGAATTTCCGGTGGGCCGCGGCCAGAAGGTGCACGCAGTCTCCGGCGTGGACCTCGACCTGCCGGCGGGCCGGACCCTCGGCATCCTCGGCGAGTCCGGCTGCGGGAAGTCGACCGTCGGCCGAGCCCTCATCCAGCTGCCACCCCCCGACGCCGGCACCGTCCGGCTCGGTGCCGAGGAACTCACCGCGCTCGGCCCCGAGGAGCTGCGCCGGGCGCGGGCCCGGATCCAGATCATCATGCAGGACCCGGTGTCCGCCCTGAATCCGCGCCGCAAGGTCAAGGACCTGGTGTGGGAGGGCCCGTCGATCTGGGGTCGCGCAGCGGCGGACAAGGACGCCGAGGTCGACGCGATCCTGCGCTCGGTCGGCCTCGACCCGGCGACCGTACGGGACCGCAGACCGCACGAGCTGTCCGGAGGCCAGTGTCAACGGGTGTGCATCGCACGGGCGTTGATGCTCGACCCGGAGGTGCTGATCTGCGACGAGCCCGTCTCCAGCCTCGACGTGTCCGTGCAGGCCCAGATCCTGAACCTGCTGGAGACCACGACCAGGGAACGCGGCCTGAGCATGGTGTTCATCGCCCACGACGTCTCCGTCGTCAAGAATGTCAGCGACCAGGTCATGGTCATGTACCTGGGCAAGGTCTGCGAGGTGCTGCCGTCCGACGGCATGCACCTGGCAGCGGTCCACCCGTACACCCGCCTGCTCCTGGCCTCGCTGCCCGAGGCTCAGCGCGGCCGAAGTGACGCCCTCGCGCACGCCAGTGCCTCCGCTGAACCGGCGGCCGTGGCAGCCGAGTTGCCTTCACCACTCGATCCGCCGTCGGGCTGCCGGTTCCGCACCCGGTGTCCGCTGGCCACCGACCGGTGCGCCGAGGAGGCACCAGGCCTCTTGGAGATCGCCCCGGGGCACCGGATCGCGTGCCACCACATCGAGTCCACCAGGAGCCTTCCGTGACGACCAGTCCCCAGCCGCCCGCCCCCGACGTGTTCGCCCCCGCCAAGCTCGGTCCCCTCCAGCTCCGCAATCGCGTCATCAAGGCCGCGACATACGAGGGACTCAGCCACAAATCGCTGGTCACCCGGGACCTGCTGGACTTCCATGTGGCCTACGCAAGGGGCGGCGTCGGCATGACGACCGTCGCGTACTGCGCCGTCGCCAGGGAGGGGCGAACCGACCGGCATCAGATCTACTGGACCGACGAGGCTATGCCCGGGCTGCGCCGGCTCACCGATGCCGTGCACGCCGAGGGCGCCGCGGTCTCCGCTCAGATCGGTCACGGCGGCCCCGTCGCCAGCCCCAAGGCCAACGGCGCCCCGGCACTCTCCCCGTCGAAGCACTTTCACCCCACTTCGCTGAGCTGGGCGCAGGAGGCGTCCGTAACGGACATCCGGCGTATCACCGAGGCCCATGCAGAGGCGGCGCGCCGTGCCGTCGAGGCGGGCTTCGACGCCGTCGAGGTGCACTTGGGCCACAACTACCTGGCCAGCTCGTTCCTCAGCCCCAAGGTCAACCACCGCATCGACGCCTACGGCGGAAGCCTGGAGAACCGGGCCAGGTTCGCCCGCGAGATCATGAAGGCCGTACGGGACGCGGTCGGCGGCCGTATGGCGGTCATTGCGAAGATGAACATGGACGACGGTGTGCCGGGCGGATTCTGGCTGGACGAGGCCATCCCGGTCGCGCAGTGGCTCGAACAGGACGGCACCGTCGACGCGTTGGAGATGACGGCGGGCAGTTCTCTGCTCAACCCGATGTACCTCTTCAAGGGCGACGCGCCGCTCAAGGAGTTCGCCGATGTCATGCCGCAGCCGATCAAGCTCGGGGTGAAGGCGGTCGGCAAGCGGTTCCTGCACAGCTACCCCTACCGGGACGCCTATCTCCTTGAGGACGCGCGCCAGATCCGGGCCGCTGTGGACCTGCCGATGATCCTGCTGGGCGGTATCACCGACAAACCGGTCATGGACCTGGCGATGCGGGAAGGCTTCGAGTTCGTGGCGATGGCCAGGGCCCTGCTGCGGGAGCCCGACCTGATCACCCGCTTGCAGAAGAACGCCGATACGCCGTCCCTGTGCATCCATTGCAACAAGTGCATGCCGACCAACTTCACCGGAACCCGCTGCGTCCTCGCCGACCGCGGCACCACCCGCCACGCGAGCTGGGGCAAGCCCGAAGGGTACGTGGCGTGAGAGGCCCGGACGCCGTCGCCACCGCCGCGGCCATCAGGAGCGGGGAGTGGGACGCCCGGAAGGTCACCGAGGAGGCGATCGCCCGCATAGAGGATCGTGACCCGGCCCTCGGCGCAGTGATCCACACCCGCTTCGAAGCAGCCCGCGCCGAAGTGGCGGCAGGGCTGCCGGACGGCCCGCTGCACGGCGTACCGATGCTCGTCAAGGACCTCGGCACCGAGGTCGACGGCCTGCCCGCGACCGGCGGCAGCAGGCTGTTCGCAGCCGTGACCGCCCGGCGCGACAGCGAGCTGGTGGCCCGCTACCGGCGGGCGGGAGCGGTCGTGCTCGGCACCACCAACACCCCCGAGCTGGGTCTCAACGCCTCCACCGAACCGGTACTGTACGGGCCCACCCGCAACCCGTGGAGCCCCGCGCACTCGCCGGGCGGCTCAAGCGGCGGCTCGGCGGCGGCGGTGGCCGCCGGCCTGGTCCCCGTCGCGCACGCCAGCGACGGCGGGGGATCGATCCGCATCCCGGCCGCGGCCTGCGGCCTCTTCGGCCTGAAACCGAGCCGCGGCAGGGTCTCGCCCGCCCCGCGGCCCACCACCCTGTCGGGCCTCGTCTCCGGGCACCACGCCATCACCATGACTGTGCGGGACAGCGCGCTGCTGCTCGACATCGCGGCAGGCCCGCTCCCCGGTGACGCGTACGCGGCCCCCGAACCGTCCGCCCCGTTCGCGACACTCGCCCGCCATGACCCGGGAAGACTGCGGATCGGCCTGCTCACCGAGCTGCCCGACGGCCCGGACGTGCACCCGGAGTGCGCGGCCGCCGCACGCGGCGCGGGCCTGCTGTGCGAACGCCTCGGTCACCACGTCGTGCAGGCCACCGCCCGCTACAAACCAGAGGACGTAGGCCGGACATCCGGGGTCCTGATGGGCGCAGACCTCGTGGCGCAGATCGACGCTCGCCTCGCGGACCTCGGCAGGCCCCTGGCAGACGACGACATCGAACCCTTCACTCGCGTCCTGTACGAGCACTACCGGGCCCTGCCCGCGGCCGATGTGAGCCGCGCGCTGCGCCGCGTCCAGGAGATCGGCTGGGAGGTCGGCGCCGCGTTCCGCGAGTGCGACGTGCTGCTCAGCCCGACCCTCGCGCGTCCGACACCGCGCCTCGGCACGCTCAACACGACCCGGCCCGAGTCCATCTACGAGCACGCCTCCGTCTACGCCGCCCTCACCAGCATCCACAACGTCACCGGTATGCCCGCGATGTCGGTCCCCTTCGGCCACGACGGCGAAGGCCTGCCGCTGGGCGTCCAGTTCGCCGCGCCCCTCGGCGGCGAGGGCGTGCTCCTGGCCCTCGCCGGGCAGCTGGAAAGGTCGGCGCCGTGGGGATGCCCGCCTGCCCCGTGACCCCGGCTCATGCCGTAGGCGAGGAGGCTCGTTGGAGCTGAGCCGGTTCCTTGGCTTCTAGGGACCGAGCCGCGAGGTCTGGGGCGCCGTTTCGGGTGCGGCCTCGACGATCGGGCTAAGGCAACTCGGCAAGCGGGAGGTGATGGTCGCGTTGCTGGAACGCGACCATCACCTCGTCCCTGTCGGGCAGGTGATCCTGGCGGACAAGGGTTTCGCCGGGCGGGAGTTCGAGGCAAGCCTCACCGCGCGCCTGTGTGTGCCTCTCGTGCGGCCGGACAGGCAGGACGAGTCGGCCCGGCACGGCCAGCTGGCCCGTGTCCGCCAGTGGATCGAGGCGGTGTTCGACACCCTCGAAGGCCAACTCATCCTCGAAGAACACGGAGGCAGAACACCGGCTGGAGTCGCCCGCACCCGCCAACGACTCTTCGCCCTCGCGGCCGGCATCTGGCCCAACTGGACCACCGGCACCGAGATCAAACGATCCCTGATCACCTGCGCCCACTGAAGACATTGGACTCATTCATCTAGGAGGCGGAGACACTGTGTGATGCCTCCGTCAGCCTGGGCAACTACTGGACCCGGTTCTACGTGGTCTACCAACTCGCCCTGATTGCTCTGTTCAAGGACCAAAATCGTGAGGCGTCGGACCGTGCCCGCGACATGCAGGACGCGAAGCGGCGCATCGGCGACCGGTTCCGCACCGCCCGGGACCTGGATCTGGTGCGCCAGTTGGTCCGCACAGGGAGACCCGGACCGTGCGGTCACCGTGATCGGGGCGAGCAACCAGTACGGGCGCGCTGTCGGCCTGCTGCGGTGCGGACTCCCCGAAGTGCTCCCGCTGTGCGAGCAGACCGGAACCGAACCAGAGAGGTACTCGGCGACGCGGAGTACGCCGGGCGGCTGCCGACGAAGCCATCCACGGCTCCGGAACCCCTGTTGCTTGCCGTACTCGGATACGACAGGCTGGGGTGAGCCGGGCTCCCGAGGCCACGGGGCAGGGGCACGACGCGTCCGTCCGCCGGCGAGCCGTGCCACCACCCCGACGCGTCACCCCGCTCGGACGACCTGGAGCGGAACCGTTTGGGGATGCACGCAATGCCAGCGGTGTCCGTCGGTGTCCCCGCCTTCGTCGGGGAACGAGCTCGTGCACGCGTCGTCCGCCTTCCAGCAGCGGGTGCGGAACGGGCAGCCGGTGGGTGGGTTCGTGGCGGAGGGCACGGGGCCGTGCAGCACGATCCGTTCCGGGCGCTCGAGGAGACTCGGTGTCGCGGACAGCAGGGCTTCTGTGTACGGGTGCCTGGAGCCGCCTGTGACCTGGTCGGACGGCCCCTCCTCGACGACACGGCCCAGGTAGAGCACGGCGATGCGGTCCGCGAGGTAGCGCACGGTCTGGACGTCGTGGGAGATGAACACCATGCCGAGGCCGAGGCGTTCGCGCAGATCGGTGAGGAGGTTGAGGATCTGGGCGCGCACCGACACGTCCAGGGCGCTGGTGGGTTCGTCGGCGACGATCAGTTCCGGTTCGAGTGCCAGGGCACGGGCGATGGCCACGCGTTGGCGCTGGCCGCCGGACAACTGGCCGGGGAGCGCTTCCAAGGTGTGACCGGGCAGGCCCACCAGGTCGAGGAGTTCCGCGACGCGCGCCTCGCGCGCCTCTTTCGTGCCGCGCCGGTGCACGTCCAGGGGATCGCGCAGAATCCTGCGGACGGGCAAGCGCGGGTTCAGCGCGGTGGACGGATCCTGGAAGACCACGCCCACGGACGGCCCGAAGCCGGAGCGGCGTTCGGACGCCGACATCTCCCACAAGTTCCTTCCGCGGAAGAGGACTTGCCCCTCCGTGGGCCGCTGCAGCCCGGTGACCACTCGGGCCAGTGTCGACTTGCCGCAGCCCGATTCGCCGACGAGGCCGAGGATCTCGCCGCGGCGCACCTCCAGGGAGGCGTCGGTGAGGGCGTAGACGGAGTCCCGGCGGAAGACGCCGCCGCTGCGGGCCTTGTGCCGTACGTGGACGTGGTCGAGTCGGATCAGCGGGTCCGAGGTGGTGACCTGGGTGTCCGGAGTGTGTTGCGTCGCGGTCATCGGTGGCTCCCCAAGGGCTGCGCCGAGTGAGAGGCGGTTGCGGGGTGGTGGCAGGCGAACCGGTGATCGTCCGAGCCGCCCCGGTCGTCGGCGGGTGGTGGCGTGGTGGTGCACACCTCGGTGGCCGTCGCGCAGCGCGAGGCGAAACGGCAGCCTGCTCCGAACGATCGGGGTGCGGGGACCACGCCGCGGATCTGGTGCAGCCGCTCCGCGCCAGCCTCCAGGGACACGACGGAGCCGAGCAGGCCCCGGCTGTAGTGGTGCGCCGGGTCGGTCAGCAGCGAGCGAGTGGCGCCGGCCTCGGCGATCTGGCCCGCGTACATCACGGCCACCCGGTGGGCGAGGTCGCCGACGAGGGCGAGGTCGTGCGAGACGAGGACCATGGCGAAGCCGAGTTCGTCACGCAGCTTCACCAAGAGCTCGACGACCTGGGCCTGGACGGTGACGTCCAGAGCGGTCGTCGGCTCGTCCGCGATGAGCAGGCGCGGGCTGCGGGAGAGGGCCATCGCGATGAGGACGCGCTGGCGCTGGCCGCCTGACAGCTCATGGGGGTAGCTGCGCAGGGTGCGCTCGGGGGAGAGGCCGACCAGTTCGAGGAGTTCGGCGGGTGTACGGGTGCCGCCGCGCGAGGTGAGCCGCTTGAGCTGGGTGCCGATGAGGACCGACGGGTTCAGGGACGACATGGCGTCCTGGTAGACCATCGCGATCTCCGGGCCCATCAGGGCGCGGCGTTCCTTGGGCGAGAGCGCGAGCAGGTCGCGGCCGCGGTAGCGGATCTCGCCCTCGACCTCGGCGTTGCGGGCGAGCAGGCCCATGATCGCGAGGCTGGTGATGGACTTGCCGCATCCCGACTCGCCGACCAGGCCGAGCGTCTCGCCCTCACGGACGACGAAGGAGATGCCGTCGACCACACGGGTGTCGCCGTACCGGTCGGGGAAGCGGATGGTCAGGTCGCGGACGGTGAGCAGCTCGGCGGCGTCGGCGGCCACCGGCCGGACGGCGGGCTCGGACTGCAACAGGCGCTCCGCGAGTTCGGCGAGCGCGGCATCCACATCACTCTGCTGCACGATCGCACTGGAGGCGGCGGCGCCCGGGGTCTCCTCGCCGCCGGTGCGGGACTTGTCCGGCGAGGCCGCCGCGTCCGTCATGCCCTCGGAAAGGATGTTCAGGGCGAGCACGGTGATCAGCAGGCACAGGCCGGGGAAGAAAGTGGCCCACCAGCCGCCGGACAGCAGAATCTGCCGGCCGTAGGCAAGGACGCTTCCCCAGCTCGGGTCGGGGTCCTGCACTCCGGCGCCGATGAAGGACAGGCTCGCCTCGAAGATGATCGAGTCGGCGACCATGACGGTGGCGAACACCAGCACCGGGGCTGCGCAGTTGATCGCGACATGGCGGGACACGATGTAGCCGCGGCGGGCGCCGATGACGTGTTCGGCGGCAACGTAGTCCTCGCCGTACTGCTCCAGTACGTTCGCGCGGACCACGCGGGCCAGCGACGGCGCGTACACGAACGCGATGGTGAAGATGATCACCGGGAGGCTGGGGCCGAAGACCGCGACCAGAACGGCCGCCAAGGCGATCGGCGGGAACGACATGATGACGTCGAGCGTGCGCATCACCGACTCGTCGGCGAGTTTGCGCGAGGTGGCGGCGAGCGCCCCGAGCAGCGAGCCGAGGGCGAGGGACAGCAGCGTCGCGCCGAAGCCGATGGTGAGTGAGTAGCGGGCGCCGTGCACGACGCGGGCGAAGACATCGCGGCCGGCCCGGTCGGTGCCGAACCAGTGCTCGCCGCTGGGCGCTTGGGCCGGGGTGCCGGTGGCGAGCGGGTCCTGAGTGAGCAGGGGCGCGAAGACGGCGCCGAGGACGACGACCAGGAGCACGCCGAGCGCGATCCGCGAGGTCAGCGGTAGGCGTCGCAGCCGGACGCCGGGCCGGGCGAGGCGCCCGGAGAGGGAGCGTGGGGCGAGCATCACACCGTCCTGATACGCGGGTTGACGAGCAGGTAGAGCAGGTCGACGACGACGTTGACCACGAGGAACGCGATGGCGATGGTGATCACGGTGCCCTGCACGAGCCCGACGTCACCCCCCGTGACGCCTTCGAGGATCAGCTTGCCCATGCCGGGCAGGTCGAAGATGGCCTCGATGACGACGGCACCGCTGAGCAGATAGCCGACCTTGACGCCGAGCACGGTGAGTGGGGTGACGAGGGCGTTCCGCAGCACTGACCGGATGATCAGGGACGGCGGCAGACCGCTGCCGCGCGCGGTGCGCACATAGTCGCGGGCCAGCTCGGCCACCATCGAGGTACGGATGAGTCGGGCGAGGGACGCCGCCACCGGCAGTGCGAGCGAGATCGCGGGGAGTGCCATGGAGTGCAGCCAGCCGCTGAAGGACTCCGCCGGATTGACGTATCCGCCGGTAGGGAAGAGCGGTGTGTTCAGGGCGAACTGCTGGATGAGCAGCACTCCGAGCCAGAACGAGGGCAGGGCGATGCCGGCCATCGACACGACGCGGAACACCTGGTCCGGCCAGCGGTCGCGGTACATCGCGCTGGTGACTCCCAGGACCAGCGCGAGCACGACGGCCAGCGCGAGTCCCAGCAGCGTGAGCTGGAGCGTGAGCGGGAACGCGGTGGTGATGCGGTCGATGACGGGCTGACTCGGTGGCACGGTGACGCCGAGGTCACCCTGGACGAGCTGGCCCAGGAAGTTGAAGTACCGCACCGGCAAGGGGTCGTTGAGGCCCTGGGCCTCGGCGAACGCGGCTCGCGCTTCGGGGCTCGCGCTGTCGCCGAGCGCGTTGTACGCGGGATCGGCCGGCGAGAACTGCAGGACCACGAAGACCAGCAGCGCAATGCCGAGGATCAGCACCGGCATCATCGCGACGCGGCGGAGCGCGAGCCGGAGAAATGCAACCATCGTGAGGTTCCTAGAGATTGGGGCCGGGCCCGCCCGCGTCAGGGAGCGAGCGGGCCCGGCGGCCTTGCTGTGCGACGCTCAGGCGCGGCCGACGTCGACGAAGGACAGACCGGTCGTGGGCAGCGGCTTGAAGCCGGTCAGCGCGTCGCCGGCCCAGGCGGTCGGCAGCTTGCGGTGCAGCACCGGATAGAGCGCGGCCTCCTCGGCGACCAGATCCATGACCTGGCCCCACAGCTCCTTGCGCTTGCCCTCGTCGACTGCGCTCGCGGCCTTGTTGAGCAGCGACTTGGTCTTCTTGTACGCGTCGGAACCGGCCCACCCGTAGCGCTTTTCGGGCCAGAACCCGTAGTAGAACCAGCGCAGCAGCAGGTCGGCGTCGTTGCCGAAGACGGACGGGTCGCCCGGTGCGACCAGAGCGTCGAAGGAGCCCTTGTCGACCTTCGCGTACTGGGCGGGGGACTGCGCGATGTCGAGCTTGACGTCGACGCCGACGGCGGCCCAACTCTCCTTGATGAGCGGCGCGATGTCCTTGACCCAGCCGGTGTCGGTGAGCAGCAGCGTGAACGACAGTCCCTTCGCCCCGGCGTCGGCGAGCAGCTTCTTCGCCTTGGCGACGTCGTGGCTGTAGACGGTCGAGGCCTTGTGGTAGTCCGGGTGGGTCTGCGGCACATAGCCGCTGGCCGGTTCGGCGTTGCCGAGCAGCGCGGTTTTGATGATCTTCTCGGTGTCCAGGGCGTAGTGCAGCGCCTGACGCACCCGCTTGTCCTCGAACCGCTTGTCCTTGCAGTTGAACATCAGGAACAGCAGACCGAACGACTGCACCGACTCGACCTTGTTCTTGCCGGTGAAGCCCTTCATGTCGATGTACGGCACGTCCTCGATGGCCTGCACACGTCCGGACTGCAGGGCGCTCACCCGGGCGGAGGGGTCGGCCATGAGGCGCCAGACCATCTTCTTGGCCTTGGCCGGGTGCGGGCCGTTGTACTTGTCGTACGCCTCCATCACGATCTTGTCCTGGCGCACCGCGGACACGAAGCGGTAGGGGCCCGAGCCGACGGGCTTGGCGTCGAACGCCTTGGCGTCCGCACCCGCGATCTTCTTCGGCACGATCCGCACCACGGATATGCGGGAGGGGAACAGCGCGAAGGGGTGCTTCAGTTTGAACTCGACCGTGCTCTTGTCGACCGCGCTCACCTTGTCGATGAACGGCACGAACTGCGCCATCAGCGAGGCGTTCTTCGGATCCAGGACGCGCTCGAAGCTGAAGACCACGTCGTCGGCGGTGACGGGGGAGCCGTCGTGGAACGTGGCGCCCTTGCGCAACACGGCGCGGTACGTCGTCGCGTTGATTTTCTTCGGCATGTCGGTGGCCAGCGCGGGCCGGGCGACAAGGGTGGCCGGGTCGAGGTCGACCAGCCCCTCGAAGATGTGCATGTTCGCGGCGTACGGGGTGGCGCCAGAGGTGATCATCGGGTCGAAACCCGTGGACAGCGGGTACGAGAGACCGGCCTCGATCGTGCCGGAGCCGCTGCCCCCGGACTGCTTCGCCCCGTCGCCGCTGGAGGCCGGGCCGCCGCAGGCAGTCAGGCCGGCGGTGATCGCGGTCGTCACACCGATGGCGCTCGTGTATCTCATAAAGGTGCGGCGATCCACGCCGGCAGTGCTGCGCGAGGGCAAGGGTCCTCCAAGCGGAAGAAGGGAGACTGAGAATGGCCGGAGAAGCGGCCGTTCTGGCGGCAAGTGCGGTTGACGTCCCACCGCTTGGGCATCAGATGTCTGATGTCCGATGCCTTGATAGTGTGGGAAGGTAGTCCGACCAAAGGGAGGGGTCAAGAGGTGGCGGTGGACCAGAAGGCGGTGAGTCCGGTAGCGCCGGAAGCCAAGTCGGCACGGCAGCCGCTGAGGCAGGAGGTCGTCGACGGCATCAAGTCATACATCCTCCGGAACAAGCTCCGCCCCGGCGATCCGCTGCCCACCGAGTCCGCCTTGTGCGAGGCGCTCGGCGCGAGCCGCTCCAGTGTGCGCGAGGCCATCAGGATCCTCACCGCGCTCGATATCGTCGAGGTGCGCCACGGGCACGGGACCTATGTGGGCCGTCTGAGCATGTCCGCCCTGGTCGAGAGCCTCACCTTCCGCGGGCTGCTCAGTCCCGACGACGACTTCCAGGTCATGGCCGATCTCATCGAGGTGCGTGAGCTCTTCGAGCGGGGCATGGCCGAGCGGCTCGTCGAAGCGCTCGACACGGAGCAGATCGACCGGCTCCAGGGCCACGTCGACGTGATGCGCGAGGCGGGCGCGGGCAAGGGGCACGGTTTCGTCGACGCCGACCGGTCCTTTCACGCGCTGCTCGTGGCCCCGCTCGGCAACGACCTCATCGGACAGCTGTCCGCGGCGTTCTGGGACGTGTACGTCATCGTCGCCCCACACCTCGACGTGTTCACGCACGAGCACGAGGCGGCGACCATCGCTCAACACCAGCGCATCGTGGACGCCGCACGCGCCCGCGATGCCGTCGAGTTCGCCGAGGCTCTGAGCGAGCACTACGAACCGGTGCGTCGGCGGATCGCGGAGGCTCGAGCCCGGCGCTGATCCTGCGCTTCGGCCTGGCGGCGCACACCCCGATGGGGGTGTGCGCCGCTTCGTCGTATCTGTCCACGGTCAGCGCCGCCCCGAACTGCTCCATGCTGCGAGGCACTTGACGAGTCCTGCGGAGGACCGTAAGGTCCCCGAAACAGCAGACATCAGACGTCTGTCATTGCGTTGATCACTGCCGCACTCCATGTCTCCGCGCCTGCGCCGCGCGACGCACTCCTCACCCAGCGGGGCCCTCTTCATGCCACTGACGGACCTCTCTCTCGCCCAGTGCCTGGCACTGCGGCCCGACCTCGACGAGCCCGCCGACCTGGACCGGTTCTGGAGCCGGACCCTCGACCAGGCGCGCGCCACCGTCGCCCGCCCTTCCTTCACCCCGGTCGACACCGGGCTGACCCAGGTGACGACCTACGACGTGACGGTGCCCGGCTTCGACGGCGAACCCGTGCGAGGCTGGCTCCACCTGCCGACCGGCGTGCGTGAACCGCTGGGCTGCATCGTCGAGTTCCTCGGATACGGCCGCGGTCGGGGCCTCGCGCACGAGCAACTCCTGTGGGCGAGCGCCGGATACGCGCACTTCATCATGGATACGCGAGGCCAGGGCTGGTCGACCGCGGGCGGCGACACCGCTGACACGGCGAGTCTCGGCGGGGCTGTTCCCGGGTTCCTGACCCGGGGCGTCGACAGTCCGCAAAGCCACTACTACCGGCGGGTGTTCACGGACGCGGTGCGCTGTGTCGATGCCGTGCGTGAACACCCGGCCGTCGACCTGGACCGGATCGTCGTGACCGGAATCAGTCAGGGCGGCGGCATTGCCCTCGCGGTAGCCGGACTCGTTCCGGGCCTGGCCGGGGTGATGCCCGATGTGCCGTTCCTGTGCGACTTCCGGCGCGCCGCACGGATCTCAGCCACGAGCCCGTACACCGAGATCGCCGAGTACCTGCGCCTGCACCGCGACCGCACCGACACCGTGTTCAGCACGCTGTCCTACGTCGACGCCGCGCTGCTGGCCTCCAGGGCCACGGCGCCGGCTCTGTTCTCCATCGCGATGATGGACGACATCTGCCCTCCCTCCACCTGCTTCGCCGCCTATCACCGCTACGCCGGCGCCAAGGACATCCGCGTCTACGAGTTCAACGGTCACGAAGGCGGCGGCGGCCATCACCGGCGCGAACAGCTCAGGTGGATACGGGAGTTGCTCGCGCCCCCACACCCCACCGGCGCTCCACCCCTGCACGACCCTCAACTCGCCTGACCCAATCGAGAAGAGGTCTCCGTCCATGCAGCGAAGAGTCACCCTGGCCACCCTCGCCGCGGCGCTCGCCGTCGTGGCCGCCACGACGACCAGCGCCAACGGCGCCACGACCGGAACGCTCACCTCGCAGGACCTGGCGACCGCCGGCACCGGTTCGCCGTACTACCGCATCCCCGCGCTGACCAAGACCACCAAGGGCACCCTGCTCGCCGCCTACGACGCCCGCCCCACGCTCAGCGATCTGCCCGGCAACCTGAGCATAGTGCTGCGCCGCAGCACTGACGGCGGCGCGACCTGGCAGGCACAGCAGACCATCCGCAAGGACGCGGCCCCCAAGGGCTACGGCGATCCGAGCCTGCTCGTAGACCGCGAGACCGGACGCATCTTCGTCTTCTACGCCGCCTCCGTGAACCAGGGCTTCTTCGGCTCGGCCACCGGCAACGACGAGTCCGACCCGGACATCCTGCAGGCCGACTACAGCTACTCCGACGACGACGGCCTCACCTGGAAGCACGAGCGGATCACCGCCGACATCAAGAACCCCGCCTGGGCCGGCATGTTCGCGGCCTCCGGCGAGGGCATCCAACTGCGGCACGGCACCTACAAGGGACGCCTGATCCAGCAGTACGCGATCCGCAACAACGGCGCCAACTACGCGGTCAGCGCCTACAGCGACGACCACGGCAAGAGCTGGAAGATGGGCAAGCCGGTCGGCCCCGGAGGCGACGAGAACAAGACCGTCGAACTCTCCGACGGACGGGTCATGCTCAACAACCGCTCGGCCCCCTACCGGACAGTGGCGTACTCCACCGACGGCGGCGTCACCTACACCCCGTTCCAGCAGGACACCGAGCTGCCCGACCCCGCCAACAACGGCTCCATCACCCGCTTCGCCCCGGGCGTGAACGCCTCCCACCCGCGCGCGCAGTGGCTGATGTTCAGCAACACCGCGACCACCAGCAGCCGGAGCAACCTCACCGTCCGCCTGTCCTGCGACAACGGCAAGAACTGGCCCGTGCGCAAGACCGTCGAGGCCGGATCGGCCGCGTACTCGACCCTCACGCCCCTGAGCGACGGCACTTCGGCAAACCCGCGGATGGGGCTGCTGTGGGAGCGCGACAACTACAAGCACATCACGTACTCCTCCTTCGACCTGCGGTGGCTCGGCGGCGTCTGCGCACCCGTCACCATCACTCCGCCCGAGACCCTGAAGGCCGGCGCAACTACCGACATCGACGTCCGCGTCGTCAGCCAGAACGACGTGGCCCTGCCCGCCGGGTCGGTGAAACTGAAGCTGCCGCAGGGCTACAGCGCCCCGGACGTGCCCGTTCCCGCACTCAAGCCCGGCCAGGGAGCGACCGTGAAGGTACCCGTCACGGTGCCCGCGTCCGCGACCGCCGGCACCGTCAAGGCCACAGCGGACTATCAGACACGTGGCTCGCAACACGCCTACGGCGACGCCTCATTGACCATCACCACCCCGTGACGCCGGCGGGGCCGCCCGCTCGTCGTGCGGCCCCGCCTCGCCCGTACCAGCCACGCACAACTGGAGTTCCCATGTCCTGGTCCCAGCCCCTCCGCGGCGTCGTACCGCCCGTCTGCACACCCCTGGACGCCGCAGGTGAGGTCGACACGGCCTCGCTCACCCGGCTCGTCGAACATCTCGTGGACGGCGGCGTACACGGCCTGTTCGCGCTGGGCTCCAGCAGCGAAGTCGCCTTCCTCACCGACCACCAGCGGACCGTGGCTCTGGAGACGGTCGTCGACGCGGTGAACGGACGCGTCCCGGTCCTCGCCGGTGCCATCGACATGACCACCCCCCGTGTCGAAGAACACGCCCGGGACGCGCTGGCGGTCGGTGCCGACGCCTTGGTCGCCACCGCTCCGTTCTACGCCCGCACACACCCCGTCGAGATAGCCCGCCACTTCCGCATCCTGCGTGAGCGGGTCGACCTGCCGCTGTTCGCCTACGATGTGCCGGTCTCCGTGCACAGCAAGCTCTCGGCCTCACTGGTCCGGGAGCTGGCCGAGGACGGCACGATCATCGGCCTCAAGGACAGCAGCGGCGACGAGGGATCGCTGCGCCGCCTGGTGGTCGAACTCGGCGGACGGCACGGCCGAGCCGACGGCCCGGCTCCCAACTTCAGCATCCTCACCGGATCCGAACTGACCGTGGACGCCGTCTTGTTGGCGGGCGTCGACGGAGTCGTGCCGGGCCTTGGTAACGTGGACCCCGCCGGATACGTCCGCCTCTACGACGCCGTGCGCGGCGGCGACCTGGATATCGCCGTGAAGGAACAGGAGCGCCTCGTCGAGCTGTTCGGTCTCGTCGACGCCGGCCCGGAGAGCGAGATGGGGCGGAACTCCTCGGCCATCGGCGCGTTCAAGCACGCCCTTCGCCTGCTTGGCGTGTTCAGCCATGGAGTCACCGCCGACCCGCAGATCCAGCTGGGCGCGGACTCCGTCGCGTTCGTCGAGCAGCACCTGCGGGCCGCCGGCCTGCTCCCTGTCCGATGAGGAACCCTCAGCCGGTCATCGGCCTCGACCTGGGCGGCACGAAGATCGACGCCGCCCTAGGACTTGTCCGGACGATTATGTGACTGTTTCGGGCCCAGGTCGTTGTTCTGGGCATGGGGCGGGGT
>NZ_JASCIS010000034.1 GCF_029968015.1 Streptomyces luteolus
TTTTGCTTTCCGGCCCTTCCGGGCCTTTCGGCGGTGTTGACTCTATCAGATCCTTTCGGGCCTGATTCCCTGTCAACCGGGTTTGTCGTTGCGGCTGTTGGGCCGTTCCGACACTCAAACTCTAGTTGATTTCCCCGGCCGTTCAAAATCGGGCCGCGAATTCAATTCCAGGCATGCCGAAATTGATCCCGTTGGGAGATCGTGCTGAGTTTGGTGTGCCGCTCTCGCGGCGAGAGATGCCGCCGCAGAACCGTTACGGCTCCGTGGCAACCCGAAGAACTTTACGGATCCAGACAGGGGCTGTCAACCCCCGGTTCACTCAAGATCGCTGAGCCGACCGCCGGCGTCCGGCTGGGCGTCCTCGACCCGGCGGAGCAGCCTGGTCAGCAGCTCGCCGAGCAGCCCACGCTCATCGCCGGAGAGGTCCTGGAGCAGGTCCTCCTCGAAGACCGTCGCCAGGCGCATCGCCTCCAGCCACTTCTCCCGGCCCGCGTCCGTCAGCTCGATGATCACTCGTACGCGATTCGACTCGTCGCGGTCTCGGGTCACGAGGCCCTCCGCGACCATGCGGTCGATGCGGTGGGTCATGGCGGCCGGGGTGAGGCCGAGGCGCTTGGCGATCTCGCCGGGGCCCAGGCGGTACGGGGCGCCGGAGAGGACGAGGGCCTTGAGGACCTCCCACTCCGCGTTGCTGATGCCGAGCGTCGCCGTCTGACGGCCGTAGGCCACGTTCATGCGGCGGTTGAGGCGGCCGAGCGCGGAGACCACCTGCTCGACCTGGGGGTCGAGGTCGCTGAACTCGCGCTGGTACGCGGCGATCTGCTCCTCGAGGGTCGGCTCGGGCGGTGCTGTGGCGTCGGCGGTGTCACCCATGCCCGGCAGTATCGCACGCTGCGACTTTGCACTAAAGACCTTCGAGCCGTACTCTTTAGGTCTGAACTTTAGCTTCTAAGTCTTCAGGTCTAACTCCTGGAGCGACTCCTACGACTCCTAAGGCAGGTGAAAGTGACCAGGGCGATGGGCGCTGCGATGCGCCGGATCCACGTGGGCAACGCGCTGAGTGCGTTCGGTCTCGGCTTCACGGTCCCGTTCCTCTACGTCTACGTGGCGCAGGTGCGGGAACTCGGCCCTACGACGGCGGGCCTCGTGCTCGCCGTCTTCGCCGTGGCCGCGCTCGTCGTCCTGCCGTTCACCGGTCGCGCCGTCGACCGGCGCGGTCCGCTGCCCGTGCTGCTCGCCGCCCTGGTGACCGCCGCGATCGGCGCGATGAGCCTCGGGCTCGCCGCGAACACTCAGCTGGTGCTCGCCTCGGCCGCGCTGCTCGGTGCCGGGCAGGCCGTGATGCAGCCGGCGCTCGCCACGATGATCGTGGAGTGCTCGACGCCCGAGACCCGTACGCGCGCATTCGCCATGCAGTTCTTCCTGCAGAACCTGGGCCTCGGCCTCGGCGGTCTGATCGGCGGGCAGATCGTGAAGCACGAGCGTCCCGGTGACTTCACGCTGCTCTTCGGTATCGAGGCCGGTATGTTCCTGGTTCTCGTCGCGATCATGGCCACGGTGAAGCTCCCGGCGCAGCCGCGTATCGGCGATGCGACGCCGCAGGCCAAGGGCGGCTGGAAGCGGCTCTTCGGCAACCGGGCCATGGTGCAGCTGTGTGTGCTCGGCTTCGTCCTCTTCTTCGCCTGCTACGGGCAGTTCGAGTCCGGTCTGTCCGCGTACGGGGTGGAGGCGGCGGGGATCTCGCCGTCCACCCTTGGGATCGCGCTGGCCGCCAACACGGGCGCGATCGTGGCCGCGCAGTTCCTGGTGCTGAAGTTCGTCGAGCGTCGCAAGCGTTCGCGGGTGATCGCGTCGGTCGGGCTGATCTGGGCCGTGGCCTGGCTCTTCGCCGGGTACGCGGGCCTGGGGCACGGGAGCCAGGCCATGGCGACGGCCGCGTTCATCTCCACGTACGCGCTGTTCGGGATCGGTGAGGCCATGCTGTCGCCGACCGTCGCGCCGCTCGTGGCGGATCTGGCGCCGGACGGGATGGTCGGGCAGTACAACTCGGCCTTCGCCCTGGTGAAGCAGCTCGCCCTTGCGGTCGGGCCCGCGGTGGGCGGGCCGATGGGGGCCTCGCTGCACGGTCCGTACATCGTGCTGTTCGTGCTCTTCTCGCTCGGCATCACAGTGCTCGCCGTGAAGCTCGGGCGGTCGCTCACCCCGGCGCAGGACCACCCGTGGGCCGAGAAGAGGAGTCTCGTCGTACGGGAGGGCAAGCCCGCCCCCGAAGTGGCCGGCGTCTGACGACGGGCGTACGGATCACTCGCGCGGCAGGGCGAACTCGCACCAGACCGCCTTGCCGCCTCCCGGGGTGCGGCGGGAGCCCCAGGAGGACGCGATCGTCGCGACGATGGCGATGCCTCGGCCCGCTTCGTCGGCCGGCTCCGCTCTGCGGCGGCGGGGCAGGTGGTCGTCGCCGTCGGTGACCTCGACGATCAGGCGGCGGTCCGTACGACGGAGTCTGAGGCGCATCGGTGGGGTGCCGTGCTGCAGGGAGTTCGCGACGAGTTCGCTGGCGGCCAGGACGCCCAGGTCGTGCAGCTCCGTCGGGAAGCGCCAGCTGGCGAGGACGCCGGAGGCGAAGGCACGCGCGCGTGGTGCCGCTTCGACGCCGCCGAGCAGTTCGAGCGCGGCGCCCCGGAAGCGCTCCGCGTCGGCGCCCGTGCGCTTGGGGTGCTGGAGGACCAGGACCGCCACGTCGTCGTCGTGCTCGGCGGTCACGCCCAGGGCGCGGATGAGGCGGTCGCAGACCACCTGAGGGGTGCCGGTCGCACCGGCCAGGGCCTGTTCCAGGGCGGCCACTCCCTGGTCGATGTCCTCGTCCCGGCGCTCCACCAGACCGTCGGTGTAGAGCACGGCGGTGGCGCCGGGCGGGAACGGCAGGGAGCCCGACGTGTGCATCCAGCCGCCGGTGCCGAGGGGCGGTCCGGTCGGCTCGTCCGCGCGGTGCAGCTCGCCCTCCTCGTCGCGTACGAGGATCGGCAGGTGGCCGGCGGACGCGTAGGTGAGGCGGCCCTCGTTCGGGTCGTGGATGGCGTAGACGCAGGTGGCGATCTGGCTGGCGTCGATCTCCGCGGCGAGGCCGTCGAGCAGTTGCAGGACCTCGTGCGGGGGCAGGTCCAGGCGCGCGTACGCCCGGACCGCCGTGCGGAGCTGGCCCATGACCGCGGCGGCGCGCACCCCGCGCCCCATGACGTCCCCGATGACGAGGGCGGTGCGGCCGCCGCCGAGGGTGATCACGTCGTACCAGTCGCCGCCGACCGCGGCGTCCGTGCCGCCCGGCTGGTACGTGGCGGCGATGCGCAGGTCGTCCGGGCCCTCCAACTCCTGCGGGAGGAGGGAGCGTTGGAGGGTGACGGCGGCCTCGCGGTGGCGGCGTTCGCTGGCGCGCAGGCGCTCGGCGGCCTCGGCCTGGTCGGTGACGTCGGCCGCGAAGACGAGCACGCCGCCGCCGTCGGGGGTGTCGAGGGGGGTGCACGTGAACGTGTACGACCGGCCGCCGGGGACCTTGCGGGACTTGACCGTGCGCGGCTTGGCGCTGCGCAGGACCTGGTCGAGCAGGGGGAGCAGGCCGAGCTCCTCCAGCTCGGGCAGGGCTTCGTGCGCGGGGGCGCCGACCGGGCGGGGGCCGAAGGCCTCGGCGTACGCGTCGTTGACGTACGCGATGCGGTGCTCGGGGCCGTGGACCAGGGCGACGAGGGCGGGGACGCGGTCGAGGATCCCGCGCACCGGGAAGTCCTCGACGGCGGGCGTGGGAGCGGCGTCATCCGATTCGTCCACCAGGTGTTCGGCGCGGGCGGCGGGCACGGATCCGCGGTCGGATCGTGCTGCGGCGCGGCGTTGCGTTCCGGGGAGTCGGGCGCTCCAGCGCGTGAAGTTCACTGCGTTAGGCCTCGTGTGTTCGCTTCTGGGTCGAGACACGGCACTGGGGATGCCTCGTGCAAGTCGAGGGGCGGTTCGCCCTTGGTCGTGTCCAGTCTGTCGGACCGGACTGACATCCGTCAGACGCCGGTGCGGTGCGGGGAGTTCCTGGCTCCGGTCAGGAGGACTCCTTCGGGCGCTCCCCTCCGGCCGCGAGTTCGAACTCCGCACGCGGGTGCTCCAGGGAGCCCAGGGAGACGATTTCGCGCTTGAAGAGGCCGGAGAGGGTCCATTCGGCCAGGACGCGGGCCTTCCGGTTGAAGGTGGGGACCCGGCTGAGGTGGTACACGCGGTGCATGAACCAGGCGGGGTAGCCCTTCATCTTCCGCCCGTAGACGTGCGCGACGCCCTTGTGGAGGCCGAGCGACGCGACGGACCCCGCGTATTTGTGGGCGTAGTCCGTCAGGGGCCGGCCGCGCAGTGAGGCGACGACGTTGTCGGCGAGGACTCTCGCCTGGCGGACGGCGTGCTGGGCGTTGGGGGCGCACTCGGTGCCGGGTGCGTCGGCCGTGATGTCGGGCACCGCGGCCGCGTCACCCGCCGCCCACGCGTGCGTGGTGTCGTCCAGGGCGAGCTTCGCGGTGCACTTGAGGCGCCCTCGTCCGTTGCGCGGCAGGTCGGTCGCGGCGAGCACGGGGTGGGGTTTGACGCCCGCGGTCCAGACGACGGTCCTGGTGGGGAAGCGCGAGCCGTCGTCGAGTACGGCGACCCGGTCCTGGCAGGAGTCGAGGCGGGTCTCCAGGCGTACGTCGATGTTGCGGCGGCGCAGTTCGCGGACGGTGTAGCGGCCCATCTCCTCGCCGACCTCGGGCAGGATCCGGTTGGAGGCCTCGACGAGGATCCACTTCATGTCGTCGGGTTTGACGTTGTGGTAGTAGCGCGAGGCGTAGCGGGCCATGTCCTCCAGCTCGCCGAGCGCCTCCACGCCCGCGTAGCCGCCGCCGACGAAGACGAAGGTGAGGGCCGCGTCGCGGACCGCGGGGTCTCGGGTGGAGGAGGCGATGTCCATCTGCTCGATGACGTGGTTGCGCAGGCCGATGGCCTCTTCGACGGTCTTGAAGCCGATGCCGTAGTCGGCGAGCCCGGGCACGGGCAGGGTGCGCGAGATGGAGCCGGGGGCGAGGACGAGTTCGTCGTACGGGATCTCGACGGAGCCGGTGCCCTCCTCCTCGGTGGCGAGGGTGGCGACCGTCGCGGTGCGCTTGGCGTGGTCGATGGACTGGGCCTCGCCGATGACGACCTTGCAGCCGTCGAGGACGCGGCGCAGCGGTACGACGACGTGGCGGGGCGAGATCGAACCGGCGGCGGCCTCGGGCAGGAACGGCTGGTACGTCATGTACGGGTCGGGGGTGATCACCATGATCTCCACGGACCCGTGCCTGAGCTCGGGTTTGAGCTTCTTCTGCAGCCGCAGCGCGGTGTACAGGCCGACGTAGCCGCCGCCGACGACGAGAATGCGAGCCCGGGCGGATCCGGGGGCCCTCCCCCGTGTGTTTGCAGCCATCACCAGTCCATGACGCACCGCGGCCGCGCGTTTGTCCACAGGCCCGGCAATTTGTGTGACCGGAAGTCTGCGCGACCGCGACTCGCGGCGTGTTCCGCGGCTTTGGAGAAATACGCAGGTCAGGGTGTGACTTGGGCGGCTCGGGCAGGGGTGCAATCGGGGCGGAACCGGTGCGTACTCCGATCGGGGGGCGCACCGTCCGGAACGGGCCCCTTCTGAATTGACTCCGCCTCAACTATGTTCGTGTGTCATCGGGGTGCGGGGGAAGTACCACAGATGATCACGGCCAGACCCCCTCCGCGCACCGGCAGTCAGGCGGGGAAGTCTCCGGGGGGAGACGTCATTACCGGGGGAACGCTTATGCACATTCAGGATTCTCATTGGGGTTCCGCGTCAGCTCTCGCGGCGGCGGACGGGCCTCAGCGGAACGGTCCGGCGGAGGGTGCGCGCAGCACGCCGCTGCGGGTGGACGCCCAGCGCAATCTGGAGCACGTACTGCGCGCCGCGCGCGAGGTCTTCGGCGAGCTGGGGTACGGCGCGCCGATGGAGGACGTGGCGCGGCGGGCGCGGGTCGGGGTGGGGACGGTCTACCGCCGCTTCCCGAGCAAGGACGTCCTCGTGCGGCGGATCGCCGAGGAGGAGACCGCGCGGCTCACCGAGCAGGCGCAGACGGCCCTCGGTCAGGAGGACGAGCCGTGGTCGGCGCTCTCCCGCTTCCTGCGGACGTCGGTGGCGTCCGGCGCGGGCCGGCTGCTGCCGCCGCAGGTGCTGCGGGTGGGCGTGGCCGAGGAGGGCTCGGCCCAGTCGGCCGAGGACACGGCGCGGGTGCCGCAGCAGCGGCACGCGGCCAAGGCCGATCTGCGGCTCGTGGAGCAGCGGCCGGCGCCGGAGCTGGAGGCGGACCCGGATGCGGCGGGTTCGGGTACGGCGGCGCTGCTCGACGTGGTCGGCCGGCTGGTGGAGCGGGCGCGGGCGGCGGATGCGCTGCGTGCGGACGTGACCGTCGCGGACGTGCTGCTCGTGATAGCCACGGCCGCGCCTTCGCTGCCCGATCCGGCGCAGCAGGCGGCGGCCTCGGGGAGGCTGCTCGACATCCTTCTGGAAGGGCTGCGGTCCCGGCCCGCCTGATCTCTTTTCGGGTTCGGCACACTTTGCGGAAATGCCGGGTAACGGCCTGCGAGTCGGGCCCTAAGGGGTTCGAGTGCGGTCAACTCGTGTTCCTGGCATAGCTGTTCAGTGTGCCCCGAATGAGTGAACGGTAGTGCTGTGTTTCCGTAACTCGCCCCGGATGAGTGGTTGCCCGCATTCGGGGGGTCGGTGCCGTTGACGCGTGTGACACTCTTTCCCGGTGTTCGGTCTGAGTGTTTGTGCGGGGGGCTTCGCGCTATGGGCGTTGACGGGCGGGACGAGCCACTCTCCGGTGGAGATGTCGACTCTGCCGGGCGGCCCTCTCGGCAGGTGCCGAGCCAGGGCGGCCCTTCCGGCCCTTCCGGCGCCTCGAGCGGCGCGCGGGACGACGGCTCGCTGACCGACGAGCTGCTCGCCTCCGCTCAAGACCCGCTGTCCGACCCCGAGTTGATCGGCCGGATGCGCGCGGGCGACGACTCGGCGTACGAGGAGCTGTACCGCCGCCACGCGGAAGCGGTCCGGCGCTACGCGCGTACGTGCTGCCGGGACGGCCACACCGCGGACGACCTGACGTCCGAGGTGTTCGCCCGCATGCTGCAGGCGGTGCGCGGCGGTTCGGGCCCGGAGCACGCGGTACGCGCGTATCTGCTGACGTCCGTGCGGCGGGTCGCGGCGAGCTGGTCGAAGGCCGGGAAGCGGGAGCGACTCGTCGAGGATTTCGCGGTGTTCGCGGCGCAGGCCTCGCGTTCCTCGGAGGTCTCCGACGACGACACCCTGGATCTGGGCGCCGACGTGATGGCGATGCACGAGGCCGAGCGGTCCATGGTGATGCAGGCCTTCCGCAGCCTCTCCGAGGAGTGGCAGGCCGTCCTGTGGCACACGGAGGTCGAGGACGACCCGCTGAGCGAGGTGGCCCCGCTGTTCGGGCACGCCTCGCCCAACGCGACGGCGCAGCTGGCGAGTCGGGCCCGCGAGGGCCTGAAGCAGGCGTATCTGCAGGCCCATGTGAGCGTCTCGCTCGCGTCCGACGACGAGTGCGCGCGCTATGCGGACCGGCTCGGGGCGTACGCCCGCGGGCGGCTGCGCACGCGTGCCGAGCGCGGCCTGCGGGGGCACCTGGAGGAGTGCGCCAAGTGCCGTCTGGCGGCAGGCCAGATCAAGGAGTTGGCGAGCGGCATCCCGGCGCTCGTGCCGGTCGCGGTCATCGGTTGGTTCGGCGCCGCCGGGTACTCCGTCAAGGCCGGGCTGCTGTTCGGCGGGAGTGCCGCGGGTGCTGCCGGGGCCGGTGCGGCGGCGGCCGCGGGGGGCGCGTCCGGCGGTGCGGCCGGGGGCGCGGCGGCCGAGGGGCTCGGCGCCCCGGCGAAGGCCGGTATCGCGGCGGGTGTCGTCGTCGCGGCCGGGGTCGCGGTGGCGCTCGCCCTCACCGGCAGCGAACCCCAGCCGGAGGCGAAGCCCAAGCCCGCCCCCACCCGGTCCGCCGAGCCGCAGAAGCCGGAACCCGAGCCGGAGCGGGAGTCCCCGCAGCCGAAGCCGCCGGCCCCGAAGCCCTCATCCGAGCCGACCCCGACCCCGACGCCCACCCCCACACCCACGCCCACCCCCACACCCACGCCCACCCCCACACCGACTCCGACGCCACCTCCGCCGCCGAAGCCCAGCCCGTCGAAGCCCGCTCCGCCCCCGCCGGCGGAGCCGAGGATCTACCCGGTCAACGAGCTGCGGTACAGCGTTCTCGGCGACGGCACCGAGCCCGAGGTGCGGATGGGCGAGTCCAGCTGGTTCTGGCAGCGCCGGGGCCTGAACATCGGCGGTCAGCGGTACGACCACGGTGTGACCGTGCACGCCCGCTCCTCGCTGACCATCGACCTCAACCGCCCGTGCAGGTCGTACGACGCGCTCGTGGGCGTGGACGACATGACGTTCGGGCTCGGCGCGGTGCGGTTCGAGGTGCTCGCCGACGGGGAGCACCTGTGGAGCTCCCCGGTGATGCGCGGCGGGGACCCGGCGGTGCCCGTGCATGTCGACCTGACCGGACGCAGGACGATCCAGCTGGTCGTCGAGCCGCACACGGAGTTCGACGCGGTGGCGCTCGCGAACTGGGCACAGTCGAGAATCGCCTGCGCGTAGGAAAGGCCGCCCGCCTGCACCTACCGGCGGCCCAACTCACCTGCCGCGGCCGCCACTCCACCCAGCACGACATCGGGGCTGAGGCCCGCACCCGCCGTACGCACGCTCCCGTGCCGCCACTCCACCCAGCACGACATCGGGGCTGAGGCCCGCACCCGCCGTACGCACGCTCCCGTACCGCTCCTCTCCCAGGGCCGCGCGCGCTGCGAGCGCGTCCGCTCCCCGGTCGGTGTCCCTGAGGGCGCGCATCAGTTGGGCGTGCAGCGGTTCGTCGTACGGATGGTTCCCGGTCAGTTCGTGCAGTTCCGGTACGAGATCGTGGGCGCGGCCCGGGCGCAGCTCGGCCTCGACGTGGTGCGGGTGGCGTCGGGGCGGCGGGACTCGGGGCGGGCGGCGGGCGTGCGATCCGGGAGGTCGGCGAGGGCGGGGCCGCGCCAGAGGAGGAGCTCCTCGCGCAGGAGGCGGGACGCGGTGCCCGGATCGGCCGCGGGCAGCGCCTCCGTGCCGCGCCGGCTGAGGCGTTCGAAGCGGTGCAGGTCCACGTCGTCGCGATGGGTCGCGAGCTGGTACCCGCCCGGGGACGAGGTGATCGCCTGCCCGGCGCAGGCGGACGACCAGGCCTGGAGGGCGGCGGGTGCGTCCCGCGGCGGGTCGCCGGACCACGCCTCGTCGATGAGCGTCTCGACCGGGACCGTGCGCCCCGCCCGCGGCGCGAAGGCCGCGAGGAGCGCGCGCACGCGCGGGCCGCCCACCGGCACGGGGCGCGCTGCTCGTCGTGCGCCGTCGTGGCGCCCAGGTTTCGGTACCGCACAGGCCCCATTGTTCCTGCGGCCACTGACAAGCGCGGGTCGCGCGTGCGATCGGCGGCACGCGCAGGTGCGAGCCCTGCCGGGAGCCCGCGAGCTCAGCCCCCGCTCGGGCAGACCCCGCTCGGCTAGACCCCGCTCGGCCTAGACCCCGCTCGGGCTCGACGCGCTCCCCAACGCCCCTCGCTGCTGCCCGAGCACGCCCGGCGGCGTGATCCCGGAAGGCACCGCACGCGCGCGTGCCGGTGTGCCCGTCCAGCAGGTGCCGCGGCGGGAGAGGAGGCGGCGCAGCCACAGTTCGGTCGAGACGAGTTCGGCGAGGCCGTCGAGCCCGCCCTGCTCCCCGTCGGCGGCCTCCCGCAGGGCCCGTTGCACGACGCGGCCCTCGACCAGACCGGCCTGGGCGAGCAGCGGCGCCGCGAACAGGTCGACCAACTCCTCGACGGCGACGCGGAGTCCGGTGCCGACGGCGGCGGTGGACGAGGCGAGCGTGGGTTCGCCCCAGCCGTCCGGGAGGTCGGCCACGCCGGCGCCCTCCAGGACCGTGCGCAGGATGTCCGCGCGTGCGCCGGGCTGCACCCTGAGTGCTTCGGGGAGCGCCCGGCACGCGCGGACGACCTGGTTGTCGAGGAACGGGGCGTGCAGGCGCTGGAAGCGGACCTCGGCGGCCTGTTCCAGGACGCGCAGGTCGGCCGCGTGCCGGGTGAGGGCGGCACGCGCGCGTAGTTCGCCGGGGTGCTGGCCGGGGCCCGGTCCTGGGCGGGTCGCCGCCTGTTCGAGGCGAACCGATACTTCAGCGAGCGCCTCGCCGGTCAGCCAGCGCGCGGCGGGTCCCGGTCTCGCCCAGGCGAGCGCCGCGAGGGAGGCCCCGACCGCGCCCGCGGGCTCCTCGAACCGGCCATCCCTCAGGCGCGCGGCGGCGTCCTCGATGCCGGAGCGATACGACGTACGGGCGAGGCGGCGCGCGGCGGCGTACACCCGCGCGGGGACGAGAACCGAGCCCTCCGCCTTGGCCAACGCGGCGACGGGGCGCACGAGATGGCGACGGCGCCGGTCCATGAGGAGGTCCGCCAGGCGCGCGGGGTGCGCGTCGAGCACTTGGCGTGCGCCGTGCCCGGTGAAGTGGTCGGCGCTGCCCGAGGCGAGGCGGGCGCGGTGGCGTGCGGCGGTCACCAGGGAGGGGCCGGGTTCGTCGGTGAGCGGGCCGTCCAAGTCGGCGTAGGGCAGGGCCTCTTCGCCCGCCGCGACCACCACGTGGTGCAGGCGCGGGTTGGCGGCGATGGCGCCCGCGCGCCGCAGTTCGCCCTCGCCGGCGCGGGTCGTCAGGTCGTTGAAGGTGACGGCGAGGAGCCGCTCGCCCGCGCCGGTGCCGTGCCCGAGGACCGTGCCGGGCAGTCCCGGCAGGCCGGCGGCGAGCAGCGCGAGCGTGCCGGACGCGGGCCCTCCGGAGAGGTCGGCGCCGATGCCGGGCACAGGCATCCGCACACCGCGCCGCTCGGCGGGCCCCATGCCGGGGACCGGTCCCGGGTCGATGTCCGGTACGTGGCGTGGCGCGGCGAGGCGGGTGCGTACGGCCTCGACCAGGGCGTCGCGAACGCCGTCCACCGCCCGCGCGCCGTCCATCTGCGGGGCGGCGACGGCGAGCGAGGCGACCGGTTCGTACCCGGCGATCTCGCGGGCGCCGTCGCGCAGGATCAGGGCGTGTCCTGGCGGGATGCGGCTCACGCCGAGGTAGGGCGTGGAGTCGTGCAGCGCCTCGGGGACGTCGGGGCAGGCGAGCAGGGCCGCGAGATGGCCGATGTCGAGGTGGGCCTCGATGAGGTCGGCGAGCGGCAGGGCCGCCGTCGCGTACGCCGTACCGCCCGCCCAAGGGGTGTGGAAGACGGGGCGCGCGCCCGCGAGGTCGCCCGCGACGGTGACGCGGCGGCCGACCTGCACCACCGCCGTGTAGCTGCCGGGCCAGGCGGTGAGGTGGCGCAGGGCGCCGCCGCGGGCCGCGAACAGGCCGACGCGCAGCTGTTCGTCGCTGGCGCCGCAGGTGCCCAGCACGGCGATCCTGGTGCGGGCGTCGGCCTTGATCACACGCACTTCGTCGGGGCGCCAGTCGCCGACCGCCCAGAGCGGGTCCGGGTCCCCCCACAGGAGTTGGGAGCCCACGGGGTGCACGGTCTCGCCGCCGGCCGTGGCGTCGTAGGCACCGGCCGCGCCGTCGTAGGCACCGGGGGTCCTGGCCGGGCCCGTCCTCGCGGTGGTACTGCTCCACCCCACCAACCACCGCATCGACGCCTCCACAGGCTGTGGACAACCGGGACCGAAGGAACTGCCGGGAACAGAACCCGAAGGAACTGCCGGGAACTCAGGTCCATGCTGCCACGAAGACGGCGCACGAGAGGGGTGGTGGGAGCGCATGGGCATGGCTCAACGCGCCCCCGGATTCGGACACTTGAGACATCTCGGGGGCGGTCGGCAAGCGTCGATATTTGGCCAATTCGGCGACCGCTCAGGCGGCGCCACAGCGGGGACGAGGAAGGACAAACGCGCGCGTGCGGCACGGAATCGCACAGTCCGGGAGGTGCCCATCACCTCCCGGACCGCTCCGCCGCCCGCGGGGATGAAGGCGGCGGCATCCCCCAGCCCACTGGTTCCTGTGCACAGCGGGCCGACCCACGCACCGCCCATGGAAGCGCTCCCCCGAGGTGTCCGAGAAGAGCGCACGCGCAGGCGCACGGCCACACACCCGGAGCACGGCCCCTACGACCCGTACTCCTGTACAGACAACAATCTCGCCATCCGGAACCGGGCCCCTTAACGCTTGGAATGCGGGGAACTACGCTGGGTTTACGAATGCCGCGTGGTTATGCCAAAGCCGGTCATGCCACAGCCGCGGCAGCCGTCTGTGTCGAGGGGTGGCGCATGTCCAGGGAGCAACGCGGGCCGAACGAAAAGCTCGGCGCGGTTCTCGCCCTCGCGGGAATCAGCAACGCCGGACTGGCGCGAAGGGTCAACGACCTGGGTTCCCAGCGGGGGTTGACGCTTCGCTACGACAAGACCTCGGTGGCCCGCTGGGTCTCCAAGGGCATGGTGCCGCAGGGTGCCGCGCCGCATCTGATCGCCGCGGCCATCGGCCAGAAGCTGGGCCGCCCGGTGCCGCTGCACGAGATCGGCCTCGCCGACGCAGACCCGGCGCCCGAAGTGGGCCTCGCCTTCCCGCGCGACGTCGGGGCGGCGGTGAAGTCCGCGACGGAGCTGTACCGCCTGGACCTCGCGGGCCGCCGGGCCGGAGGTGGCGGGATCTGGCAGTCCCTGGCCGGCTCCTTCGCCGTGAGCGCGTACGCGACCCCGGCGTCCCGGTGGCTGATAACGCCCGCCGACAGCTCCGTCGAGCGCTCGCCCGAGAGCGCGGCGGAGGCCGACACGGCCGCCGCAGCGGGCGAGACGCTGCAGCGCGTCGGCCACAGCGATGTGCACAAGCTGCGCGAGGCCGCCGAGGACGCGCGCCGCTGGGACTCCAAGTACGGCGGCGGTGACTGGCGTTCGTCGATGGTCCCGGAGTGCCTGCGGGTCGAGGCGGCCCCGCTGCTGCTCGGCTCGTACTCCGACGAGGTCGGCCGCGCCCTGTTCGGCGCGACGGCGGAACTCACCCGCCTCGCCGGGTGGATGGCCTTCGACACCGGCCAGCAGGAGGCCGCCCAGCGCTACTACATCCAGGCGTTACGCCTGGCCAGAGCGGCCGCCGACGTCCCCCTCGGGGGGTACGTCCTGGCGTCGATGTCGCTCCAGGCCACCTACCGGGGCTTCGGCGACGAGGGCGTGGACCTCGCCCAGGCCGCCATCGAGCGCAACCGCGGGCTCGCCACCGCCCGCACCATGAGCTTCTTCCGCCTCATCGAGGCCCGGGCACACGCGCGTGCGGGCGACGCCCAGGCCGCGGGCGGCGCACTGAAGGCCGCGGAGGGCTGGCTGGAGCGCGCGCGGGACGGCGACAACGACCCGCAGTGGCTCGGCTTCTACTCGTACGACCGCTTCGCCGCCGACGCCGCCGAGTGCTACCGCGACCTGAAGGCGCCGCGCCAGGTGCGCCGCTTCACCGAGCAGGCGCTGTCCCGGCCGACCGAGGAATTCGTCCGCTCGCACGGGCTGCGGCTCGTGGTCAGCGCGGTCGCCGAGCTGGAGTCGGGCAATCTGGACGCGGCGTGCGCCCAGGGCCTGCGCGCCGTCGAAGTGGCCGGACGCATCTCCTCCGCCCGCACCACCGAGTACGTCCGCGACCTGCTGCACCGCCTGGAGGCGCACGGCGACGAGCCGCGCGTCGCGGAGCTGCGGGAGCGGGCGAGGCCGCTCCTTGTCACCCCGGCGTAGGAGTGGGCGTCCGGAACCGTGAGCGTCCGGCGGACCGCCTCTTGCCACTCCGGCGGCAGTCCATGATCCTTTCGGGTTTGAAGGCATTGTCAGTGGCGCAGTGCACTATCGGACCTGGGAGGTGGAGCGCATGACGTACGACTGCGACGTGCTGGTGATCGGCGGCGGGATCGTCGGCCTGTCCACGGCGTACGCACTGACGCGCACCCGTCCGGGCACCCGCGTCACGGTCCTGGAGAAGGAGCCGGGCCCGGCCAGGCACCAGACGGGCCGCAACAGCGGAGTGATCCACAGCGGGATCTACTACGCCCCGGGCTCGCTCAAGGCGCGGTTCGCGGTCCGGGGCGCCGCGGAAATGGTCAAGTTCTGCATGGAGTACGACATTCCGCATGCCGTCACCGGCAAGCTGATCGTCGCCACGGACCGCGCGGAACTGCCCCGCCTGCACGCCCTGGTGCAGCGCGGCCGGGAGAACGGCATCCCGGTCAGGGAGCTGGGCCCGGCCCAGATAGCGGAGTTCGAGCCGCAGGTCAGCGGCATCGCGGGCATCCACGTCGGCACGACGGGCGTGTGCGACTTCACGGCCGTCGCCGCCCGCCTCGCCCAGGCATCCGGCGCCGACGTGCGGTACGGCGCGGAGGTCACCCGGATCGACCGCCGCCCGGAGCGCGGCGTCGCGGTGCGCACGGCGGACGGCACGGTGCTGCGCGCCCGCGCCCTGGTCAACTGCGCCGGCCTGCACTGCGACCGCGTGGCCCGGCTCGCGGGCGACGACCCGGGCATGCGGATCGTCCCCTTCCGCGGCGAGTACTACGACCTGGCCAGACCGGAGCTCGTCCGCGGCCTGGTCTATCCGGTGCCCGACCCGGACTTCCCCTTCCTCGGCGTGCACCTCACCCGCGGGGTCGACGGCGGGGTGCACATCGGCCCCAACGCCGTCCCCGCCCTCGCCCGCGAGGGGTACGCCTGGTCGGTCCTGCGCCCCCGCGACCTCGCCGAGACACTGACCTGGCCCGGCAGCCGCCACATCGCCCGCAGACACTGGCGGTACGGGGCGGGCGAGCTGCAGCGCTCCCTGTCCCGGCGCGCCTTCACGGAAGCGGTGCGCCGGCTGCTGCCCGCCGTCACGGAGGACGACCTGCGCCCCGCGAAGGCCGGGGTGCGCGCCCAGGCGGTGCTGCGCGACGGCACGCTGGTCGACGACTTCCTGATCCGCGAGACCCCGCGCACGGTCCACGTACTGAACGCCCCGTCCCCCGCCGCCACGGCCTCCCTGCCGATCGGCCGGGAGGTGGCGGGGCGCGTCCTGCGGGTCTTGAACGGGGGTTAGGCTCCCCGCCCCGCCCTTCCCGACTGTGTCGAGGTGCGGCTGGCCCCCGAGGGGACCAAGAGACACCGAGGCACCCGAACCGCCGGAACCCACTCCCCACCCCGGCCCCGTAAAATTGTCCGCACTGTGTCTGACATCCCCGCGCCGAACGCCACCAACGCCCCCGATGCCGCCCCGACGGCACCGGCCGTCGACGAGCAGCAATCCCTCAGTGCCTCCCGCCGCACCCGCCCGAAGGGCGAGCCCCGCTTTCCGGACGGGCCCGCGCCCGACCCCGCGGGCTCGCACCACGAGCGCCGGATCCGCAGCTTCCAGCCGCGCCGCAGCCGGGTCACCACGAGCCAGGCCGAGTATCTGCAGCGGCTGTGGCCCCAGTGGGGCCTGGACATCGACGGCCGCGGCACGCTCGATCTGGACAAGATGTTCGGCGGCCTGCCCGTCGTCCTGGAGATCGGCTTCGGCATGGGCGAGGCCACCGCTCAGATGGCGGCCGACGACCCGCACACCGGCATCCTCGCGGTCGACGTGCACACCCCCGGCATGGGCAACCTCCTCGGCCTCGCCGAGCGCGGCGGCATGACCAACGTCCGCGTGGCCAACGGCGACGCGATCATCCTGCTCCGCGAGATGCTCCCCCCGGCCTCCCTCGACGGCCTGCGCGTCTACTTCCCGGACCCCTGGCCGAAGAAGCGCCACCACAAGCGCCGCCTGATCCAGCCGGAGTTCCTCACGCTCGCCGCGCGCTCCCTCAAGCCGGGCGCCCTCGTGCACTGCGCGACGGACTGGGAGGAGTACGCGGAGCAGATGCTGGAAGTCCTCACCGCGCACCCCGACTACACCAACACCCAGGCCGACGGCGGCTACGCCCCGCGCCCCGCCTCCCGCCCCCTGACCCGCTTCGAGGGCCAGGGCCTGAACAAGGGCCACGTGGTGCACGACCTGCTGTTCCGCCGCGCGGCGTAGGGCGGATTCTTACGGACCACGACCGTCACGTGCCCCTTCAGGGGCGCGGGGCTGTGACATGTGCGGCTACGCCACGGGGCGCGACCAGCCACGACGGTGCCGCAGACCAACGACAGCCAGTGCAAGCCCGTCGCGCCTGTCACACCCGCTGGTTATCGTCGACGACGTGACCGTAACGCCTCCGCCCCCATCCGCCACCCCCTGGTGGCACCGGCGCCCGGTCAAGGCGTGGGCGCTCGGCACGTTGCTCGCGCTGGCCGGCCTGGTGATCCTCGGCCTGGTCAGGGAGCAGACCGGCACCGAGGGCTTCCTGGTCGGCCTCGGCCTGGCCACGCTGCCGGTGCCGCTGCTGACCGCCGCGTTCCGCTGGCTGGACCGGGTCGACCCCGGGCCCTGGCGGAACCTCATATTCGCCTTCGCCTGGGGCGCCTGCGCGGCCGCGCTGATAGCGATCGTGGCGAACTCCTTCGCGACCCGCTGGATAGCCACGGCCACCGCCGACCCTGCGAGCGCCGACACCCTCGGCGCGACCGTCATAGCCCCCGTCGTCGAGGAGTGCGCCAAGGCCGCCGCCGTACTGCTCGTCTTCCTGTTCCGCAGACGGCAGTTCACCGGAATCGTGGACGGGGTGGTGATAGCCGGGGTCACCGCCACCGGCTTCGCGTTCACCGAGAACGTCCTCTATCTGGGCAACGCGTACGGCACCGACGAGGCCAGCGGCATCACCGGCCTCGCCCTCGACTCGGTCACCGCCGCGACCTTCTTCGTCCGCATCGTGATGTCGCCCTTCGCGCATCCGCTGTTCACGGTGCTGACCGGCATCGGCTTCGGCCTCGCCGCCCGCGCCGCGCAGCGCCGGCGCGTCCTCCGCTTCCTGCTCCCCGTCCTGGGCCTCGGCCTCGCGATGGGCATGCACGCCCTCTGGAACAGCTCGGCCGTCTTCGGCCCGTACGGCTTCTTCGCCGTCTACGGCGGCTTCATGGTCCCCGCCTTCGCGCTCCTGACCTGGCTCACGGTCTGGACGCGCCAGCGCGAGCTGCGCACCATCCGGACCGAACTCCCCGTCTACGCCGCCGCCGGCTGGATCGGCCCGTACGAGGCGTACGCGCTCTCCTCGATGCGCGCCCGCCGCTTCGCCCGCGACCACGCCGCCCGCCTCGGCGGCCCGGCCGCGGCCCGGACCGTCGCGGAGTACGAGGCGTACGCGACGTCCCTGGCGTTCCTGCGGCACCGGGGACGGCACGGCCGGGCGGGCGCGGAGTTCGTCTCCCGCGAGCAGGAACTCCTCGGCGAGATCTGGAGCCGCCGCGCGACCGCCCGCCCGGCCCTGGAGCACGCGGCCCGCGCCACGGCCCCACCGATCCCCGCACCACGCCCGTACCCGTACGCGTACCCCTACCCGAACCCGTACGCCCCTCAGCCCGGCCCGCGCCTCACCTATGTGCCGCGCCAGCCGGGATACGGGCCGCCGCACCCCGCCTACGCCCCGTACACCCCCTGCGCCCCCTCCCCCGCGTACGCCCCCGGCCGCTCAGGCTGAGGCGGCCGTCAGATCCGCCAACTCGGCGTCGGTGAGCTGGAGTTCGGCGACCTGGACGAGGGCGGGCAGCTGCTCGACCGTACGGGCCGAGGCGATCGGCGCGACCACGGTCGGCTGCGCGGCGAGCCAGGCGAGGGCGACGGTGGCGAGCTCGGCGTCGTGCGCGGCCGCGACCCGGTCGAGCGCGTCGAGCACCTTGAGGCCGCGCTCGGTGTCCAGATGACCGCCCGCGCTCTGCGCCCGCACGCTGTCCACGCTCGCGCCCGGCCGGTACTTGCCGGTGAGGAAGCCGGAGGCGAGGGAGTAGTACGGCACCGCGGCGAGCCCGGTCCGGGAGGCGACCTCCTGGAGCGGGCCCTCGTACGTGTCGCGGGAGACGAGGTTGTAGTGCGGTTGCAGCGCGACGTACCGCGCGAGGCCCTCGCGCTCGGCGAATTCGAGGGACTCGGTCAGGCGCTCGGCCGAGATGTTGGAGGCGGCGACGGCGCGCACGGTGCCCGCGCGGGCCAGCTCGTCGAGGGCGGTGACGATGTCCTCGACGGGGACGGCCGGGTCGTCGAAGTGCGTGTAGTACAGGTCGATGTAGTCCGTGCCGAGGCGGCGCAGGGAGTCCTCGACGCCCCGCTTGATGGTGTTCGGAGCCAGGCCCTTGGCGCTTTCGAGGGCGCCGACCTTGGTGGCGAGGACGATGTCGGCGCGGTTGCCGCGGGCCGCGAGCCACTTGCCGATGACGGTCTCGGACTCACCGCCGCTGTTGCCCGGCACCCACGCGGAGTAGACGTCGGCTGTGTCGACGAAGTTGCCGCCCGCCGCGGTGTAGGCGTCGAGGACGGCGAAGGACTGCTCCTCGTCGGCACTCCAGCCGAAGACGTTGCCGCCGAGGGCGAGCGGGAAGACCGAGAGGTCGGACGAGCCGAGATGGCGCAGAGAGGTCATGGGTACGTCAACAGCCGCCGCCGACGGGCGTATTCCGGTACGGACGTACGCGGAAGAACCCGTCCGGCGACGGCTGTGGAAGGCATGCCTCACCTCACCGATGCATGCCTCGTACCGGCAGCCCTGACCGAAGGTGGCTCAGAGGCTGATGCCCTTGTCGCGCAGCCACGCCCCCGGGTCCATCAGGTCGCCGCCCGGCGTCTTCACCTCGAAGTGCAGGTGCGGACCGGTGGAGTTGCCGGTGGAGCCGACCCGTCCGATGACGTCGCCGGTGGTGACCTTCTGGCCGACGCTGACGCTCATCGACGACTGGTGGTTGTACGCGAGCTCCGTGCCGTCCTCCAGCTCGACCACCGTGCGGTAGCCGTAACTGCCGGACCAGCCGGCCTCCTTGACGGTGCCGGAGTGGATCGACTTGATCGGCGTGCCCGTGGGCGCGGCGAAGTCCAGACCCGTGTGGTAGCCGGAGGCCCACATCGAACCGGCCTGTCCGTACGTGGTGCTGATGGTGTACGAGGACAGGGGGCTGACGAAGCTGCGGGCGAGCTTGGCGAGGCGCTCGGCCTCGGCCTTCCGCTTCGCCTCCTCCTCGGCCTTGCGCTTGGCCTCCGCGGCCTTCTTCTCGGCCTCGGTCTGCTGCTTCTCGGCCTCTTCGGCGGCGGCCTTCGCGGCGGCGTCGGCGGCGGCCGCCTGCTCGGCGGCCGCGGCCTCGTCCTGCTTCGACTCGGCCTGCTGCATGATGCGCGAGCGCAGCGCCTCACCGGCGTCGGCGGAGGCGGCCTGCTGCCCGCCGTCGAGCTGCGCGACGGGCGCGCCGCCCGCGGCGGCGGCCTGGGTGACACCGGAGAAGTCGCTTCCGGCGTCGGCGGATTCATCGGAGTCGGAGATCAGCGAGCCGACGCCGGGCAGGGACTCGGCGTCCGGCAGGGAATCGGTGACGCCGGAGAGGTCGGGCAGCGATATCGGTACCGGCGGACGGTCCTTGGCGGTCGCGATGCCACCGGCGCCGACCGCGGCGATGACGCCCACGCCGAGCACGGTGGAGCTGCGCGCGAAGCCGCCGCGCTGCTTGCCGACACGGTGCCGGCCGCGGACGGGACGAACGGACTCCTCGGTGGGATTCCACTCTTCCCAGGGCCCGTCGTCCTGCCCGAACGTCTGGTCACCGTCCGGGAAATACGCGGGCTCATGACCGCTCGCGCCTCTGCTGGTCGGGGTCGCCACTGGGGCGCACTCCTTTCCTTCCTTCTCGCCTACCGGGTTAGCTGACGGGTTCGGAACAGGAAGGTTTCCTACGGACGAAGAACGCCCGATTCACCCCAAGTTGGTGGTTCCCCGGCTCCCTTGCGGGATTAGGCGTGTGCGCACGGAGCCGACTCTTGTGACGGCTGGGACGACCGCGCTGCGTTATCGAACGTTAATAGACAGCGGCATCGGATTCCAAGCCGTTCCGACTGATCGTTCACGACTCTGGCCAAGGCTTTTTCGGACACGAGGGGGCGGAACCGGGCGAGTTGACTCCTCCGCTTACACCTCTCACGGCCTTCTGTTTTCTGACGTTGCGTCATTTGTTATGCGGAGGGCGGCGCTTCACTCACGCAGGGTGACAGCGTCGGCGGCCTCCGGCTCCTCCCCCGAGGGCCGCCGCACCCCGAGCAGCGCCATGTCGTCGGTCATGCCCGAGCCCTCGGTGTGCGCCCGTACCTCCTCGGCCACCGTGGCGAGCAGGGAGTCCGGCGCGGTGAACATCCGGCCGCTGAGCCGCGCCGCCGGATCGTAGAACTCCCCCGCCTCGTTCCGCGCCTCGGAGAGCCCGTCGGTGTAGAAGAGCAGTGTCGCCCCGGCCGGGAACCAGCACTCACCGGCGCGGTCCGGCCAGATCCCCAGGTCCCCCATGCCGAGCGGCAGCGCGGGCTCCTCCGTCGCGAGCACCCACAACCGCCCGCCCGCGGACAGCATCAGCGGCTCCGGATGGCCCCGGTTGATGAACCGTACGACCTCACGGCCGTGCGGCATCTCCGCGAGCACCGCCGTCGTGAACCCCTCGAAGGCGTCGAGGCCCAAGCGCCGGGTTCCCTCGCGCGCGAGCGCGCGCTCGAGCCGCTGGGCGACCGCCTCCAGCGTCGCCTCCTGCTCGGCCGCCTCCCGGAACGCGCCGATCACCACGGCCACGGCCTCCACCGCGCCCAGCCCCTTGCCGCGCACATCGCCCACGACGAGGCGTACGCCGTGCGGAGTGTCCTGCACCGCGTACAGGTCACCCCCGATGAACGCGTCCGCCTGCGCCGCCTCGTACCGCGCCGCGATCTGCAGGCCCCCGATCCGCGAGGCCGGTTCGGGCAGCACGGCGCGCTGGGCGGCCTCCGCGATCTCCCGCGCGGAGGCGAGTTTCTCTCCGCGCTGGCGTACGACGACATTGATGAGCACGGCGAGCGCGGACACCGTGACCACGTTGATCAGCTCGGTCACCTCCTGCGGCCGCCCGGCCGTCCCGTAGTACAACTGCAGCAGCACCACGGAGGTGGACGCGGCGACCCCCGTGAGCACCGTGCCGAGCAGCCCGAAGAACGGGGCCGCGACGAGCGGCGCCGCCGAGAACAGCGGGGCCGCCGTGAACCGCGGCGGGGTGAGCAGCGCGGAGACGAGCCCGATGCCGATGAGCAGCGTCGGCAGGCTGCGGACGAACGCGTGGGCCTGAGCGTGCATGATCGGCCGCTTCGGCTCTTCGAGGGGAGACCGGCGACGCGGACCACGTCCGCCCCGCCGCCCGCCTCGCGCTCCTCGCTGCCCCACCGGTCGCCTCCTGCCCCGTCCGCAGTGTCGGCGGACCACTGCCGCTCCTGTCCCAGGGTTTCCGCCCGGGAGGCGACGAGCGACTCCTCGTCGGCCGTACGAGTTACTGGGGCCGGGGGAAACGGGGGTGGCACGAGGGGTCACCGGGATGGCGTACACTTGTGTTCACCGACGCGGGGTGGAGCAGCTCGGTAGCTCGCTGGGCTCATAACCCAGAGGTCGCAGGTTCAAATCCTGTCCCCGCTACTGAAACATCAGGCCCGGCACATTCCGATGTGCCGGGCCTGATGCGTGTCGCACTCCCTGCGACCTGCGACTGGCTCGGCTCGGGCTCGGGCTACGGCTGGTCGTCGAGGACGCCCGCCTTCGCCACGCGGGCGGTACGGGACCAGTGCCTCCCCGAAGGTCCGTCAACTCAGGGCCCACACGGCTCACACAGGCTGAACCTTCAACTGGCGGGCGCCGCAAGCCGGAAGCCCACGCCGATCGCCACGAGGTCCTCCTCGTACGCACCGTGGCGACGGGCACAGCGCGCCAGGTCCCGGTCGTGCCGGAACGCCCCGCCGCGGGTGATGTGCGGGTCGAACGCCCAGTCCTCCACGGCCGGAACCGCATTCGGCGCGCCGGGGTAGGGGGCGTAGAGCGTGGATGTCCACTCGTCGGCGTTGCCCGCCATGTCGAGCACGCCGAACGGGCTGGCTCCCTCGGGGAACGAGCCGACCGGGGTGGTGGTCCGCATACCGAGGTCCACGAGGTTGGCCAGTCCGGTCCGGTACTCGTCCCCCCAGGGGAACTCCCGCCCGTCGTCCCCCCGGGCAGCGCGCTCCCACTCGTCCTCCGAGGGCAGCCGCACACCTACCCCGCCGAGCAGCGCGTCGATCCAACCGCAGTACGCGACGGCTTCCCCCCAGGGGACACCGGTCACGGGATGGTCGGCCGACCCGCGCGGCGCCGGCCGCCCGGTGTCCGCGGCGAACTCCGCCCACTGCCCGACGGTCACCGGGACACGTCCGATCAGGAACGCCGGTACGTGAACCTCCGCCCGCGGCGCCTCCTTCAGGTACCACTTCACCGGCACCCCGGTGTCCCGATACCGCTCGGCAACCCCCGGCACGTCCCCCTCGGCTGTCCCCCGCGCCACGATCCCCGCGGGAACCCGAACCCAGTCCACCTGCGGGGCAGGCAAACGGTGTTGCGACTGGTTCTGGTCCTGGTTCTGGTTCATTACGGCTGCTCCTCGGTCTTCGCGGACCGCGCTCATGGGCGGCATACGAAAAGGGCCCGCACCGGCGGGCCCTTTTCAGTGCTGGTTCGCACTCCTAGTTGCTGCAATATCCCACGCCGAGCACGCCGATCCCGCAGAGGATGTTCAGGCCGATTCCTGTCCAGTCGTCATCCTCCGGGCTCGGCGCGCGGTGCTCGACCGCGTTTGCCGGTCGCTCAGCTGCCACTGCTCCTGCGCCGGCGCCGGCGCCGAAGATCATTGCAGTGGCCATCAGAGTGACGGCGGTAAGCCTGGCACGGTTCCGCATTACGCCTCCAATACGACGGTGTACTGACTCTCAAACCGTCACCGTCAGCGCCCGACCGTGCAACGCGTGGTGGTCTGAACGGAGGGGGAGATGCCTGCGGAGGCGCCGAGATCCGAGTGCTGGGCTGAGCTTTGAGCCCCGGGCTCACAGCGAGGATCATCCGGCGGTTTCGCACGCCCGGACACGGGCTGTCTCCCGCACCCGGGCCGGCCGCACCCCGACCCCGATCCAGCCGGTCAGGACCATGGCGAGCCCCGCGGGGATCAGCGCCAGTCCGGCAAGATCGACCGAATTGACTCCCCCGGCCAAGAGGCTGCTTCCCAGGGCGGCTCCCGCCGCGGAGCCGAGGTACATCGCGGCCATCTGGAAAGCGATGACCGGCATGGCCTGGGCTGGGCGGTCCTGGGTGAGTGCTTGCTGCACGGTCGGAACGCTCGCCCACCCGGCAGCTCCCCACGTGGCCGCGGCGATCAACCACACAGCCGGAGCAGAAGAGATCCAGACCGTCGCGAAGCTCGCGGCGAGTATCGCGGGCAGGACCAGAAGCAGCGCCCTCGGCCCGTATCTGTCCAACGGCTTGCCGATCAGCGCGGCCCCGGTGACGCCACCGATGCCCCATGCCCACACGAGGGCGAAGCCCCAGCCTTGAAGACCTCGCGAGTCCGCCATGGGAAGCAGGTACGTGTAGAGGCCGAGGCTGGCCACGCCGAGCAGGAACGCCGCGACGATTCCGGCGGAGGTCCTGCCCGAGCGCAGCACTCCGAAGACCGGCGCCCCGTCCGTCCTGGGCAACGGCGGCAGCGTGCGTGCGCGGGAGGCGAGGGCGATCATGCTGAGTACGCCGACAGCGACGACCAGGGCCATGGTCCAGCGCCAGCCCCGGCTTTCGCCGATCAGCATCCCCACGGGCACTCCGGCGACGGTCCCCGTGGACAGGCCGAAGGTGACCATCGCCATCGCCCGGCCGCGCTCTCGCTCAGTGACCATCGCCGCGGCGGTCGCGGTAGCGACAGCCGTGAGGATGCCGGCGCCCGCGCCGGCCATGACGCGGGAGCCAAGGAAGATCCCGACTCCCGGTGCGACGACCGTGATGAGGTTCCCGAGATTGAACACGCCGAGCGCGATCAGCAACGCTCGCGCGGTACTGCCTTGGGTGAGCCTTCCGGACAGCAGCGGTCCGGCCACGGCGTAGGCAGCGGTGAAGGCAGTCACCCCGAGGCCGATCACCGCGACTGTGGTCGCCAGTGAGTCGGCGATCGACGGCAGTACGCCGGCGACGACGTACGCGTCGATGCCGAGCGCGATGGCGGCGGTGACCAGGGGCCACACCTTGCGGATCACGCGCCCTCCTCGTCGTCCACGTCGTCCACGTCGTCCACGTCGTCCACGTCGTCCACGGGTGCCGGATAGCCGTTGAGGACGGTCTGGATCAGTCCGGGGAACCGGGCCTCCAGATCGTCCTCACGGAGCCGGATCATGCACTTGCGCCCCTCGGCGCGTACGAAGACGATCCCGGACTCGCGCAGCAGGCTCGTGTGGTGCGTCAGCGTCGACCGCGGCAGTTCCGGGCCGAGTTCGATGCTGTCCACTTCTCCTCGCTCGACGAGCATGCGGACCATGTTCAGCCGCAGCGGCTCGCTCAGCGCGAACAAGACCTTGGGCATCGCGATCTCTGACGTTTCCGGATGCTGGTAGACCCGCGCAGGAGTCATCGCCCCTCCCTGATCGTTCGAAAAATCTCGCACGAAGATAGTTCGATGATTCCCGCACGGTCAAGCTCGGGCGCGGATCGCCTTGACGACCCGTCACATCCGCATCACCACCAGCCCGTCCGCTCACGCATCGCCCGCACAAGCCCCGCGCAACGCAGAAACGCCCGCCCCCACCGAAGTGGAGTCGGGCGCTTCTCAGCAGGTCAGACGGGGTTTCCGTAGACCCTCGCGTCGTAGGCCGTGTGGGACTCGAACCCACAACCAATGGATTAAAAGTCCACTGCTCTGCCAATTGAGCTAACGGCCCGCGTCAACGCACCCCCCGAGCATAGCCGCAGGAGCGGACAGAGCCGATCGGGTATCGGTGCGGCGACGTGAGAAGCGGACCGGCTCCGTGGAGTCGGCCCGCTTCTCAGGTCAGTTGCCGGTGCCGGCGGGGTCAGCCGTTGCGCTTCCAGCGCGGCTTGTCGTCACGGCGGCCGAAGGAGCCGGCGCCGCGGTCGTCACGGCGGTTGAACGGACGGTCGCTGCCACCGCGGTGGTCGCGACGGTCGCGGTTGAAGGGGCGGTCGTCGCGGTTGAACGGACGGTCGCTGCCGCCGCGGTGGTCGCGGCGGTCGCGGTTGAAGCCGCCGTTGCCGCCACGGTCGTCCCGGCGGAAGCCGCCCCGCTCGTCCCGGCGGAAGCCACCACGGTCGTTGTCGCGGCGGTCGCGGTTGAAGCCGCCGTTGCCGCCACGGTCGTTGTCACGGCGCTCGAAGGAACGGCCACCCCGGTCGTCCCGGCGGAAGCCACCACGGTCGTTGTCGCGGCGGTCGCGGTTGAAGCCGCCGTTGCCGCCACGGTCGTTGTCGCGACGCTCGAAGGAACGGCCACCGCGGTCGTCACGGTCGCGGTTGAAGCCGCGGTCACCGCGGTCGTCCCGGCGGAAACCGCCCCGGTCGTTGTCGCGGCGGTCGCGGTTGAAGCCGCCGTTGCCGCCACGGTCGTTGTCGCGACGCTCACGGCGCTCAAAGTTGCCCCGGTCGTCCCGGCGTTCCCGACGCTCGTACGACGGACGCTCCTCGCGGAACTCCCGCTGCTCGCGCACCTCGCGCTGCTGCTGCTCGGGCACCTCGACCTCGGCGACGGCGGCCTCGGCGGCAGCGGCGACGGCCTCGGCCGGGTCCTCGCCCCGCTCGCGCGCGGCGCGGGCGGTGAGGCGGTCGGCCTCCTCGCGCAGCTCGGTGGCGCGACGCTGCGCGCGCTCCAGCTCCTTGGTGAGCTGCGACACGTCACGCTCGGCCTGCTTCGCCGCGTTGTCCGCGGAGTCTGCCTGGACCTCGGTCAGCGACCGGGCGCCGGTGATCTCGGCGACCTCCGGGTCGAAGGCGCCGCCCTGGCCGATGATGTGGCGCGAGGCGTCGACGCCCGCGTCCTCCATCAGCCGGAAGATCTGCCGACGCTGGTGCGGCAGCGAGAGCGAGACGACGGTGCCGGAGCGGCCCGCGCGGGCCGTACGGCCGGAGCGGTGCAGGTAGTCCTTGTGGTCACCGGCCGGGTCCACGTTGAGGACCAGGTCGATGCCGTCGACGTGGATGCCGCGGGCGGCGACGTCGGTGGCGACGAGCGCGTTGACGTACCCGTCCTTGAAGTCGGCGAGCGTCCGCGTACGGGCGCCCTGCGTCATGCCGCCGTGCAGCGCGTCCGCCTTCACGCCGGAGTCGCGCAGCTGCTCCGCGATGCGGTCGGCGCCGAGCTGGGTGCGGACGAAGATGATGGTGCGGCCCTTGCGCGCGGCGATCGCGGCGGTGACCGGCGCCTTGTCGCGGGGCTTCACGATCAGGATGTGGTGCGTCATGGTCGTGACGGCGCCCTGGGCGGCGTCGACCTCGTGCGTGACCGGGTCGGTCAGGTAGCGCTTGACCAGCGTGGAGATCTCGTTCTCCATCGTGGCCGAGAACAGCATGCGCTGGCCGCCCGCCGGAACCTGGTCGAGCAGCTCGGTGACCTCGGGCAGGAAGCCCAGGTCGGACATCTGGTCGGCCTCGTCGAGGACGGCGACCTGGACGTTCTCCAGGGAGCAGGCGCCGCGGTTGATGATGTCGCGCAGCCGGCCCGGGGTGGCGACGAGGATGTCGACGCCGCGCTCCAGGGCGTAGATCTGGTTGCCCATCGACGTACCGCCGCAGACGACCTTCATCTTCAGGCCGAGGACGTCGCCGTACGGCTGGAGGGCGTCGGCGACCTGCATCGCCAGCTCACGGGTCGGGGTCAGGATGACCGCGCGGGGCTTCTTCTTCTCCGTACGGCCTTCGGCGAGCGCCGCCAGGGTCGGCAGACCGAAGGAGAGGGTCTTGCCGGAGCCGGTGCGGCCGCGGCCGAGGATGTCCTTGCCGGCCAGGGCGTCCGGGATGGTCGCGGCCTGGATCGGGAAGGGCGTGGTCACGCCGTTCTGCGCGAGCTTGCGGACGACGCCCTCGGGCAGGCCCAGGTCAGCGAAGGTGACCTCGGGCGCCTCGGGGGCTTCGGGAGCGGCCGTCTCGGTGACGACAGCGTCGTCCGCGCTGTTCTCGGGCAGGACGGAGTGCTCAGTACTGAAAGTGGACATGCGAAATGCGAAACCTTCCGGAGTCTCGGCACGCGCCCAAACTCCGTGAATCGCAATTCGACCGCCTCAATGCGGTCAGCCACGGCTAGGGAGAGTACGCGCCACACGGCGCTCTTCGATGCTGGCGCCGGGCAAATGGGATCAAACGATCTACCACTGTACGCACCCCTCACCCCGGATGGCAAACCGCCCCTCTGACCTGCACCGACGACCGAAACCGGACCTCCGGAGCGGGGCTGCGGGGGCCGAAGCCCGCCTCAGCTCGGCCCGGCCTCCGGCGACGGCTCCCGCGCCGTGAAGCTCGCCCCGCGCACCCCGCCCGAGCCCCCCGAACCGCCGGACTGACCGCCGCCCGCCGCGGACGAGGACGGCTCCCCGGTGTCCGGCGGCGTGGGCGTCGTCCCCGGCGTGCTCTGCGGGGGCGGGGGCGTGGGCGCCTGCGTCGCGGAGGGCCGGGGTTTGGGCGTCGTACGCCCCGGACCGGGCCGGTCGGGCGAGGACGACGGGCGGGCCGGGGTCGCCGGGCGCGAGGCCGAGTCGGAGGCGGCGGGGGAACTCTCCGCGTCACCGCTCTCGGCGTCACCGCCCTCGGGGCGCACACCGTCCGGCCGCGCGCCCTCCCGCCCCGTGACACCACTCACCACGGGCCCGCCGTCCGGCCCGGCCTCACCGGCGTTCTCGCCCGCGGACCGGGAGGACTTGGCGGGCGCGGGCTCCTGGGCGTCCCCGCCGACGCTCACACACCCGGCGCCCGCACCGAGGGCGACCACCACCGCGGCCAGACGAACGGGTACGGACAACTGGCGCACGGGTGGGCACCTCCGGAGCGCGGCAATGTGTTGCCCTGCCCAACTCCCGCCGCCCGCAAGAGGACACGCCGCGCACACGGCGCCCGAACCGCGCGTTCCCACGGCCGCACGCCCCGCCGCACGGGAGTTCGCACCGGGGCCCGCACATCCACCGCTCGTCCCGGACAATGGGCCGTGTGCTGGAGATGACCCGTGAGGCGTTCGAAGAGCTGGTGAGCCAGGCCCTGGACCAGATCCCCCCGGAACTGACCAGGGTGATGGACAACGTGGCCGTGTTCGTGGAGGACGAACCGTCCGCCGACGACCCCGAGCTGCTCGGCCTGTACGAGGGCACGCCGCTCACCGACCGCGGCGAGTGGTACGCCGGGGTGCTCCCGGACCGCATCACGATCTACATGGGCCCGACCCTGCGCTACTGCGAGAGCCAGGAGCAGGTGGTCGACGAGGTCGCCGTCACCGTCGTCCACGAGATCGCCCACCACTTCGGCATCGACGACGAGCGCCTGCACGAGCTGGGCTGGGGCTGACAGCCCTCGGCCCACCCCCGGGCCCGGCCCGGCATCACCACCCCCCGGCCCGGCCCGGCATGAACACCCGCAGACATGGGCATAGGGGCCCAATGGCCAGCGCCCGCGCCGCCGCCCGAAACGTCCTGGACCGCGTACGGACCGCCCCGGCCGCGTTCGTACGCCACTACCGCGCGCGCCACCCGCACCCCGTCGGCGAACTGGTCCACCCGCCGCACCCCTTCGGCCGCGCCCTCGGCCTGGTCGCGGTCGTGCTGCTCGGCGCCTGGCTGGGGCTACTGATCGTCGGCAGCGTGCACGTCCCGGTCGGCCCGATGGACACGCGGATGACGCTGCGCCCCTCGCTCACCGGCGGCACGAAGATCAACGTCTCCCCGCTCGGCGCCCTCGAACTCGACTCCCACACCGCGCCGCTCCGCCTCGACGTCGACCTGGACAGCCTCGACCCGGACCGCGCCCGCGCCCTCGTCGACCACCCCGAGCGCATCGCCGGACTGCAGGACGAGGTCACCCGCGACGTCCAGGCCGGCACCCTCGACCTGGCGCTGCGCTCCTGCGTCGCCGTGGTGCTCGGCGCCGCCGCGCTCGGCCTCGTCGTCTACCGCAGGCCCCGCCGCGCCCTCACCGCCGGCGGCACCGCGCTCGCCCTGCTCGTGATCTGCGGCGCCACCGCCTTCGCCACCTGGAACCCCAAGTCGGTCCTGGAGCCCAGGTTCTCCGGACTGCTCTCCTCCGCCCCGTCCGTCGTCGGCAACGCCCGCAGCATCGTCAGCGAATTCGACGCGTACCAGAAGGAGTTGGCGCGCCTGGTCACCAACGTCACCAAGCTGTACGACGCCACCTCCACGCTCCCCACGTACGCCCCCGACCCGTCCACGGTCCGCGTCCTGCACGTCTCCGACATCCACCTCAACCCCGCGAGCTGGCACATCATCGCCTCGCTCGTGGAGCAGTACGAGATCGACGTGATCATCGACTCCGGCGACACCATGGACCACGGCACCGCCGCCGAGAACCGCTTCCTCGACCCGATCGAGGACCTGGGCGCCCCCTACGTCTGGGTGCGCGGCAACCACGACTCCCGGACGACCCAGCGCTATCTGGAACGCCTGAAGAACGTGCACGTCCTGGACGACGGCCGCACCGTGAACGTCGGCGGCCTGCGCCTGGCGGGCATCGGCGACCCGCAGTTCACCCCGGACCGCTCGGTCGTCGCCCGCGGCGACCCGGCCGAGCGCACGGCGGGCAGCTTCCTCGCCGGCTCCCTGCGCGTCCAGCGGGCCCTGGGTGCTCCGGTGGACATCGCCGTCGCGCACAACCCGGTCGCGGCCCGGCAGACCGACGGGCAGGTCCCGCTCGTCCTCGCGGGCCACGTCCACCACCCGAAGACGGAGCAACTGCCCGGCGGCACCCGGCTGCGTATCGAGGGCTCCACCGGTGGCAGCGGCCTGCGCGCCGTCGAGGGCGAGGAACCGGACCCCGTCTCCGCGTCCGTCCTGTACCTCGACCGGACCACCAAGCGCCTGCAGGCCTGGGACGAGATCCGCCTCGGCGGGCTCGGCCTCACCACGGCCGAGGTCAGCCGCCATGTCCCGCAGGAGAACGAACCCGGCGCGACGCCGTCGGCGCCGGACAGCTCACCGGCGCCATGACCGCCGGACGGCCTCACATCTTTTCGGTTTGGTCGAGGTCCAAACGCCGTAGTACAGTCTGGGCGTGCCCAACGGCACCGGTCAGGGCTTGACCGTCCAGAACTCCGTGAGGAGCGAAGGAGAAGCAGAACCCTCCGGGGGGACGCGGAGTCACATGCTTCTGACGTCCCCGGACGCGCAGACGAAGCAGAGCTGTAACCAGTAGTTCCGCCCTCATCGTCTAGTGGCCCAGGACGCCGCCCTTTCAAGGCGGTAGCACGGGTTCGAATCCCGTTGGGGGCACGCACCACCCTGTGCGACACTTAGTCGCGCAACAGCTTGGTCCTGTGGAGCAGTTTGGAGTGCTCGCCACCCTGTCAAGGTGGAGGCCGCGGGTTCAAATCCCGTCAGGACCGCTGAGATTCCTCGCGAATCTCGTGGCTGGGTAGCTCAGTTGGTACGAGCGTCCGCCTGAAAAGCGGAAGGTCGCCGGTTCGACCCCGGCCCCAGCCACAAGTGAAGCCCCCGTCTTCGGACGGGGGCTTCAGTGTTTTCGGAACGTGCCCGTCGGGCGACCGGCTCCGCCCACCCGTACGCCGGTGGGCGGAGCCGGTCCCGCTCAGCTCTCCGTCTCCGCCCCCGCGTTCACCCCGGCGGCCGAGCGGCGGCGCCACGCGCGTACCGCGAAGAGCGCCGCCGCCGCGGCGATCGCGGCCAGCACCAGCGTGCCGTCCGAGACGCGCTCGCCGAGGCCGCGGGCCCACTGTTCGACCGCGAACGAGTCGTCCACGTCGAGGATTCCGGGCAGTGCCGTCGTGCCGTCGAAGGCCAGGAACAGCGTGCCGAGGGCGATGAAGAACAGGCCCGACAGGGTCGACGTCGTATGCAGCTCGAAGCGGCCGACGCGGAAGGTGCGGCCGCGGAGCCAGCGGCGGCGGCCCAGGTCGAAGCGCTCCCAGAGCAGGGCCAGGAGGAACAGCGGGACCGCCATGCCGAGGGCGTACACCGCGAGCAGTGCGCCCCCGTACCCCGGATTGCCGCCCAGGGCCGCGACCGTGAGGACGCTGCCGAGGATCGGGCCCGCGCAGAAGCCGGCCAGGCCGTAGACCGCACCCAGGGCGTACACCGACAGGGCGGTGGTGGGGCGGATGCGGCCGGAGAGCTCGGACATCTTGCGGGAGGCGAAGCCCATGCCGAGGAGCTGCAGCAGACCGAGCGTGATGATCAGCCAGCCGCCGACGAGGACGAGCAGATCCCGGTTGCCGTAGAAGAACCGTCCGGCGAACGAGCCCGCGGCGCCCAGCGGGACCAGGGTCGTGGCCAGGCCCAGGTAGAAGATGCCGGTGCGGGCCAGGAGCCGGGACGAGCTGTTGATCGAGTACGCGAAGAACGCCGGCAGGAGCAGCGCGCTGCACGGGCTGAGCAGGGCGAGCAGGCCGCCGAGGAACGCGGCGAGATAACCGATGTCGCCGGTCACCGGCCCGTGTCCTTCTTGCCGGAAGCCGTTGCCGCCGCCTGCTCGATGGCCTGCTCGAAGGTCTCCGCGGGCTGGGCGCCCGCCAGCGGACGGCCGTTGATCAGGAAGGACGGGGTGGAGGTGGCGCCCAGCTTGTAGGCCTCCTCGGTGTCCCTGCCGACGGCCTTCTTCGCCGCCGCGCTGTCCAGGTCCTTCTTGAAGCGGTCGAGGTCGGCGACTCCGGCCTGCTCGGCGAGCGCGTTGAGGCGGTCGTCCTTGAAGCCCTTCTCCTTCACGCCCTCCGCGTACGCCGCCTCGTGGAACTGCCAGAAGCGCCCCTGCTGCCCGGCCGCCCAGGCAGCGCGCGCGGCGGCCTCCGACTCGGCGCCGAAGATCGGGAAGTTGCGCCATTCGATGCGCAGGGTGCCGTTGTCGACGTACTTCTTCACGAGGCCCGGCTCGGTGTCGCGGGCAAACTTGCCGCAGAAGCCGCACTTGAAGTCGGCGTACTCGACGAGGACGACGGGGGCGTCCGCCCGGCCCTGCGCGAGCGGGTCCTTGGCGTCGCGGCGGGCCAGCTTCTCCAGCTCCGGGTAGACGCCGTTCTGCGGGTCGGCGGAGACGTCGGCGGCGGGGGTGTCGCTCGCGCTGCCGGTGTCGGAACCGGAGCCGGAGCCGGGCTTGGTCGCGGTGTACGAGAAGACGCCGAGGAGCAGCGCGGCCACGAGGACGGCCGCGCCGATCGCGAGGCCGCGGCCCTTGCCGGGCGCGGAGGAGGACTTCGATGGGGAGGACTTCGATGAGGTGGATGAGGTGGGGGCCATGGGTGTTCAGGTCTCCTGGTGGTACGGGTCGGGAAGTCGGTGGGTCAGCGCGCGGGCTTCGCCGGGCAGGCGACCTCGCCGGCGAGCCGGCGGACGGTGGCCACGGCGAGCAGCACGAGCGAGGCGACCGCGAGCACGGGCTGCAGCGGCGCCCAGACGGTGAGCGCGCCGGAGGTGCCGAGGGCGAGCAGCACGAGCTTGTTGCACACGGGGCAGCCGACGGCGAGGAACGAGAGCAGTGCTCCGGCCGAGCCGAGCCGTGAGACCCGTTCGCTGTCCCGGGTGCGCTCGGCTCCTGTGCGTACGTACGTGGCGAGCAGCAGGCCGGCGAGCAGCGCGGAGGCCACGAGCACCGGATAGCTCCACCACTCGGGCGGGATCTCGCGGCCGAAGACCGGGTTCGGTACGAGGGCGGTCGGCAGGCCGAGCAGCAGGGCGCTGAGCAGGGCGCCGCCGAGCGCGACGAGCCGGCGCGCCGCCGGCCAGTGGGCGGGGGCGCGCAGAGCGAGCCGCAGATTCATGCGGGTTCTTCTCCTGTCCTGGGCGGGTGGTGAGGGCCGGAGACAGGGCCCTCTACACGCGCAGGACGGAGAGTTCGACGGGGGACGGCGGGTCGCGGGGCGGTGGGCCGCGGTCGGGTGCGACACCGGCGAGGTGGCCGAAGGGCGTCCCGTCACCGGTGGCGGACTGCTCGTGGGAGAGCGTGGAGGCGAGCTGTTCGTGCGCGGAGCCGCCGCGGTTCGGGGTGGCGGGCTGGCCGCTCTCGTCGGTCTGCTTCTTGCCGCAGCCGGTCTTGCCGTCCAGGGCGGAGGCCGAGGGCGCGGCGGCGCGTACGGACTCGGTCACCTGGCCGGCACTCGCACTCGCACTCGCGCTCGCCGGGCCGCACACCAATCCCACCGTGAGCAGCGCGAGGAGCGCGGCGAGGAGGAGCGTCACCGCGGAGCGGCGACGGCGGGTGGCTGCGAGCGACATGGCTCCATACTGCACCACCCGGACAGAGGGGACAGAAATGCGTTCGCCAGTGCCGACAAGCGGGTGAGATCCTGGAGTTCGTATGTCTACTTCCTATGCCGAGCTCGCCCGGCTCCTCGACGAGGCCTCGCTCCGCGACGCGCACCGTTTGGGGCGTCGCCTCGAAGGCAGCCGTAAGATCCGCAGGCCCGAGGCGCGGCAGGCGGTCCTCGACGAGATCGCGGCCGAGGCGGAGAAGTCCGCCGCGCGGATACGGGAGCGGCGTGCGGCCCTGCCGCCGGTCACGTACCCCGAGCAGCTGCCGGTCAGCCAGAAGAAGGACGAGATCCTCGCGGCGATCCGGGACCACCAGGTCGTGATCGTCGCAGGTGAGACCGGTTCGGGGAAGACCACGCAGATCCCGAAGATCTGCATGGAGCTCGGCCGGGGAGCCCGCGGCATGATCGGCCACACGCAGCCCCGCCGGATCGCGGCGCGCACGGTCGCCGAGCGCGTGGCCGACGAGCTGGCCACCCCGCTCGGCGGGACGGTCGGCTGGAAGGTCCGCTTCACCGACCAGGTCGGCGGCGACACGTATCTGAAGCTGATGACGGACGGCATCCTGCTCGCCGAGATCCAGACGGACCGCGAGCTGCGCGCGTACGACACGATCATCATCGACGAGGCCCACGAGCGGTCCCTGAACATCGACTTCCTGCTCGGCTACCTCGCCCAGCTGCTGCCGAAGCGCCCGGACCTGAAGGTCGTCATCACCTCGGCGACCATCGACCCGGAGCGCTTCAGCCGGCACTTCTCCGACGCCCCGATCGTCGAGGTCAGCGGCCGTACGTACCCGGTGGAGGTGCGGTACCGCCCGCTCCTGGAGGAGGATTCCGAGGAGGCCGACCGCGACCAGATCACCGCGATCTGCGATGCCGTCGAAGAGCTCCAGTCCGAGGGCAAGGGCGACATCCTCGTATTCCTCTCCGGCGAGCGCGAGATCCGGGACACGGCGGACGCGCTGGAGAAGAAGAAGTACAGGTTCACGGAAGTGCTCCCCCTGTACGCGCGCCTGTCGCACGCCGAGCAGCACCGGGTCTTCCAGCAGCACACGGGCCGACGGATCGTCCTCGCCACGAACGTCGCCGAGACCTCCCTCACCGTCCCCGGCATCAAGTACGTGATCGACCCGGGCACGGCCCGTATCTCCCGCTACAGCCACCGCACCAAGGTCCAGCGGCTGCCCATCGAGGCGATCAGCCAGGCCAGCGCCAACCAGCGCAAGGGCCGCTGCGGCCGTACGTCGGACGGCATCTGCATCCGGCTGTATGCGGAGGACGACTTCGAGGCGCGCCCGGAGTTCACGGACGCGGAGATCCTCCGTACGAACCTGGCCTCCGTCATCCTGCAGATGACCGCCGCCGGGCTCGGCGACATCGAGAAGTTCCCGTTCATCGACCCGCCGGACCACCGCAACATCCGCGACGGCGTCCAACTCCTCACGGAACTGGGCGCGTTGGACCCGAAGCAGAAGGACGTGCGGAAGCGCCTGACGGAGCAGGGCCGCAAGCTGTCCCAGCTGCCCGTCGACCCGCGCCTTGCACGGATGGTCCTGGAGGCGGACAAGAACGGCTGCGTGCGCGAGGTCATGGTGATCGCGGCCGCGCTCTCCATCCAGGACCCGCGCGAGCGACCGGCGGAGAAGCAGGCGCAGGCGGATCAGCAGCACGCCCGCTTCAAGGACGAGACGAGCGACTTCCTCGCGTATCTGAACCTGTGGCGGTACGTGAGGGAGCAGCAGAAGGAGCGGGGCTCCAGCTCGTTCCGCCGCATGTGCAAGCAGGAGTATCTGAACTTCCTGCGGATCCGCGAGTGGCAGGACATCTACCACCAGCTGCGCACGGTCGCCAAGCAGATGGGCATCCATCTGAACGAGGACGATGCCCCGGACCAGCAGGTCCACATCTCCCTGCTCGCCGGTCTGCTGTCGCACATCGGCATGAAAGACGTGAAGGAGTCCAAGGAGAGCGACCCGAAGCAGCGCGGCGGGCGGAACGAGTATCTGGGCGCCCGGAACGCCAAGTTCGCGGTCTTCCCCGGCTCCGCCCTGTTCAAGAAGCCGCCGCGGTTCATCATGTCCGCCGAGCTGGTCGAGACGTCCCGGCTGTGGGCGCGGGTCAACGCGAAGATCGAGCCGGAGTGGGTCGAGCCGCTCGCCGAGCACCTGCTGAAGCGCACGTACTCCGAGCCGCACTGGGAGAAGGACCAGGCGGCGGTGATGGCGTACGAGAAGGTCACGCTGTACGGCGTGCCGATCGTGGCGCAGCGCAAGGTGAACTACGGCCGGATCGACCCCGAGCTCTCGCGCGAGCTGTTCATCCGCAACGCCCTGGTGGAGGGCGACTGGCGCACGCACCACAAGTTCTACGCGGACAACCGCAGACTCCTCACCGAGGTCGAGGAGTTGGAGCACCGGGCGCGCCGCCGCGACATCATGGTCGACGACGAGACGCTCTTCGACTTCTACGAGCAGCGCATCCCCGAACACGTGGTGTCGGGCGCGCACTTCGACTCCTGGTGGAAGCAGAAGAAGCGCGACGAGCCCGAACTCCTCGACTTCGAGCGGTCGATGCTCATTCGCGAGTCGGCCGAGGCGGTCACCAAGGACGACTACCCGGACCAGTGGCGTCAGGGCGGGCTGAAGTTCCGGGTGACGTACCAGTTCGAGCCGGGCGCGGACGCGGACGGTGTGACGGTCCACGTGCCGCTCCAGGTGCTCAACCAGGTCACGGACGAGGGCTTCGACTGGCAGATCCCGGGCCTGCGCGAGGACGTGGTGACGGAGCTGATCCGCTCGCTGCCCAAGCCGATCCGCCGCAACTACGTACCGGCGCCGAACTTCGCCAAGGCCTTCCTGGAGCGTGCGGTGCCCCTCCAGGAGCCGCTGCCGGTCACGCTCGCGCGTGAGCTGAAGGGCATGGCCGGCGTCCCGGTTGCGGCGGACGACTTCGATCTGTCGCGCGTACCGGACCACTTGAAGATCACGTTCCGGATTGTCGACGAGCGGCGCCGCAAGCTCGCCGAGGACAAGGACCTGGAAGCGCTGAAGCTCCGCCTCAAACCGAAGGCCCGCAAGGCGATCTCGCAGGCCGCGGCGGCGACCGCGGAGCGCTCCGGCGGCGAGTCCGTGGAGCGTACGGGCCTGACGGATTGGACGATCGGCACGCTGTCGAAGGTCTTCGAGACGCGGCGGGCCGGCCAGCCGGTCAAGGCGTACCCGGCGCTCGTGGACGCGGGCGACTCCGTCTCCGTACGCCTCTTCGACACCGAGGCCGAGCAGCTGGAGTCGATGTGGCAGGGCACGCGGCGCCTGATCCTGCTCAACATCCCGGTGAACGCGGCCAAGTTCGCCACGGGCAAGCTCACCAACCAGCAGAAGCTCACGCTCTCCTCGAACCCGCACGGCTCCATCCAGGCCCTGGTGGACGACTGCGCGACGGCCGCCGCGGACAAGCTGATCGCCGACTTCGGCGGCCCGGCCTGGGACGAGGCGGCGTACCGGGGGCTCTACGAGAAGGTCCGCGCGGACCTCGTGGACGCCACCGTGCACACGGTCGGCCAGGTGCAGCAGGTCCTCGCCGCCTGGCAGGCCTGTGAGCGCCGCCTGAAGTCGACGAACTCCCCGGCGCTCCTGGCCAACCTCACGGACGTACGCACGCAGCTGGACGCCCTGGTCAGGCCCGGCTTCGTCACGGCGACGGGGTTGCGCCGCCTGCCGGACCTGATGCGGTACCTGACGGCCGCCGACCGCCGCCTGCAGCAGATGCCGACGAACGTGCAGCGGGACACCACGCGCATGCAGAAGGTCCACGACATGCAGGACGAATACGCCTGGCTCCTTGAGCAGTTGCCGCAGGGCCGCCCGGTGCCGCAGAACGTACGGGACATCCGCTGGATGCTGGAGGAGCTGCGGGTCAGCTACTTCGCGCACGCGCTCGGCACGGCGTATCCGATCTCGGACAAGCGGATCGTGAAGGCCGTCGACGCGGCGGCACCGTAGCGCAAAAGGTGTGACGGGCCGCTCACGGAGAGCGAGTTCGACCCCGGCCAGCTGCTGCTGTAGAGTCTCTTCTCGCAGCGCAACGCACTGATCAAGCGCCGCAACACCTGGTCCTGTGGAGCAGTTTGGAGTGCTCGCCACCCTGTCAAGGTGGAGGCCGCGGGTTCAAATCCCGTCAGGACCGCACAGAGTCGAAGCCCGTATCCGTCGGATACGGGCTTCGGTGCGTCTTGACTCCGTCACGTACCGCCGGTACTCACACACCAAGGGGTGGACGGGGCAAGGAGGTCGCACATGCGGGCGTCCCCACGACGGCACGAGACACGGGCACTGCTGCGGGCCCATCTGGCCGCGGCCTCCGGCTATCGCTTCGGGTACCGCCATCTGACCCGGCACTGTCCTGTCTGCCATCGCCTGCTGCGGCTGGCGTTGGAGTCGACCACTCAGATGGAGTCGGCCACGCAGCTGGAGTCGACCACTCAGGACGAAAGTCCCGCCCCTTCACGACCAATGCGGCCCTCATGACGCCCGCCGGGGTGGCACGCTGGTACGGAGGAGGCGTGCGGCCGGGCACGCGGTGCGCGTGATCTCCCTTAACGCGTGACCTCCCTCAACGCGCGACCTCCCTTAGCGCAGAAGCAACTTGAGCCACAAGCTTCACCGGCTGTGACGGGTGTCACCGAACTCCTTTGAGAAACACCCGTACTTACACCCTCCCTACAAGGGGTCAATTTAATATGTGCAATTGCACCGCCCGTTGAGGGTTACCCCGGAGTCGTCCGGGCGCCCGTCCGACGGACTCCCACAGACCCCCTCACACCCCAACACGGCACGCCTCACCAGGCGTTCAAGGACCAACAGCGGGGCGCCGACGCCCGTATGAAGGGCACAAAAAAGATCGCGCTGGACCCGGCGGAGTCCAGCGCGATCGACGACGTACCCAAGATGCTCGGGCGCGGAGCCTGTTGGGGCAGGCTCCCGTCATATGGAGCTGTTTCGGGCGGTTTCCGGGTTGGGGGACCCTGAACTGCCCGGTAATGCAGTGCTAGGCGGTGTTTCAGGCCTCGCTGCGCTGCTGCGGAATCCCCGCAAGAAGCGCGCGGACCTCAGCCTCGCGGTAACGACGGTGCCCACCCAGGGTGCGGATGGACGTGAGCTTGCCGGCCTTCGCCCAGCGCGTGACCGTCTTCGGGTCGACGCGGAACATCGTGGCGACCTCAGCCGGGGTCAGCAGCGGCTCGGCATCAGGGGTGCGAGCGGTCATGAGCGGCCTCCTCGGGTGAACCGAACCATCTCGGTTCATTCCTCTAAATTCTGCACCTTGACCCACGTTGCCCGAAATGGCGGACGCGGGTCGAGTCGGTTATAGGACGAACGGCTTGTCCTCGGCACTACAACTACACCATCTGTCCAGCCACGTCGGCCAAACCGATGGAATTGCCCTCTCAGGTGTCCATCAGCGGCGGAAGCCAATGGACCGTGCCATAGCGGACAGTCACGCCACTGTGACGATCAGTCACAGGGTGATCAGCAGTCATCAGGCCCCCCATAGAGTGCAATGCCGAGCACTCCGCCCAAACATGGACGGATGGAGTCCTCCCCGGACTCCTTGTCCTATTTTGGCACGAGGGTAGGGGAAGAGGGCAAGGGCGATGTAAGTGCGGTCCATCACGCTTGAGGCAAAAGCCCGGATCGGGACCTACGTCCTCGCCGTCCCCCGACCATAGACCCACGCCGCCTGAGGCATTGGCCCGAAGGGTCCGCTTTACGCGGATAATTACTAGCTTGCGAACTGCCGTTCGCGGACCGCGCGCCACCGTTCCACGAGCCGCGCATAGGCCTCACCGGCCCGGACCCCGTCCCCGTCGCGCAACGCCTCGATGCCCTCCGCGACATCCGCCGCCGAGTGGTCCGCGTCCAGGAGGTCGGCCGCAACGGCGTGCACCAGACCGCCGTAGTCGAGCTCGACCAGCGAGCGGGGGTGGAACTCCTCCAGCCAGCGCCCCACATCCACCAGGCCGTCGATCAGCGCCCCCTCGTCGAGCGCCTCCCGCAGCGTCCTGAGCGCCCGCGCGACCCGGCGCCGCGCCTGCACCATCGGCGTCCGGTAGCGCAGCACCGGCGCCCCCGCCTCGGTGCCGGCGTCGCCCGCCCCCTTCTCGTACCTCCGCTCCTCGTCCGCGACGAGCGCGAACCAGTGCAGCGGTACGTGCCAGATCGCCGTGCGGATCCACGGGCGGGCGTCGGGGTTGCGCTCGCGCCACTCCTCGTAGTCCGCGCTCGCCTGCCGGCGCACCACCGGCGGCAGCACCGCGTCGAGCACCGGCAGCGGCAGCTCCTCGGCCAGATCGCCGAGCGCCTGCCAGCCGCGCAGCCGGGTGCGCCAGGGGCAGACGCAGAGCACCCCGTCGACGTGCGCCACGAACGCGTCCGCGCTCTCGTGCGCCGGCACCGGCATCGGCGGCGTGGGCAGCAAGTCGCCCAGGGAACGGCGGAGTTCGACCTGGTACGTCGGAAGCTGGGGGCGCTCCGCATAGCGCGCCCAATGGCCGCGCTCGGGCTCGGGAAAGGCCGCGAGAGGCTCGTACACGCGCAGGTACGAGGCATAGGGGACGCAGAGCGATACGGGTGGGGTCGCTTCGGGCACGACTTGCTCCCTCCCCTCACGACAGCCGGGAAAACCCCGCCGATCGTCCCACGACCCGACGCACCATGGAGTGATCCACGGCACTGCCTCCCTGGAGTGCCATGACAGGTCGTACTCTCTTGCTCACGCGGCCCACAGCCGCGCACCACCAGCTCGCCCCACCCTCCGCCTGCCACAAGCGGGCGGCGAGCCAGAGCTGGCCCCATCCGCCGCTACACACCTGGGAGTCACCACCGTGACCGAAGTGACCGGCGCGCCTGCCGACGTACTGCACACCCTGTTCCACTCGGACCAGGGCGGCCATGAGCAGGTCGTGCTCTGTCAGGACCGCGCGAGCGGCCTCAAGGCCGTGATCGCGATCCACTCCACCGCACTGGGCCCCGCCCTCGGCGGCACCCGCTTCTACCCGTACGCGACCGAGGCCGAGGCCGTCGCCGACGCGCTCAACCTCGCGCGCGGGATGTCGTACAAGAACGCCATGGCCGGGCTCGAGCACGGCGGTGGCAAGGCCGTGATCATCGGCGACCCGGAGAAGATCAAGACCGAGCAGCTCCTGCTCGCCTACGGCCGTTTCGTGGCCTCGCTCGGCGGCCGCTACGTCACCGCCTGCGATGTCGGCACCTACGTCGCCGACATGGACGTCGTGGCCCGCGAGTGCCGGTGGACCACCGGCCGCTCCCCCGAGAACGGCGGCGCCGGCGACTCCTCCGTACTCACCGCGTACGGCGTCTTCCAGGGCATGCGCGCCTCCGCACAGCACCTGTGGGGCGACCCGTCGCTGCGCGGGCGCAAGGTCGGCATCGCCGGGGTCGGCAAGGTCGGCCACCACCTGGTCGAGCACCTCGTCGAGGACGGCGCCGAGGTCGTCATCACCGACGTCCGCGCGGAGTCGGTCCGCCGCATCCTCGACCGGCACCCGGGCACGGTGTCCGCCGTCGCCGACACGGACGCGCTCATCCGTATCGAGGGCCTCGACGTGTACGCCCCGTGCGCGCTCGGCGGTGCCCTGAACGGCGTGTCGGTCCCGGTGCTCACCGCGAAGGTGGTCTGCGGCGCGGCCAACAACCAGCTGGAGCACGCGGGAGTGGAGAAGGACCTCGCCGACCGCGGGATCCTCTACGCCCCGGACTACGTGGTGAACGCCGGTGGCGTGATCCAGGTCGCCGACGAGCTGCACGGCTTCGACTTCGAGCGCTGCAAGGCCAAGGCGTCCAAGATCTTCGACACCACGCTCGCCATATTCGCACGTGCGAAGTCGGATGGGATTCCGCCCGCCGCGGCGGCCGACCGGATCGCCGAGCAGCGCATGGCGGAGGCCCGCCGGGCCCGCTGAGGCGATCACTGCGGGTGACCCGCCCACGGGGGTTGTCTCATCACGTGGACATGACGAGACAAGCCTCACCCCCGTCGGCGGGTCGCTCGCCAAGAAGAGGTTAAAATCGCCTGTGACCAGCGAGGACGAAGCTCCTCCAGGGTCTTCGGGCAAGGCGCGTCCTGTGGGCGGCGTACCGTATGGCCGCCGAAGCAGGTACCGTTGAAGCCCTACGGACCGGTCTCTCCGAGGAGAGCCCGTTCTGAATCATGAACGCGTGTCAAGACTCTGGGGCCGTCGAGCCCCGTATCCGAGGGGGTCGAGCCATGGGGCGCGGCCGGGCAAAGGCCAAGCAGACAAAGGTCGCCCGCCAGCTGAAGTACAGCAGCGGCGGGACTGACCTGTCGCGTCTGGCCAATGAGCTGGGCGCTTCGACTTCGAGCCAGCCGCCGAACGGCGAGCCGTTCGAGGACGACGAGGACGAAGACGACCCGTACTCCCAGTACGCGGATCTCTACAACGACGACGATGAGGACGAGGACGACGAGTCCGGTCCTTCGTCTCGACAACGCCGCGGCGCGTAACCAGCTCGCCGCACCTTCGCACTTCACCCGGTCCCGGGTTCGCCGGACCGGGTTTCGTGCGTTGCTGGTTTTACGGGTCCTAGGTTGCCGGACGCTTTTTGAGTGCCCTTTTCCGTGGCTGAGGACGCGGGGCTCCGCCCCGGAACCCCTCCCCCGAGCTCTCGACTTCGCTCGAGCAGGGGGGACCCCCATCTCAATCGCCGGAGGGGCTTGATTCGCGCCGCAGGGAGCCGACCCAGCGCCGGACCCTCGGTTGCAGCTGGACGCGGCCTGTTTCCCGGCGGGGCCTACTTCGCGTAGTCGCCCGTCAGCGTCGCGCCCGTCGTGTGGTCGCCGCGTTCCGTGATCTCGCCCGCGACCCAGGCGTCCACGCCGCGGTCGGCGAGGGTGGCGAGGGCGACGTCGACGGAGGTCTCGGGGACCACGGCGATCATGCCGACGCCCATGTTCAGGGTCTTCTCCAGCTCCAGGCGCTCGACAGAGCCAGCCTTGCCGACGAGGTCGAAGACCGGTCCCGGCGTCCAGGTGGAGCGGTCGACCGTGGCGTGCAGGTCGTCCGGGATGACCCGGGCGAGGTTGTTCGCGAGGCCGCCGCCGGTGACGTGGCTGAAGGCGTGCACCTCGGTCGTCCGGGTCAGGGCCAGGCAGTCCAGGGAGTAGATCCGCGTGGGCTCCAGGAGCTCCTCGCCGAGGGTGCGGCCGAACTCGGCGACCTGCTCGTCGAGGGACAGCTTCGCGCGGTCGAACAGCACGTGCCGGACCAGCGAGTAGCCGTTGGAGTGCAGGCCCGAGGAGGCCATCGCCAGGACCACGTCGCCGGCGCGGATGCGGTCGGCGCCGAGGACCCGGTCGGCCTCGACGACGCCGGTGCCGGCGCCCGCGACGTCGAAGTCGTCCGCACCGAGCAGGCCCGGGTGCTCCGCGGTCTCGCCGCCGACGAGGGCGCAGCCGGCCAGGACGCAGCCCTCGGCGATGCCCTTGACGATGGCGGCGACACGCTCGGGGTGGACCTTGCCGACGCAGATGTAGTCGGTCATGAACAGCGGCTCGGCACCGCAGACGACCAGGTCGTCGACGACCATGCCGACGAGGTCGTGGCCGATGGTGTCGTACACGCCGAGCTTGCGGGCGAGGTCGACCTTCGTGCCGACGCCGTCGGTGGCGGAGGCGAGGAGCGGGCGCTCGTACCGCTTCAGGGCGGAGGCGTCGAAGAGACCGGCGAAGCCGCCGAGGCCGCCGAGGCCGGTGGTCTCGGGGCGCTGGGTCTTCTTCACCCACTCCTTCATCAGCTCGACGGCGCGGTCGCCCGCTTCGATGTCGACGCCCGCGGCTGCGTAGCTGGCACCAGTGGTCTCGGACATGGCGGAGAGAACCTTCGTGTCGTTACTGCGGGTGTTACGGGCGACGGATCGCGTCGGTCGCGGCCGTGCTGGCGGCGCCCGCGGCGAGCTCGGTCTCCAGAAGCTGCTTGCCCAGCAGCTCGGGGTCGGGCAGCTCCATCGGGTACTCGCCGTCGAAGCAGGCGCGGCAGAGGTTCGGCTTGGCGATGGTGGTCGCCTCGATCATCCCGTCGATGGAGATGTACGCGAGCGAGTCGGCGCCCATGGACTTGCCGATCTCCTCGACCGACAGGCCGTTGGCGATCAGCTCGGCGCGGGTCGCGAAGTCGATGCCGAAGAAGCAGGGCCACTTCACGGGCGGCGACGAGATGCGCACGTGCACCTCGGCGGCGCCGGCCTCGCGGAGCATGCGGACCAGGGCGCGCTGGGTGTTGCCGCGCACGATCGAGTCGTCGACGACGACCAGGCGCTTGCCCTTGATGACTTCCTTGAGCGGGTTCAGCTTCAGCCGGATGCCCAGCTGGCGGATCGTCTGCGAGGGCTGGATGAAGGTCCGGCCGACGTAGGCGTTCTTGACCAGGCCCACGCCGTACGGAATGCCGCTGGCTTCCGCGTATCCGACGGCGGCGGGGGTGCCGGACTCCGGCGTGGCTATCACCAGGTCGGCGTCGGCCGGGGCTTCCTTGGCGAGCTTGCGGCCCATCTCCACGCGGGAGAGGTAGACGTTCCGCCCGGCGATGTCGGTGTCGGGGCGGGCCAGGTAGACGTACTCGAAGACACAGCCCTTGGGCTTTGCTTCGGCGAATCGGGAGCTTCGCATCCCGTTCTCGTCGATGGCGATCATCTCGCCCGGCTCGACCTCGCGGACGTATGCGGCGCCGCAGATGTCCAGGGCCGCGGACTCCGACGCGATGACCCAGCCGCGCTCCAGGCGGCCGAGGACCAGCGGGCGGATGCCCTGCGGGTCACGGGCCGCGTACAGCGTCTGCTCGTCCATGAAGACGAGGGAGAAGGCGCCCTTGACGTGCGGAAGCACCTCGGCGGCGGCTTCCTCGACGGTCAGCGGCTTGCCGTCGTCGTCCGTCTGGCCCGCGAGCAGGGCGGTCACCAGGTCGGTGTCGTTGGTCGCGGCGACCTGGGTCGCGCGGCCGTTCTCCTTCGGGAGGTCCGCGACCATCTCGGCGAGCTGGGCCGTGTTGACCAGGTTGCCGTTGTGGCCGAGCGCGATCGAACCGTGCGCGGTCGCACGGAACGTCGGCTGCGCGTTCTCCCACACCGAGGCTCCGGTGGTGGAGTAGCGGGCATGACCGACCGCGATATGTCCCTGGAGGGAACCGAGGGAGGTTTCGTCGAAGACCTGCGAGACCAGACCCATGTCCTTGAAGACGAGGATCTGGGACCCGTTGCTCACTGCGATGCCCGCGGACTCCTGTCCACGGTGCTGCAGGGCATACAGTCCGAAATAGGTGAGCTTGGCGACCTCTTCACCCGGAGCCCAGACACCGAAGACGCCGCAAGCGTCCTGGGGGCCCTTCTCACCGGGGAGCAGGTCGTGGTTGAGTCGTCCATCACCACGAGGCACGCCACCGAGTGTAGGCGAGATCGACCACTGGTCCGAATTGGGGACGCCGGTCAACACGCGTAGGTGACACACCTCGCACTCGCGAAGCCGGCGGGAGGGCGGGTCCGAGGGCTCGGCCCCCGGACCCCCGCCGTCTACTTCTTCACGTTCGACGCGTTGGCGTTTAGGCCGAGGCCGTCCTTGCCGGTGAGGTGCAGGGTGCGGTGGTCGATCTCGTACGTCACCGTCGTGCCGAAGAGCTTCACCAGGTGCTGCTCGGCCTTCATCACGTCGCCGTCGCACATCTTGCGGGTGAGGCGCGGGGTGCCGAGCTCGATCTTGCCGTCGGTGACCTCGGCCTTGGCGTTGACGGTGTTGCAGCCGAGGTTGCCGTGGACCGTGCCGGCCTTCTCGTCGAAGATCAGGTGGGCCTTCTCGGCCTTGCCGGAGCCCTTGGGCAGGGAGGTCGCCACCTCCTTCTCCACGGTCGCGGTCAGCATCCACTTGGTGCCGTCCAGCTCGGCGGGCGGTTCGGAGGTGAGCGTGATCGAGTCGCCCTTGGCCGTGGTGAGGGTCAGCTTGTCGCCCTTCACGGAGGCCTTGAGCTTGCCCTTGAGCGCTTCGGTCAGGGTCGTCTCCAGCTTGTCGATCTCGTCGCCGCAGGACATCTCGGTCTTGGCGATCTTGTCGACGGTGATGGTGTCGCCCTTGACCTCGGCGACACCGCCGAAGCCGTTGCATCCGAAGTTGCCCGAGACCCGGCCCTTCTTGTCGAAGGCGACGTGTGCCTTGGTGCCCGGGGCGTCGGTCTTCTTGCCGCCGGCCGTGACGCTGTCCACGGTCCAGTGCGTGCCGGTCACGGGCACGCCGGGGTCGGCCGGGGCGGCTCCGGCGTCGGTCTTGTCGGCTCCGCAGGCCGTGAGCAGCCCCAAGGCCGCTGCGGCACTGACGGCTCCGACGGTGCTGAGGGTCTTTCGCTGCGTTTGCATGCCGGTGTGACGGAGGAGGTGGGGTGATCGGTTCCGTTCTTTTTCCGGTCACCCCTCGCCGACAATCGCTCCTGGCCCGTCAGCCCATGACCGCTCGTGGCCCATCAGCCCATGACCGCTCCTGGCCCGTCAGCCCATGACCGGCAGGACCGCCGACAGGTCCGCCCGCTCGCCGCTGGCCGTGACCTTCGCGGCGTCGAGCGCGGCGGCCCACTCCGTACGCCCCGTCGCGAGCCTGACCCAGGTCAGCGGGTCCGTCTCCACCACGTTGGGCGGGGTGCCGCGGGTGTGGCGCGGGCCCTCGACGCACTGGACCACGGCGTACGGCGGGATGCGCACCTCCGTCGCACCGCCGGGGGCCTTCGCCGCAGCCGCGTCCGCGAGGAGCCGGGTGCAGGCGGCGAGGGCCTGGCGGTCGATCGGGATGTCGATGCCCGCCGCCCGGTTCAAGTCGTCGGTGTGGACGACGAGTTCGATGGTGCGGGTCACCAGGAAGTCGCTCAGGTCCATGGCGCCGAGCCGCGTCGCCAGCGTGCGGTGCGGGTCGGCCGTGGCGAGTCGGTCGTCGAGGTCCGCCGTGGTCCGCTCGAACAGCTCGTCCAGCTGCTCCGGGGCGCGCGCCGCGAGCTCGGGGACGACATCGGCCAGCGCCCCGGCGAAGGGGAGGGTGGCCGACGGCCAGTCCAGGAGCCCCAGGTCGGGCTTGGCCGGCTCGGCGTCGTCGATGTGCCGGACCACGGCGGACACCGCCATGTCGATGTGCACCAGGAGTTCGCGCACCGTCCAGGCACCCAGGTGCGTCGGACCCGCGAGCTGCTCGGGCGTCAGGGCCTTCGCGGCCTCCCGTACGGCGCCGAACTGGGCCCGGACGGCCGCGACGGTCTTCTTCGGGTCGTAGGTGCGCGGACGCTTCTTCGCAGGCGGCATGCGAAAACCCTACGTCCGGCGGACGAACCCCCGTGGGCGAACGCACTTCGGCCCCGCCCGGAGCAACCGGACGGGGCCGAAGCCGCGTACGTACGAGAGGAACCTCAGGCGAGCAGCCCGGGCACCGTCTCCTCGTGGGCCGTGCGCAGCTCGCTCAGCGGGATGCTGAACTCGCCCTGCACCTCCACGGAGTCACCGTCGATCACGCCGATCCGCGTGGCCGGAAGCCCGCGTGCCCCGCACATGTCCGTGAACCGGAGCTCCTCGCTGCGCGGCACCGCGACGATCGCGCGGCCCGCCGACTCGGAGAGCAGGAACGTGAACGCGTCCAGGCCGTCCGGCACGACGAGCCGCGCACCGCGACCACCGCGCAGGCAGGACTCGACGACCGCCTGCACGACACCGCCGTCGGACAGGTCGTGCGCGGCGTCGATCATGCCGTCGCGCGAGCCGGAGATCAGGATCTCGGCGAGCAGCTTCTCCCGGTCCAGGTCGACCTGCGGCGGCAGACCGCCGAGGTGCTCGTGGACCACCTGCGACCAGGCCGAACCGCCGAACTCCTCGCGGGTGTCGCCCAGGAGGTAGAGCAGCTGGCCCTCCTCGGCGAAGGCGATCGGCGTGCGCCGCGTGACGTCGTCGATCACACCGAGCACCGCGACGACGGGCGTCGGGTGGATGGCCGTCTCCCCGGTCTGGTTGTAGAGGGAGACGTTTCCGCCGGTCACCGGGGTGCCCAGCGCCAGGCAGCCGTCCGCGAGACCACGGGTGGCCTCGGCGAACTGCCACATGACCGCCGGGTCCTCGGGCGAGCCGAAGTTGAGGCAGTTGGAGATGGCGAGCGGCTTGGCGCCGGACGCGGCGACATTGCGGTACGACTCGGCGAGCGCCAGCTGCGCGCCCGCGTACGGGTCGAGCTTCGCGTACCGCCCATTGCCGTCGGTCGACACGGCCACACCGAGGTCGGTGTCCTCGTCGACGCGCACCATGCCGGAGTCCTCCGGCTGCGCGAGGATCGTGTTGCCCTGTACGAAACGGTCGTACTGGTCGGTGATCCACGCCTTGGACGCCTGGTTCGGCGAGGCCACGAGCTTGAGGATCTGCTCCCGCAGCTCGGCCGCGTTCGCCGGGCGCGCGAGGGCGTTCGCGTCGTCGGCCTGCAGCGCGTCCTGCCACTCGGGCCGGGCGTAGGGCCGGTGGTAGACCGGGCCCTCGTGCGCGACCGTGCGCGGCGGTACGTCGACGATCTGCTCGCCGTGCCAGAAGATCTCCAGGCGCTCGCCCTCGGTCACCTCACCGATGACGGTGGCGATGACGTCCCACTTCTCGCAGATCTCCAGGAAGCGGTCGACCTTGCCGGGCTCGACGACCGCGCACATGCGTTCCTGCGACTCGCTCATGAGGATCTCCTCGGGCGAGAGCGTCGCGTCGCGCAGCGGCACAGTGTCCAGTTCGACGCGCATGCCGCCGGAGCCGGCCGAGGCCAACTCGCTGGTGGCGCAGGAGAGTCCGGCGCCGCCGAGGTCCTGGATGCCGTCCACGAGGTCCTCGCGGAAGATCTCCAGGGTGCACTCGATGAGCAGCTTCTCCTGGAACGGATCGCCGACCTGGACGGCCGGGCGGCGCGAGGGGCCGGTGGAGTCGAAGGTCTCACTCGCGAGGACCGAGACACCGCCGATGCCGTCGCCACCCGTACGAGCCCCGTACAGGATGACCTTGTTGCCGGTGCCGGAAGCCTTGGCGAGGTGGATGTCCTCGTGCTTCATGACGCCCACGCAGAGCGCGTTGACCAGCGGGTTGCCCTGGTAGCAGGCGTCGAAGACGACCTCGCCGCCGATGTTGGGCAGGCCCAGGCAGTTGCCGTAGCCGCCGATGCCCGCGACGACGCCCGGCAGGACGCGCTTGGTGTCGGGGTGGTCCGCGGCGCCGAAGCGCAGCGGGTCCATGACGGCGACCGGGCGCGCGCCCATCGCGAGGATGTCGCGCACGATGCCGCCGACGCCGGTCGCGGCGCCCTGGTACGGCTCGATGTACGAGGGGTGGTTGTGCGACTCCACCTTGAAGGTGACCGCGTAGCCCTGGCCGACGTCGACCACACCGGCGTTCTCGCCGATGCCGACGAGCAGCGCATCGTTCTCGGGAGCCTTCTCGCCGAACTGCTTGAGGTGCACCTTGGAGGATTTGTACGAGCAGTGCTCGGACCACATCACCGAGTACATGGCGAGCTCGGCGCCGGTGGGACGGCGGTCGAGGATCTCGCGGATGCGCTCGTACTCGTCCTGCTTGAGGCCGAGTTCCTTCCAGGGCTGCTCGGACTCGGGGGTCTCGGCGGCGTGCTTGACCGTGTCGAGCGTCATGCGTTGGCCCCCTTGAGGAGGTTCTTCAGGATCGAGGTGAAGAAGCCGAGCCCGTCGGTGCGGCCGGTGCCGACCAGCGGCTCGACGGCGTGCTCGGGGTGCGGCATCAGACCGACGACGTTGCCCGCCTCGTTGCTGATGCCCGCGATGTCACGGAGCGAGCCGTTCGGATTCACGTCCAGGTACCGGAAGGCGACGCGGCCCTCGGCCTCCAGCATGTCCAGGGTGCGCTCGTCGGCGACGTACCGGCCGTCGATGTTCTTCAGCGGTACGGAGATCTCCTGGCCGGCCGAGTAGTCGGAGGTCCAGGCGGTCCTGTCGGTCTCGACCCGCAGCTTCTGGTCGCGGCAGACGAAGTGCAGATGGTTGTTCCGCAGCATCGCGCCGGGCAGCAGATGAGTTTCCGTAAGGACCTGAAAGCCATTGCAGATGCCCAGAACCGGCATTCCGCCCTTGGCCTGCTCGATGATCGTCTCCATCACCGGCGAGAACCGGGAGATCGCCCCGGCCCGCAGATAGTCGCCGTAGGAGAAACCGCCGGGAAGGACCACGGCGTCGACCTGCTTCAGGTCCTTGTCGCGGTGCCACAGCGGCACCGCTTCCGCGCCGGCGACACGGACCGCGCGCTGAGTGTCACGGTCGTCGAGCGTGCCGGGAAAAGTGACGACTCCGATACGGACATTCCCGCGGCCCGCAGGGCCTCCGTTGAGGGTGGTGGCGGGCGACGGGTGGGAGGTCACTTCGGCTCCCCGGCAGCTGCGGGCTCTTCGACCTTGACGACGAAGTCCTCGATGACGGTGTTGGCGAGGAACGTCTCGGCCATCTCGTGGATACGGGCGAGGGCGGCCTCGTCGACCGGCCCTTCGACCTCGAGCTCGAAGCGCTTTCCTTGACGTACGTCCGCGATGCCCTGGAATCCCAGGCGCGGCAGTGCACGCTGCACCGCCTGTCCCTGGGGGTCGAGGATCTCGGGCTTGAGCATGACGTCGACTACGACGCGTGCCACTGGCACTCCCGGTGTGTGGTGCGTGAGAACGGTTCCTTCAGCGTATCCGACGGAAATTTCTACGCGCATAGATTCGTAGGGTCCTACGTGATGGCCGTCACTTTAGGGAGACGCGGAGCACCTGCCGGGGAAAATCCAGGAAAAATTCCGTGCAGGCATTGCCACACCCATTGCGCGCGGACACGCGGACGTATTCAGTCGGACTTCCCCATGCATTGCCTCGCCCTGTACAAAGGAAATGGCAATACCTCGGGACAGTCCGCGCACTGCCCCGGAAATACCCGGGGAAGAGCCGCAACACAGCCGAACAGTCGGCCATCACCGCATGTCAGCGCGGTGAGTCCGCATGAAGGGACCGATATTCGTGGCGCAGCGTGTCGTGGTCACTCTCTCTGACGACATCGACGGCGGAGAAGCGGCGGAAACGGTCGCCTTCGGTCTCGACGGCAAGTCGTACGAGATCGACCTCAATCCAGCCAATGCCAAGAAACTGCGCAAGGCGCTCGCCCCCTACCTGCAGGCGGGCCGCAAGCAGGCGCGGACGAGCCGGGCAGGCAAGCCGGGCAAGGAGTTCAAGCACACCGCGGTGACCGCCGACCCCGCCGCGGTCCGCGCGTGGGCCCGATCGCACAAGATGGACGTCCCGGCCCGCGGGCGCATCCCGAAGAAGGTCTACGAGGCGTTCGAGGCCGCCAACTGACCGTCTCCGCACGGGTGCTGCGGCGACGCTCCACGAGCTCGTCGCGGCAGCCGACTTGCACATCACCCCCGCAGGTCGGCTAAAGTCTGGAGCGCGCCGCGGGGCGAGGCCGGAAGGCCGGACTCCACGGAGAACGCGCGGGTGTAGTTCAGTAGTAGAACACCCCCTTTCCAAGGGGGAGGCGCAGTGTGCAATTCCTGTCACCCGCTCTGCATCGAGTTACCGACTACTCCGGTGGATCAGGTACCCTGGTGTTCGCGCCGACCAGTGAAAGCCTGTCGGAGGCAATGCGAACGTAGCTCAGTTGGTAGAGCGCAACCTTGCCAAGGTTGAGGTCGCGAGTTCGAACCTCGTCGTTCGCTCAGAGAACGAAGGCCCCGGTCCAGCGGACCGGGGCCTTCGTCGTGTCCCAGTCGTGTGCGCCTCCCAGTCGTGCGCGCGTCCCGTCTGACATTTGTCATGCACGCTCGTGACAGCGCGCACTGCCACCGGCCCGGCGCCCGCGAAATGCTTGAGCATATGAACACCGATGACCACGTGATCGAAGTCACTGATCTGCGTCGTGTGTACGGGGGCGGTTTCGAGGCCGTACGGGGAGTCTCCTTCGCCGTCGGCCGCGGCGAACTCTTCGCCCTGCTCGGCACCAACGGCGCGGGCAAGACCTCCACCGTCGAACTGCTCGAAGGCCTGGCCCGGCCCTCCGGGGGACGGGTGCGGGTGCTCGGGCACGACCCGTACGCCGAGCGCGGCCGCGTACGCCCCCGGATCGGCGTGATGCTGCAGGAGGGCGGCTTTCCCTCCGAGCTGACCGTCGGCGAGGCCGTCCGCATGTGGGCCGGGTGCACCAGCGGCTCCAGGCCCACGGGAGAGGCCCTGGAACTCGTCGGCCTGGGCCACCGGGCCCGCGTACGCGTCAAGCAGCTGTCCGGCGGCGAGAAGCGGCGGCTCGACCTCGCGCTCGCCCTGCTCGGACGGCCCGAGGTGCTCTTCCTCGACGAACCCACCACCGGTCTCGACGCCGAAGGGCGCGTGGAGACCTGGGAGTTGGTGCGGGCCCTTCGCGCCTCCGGCACCACCGTGCTGCTCACCACGCACTACCTCGAAGAGGCCGAGTCGCTCGCCGACCGGCTCGCGATCATGCACGCCGGGCAGCTCGCCGTGAGCGGCACACCCGCCGAGGTCACCGCCGCGCAGCCGTCCCAGATCAGCTTCGAGCTGCCCGACGGCTACCACCTCGGCGATCTGCCGCCGCTCGGCGCGCTCGGCGTCACCGCGCACGAGACGGAGGGGCGGAACGTGAAGCTCCGTACCGACGCGCTCCAACAGGCCGCCACCCAGCTGCTGTTGTGGGCGCGGGACGCCGGTGTGGAGCTGCGCGGACTCGATGTGCGGTCCGCCTCGCTGGAAGAGGCCTTCCTGCGGATCGCGCGGGACGTCAAGCAGGAAGCACGGGACGCCCGTGGACCCCGGGACAAGGAGAAGGTGGCATGAGCGCCGCGACCACGACCGCAGGACCGACCGCAGGACCGACCGCAGGACCGTCCGCAGGACCGGGCACGACCGCCGCGGGGCGCCTCGCGGCCCTGGGGAAGGCCGAGTTGACGCTGCTCGGCCGCAGCAAGGGCATGCTCGTCACCGCGCTCGTCATCCCGCTGGTGCTCCCGCTGAGCGTCCAGCAGACGCTCAAGGGCGACATCCTGGAGAAGGCCGGGCTCAGCATGGGCACCGCCATGCTCACCGCCGGCATCGGCTTCGCGATGCTCTTCGCGGTGTACGCGGCGCTCGTCAACATCTACGTCGCCCGCCGCGAGGAACTCGTCCTCAAGCGGCTGCGCACCGGCGAACTGCTCGACCGGGAGATCCTCGCCGGGACCGCGCTGCCCGCCGCCCTCATCGGGCTCGTGCAGTGCGTCGTCGTGGCCGTCGCGTGCACGGCGCTCATCGACCTGGAGGCGCCCAAGGCCCTCCATCTGGCCGTCCTGGGCGTGCTGTTGGGGATCGTGCTGATGGTGGCGCTCGGCGCGGTGACGGCCGCGTTCAGCCGCACCGCGGAGAGCGCGCAGGTCAGCAGCCTGCCGCTGATGTTCGTCTCGATGATCGGCTCCGGCATGACCGTGCCCTTCGAGATCTTCCCGGACCGCCTGGCCTCCGTACTGGAGCTGCTGCCCCTGTCCCCCGCGATCCGGCTCGTGCGCGGCGGCTGGACCGGGGAGCTCTCCGCGTACGAGGCACTCGGTGCCGTCGCCACGGCGGTGGCCTGGGTGGTGCTCGCGGTGTTTGCTGTACAGCGGTGGTTCCGGTGGGAACCGCGGCACTGAGCGGGGAGTGAGTGGGACGGTGTTCGTGCGGGTCAGGAAGTTGCGGGTCAGGAAGTGGCGTGAGGGCAGTGCCCTGGACCGGGTCGACCTCTACACGCGCGCGACCGTGTACCTCCTGGTCTGGGCCGCCGTCCCCGCCGTGATCGCCCTGTCGGTGACGCGGCCGGTGCGGGCGAAGGCCCCGGCGGTGCTGATCGCCGTCGTGATCCTGATCGCGCTCGGGGTGGGCTGTCTGGCGATCCGGCTGATCCGGAAGGCGTTCCTCCAGTATCTGGGGGTCGCGGACGTGCCCCGCCGGGAGGTGCAGGTGGGGGCCGCGCTCACCGGCGCCCTGCTCGTGGGCCTGCTCGCACTCGGCGGGCTCGCCGGGATGGCGAAGTACCCGATGCTGACGACGGCCCTCGGCTGCGCCACCATGCCGTTCCTCTGCGCCTACGCCCTGATCGTCCCGGTGCGTACGGCCGTCAAGCGGATCCTCGCGCTGAACGCAGTGCTGTGCGCGGCCGTGTGGCTGATGAGCGGGAGCGCTCCGCTGACGGCGGCCGCGCTGATCTCCCTCACCTTCGCGGGCGGCTGGATGTCGATGACCGTGCGCTGCTCGGGCTGGGTCCTCGGGGTGATGTACGAGCTGCGCGAGGCCCGCGACATCGAGACCCGCCTGGCCGTCGCCGAGGAGCGGCTGCGGTTCGGGCGCGACCTGCACGACGTGCTCGGCCGCAACCTCGCCGTGGTCGCCCTCAAAAGCGAGCTCGCCGTGCAGCTGGCCCGGCGCGGCCGGCCCGAGGCGGTGGAGCAGATGATCGAGGTCCAGCGGATCGCCCAGGAGTCGCAGCGCGAGGTCCGCGAGGTCGTACGCGGCTACCGCGAGACCGGACTCGGCGCCGAACTCGCGGGTGCGCAGGGCGTGTTGAAGGCCGCCGGGATCGACTGCCGGGTGTTCGGCGCGGAGGCCGCCGACGCTCTGCCACCGGCCGTGCACGCGGCGCTCGGCTGGGTCGTCAGGGAGGCCGCCACGAACGTACTGCGGCACGGGGACGCGGAGCGCTGCACGGTGGCCCTGCGCGTGACCGACGACGACGGCCCCACCGCGATCCTGACGGTCGAGAACGACGGCGTCCGGCACCGGTCCGCGCCGCCCGGCACCTCGCGCGGCTCGGGCCTCGTGGGCCTGCGCGAGCGGCTCTCCGGCGTGGCCGGCGCCCTGGAGGCGGGCCCGACCGGGGACGGCCACTTCCGCCTTACGGCCGAGGTGCCGCTGACCGGCGCCGCGGCCACGATCGGGACGACCCCGGGAGCCCCGGGAGCCCCGGCAGCACCGGCAGCACCGGCAGCACCGGCAGCACCGGCAGCACCGGCAGCACCGGCAGCACCGAACGCGCAGAACGCGCAGAAAGCACAGAAGGCACGAGAGGAATCCCGGTGACGCCCGTACGCGTACTGCTCGCCGACGACGAGCATCTGATCCGGGGAGCGCTGGCCGCACTGCTCGCACTGGAGGACGACCTGAGCGTGGTCGCCGAGGCCGCCTCTGGCCCGGAGGCGCTCGCCATGGCGCGGGCGCACCGGCCGGACGTCGCGGTCCTCGATCTGCAGATGCCGGGCGCCGACGGTGTGATGGTGGCCACATCTCTGCGGTCCGAACTCCCGGACTGCCGCACCATGATCGTGACCAGCCACGGCCGTCCCGGACACCTCAAGCGGGCCCTCGAAGCGGGGGTGCGCGGCTTCGTACCGAAGACCGTCAGCGCGCGGCGGCTCGCCGAGATCATCCGTACCGTCCATGCCGGAAACCGTTATGTGGACCCGGAGTTGGCTGCCGACGCGATCACCTCGGGGGACTCTCCGCTGACCGCGCGGGAGGCCGAGGTGCTGGAGTTCGCGGCCGACGGAGCGCCCGTCGCGGAGATCGCGGAGCGGGCCGCGCTGTCGCAGGGAACGGTCCGCAACTACCTCTCGTCCGCCGTCTCGAAGCTCTCCGCCGAGAATCGTCATGCGGCAGTGCGCATCGCACGCGAGCGAGGTTGGCTATAGTGGAGGTGCACCGACGCGGTGCACGCCTTGCGGACGTAGCTCAGTTGGTAGAGCGCAACCTTGCCAAGGTTGAGGTCGCCAGTTCGAACCTGGTCGTCCGCTCTTGATCGAAGCCCCGGCGCCATCGGCGCCGGGGCTTCGTCGTTCAGCCTCCGTCGTTCACGGCCTCACCAGGAAGTACCGGTGAGCTTCTCGTACGCCTCGATGTACTTGGCGCGGGTCCGCTCCACCACCTCCGCGGGCAGCGCGGGCGGCGGCTGCTCGCTCCCGCGGTCCCAGCCGGAGGCGGGCGAGGTCAGCCAGTCCCGGACGTACTGCTTGTCGTACGAGGGCTGCGCGCGGCCCGGCTCCCAGGTCGCGGCCGGCCAGAAGCGCGAGGAGTCCGGCGTGAGGACCTCGTCGGCGATCACCAACTCCGTACCGTCGAAGCCGAACTCGAACTTGGTGTCCGCGAGCAGGATGCCGCGCTCCCGGGCGATGTCGCGGGCCCTGCCGTACACGTCCAGGGTCGTGCGGCGCAGCTGGGCGGCGGTCTCCGCGCCGACCTGGCGGGCCACCTCCTCGTAGCTGACGTTCTCGTCGTGCTCGCCGACCTCGGCCTTCGTGGCGGGCGTGAAGATCGGCGCGGGCAGCTCGGAGCCGTCGACGAGGCCCTCGGGCAGAGCGAGGCCGCAGACGGTGCGGGACTGCTCGTACTCGACGAGTCCCGAACCCGTGAGGTAGCCGCGCGCGACGCACTCCACCGGGATCATCTTCAGCGACTTGCAGACCAGGGTGCGGCCCGCCCAGTCGGCCGGGGCGCCCTCGGGCAGCTCCGTGGAGAGCACGTGGTTGGGCACCAGGTCGGTGAGCTGGTCGAACCACCAGAGCGACAGCTTCGTGAGCACCCGCCCCTTGTCGGGGATCACGCTGGGCAGCACCCAGTCGTACGCGGACATGCGGTCGCTGGCGACCATCACGAGGTCGCCCGCCTCGTTCTGGTACAGCTCGCGCACCTTGCCGGTGTGCAGATGCACCAGACCCGGAACCTCGATCGGCTCGGGCTTTTCAACGAATCCGGACACGGTTCCTCCCCGTGGTTTTGGCCAATGCCTGCATTCTCCCGTACGCGGGGGGCTGCTTTCGGCCAGGGGCGGGGCGGGCACTGTTGTGCGGCCGGGGTGTCAGTCTCGCTTGCAGATGCGGTCGAGGAGGTTGGCCGTGGCGCGCTGGATGCGGGCATCGACGTGGCCGGGGCGGTCCAGGGCCGGGGACCAGGCGAAGGTGCCGGAGGCGAAGACCAGGGCGCCGGAGGGGGCGCGGTAGAGCGAGGTCTCCTGGTGGCGGAGGACCCCTTCGCCGTCCTCGTACGGGGAGTGGGCGAGGAGGATGCGGCCGCGGTGCTCGGGGAGGGCGGTCCGCGGGAAGTAGCGGTCGGCCTCCCCGGCGACCAGGCCCTCCAGCTCATCGCCCTCGTGCGCCCCGGTCGCCTCCCACAGCCAGTGCTCGGCGTTGCGCACGATCAGCGGGGCGGGCTCGGGTACGCGGCCCGCGTACTGGATGCCGAGGAGCTGCTGCTCGGCCCGGTCCACCTCGCGCCACAGGGCGGGGCGGCCGGGGCCTCTGCGCTTGCGGCAGGTCAGCAGCCGGTCGGGCACGCCGGACGGGGAAGGGCTCAACTCCACCTGCCAGTACATGGTGTTGGCGGAGAGGAAGACCAGGGACGTGCCGCCGTCTCTGGCCTGCTCGGCGGTGCGGCGCATCGGCACCGACCAGTACTCGTCGTGGCCGGGGAAGACCAGGCCGCGGTAGCGCGCGGGGTCGACGCGGCCCGCGTGCAGGTCGCGGGCGTCGGCGTACGCCAGGTCGTATCCGTACCGCTCGGCCCAGCGGATGAAGTCGTACGCGTGGCCCACGTGCAGGGGGAGGCCCGCGCCCGCGTACGGCCGGTCGAAGGAGACCGTGGCGGCGGCCTCGCTCTCGCCGAGCAGCCGCCCCTCATCGTCCCAGGCGTGGTAGAGGCTGGCGCCGGTCCGGCCGTCCTCGGGGTAGAGGTTGTACGCCTGCCACGTGATGTCCGGGAGGAGCAGGAGCAGGTCGGCCGGGCGGTCGTCGCGGACGGTGAAGGGGATGTGCGAGCGGTATCCGTCGGCGGTGGTGAGGACCGCCACGTACGCCCCGACGTTCCAGTGGCTCGGGATCTGCAGGCGCCAGGAGAGCCACCAGTGGTGGCAGGAGACCGTGCGGTCCGCGGTGAGCGGGGGCGGCTGGACGATGCCGGAGAGGCGCGGGCTGGTGGTGATCTTCGCGGCGCCGTCGCCGGCGTAGTGCCCGATGCGGTAGACGTCGACGCCGAACTCCTGCGGCGGGTCGACCGTCACGTGGAAGTCGATCGCCTCCCCGGGCGCCACCGCTCCGGTCGACGTGAAGCCTTTGATCTGCCGGTGCACGTCGTCGGCGGTGCGCGGACCGGCCGTCGCCGTGCTGCGGGGGTGCGGGATCTCGGGTGCCCTGCGGGTGGCGGTGTGCGCCTCGGCGGGCTGCGTCCCGGCGGGCTGCTGCGTCTCTCCGGGCTGCGTCTCTACGGGCCGCGCGGGGGCGAGGTCCACGTACCAGGGGACGACCTTGCCGGTGTCGTCGAAGTAGTGCTCGCTGCCGCGCAGCCAGGGCAGCGGGCCCTGGCCGAAGGGGTCGGTGACGCCGTGCGCGAGCGCGCCGGACTCCCAGCGCGGGATCGGCCGCTTCGGGCCTCGGGTCTCCGAGGCTTGCTGCTGTGTCTGATGCTGTGCCTCGTGCGGTGTCTCCCGCTCCGTCCCCATGGCGCCCCCCTTCTTCGCTCCCTCGGGTTCTGCGTTTTTTGCGGATTGTGACTATGGCTGCGACTGCTGCTGCGATCTAGCGTGCGGTTCTGCGGTCTGCGATCTGCGTTTCCCGGTCGCCGTCCAGCGGGTGTGCGTCTGGCCTGCGCCAGGCCTGCTTCCGGCCTTCGTCGGCCGTGCACAGCACATCACATCACGCATGCGCACCGTCACCCTTCGTCGCGAAATTCAGGGTTTCTCAGGGGTGTTGGGGGCATATCGGGGCTTGTACCCCGACGGCTGACACGGTCTGCGCCGGGTCTGCACGGCCTACACCAGGCGTACCGGCTTCTCCGGGCGCACGCCCAGCTCCTTCAGCCAGCCGCGCAGCGGCTCCGGGTCCCCGTCCTCCACGAGGCTCTGCACGCGGGGCGTGAGGTCCACGGCACGCTCACCGGAGACGAGCAGCGTGGGCCCGTCCAGCCAGTCGAGGCCGGGCGCGGCACCCGCGGTGTCGACGGCAGCGCAGCAGATCATCGCCAGCACGTGATCCGTGAGCAACTCGCGGCCCGAGCGCGGCGGTTGCAGCGGGAAGAGCGGCAACTGACCGTCGCTCCACAGGGCTTCGTCCGGCCCGCCCCCGGGTGCCGCGGGTACCGGAACGGCTGCCTCCTCCCGCGCCACCTCAGCGGTGAGCCGCGCGGCCAGAGCAGCGGTCTCGGCCGACTCCGGCACCTCCAGCGGGGGGTCGGGGAAGGTCGCGGTGTCGGCCTCGGCGAGGTCGGGCTTGGCCCGCGTACCGACGGCGGAGGTGGAGGTGGAGGCGGAGGCGGAGGCGGCCGAAGCGGGTGCCGGGGCGCCGATGGAGGCTGTGCTGCCGTTCGGCCCGGTGCCGGGGGACGCGGTTCTGGGGGCTGCCGTGCTCGGTCCGGCGCCGGTCGGTCTCGCTGCCAGGTGTTCCATGATCCGGGCGAGCGTGGGCGGCTCGGGGTCGCCCTTCGCCGTACTCGCACCGCTTGCATCCGTGCTCGCACCGCGTGCGTCCGCACTCGCAGCGCGTGCGTCCGTGCTCGCACCGCGTGCGTCCGCACTCGCAGCGCGTGCGTCCGTGCTCGTGGTGGCCGCGTCCGCACCGGCCGCGTCCGTGCTGCGTACGCCCAGGTCGTTCAGTACGCGATGGAGGCGGGCGGCGTCCGTGCGCCACTTCCGGTCGACGACCTCCTCCGGATACTCCTGCCAGCCGACCGGCGCCCAGTCCGGCCCCCGCTCGGCGGGCCCGCCATGGAAGAGGCGGGCGGCGAGCAGCGACGTGGCCTCGTCCACCACGCCCGGCTCCTCGAGGAGGTCACAGGCGGGGCGCTCACCCAGCCGGGAGGCGAAGCCCTCCGCGAGGCGGTCGCGCCGGGACAGCTCGGTCAGGGCGGCGACCACTCCGGCGTCCAGGCGATCCGGCCAGCGGCCCATGCGCCAGGCGGGCAGCGCGACCCTGGTGAGCAGCCGGTCCCAGCCCGCGTACGCCAGGCCCACCTGCTCCTGGGCGACGATCCGCAGGCCGTAGTCCACCGACTTCGCGCGCTCCGCGGCGGCTGCGGCGACGCCGCGCTCCATCTCGGCGGCGTGCCCGCGGCAGGCCCGCAGCAGCAGCCGGGAGACCCAGCCGACCCCGGCCAGGACGACTCGCGGCACCGAACCCCGGCCCGGCTTCGAGGCCACGGCGACCGCCGCGTCCAGACCTCGCACGAAGCGCCGGGCCGCCGCTATGTCGGGGTGGGCGGAGGGTCCCGTACCGGCCACGACGGGGGCCAGGACCGCGCGCAGCTCGGCGACCCGCATCCACCACAGGAAGGGCGAGCCGATGACGAGCACGGGCGCGGGCGGCACCGGGGCGGTCCCTTCGGCTGTCCGGGAGCCGGAATCCGCGGTGCAGCGGTCGGACGGCGAGCCCTCGACGGCGGTGCGGGGCGGGCCGTGAGCCGGGTGCGTACGGTCCTCCAGCCAGCTGTCGCAGTCGGGCGTGAGCGCTATGGCGGAGGGCGCGGGGACCTCCAGCCGGTCCGCGAGATCGCGCACCAGGCGGTACAGATCCGGGGCGGACTCCTCCGCGATCGGGACCGTGGGACTGACGGCCGGCCGCGCGCGGGCCACCACGAGGGCGACGCCCGCCGCGGCGAGCAGCACGAGCAGCGCGGCGCCCGTCACGATCCACCGGACGACGTCCCAACTCCCGCCGCCGATACGGCCGGTGACGCCTCCGGCCAACAGCACCACGGCCACAGCCGCGGGCAGCACGGCCACCGCGATCGCCCGGCTGCGCACCCGCAGCACGGCCAGCGCACGGAAGCGCGCCGCCTGCGCGCCCATCTCGCCCTCCATACCGGTTCCGGACACGGCCGGACGTCACCCCCTCTGCCCTGCGACGGCTTTGCTCACTCCCCCACTGTGGCACCCACCACTGACATCGCAATGCCGGTGGGCCAAGTGCCGGAATGCTTGCGCCGCACCCTAGTTGGGGCCTCGGGGCACGTCAGCCGGATGGGCCACCGGTCACTCGATGGAATGGCTTTGGCTAAAGGTGGGTGACGATCACGGCCCCGATCGGGCGTCAGATCGGATCCGGCTCGCGAGAGGCGCACGCGGGGCGGGTACGGGGCGTACGCGGGACCAGTACGGGGCGTACGCGGGACCGGTGCGGGGCGTACGCGGGACCGGTGCGGGGCGTACGCGGGACCGGTGCGGGGCGTACGCGGACCCACGGGGCGTACGCGGGACCAGTACGGGTCGTGGTCGGCGGCGCGCTCTCCGGGCGTACGAACGCGGACTGCGGGGGGCCGTGAAGGTCACGGCCCCGCGCAGTCCGGTGCGGTGCGGGCGGGCGCTGGTCAGCCGGCGGTCGGCGTCCCGGCGGCGGCCTTCGCCGCGATGTCGGTGCGGTGCTGTCCGCCGTCGAGCCGGATCCGGGCGACGGCCGCGTAAGCGCGCTCCCGCGCCTGGGCGAGGTCGCCGCCGGTCGCGGTCACGGACAGCACGCGACCGCCCGCGCTGACGACCGCGTCGCCGTCGCGCTTGGTGCCGGCGTGCAGCACGTACGCGTGCGGGGCGTCCTGCTCCGCCACCTCGCCGAGGCCGTCGATGGGGTCGCCGGTGCGCGGCGTGCCCGGGTAGTTGTGCGAGGCGACGACCACGGTGACCGCGGCGTCCTCGCTCCAGTTCAGCGGGGGCTCGTCGGCGAGCGTGCCCTCTGCGGCGTGCAGCAGGACTCCGGCGAGCGGCGTCCGGAGGCGGGCCAGAACGACCTGGGTCTCGGGGTCGCCGAAGCGGGCGTTGAACTCGATCACCCGCACACCGCGCGAGGTGATGGCGAGGCCCGCGTACAGCAGTCCGGAGAACGGCGTTCCGCGGCGCCGCAGCTCGTCGACCGTGGGCTGGAGAACGCTCTCCAGGACCTCGTCGACCAGCTTCGGGTCGGCCCACGGCAGCGGCGAATAGGCGCCCATGCCGCCGGTGTTGGGGCCTTCGTCGCCGTCGAGGGCGCGCTTGAAGTCCTGGGCGGGGGTGAGCGGCAGCACCGTCACACCGTCGGTGATCGCGAAGAGGGAGACCTCGGGGCCGTCCAGGAACTCCTCGATCACCACGCGCTCGCAGGCGTTCGCGTGCGCCCGCGCGGCCTCCAGGTCGCCGGTGACGACGACACCCTTGCCCGCGGCCAGTCCGTCGTCCTTCACGACGTACGGAGCGCCGAACGCGTCGAGCGCCTCGTCGACCTCGGCCGGGGTGGTGCAGACGTACGAGCGGGCCGTGGGCACACCGGCAGCGGCCATGACGTCCTTGGCGAACGCCTTGGAGCCTTCCAGCTGCGCCGCCTCGCCGGACGGGCCGAAGCAGGGGATGCCCGCCGCGCGCACGGCGTCGGCGACCCCCGCGACGAGGGGCGCCTCCGGGCCGACCACGACCAGGCCGGCACCTAGCTCGGTGGCGAGCGCGGCCACGGCGGCGCCGTCGAGGGCATCGACCGCGTGCAGCTCCGCGACCTCCGCGATACCGGCGTTGCCGGGCGCGCAGTGCAGGGCGGTGACCGCCGGGTCGAGGGACAGAGAGCGGCACAGGGCGTGTTCGCGGGCGCCGCTGCCGATGACGAGGACCTTCACACGTGCAGCCTAGCCCGAACGACGCCGTGCTTTCGTACGGGGCGACGGGCGTGAGACGCGTCCCTCTTCGTAGGTTCCTCCACGTGGACGACGCACATGTCCGGCGCCGCCGGGCTCACTCCTCCCCCTGTCCGTTCGCGGCCCTTCTGTCCGCCCTTCTGTCCGCTCTTCTGTCCGCCCTTCTGTCCGCTCTTCCTATCCGCTCTCTATTCGTTCGTGAACTCCTCGACCACCGTCGCGCCCAACTCCCGCACGATCAGGTCGTGTCCGGAGAGCGCCGAGTCGTCCAGGTCCGGGTCGTCGTCCGCCGGGACGTCGTCCTCGATGGAGTACGGCGGGGGTTCCGGGGCGGTGGGTTCGGGCCGCGGGGCCGGGGACGACTGCGCGGGGGCCGAGGCCTGCGGCGGTGCGGGGCGCTGCGGAGCAGAGGCCTGGGGCTGCTGGGGCTGCGCGGGGGCCTGGGGCTGGGACGGGGGCTGGGGCGCGGGCTGGCGGGGAGCCGGTGCGCCGCCGCCGAAGTTGGCCGCGGCGGGCGGCGGCGCGGCCCCGCCCGACGGGTCGACGATGGCCTCGATCTTCCAGTGCGCGTGGAACTGCTCGGCCAGGGCCTGGCGGAGCACGTCCTCGCTGCCGCTGCTCATGAAGTTGTCCCTGGCACCGGCGTTGATGAAGCCGAGCTGCAGCGTCTGGCCGTCGAACCCGGCCACCGACGCGTTCTGGCTGAGCAGGATCCAGGTGAAGCGGCGGCGGTTCTTGACCGCCTCCAGGATGTTCGGCCACAGGCTGCGGGCGTCCATCCCTCCGGCGGGCGGACCTGCCGGGGTGGCACCGCCCGGCGGCCCCTGCGGAGGCTGCTGTGCCTGAGGCGCGGCGGCCGGCGCCGGGCTCGGCGCGTTCGGACGACCACCGCCCGCGGGGGCGGCCGTGGGCCAGGCACCGGGACGCGCGGCGGGGGCACCGCCCGAGGGGGCAGCACCCTGAGCGGGGCCACCGCCGGAACCCGCACCGCCGCCGGAACCCGCGCCGGAGACCGTAGGCCAGGCACCGGGCGCGGACGTGGACGAGGACGCGGGCGTGGACGAGGACCCGGACGAGGACCCGGACGTGGACGCGGACGCGGGCGTGGACGAGGCAGGCGGGCCGCCGGCCTGCGCGGCCGGGGTCATCGGGGCGGCTGCCGGAGCGGTGGGCTCCGCGGGCGCCGGGGCGGGCTCGGCGGGAGCGGGCGCCGGGGCCGCCGGGGTGGGGGGCGGCGCCGGAGGCGTGGCTTCCGGGGCGGCGGGGGCAGGGGCCGGAGCGGCACCGGCCGGAGTGGCACTGGCCGGAGTGGCACCGGCCGGAGCCGCGCCCCCGCCACGGACCGCGGCACGCGCGGCAGCGGGACCACCGCCGGGAGGCACAGCGGGACCGGACGGCGGCACGGGCGCGTGGGCGTCGGGCCCCGGCGCGTACCCCATCGCGGGAGCGTGGGCGCCGGTGCTGAAGTTCCCCCCGCGCTCCAGGCGGTCGAGCCGGGCGAGGACGGCGCGCTCGTCGTCGTACGCGGCGGGCAGCAGCACGCGCGCGCAGATCAGCTCCAGCTGGAGCCGCGGCGAGGTCGCGCCGCGCATCTCCGTCAGGCCCTCGTTGACGAGGTCGGCGGCGCGGCTCAGCTCGGCGGCGCCGAAGACCCCGGCCTGCGCCTGCATGCGCTCCACGACATCGGCGGGGGCGTCGATCAGGCCCTTCTCGGCGGCGTCCGGAACGGCGGCGAGGATGACCAGGTCGCGCAGCCGCTCGAGCAGGTCGGCGACGAAGCGGCGCGGGTCGTTGCCGCCCTCGATGACGCGGTCCACCACCTCGAAGGCGGCGGCGCCGTCACCGGCCGCGAAGGAGTCGACGACGGAGTCGAGCAGCGAGCCCTCCGTGTACCCGAGCAGGGCGGTGGCCATGGCGTACGTCACACCGTCCGCGCCCGCGCCCGCGAGGAGTTGGTCCATGACGGACATGGAGTCACGGACGGATCCGGCACCGGCCCGCACGACGAGCGGCAGCACGCCGTCGGCGACGGGGATGTCCTCCCTGCCGCAGACCTCCCCGAGGTAGTCCCTCAGGGTGCCGGGCGGGACAAGACGGAAGGGGTAGTGGTGCGTACGCGAGCGGATCGTGCCGATGACCTTCTCGGGCTCCGTCGTCGCGAAGATGAACTTGAGGTGCTCCGGGGGCTCCTCGACCACCTTCAGGAGGGCGTTGAAGCCCGCCGAGGTAACCATGTGGGCCTCGTCGATGATGTAGATCTTGTACCGACTGCCGGCCGGGCCGAAGAAGGCCTTCTCGCGCAGATCACGGGCGTCGTCCACGCCACCGTGCGAAGCCGCGTCGATCTCGATGACGTCGATCGAACCCGGTCCGTTGCGCGCGAGGTCGCGGCAGGACTGGCACTCGCCGCAGGGGGTGGGAGTGGGACCTTGCTCACAGTTGAGGCAGCGCGCCAGGATGCGCGCGCTGGTCGTCTTGCCGCAGCCGCGCGGGCCACTGAACAGGTACGCGTGATTGACCCGGTTGTTCCGCAGCGCCTGCTGCAGCGGGTCGGTCACATGTTCCTGCCCGATGACCTCGGCGAACGACTCCGGGCGATAACGGCGGTACAGCGCAAGGGACGACACGCATACGAGGTTATCGGTGCCCACTGACAACCGGCCCCGCCCGCATCCGTCGCCCCCGCACCCGCCCCCGCTCCCGCTCCCGCCCCCGGAAACGCAAGCGCCCCCCACGCACCCGCCAGAGCCGACCTACCCTTGCTGCCTTCCGGCCCTGGGGGAGTTCAGTCAGATAGCGCCACGTGAGGGGCTGCGCCAAGAGTACATGCTCCGGGCCGGGGGGAACGAGTTCGCGAGCACTCCTCAACGTCTTGTATTGTTTGCCGCGGAGGATTCGCCTAGAGGCCTAGGGCGCACGCTTGGAAAGCGTGTTGGGGGCAACCCCTCACGAGTTCGAATCTCGTATCCTCCGCCAGTGCCTCACCGGGCACGAAGTCGAAGGGCCCCACCGTTCGCGGTGGGGCCCTTCGACGTGTGTGGTCTCAGTTTTGGTTGCAGTTAGGCCGTGTCCCCCTGGGGCTCGTGGTCGCGCCAGGAGAGGGCCACAAGGAGCAGGCCGCCGCAGACGATGAAGGCGTCGGCCAGGTTGAAGGTTGGCCACCAGCCCGAATGCAGGTAGTCGGTGACGACGCCGTCGGCGGCCCGGTCGATGAGATTGGCGGGCGTGGCCGCCATGCTCATCGGCATCGAGCTTCAGGTCCGCCGCATCGAGGAGCCCTGCCTTCGGCACGTTCACGGGGCCGCCTGGCAGGAGTACGCCGCTCGTACCGGCCGCTTCGTGCCCGGCCTCGGTCGCCTGCGCTGACCGGTGCCGATCCAGTCATACGGCCAGGTCAGAGCTTCACCTAGCTCCTGTACGCCGCCGCCGGAGAGTGGGCCGAGCCTGGCGATCCGGAGGCCAGCAAGACGTCAAGGTGACGGCTGCGCCGCTCTCGCCGAGAGGCAGGCGGGCGGTCCCACGGCAGCAGCGGTCACCGCTCTTCGGGAGGCGTGGGCGTCGTGACTCCCTCGATGATGTGGCACACCAGCGCTTCGTCGCCGCGGCCGACCGCCTGGTCGGCCTGGGCGCGGGCTCGCTTCAGGGTCGTACGCAGGGCTTTGAGGTCGGCGATGCGGTGCTCGATGTCGGCGAGGTGCTGGTCGAGGAGGTCGGTGACGAGCGCGCAGGGCTGCTCGCCGCGGCGCTGGAGGTCGAGGATGTCCTTGATCTCCTTGAGGCTGAGACCGAGGGCCTGAGCCTGGCGGATGAAGCCGAGGACGGGGACGGCGTCGTCGGTGTAGGTGCGGTAGCCGGAGGCCGTGCGCTCGGGCGGATCGATGAGCCCGTTGGCCTCGTAGAGACGGACGGCCTTGGGGCTCAGGCCGGTCCGGGCGGCGATGCGGCCGACGGTGAGCATGCTCTGAACTCCGTTCGAGGTGGGTCTCCAGTCTCTCCTTGACCTTGCCCTATGGGCAAGGTTTTAGCGTCCGGGCATGACGACGCATCAAGGCATCGCAGGGGCCGAAGAGCCCGACTGTCCGGACATGACGGTGGAGCCGCTGAGCTCGGCGTGCGCGACCGCGGTGGCCCGCGGTGAGCATGCCTGCTTCGGGATCAGCCCGTTCAACAGCTACTTCTCCACGGACCGGATTCGTGAGCTGGCCGCATGGGGCCTGGCCCGATTCGACCAGGTCGACTTCTTCGTGCCGGACGCGCCGAGTGCCTTCACCTTCGAGGCGCTGGGGTACACGCCGGAGAAGGCCGCGTGGAAGGCGCGTCGACAGGGCCAGTACACGCGCAACAAGATCGCGACCGCCCTGGGTTCGCTCGGGATGGACGGCGCGGGGGCTCGGGTCCTCGGCTGGGCCGAGCTGGACGCCAACCCGGCTTTCGGGGAATTGCACGAGCAGGGGCTGAAGCAGTACGCGAACGACGACGACTTCCGTGCCGCCTGCCGAGAGGCCACGTCCTGGGTGCTTGCGGGGAAGCTGCCTGGCGGGCAGGCACCGGACGAGACACAGGTCGAGCACGCCGTGCGCTACTTCCTTGCCGAGCTGCCGCTGTTCCTCGACACCCCGGCGATCGTCGGCACCGAGGCGTCGGTCTTCTGCTACCACCAGCCGCCCGATGTGCTCCGCCGCTTGTACGCAGGCGAGTTGGGATGGCGGCCCGCGGCGGGGCAGGGCTTTGCCGTGGTCACCCCGGCGGGCCGCGCATGACCACGGAAGGGAGATCCATAGTGTCCACGACGTCGCAGGCACCGGATACGGCTGCTGACCACGCGGTCGAGCTGTCGATCAGCGGGATGACGTGCGCCTCGTGCGTGGCACGGGTCGAGCGCAAGCTGGGACGGCTGCCTGGCGTGAACGCCACGGTGAACCTGGCGACCGCGACCGCGCATGTCACCCGCGAGGACCCCGCCGTAGAAGTGACGCAGCTGATCGCGGCCGTCGAGGCCATCGGATACGGCGCCCAGCTCCCCCGCCCCGCCGAGAGCACCGCCCTTGAAGAGGCGGAGGTCGACGCCGAGCAGGCACATGTGGCCGGGCTACGGCGCCGCCTGACCGGCTCGGCCCTGCTCGGGCTGCCGGTGGTGGCCGTGTCGATGATCCCCGCGCTGCACTTCGCGGGATGGGGCTGGATCGCTCTTGCACTGGCGACGCCAGTGGTGGCGTGGGGTGCGTGGCCGTTCCACCGGGCGTCGGCGCTCAATCTCCGGCACGGCTCCGCGACGATGGACACCTTGGTGTCGCTGGGTGTGCTGGCCGCGTATCTGTGGAGTCTGGGCACGCTCATCGCGGGTGGGGAGCACCTGTATCTGGAGGTCGCTGTCGTCCTGACGGCGTTCCTGCTGGCCGGACGGTTCTTCGAGGCGCGCGCCAAGCGGCGGGCCGGGGACGCGATCCGGGCCCTGATGGACCTGGGCGCCAAGGACGTCGCCGTCCTGCGTGACGGGGCGGAAGTCCGCATCCCCGTCGATGAGTTGACGGTCGAGGACCTGTTCGTGGTGCGGCCCGGGGAGAAGATCGCCACGGACGGAGAGGTCGTCGAGGGCGCCTCGGCGGTGGACGAGTCCCTGCTGACCGGCGAGAGCGTACCCGTGGACGTCGAGCCCGGCTCCGCCGTGACCGGGGCGACCGTCAACAGCCACGGCCGTCTGGTCGTACGGGCCACGCGTGTCGGGGCGGACACCAAGCTGGCTCAGATCGCCGCCCTGGTGGAGCGCGCCCAGACCGGCAAGGCGGCGGTACAGCGCCTCGCGGACCGGATATCGGCCGTGTTCGTACCGGTCGTCATCGCGCTGGCGGCGGGCACGTTCGGGGCGTGGACGCTGACCGGGGCCCCGGCGGCGACCGCCCTGGCAGCGGCCATCGCCGTCGTGATCATCGCCTGTCCGTGCGCACTCGGCCTGGCCACGCCGACCGCGCTCATGGTCGGCACCGGGCGCGGCGCACAACTGGGCCTGCTGATCCGTGGTCCGGAGGTCCTTGAGTCGACACGGCGGATCGACACCGTCGTACTGGACAAGACCGGCACGGTCACCGAGGGCCGGATGCGCCTGGTCGGCGTCATACCCGCCGACGGCGAGGACGAGCAGGAGGTGCTGCGGCTCGCCGGCGGTCTTGAAGATGCAAGCGAGCATCCGATCGCCGCCGCCATCGCGAACGCCGCACGGGAACAGCTCGGTTCGCTCCCTGCCGTGGCCGGCTTCGCCAACAGCCAGGGCCGGGGCGTGACCGGGCAGGTCGAGGGCCGAACGGTGCGGGCGGGCCGGTCCGCCTGGCTCACGGAGCAGGGCCAGGACCTGCCCGAGGACCTCGACCGGGCCCGGCGAGAAGCCGAAGCCGAAGGCCGTACGGTCGTCTTCGCCGGCTGGGACGGACAGGTTCGCGGCGCGCTGATCGTCGCCGACACCGTGAAAGCGACCAGCGCTCATGCTGTCGCGGATCTCAAGCGACTCGGGCTCACGCCCGTACTGCTGACCGGCGACAACACTGCCGCTGCCCGCGCGGTGGCCACCGAGGTAGGCATCGACCAGGTCATCGCCGAGGTCCACCCCGAGGACAAGGTCGCCGAGGTCCAGCGTCTGCAGGCGCAGGGCCGAGTGGTGGCGATGGTCGGCGACGGCGTCAACGACGCGGCCGCCCTCGCCCAAGCCGACCTGGGCCTGGCCATGGGTACGGGCACGGATGCGGCCATCGCAGCCTCTGATCTCACACTCGTACGCGGGGACTTGAGGGCGGCGGCGGATGCGATCCGGCTTGCCCGGCGCACCCTTCGTACGATCAAGGCCAATCTGTTCTGGGCCTTCGCCTACAACGTCGCCGCTCTGCCACTGGCCGCGCTCGGCCTGCTCAACCCGATGATCGCGGGCGGGGCTATGGCGTTCTCGTCGGTGTTCGTGGTGAGCAACAGCCTGCGTCTGCGGCGCTTCCGGCCTCTGCACTGACCCACAGGCGCTTGCGTCATCTGTTTGAGGTGTCGGGAGATGGGGATGGCAAAGAGGCCGAGGAGGGCGATCTGGAGGCGGGGGGTGCGGCCGCCAGGGCGGCGCCCCCCGTAGTGCAGGGCTCGGAGTCCTGGCCGGTGGCTTCAAGTGGCGGCGACCCCTCGCCCCGTCAGGTCCTGTACTCCAGTTCCGTCAGCGCGTCCCTTCTGACGCTCGGGGCCACCTCGTACAGGTCAAGGTCCTGCACGTACTTCACCAGCGCCTCGCGTGCTGCGCTGAGCTGCTCCATAAGGCTCTCTCCGCTGAACTGATGCGGGAGGACGATGCGGCGGAACTCCTCCTGCGTAATAGCGCCGGCGAGCAGCTTCTCCGCCAGCCACAACCGGGTTCGTTCCCGGATCGCGAAGGTCAGATGGATGCTGTGCTCTTCGGATTCGAGTACGTGCGGGTTGTGGACCCAGCCGCGCGGGAGCAGGAGCGACTGGCCGGCCTTGAGGTCGACCTCCATGTCAGGACCGGCCGCCTCCCACGTGGGGATGTACTCGTCCTTCCACACGCGGAAGCTCTCGTTGTGCTCGCGCATCGGCGCGGTGACCGGTGGCCGCCAGAGCTGCCAGCGCTTCGTCCCGGCGATCTGGACGATCACGGCCATCTGCTGGTCCCAGTGGTGGCGGAGTCCCTGGTGGCCGGGCGGGGTCAGGAAGGCGTGGATGTAGTTCGAGTAGCCGGTCTCCGTCTGGATGGCCTCGGAGATCTCGGCCAGGGCCGGGACAACACGTTGGAGGTTGCCGAGGCGGATGGTGTAGCCCTGCTCGTACAAGCGCACCAGCTTCGCGCGGTCCGTACGGCCGTCCGTCATGTACGCGTTCTGGCTCAGCGACGGGTTCGGCGCTTTGACGGCCGCGATCTCGTGGGCCGGGACGGTGCCCATGTAGAGGTAGCCCCGGACGGACTCCGCGGTGACGGCCTCGTCGAGTGCAGGCCGGCCGCGGTCGTACATGCGGGGCTCGTCCGGCCACGAGGTCAGTAGTTCGGTGACGCCTTCCTCGGGCAGCAACAGGCGCAGCGACATGGCGTCGACTCCTTATGACGGCGGGAGCGGGCAGGCGATCTCGGGGTGGAACCGGTTCGGGCAGCACACGATGGAGAACGAGATCAGGCGTTCCGACGGCGTGTAGTACACCCAGCTCACGTCAACGCCACGGGGCAGTACGTCAGTTGCGTAATCGAGCTTGGTGTCCAGCGTGGCGTACGCCTGCTGCCTGTCCGGCCTCTCGAAGGGCGGGTTGGCCTCGTACTGCTTCGTCAGCCAGGCGAGGACGATGCCGAGGTCCGACCAGGTGCGGTCGTCGGAGATCTGGTTCTTCTTCAGGAGCCAGTAGCCGGTCATCGTGGGCGGCACGTTGCCGGTGGTGAATTCGGAGGCGGCTTCGCGGTAGCGGTCGAGGACGGCCTGCTGCTTCTTGTCCTCGGGGTCGATCACCGAGGGCGGGCCGTTGGGGTGGGCGGGCCGTCGGCCTCCCTCCTTCCCGTACACCGCGGACGGTCCGATCCACGGTCCGTATCCATGCCAGTGCCCTGACCAGCTCATTTGGGTGCCCTTCTGGAGGTGCAGGGCCGCCCGCCGAAGCTGGGCGGCCCCTTTTGTCCTGGATGGGGAAGCGTCAGGCTAGAGCGCCAGGCCCCGCTTCTTGGCCCAACCGAGGACGAAGTCGTCCACCTCGGCGGCGGTGACCCGCAGCTTCTGACCGGCACCCTCGGGCTTCGAGTCGCGCAGCTCGAACGCCTCCACCGCGCCAGGGACGGCCGCGACGTCGATGCACGCCTCGTGCTCGCCGCCCAGGTTGCCGCCGCAGAAGTTCTCGAACGCGCCGTCCTCGACAGCGGGGAGGGTGTAGAGGTTCAACATGGGTGGTCCTCCTTGCGCATGTGCTGTGCGGAGAGTCGGTCTCCGCGCCGCCTTGCACTTCCACCCACCCCGGTCCGGCCTGTCCTTCTCCTGGGTATTGGCTGACTGGCGTGGGGGCTGGGCTCCGCCCCGCGAGGGTGAGTCGAGCGGGGAGGCCCGGGTGAAGTCACCTCGGGGGCGGAAGTTCACTGCGTCCGGTCATCGGTTCACGCCGGCCGTTGCGATCCCGTACGCCAGCACCGCGACGAGCACGGCGAGGGCCAGGACGTAGACCGTCTGTTGAGACCTCGGACTCACGAGCCGCCTGCTTCGCGTCTCTCCTGGTAGACCCGGAGCAGCTTGCGCGTCAGCAGTGCTACGTCGCGGTTGTAGAAGAAGACGCTGAAGGCCGACGCATCCTCGCCGGGGCGCGACGGCAGGTTGAGCAGCCTGTACGCGCGGATGATCAGGTCGCGGACCTCAGGATCCTCATCAGCCCCCAGCTCCTCCCCGAGGAGCAACTGCAAGTGACCCACGACTGCCGGGGTTTTGCTGTCGAGCGACGGCCGGGTAGAGGTCGCCATCTGCATCGCGAGAACCGTCTCCGTGCTGTCCTCGATCAACTCCACATCGAGAGGCAGGGATTCGAGACCGGCCACATCGTGCTGTTCGGACACGGCAGACACCACGCAACTCCCCTCGGGCCGCACGGTTTGCGGCTGCCTTGGCTGCTCGGTTCGGCACCGAACGTAGAGCGGCCCGCAGCCAACTCCCAAGAGGATTGCGGTGAATTGCAGCAAGTCGATTGACGGGCCCGAACGCTCCATCAACCATCAGCGAGTGCGCAATCCCGCGCAAGGCAGACGACGGGAGAGTGACCATGAAGCTACGGTTCCTTGGTAAGAACTCCACCCCCGGAGACAGCCCCACCCTGTATGCCAGCGACCAGGACAGCTACGTCGTACAAGGCTGGAAGGTCTACGCCCAAGACTTGCTGACGCAGCTCGATGTGCCGGAGGGGCAGACGGCCGTGGAGGTGCCGACGGAACTCTTCGAGCACCTGACGAAGGACGGTCTCGCTCATGGTGAGATCCGAAGGTTCCAGGCCCCGATCATGCTCGTCACCGAACAGGGCACATGCATCGTGCAGGGGCCGGTGATGCGCGATGCCGAGGCTCTGAGCCAGATGCGTTTGCCTGACTACGAGGATTGCGTCGAGGTCCCCAAGTCCTCGATCACGGCCCTACTGGAGGAGAGCAGTGGACCTGATCACCAGCGCCCAGCGTGACGAGCTGTTCAACAGCTTCGAGCGCGATGCGTTCCACCTGGAATTGAGGGACGACTACGGGTCCCCCGTCGAGGACACCCCCTACGCGCGGTGGCAGAAGGGCGAGCCCGACGGCTACGAGTGGCTCGACCCCTGGGTGACACTCATGAAGCGGGTGACCGGAGAGGGGAAGACGGTACGCCGAGTCCGGGTGATCACGGAGCCGCATTCGCAGTACGTCAGGTGGGAGCACTCACTGACGCACCTCAACATCGAGGCCGGCGAGGACATCCGGTGGCTGCCGCGGCACCGTTTGCCCGAGGGAGTCGCCTTCCCCGTCGACGGCAACGACTGGTGGCTGTACGACGATCGCCTACTTGCGGTCGGGCACTTCGACTCCGAAGGGCGAGTCCTGGGCTCGCAGATCATCGAGGCCCCGGACACCGTGGCCGAGTGCGTTCGGCTGCGGAACCAGCTCTGGGCCTCCGCCATCAAGCACTCCGAGTACAAGCCCTGACCGATCAGTGAGCAATCGAGCACAGGCGACACGAGAGGCGCTGGGCGCCAGGCTGCGTGGGTTCCGCAAGGACGCGGGATTCAGCAGCGGCAAGGCTTTCGCCGAGGCCACCGGCTGGCACGAATCCAAGGTCTCTCGCATCGAGACGGGCAAGCAGAACGCGAGCGAGGGCGACCTCCGCGTCTGGTGCGCTCTGACCGGGCGCGAGGGCGCCCTCGACGACCTCATCGCGACACTCCGCCACATCGACGAGCTGTGGTTGGAGTGGCGCCGGCAGCTCCAAGGGGGTGCCGAGAAGCGCCAGAAGAAGTCCCTGTCGCTCTACAGACGAACCAAGGTCTTCCGAATATGGGAGCCGAACGTCATCTGGGGCACCATCCAGACCGCTGCCTACGCCGAGGCAATCTTCCAGGAAGCAGCCGACCTGTACGGAACGCCGGCAGACACGGAAGCCGCCGTGGCGAAGCGACTTGAGCGCCAGGGGTACCTGTCAGCGGGGGACCGGATTTTCAACGTGGTCCTCGGTGAGCAGGCTCTCTACTCGAACCATGGTGGGGCGGGGGTGATGCGAGGAGCACTCGACCGGCTGATGAACGTGATGTCGCTCCCGAGACTGAGCCTCGGCATCGTCCCCCGTGATGCGCAGCTCGGAATCTGGGTCGGACACGGCTTCTCCATGTTCGACGACAAGCTCGTCATGGTGGAGACCTACTCTGCGGAGATGTCCATCACGGCGCCGGGCGAAATCGAGACGTACATGAAGGCATTTGAGCTGCACCGGCAGCTCGCGGTGTACGGCCGACCCGCCAGAGAGCTGGTCCAGGCGGCGTTTGACCATTTCAACCGACGGGAGTGAGGGCAATGGCGGAGGAGCCGAATTGGCGCACCAGCTCCTACACCACCCATGAAAGCTGCGTCGAAGTCGCCGACAACGACCCGTACCTGGTCCGCATCCGCGACACGAAGGCACGCACGCTCGGCGAGGTGACCGTCCAGCCCGTCGCGTGGAAGGCGTTCGTTGACTTCTGCAAGGCGGCGCTGGGCTTGCTACCTCAGCGATGAGGACTGGTCGAGGAGGGCGGGAGCCGCGGAGGAATTCAAGACAGCCGGCCGTGGTGTGAAATGCCTGGTAAAAGGGCCGTTGTGCGTGAGCGGATGTGCTGTCAAGGTGCGTCACCGCCTGGACCACGCGGCATTCCCAGCACTGTCTGACCTGGCAGTCCTGGACAGACAGGGACCGCCGGGATCTCACCGGACGAGCCTCTCCACGACTTTTAATCCATTGGTTGTGGGTTCGAGTCCCACACGGCCTACGACGCGAGGGTCTACGGAAACCCCGTCTGACCTGCTGAGAAGCGCCCGGCTCCACTTCGGTGGGGGCGGGCGATTCTTTGTTTCGCGGTGCTTGCGATGCGGCAGCCGACCTCTCAATTGCGCTCTTGTGAAACGAATTTGGCGGTCATGCGGTCATGCGGTCATGCGGTCACGAGAACGGAGGGACGGACATCGGCGTGGGTGGAGGTCTGGACAAAGCCTCATCGGATTCTCGGTGTCTTCCTGCCGTAGCAGGCAGGTACGTCCCTTCGCGATGATGCCCCGCATGACCCCTGACCAGAGCCTCACCACTCGTCGGCCCACGTACTCGGCACCCGTGGTGTCCGGTGCAGGAGCGGCGATCGGCGTGCTGGGCGGGATGATCGGGCTGGGCGGCGCGGAGTTCCGCCTGCCCCTGCTGATCGGCCTCTTCGGTTTCGCCGCGCTGTCGGCCGTCATCCTGAACAAGGCGATGAGTCTGGTCGTGGTCCTGGTCGCGCTGCCCGCCCGGCTTGCGGCGGTCCGGGCCGCCGAGGTGGCCGCACGCTGGCCGGTCGCGGTCAACCTGCTGGCGGGCAGCTTGCTCGGTGCCTGGGCGGGAGCGAGCTGGGCTGTGCGTATGCGCAGCGCGACCTTGTACAAGGTGCTGGCGGTGCTGATGGTGCTCATGGCGGCCGCCCTGGTCGTCACCCACACCACCACCCTGGACACGCTCGCGCTGCCTCTCTGGGCGCAGGTGCCGTGCGGCGTGGCGGCCGGCTTCGGTATCGGGGTGGTCGCGGCGATCATGGGCGTGGCCGGCGGTGAACTGCTGATCCCGACGATCGTGTTGCTGTTCGGGGAGGACATCAAGACTGCCGGGAGTCTCTCCCTGCTGGTCTCCCTGCCGACGATGCTGGTCGCGTTCGCCCGCTACAGCCGGGACGGCAGCTTCGCCGTCCTCGGCGCGAACCTCCGCTTCACTCTGGTCATGGCCACGGGCTCCATCGCCGGCTCGGTCCTGGGTGGACTACTCCTGGGCGTGTTCCCGGACTTGGTCCTCATCCCCCTGCTGGCGGTGATCCTGCTCGTCTCCGCCGTCAAGCTCGGCCGCCACGACTGATGAGCCGACAGGTGGCCGGTCCCGTATCGCTGCCCGGCCCCGGGAGGCGTCTTTGCGGTGAGGCCCCCAGAGCGACGGTTCCGGCCAGCACAGACAGCACGGCGAGCACACCGAACAGTGCGGGATAGCCGCCCAACGGCACGGCAAGGGCGACGCCCGCGAATGGAGCCAGGGCCGACGCCGTGGTGGTGGGTGCGGCGAGCAGGCCGGAGAGGCGGCCGTAGTGGGTGGTGCCCCAGCGGTCGGTGACGGCGGTGGCCTGGAGCAGGGTGAGGTTGCCGCGGACCGTGCCCGCGAGGACGGACAACGAGATCAACAGCCCGTACGGGCCTGGTGTGAAGGCCAACACGGCGGTGGTGAGGCCGCCGAGTGCGATGAGGGCCGTGGTGCTCGCGGTGGTGCCGGCGTGGCGGGCGAGTCCTGCGTACAGGGTGCGACCGAGGGTCTGCCCGGCGCCGCCGAGGCCCAGGGTCCAAGCAGCTTGGGCGGTCGTGTATCCGCGTTCGAGCAGCAACGGTACGAGTGCGATGACGACGGCGCTCATGGCGAACGCGGAGAGCGTGAGGGCGACCGCGAGGAGCAGGAACTGGCGGCTGCGGGCGGCTCGTTGAGCACTCCGACCAGTCTCAGTGGCGGCGGGCGGAGCTTGCGGCCAGGGGGCCTTCAGCGCGAGGGCGTGCGCCGGGATGGTCACGGCGGCGAGGATCGCGGCGAGTACGAGATAGGTGGCGCGCCACGACAGATGGTCGGCGAGCACGGCCGTCAGGGGCGCGAAGACGGTCGAGGCCAGGCCACCGGCGAGGGTGACGATCGTGAGAGCGCGTACGTGGTCAGGGGCCCACCAGCGTGTGAGCGCGGCGAAGGCCGGGTGATAGAAGATCGACGCCATGGCGAGCCCGGCCAGCAGCCAACCCGCCACGAAGACAGGCAGGTTGGGAGCGGTGGCCACGACGGCCAGGCTCGCCGTGCCGGTGACCGAACCCGTGGTCATGACGGTGCGTGGCCCGCGGTGGTCGAGGATGCGGCCGACCCGGATTCCCGCGACGGCGGAGACGAGGAGAGCGGCGGAGAACGCGGCCGTCGTGGCACCCGCCGGCCAGCCGGTGTCGGTGGTGATCTGAGGGTTCAGGACCGGGAACGCGTAGTAGACGACGCCCCAGCCGGTGATCTGCGTCAGGCACAGGGCGGGTAGCGCCGCGCGGGGCCGTGACCGGTGTGCAGTGCTGGTCGCGGCCCCGCTGGGGCGGGTGTCGACGCCGGTCATGAGCCGCAGCAGCCTCCAGCGGCTGTCGTCTCACCAGTGGTCGCCGCCGGAGCGCCGATCTCGACGAGGGCGGGGGCAGGTGCGCAGCAGCCCCCGGCAGCGGCTTCGGCTTCGGCTTCGGTCTCGGGGGTGCTGAGAAGTCCGCCGCCCTTGCACACGCCGGTCTCGGGCAGGGTGAGCTCGACGCGGTCGGCCGAGTCCAGGTCACCGGCGAGCGCGGCGACCACGGAGCGGACCTGTTCGTACCCGGTGAGGGCGAGGAAGGTCGGGGCGCGGCCGTACGACTTCATGCCGACGAGGTAGACGCCCTGCTCGGGGTGGGACAGCTCGCGGTGGCCGTGCGGGTAGACCGTGCCGCAGGAGTGCTGGTTGGGGTCGATGAGCGGGGCGAGTTCGATCGGGGCCTGGAGGCGTACGTCGAGGTCGAGGCGGACCTCGGACAGGAAGGAGAGGTCGGGGCGGAAGCCGGTCAGGACGATGGCTTCGTCAACCGGTTCGAGACGCTGCCCGTCCTCGCCCACCAGGACCAGGCGTCCATCGCCATCGCGTTCGACGGCATCGGTGCGGAAGCCAGTGACGGCCTCGGCGTAGCCCTGGTCGACCGCCGCCTTGGCGGCGAGGCCGAGCGCGCCACGGGCGGGCAACTGGTCGGCCTCGCCGCCGCCGAAGGTGGAGCCGGAGATGCCGCGACGCAGGACCCATACGGCCTTCGTGCCGATGCCGTCGTCGGACTGCGCGAGGTCGGCCAGCTGGGCGAGGGCCGTGAACGCAGAGGCGCCGGATCCGACGACGGCGGTGTGCTTGCCCGCATAACGGGCCCGTACGGACGGGTCGTTGAGGTCGGGGACGCGGTAGGTGATGCGGTCGGCGGCGGCGCGCTCGCCGAGTGCGGGCAGTCCGCTCGCGCCGGCGGGGCCGGGGATGGTCCAGGTGCCGGACGCGTCGATCACCGCGCGGGCGTGGAGGCGCTCCTCGTGGCCGTCGACGGTGCGGAGGTGCACGACGAAGGGCTGGTCCTCGCGGTCGGTGTCGACTACGCGGTCGCGCCCGGCGCGGGAGACGCCGGTGACGGTGGTGCCGAAGCGGACGCGGTCGCCGAGGACGTCCGCGAGGGGCTGGAGGTACTGCTCCGCCCAGTCGCCGCCGGTCGGGTAAGCGGCCCCGTCAGGGCGGGTCCAGCCGGTGGGGGCGAGCAGCTTCTCGGCGGCCTCGTCGGTGACCTCGGCCCAGGGCGAGAAAAGCCGTACGTGCGCCCACTCGCGCACGGCCGCCCCGGCGGACGATCCGCCCTCCAGGACCAGCGGCTCCAGGCCGCGCTCGATCAGGTGGGCGGCGGCGGCCAGCCCGATGGGGCCTGCTCCGACGACCACGACGGGGAGAGCGGGGGCGGTGGGCACGTGGTGGGTGGGCGCAGTCACGACGACTCCTCTGGTCCCTGTATCGACAATCCTGTTTCGACATCTGTCGATGGCTTGCGCTGCCAGCATCCCACCTGTTTCGATAAGCGTCAACATAGGCGTTCATCGAAGCAAGGAGTATGGACCATGGAGTACGTCGATGTCGCGGTCATCGGGGGAGGCCAGTCAGGGCTTGCTGCCGCGCACGTACTGCGCGGGCGCGGGCTGGAGCCGGTTGTCCTGGAGGCGTCGGCCGAGGCGACCGGCTCGTGGCCTGACTACTACGACAGCCTCACGCTGTTCTCGCCCGCCCGATTCAGTGCATTGCCCGACCTGGAGTTCGGCGGCGACGGCGACCGCTACCCGCACCGGGACGAGGTCGTCGAGTACCTTGCCCGTTACGCCCACCGCTTGGATGCGGAGATCCGCACCCGCACTCGCGTGGAATCCGTGGAGCGCGATGGGGCTGGGTTCGTGCTGCGTACGGACGACGGCTGCACTCTCGGGGCGGCCGGGATCGTCGCCGCCACCGGAGCCTTCGGTAATCCGCTGCGGCCTGAGCTTCCCGGTCGGCAGGGTTTCACTGGCGAGGTGCTGCACGTTGCCGACTACCGCGACCCCGCCCCGTACGCGGGCAAGCGTGTCGTGGTCGTCGGGGGCGGCAACTCAGCCGTCCAGGTCGGCCACGAGCTCGCCGAGTCCGCCACAGTCACCCTGACCAGCAGGAGCCCGGTTCAGTTCCTGCCGCAGATACGCGACGGCAGGGACCTGCACCACTGGCTGACGTCGACCGGCTTCGACCAGCTGCCGCCGGAGTGGCTGATCCATTACGTCGGCGGCACCCTCGTCCTGGACACCGGCCGCTACCGCGAAGCCCTGGAGTCGGGCCGACTGCCCCGCCGACCGATGTTCACCGCCATGGACGGCGACGAGGTCGTGTGGTCCGACGGCAGTCGCGAGCGGGCTGACGTCGTCCTGCTCGCCACCGGATACCGGCCCCAGCTCGACTACCTGGCCAAGCTCGGCGCCCTCGACGAGAACGGTCTGCCCCTGCACAGTGGCGGCATTTCCGCCACCCACCCCGGGCTCGTCTACCTGGGCCTCGAATTCCAGCGCTCCTTCGCCTCCAACACCCTGCGTGGGGTGGCGCGCGATGCGGAGTACGTGGCGGATGCGCTGGTCGCGCACGTCCGCGAGGCTCCGGCCGCCGCCGGCCTCTGAACCCGGGTATACAGCCCCTCGCCCACTGATTCGACGTGTGTCAACATAGATGCATGTCGAACACCAAGGTGCTGCCGCTGCTGGAACCGGATACGGAGTCGGGGCCGGAGTCGGTGGCGCCGTGCTGCCCGCCGCTCACCGAGAGGCCATTCACCGCCGAAGAGGCGGAGCTCACGGCGCGGATGTTCAAGGCGCTCGGCGATCCGGTGCGCCTGCGGCTGTTCTCGGCGGTCGCCTCGCACGCGGGAGGGGAGGCGTGCGTCTGCGACATCTCCGATGTCGGCGTCTCCCAGCCGACAGTCTCGCACCACCTGAAGAAGCTCAAAGAGGCTGGCCTGCTGACCTCCGAGCGGCGAGGGACTTGGGTGTACTACAGCGTCGAGCCGTCGGCGCTCGCCTCGATGGGACGGCTGCTCACCTCGGAGTGACCTTCGTGCCGCTAGCCGGACGCGAGCAGTCCGGCAACCTCACGGGCCGCGTCACGGGCCGGGCGGCCAACGCCGATGAGCGTGGCGGAGGCCGGCCCGGTCCAGTCGCCGTAGCCCAGCAGGTGCAGACGCGGTTCGCCGAGCGCGCGGGTGCCTTCAGTGGGGATGTGTCCGCGCGCGCCGCGCAGCCCGAGGGGCGCGAGGTGGGAGAGCGCGGGACGGAAGCCGGTGCACCAGATGACGGCGTCGGCCTCGGCACGGGTGCCGTCGGACCAAACGACACCGTCACGGTCGAGGCGTACGAACATGGGCGACGCCTTCAACAGCCCGGCGTCCCGCGCTTCCCGCACTGGAGGCACGGCCACGATGTCGCCCAGCGCGGCGACGCCGCCGGTGTCCGCACGGCCTGCTTCCAGCGCTTGTCGGCGGGCGGTGGCCGCGTCGAAGAGCGCCCGGCCGTCGATGTCGTCGGGCAGGTAGCGGGGCGGCCGCTGGATGGCCCAGGTCAGGTCGGTGTCGTACGCGAGGTCCGCGGCGATCTGAGCGCCGGAGTTGCCGCCGCCCACGACTACGACGCGCTGACCGGCGAAGTCGGACGGGCTGCGGTACTCGGCGGTGTGCAGCTGGCGGCCCTCGAAGTGGCCGCGCCCTGGGAGCGCGGGGATGAACGGACGCCACCAGGTGCCGGTCGCGCTGATCACCGCGCGGGCGGTCCAGTGGCCCGCGTCGGTCTCGACGCGCAGCTGTTCGCCGTCCCGGTGGACGCCGAGGACGCGTACCGGCCGCTGGACCGGCAGCTCGTAGCGCTTCTCGTACTCCCGCAGGTAGGAGACGACATGCGCTGCGTCGGGGTACGTCTCGCCCGGTTGTCCCGGCATCGGGCGGCCCGGCAGGGACGAGAAGGCCGCCGGGGAGAAGAGGTGGAGCGAGTCCCAGGCGTGCTGCCAGGCGCCGCCCGGCGTGGACTGGCCGTCGAGCACGACGAAGTCCACACCGAGGCGGCGCAGGTGGTAGGCGGCGGCGAGACCTGCCTGGCCGCCGCCCACGATCACCACATCGGTCCGCTGCACGGTCATCCGGCCGGGGCGAACTTCTTGCGCCAGGCCAGCGAGACGTAGACCAGGGCGATCAGGACCGGGACCTCGATCAGCGGGCCGACCACTCCGGACAGGGCCTGGCCGCTCGTCACGCCGAAGGTGGCGATGGCGACGGCGATCGCCAGCTCGAAGTTGTTGCCTGCCGCGGTGAAGGCGAGCGTCGCGGTGCGGTCGTACGAGAGGCCGATGGCCTTGCCCAGCAGGAACGGGCCGAAGAACATGACGGCGAAGTAGACCAGGAGCGGCAGCGCGATGCGCACCACGTCGAGGGGCTGCGAGGTGATCGTCTTTCCCTGCAGGGCGAAGAGGATGACGATCGTGAAGAGCAGGCCGTAGAGGGCCCACGGGCCGATCTTGGGCAGGAACTTGGACTCGTAGCGCTCGCGGCCGAGCTTCTTCTCGCCGAGGCGGCGGGTGAGGAAGCCTGCGAGGAGCGGGATGCCCAGGAAGATGACGACGTTCAGGGCGATCTTCCACATGGAGATGTCGAGGTTCTCGCCTTCGCCGAGGCCCAGCCAGCCAGGCAGCAGGTCGAGGTAGAACCAGCCGAGGACGCCGAAGAGCAGGACCTGGAAGACCGAGTTGAGGGCGACGAGGACGGCGGCGGCCTCGCGGTCGCCGCAGGCCAGGTCGTTCCAGATGATCACCATGGCGATGCAGCGGGCCAGGCCGACGATGATCAGGCCGGTGCGGTACTCGGGGAGGTCCGGCAGGAAGATCCAGGCCAGGGCGAACATGACCGCCGGGCCGATGATCCAGTTGATGACGAGGGACGAGACCATGAGCTTGCGGTCGCCGGTGACCGCGTCGAGCTTGTCGTAACGGACCTTCGCCAGGACCGGGTACATCATGATCAGCAGGCCGATGGCGATGGGCAGCGAGATGCCGCCGATCTCGACCTTGGCCAGGACGTCGTTCAGGCCCGGGATGGCCCGGCCGAGCCCGAGGCCCACGGCCATGGCGAGCAGGATCCACACCGCCAGGAAGCGGTCGAGAGTGGAGAGCTTGGCGACGACCGAGGATTCCTCGATGGTCGTCGCGGGTGCTTCGGTGCGGGTCACGGACAGGCTCGCTTTCGGTCTGCTTCAAGGGTCGTGCGCGCGGTGCCGGCCAGCGTGGCGAAGTGGGCCGCCAGGTCGTCCAGGACCTCGGGGTGCAGCTTGTAGTAGGTGAAGCGGCCGCACGGCTCCGTCTCCACCACGCCCGCCTCGCGCAGCACACGCAGGTGGTTGGACAGGTTCGTCTGCCGCGCGCCCGTCTCCTCCACCAGGTGACTGGTGCACAGCGTCTCGTGGGCGAGCAGGGTCACGATCTGAAGCCTGAGCGGGTCGGCCAGAACCCGGATCAGTTCAGTGTTGGCTGACGTCATCATGGACTGATACTCTCACATCAGCGGTGGCTGACGCCACCGGGTGCTGATGTCACTTCAGCGTGATGCCGTCGCGAGACAAGAGAGACCCCGATGTCCGAGAAGCCCTCCGTACTGTTCGTGTGTGTCCACAACGCAGGCCGCTCCCAGATGGCCGCCGCGTGGCTGACCCACCTGGCGGGCGACCGGGTCGAGGTCCGCTCGGCCGGCTCCAACCCCGGCAAGGAAGTGAACCCGGCCGCCGTCGAAGCGATGCGCGAGGTCGGCATCGACATCTCCGCCGAGGCCCCGAAGATGCTGACCGTGGACGCGGTCAAGGAGTCCGACGTCTGCATCACCATGGGCTGCGGCGACACCTGCCCCGTCTTCCCCGGCAAGCGCTACCTCGACTGGCAGCTGGAGGACCCGGCCGGTCAGGGCGTAGACGCCGTACGACCGATCCGTGACGAGATCAAGGGCCTCGTGGAGGGCCTGATCGCCGAGATTGCCCCGGAGGCTGCGAAGTGAGCGAGCTGCAGGAACAGCAGGACGCGCAGGCACAGCAGGACGTACGGAACGTCATCGTCGTCGGCTCCGGGCCCGCCGGATACACCGCCGCCCTCTACACCGCGCGCGCCTCCCTGAAGCCGCTGGTCTTCGAGGGTGCCGTCACCGCGGGCGGCGCGCTCGTGCAGACCACCGAGGTCGAGAACTTCCCCGGCTTCCAGGACGGCGTCATGGGCCCCGAGCTCATGGACAACATGCGCGCCCAGGCCGAGAAGTTCGGCGCCGAGCTGATCCCCGACGACATCGTCTCCGTGGACCTGACCGGCGACATCAAGACCGTCACCGACACCGCCGGCACCGTGCACCGCGCCAGGTCCGTGATCGTCGCGACGGGTTCCCAGCACCGCAAGCTGCACCTCGACCACGAGGACGAGCTGTCCGGACGCGGCGTCTCGTACTGCGCGACCTGCGACGGCTTCTTCTTCCGCGAGCACGACATCGCCGTCATCGGCGGCGGCGACACCGCAATGGAAGAGGCGACCTTCCTCTCCCGCTTCGCCAAGTCCGTGACGATCGTGCACCGCCGCGACAGCCTGCGCGCCTCCAAGGCCATGCAGGACCGCGCCTTCGCCGACCCGAAGATCAAGTTCGCCTGGGACAGCGAGGTCGCCGAGATCCACGAGAAGGACGGCAAGCTCGGAGGGCTGACGCTGCGCAGCACGACGACCGGCGACCTCACCGACCTCCCCGTCACCGGGCTGTTCGTCGCCATCGGACACGACCCGCGCACCGAACTCGTCAAGGGCCAGCTGGACCTGGACGACGACGGCTACCTGAAGGTGGCCTCGCCCTCCACCCGTACGAACATCCCCGGCGTCTTCGCGGCGGGCGACGTCGTCGACCACACCTACCGCCAGGCCATCACCGCCGCCGGCACCGGCTGCGCCGCCGCCCTGGACGCCGAGCGCTACCTCGCGGCCCTCGCCGACAACGACAACTAGGAGGAGTCGCCATGGCCCTCAAGAACACCACCGACGCCTCCTTCGAGGCCGACGTCCTCACGAGCGGCAAGCCCGTGCTCGTCGACTTCTGGGCCGCCTGGTGCGGGCCGTGCCGCCAGATCGCGCCATCCCTGGAAGCGATCGCGGCGGAGTACGGCGACAAGATCGAGGTCGTCAAGCTCAACATCGACGAGAACCCCGAGACAGCGGCCAAGTACGGCGTCATGTCCATCCCGACGATGAACGTCTACGTCGGTGGCGAGGTCGCCAAGACCCTCGTCGGCGCCAAACCGAAGGCCGCGATCGTCCGCGACCTCGAAGAGTTCATCGCCGAGTGACGAACTGCGAAGACGGACGGAGGCGATGGCCGGAACATCTGCTTCCGTCCGCCTTCGATTCCTACGCTGCGAGGGTCGAGACGACGTCCGTCCTGGGCAGCCATGTCGGCAACGCCGTGGCCCGGCAGACTACGACGCTCCCGGAACAGCGGCCTTCCAAAGAGGAGCAAGGAGCGAACCAGCAGCAGCCAACCGGGCGGTGACCAGGCAGAACGCGCTGATCCGTGGTTGCAGTTCCGGTTGCATTCGCCGCCGTACAGCACCGTTCAGAAGCCCAGCCCACGTTGCCTGCACCGCAGGTCAGAACGCTCCCGCACACCGCGGAACCGGCGGACGAAGACTTGGAAAGCGTGTTGGGGGCAACCCCTCACGAGTTCGAATCTCGTATCCTCCGCCAATGCCTCACCGGGCACGAAGTCGAAGGGCCCCACCGTTCGCGGTGGGGCCCTTCGACGTGTGTGGTCTCAGTTTTGGTCTCAGTTGGGCGGGGCGAACCGCCGGGGACATCCGCGGACAGGCTTCGGCCGGCCTCTGCCAATGGTCAAACCACCGAGTGATGATCGTCGACCGCGTCGAGACCAGAATCCTCCTGGGGACTGGGATGAGGCTCCGTGGCAGCGTGCGCGCCACGCCAGCCCAAGTCGGTTCCTCGACCGGCCAGCAGAGTCGGCCACAGCCTCATTGTCAGGGGGCCAAAATAGGATGCCCGGCGGAGACTCCACCGCTTCCAGACCGCCACCCGGACACGAGCAAGGACACCCCCAACTGATGGCAGTGACCCAGCAGGAGATCGAGAACCGGTTGTGGGACGCCGCCGACGAGCTGCGCGTGGCGATGCCCGAAGCGCAGTACTCCTCGGTCGTCTTCCCTCTGATGTTCTGGAAGTACCTGTCGGACACCTGGGAGCACCAGCACCAGAAGTTTCTGGCTGAGAACGAGGACCTCGGCCTCACTGATGAGGAAGCACGTGAGGTCGAGTACAGCATTTACCAGTCGTTCGACATCCCGTTCATCCACCCTGGGACCGTCCAGAAACAACGCGCCTCTTGGTCGTCCGTCCTCGACACCGTCACCCGGCCCGGCCTCGGCCAGCGGGTCCGCGCCTCCCTGCAAGCCATCGAGACGGCCAACCCTGACAAGTTCTCCCGCCTGTTCGGGTCCATGACCTGGACGTCCGAAGCGGTGCTGCCGGGGGAGGTGCTGGCGTCGGTCATGCGGGCGATGGACCGCACCCCCAAGATGCACGAAGGCAACATGTCTCACGACGTGCTCGGCGGAGCGTACGAGTACCTGCTGAAGCGCTTCTCAGACGGTTCCGGCACCCGCGCTGGCCAGTTCTTCACCCCGCGCGAGGTCGTCGAGCTGATCATCGAACTGCTGACCCCCAAGAACAACGAGTCGGTGTACGACCCGACCTGCGGGTCAGGTGGCATGCTCATTGCCGCCGCGAGCCTCCTGAAATCCCACGGTGGGCGGGGGTACACACTCAGCCTGAACGGGCAGGAGGCGGTAACAGACACCGCCGGTGTGGCCCGCATGAACCTGTTCATGCACAACTTGACCGAGTTCAAGGTCGAGGTTGGCGACACTCTGAGGGATCCGCGCTTCAAGAAGAAGGACGGGTCCGTCAAGCAATTCGACGTGATCGTCGCCAACCCTCCTTACAGCCTCAAGTGGAAGCCCTGGACCCGCGACCCGCGCGCTATCGGAGGGGTCGCCCCACAGTCGTCAGCCGACTGGGCATTCGTGCAGCACATGATCGCCAGCATGGACCCGAAGAAGGGTCGCGCCGGCGTCGTCCTGCCACACGGCGTCCTCTTCCGAGGCGGCCAGGAGGCAGCCATCCGCAAGCGCGTTCTCGACGACGACCTGCTCGAAGCAGTCATTGGCCTGCCCGCGAACCTCTTCTACTCGACCGCCATCCCCACTGCGATCCTGGTGTTCCGTGCACCCGGCACCAAGGCCCCGGAGCGGCAGGGTGGCGTGCTGTTCGTCGATGCCTCCAAGCGGTTCGCCAAGGCCAAGAATCGCAACATCCTCACCGCCGTCGACATCGCCGACGTGGTGACCGCCTACAACTCGAAATTCGACGCAGAAGGCAACCCGGTGGACTCCGACGGAGATGGCGGACTCGCGACGCGGTTTGTCCCCACAACGGAGATCGTGGCGAACGGACACGACCTCAACATGGGCCAATACATCAAGCAGGC
>NZ_JASCIS010000035.1 GCF_029968015.1 Streptomyces luteolus
TAAATTTGATGAAGACGCTGGTCCCTGAACTTCGGTTCGGGGACCAGCGTCTTTTTGTTTTGCGTCACCTCGTGTTCACGTTGGGCCACCAACATCCCCAGGTATGGGGACAGTTGGAATGCTCAAGGCCGCCGGCGTCGGACTCGGTGACGAGGTCATCGTGCCTGCGTACGGGAACGCCGACGTGGCCGAAGCGGTCGTCCAGGCCGGAGGGCTGCCGGTGTTCGCGGACATCGACCCGGAGACGTACTGCCTGGACGCAGCGGCAGTTGAAGCCGTAGCCACGGCCCGGACAGCTGCCGTGATCGTCGTTCATCGCTTCGGACGCCCCGCGGACATGGGGCAGTTGGGCGAAGTCGGGCGCCGGCGCGGGCTGCTCGTCCTCGAACAGGGCGAGAGCAGCGAGTCGTACGGTGAAGTGACGCGGAGGCAGGCGCACGCCAAGTACCTCGACGGGCGGCTCACCGGAGTGCGGACACCCGAGCCGACGCGTGGGCACACGTATCAGGAGTACGTCGTGCGCGTGCCCGGGAATGGGCGGCCCGATCGGGACGCCTTCGCACGGGCCATAAGGGGCAAGGGAGTTGACTGCCGGGTTCCGGTGAAGACGCCCGTGCACCGGCTGCCGGAGTTCCGGCGGGATGTCGTACTGCCCGAAACCGAGCGGGCCGCCGACGAGACGCTCGCTCTGCCCATTCAGGGAAGCATGACGCGGCGCGAACTCCAGCGGCTCGTGTCCGCGTGCAATGCGCTCGGAGGACTGCTGCAGCCCGCGTTCTGAGCGTGATGTGCCGGTGCGTGCCGGTGCGTGCCGGTGGTTCGAGGCATCCTTTGAAACGGGGTATGATCTATTCCGTTGCCGCGCGGGAGACCGCGAGGACAACAGGCCCCTATAGCTCAGTCGGTAGAGCGTCTCCATGGTAAGGAGAAGGTCTGCGGTTCGATTCCGCATGGGGGCTCCGACACAGAAGGCCCCGCCCGTTGATTCGGGCGGGGCCTTTTCGCGTTGTACGCGTTGTACGGGGGCAGTTGAGTTCCCCCCGGGTTCAGTCCTGGTGGGGTTCCGGGACGCGCATCGCGAGGATCGCCATGTCGTCCGACGGGGCGTCCGAGGCGAAGCGTTCGACGGCGCGCATGATGCGGGCAGCGACGGCGCCGGCGGTCAGGCCCGTGCACGTGGTGAGGACGTCGGCGAGGCCGTCGTCGCCCAGCATGCGCGTGCCCTCCCGGCGCTCCGTGACGCCGTCCGTGACGCAGAGCAGGACGTCGCCCGGGTCGAGCGTCGTCGTCTGCTCGTACAGCTCCAGGTCGTCCATGACGCCGAGGAGCGGCTGGGGTTCCGCGTACGGCTCGACCGTGCCGTCCTGGCGGAGGCGGAGCGGGAGCGGATGGCCGGCGCAGACGATCTTGAGGATCGCGGAGCCGTCCTCCTGCGGCCACAACTCGCCGTAGAGCAGCGTCAGGAAGCGGCTGCGGGCGCCCTCGTCGAGGATCGCGGCGTTGAGGCGCTCCAGGACCGCCGGGCCGCCGAAGCCCTCGCGGGCCAGGAGTCGGAGTGCGTGGCGGGCCAGGCCGGTGACGGCGGCGGCCTCCGGGCCCGTACCGCAGACGTCGCCGATGGCGAAGCCGTACGCGCCGTCGCGGATGGGGAACAGGTCGTAGAAGTCGCCGCCGACCTCGTTGCCCTCGCCGGCCGCGCGGTAGATGACCTCGACCTCGACGCCGGGGACCTCGGGGAGCTCCGGCGGCAGGAGGCTGCGCTGGAGGGACTGGCTGATGGCCATGCGCTCCGAGTACAGGCGGGCGTTGTCGAGGGCGAGGGCGGCGCGGCGGGAGAGGTCCTCGGCGAGTTCGAGGATCTCCTGGCGGAAGTGCTCCTCGGTGGGCTTGCCGAGCGTGAGCATGCCGATGACGCGGTTGCGGGCGACCAGGGGCAGGACGACGGTCTCGCCGCCGACCGCGGCCGCTGTGGCGAGCGACGTGCCGATACCCATGCCGAGCTGGGGTGTCTCGCCCAGGCCGAGGGTGCGCATGGAGGAGCGCAGGGCGGCCTGGTGCGCGGCGTCGGCGGGGGCGCTCCACACGCGGGCGCCCGGCGTCGGGACGGGGTCGGGCGGGGCGATGCGGGAGAGCAGGGCCTTGAGGCCGTCGATGCGCTCCTCGTCCTCGTGCAGGACGTACGAGAGATACGGCTCGGAGGACTGGTCGGCGATCGTGTAGACCGCGCACCAGGTGGCGAGGGTGGGGACCGTCATCTGGGCCATGAGCGCCAGGGTCTGGTCGCGGTCGAGGGTGCCGGCCAGCAGGTCGGAGGCCTCGACGAGGAAGGAGAGCGAGCCTCTGCGGAGCCGCTCCAGCTCGCCGAGGCGGGCCGACTCGACGGCGAGAGCGATGCGGTCGGCGGCGAACTGGAGGCGCAGCGCCTCTTCGTTGGAGTACCGGCCGGGGTTCTCCGCGGCGACGCCGAGGGAGCCGGTGAGGCGGCCCTCGACCTTCAGCGGGACCGTGACGACGGAGCGCATTCCGGTGCCGTTGAGGAGCGGGGAGGCGCCGGGGACGACGGCGAGGTCCTCGTGCACGGAGGGCATCCGGGCGGATCCGTACCGTCCCGTTCCGGCTTCGACGGGGACGCGGGCGAAGCGCTGGCGGGCGGAGGGCAGGCCGGTGGAGGCGCGGACCTCCAGCTCCGTCTCGTCGTCGGTGGCGAGGAGCAGGAAGGCGGCGTCGCCGTCGAGCATGTCGCGGGCGCGTTCGACGGTGCGCTGGAGGAGGCCGTCGAGGTCGTCGGGCGGAGGGGAGCCGATGAACGCGTCGAAGGGGTCGGCGCCGGCCTGGCCGTCGGGGACGGAGGCGGCGTCGGGTGCGGGGCCTCGCAACGGGGTCTGCAGGACGGCGCGTTCGTGGTCGCGGACGAGGAGGCAGACCGTGGAGGGCTCGCCGTCGGTGTCGCGTACGCGGAGGTGGGAGGCGTAGACCGGGATGACGCGGCCGTCGGCGCCGCGGATGCCGTAACTGCCTTCCCAGCGGGAGAGTTGGAGGGCCTCGGCGATGCCGGTGCCGGTGCCGGGGGTGTGCGGCCAGGCGGCGAGGTCGGTCAGCGGCTTGCCGTTGACTTTCTCCGCCGGGTACCCGAAGAGTGTCTCGGCGTCCTCGTTCCAGGCGGAGACGTTGCCGGTGCGGTCGATCTGGACCACGGCCACGCGGACCCGGGTGTCGGCGAGCGGCAGGAGGTCGGTGGCGATCTCGGGGCCTGCCGTGCGGGTGCCCACCATGCGTTCCGGGAGGTCGAGTTGGAACCAGACCTGCTTGTGGGTGGAGGTGTAGTCCACGCCCCAGCGGGCGGCGAGCGCCGCGCAGAGTTGCAGGCCGCGGCCGCCTTCGCGGTCGGGGCTGCCCATGGTGTGCACGGACTGCTGGAGCGGGATCTCGCGTTCCGGGTAGCGGTCGGCGACCTCGATGCGTACCGCGTCGTCGGAGCGCAGGCACAGGACGTCGGCCGCGGTGCCGGCGTGCACGACGGCGTTGGTGACGAGCTCGCTGGTGAGGACGACCGCGTCGTCGACGATGTCGCCGTGGCCCCAGCCCTGAAGGGTGTCGCGGACGAACGTCCTGGCGGATGCCACGGACCGTCCGACGGGGTCGAAGGTGGCAGCCGCCCGCGCGGTGATCACACTGCTCCTAGTTCGAGTGTCGACGCCGAGATCTCCCATGCCCATGCTGCGGCCGCCCCTCCGATGCGCGTCTGCCCGCCGTTGTGCCTTCCGCCGCCCAGGCCGGGCGTACCGGGGTGGTTGGACAGCCGGATGCCAGGTTACTTACCTTCGCGGTCCATGCGGATGCCGGTCGACAGTGTTTCCGCCCGGAGGGTGCGGGGACGCTGTGCAAAGCTGCCGAACTGTTATGGCCTGGTTCGGGCATGGTGAAACACTGGGCAGGCTCCGAATGAAGGCGGAGTGCCCAAGCAAGTGGTCGACCCCTGCGGGAGGGACACAGTGGAGTCTGGCGCGGCGGCGCGTGGCACTGGCACGCGCGCAAAAGGCGGCCCGTCCCGAAGCAAACAGCGAAGTGGGACCACCGCGGTCGACACCGCGGCTCTGAACCGGCTGCTCACGGCGCTCGTCGCGATGCGTGACGGCAATTTCCGGAAGCGTCTGACCGTCTCCAACGACGGTGTGATGGCCGAGATCGCGGCCGTGTTCAACGAGGTCGCGGACCGCAATCTGCACCTGACCGGTGAGCTGGCGCGGGTGCGGCGCGTGGTGGGGCGTGAGGGAAAGCTCACGGAGCGCCTGGAGCACGGTGCCGGCGAGGGCTCGTGGGTGGCGGCGATCGACGCGTCCAACGCGCTGGTGGACGATCTCGTACGTCCGGTCTCCGAGGTCGGCCGGGTGCTCTCCGCGGTCGCGGAGGGTGACCTGGAGCAGCGTATGGAGCTGAAGGCGCCCGCTCCCGACGGCGTGGCCCAGCATCCGCTGCGGGGTGAGTTCCTGAAGGTCGGCCGTACGGTCAACAACCTGGTCGACCAGCTGTCGCGGTTCACCGACGAGGTGACGCGGGTGGCCAGCGAGGTCGGTACGGAGGGCAAGCTGGGCGGTCAGGCCCGGGTGCGCGGTATGTCCGGTTCGTGGAAGGACCTCACGGATTCGGTCAACACCATGGCGTACCGGCTCACCGCGCAGGTACGTGACATTGCTCTCGTCACGACGGCCGTGGCCAAGGGTGATCTGTCACGCAAGGTGACCGTTCATGTCGCGGGCGAGATGCTCGAGCTGAAGAACACCGTGAACACGATGGTGGACCAGCTGTCGTCGTTCTCGTCCGAGGTGACCCGGGTCGCGCGCGAGGTCGGTACCGAGGGTGAGCTGGGCGGCCAGGCGAAGGTGCCGGGCGTGGCCGGTGTGTGGAAGGACCTCACCGATTCGGTGAACCTGATGGCCGGCAACCTCACGGCGCAGGTGCGCGGCATCGCGCAGGTGACGACGGCGGTGGCGAGCGGTGATCTGTCGCAGAAGGTGACGGTCAACGCACGCGGCGAGGTGGCCCAACTCGCCGAAACGATCAACCAGATGACGGAGACGCTGCGCACGTTCGCCGACGAGGTGACCCGCGTGGCGAACGAGGTCGGCGCCGACGGCCAGCTCGGCGGTCAGGCCAATGTGCCGGGCGCGGCGGGCACGTGGAAGGACCTCACCGACTCGGTGAACACGGTCTTCCGGAACCTGACGACGCAGGTGCGGGACATCGCGACGGTGACGACGGCGGTGGCCAACGGTGACCTGTCGCAGAAGGTCACCGTCGATGTCGCGGGCGAGATGCTGGAGTTGAAGAACACCGTCAACACGATGGTGGACCAGCTGTCGGCCTTCGGTTCCGAAGTCACGCGGGTGGCACGGGAGATCGGTGTCGAGGGTGAGCTGGGCGGCCAGGCGCAGGTGGTCGGCGCGGCCGGTACGTGGAAGGACCTGACGGACTCGGTCAACACGGCCTTCCGCAACCTCACGGGCCAGGTGCGCAACATCGCCCAGGTGACGACGGCGGTGGCCAACGGTGACCTGTCGCAGAAGGTCACCGTGGACGTGTCCGGCGAGATGCTCCAGCTGAAGAACACCGTGAACACGATGGTGGACCAGCTGTCGAGCTTCGCCGACCAGGTGACCCGGATGGCCCGTGACGTGGGTACGGAGGGCCGCCTCGGCGGTCAGGCGCGCGTGGACGGCGTCAGCGGTACGTGGAAGGAACTGACCGACTCCGTCAACTTCATGGCGGGGAACCTGACGTCACAGGTGCGGCAGATCGCGCAGGTCACGACGGCGGTGGCGCGGGGTGACCTGTCGCAGAAGATCGACGTGGACGCGCGCGGCGAGATCCTGGAGCTGAAGAACACCATCAACACGATGGTCGACCAGCTCTCCGCGTTCGCGGACCAGGTGACCCGGGTGGCCCGCGAGGTGGGCACGGAGGGCCGCCTCGGCGGTCAGGCGCAGGTGCCCGGTGTGGCCGGTGTGTGGCGGGACCTGACGGATTCCGTGAACGGCATGGCGGGCAACCTCACGGGTCAGGTGCGCAACATCGCGCAGGTGGCGACGGCGGTGGCGCGGGGTGACCTGTCGCAGAAGATCGACGTGGACGCGCGCGGCGAGATCCTGGAGCTGAAGAACACCCTCAACACGATGGTGGACCAGCTGTCGGCCTTCGCCGAGCAGGTGACGCGGGTGGCCCGCGAGGTGGGTACGGACGGCATCCTCGGCGGCCAGGCCGAGGTGCAGGGCGTGGCGGGTACGTGGAAGGACCTCACGCAGTCCGTGAACGGCATGGCGAACAACCTGACCAGTCAGGTGCGGAACATCGCCGAGGTCACGACGGCGGTCGCCAACGGTGACCTGTCGAAGAAGATCACCGTCGACGCGAAGGGCGAGATCCTCGAACTCGTCACGACGGTGAACACGATGGTGGACCAGCTCTCGTCGTTCGCCGAGCAGGTGACGCGGGTCGCCCGAGAGGTGGGCACGGAAGGCCAGTTGGGCGGTCAGGCGCGGGTGCCGGGTGTCATCGGCATCTGGAAGGACCTGAGCGACAACGTGAACCTGATGGCCAACAACCTGACCAGTCAGGTGCGGAACATCTCCCAGGTCGCCACGGCGGTCGCCAACGGTGACCTGACGAAGAAGGTCACGGTGGAGGCGCGCGGCGAGGTCGCGCAGCTCGCGGACACGGTCAACATCATGGTGACGACGCTGAGTTCGTTCGCCGACGAGGTGACCCGAGTCGCCCGCGAGGTGGGCACCGACGGCATCCTGGGCGGTCAGGCGCGGGTGCCGGGCGTCGCCGGTACGTGGAAGGACCTCACCGAGTCGGTGAACTCGATGGCGTCCAACCTGACGGGTCAGGTGCGCAACATCGCGATGGTCACGACGGCCATCGCCAAGGGTGACCTGACGAAGAAGATCGACATCGACGCACGCGGCGAGATCCTGGAACTGAAGACGACCATCAACACGATGGTCGACCAGCTGTCGTCGTTCGCCGAGCAGGTGACCCGGGTGGCCCGAGAGGTGGGCACCGAGGGCCAGTTGGGCGGTCAGGCGCGGGTGCGCGACGTGGACGGCACGTGGCGCGACCTGACGGAGTCCGTGAACGAGATGGCCGGGAACCTGACCCGGCAGGTGCGCGCGATCGCGGCGGTCGCGACGGCGGTGACCCGCGGCGACCTGAACCTGAAGATCGACGTGGACGCCTCGGGCGAGATCCAGGTGCTGCAGGACAACATCAACACGATGATCGCCAACCTGCGCGACACCACGATCGCGAACAAGGAGCAGGACTGGCTCAAGGGCAACCTGGCCCGTATCTCCGGTCTCATGCAGGGCCGCCGTGATCTGGAGGACGTCGCGGGCCTGATCATGAGCGAGCTGACGCCGGTGGTGTCGGCGCAGCACGGCGCGTTCTTCGTGGCCACGCCCACGGACGACGGCGCCGACCTGGCGGTCGAGGACGACGACGAGGCGTACGAGCTGCGGATGATGGGCAGTTACGGCTACTCGATGGGCTCGATGCCGACGTCGTTCAAGCCCGGCGAGACGCTGATCGGTACGGCCGCCACGGAGCGGCGCACCATCCTGGTGGAGAACGCCCCGTCCGGCTACCTGAAGATCGCCTCCGGTCTGGGGGACGCGCCGCCGGCCCAGGTGATCGTGCTGCCGGTGCTGTTCGAGGCCAAGGTGCTCGGCGTGATCGAGCTGGCGTCGTTCCAGCCGTTCACGCAGATCCAGCGGGACTTCCTGAGCCAGATCGCCGAGATGATCGCGACGTCGGTGAACACCATCTCCGTCAATACGAAGACGGAGGTGCTGCTCAAGCAGTCGCAGGAGCTGACCGAGCAACTGCGGGAGCGCTCGGCCGAGTTGGAGAACCGGCAGAAGGCGCTGCAGGCCTCCAACGCGGAGCTGGAGGAGAAGGCCGAGCTGCTCGCCCAGCAGAACCGCGACATCGAGGTGAAGAACACCGAGATCGAGGAGGCGCGGCAGGTCCTGGAGGAGCGCGCCGAGCAGCTGGCGATCTCGATGCGCTACAAGTCGGAGTTCCTGGCGAACATGTCGCACGAGCTGCGCACGCCGCTGAACTCGCTGCTGATCCTCGCCAAGCTGCTCGCGGACAACGCGGAGGGCAACCTCTCGCCGAAGCAGGTGGAGTTCGCGGAGACGATTCACGGGGCGGGTTCGGACCTGCTGCAGTTGATCAACGACATCCTGGACCTGTCGAAGGTCGAGGCGGGCAAGATGGACGTCTCGCCGACGCGGATCGCCCTCGTACAGCTGGTGGATTATGTGGAGGCGACGTTCCGGCCGCTGACGGCGGAGAAGGGACTCGACTTCTCCGTACGGGTCTCGCCGGAGCTGCCCGCGACGCTGAACACGGACGAGCAGCGGCTGCTCCAGGTGCTGCGGAACCTCCTGGCGAACGCGGTGAAGTTCACCGAGAGCGGTGCGGTCGAGCTGGTGATCCGGCCAGCCAACTCCGATGTGCCGGACGGCATTCGGGAGCAGCTCCTTGAGGCGGGCTCGCTGCGCGAGGCGGGCGCGGACCTGATCGCGTTCTCGGTCACCGACACCGGGATCGGCATCGCGGGCAGCAAGATGCGCGTGATCTTCGAGGCGTTCAAGCAGGCGGACGGCACGACGAGCCGCAAGTACGGCGGTACGGGCCTCGGCCTGTCGATCAGCCGGGAGATCGCGCGGCTGCTCGGCGGCGAGATCCACGCGGCGAGCGAGCCGGGCCGTGGTTCGACGTTCACGCTGTACCTGCCGCTGCATCCGAGCGAGCTGCCGCCGCAGGGCTACTCGCAGCTGCCGCCGGTCCTGCCGGCCGGGATGGCGATGACGGCGGCGCTGCCCGCGGTGCCGGAGGACGAGGCTCCGGCGGAGCAGGAGAGCGCGCCCGAGCCGTCGGTGGAGCCGCAGGCGGCGCCCACGGCGAACTCCGGGACGCTGTTCCGGCGGCGCAGGCGCAGCGTGCAGGCCCCGGAGCAGCGCCCGGCACTGCCCGGCCAGCCGGCCCCCGCGCCCTCCGCCGCACCGTCCCCGGCGGCCGCCGCACCGCAGTCGGCGCCCGAGCAGTGGCCCGCGGACGAGCCGGAGGAGAACGCGCGCCCGACGTTCCACTTCGGCGGCGAGAAGGTCCTGATCGTCGACGACGACATCCGCAACGTGTTCGCGCTGACGAGCGTCCTCGAGCAGTACGGCCTGTCGGTGCTGTACGCGGAGAACGGCCGGGAAGGCATCGAGGTCCTGGAGCAGCACGACGACACGACGCTGGTCCTGATGGACATCATGATGCCGGAGATGGACGGCTACGCGACGACGACGGCGATCCGCAGGATGCCGCAGTTCGCCGGGCTGCCGATCATCGCGCTCACCGCGAAGGCGATGAAGGGCGACCGGGAGAAGGCCATCCAGTCCGGTGCGTCCGACTACGTCACGAAGCCGGTCGACCCGGATCATCTTCTTTCGGTCATGGAGCGGTGGATGAGCGGAGAGTGATACGTCATGACGTATTCGCGGACAGACCAGGCGTAGTCGCTGACTGAACGTGGCCGATTCCGTGTAAGGCTGCGGGGATCGGGGAACTTTCCCGGTTCCCGCGCCGTTTCTGCTACGGGCACAGTGACATCGCGGTGACAGGGTGTGGCGACGAGTGGGGTGCAGTTACCATGACCGGCACAAGGACGGGCGGCGAGACGGAGTCGTCCCCTGGGGCGGCGACCGGTGCTCAGCCGGGACGAGGAGGACGGGCCATGGTGCAGAAGGCCAAGATCCTCCTGGTCGATGACCGGCCGGAGAATCTGCTTGCGCTGGAGGCCATCCTCTCCGCGCTCGATCAGACGCTGGTGCGGGCATCGTCCGGGGAGGAAGCGCTCAAGGCACTGCTCACGGACGACTTCGCGGTCATCCTGCTGGACGTTCAGATGCCGGGCATGGACGGCTTCGAGACCGCCGCGCACATCAAGCGGCGCGAGCGGACCCGGGACATCCCGATCATCTTCCTCACGGCCATCAACCACGGCCCCCACCACACCTTCCGCGGATACGCGGCGGGCGCGGTGGACTACATCTCGAAGCCCTTCGACCCGTGGGTGCTGCGCGCCAAGGTCTCGGTGTTCGTCGAGCTGTACATGAAGAACTGCCAACTCCGCGAGCAGGCCGCCCTGCTGCGCCTCCAGCTGGAGGGCGGCGGCAGGACGGCCGTCGGCGAGGCGCAGGAGTCCACCGGGCTCCTCGCCGAGCTCTCCGCCCGCCTCGCCGCGGTCGAGGAGCAGGCGGAGGCGCTCTCCAAGCAGCTCGACGACGACTCGGCGGACGCCGCCGCCGTCGCCACCGCCGCCCACCTGGAGCGCAAACTGACCGGCCTGCGCAGGGCACTTGACGCCCTGGAGCCCGGCACCGACAGCGGTGCGCCCACGCTGCCCACGCAGAACTGACGGAAGCGGACCGGCCGCTGAGCAGGTGTCAGTTGCCGGACCCCGCAAGGGCGACACGAACGGGTGAAGCGGTGGGCACACGTGTCCGCCGTGGCCCGCGCAGGTAACCTCACCCTCATGGCCTCACGTCCGTCCGCAGCCAAGAAGGCGTCGCCCGCGAAGAAGGCGGCCGCCCCCAAGAAGGCTCCGGCTAAGAAGGCCGTGGCGAAGAAGGCGCCCGCGAAGAAGGCTCCCGCCAAGAAGGCTGCGGCGAAGAAGCCCGCACCGAAGCCGGCCCCCAACCCCACCGGCGGCGTGTACAAGTTCGCGCGCGCCTGCTGGCTCGGCCTCGCCCACGCCGTCGGAGCGATGTTCCGCGGCATAGGGCGCGGAGCGAAGGGACTCGACCCGGCCCACCGCAAGGACGGGCTGGCGCTGCTGCTGCTCGGCCTCGCCCTGATCTGCGCGGCCGGCACCTGGTCGAACCTGCGCGGCCCCGTCGGTGACCTCGTCGAGATGCTCGTCACCGGCTCCTTCGGCCGGCTCGACCTGCTCGTACCGCTGCTGCTCGGCGCCATCGCCGTACGCCTCATCCGCCACCCCGAGAAGCCCGACGCCAACGGGCGGATCGTCATCGGCCTGTCCGCGCTCGTCATCGGCGTGCTCGGGCAGGTTCACATGGCCTGCGGGTCGCCGGGGCGCGGCGAGGGCATCGAGGCCATACGGGACGCGGGCGGGCTGATCGGCTGGGGCGTCTCCCGGCCGCTGGCCTTCGCGATGGGTGAGGTCCTCGCCGTACCGCTGCTCGTGCTGCTCACCGTCTTCGGCCTGCTCGTCGTCACCGCGACGCCCGTGAACGCCATTCCGCAGCGGCTGCGCCAGCTCGGCGAGACGCTCGGCATCGTCCAACCCGAGGCCGCCGCCGAGCAGTTCACCGAGGACGACGCGCGCTACGAAGAGCAGTGGCGCGAGTCCCTGCCCGCCAAGTCGAAGCGCCGCGGCCGCCAGAGCCCGCCGGACGCGTACGACCCCGACCACGCCGAGGAAGAGGCGCTCAGCAAGCGCGGCCGCCGGCCCCGACGCCCCAGCGCGCAGCCCGACTTCGACCAGCCGATGGACGCCGTGGACGTGGCCGCCGCTGCCGCCGCCGCACTCGACGGCGCGGTCCTGCACGGCATGCCGCCCTCGCCGCTCGTCGCCGACCTCACCCAGGGCGTCTCACCCGCCGAACGCCCCGAGGAGACCACGCCGACGCCGGTCCCGACGGCCCGCGGCGCCGGGCAGAAGCCGGCCCGGCGCCGGCCGCCCGAAGAGCACGACAGCGGCGAGCGCTCCGTCCCCGACCTCACCAAGGCCGCCCCGGACGCGCCCCGCGATCTGCCGCCGCGCGCCGAGCAGTTGCAGCTCTCCGGCGACATCACGTACGCGCTGCCCTCCCTCGACCTGCTGACCCGCGGCGGCCCCGGCAAGTCCCGCAGCGCCGCCAACGACGCGGTGGTGGAGTCGCTGTCGACCGTCTTCACCGAGTTCAAGGTCGACGCGGCCGTCACCGGCTTCACCCGCGGCCCGACCGTCACGCGGTACGAGGTCGAACTCGGCCCCGCCGTGAAGGTCGAGAAGATCACGGCCCTGACCAAGAACATCGCGTACGCCGTGGCTTCGCCGGACGTGCGGATCATCAGCCCCATCCCGGGCAAGTCCGCCGTCGGCATCGAGATCCCCAACACCGACCGCGAGATGGTCAACCTCGGGGACGTGCTGCGCCTCGCCGACGCCGCCGAGGACGACCACCCGATGCTGGTCGCGCTCGGCAAGGACGTCGAGGGCGGCTACGTCATGGCGAACATGGCGAAGATGCCGCACATCCTCGTCGCCGGCGCCACCGGCTCCGGAAAGTCCTCCTGCATCAACTGCCTGATCACCTCGATCATGGTGCGCGCGACGCCCGAGGACGTCCGGATGGTCCTGGTCGACCCCAAGCGCGTGGAACTCACCGCGTACGAGGGCATCCCGCACCTGATCACCCCGATCATCACCAACCCGAAGCGCGCCGCCGAGGCACTGCAGTGGGTCGTACGGGAGATGGATCTGCGCTACGACGACCTCGCGGCGTACGGCTTCCGGCACATCGACGACTTCAACGAGGCCGTCCGCAACGGCAAGGTGCAGGCACCCGAGGGCAGTGAGCGCGAGCTGCAGCCGTACCCGTACCTCCTGGTGATCGTGGACGAGCTCGCCGACCTGATGATGGTGGCGCCGCGGGACGTCGAGGACGCGATCGTGCGGATCACGCAGCTCGCGCGGGCCGCCGGCATCCACCTGGTGCTCGCCACCCAGCGGCCCTCCGTCGACGTCGTCACCGGACTGATCAAGGCCAACGTGCCGTCCCGCCTCGCCTTCGCCACCTCCTCGCTCGCCGACAGCCGCGTCATCCTCGACCAGCCCGGCGCCGAGAAGCTGATCGGCAAGGGCGACGGACTGTTCCTGCCGATGGGGGCGAACAAGCCGACGCGGATGCAGGGCGCCTTCGTCACCGAAGCCGAAGTCGCCGCGGTCGTGCAGCACTGCAAGGATCAGATGGCGCCGGTCTTCCGCGAGGACGTCACCGTCGGCACCAAGCAGAAGAAGGAGATCGACGAGGACATCGGCGACGACCTCGACCTGCTCTGCCAGGCCGCCGAGCTGGTCGTCTCCACCCAGTTCGGATCGACCTCGATGCTGCAGCGCAAGCTCCGCGTGGGCTTCGCCAAGGCGGGCCGGCTCATGGACCTCATGGAGTCGCGCAACATCGTCGGGCCCAGCGAGGGATCCAAGGCTCGTGACGTTCTTGTGAAGCCTGACGAACTGGATGGAGTGCTCGCCGTGATCCGCGGGGAGGCTCAACCGTAGGAACCCGTCAGCCGAGACTCCACCGAAAGGATTCGGCAGGCAACCGTTTCCCTTTCCCGTACGTCAAGTTGGAAAGAGTCGGAAGGGGAGACGGAAGGATGCCTCACCGGCGGTTCGCCACTGGTGAGACCGGCCATGGCTATCGCGTACGAATGGCGTACAAACTGCATCCGCCCGCTTGCCTCACCCTTTCGTACCCCCCCTAGACTGAACGTCCAGCAGGTGGCTGCACGCTCGAAAGGCGCCCTCGTGTCCATCGGCAACTCTCCTGAAGAAGTCGGCAACTCTCCCGAAGAAGACCGTCCTTCGATCCACGAAGACGACCGGCCTTCGGTCGGCCGTGCCCTCCAGCAGGCGAGAATCGACTCGGGCCGCACCGTCGAAGAAGTCAGCGCGGCCACGCGGGTGCGCGTCCCGATCGTGCACGCCATCGAGCAGGAGGACTTCTCCCGCTGCGGCGGCGATGTGTACGCGCGCGGCCACATCCGCACCCTCGCACGCGCCGTGGGCGTCGACCCCGAACCGCTGGTCGCGCAGTACGACGCCGAGCACGGCGGCCGGCCCGCTCCCACGCCCGCCGCACCGCTCTTCGAGGCCGAGCGCATCCGGGCCGAACCGCGGCGGCCCAACTGGACCGCGGCCATGGTCGCCGCCATCGTCGCGGTGATCGGCTTCGTCGGCTTCACGCTGTTCAACGGCGGCGGCGACGGCCAGGGTTCGAAGAACCCGGTCGCCGAGGGCTCCCCGACGAGCGGCGACACCGAGTCGAAGCCCGCCCCCAACAAGCCCGACCCCAAGCCCGACCCGACGGACAGCGCCATCGCGGGCGCCCCGAAGGACAAGGTCACCGTGATGGTCAGCGCCACCGAGGGCCGCAGCTGGATCTCGGCGAAGGACCACAACGGCGCGATCATGTTCGACGGCCTCCTGGAGGAGGGGCAGTCCAAGTCCTTCACGGACAAGCAGAAGATCGACCTCGTGCTCGGTGACGCGGGAGCCATCAAGCTCTTCGTCAACGGCAAGGAGGTCAAGGACGAGTTCAAGCCCGGCCAGGTCGAGCGCCTGTCGTACACCCGCGGCGACAACGGCGGAGCGCCCGAGGTCGGCTGACCCCGGACGCCGCCGCGAGGCCCGGTTCCCTTCGGGGAGCCGGGTCTCGGGCTTGCCGCGGGGCCTCTCGCAGCCCGTCCCGGCCCCCTCGCGTACCGCCGGGAACCTCGCGGCAGGGCGGCCGGTGGGGACGAAGTACGCTTGACCCCATGCCCGAACGCCGTACCGTCGCTCTCGTCACTCTTGGCTGCGCCCGTAACGAGGTGGACTCGGAGGAGCTCGCAGGCCGCTTGGAGGCGGACGGCTGGCAACTCGTCGAGGAAGCCGCGGACGCGGATGTCGCCGTCGTCAACACCTGCGGATTCGTCGATGCCGCGAAGAAGGACTCCGTCGACGCCCTGCTCGAAGCCAATGACCTCAAGGATCACGGCAGGACCCAGGCCGTCGTGGCCGTGGGCTGCATGGCCGAGCGGTACGGCAAGGAGCTCGCCGACGCCCTGCCCGAGGCCGACGGCGTGCTCGGCTTCGACGACTACACCGACATCTCCGGCCGCCTGAACACCATCCTCAGCGGCGGCAACGTGGAGGCGCACGCCCCGCGCGACCGCCGCAAGCTGCTGCCCCTCAGTCCCGTCGAGCGCCAGTCCGGCGCCGATGGCGTGGCGCTGCCCGGGCACGCGCAGGCGCCGGAGAACGAGCCCGCCGACCTGCCGGAAGGACTGGCTCCGGCGTCCGGGCCGCGGGCCCCGCTGCGCCGCCGCATGGGCAGCTCGCCGGTGGCCTCGGTGAAGCTCGCCTCCGGCTGCGACCGCCGCTGCTCGTTCTGCGCGATCCCGTCCTTCCGCGGCTCGTTCATCTCGCGCCGCCCCAGCGATGTACTCAACGAGACGCGCTGGCTCGCCGAGCAGGGCGTCAAGGAGGTCATGCTGGTCTCCGAGAACAACACCTCGTACGGCAAGGACCTCGGGGACATCCGGCTGCTGGAGTCGCTGCTTCCCGAGCTCGCCGAGGTCGACGGGATCGAGCGCGTGCGCGTCAGCTACCTCCAGCCCGCCGAGATGCGCCCCGGCCTCATCGACGTGCTGACGTCGACCCCGAAGGTCGCGCCCTACTTCGACCTGTCCTTCCAGCACTCCGCGCCCGGCGTGCTGCGCGCGATGCGGCGCTTCGGCGACACCGACCGGTTCCTGGAGCTGCTCGACCAGATCCGCGGCAAGGCCCCGCAGGCCGGTGCCCGGTCCAACTTCATCGTGGGCTTCCCCGGCGAGACCGAGGAGGACGTGGCCGAGCTGGAGCGCTTCCTTAACGGGGCCCGCCTGGACGCGATCGGCGTCTTCGGGTACTCCGACGAGGACGGCACCGAGGCCGCCACGTACGAGAACAAGCTGGACGAGGACGTCGTCGCCGAACGCCTCGCGCGGGTCTCGCGGCTGGCCGAGGAGCTGACCGCGCAGCGGGCCGACGAGCGCGTCGGGGAGACGCTGAGCGTCCTGGTGGAGTCCCTTGACGGCGAGGACGGCGCCTTCGGCCGGGCCGCGCACCAGGCCCCCGAGACCGACGGCCAGGTGGTCTTCGCCGACGGTGCGGGCTTGACTGCCGGTCGTATGGTCGAGGCGAAGGTGGTCGGAACTCTGGGTGTCGACCTGGTGGTGGAGCGGGTTTCTGAGGAGGCGGGCAGATGACCGGAGTCCCGGCATCGGCGGCGGGTGGCACCGGCCGGCAGCCGGCACCCGGCGGCAAGCTGGGCACTGCGGCCGTCAATCAGGCCAGCCTGTGGAACATCGCGAACATCCTGACGATGGTGCGGCTCGTGCTCGTGCCGGTCTTCGTCGCGCTGATGCTCGCCGAGGGCGGGTACGACCCGGCCTGGCGCGCGCTCGCCTGGGCCGCGTTCGCCATCGCCATGATCACCGACGTCTTCGACGGGCACCTGGCGCGTACGTACAACCTCGTCACCGACTTCGGGAAGATCGCCGACCCGATCGCGGACAAGGCGATCATGGGCGCCGCACTGATCTGTCTCTCCGCGCTGGGCGATCTGCCGTGGTGGGTGACCGGAGTGATCCTCGGCCGGGAACTGGGCATCACGCTGCTGCGCTTCTGGGTGATCCGCTACGGCGTGATTCCGGCCAGTCGCGGCGGCAAGCTGAAGACGCTCTCACAGGGCATCGCGGTCGGGATGTACGTCCTCGCGCTGACCGGGCCGCTCGCGACGCTGCGGTTCTGGGTGATGGCCCTCGCGGTCGTCCTGACCGTGGCCACCGGCCTCGACTACATCCGGCAGGCGATCGTCCTCCGACGCCAGGGACAGGCCGCCGAGGAGCACACGGCGTGACCGAATCCAGGGCGGCCGAGGTGCTCGGGCTGCTCGCCCGGCGCGGCCGGACCCTGGCCGTCGCCGAGTCCCTGACCGGCGGACTTGTCGCCGCCGAGCTCACTTCCGTGCCGGGTGCCTCGGCTTCGTTCCGCGGTTCCGTGACGGCGTACGCGACGGAACTCAAGCAGCGGGTGCTCGGGGTCGACGGAACCCTGCTGGCCGAGCGCGGGGCGGTCGATCCCGACGTGGCCCGGCAGATGGCGCGGGGGGTGCGCGAGGCGCTCGGCGCGGACTGGGGGATCGCCACCACCGGGGTCGCCGGCCCCCGGCCGCAGGACGGAAAGCCCGTCGGAACGGTGTACGTCGCGGTGATCGGTCCCGGCCACCGGGACGGAGACGTACCCGGCAAAGTCGTCGCGCTGCGGTTGAACGGCGATCGTTCGGAAATCCGTAGAGAGAGTGTACGGAGCGTGCTCGACCTGCTCGCAGACGAACTCATCGCGAACGAGCGGGCACAGGATACGGAACAGAACGGGGGGAATTGATGTTTGCAGCCCTGAGTGAACACGACATCGCTCCCCGCACGGCCGTCGCGCAAGGCGGTACGGTGGGGCGTGAAGGATGCGGCTACGCGGTCCGAGGAGGGAGCCACCGATGATTCTGCTCCGTCGCCTGCTGGGTGACGTGCTGCGTCGGCAGCGCCAGCGCCAGGGCCGTACTCTGCGCGAAGTCTCCTCGTCCGCCCGAGTCTCGCTCGGCTATCTCTCCGAGGTGGAGCGGGGGCAGAAGGAGGCTTCCTCCGAGCTGCTCTCCGCGATCTGCGACGCGCTTGACGTACGGATGTCCGAGCTCATGCGGGAAGTGAGCGATGAGCTCTCGCTCGCCGAGCTGGCCGAGTCGGCTGCCGCGGGCGAGTCCGCGCCGGTCCGCGAACCGGTGCCCGCTGTGTCTGCCGGAGTGCGTCCCATGCTCAATTCGGTGTCCGTGACGGGTGTGCCACCCGAGCGCGTGACGATCAAGGCACCCGCGGAAGCTGTGGATGTCGTAGCGGCCTGAGGGTGACCCAGGGCTGGGGCTGCTGGCCTCAGCGCCGTGAACTCCTGTCTTCTTCGAAGGCCCCGACCGGATCTGTCCGGTCGGGGCCTTCGTCGTGCTGGTGGGGAGGTCGTGCTCGGTGGGGGAGCTGTGCTCGGTGGAGGAGTCTCAAGTCTCGGTATTCGCTTCGAAGTGCCCGGGTTTGGGGCTCTGTGGGATGGTTGAGGGAGAGGGGGACGGTCGCCTGCCACCGAGTGCCATCGATTCCTCTGGAAGGACACGCATGTACGTCGTGAAGAGCCCGTTGTCCGACGCCGACCTGAAGACGGTCGGCGAAGCCTTGCAGGGCGCCCTGGTCGACCTGGTGGATCTGTCACTGGTTGCCAAGCAGGTGCACTGGAATGTCGTCGGCCCCCGGTTCCGCTCCGTACACCTGCAGCTCGACGAGGTCGTCGACACCGCGCGGCTGCACTCCGACACCGTCGCGGAGCGGGCGGCCACGCTCGGGGTCTCGCCTGACGGCAGGTCGGCGACGGTGGCGCGGAGCAGCGGGATCGGTGACGTGCCGGACGGCTGGGTCAAGGACTCGGACGCCGTGCAGACGCTCGTGGACGCGCTCGGTGCGGTGATCGGGCGGATGCGGGAGCGGGTCGACGCGACCGGTGAGGCCGACCCCGTCAGCCAGGACATCTTCATCGGCGTCACGGCCGACCTGGAGAAGCATCACTGGATGTTCCAGGCGGAGAACAGGTGAGGTCGAGGGGGCGGGTTCCCAGGGGGCCTTGGGTGCCCCGGGAACCCGCCCCCTGGTCGCCGGGTCGGGTCCGGGTGGTCCGGGTCGGTCGCTGGTCGCGGGGCTGGGTGGTCCGGGTCGGTTGCTGGTCGCGGGGCTGGGTGGGCCGGGTCGGTCGCTGAACGCCGTTGCTCTTGTGGGGGGTTGCTGTGCTTCTGATGCTTCTGATGTCTCCTGCGCGCCGTCCCGTCGAGTGATCGCGCGGCGGGTACGGCATCGGCCGGAGGAGGCTGCCATGACGTGTCTCGGGCGGGAAGCGGGAGCGAGGTCGCTGCGCGGTGCGTTCCTCGTCGCCGTGGCCCTGGTGCTCGGGGCGGCGTGGTGGTGGGCCGCCCTGCGGCTCGTGCTCGCGCCGGGCCGGACGGGAGTCGTGGAGGGCGCGGTCTTTGCCGGCGGGTGGGGGCTGAGCGTGCTGCCGGTGCACTCCGTGCCCTTCACGCGCGCGGTGAGCGCGCGCCGGCGGGCGCGGCAGGAAGCCGCACGCTGGCGGGGGGAGGCTGTGCGCTGGCGCGCCGGGGCGGGGCGGCTGCGCGGCGACGTCACGCGGGCGGTCACCAGGGCATGGCGACGCCGCCGTTCGGGCGGAGGATCTGGCCCGTCGTGAACGCCGCCGCGTCCGAGGCCAGATGCAGCACCGCGTGCGCCACGTCCTCGGGCGTTCCGACCCGGCCGAGCGGGGACATCCGGGACATCAGCGCCTCGGTGTGCACCTGCTCCTCGTCGTTGTTGTGCCGCTCGGTCATGGGCGTACGGATCCAGCCCGGCGCCACGGCGTTGACGCGGATGCCGTGCCGGCCGACCTCGGTGGCCAGGGTCTTGGTGAGCTGGACGACCGCGGCTTTGGCGGCGCCGTAGCAGAGGAGTCCGGGGCCGCCCGTGTCGACGGCGCCCGAGGCCATCGTGACGATCGAGCCGGGGCGGCCCGCGTCGATCATGGCTCGGGCCGCCGCCTGGCACGCGTACAGAACGCCCTTGAAGTTGATGGCCAGGACGCGGTCCAGGTCCGCGTCCGTGGTCTCCAGGACGGGGCTGCTGTGCATGATTCCGGCCACGGCCGCCAGCACGTCCAGGCCGTCCTCCTGCTGCGCGGTCCTGATCGCCGTCTCCACCTGCGCGCGGTCGGAGACGTCGAGCGTGTGCGTACGGGCCGTGCCGCCCGCGTTTTTGATGGCGGCGGCCGTCGCGTGCAGGCCTTGGGCGTCGCGGTCCGCGCAGTGCACGACGGCGCCCGCTTCGGCGAGCAGTACGGCGCTCGCGCGTCCGATCCCGCTCGCGGCCCCGGTGACGAACGCGGTACGGCCGGTCAGGTCCTGGGCGGTGCGCACGGAGGTCGGCATGGTCGGACGGTAGGGATTATCTGATGGAGCGTCAATTGCCAGGGTGGGGCTTCGTGTTGGGGGTGTGCTCCGGGGTGGGGCCCTGTTGGCAGGTGGGGCACCAGTAGGTGACGCGGTCGCGGTTGTTGCTCTCGCCGCCCTGCTCGGCCGAGCGCACCGGGGTGCCGCAGCGCAGGCAGGGGCGCGGCGCGCGGCCGTACACATAGAGGCGCTGGTCACGGCGGCCCGTGGTGGAGCGGTCGGGGCGGTCGAGGTTGGCCTCCAGGAGCCGCTTCGCCGCGGCGACCAGGCGTACGGGGACGTCCTCGGGCAGTTCGCCGACCGGGAGCCAGGGGGTGGCGCGGGCCAGGAAGCAGAGCTCCGATTTGTAGACATTGCCGATGCCGGCGAGGTTGCGCTGGTCGAGCAGGGCGTCACCGAGGGGGCGGGCGGGGTCGGCGAGCAGGTTGCGCACGGCCTGGTCCGGATCCCAGTCGGGGCCGAGCAGGTCGGGGCCCAGGTGTCCGACCACGCGGTTCTCGTCGGCCGTGCGCAGCAGTTCCAGTACGGGGAGCCGGTACCCGACGGCCGTGTGGTGGTCGTTGCCGAGGATGGCGCGGATCTGGTGGGTGGGGCCGCCGCGCCAGCGCTCGCCCGGTGCGTACACCTTCCACGAGCCGTCCATCCGCAGGTGCGAGTGCAGGGTGAGGCCGCCCTCGATGCGGGTCAGCAGGTGCTTGCCGCGCGGGGTGACGTCCAGGACCTCGCGGCCGGTGAGGTCCGCGGTGGCGTATTTGGGGACGCGCAGGTCGGAGCGGGTGAGGACCTCGCCGGCCAGTGCGCTGTGCAGTCGGCGGGCCGCCTGGTGGACCGTGTCTCCTTCGGGCATGTCGTCATCATCCAGGGATGGGGCGGTGGCTGGCCGTCGGCGGGTGGTGGGTGTCCGTCGGTGGGTGGCGGGTGGCGGGTGGTATCGGGCGCGGAGGCGGAGGGGGCCGCATCCAGGGGATGGGGCGGGTGGGGTGTCAGGCGCGGAGGCGGAGGCCTCTCGGGGTGGCGATGAAACCTGCGGCCTCCAGGAGGGAGCCGTGGGGTGAGGTGAGGGCCGCCGTCCCGTTGATCCGCTCCACGGTGACCGTGCCCAGGGCGCCCGCGCGGGCGGCCGAGGCGAGGGCTTCCGCGGCCGCGTGGAGTCTGGAGTCGTCGGGTGAGGCAGGGTCCTCCGGGTGGGTGGGCCAGGCGAGCAGGGTCTTGCCGCCGCGCTCCATGTAGAGCGTGAGTTCGCCGTCCACCAGGACGACCAGCGAGCCGGCCTTGCGGCCCGGTTTGTGGCCCGCGCCGGTGGGCGGCTCGGGCCAGGCGAGTGCCGCGCCGTACGCGCTCGCGGGGTCGGCGGCGGCCAGGACGACCGCGCGCTCGGTGCCCGCGGGGGCGTCGCCGCGGTCGCGGGCGTTGGCGGCCGCACGCAGCCGGTCCACCGCGCCGTCCATCGCGAACTGTGCGGCGCCCAGGCCCTCCACCACGTATCCGCGCCGCGCCTGCCCGCTGTCCTCGAACGCCGACAGGACGCGGTACGTCGCGGAGAATCCGCCCTCCACGCCTTCGGCGCCGACCGCGCCGCGGGTCACGACGCCGTGCCGGTCCAGGAGCGTGCGGGCCAGGGCGTGCGCGCGCCGGGTCGCGTCGGGCTCGTGGCCGGGGAGCAGTGACCAGCGGCCGGTGACCGTGGGCGGTCCCGAACGGGAGACCGGGCGGGCGCCGGTGCGGGCGGCGGCCGTGAGTGAGCCGTACCGCCCGCGCGGGACGTTGCGTCTGGCGCGGTGTGCCGTGGCGCCCGCGGTGCGGCCGGAGCCGAGGAGGGAGCGCATGGGGGCGAGCGTGTCGTTGGTGAGCCGACCGGACCAGGCCAACTCCCAGATGGCGTCCGCCAGTTCCGGATCGGTGGCTTCGGGGTGGGTGGTGGCGCGGACCTGGTCGGCGATCTGGCGGAAGAACAGTCCGTACCCACCGGAGAGGGCGGTCAGGACGGACTCCTGCAGCGCCGTGATCTCCAGGGGGTGCGGTTCGGGGAGCAGCAGGGGAGCGGTGTCGGCGTGGAAGAGGGAGACCCAGCCGTCCTTGCCGGGCAGGGCGCCCGCGCCGGCCCACAACACCTCGCCCGTGGTGGTGAGTTCGTCAAGCAGCGCCGGGGTGTAGTCGCGCACGCGGGACGGCAGGATCAGCTTCTCCAGGGCGGAAGCGGGGACCGAGGCGCCCTGCAACTGCTCGATGGCGCGCACCAGGCCGTCGATCCCGCGCAGGCCGTGACTGCCCACGTGCTGCCACTGCGGCAGGAAGCCGGCGAGCGCGGCCGGTGGCACCGGCTCCAGTTCGTGCCGGAGCGCGGCCAGGGAGCGGCGGCGGAGCCTGCGCAGGACCGTGGCGTCGCACCACTCCTGGCCGATGCCCATGTCGGGAGAGGCTGCGCGCAGCGCATCGTTGGAAGGGTGGTGGTGGGTGACGGGCGGGCGGAATTCGCCCTGGACGACACGTCCGCCTGCCGCGAGTCGGTGCAGCGCGCCGTCCGTGACGGCGGCGCCGAGGCCGAAGCGGGCGGCCGCCGTCGCGGAGGTGAACGGGCCGTGCGTGCGTGCGTACCGCGCGAGGAGGTCGCCCAGGGGGTCCTTGACCGGCTCGGTGAAGGCCTCCGGCACACCCACCGGCAGGGCCGTGCCGAGCGCGTCGCGCAGGCGGCCCGCGTCCTCGACCGCCGCCCAGTGGCCGGTGCCCGCGATACGGACCCGGATGGCGCGGCGGGCACCGGCCAGCTCCTCGGCCCAGTGGGGTTCGGCGCCGCGCAGCGCCAACTCGGCGTCGGTGAGCGGGCCGAGGAGCCGGAGCAGGTCGGCGACGCCCTCCACGTCCTTGACGCGGCGGTCGTCGGTGAGCCACTGCAGCTCGCGTTCGAGCTCGGTGAGGACGTCCGCGTCGAGCAGCTCGCGGAGCTCCGCCTGGCCGAGCAGCTCGGCCAGGAGCCGCGAGTCCAGGGAGAGGGCGGCGGCGCGGCGTTCGGCGAGCGGGGAGTCGCCCTCGTACAGGAACTGCGCCACGTACCCGAAGAGCAGGGAGCGGGCGAAGGGGGAGGGCTCCGGTGTGGTGACCTCGACCAGGCGGACGCGGCGGGACTCGATGTCCCCCATCAGCTCGACCAGGCCCGGCACGTCGAAGACGTCCTGGAGGCATTCGCGCACGGCTTCGAGGACGATCGGGAACGAGCCGAACTCGCTCGCCACCTCCAGGAGTTGGGCGGCGCGCTGGCGCTGCTGCCACAGGGGCGTGCGCTTGCCGGGGTTGCGGCGCGGCAGCAGCAGCGCGCGGGCGGCGCACTCCCGGAACCGGGAGGCGAACAGGGCCGAGCCGCCCACCTGGTCCGTGACGACCCGGTCGATCTCGCCCTTGTCGAAGGCGACGTCCGCGGCGCTCACCGGTGCCTGCTCGTCGTCGTACTCCAGGCCGGGCTTCGCCGGGTCCTGGTCGAGCAGGTCGAGGCTCATCAGGTCGGCGTCGGGCAGGCGCAGCACCAGGCCGTCGTCGGCGTGCATGGCCTGGGCGTCCATGCCGAAGCGCTCGGTGAGCTTGGCGCCGAGGGCGAGCGCCCACGGGGCGTGCACTTGGGCGCCGAAGGGGGAGTGGACGACGATCCGCCAGTCACCCAGCTCGTCGCGGAAGCGCTCCACCACGATCGTGCGGTCGTCGGGCACGTGGCCGCAGGCCTTGCGCTGCTCGTCCAGATACGACAGGACGTTCTCGGCGGCCCAGCGGTCCAGGCCCGCCTCCGCCAGGCGGTGGTGGGCCTCCTCCTCGGTGAGGCCGCCGATCTCGCGCAGGAACGCGCCGAGCGCACGGCCCAGTTCGAGCGGGCGGCCCAGCTGGTCGCCCTTCCAGAACGGCAGCCGGCCGGGCACTCCGGGGGCGGGGGAGACCAGGACGCGGTCCCGGGTGATGTCCTCGATGCGCCAGGAGCTCGTGCCGAGGGTGAAGACGTCCCCGACGCGGGACTCGTACACCATCTCCTCGTCGAGCTCGCCGACGCGGCCGCCGCCCTTCTTGGGGTCCGAACCGGCGAGGAACACCCCGAAAAGGCCGCGGTCCGGGATCGTGCCGCCCGACGTGACGGCCAGGCGCTGTGCTCCCGGGCGTCCCGTGACCGTGCCCGCCACCCGGTCCCACACCACGCGCGGGCGCAGCTCGGCGAAGGCGTCCGAGGGGTAGCGCCCGGCGAGCATGTCCAGGACGGCCGTGAACGCCGATTCGGGCAGGGCCGCGAACGGCGCCGCGCGGCGCACCGCCGCCAGCAGGTCGTCCACCTGCCAGGTGTCCAACGCGACCATGGCGACCAGCTGTTGGGCCAGGACGTCAAGGGGGTTGGCCGGGACCCGCAGGGACTCGATGGCGCCGGACCGCATCCGCTCGGTGACGACTGCGGACTGCACCAGGTCCCCGCGGTACTTCGGGAACACCACGCCGGTGGAGACCGCCCCCACCTGGTGTCCGGCGCGGCCCACGCGCTGCAGGCCCGAGGCGACCGAGGGCGGCGACTCGACCTGCACGACGAGGTCGACCGCGCCCATGTCGATCCCCAGCTCCAGGCTCGACGTGGCGACCACGGCGGGCAGCCGGCCCGCCTTCAGGTCCTCCTCGACGAGGGCGCGCTGCTCCTTGGACACCGAACCGTGGTGGGCGCGCGCGAGGACCGGCGGCGCCCCCTTGGCCGCACCGGACTCCGCCATCAGCTCGGCGGGCGAGTGATCCTCGGGCAGCGGCTCGCCGGTGGCCCGCTCGTACGCGATCTCGTTGAGGCGGTTGCACAGGCGCTCCGCCAGGCGGCGGGAGTTGGCGAACACGATCGTCGACCGATGCGCCTGCACCAGGTCGGCGATGCGCTCCTCCACATGCGGCCAGATCGAGGGGCGCTCCCCCTGCGCGTCGTCGGCGTCGCTCGCCGGGGAGCCGCCCAACTCGCCCAGATCCTCGACCGGGACGACCACCGACAGGTCGAACTCCTTGCCCGACGGCGGCTGCACGATCTCCACCCGGCGCTGCGGGGAGAGATAGCGGGCGATCTCGTCCACCGGCCGCACCGTCGCCGACAGGCCGATGCGGCGGGCCGGGCGCGGCAGCAGTTCGTCGAGCCGCTCCAGGGAGAGCGCCAGGTGGGCGCCGCGCTTGGTGCCCGCGACGGCGTGCACCTCGTCCAGGATGACCGTCTCGATGCCGGCCAGGGCCTCGCGCGTGGACGACGTCAGCATCAGGAAGAGCGACTCGGGCGTGGTGATGAGGATGTCCGGCGGCTTCGTGGCGAGGGAGCGGCGCTCGGCGGCCGGGGTGTCGCCCGAGCGGATACCGACCTTCACCTCCGGCTCGGGCCGGCCGAGGCGCACGGACTCCTGCCGGATGCCGGTCAGCGGCGAGCGGAGGTTGCGCTCCACGTCCACCGCGAGGGCCTTGAGCGGGGACACGTACAGCACGCGGCAGCGCTTCTTCGGGTCCGCGGGCGGCGGCGTGCTCGCGAGGCCGTCGAGCGCGGAGAGGAACGCGGCCAGGGTCTTGCCCGAGCCCGTCGGCGCGACGACCAGCACGTCCGAGCCCTCGCCGATCGCCCGCCAAGCGCCCTCCTGGGCGGATGTGGGCGCGGAGAAGGCTCCCGTGAACCAGCTGCGGGTCGCGTGTGAGAACGAGTCGAGCGCTGTCCGTGCCATGCTCCCCATCGTGCACCGCCCCACTGACAATCGCCCCGACCTGGGGAAATGAGAGTCGGCGGGTGGGCCGGGGCGGTCCGCCGCCCGGGGACCGGAGGGCTCGCCGCCGCTTTGGGAGAATGCCGGTATGGGGATGGGCGAGGACGAGTGGGCGAGGTACTGGCAGCACGAGCAGCTGCCGGGCATCGACCTGCTCCGCGCCCGGTACGTCCGGCACTCCTTCCCCCGGCACAGCCACGAGGGCTATGTGTTCGGAGCGGTCAGCGGCGGCGTCGAGGACGTCGTGCTGCCCGACCGCACCGTGCACGCCGCCCCCGGCAGCCTCGTGATGATCAACCCCGAGGTGCCGCACTCGGCACGTGCCGGGGTCCCCGAGGGCTGGGCCTACTCCACGCTGTACCCGTCCACGGAGGTCGTCGCCGAGATCGCCGCCGAGACGACCGCCCTGCGCGGCACCGTCGGCTTCGCCGAGGTCGACGTGGCCGACCCGCAGGGCGCGCGGATGATCAGGGAGGTGCACCGGGCCGCCGAGGAGGGCAACGCGCTCGCGGCCGACAGCGTGCTGCGGATCCTCGTGGCCAGGCTGCTTCGCCGGTACGGCGGCTCGCTGCCCGCCCGCACCCGGCGCTCCGCGGGCTTCCGCAACGCCGCACGCGCGCGTGATGTCCTGGAGACCCGGATGGCAGCACCGCCCTCCTTGGAGGAGCTCGCCGCGGAACTCGGCACCAGCCCGTTCGCGCTCCTGCGCGCCTTCAAGCAGCAGTACGGGATGCCTCCGCACACCTGGCTGACCAACGCGCGCGTGCGGCGCGCCCGCGCGCTGCTCGACGCCGGCACCGCTCCCGCCGACGCCGCGGCCGCCGTGGGCTTCACCGACCAGCCGCACTTGAACCGGCACTTCACGCGCATCGTCGGGGTGCCCCCGGGGGCGTACCAGCGCGAGCGCCGGGAGCGCGGGGTCGTACCGCTGACCGGGCCCGATCCGGCGCGGAAGGCCGGGCCGCCCACACCCGCGTCGACCGGGTCCCCGCCCGCGTCCGGGCCCCTGACCGTGCCCGGGCCGCCGCCCGCGTCCGGGCCACTGACCGTGCCCGAGCCGCCGCCCGTGTCCGGCCCCTTGTCGCCGGTCGACCGGCACCGCGCGGTGCGCAAGAACGTACAAGACCGGGCGGAGCCGTTCACCGTACGTTCCTAGGCGTGGCAGAACAGACAGCATCCGCAGCTATACGTCACGGGGACGACCCCGTCGGCGACCAGGGCGTCCCGCCCGACCAGAGCGCGCCGAAGGCGGACTCCGCCGTGGTCCGGGACGCGCTCGGCGTGGGCGTGGCCGTCGGGCTCTCCGGCTTCGCGTTCGGCGTGACCTCCGTCGGCAACGGCCTCAGCCTTCTTCAGACCTGCGCCCTGAGCCTCCTTGTCTTCACCGGCGCCTCGCAGTTCGCGCTCGTCGGTGCGCTCGCCGGTGGCGGCAATCCGGTGACCGCGGCGGCCGGGGCCTTCTTCCTGGGCGTGCGGAACGCCTTCTACGGCTTGCGGCTCTCACAGCTGCTGCAACTTCCGCGCTTCGTCAGGCCGTTGGCCGCGCACTGGGTGATCGACGAGACCACCGCCGTGACGCTGGCCCAGCCCACCAGGCGCGCCCGCCGCATCGGGTTCACCGTCACCGGCCTCACTCTCTATGTGCTGTGGAACCTCACCACACTGCTCGGCGGTCTCGGCGCCGAGGCCATCGGCGACACCGACGCATGGGGCCTGGACGCGGCGGGACCCGCCACGTTCCTCGCCCTGCTCGCGCCGATGCTGCGCTCCACGACGGAACGAGCGGTGGCGCTGCTCGCCGTCGCCCTCGGACTCATGCTGCTCCCCGTGCTGCCCGAGGGTGTGCCCGTCCTGGTGGCCGCCCTCGCCGCGCCGCTCGTGCTCGTCGTGGAGGGCCGCAAGATCCGTGCCCGTGAGAAGGAGGACCGTTGAACATCTGGCTCGCCGTCGCCCTGACCGCCGTCGGCTGCTACGCCGTCAAGCTGCTCGGCCTCCTGGTGCCCGCAGGAGTCCTGGAGCGGCCCCTCGTCCAGCGCCTGGCCGCACTGCTGCCCGTGGCGCTCCTGGCCGCCCTCACGGCGCAGCAGACGTTCGCGGAGGGGCAGGCACTCGTCCTCGACGCCAAGGCCGCCGGACTCGCCGCGGCCGGTGTGGCCTTCCTGCTGCGGGCCCCGTTCCTGTTGATCATCGGGGCTGCCGTGGTCGTCACCGCGGGGGTGCGGGCACTCGGCTGACAACGAGCGGGCGGTACGCGGGCGGCACCACGCGTGCGTAGGCCGTGGGCGGGCACCATGCGCGCGTAGTGGCCGTTTTCGCGGACCGCCCGATCATCGTCAGCTCAGCTCAGCTCAGCTCAGCTCAGCTCAGCTCAGCGCACGCCCGTACGCCCGCAGGGTGCGCAGGGCGTCGATCGTCACGACCGGGCGCCACTCCAGGGCCGAACCGGGCGCCCACAGGCGCCAGTTGACTGGCCAGCCGCCGTCGTCCTGCTGCTCGCTCTCCAAGTGGTCCAGGGAGCGGCCCAGTTCCTCGTCGGTGAACCAGGCGCGGGCCAGGGACTCCGGCACGCGCGCGTAGTCGTGCGGGAAGTGGTGCTCGCCCGGGGCATAGCCCGGTGCCACCGGGTACGTGTCCCGCCGCCGCGGATCGAGCACGGCGAGCCGCTGCTCCCGTACGAGCCGGCCGAGTCGGTCCGCGGCGGCCCGCGCGCGGGAGCGGTCGGGCGCCCCGTCGAGGAAGGCCACCGCGGCCTGGATCTCGTACGGGTGGGACGTGGTGAGCGACTCGACGGCGGTCCAGCAGTAGTCCGTGGCGCGGAACAGCCAGGCGTGCCACACCTCGTTGCGGTGCAGCAGGCCGACCACGGGGCCGGTGGCGAGCAGGTCGCTGGGCGGGTCGTCCACGACCGGCACGAACGGCGCCACGGGGTAGCCGCGCTGGCTCGGGTGGATCGCGGGCAGGGCGCCGTCAGGCGTGGACAGCTCCGACAGGTGGCCGCACACCCGCTCCACGCGCCGGCCGCCGCAGCGCCCGATCGAGTCGAGTACGAGCAGGGCGTGCGCGGTGTGCAGCGGCTGGCTCACCGGGCCCCGCAGATCGGGCTCCAGGGCGTGGCCGTACCCGCCGTCCTGGGTGCGGTACGCGGCGAGCGCCTCCTCGACGGCGTCGGCGGAGCCGCCGAGGAAGTGGTGGGCGAACCTGCGCTGTTCGAGCACCCGCGCGGTGAGCCACACGAAGCGCTCGGCGCGGGCGAGCCGGCGGGGCCGAGGGGACGCGGGGCGCGGAAGGCGCCCGGCCGCGTCGGGCGTACCGGATGCTACGGATTCAGCCATGCCCTGAACCGTAGGGCGGTGGACGGCACCGTACGGCCGCTCCGGGCACGGCCCACTCTCAGGGGCGGGACGCCGGGGTCGTGCGGTTGACGTCATCCTGGTCCCGAAGAGGGCCCTGACCTGCGAAGTTTCTTGCCGAGGCGCTTCGGTCCGGACTGTTGTGCGGAGGGCGGTGGCCCGTCGTGTCCTGCCCGGGCGCCCCACCGTTACGGCGCCGTGCTCGCGAGGAAAACGGCCACCACGCGCGCGTACGGCGGGAGTCGGGCGTTCGGATTCAGCCGGGGGACGAGAGCGTCGGGTTCGCGAGGGCGAGGGGCCGCCGCGAGGTCGACCCGTGCCGGGGCGGATGAATCCGGCCGATTCCCCTGCCGGTGTGAACCGGTTGCGGGGGCTGTCCGTGATCACGGAGGACAGCTTTGTTCCGCTTCACATTACGGGGAAGATCATGACGCGTAGATGGTCGCTCATTTCCTTGATCGCCGTGCTGGCCGCAGCACTGGCTTTCGTCGTCGTCCAGGTCGTGACCTTGGACTCCACCGACGAAGAGGCCTCAGGCCGAGGGAAGCCCGGCCCGACGAAGAGCGAGAGCGGTGACGGCTCCGCATCGCTGCGGGGGGACGGCTGGTGGCCGCTGCACGGGTCGGGAACGGCCCGTACCGGTGAGCGCGACGCCGTGGTCAACGGCCGTGCGCAGTGGGCAGAGGACGGCCCGAACGGCGGCGCGCTCAGCCTGGAGGGCATCGACGGTTTCGCCGACATCGGGACGCCGGTCATCGACACGGCCGAGAAGGACTACTCGGTCGCCGCCCGGGTGCGGCTCGCCACGGACCAGGGCTTCCGTACGGCCGTCTCCCAGGACGGCCCGGGGATCAGCACCTTCTTCCTCCAGTACTCCGCGTCCGACGAGCGGTTCGCCTTCAGCTTCCCGGGCGCCCGGACACTCGCCGAGAAGACCGGCAAGCCGGAGACAGGCCGCTGGTACCACCTCGTCGGCACCTACAGCCAGGACGAGAAGACGATGAAGATCTACGTCGACGGAGAACTGGCCGGTGAGCGCCAGGCGTCCGCGCAGCCCAAGAAGCCGGGCAGCCTCGTGATCGGGCGGGCCAAGAGCGGCGGACGCCCGGTCGACTTCTGGAAGGGCGACATCGCCGATGTGCACGTGTACGAAAGGGAGTTGACCGCGGACGAGGTCTCCTCCCTCGCGTCCGGGGAACCCCAGTGACCGCGGACCTAGGGGCTGCCTGTTTGCGCCCGTTCGGAGGCAAGCAGGCCCAGACCGGGCGCCGTGTGACGGGGAAACGGGCGCCGCGCAGCAGACCGTCGGGCCCTGACCAGGTGCGACAGCAGGAACCACAGCTTCCGTGCGGGCAATACCGGTCGAAATAAGCACAGCCGCGGGCCCGTTCGGGCCCCCACAACACCGGTAGAAATGACCCACGGTATCCGCGTCCGATCGTGCCGCCACGCGCTCGGTCCTGCCACCGCCGGCCGTTTTCCGTCACCCCTCACAGAGCGACCGGAGAGGAACAGGCCCTTGTCGGCCAGGTTTTCACCCGAAGACCGCGTACCCCGCCAGGCCCGGGGAAGCGCCCTAACTGACCAGCCCACCGAAACCGCACCACCCCGCGCCGACAGACTCGGACAAGCCGACAGACTCGGACAAGAGGAGTTCCTGAGAGTCTTCTACCACTGCCACGGAAGCGAGTTGCTGCGGTTCGCCGCGCGCCTCGAAGGCGACTGGCACCGCGCCGAGGACGTACTGCAAGAGCTCGCGATCCGTGCCTGGCGGCACGCGCCCGAGCTCGGCGGCGGCAACGACTCCATGCGTCCCTGGCTGTTCACCGTGCTGCGCAACCTCGTCATAGACGGGCACCGGGCCCGCCAGTCCCGGCCACCGGAGACCGACGACCCGGACCTCACCCATCTCCCCGTGTCCGACGAGGTCGACCGCGTCCTGACCGCCCACGTACTGACGGAGGCGCTGCGTGACATCCCTCCGCTCCACCGTGAAGTCCTCCTGCACGTGCACTACATGGGCCGCACCGTGACCCAGACGGCCGCCGTGCTCGGCGTGCCACCCGGCACCGTCAAGTCGCGCACCTACTACGCGGCCCGTGCTCTGCGGCGGGCGCTGACCGATCGCGGAGTGGACGTCCGCGAAGCGCGGGAGGCGGGCCGGAACGCCGCGTGAACCTCATCCGAGATGCCCGGCGTGCCGGTCGATCCGGAGGCCGAGCGGGCCGGTGTCGAGGGTGCCGTCGGCACCGGCCCGCCAGCGCCAGGCGGCGGGGGCGTCGCCCAGGACGAGCACCGCGTCACCGGGCCGCAGAGCGTCCAACGCGCCCTCCCGGCGCGGCAGTTGGGAGGCATCCACCAGGAAGAGGTGCGGCGCGTCCCCCTCCACGGCCACCTGACTGCGGCCCTCGATCAGCCGGAAGATCTGGGTGACGTCGGAGGCGGCGCCGCCCGACGGGGCCACGGGCGCCCCCGCGGTCCGGGCGAGGGCCTCCTCCACGCTGGCCGCCGTGTACAGCCGCGACGAGCGCAGCGCGGCACCGTTCAGGGTCTCGTCCATGGCCAGGGATCCCACCAGGGTGACCTCGGCCAGGCCGCCCACCGGGCCGGTCAGCACCTCGGTGACGACGGCCCGCGCCCAGCGGCGTACGTCCTCCTCCGGGCCCGCCACGGAGACGGACGGCGTGGCCCGGGAGAGGTCGACGAGCGCCCGGTCGGGCCCGACCGTCCCCACCGTGACGGTCAGCGCGTACGGGAGTGCCGGTTCGCCCTCGGGGCCGGGCCGCTCCAGTGCCTCCCGGGTGGCGGTCCAGCGTTCGCCGGACTCGTCGGCCGTCCACGGCTCGGGCGTGCCGTCCTCCGTGCCGGCGAGCAGCAGGTCCAGCCTCTCTCCCGAGTAGAGGACGCCGTACAGGTCGGGCAGGGCCCGGCCGGAGCGCAGGCATTCGCCGGTCAGGCGACGCAGTCCCGCGTCGATGACGTCGAGCGCCTCCCGGTCCAGGACGGCGGGGCCGGCCGTGGCGGGCTTCGGCGGGCGGTTCCGCTTCTCGGTGACGACCAGCGCGGCCAGCGCGCCGATCAGCGCCAGCCCCAGCAGAACTGCCAGAGCGACGTACCAGATCATCTTCTGACTCCTTGTCGGGACGCCTCGGCACCGGAAACCGGGGCGGTCGGTGACGGGACGCGCGCCGCGGCCGCGACGCGCACCCCGATGGTCACTACGGGCGGTGGCGGCGGATGGTTCACACCCGGCGGGGTTCGTTCCGCCGTGTCGTGTGCGCCGCCGTGTCGTGCCATCGAGCTTTCGTCCGTGCCGCCGTTTCGTCCGCGCCGCCGTGTCGTGTGCAGCGCCGTTTCGTCCGTGCCGGGTGGGGCGGTGTGAACCGTCCGGGCTCCGGCTCCGTAGTCACGAAGGGCCCGGTACCCGCTGTGCGGTGCTTCTGCGGTCCTCGCAATCACGCCCAGCTGGAGGACGTCCTGTGTCGTTGATGTTGACCGTGGTCGAGGGAGGCGGTGACGCGTTCGACGTCCACCTCGACGCCGACCCCGACACCCCCGTGGGTGCTGTCGCCCGGACGCTGGCCGAGGCCGGCGGCGTCGCGCTGCCCCCGGACGGGTCGGGGTTGTACGTGGACGGCCGGCTGCTGCCCGCCGACCTGCTGCTGCGCGACGCGCCGCTGCACCACGCGGCCGTCGTGGGGCTCGGCCGGCCGGCCGTGTCCCAGTCGGCGGAGCCCGCGGGGCTCGTCGAGGTCCGCGCGGTCGGCGGTCCTGGCGCGGGCGCCGTGCACCGACTCGACATCGGCGAGTACCGCGTCGGCCTCGCGCAGGACGGCACCCCGCAGCTGCTCCGCCGGGCTCCCGCCCGGCCGTACGCCACGCTGCAGGTCGGCCCCCGCGGACGCTGCCGTATCGTCCCGGACGGCCCGCGCGAAGCGGGCGGCCCCCAACCGGGCGCGGGGGCGCTCCAGTTGGACCGGGAGAACATCGAGGGGGACGTGGCCTGGCCGACGGGCGCGCAACTCCTCGTCGGCGACTGCCTGCTCGAACTGTCGCTGCCGCAGAGCCCGGACGCGGCCCTCGAACCTTCCGAGGACGGCACGGGCCGGGACTACAACCGGCCGCCGCGGCTGCGCCCGGCAGCGGTCGACACGCGCTTCACGCTCCCGTCGCCGCCGACGCCGCCCGCCCACCGGACCCTGCCGTGGATCGCCGCGGCCGTTCCCCTGCTGATGGCTGTGGCGGGATGGCTGATCTTCCAGCGGCCGTCGATGCTGCTGTTCGGGCTGCTGTCCCCGGTGGCCGTGGTCGGCAACTACCTGATGAACCGGCGCGGCGGGCGCCAGTCGTACGCCGAGGCCGTGGCCGCGTACGAGGAGAAGAAGGAGCGTATCGAGGGCGACGCGCGGGCCGCCCTCGAGGCCGAACGCACGGCTCGCCGCCGCGGCTTCCCCGACCCCGCCGAGGTCATCCTCACCGCCGTCGGCCCGCGCCGCCGCCTGTGGGAGCGCCGCACCTCGGACGCGGACTTCCTCGAACTGCGCGTCGGCACCGCCGACCAGCCATCCGACGTCGTCCTGCGCGACCCCACCAGGGACGAGCACCGCCGGCAGGAGCCCTGGACCGCCCTCGACGTCCCGGTCACCGTGCCGCTGCGCGAGCACCACGTCCTCGGCATCGCCGGATCCGGGCGGGCCGCGCACGCGCTGGCGCGCTGGGCCGTCGCCCAGGCCGCCGTCCTGCACAGCCCGCGCGACCTGCAGATCCATCTGCTCCTCGCGGCCAGCTCGGAGCGCGAACGCTGGGCCTGGATGCGCTGGCTGCCGCACGTACGCAAGAAGTCCGGTGACACCCTGGCCAGCATCGGGTCGGGAACCGAGACGTCCGCCCGCCGGATCGCGGAGCTCACGGCGCTGATCGCGGAGCGGCGCGCGCAGCACGACAAGCGGAACCAGGTCGACGGCCCCGACGTGCTCGTGGTGCTCGACGGCGCCAGGCGACTGCGCTCGCTGCCCGGCGTCGTGCAGATCCTGCGCGACGGGCCCGCCGTGGGCGTCCGCGCGATCTGCCTCGACGCCGAGGAGCGGCTGCTGCCCGAGGAGTGCCAGGCCGTCGTCGCCGAGGAACCCGGCGGCACGCTGCGCGCGGGCCGTTCCGGTGCGGGCACGGTCACCGGGATCCGGCCCGACCTGGTCTCGCTCGACTGGTGCCGCTCGCTCGCCCGCGCCCTGGGCCCGCTGCGCGACCCGGGCGGCTCGGACGAGGAGGCCGCCGTACTCCCGGGCTCCGCACGCCTGTTGGACGTGCTGTCCCTCGACCCGCCGCAGGCCCATGACATCCGCGCCCGCTGGCAGGCCGGCGGGCGCTCCACCCGTGCTGCGGTCGGCGTCTCCCTCGACGGGCCGTTCTACCTCGACCTGCGCCGGGACGGGCCGCACGGACTGGTCGCCGGAACCACGGGCTCCGGCAAGTCCGAGCTGCTGCAGACGCTCGTGGCCTCCCTCGCCGTGGCCAACCGGCCGGACGCGATGACGTTCGTCCTCGTCGACTACAAGGGCGGCTCCGCGTTCAAGGACTGCGTGCGACTGCCGCACACCGTCGGCATGGTGACCGACCTGGACGCCCATCTCGTCGAACGTGCCCTGGTGTCCCTCACGGCGGAACTCACCCGCCGCGAGCACATCCTCGCCCAGGCGGGCGCCAAGGACATCGAGGACTACGTGGACCTCCTGGAGCGGGAGCCGGGCGCGGGCCGTCCGCCGATGCCCCGACTCCTCATCGTCATCGACGAGTTCGCGTCAATGGTGCGGGACCTGCCCGACTTCGTGAAGGGCCTGGTCAACATCGCGCAGCGAGGACGCAGCCTCGGCATCCACCTGATCCTCGCCACGCAGAGGCCCAGCGGCGTCGTCTCCTCCGAGATCCGCGCGAACACCAACCTCCGGATCGCGCTGCGCGTGACGGACACCGGCGAGAGCCAGGACGTCCTCAACTCGCCGGACGCGGCCGGGATCTCGCAGAGCACCCCCGGACGCGCCTACGTACGGCTCGGCCAGACCTCCCTCGTACCGTTCCAGGCCGGACGAGTCGGCGGCCGCAGGCCCGGCGCCTCCGCGTCCGCGCTCCCGGAGCCCAGGGCCGTCGTCGTCGGCTGGGACCAGCTCGGCGAGCCGCTGCCGCCGCGGCCCCGCCGTGCCGTGCGCGGGGGAGGCGACATCGAGACCGACCTCACCGACCTGGTCGAGGCCATCCGCGGCGCCGACCACGAACTCGGCATCCCCGCACAGCACAGCCCCTGGCTGCCGCCGCTGCCGCTGCGCCTGGTCGCCCACGACCTGCCGCCCGCGCCACCCACCGGCTACGACCTCGCGCCGGTCGCGTACGGCATCGTGGACCTGCCCGCCGAGCAGGCGCGCCGCCCGCTGCTGATCGACCCGGCCACCCTGGGGCATCTGCATGTCGTCGGCTCCCCGCGGCAGGGCAGGTCGCAGACGCTGCGCACCATCGCCGGCGCCCTGGCCCGCGCCCACTCCCCGGCCCGGCTGCACATGTACGGCATCGACTGCGGCAACGGCGCCCTGCTCGCCATGGAGGGCCTGCCGCACTGCGGCGCCGTCACCCAGCGCACCCAGCCCGACCGGATTGCCCGGCTCCTCGCCCGGCTCACCGCGGAACTCGGCCGCCGCCAGGAACTCCTCGCCGCCCGCGGCAGCGCCGACCTGCCCGAACTCCGGCGCGCCCTGCCCGAGGACGAACGGCCGCCGCACATCGTGGTGTTCCTCGACCGCTGGGAGGTCTTCGACAAGACACTCGGCGAGTACGACGCGGGCAACCTCCTGAACGGCGTGCTCGCCCTGCTCCGGGACGGCGCCAGCGCCGGCATCCACCTGATCATGAGCGGCGACCGCGCCCTGTTCTCCAGCCGCGTCGGCAACTCCACCGAGGACAAGCTGGTCCTCAAGCTCAACGACAAGTCCGAGTACGGCCTGATCGGCGTGACCCAGCGCAAGGTGCCCGACGAGATCCCGCCGGGCCGTGCCCTGCGCGCCGCCGACAAGGCGGAGGTGCAGATCGCGCTGCTCACCGAGGACCCGGGAGGCCAGGCGCAGGCCGCGGCACTCCAGGAGATCGCGGCCCACTGCCGGGAGCGGGCCGCGGGCCTTCCGGCCCGTACCCGCCCGTTCCGCGTCGACACACTGCCGGACCGGATCGGCTACGACGAGGCCATGGCGTACGTGCACGAGCCGCGGCCGCGCCGGGCGCTCGCCGGTGTCGGCGGCGACGAACTGACGGCCCACGGACCGGACTTCTCCCTGACGCCGACCTTCCTCGTCGCGGGCCCGGCCCGCTCGGGGCGCAGTACCGTTCTGGCGACCCTCGCGCTGTCCCTGCTGTCCGCGGGCACCTCCGTCGTGATCGGGGCGCCCGCCCGCTCCCCGCTGCGCGACCTCGCCGGGCGGCCCGGTGTGCTCGCCGTGTTCGACGACGCGGACATCGCGCCGGACGCCCTGGAGACGGCGCTCGCCTCGGCACCGGACGGGGCCGTGGTGCTGCTCGACGACGCCGATCTGCTGCTGAAGACCAAGGCGGAAGCGGTCCTCACCCAGATCGCCAAGACGGGCGCGGAGACCGGCCGGGGCCTGGTCGTCGCCGGACAGACCGACCGGCTCTCCTCCGGGTTCTCCGGCTGGCACGCCGAGGCCCGCCGGAACCGCTGCGGCCTGCTCCTGAAGCCGCAGAACATGAGCGACGGCGAACTGATCGGCGTCAAGGTGCCCCGCAGCCGCCTGGGCGCCGCCCGTACGGGACGGGCGATCCTGCATCTCGCGGACGGGGTGCTGCGGACGGTGCAGGTGCCGGAGACGGTGATCGGTTCCGGTTCCGGTTCCGGTTCCGGGTCCGGGTCCGGTTCCGGCTCCGGCTCCGGCGCGCGATCCGACGTGAACTGACCTGCCGTACGGACGAGTTGAGGGCCCCGCACCTCTGCCGGTGCGGGGCCCTCGTGCGTGCCGGAGCCCGGAGTGTCCGAGGCGGCGTCAGGTGGATCCGGAGACCCGGCTGTCGTCATGCGCCAACGGGCCGGTGTGCCCCGCGTAGGCCGCGGGTCCGTAGATGAGGCCCGCGACTCCCAGGAAGAACCCGGCCACATCGGGGCGGGACCAGCGGTAGGTGACCCCCAGTAGACCGGGGACGGTCGGCAGCGCCCCGCCCGTGGGTTTGAAATTGCGCAGGGCCAACAGCGTCTTCGCCAGAAAGTCCGCCATGCCCGCCGGGTTCACCGCGATCTTCGCGAGCTGCGCGACGTCGTCCAGCTTGGACCCGAGGTCCTTCACGATCTTGATGAAGTCCCCGGGAAGGTTTTTGTAGTCGTTCACGGCGACCTGGATGTTCCGGGGGATCCCCTTGACGGCCGTGGGGATCTTGAAGAACTCGTCCTTGAGATTGCTGAACTTCAGCAGACTGGTCATCTTGCCCAGGCTGCCCACGATCGCGCCCGCGCCGAGAACCAACCCGATCCCGCTCAGGATCAGGTCGAGCGGATCCCATTCCCCCGTCTCCACGCTCTTGGCGATGTTGATCCCGAACGCCGCGGCGGAGAACGCGAAGGCGCCGATCGTCAGGGCGAGACCGATGCCCTGCAGGCCTGGCACGAACATGGCAAGCACGCCCAGGATGCCGCCGATGATGCCGAAGGCGAGGCTGAGCTTGTCGCGGATCCGCTCCCAGAGGCTCTTGCCCGGAACCGCTTCGTCCTCCGCCTCCTCCAGAGCCTGGGCCGCGGTGGCGGCATCCGCCTCGCGTACCTCTCGCGCGTCCTCGGCGAGCAGACGGGCGGCGTCGAGGTCCGCCTGGGCGTCGTCGACGTTGCCCTGCGCCGTGGACTGTTCGGACCTGGCCTGGTCCAGGGCCCGCTTCGTCTCCTGCTTCAGAGCCTCGTCGTCCGGGGGGACCGTGGTCCCGTCCAAGGCTCCGACCTCCATCTCGGCCGCAAGCAGCGCCGCCGTGGCCGAATCCAGCCGGCCCTTGGCGTCCCGCCCGTCGCGCAAGGCGTCGTCGGCCCTTCGCTGCTGGGTGCGCAACGAGTCCGCGTAGGTGTCGAGGGCGCCGGCCGCCCGGTCGTACGAGCTGTTCAGCTTGCGCACCTGATCGGCCAGATCGCCGAGCTTGTCCCGGAGTTTGTCCATGGACTTGCCCTCGCCCACCTGATCGGCCTCAAGGCCGGAGACCAGGGGGAGGATGTCGCCCGCGTCGTCCGCCACGGAGCGATAGCTCCTCGCGAGTTTGTCCAGGATCTCCGCGTCACCCGGAGTCGGGTCGTCCGAGAACCCGAAGACTTCTTCCCAGTCGGACACCAGCGGCCGAACCATGGTCGCGCTCACTTTCCCTTGCTCTCGACTGCCGCCGCGTCCTCGAAGCGGAAGGACTCGGCGATCGCGTCGAAGACGTCGTAGAACTGGTCGGCCAGGTGCACATTCGGCGTGGAGCTCGAAAGCACCAGGTACTCCTGGCTGTTCGGCACCGGCATCAGGACGTGGTGCACCGCCGTGGGGATGCGCCTCCCCTTGTGCTCCAGTTCCTCGATCCTGGTGATCCGCCCGGCGCCGCCGACCCCGGCGAACTCCACCAACTCCACCTCGCCCGGCGGCAGGCCGGTGCCCTCGGCGTCCTTGCTCAGCTGGATGCCGGCCGCGACGACGAGCTCCGCCAGGTCGTCGGCCTGCTCCTCGGGTACGGAGATCCGCAGCACCAGTGACGTGGCGCTGAGTACCAGAGGCCCGGATGACCCGGTGCCGAGGATCCTGAGCATCCCCGCCGCCTGCAGTGCGCCCTTCGCGTACGCCTCGCGTGCGGTGCGCCGGGTGTTGCGGATCAGCTCGTCCACCTGCTCGCGCGTGAGCTGCGGCACGTGTCGTACCTGGGCCTCGACCCGGCGGCGTATCGAGGCGTCCCGGGTGTTCGGGTCGAGGTCCAGATGCCACCAGGACGCGGGGAGCCGCAGCCTGTATCTTGCGGGCGCGCCCGGCGGCCGCTCCGTGACCGGCTGCGTCATGACACATGTCCCTTCTGCCCGTGGGCATTCATCGGGGTTCAGGCCTTCTCGCCTGATTCGTCAAGGGCGTTGACGGCTTCCTGGTCCGTCGTCGTGAAGTTGTCGGAGATCGTCTTGGTGTTCTCCGAGAAGACCTTCACGTTGTCCTGCACCTTCTCGTGGCCCTTGCCCCAGGCTTCGTCGAACGCTTCGACGGCGTCGGCGAGCTTCGAGTCGCCCACGTCGTCCCTCGATCCGACATGGCTGAGCCGCGCGGTCTTGCTGATCCGCTCCCCCAGGCTCTCCAGCGTCTTGGCCGTCTCGTTCAGGTCCGCGACAGGGACGATGATGCTGGTCACTGATTCCTCCTGATCGGCGCTCAGGCCTCCGCAGTCCGGTCCCGCCCCCCTCCGGCAGGAGAGGGGCGGGACCGGACTCGAGGCACATCAGCCGATGGCGCCGGACGTCTGGCTGTCCGTGTCGACGAAGGCGTCGGCGACCTGCTGGATGAACTCGCTGACGCCCTGCAGACCCTCGATCGCCTCCTGCGTACCGTTCTTGTACTCCTCCCAGAACGGCCGGAACTTCGTCTCGGAGCCGGGGGTCGCGTAGGCCGCCTCGACCATCTCCTCCATCTTGGTGTTCGCCTCGTGGAGGCTCTGCTGCATGAGTTCCTTCTGGGTCTTCAGCCAGGCGGAGGCCTCGCGCATCTCGTCCGGGCTGATCTTGATGTTGCCGTCGGCCATGTCCGTTCCTCTCCTCGTTCGGTCCGTTCCCGGGCTACGGACCCCCAGAGGCACGCGCACCCGTTACCGGGCACTACGGAACGTCCGTCAGCTCGGTTCACCGCTGTTGCGAAACGGTGACAAACCAAGGCATCACCCCCGGCCTGGCGCACTCCTGCTTGCCGATGGCCCCCAGCTGTCCCCCGGTCGGCACGCGCGGGTGAGGATGGGGGAGAACAAGCGGGTCAGGATGAGTGTGGAGCGGATGGCATGCGGTTGACGGTGTTCTGGCAGCGGATGGAGGAGCACTTCGGTGCTTCGTACGCCGATTCGTTCGCGCGCGATCATGTGATGTCCGAGCTCGGCGGGCGGACCGTGCACCAGGCGCTCGACGCCGGCTGGGAGACGAAGGACGTCTGGCGCGCGGTGTGCAACGCGATGGGCGTACCGGCCGACAAACGGGGCACCCTCCCGGAGGAGAAGCGCTGACGCGCGGCGAGGGCATCCCGCGGCGCCTCACGCGCGGTGGGAGTTCCGAAGCGGGTCACGCGTGGTGAGGGGTTCCGGGGTGGCGCATGCGTGGTGAGGAGTTCCGGGGTGGCTCACGCGTGGTGAGGAGTCCGGAGGCGGGTCACGCGCGGTGAGGGGTTCCGAGGTGCGCACGCGCGGTGAGGAGTTTCGGGCTCGCGCATGCGTGGTGAGGAGGTTCGGGCTCGCGCACGCGCGGTGAGGAGGTTCGGGCTCGCGCATGCGTGGTGAGGGGTTCCGGGGTGGCGCACGCGCGGTGACGAGTTCCGGTGGCGCACGCGCGGTGACGGGTCTCCCGGCGGGCGACGGCCACGGCTTCGCGGCGGGCGACGGCCACGACACCTGACCTCGGCCGGATGAGGTGCATCACGCCCGGACAGCTGCCGGATTGTCGGTGGCGTACGCGAGACTGGTCGGCGTGGCAGCCAGCAAAGCACCCAGTGAGACCGTCGCGCAGGACAGCGGCCCGCCCTCGACGCCCCCCGAGGGGCCCGCCTCGGCGTGGGCGGGACAGCGCATGCCGCGGTGGCTGCCGCGCGCCATGGTGCTCGCGCTGGCCCTGTTCGCCTGCTTCCAGCTCGGCAGCTGGGCCTTCCACCAGCTGACCGGCCTGTTGATCAACATCCTGATCGCGTTCTTCCTCGCGCTCGCCGTGGAGCCCGCGGTGAGCAGGATGGCGCACCGCGGCATGCGCCGCGGCCTGGCCACCGCCCTGGTCTTCCTCGGCGTGATCGCCGCGGGAGCGGGCTTCGTCGCCATGCTGGGCTCGATGCTCGCCGGGCAGATCGTGGAGATGGTCGAGGACTTCCCGCAGTACCTCGACTCCGTGATCAGCTGGATCAACACCACGTTCCACACGGAGCTGTCCCGGGTCGAGCTGCAGGACAGCCTGGTGCACTCGGACTGGCTGCAGAAGTACGTGCAGAACAGTGCGACGGGCGTCCTGGACGTCTCCGCGCAGGTCCTGGGCGGCCTCTTCCAGCTCCTGACGATCCTGCTCTTCTCGTTCTACTTCGCGGCGGACGGCCCGCGCCTGCGCCGGGCGCTGTGCTCCGTGCTGCCGCCCGCCAAGCAGGCCGAGGTGCTGCGCGCCTGGGAGATCGCCGTCGACAAAACGGGCGGCTACCTGTACTCCCGCGGCCTGATGGCCCTGATCTCCGGCGTCGCGCACTACATCCTGCTGGCGGCGCTCGGCGTCTCGTACGCGCCCGCGCTCGCGGTGTGGGTCGGCCTGGTCTCGCAGTTCCTGCCCACGATCGGCACCTATCTGGCGGGCGCCCTGCCGATGCTGATCGCGTTCACGGTCGACCCCTGGTACGCGCTGTGGGTGCTCGTCTTCGTGGTGGTCTACCAGCAGTTCGAGAACTACATGCTGCAGCCCAAGCTGACCGCCAAGACCGTCGACATCCACCCGGCGGTGGCGTTCGGCTCGGTCATCGTGGGCACGGCCCTGCTCGGCGCGGTCGGCGCCCTGGTCGCGATCCCCGCCGTGGCCACGCTCCAGGCGTTCCTCGGCGCCTACGTGAGGCGGTACGACGTGACGGACGACCCGCGCGTGCACGGCCACCGCAGGCGCGGCGCGGGCCCGCCGCTCGTCCGCCTGAGACAGGCCCTGAACACCCGCAGCGACGCACCCCCGCCGCCCCAGCAGCGCACCGCGGAACCCCCGGACCAGGACCTCTGACCCGGCCCCGGCCGACCAGGGCCGGGGCATCGCCGTACGAGGTGATTAGTTCCCGTACGGGGAGTCCGTCCGGTCAGGCCGGGGCGTGCCCGCGCGGCGGGTCAGCACCAGGGGAGTGCCGATCGCGCCCGCCACGGCGAGGTAGAGCGGCATCAGTTTGAGGGCGAACGGCATGTCCGCGTCGAACGCGAGACGGGCCGTGGCCCCGATCGCGGCGGCCACCAGCTCACCGGCGAAGAAGCCACCGAACAGACCGCCGAGGACGCCGAGTACGTACTTCACGAGAGCTCCAGGGTGAGGCAGAGGGGAATCGGGCGGCAGGCGGGCTCAGATGTACGAGGGTCTGGTCACCCGGTGACGGAACGTGTGCCACGTCCACGCCTGCACGGCGAGCAGCAGCGGCGTCACCACCAGGAGCGCCGGTACGAGGAACGCGAGCGTGGTGCCGTCCGCGGCCGACTCCGTGAGCGGCAGCGCGACACCCGCGGACAGCGGCAGCGCGGCCATCAGCGCACCGGTCAGGGCGAACGACTGCCAGGGCCGCCCGCCCCGACCCACCAGCACACGCGCGCGTGCGTACGGGTCTCCGGTCAGCCGCATCGCGGCGAAGCCGAGACCGTGGGCCGCGAACAGGGCGGCGACGGCGAGCGCCGTGAGCAACGCCACCGGACCGGACGCCGTGGTGTCGGCGGAGCCGGTGAACAGCGCGGCGAGCAGCCAGCCCCAGGCGAGCGCGACGGCCCAACTCCCGCACACCACCGCGGTGTCGCATCCCGCGCGCCACCAGGAGCCGCCCGCACGCCCGCGCAGCCACAGCCCCGCGTCGCGCACCACCCAGCCCGCGAGGAGCGGTACCACGACGGCGAACTGCCCGCTCAGCAGCTCGCCCTCGAGCTCCGGGAAGCAGCCGATGAGCAGCCCCGCGGTGGCGACCAGCCACACCTCGTTGCCGAGGAAGAACGGCGCGAACGACGTCAGCACCAGGCGCCGTTCGCCGTCACCACGCCCGAGGTAGGGCGCGAGCATGCCGGTGCCGATGTCGGCGCCGCCGAGCACGAAGTACCCGGCCGCGAAGAACGCGAGGAGGCCGACGGCCAGGGTTTCGAGGGTCGAGGTGTCCATGGCGCTCCTCAGTAGCTCGCGGCGGCGAGAGAGTCGGCAGGGTCCCGCTCCGCGGCCCGCTCGTCGTGGCCGAGCCCGCGGTCGACGGGCCCCACGCGCGCGTGCCGCACGAGCAGCCACACATTGACGGCGGCGAGCAACGCGAACAGGGAGGTGAAGACGATCAACGAGGTGCGCATCGCGCCGGGAGACACCGAGGAGACCGCGTCCTCGGTCTTCAACAGGCCGTACACGACCCAGGGTTGGCGCCCTGCCTCACGGAACACCCAGCCGCTGATCACCGCCACGTACGGCAGCGGAACCGCCGCCATGAGCGCCAGGTGCCAGAGCCGGAAGCGGTAGACGGTCCTCTTGAAGCAGGCGAGCACGAAACCGGCGATGCACAGGTACATCATCAGCGCGAAGGCGAGCAGCATCAGAATGCCCGCACCGCGCGTCCAGGCCTCCGAAGGGACGTAGTCACCGGGGCCGAAACGGGCCACCATGTCGGCCTGGAGACGGGCCACTTCAGCCGCCTTGCTGCTGAAAACCGCCTCCTTCATGGGCTGCATCACGGTGAACTGCACCCCGCCGAAGGCCGCCGCGACGAACAGCGCGGGAAGCGACACGAACACCCCGATGCGCAGGCTGCGCCCGAAGAACTCCCACTCGGGGGAGCGCTTGAACAGGTGGTACGCGCTCACCCCCGCCATGAAGAACCCCGCGGTGAGCAGCGCGCCCGCCACGATGTGCCCGAACGCGAGGAGCGTGCTCGGGTTGGTGAACACCGCCGCGGCGTCCCCGATGACCAGCCTGCCGCCCGACTCCCGGTATCCCACGGGGTTGTTGAGGAAGCCGTTCGCGACGAGGATCCAGTACGCGGAGGCGTACGCGGTGAGGGTGACCACCCAGATCAGCGCCAGATGGACCCAGCGGTTGAACCGGTGCCAGCCGAAGATCCACAGGCCGAGGAAAGTCGACTCCACAAAGAAGGCGACGACTGTTTCGAGCGCCATGGAGGCCCCGAAAACGTCCCCTGCGTAGTGCGTCAGTCCGCTCCAGCTGAGGCCGAACTGAAACTCCATGACGATGCCGGTGACGATGCCGACCGCGTAGTTGATGACGTACAGCTGCCCCCAGAACCGCACCATGCGCGCGTGCAGCACGCTGCCGCTCAGCGTCGCCCGCGTCTGCAGGCACGCCACCAGCGTGGCGAGGCCGAGCGTGAGGGCCACGAACAGGAAGTGTCCGCCCGCGGTGAGGGCGAACTGCAGCCGCGCCAGGTCGAGGGTTTCCGGGGCCGCTGGGCCGCTCGCGAAAGTCAGGGATGGGTCCACCCCGTCAGCGTCCGCGTACGGCTCCGGTGGCGGCGTCGGCCGCCGGTGGACAGTCCGCGTACCCCCTCAGTTGCGGGTGCCGTCCTGCGCGTACTCCGAAAGTTGCGCGCACGCGCGGTGGCGGATCAGGTCAGCCAGCCCGGGGTGATCATCCCGGACTCGTAGGCGAGGATGACCAGTTGGGCCCGGTCTCGTACGTCCAGCTTCGTCATGATCCGGCTCACGTGCGTCTTCGCCGTGGCGGGGGACAGGACGAGGCGCCGGGCGATCTCGTCGTTGGAGAGCCCGGCGCCGACCAGGCCCATCACCTCCCGCTCGCGCTCCGTCAGCGCGTTGAGGCGGGGGCTGGGGTCGGGCTGCCTGCTGCGGCCCGCGAACTCGGCGATGAGGCGGCGGGTCACGGCGGGCGCGATCAGCGCGTCACCGCGCGCCACGACGCGCACTCCGTGCAGCAGCTCCATCGGCTCGGTGTCCTTGACCAGGAACCCGGAGGCACCGGCGCGCAGCGCCCCGTACACGTAGTCGTCCACGTCGAAGGTCGTGAGGATGACGACGCGCACGCCCTCCAGGGACGTGTCCCCGGTGATGCGGCGGGTGGCCTCCAGGCCGTCGACTCCCGGCATCCGGATGTCCATCAGGACCACGTCGGGGAGCAGCCGGCGGGCGAGCGCGAGCGCCTGATCGCCGTCGGCTGCCTCGCCGACCACCTCGATGTCGTCCTCGTCCTCCAGGATCGAGCGAAATCCCGCTCTCACCAGTGTCTGGTCGTCGGCGAGGACGACGCGGACCGCTCTCCCGCCCTCGGGCCCGGTGCCGGATTCCGGCGGTCCCTGCGTGGCTGTCACAGCTCCCCCTCCAACGGAGTCCCGAGCGGCAGCCGGGCACTCACCCGGAAACCGTCCGCCGTGTTGCGTGCCGTCAGTTCGCCGCCGAACGCCTTGGCGCGCTCGGCCATGCCCCGGATTCCGCTGCCGTGCGCAGGCTCGTCCGACGAGCCCTGCCCGTCGTCGTCGATCCGCACCCGCAGGTCCTCGTCGCAGTAGACGAGCGTGACCGTCGCGCTGCACGCGCGCGCGTACCGGGTCACGTTGGTGAGTGACTCCTGCACGATCCGGTAGGCCGCCAGGTCGAGCGGCGGCGGCAGCGGGCGGGGCGTGCCGACCGTCTCCGCGCGGACGTCGAGCCCCGCGCCCCGCGCTCCCGCGAGCAGCTCCGGCAGCCGATCGAGGCCCGCTGTGGGCGCCGTGGGCGCGCTCTCGTCGGCCTGGCGGAGCATGCCGAGGGTGGCGCGGAGTTCGTCCAGCGCGTGCTTGCTCGTGGACTTCACCGCTTCGAGCGCCTCCTCGGCTGTGGCGAGTTCCGCGCTGTGTGCAGCCCTCTCCGAGGGCTCGGGGCGACGCTTGGAGAGGCGGTGCAGGGCGGCGCTGGACTGCACGTTGATCAGCGAAACGCTGTGCCCCAGTACGTCGTGGAGTTCGCGCGCGATCCGCAGCCGCTCCTCCGACGCGCTCTGCTGGGCGCGGGCCTCCTGCTCCCGCTCGGCGGCCAGGGCACGTTGGCGGACCTCCTCCACATAGGCGGCACGCGTGCGTTGTGCACGCGCGAGCACCAGGAGGCTGAGCAGCCAGCCCGCCAGCATCACGAGGGACATGTCGTCGACCTTGCGCTGCCCCGGCTCCTGCAACACCTCGCCGTACACGACCAACAGCATCGCCATGACGCCCAGCGCGGCAGCCGCGGCGAAGCGGCCGTCCACGGCGGCGGTGTAGAGCGCGATGATGAACGCGAGCATCACCGGACCGTCGCTCGCGCTCATCGGGTAGTACACCGCGCACACGACGAGCGTGACGACGGCGACGCCGATGGGCCGACGGCGCCGGAAGTGCAGCGCACCGCAGCCCACCCCGAGCAGACACCAGCCCGTCACGGCCTGCCAGAACGACTCGGACGTGTTCCGCATCCCCCACAGCGTGCCGCCCAGGACCACGGCGGCGACGGCCAGCGTCACCGCGAGATCGTTGGCACGCGCGGAGCGTCGCTGTCCGAGCGGGCCGGTCGGGAGGAGTGCCATGTCCCGAAGGATATTCCGGGCGGGCACCGCTCGGCCCGGCCAGGAATCGGCACCCCTTAGGGGCAGCTTTCGCGGAAATCGGCACCTCTAGGTGCGGAAATCGGCACCTGTAGGTGCGGAAATCGGCACCTGTAGATGCGGAAATCGGCACCTGTAGCGGCGTTGCTGGAGAGCCGACTCAGGAGCCATCCGATACGAGCAGCCCCGTCAGCATCCGGCGCATGGTGCGCCGGAACAGCACCTCAGGGGCGTCCGTCAGCTCCGCGCCGCGCTGCTCGGCCAGGGCGGCAGCGAGCTGCGGGCGGTCCCCCCGCGCCGCGGCCCGGCTCAGGTAGATCGCCTGCGCCGCTCGGCGGTCGGCGGCGTTGCGCTCGGCGGCGTTGCGTTCGGCAGCCTTGCCTTCGGTGCTGCTCGTGCCGCCGTCCGCGTTCGTCGTACGGCCGGATTCGCTGGTACGGCCCTGGAGTTCGGCCCGTACGAGCTGGGTGATCAGGGCGTTCGTCAGGCCGACGATCTCCAGCTTGGCCCCGCCCGGCAACGCCACGGGCGTCATCGCCCGCAGCGCGTACTCCACGTGGTCGAGGCCGTGCGGGCCGAGGCGCAGGGGTTCCGGCGGGACGTCGGTCAGCCAGGGGTGGCGCAGCTGGACGGACCTGGTCCGGTCCGACAGCGCGACCAGGTCCGCGACCGGGTCGCCGAGCAGCGGTACGTCCAGGTCGACCTCGCCGGCCACCGCGTCGGTCATCAGGTCGAGCAGATCGTCGCGGCCGGAGATGTACCGGTAGAGGGAGGCCTGGCCGGTGCCGAGGGCCTCCCACACCGCGTCCGGGACGCCACCCGCACCGTCCGCTATCCGGGTGCCCTCCTCCGTCAGCTCCAGCGCTGCCCGCTCGGCTTCGGTGAACACCGTGGCCTCACGCCAGGCCGCGATCAGGTTCAGCCGCAGCGACGTCTCACCGGCCGCGGCAGCCTCCATGGTGTGCATGTCCAGGCAGCCGGCACAGCCGTTGACCTGACTGGCGCGGATCTTCACCAACTCCTGCGTGGTAAGCGGAAGAGTCGACTCCGTGGGCGCCTGGCCTGCGGCGACGAGGTGCTTCAGCGCCTTGGCGGCGACAGGGCTTGCCATGATGTTCAGCCGGGCTTCCATGGTGAACTCATCTGTCCTTGCGGGTGCTTGCTGGCACCCATAGGACGGCGGAAGTCCGCGAGTTGTGACATCGCTCAGGGTGACGTGGGCCACGCTGGTCAGGCTGCGGCGAGAAACGTGCGAGCCCGCGCAGTGCGGTGCTCAGCCTGCGCTGGGCCGCACGGCTGTCGAGGCGTACGTCGAGAGCACCCGGGAGCCCGGAGTCCGCCCGCAGGCCCGCTGCCAGACGGGAGGCGTCGAGCCCATCGCGACGGACGACGAGAAGACCGAGCTGGTAACGACTGACAGCGTCGGCACCTGCGAGTGGTGCACACCCTGAGCATCGGAGTACGCCAACTCCAGCAGCGCGGCGGCCAGATCGCAGACGTGCACCGGGCAACGGACGTCGTCGGTGAACAGCACGCCGACGCCCGTTTCCGCCGCCCCCTTCGCCGTGGCGTGCGGCAGCGGCGCCAGGCGGCGGACGGGGCGTGGGCCGTGACAGCCCAGTCGACGGTCATGCGTGGGCGAGCTGTACCAGCAGGCCCAGCGAGTTCCGCCAGGCCAGGGCGCTGGTGGCGGCACCCGCCCGGCCGCAGCGCTTCGCGGGTCCCCGCAGCGTCTGCCGCCACATCTCTGGATCGGCGATCGCCCGGGCGGTGTCGAGGGACGCGAAGGCGGGGTCGACGCCGGTGACGTCGATCCCGAGGTCCGCCGGGAGGGCCGCGAACACGCCTGTGCCGCAGCCGATGTCCAGTACTCGGCGTGCCTTGAACTCCTCCGCCAGCCGCAGATACGCGTCGAGATCGCTGCGGTCGGGGTGGAGCGGATCGTAGAGCGCGGCGAGCCGTGGGTGCGCGAAGCAGTCGTCAGCCATGCGGCCGAAGGTAGGCAGCGCGGGCCCGTACGGCTACGGGCCCCGCCCGGCTGCCATCACGGCTGGGAGGTCGCGACCTTGGCTCCGAAGCCGATCAGGACGACACCCGTGACACGGTCCAGGGCGCGTCGTACGGATGGCTTCTCGAAGAAGGCGCTGGCCTTTGCGAGGACCAGCACGTAGGCACCGAGCCAGACGAGTGTGAGGGCCGCGTGGATGAGGACCAACAGAGTCATCCCCAGATGCGGCGCCAGACCGGGCGGCGCGAGCGTGGGCAGGAGGCCGGTGTAGAAAACCGCGATCTTCGGGTTGAACACGTTGCTGACCAGTCCCGTCCGCCACGGATTGCCGGACGGGGGCGGCGGAGCGGCCGCCTCCGAAGCCGTCGCACGGTTCCGCCGGCTCTGCAGCAGCGCCTGGACACCCAGGAACCCTAGGTAGACGGCACCGGCGAGCTTCACCACCGTATAGGCGGTGGAGGACGCGGCCAGGACGGCGGCCAGGCCGACCACGGTCAGCGCGCCCCAGACGAGCAGGCCCGCCGTGATGCCTCCGACCGTGCTCAGGCCGTCCCGCCGGCCGGACGCGATGGCCCGCTTCGTCACGACTGCCATGTCGGGGCCGGGAACCATGGTCAGGACAGCGAGCACACCCGTGGCCGCGAGGAGCTGAACGAACATGAGTTCACTCTCTCATCGGGCAGCGGGAGGGCTTCTCCCAGCTCGGACGCCCGGCCTCCGGCGGCATGGCTTCGCGCTCACATCGGCGGGGCCGAGGTGCCGCGTGGTGCGCTTGACACGTAAATCGAACATCCATTCTTATGGGATCTCCGGCACCACTCCAGCCCCGGAATCTCGGGGGTTCCGGGGAGTTATCCACAGGCCGGGGCCGACGTCGAGGCGCATTGTCAGTGGCAGGGGATAGCGTCTTGGACGTGAAGCGATCGACTCAAGCAAATCGGGTGGAACCCATGGCAGGAACCGACCGCGAGAAGGCGCTCGACGCCGCGCTCGCACAGATTGAACGGCAGTTCGGCAAGGGCGCCGTGATGCGCATGGGCGAGCGGCCGAACGAACCCATCGAGGTCATCCCCACCGGATCGACCGCCCTGGACGTGGCCCTCGGCGTGGGCGGCCTCCCGCGCGGCCGTGTGGTGGAGGTGTACGGGCCGGAGTCCTCCGGTAAGACGACCCTGACCCTGCACGCCGTGGCCAACGCGCAGAAGGCCGGCGGCCAAGTGGCGTTCGTGGACGCGGAGCACGCCCTCGACCCGGAGTACGCGAAGAAGCTCGGCGTCGACATCGACAACCTCATCCTGTCCCAGCCGGACAACGGTGAGCAGGCCCTGGAGATCACGGACATGCTGGTCCGCTCCGGCGCGCTCGACCTGATCGTCATCGACTCCGTGGCGGCCCTGGTCCCGCGCGCGGAGATCGAGGGTGAGATGGGCGACTCGCACGTGGGTCTGCAGGCCCGTCTGATGAGCCAGGCGCTGCGGAAGATCACCAGCGCCCTGAACCAGTCCAAGACCACCGCGATCTTCATCAACCAGCTCCGCGAGAAGATCGGCGTGATGTTCGGCTCGCCGGAGACCACGACCGGTGGCCGCGCCCTGAAGTTCTACGCCTCGGTGCGTATCGACATCCGCCGCATCGAGACCCTCAAGGACGGCACGGACGCGGTCGGCAACCGCACCCGCTGCAAGGTCGTGAAGAACAAGGTGGCGCCCCCCTTCAAGCAGGCCGAGTTCGACATCCTCTACGGCCAGGGCATCAGCCGCGAGGGCGGCCTGATCGACATGGGCGTGGAGCACGGCTTCGTCCGCAAGGCCGGAGCTTGGTACACGTACGAGGGCGACCAGCTCGGCCAGGGCAAGGAGAACGCTCGTAACTTCCTGAAGGACAACCCGGATCTCGCCAACGAGATCGAGAAGAAGATCAAGGAGAAGCTGGGCGTCGGCGTGAAGCCGGCCGAGGCCGAGTCCGGCACTGACGCGGCGACCGTGGACGCGGCAGCCGACAAGGACGCCAAGGACACGAAGGACATCAAGGACGCGGCCAAGTCGGTGCCCGCACCGGCCACCAAGGCCAAGTCGACCAAGGCCGCCCCGGCCAAGAGCTGAGCCGTGGTACGGCGAACGGACTGGCCGGAAGAACCCTTCGACGGGCCCTTCGACGGCCAGACCCCGGGCGGGCAGCCCTTCCACGGGCAGGCCTCCGGCGACGGTGGTGACGGCGAACTCTTCGGCGGCGACGAGCAGTCGGGTCGCTCCCAGGAGTTCGGCACCGGCGAGGAATCCGACCGCTCCGGTGGTCGCGCGGGCCGAGGAGGCCTGAGCGGCGGGGGATACCGGGGCGGTCGAGGAGGGCGTTCCAGTGCCCGTGGCCGGCGTGCGTCCAGAAGCCGCGAAGGCGGCGACGGCGCCTTCGGCGAGGGGCGCGGCGGCACCTTCGGCGACCGTGCGCCCCGAGGCGGCGGCCACGCCGGGGACCAGGACGGCGATTCCCCCGACCCGTCGAGGGCCGGGAAGGGGGAATCGCGTACGCGAGAGCGCGACCTGCCACCGGAGGAGCGGGCACGGAACATCTGTCTGCGCCTGCTCACCGGCACCCCGCGCACCCGCAAGCAGCTCGCCGACGCCCTGCGCAAACGCGAGATCCCCGAGGACGTGGCGGAGGAGGTCCTCTCCCGATTCGAGGAGGTCGGCCTCATCGACGACACGGCGTTCGCGGGAGCCTGGGTGGAGTCCCGGCACCACAGCCGGGGCCTGGCCCGCCGCGCACTCGCCCGCGAGCTGCGCACCAAGGGAGTCGACTCCACGGCGATCGACGAGGCCATGGAGCAGCTCGACTCCGAGCAGGAAGAGGCAACAGCGCGCGAACTGGTCGACCGCAAACTCCGCTCGACCAGAGGCCTCGACCGGGACAAGCGCCTGCGCCGCCTCGCGGGCATGCTCGCCCGCAAGGGCTACCCGGAGGGCATGGCCCTACGCGTGGTGCGCCAGGCGCTGGAACAAGAGGGGGAAGAGACAGACGACTTGGAGTACGGGGGGTTCTGAGTGAGTACGGGGATCTTGGCGCGCGGTGGCTCAGGTCGGCTCGACGGCGGGGGCGGTGACCGGTAGGCCTGCCGCACGCCAGGCCTGGAAGCCACCGGTCAGGTCGGTGGCGCGGTACAGCCCCAACTCCTTGAGCGAGGCCGCCCCGAGGCTGGACGCGTAGCCCTCGTTGCAGACCACCACGACGTGCACATCGTGGCCGGTCGCCTCCGGGAGGCGGTGAGTGCCCTGGGGGTCGAGGCGCCACTCCAGCTCGTTGCGCTCCACGACCAGGGCGCCGGGGATCAGGCCGTCGCGCTCGCGGAGCTCGGCGTACCGGATATCCACGAGCAGAGCCTCGCCGGCCTCGGCGGCGGTGTGGGCCTCATGCGGTCCGACGCGGTCGAGACCCGCGCGGACACGCTCCAAGTGGGCGTCGATGGAAAGGGGTTGGGGTCGGCGCGGCTCGGGGGCCGGGGTGGATGAAGGCGCGGGCAACGGGGTGGATGCGGGGGTGGTCACTGCCAGTCCTCCGGCTGCTCGACCTGCTCCAGCCTGAGCACCGCGCCAGTGCGGCTGAAGCGGCGGATCAAGGGGAGAGGGGGGTAGTAGGCGTGTACGGAGACGGCGTGCTCGGTGGTCGACTCGTTGAGGACCTCGTGCACATGGTGGGTGCCGAAAGCGCGGCCCCGGCCGGCGGGCAGGGTGCGTCGGCGGTCGACGTCGGCGGCGAGTTCGAGGGTCTTCCAACCCTCGCTGGGCAGCCGGACCGCGAGCGAGTTCTCCGTCAACTCGCCCTGGGCCGTGGTGAAGGCGCCGACCGACTCGGCGTGGTCGTGCCAGCCGGTGCCGGTACCGGGCGGCCAGCCGATGAGCCACGCCTCGCTGCCGCCGGGACCTTCGAGCCGTACCCAGGTGCGGCCCTCGGGGTCGAGGGGGAGCGAGGCGACCAGCTCGGCGTCGGCGGCGGTGCGGCGCACGAAGTCCAGGAGCTGGGCCGGGGAGGGGGCGGAACCGCCGCTGGAAGTGGGAGCGGCAGCGGAGGTGGAAGCGGCAGCGGAGGTGGAAGCGGGGGTGGTCCGAGCGGGACTCGTTGCCGGGGCTGCGGGAGTGGTCGTCGAAGACACGTAGGCCGTCCTGAGAAGTCGCGGGGGAACGCGCAGGTACCCCGCTGGTCCGCAGGGTGGGGCGCGTGAGAGAAGGGCGAGTTCAGGACGGGTGACAGACGCAGCCCGCATAGCGGACGAGGTCCATGTGGACCCTCCGCCAAAGGCGTCGGCTGGTGTCGGTCATGGGGCGGAGTACAGCACGGGGACCGGGACGGGTCAAACGGTGTCCGGTGGGTGAACGGGGGTGTCGGGGACCAGGGGCGCCGTCCCCGGGCGGGCTGGGCTGAGGGCCCGGGGCCCGGAGGGCGCGGAAAGGCGGGGGCTGGGGCGGGCAGGCGCGGTTGGAGCAAGCGGCCAGGCCGGGGCCGGGGCAGGGGCCGGGTCAGCGGCGGCCCGGAGGGTTGGCGTTACTGCTGTCGCTGTCGCTGTCGCTGTCGCTGTCGCTGTCGTTGCCGGGGCTGGCGTCGGGATCGGCTTCGGCTGCCGCTTCGGCCCTGGCCTCGGTACCAGCCCCGGTGTCGGCGCCAGTGACCGCATCCGCATCGCCGTGGGCGCCGGGTTCGGTGCCGGAGCTGGTGTCGGCGTGGGACTCGGGGGCGGCGTGGAGCTGGGGGTCGGCGTGGGGCTCGGGGGCGTGGGGCTCGGGGGCGGGCGCCGCTTCCCCGCCGCGTCCGGCCTCACCGCCCCGGTGGTCCCGGTGGCCCCGGCCGCTCCGGTCACCCCGTTCCGCCTCGGCCCACAGCTCGGCCTCCGCCTCCGCCACCGCCTCCGCCTCCGCCTCCGCCGAAGTCTGGGACTCGGCCTCGACCTCTACATCGACCTTTACCTCGGACATGGTCCCGGCCATGAACTCGACCGTGCCTTCCGCCGCCGCGCCTCCGGTGCCACCGCCGTCCACGGAATCCACGGAATCCACGGAATCCACGGAATCCGCGGCACCCCCGTACGCACGGGACTGGGGCGACGGTCCGCCGCGCGCCGTATCCGCCGCCGCGTACAGCTCTGCGGGGCGGACGCCGCCGAGGGCGGTGATCAGGTGGCCGTCGGGGCGGATGAGGAGGACGGTGTGGGCGCCGGCGCCGGGGTAGCGCTCGGCGACGAGGAGTTCGCCGCGTACCGGGAGGGCGGTCACCGCGGCGGCGAGGCGGGGCATGACGCCCGCGGTCATCCAGTGCCGGCGCTCCCAGACGCCGGTGCCGGGGGCGACGAGGACGACGAGGAAGTTGCCGCGGCCGAGCCGGTCGCGGAGGCGGGCCGTCGTGCCGTCGGGCACGGTGACCGGGACGTCGGCGACCGGAGCGCCGGGCGGGGTGACGGTGGCGACGGCCGATGGTGAGGAAGTGTCCGGTGAGAGAGGGGAGTTGGCGTAGGAAGGACCGGCGCCGAGGGGGCCGCGGCCCACGTGGCCGTCGGTGAGGAGGGCATCGTGGCCGCGAGCTGTGCCGGGGACGTAGGCGCGCAGGCCGCCGCCTCCGCGCAGTATCGGCAGGGCCTGGTCGGCGGCGCGCAGCCGGGCGGCGACAGTGCTGCGGCGCTCGGCCTGGTAGCTGTCGAGGAGGGCGTCGGACTCGCCCTGGTGCCAGCACTGGGCGAGCTTCCAGGCGAGGTTGTCGGCGTCGCGCAGCCCCTCGTCGACGCCCTGGGTGCCGAGGGCGCCGAGCAGATGGGCGGCGTCCCCGGCGAGGAAGCAGCGGCGCGAGCGCCAGGCGCGGGCGAGGCGATGGTGCACGGTGTGGACGCCGGTGTCGAGCAGGTCGTACGGCGGGGTGCTGCCGCCGCACCAGCCGGCGAGGGTGTCACGGATCTTTGACAACAGAACTTCGGGAGTGACGAGTTCGCTGCGGGCGGGCAGCAGCCAGTCGAGGCGCCAGGCACCTTCGGGCAGGGGGCGGGCGGTGATCTCGGTGGCGGCGCCCGGCCACGGCGGGAGACGGTGCAGTACGGCCTCGCCGGGCCAGGGAAGGTCGGCGCGCAGGGCGGCGACGGCGTGCCGTTCGACGGCGGTGCGGCCGGGGAAGCGGATGTCGAGGAGCTTGCGCACGGTCGAGCGTGGGCCGTCGCAGCCGACGAGGTAACTCCCGCGCCACCAGGTGCTGTTGGGGCCGCGGGTGTGGGCCGACACGCCGTGGGCGTCCTGCTCCAGGGAGTCGAGGCGGCTGTCCGGCGCGAGCTTGACGAGCCGCTCGTCGGCGACGGCCTCGCGCAGGGCGGACGTCAGGGTGTGCTGGGCGAGGTGAACGGGGGCGGGGCTCACCTCGTCGACGGTGAACGCGTGCCGGCGCATCTCCTGCTTGCGGCGGTAGGAGCGCCAGCCTGCCCAGCGGGCGTCGGAGAAGTCGCGCCCCGTGAGCCGGGCGGCGAGGTCGGCGGTGTCCTCGCGGAGCACCGCGGTGCGGGCGAGACGCTGTTCGTCCTTGCCGGGGCCCTCGTCCAGGACGACCGACGGGACTCCGGCATGGGCGAGTGCGAGGGAGAGGGTCAGCCCGACGGGTCCCGCTCCGACGACGATCACCGGGTCCACGGCGCGGCGCCTCCTGCCAGGGATGAGGCCTTGAGGGGCGTGCTGGTACTGGCAGTTGGAGCGGGGTGCGCGATCACAGAACGTATGCAACCTATTGCCGGTGCTTGCGTCAAGTGACGGAGGCAGCGACGTGACGCCGCTGCCTCCGTGAGAGTCAAACAACCGACGGTTCGTCAGTTGGCCCCGTCGGAAGGGGTGTCGGTGACGATCGTCTCGCCGCGCGGGTCGGAGGCCATCAGGTTCGTCGTCCCGTGAGCCTTGCCCACCTCGGCCGCGACGGGCTCGACGGCCTTGCCGGTCTTGATCCCCGTCTTCGCCCGCCGCCCCCGCTTCTCGATCCACGTCGCCAGCCACGACAGCACCAGGCAGAGCCCGATGTAGATCGCACCGAAGACGGCGACCGTCTGGACGAACGGGTAAACGCCGTTGACGGGCGTGTTGTTGGCGATCAGGCGGGCCGAGTGCAGCAGCTCCGGGTAGAGGATCATGAAGCCGAGCGAGGTGTCCTTGAGGGTCACCACGAGCTGGCTGATGATCGTCGGCAGCATCGAGCGGATCGCCTGCGGGAACAGCACCAGCGTCATGACCTGGGACTTGCGCAGGCCGATCGCGTACGCCGCTTCCTTCTGGCCCTTCGGTACGGCGTTGACGCCGGCGCGCAGCACCTCCGCCTGGACGCAGCCGTTGTAGATCGTCAGGCCGACGACGAGGGCCCAGAACGGGGACATCGTGCCGAGGATGCCGACCCACAGGGCGAAGATCGTGATCAGCAGCGGGATCGAGCGGAAGAGGTCGATGAAGACGACCGCGACCCACCGCACCGGCTTGTGGTCGGAGAGCCGCGCCACACACAGGACGACCGCGAAGACCAGTGAGAAGACACCGGCAAGCGCGAACACCTGGAGGGTGGCGAGCAGCGCTTCGAGGATGTTCTGGCGGATGCCCGCGTAGTTGAAGATGTCCCACAGGGCGGGGTCGAACTCGCCCTTCTCGTTGAGGCGCAGGATCACCCAGGCGATGCCGCCGAGCAGTGCGGCGCTGCCGATGACGGTGTAGATGATGTTGCGGACCCGGGCCTTGGGGCCGGGGGCGTCGAAGAGAACGCTCGCGCTCATCGGGCGACCTCCAGGCGGTGCTCCAACAGCCGGAAGAGACCGTTGATGGCGTACGTGACGATCAGATACGCGAGGGTGATCCAGAGGAAGATCACCGCGATGTCGTAGCCGTCGTTGCTCAGGGTCTTGGAGACGTTGAACAGGTCGACGTTGTTGAAGGCACCGGCGATCGCGGTGTTCTTCGTGAGCGCGATGAAGATGCTCGAAAGCGGCGGCACCACGGTGCGGGTGGCCTGCGGGAGCACGATCATGCGCATGGTCTGCGTGAAGGTCATGCCGATGGAGCGGGCGGCCTCGGCCTGGCCGAGCGGCACCGTGTTGATGCCGGAGCGCACCGCCTCGGCCACGAACGCGGAGGTGTAGAAACCGCAGGCGCAGACGGCGAGCAGGAAGGAGTCGAGGTCAGGGAAGAGGACCTTCGGCACCACGAAGAACGCCACGAGGAACAGCAGCGTGAGCGGGGTGTTCCGGAGCAGGGTGACCCAGAGGGTCCCGAATATCCGCAGCGGCGGCACGGGCGAGACCCGGAACCCGGCGATGATCACGCCGAGCACCATCGCCACCAGGGCGCTGGCCCCGGTCAACTCCAGGGTCCCGATGAACCCCTCGCGGAACAGCGACAGGTTGTCGAGCAGTACGTTCATGAATTCTCCGCGAGGGGTTCGCGACGGTCGCAGGTCTTCGCGACGGGGCCCTGGTGTCCGGGGATGGGATCACGGACATGAACAGGGACGGCTCCGGCAGCGAGGCGCACATGGATCGCCCCGCCCCGCCGCGCCCTGGGGTGCGTACGGAGCGGGGCGGGCAGCATTACTTCGGGTCGGTGAAGGCCGGCGGGTCCTTGTACTCGGAGCCGGACTTGCCGAGGGTGGCCTCGAAGGCCTTCTTGTAGTCGCCGTTGTCGATGTGCGCGGTGAGGGCGTCCGCGACGGCCTTCTGCAGCGCCTTGTCGCCCTTCTTCAGGCCGACGCCGTACGGCTCGTCCGAGAACGTCTCACCGACGACCTTGAGCTTGCCCTCGTTCTGCGCGGCGTAGCCCATCAGGATCGCGTCGTCGGTGGTGACGGCGTCGACCTGCTTCTGCAGGAGCTGGGCCACGCACTCGGAGTACTTGGACAGCTCGGTCACCTTGGCGCCGTACTTCGGCTTCTTGATGTTCTGCAGCGGCGTGGAGCCGACGATCGAGCAGACCTTCTTGCCGCGCACGGTCTCGGGGCCCTTGATGTCCTTCTCGTCCTTGCGGACCAGGAGGGAGGCGCCGGCCTGGAAGTACGGGCCGACGAAGTCGACCTGCTTCTTGCGCTCGTCGTTGATCGTGTACGTGCCGATCATCAGGTCGACGTCGCCCTTGGCGACGGTGGTCTCGCGGGCGCCGGAGTCGACCGTCTTCCACTCGATCTGCTTCGGGGAGAAGCCGAGGTCCGCCGCGATCATCTTGGCGATCTCGATGTCGAAGCCGGAGCGCTCCTTGGTCGACTGGTCCTCGAAGCCGAGGTACGGCTGGTCGGCCTTGGCGCCGATGATCAGCTTGCCGCGCTTCTTGGCCGCCTCGAACACCGGGGAGTCGACCTTGGCGTCCTTGTTCACCTCGTACGAGAGGGACTTGGTGTCCGAGGTGTCCGGGCCCTTCGGCTTGTCGCCGGCGGAGCCCTGCTTGCCGCCGCACGCGGTGGCCGTCAGGGCGAGGGCGGCCACGACGGCCGCGGTGGCTGCGGTTTTGCGGAGCTTCATGGTGCACATCCTTCGTGTCGTCAGGTGCTGAGACGTGTGCGGGCGGGAGTCCTTCAGGGAGAAGCCCTTGAAGGGGGCCCTTGAAGGGGGCCCTTTGAGGGGGAGTCCTTGAAGGAGGAGCCCGGCGCAGGGACGTCTGCGGGCGTCCGGGGCCTGGAACCCCGGCGCCGCGGGTCGGTCAGTGGTGCAGGATCTTCGACAGGAAGTCCTTGGCCCGGTCGCTGCGCGGGTTGCTGAAGAACTCGTCGGGGGTGGCCTGTTCGACGATCCGGCCGTCGGCCATGAAGACCACGCGGTTCGCGGCGGAGCGGGCGAAGCCCATCTCGTGCGTGACCACGACCATCGTCATGCCGTCCCGGGCGAGCTGCTGCATCACCTCGAGCACCTCGTTGATCATCTCCGGGTCGAGCGCCGAGGTCGGCTCGTCGAAGAGCATGACCTTCGGGTCCATCGCCAGGGCACGGGCGATGGCGACGCGCTGCTGCTGGCCGCCGGAGAGCTGCGCCGGGTACTTGTCGGCCTGCGTGCCGACACCGACGCGGTCGAGCAGGGCGCGCGCCTTCTCCTCGGCCGCGGCCTTCTCCACCTTGCGGACCTTGACCTGGCCCAGCATCACGTTCTCGAGCACCGTCTTGTGCGCGAAGAGGTTGAAGGACTGGAAGACCATGCCGACATCGGCGCGCAGCCTGGCCAGCTCCTTGCCCTCCTGGGGGAGCGGCTTGCCGTCGATGGTGATGCTGCCCGACTCGACGGTCTCCAGCCGGTTGATCGCACGGCACAGCGTGGACTTGCCGGATCCGGACGGACCGATCACGACGACGACCTCGCCGCGGTCGATGGTCAGGTCGATGTCCTGGAGCACGTGCAGCGCGCCGAAGTGCTTGTTGACGTTCTTCAGCGCGACCAGCTCGTCCGCCGCGGGCGCGGCGTCCTTGGTCACTGATACTTCGGCCATGGGGGTTCTGGCTCCATCCTCCTCGGTTGGGGAGGACAGTAGTAATGCCGTACGACCAGCGTCATTACATCTGAGGGGAAATTGAGCATAACGATCCGGCCGCAACCGGACACTCCGTGTGAACAGGGCGTCCCGGCTCCGTACCGGCTGCATAACGGAACCCGGCCGTGACCCGAAGGCTCTTGACGCCGTCCTCATCCATCGGCGTGACTGCCTTGGTGCGCCTCGCGTGCGCGCGCAGACCGCGTGCGCGCCCAGACTGCCCGTGCCGACCGACCGGCCGATGAACCGAAGGGAGCCGGAATGAGGCTGTTGCTCGTCGAGGACGACAACCATGTCGCCGCCGCGCTCTCGGCGGTGCTCGCCCGGCACGGCTTCGAGGTCGTGCACGCGCGCAACGGCGAGGAGGCGCTGCGGGCGCTGCTCCCGCCCGATACGAACGATCCCGCCAAATCCGACAAATCCGCCAAATCTGGCTTCGGGGTGGTGCTGTTGGACCTGGGCCTGCCCGACCAGGACGGCTACGAGGTCTGCGGCAAGATCCGCAAGCGCACCGCCACCCCCGTGATCATGGTGACCGCCCGCGCCGACGTCCGCAGCCGCATACACGGCCTGAACCTCGGCGCCGACGACTATGTGGTCAAGCCGTACGACACCGGCGAGTTGCTGGCCCGGATCCACGCCGTCAGCCGGCGCACCGTGCCCGAGGAGGCCGCCGGGCCCGCGGACGACTCCCTCAGCCTCGGTCCCGTACGCATCGAACTGCCCACCCGGCAGGTGAGCGTGGCCGGGCAGAGCGTCCAGCTGACCCGCAAGGAGTTCGACCTGCTCGCGCTGCTCGCGCAGCGGCCTGGTGTGGTGTTCCGCCGGGAGCAGATCATCAGCGAGGTGTGGCGCACGAGTTGGGAGGGGACGGGCCGGACTCTTGAGGTCCATGTCGCCTCGCTCCGCTCCAAGCTGCGCAGCCCCGCGCTGATCGAGACGGTGCGCGGAGTCGGCTACCGCCTCGTCGCCCCCGCCCAGGGCTAGGCGTTCGGTGCGGACCCGTCTCCTCCCGCTGCTCATCGTCCTCATGGCGGGTGTGCTGCTCGCGCTCGGCTTTCCGCTCGCGGTCAGCCTCGCCGCGGCGCAGCAGCAGAAGGTGGTCATCGACCGCATCGACGACACCGCCCGGTTCGCCGGACTCGCGCAGTACGTCACGGAGCGCCCGTCCGGCTCGCGGCGCCTGCAGAAGGACGAGCGGCTCGCCACGCTGGAGAAGCAGCTCGTCCGCTACCACGACGTGTACGGCATCAGGGCAGGCGTCTTCTACCGGAACGGCGACGTCATGGCCAGCGCGGACAACTTCCAGGTGCCGGAGGACGGCGAGGGCGACGAGGCGTTCCGGGAGGCGCGGGCCGGGCGCGGCAGCCACGACCCGAAGCAGGTCTGGCCCTGGCAGGACCGCCGCTTGTACGTGGCATCCTCGGTGATCCGGGACGGTGACGTCGTCGCCGTCGTCGTCACCGACTCGCCCACGGAGAAGATGCGGTCCGAGACGCTGCACGGCTGGTGGCTGATCGGTGCGGGCGAGGCGGCGGCGATGCTGCTCGCGATCGGCGCGGCGCTGCGGCTGACCGGCTGGGTCCTGAAACCGGTACGCGTACTCGACGCGACGACACACGACATCGCCACCGGACGCCTGAAGTCCCGGGTCGCGGCGGCGGGCGGCCCGCCCGAACTGCGGCGCCTGGCACGGTCGTTCAACGAGATGGCCGACCATGTGGAGGACGTGCTCGAACAGCAGCGGGCATTCGTCGCGGACGCCTCGCACCAGCTGCGCAATCCGCTGGCGGCGCTGCTCCTGCGCATCGAGCTGCTCGCGCTCGAACTCCCGGACGACAACGAGGAGATCGCGTCCGTACGCACCGAGGGCAAGCGGCTCGCGCAGGTCCTGGACGACCTCCTCGACCTGGCCCTCGCCGAGCACGCGCCCGCGGATCTGCGGCTCACGGACATCGGGGAGCTGGCGGCCGAACGCGTCGACGCGTGGCGGCCGTTGGCGCAGGACCGGGAGGTGGAGCTGCGCTGCGCGGGCCTGGCGGCGGCGACCGCGTGGGCCGACCCGGTCGCGCTCTCCAGCGCACTGGACGCGGTGGTCGACAACGCGCTGAAGTTCACTCCGGCGGGGGAGTCGGTGACGGTGACCGTCGCGTCCAACGGCTCCTCCGCGACGATCGTCGTCGCCGATGGCGGGCCCGGGCTCACGGAGGACGAGCTGGAGCGGATCGGGGATCGGTTCTGGCGGAGTGGGCGGCACCAGAATGTGAAGGGGTCGGGGCTCGGGTTGTCGATCACTCGTGCCCTGCTGGCGGCGGGCGGGGGGTCCATCGGGTACGCACCCAATGAGCCGCGGGGGCTGCGGGTGACGGTCACGGTGCCGCGCACGTCCGGCTGATCTTTCCCCTCCCCGCCCCTTCCCGAAAGTCCTCGCCGGACGGGCCTCCTCAATCGCCGGAGGGGCTGAAAAATCAGCCCCTCCGGCGATTGAGGAGCGGGGTCTGGGGCGGAGCCCCAGTTCGGGAAGGGGCGGGGAGGGGAAAATCAGCGGGTGAAACGCAGCGTCACCAGTTCGAACGGGCGCAGGCTCAGGGCGACTTCACCCCCGTCCAGCTCGTACGACGGGCCGCCCTCCAAGGGGCGCTCCAGCAGGTCCGTCCCCACCACAGACCCCGGCTCGAACCCGAGCTTCAGGGAGGCGCGGGCGCGCCCACCGCCCGCCTCGTAGCACCGCACCACCACATCCCCCGACCCGTCATCCGCCAGCTTGACCGCGCTGACGACGACCGAGTCGAGGTCCACCGACACCAGCGGAGCGACCGGCCCGGAGCCGAGTACCCGCCGTTCCGGCACGTTGATCGCGTACCCCTCGCGCACCGCGTCCGTGATCGTCGCGCCCGGGGCGAGCGCGTAGCCGAAGCGGTGGACGCCCTGGTCGGTCTGCGGGTCGGGGAAGCGCGGGGCGCGCAGGAGGGAGAGGCGGACGGTCGTCGTTGTACCGGGGTTGCCCGTCGCGTCGGGACGGACCGTGCGGGTCACGTCGTGGCCGTACGTCGAGTCGGTGACCAGGCCCACGCCCCAGTGCGGCTCCGCCACGTGCACGAAGCGGTGGTTGCACGCCTCGAACTTGGCGGCCTCCCAGCTGGTGTTGGTGTGCGTGGGGCGGTACAGGTGCCCGAACTGCGTCTCCGCCGCGTACCGCTCCGCGTGCACATCGAGCGGGAAGGCCGCCTTGAGGAACTTCTCCGTCTCGTGCCAGTCGACCTCGGTGTCGATGTCGAGGCGCTTCGCGCGAGGAGGCAGAGACAGCGTCTGCCGTACGCGGCTGTCGCCGAAACTACGCGTCACCGTGACCGAACTCCCCTCCACCGTGAGGGAGTCGACCTGCGTGAGGTCCGTGACCACATTGCGGTAGAACGCGTCGACGTCCCAGGCGTCCCACATGTTCGGGAAGTCCGGGTGGATCTGCAGCAGGTTGGCCGCCTCGCCCGGAGCGACCGTCTCACGGTCCGCCGCGATGTCGTACGCCGAGACGACCAGGCCGCGCTCGTCGACCTCCACCCGGAGCAGGCCGTTGTCCAGGATGTGACCGCCGTCCGGGCGGGGCGTCACCGCGACCCAGCCGGACTCCTCGTACGGGCCCGCCGCGCCCGCGGGCACTCCGCCGCGCGGGTGCGCCGCCGCGTTGAAGACCAGCTCCGTGTCGCCGTCCCCGGCCAGCGCGCGCTGCGCCGCCTCGACGATCCCGGTCAGCTCCTCGGCCACCGCCGCGTACGTCTTCTCCGCCTCGCGGTGCACCCAGGCGATCGACGAGCCGGGCAGGATGTCATGGAACTGGTGCAACAACACCGTCTTCCACAGCCGGTCCAACTGCTCGTAGGGATAGGCGAAACCGGTGCGGACGGCCGCCGTCGCCGACCAGAGTTCCGCCTCGCGCAGCAGGTGCTCGCTGCGGCGGTTGCCCTGCTTGGTCTTCGCCTGGCTGGTGAGGGTGGCGCGGTGCAGCTCCAGGTACAGCTCGCCGACCCAGACCGGCGGCTCCGGGTACTCCGCCTCGGCCTTGCGGAAGAACTCGGCGGGCTTCTCCCACTCGACCGTCGCCGAGCCCTCAAGGGACCTCATCCGGCGGGACTTCGCGATCATCTCGCGGGTCGCGCCGCCACCGCCGTCGCCCCAGCCGGTCGGCGCGAGCGAGTGCCGGGCGACGCCCTTGTCCTTGAAGTTCCGTGCCGCGTGGGCGATCTCGCTGCCCTTCATCGAGCAGTTGTACGTGTCGATCGGCGGGAAGTGCGTGAAGATCCGGGTGCCGTCGATGCCCTCCCACTGGAAGGTGTGGTGCGGGAACTTGTTGATCTGCGACCAGGAGATCTTCTGCGTCAGCAGCCACTTGGAACCGGCGGCCTTGATGATCTGCGGCAGACCGGCCGCGAAGCCGAAGGTGTCCGGCAGCCAGGCCTCCTCGTTCTCGACGCCGAACTCCTCGATGAAGAACCGCTTCCCGTGCACGAACTGCCGCGCCATCGCCTCCGAGCCCGGCATGTTGGTGTCCGACTCCACCCACATGCCACCGGACGGTACGAAGCGGCCCTCGGCGACCGCCTTCTTGACCTTCGCGTAGACCTCCGGGCGGTGCTCCTTGATCCAGGCGAACTGCTGGGCCTGGGACATGGCGAAGACGAACTCGTCCTCGCTCTCCAGGAGGTTGGTCATGTTGGACGTGGTACGCGCCACCTTGCGGACCGTCTCGCGCAGCGGCCACAGCCACGCCGAGTCGATGTGCGCGTGCCCGACCGCGCTGAGCCGGTGTGCGGAGGCGTCGGCGGGGGCCTGGAGGACCTGCGCCAGGTGGGCACGGGCCGCGACCGCCGAACCGCCCACGTCCTGAAGGTCCACCGCGTCCAGGCAGCGGCCGACCGCGCGCAGCAGCTCCCAGCGGCGGCCGCTCTCGACCGGCAGCTCGTGCATCAGCTCGCCGACGACCTCCAGGTCCTGGATCAGCTCCCACACGTCCCGGTCGAAGACCGCGAGGTCCATCCGCGTCAGGACGTAGCACGGCTCGTCGCCCGCCGTCTCCTTGTCGCCCAGGTCGGTGGGCCGGAACGGGTTGTCGCCGAGGATCACCGGGTTGGACGCCGCCTCCAGGCGCCATTCGACGCGCTCCCCACCCGCGACGGGGTCGCCCACCCGCACCCACTGATTGCGCGGGTTGACCGCCTTGAGGGGCTCGCCGTCCGGCGTGTAGACGAGCGCCTCGCACTGGAAGCCCGGCATCCGCTCGTCGAAGCCCAGGTCGAGCACCGCCTCCACGGTCTTCCCGGCCCACTCGGCGGGCACCTCGCCGGTCACCTTGAACCAGGTCGTCGCCCACGGCGCCCCCCACCGCGTACCGACCTCGATCGGCGTGTGCGAGGCGGCCAGGCCCTCGGCCACCGGCACCGGCTCGCCCGGCGCGACCCAGGCCTCGACCGCGAGCGGCACCGACTCGGGGTACACGGCGGGGCGGATGCGCTCGTCGAGCACACGCTTGAGGCGGGCCTCTACGAGGGCGCGGTCGTCATGCATGGGGGCTCCGTATCTGTTCGGCTCTGTTCGGCGTACTCGCTCGGTGTCGTGGCTGTACGAGGAGGGGTTACCAGGGGTGGGCCACCGCAACCGCCTCCGAGGTGGTGAACAGCTCTCCCACCGCCCGCAGTTCGAACCGCACCGCCCGCTCGCCCTGCTCGGCCTTCAGTCCTCGCACGTACGCGGCCCGCGCGCAGGTGCCGGTGAGGAAGCGGCGGGCGCCGTCGGGCAGGACGCGGTGCAGCTCGTATTGACCTCCTCCGTCGCCCTGGAGGGCGTGGATTCTCCGTCTGTGGGTGGTCCTCGTAGGTGAGGGGCACCCACTCGGGTGGGTTCCTGGTTCCTTCCCACGTGGTGTGGGGTTTGTGCGCGCTGCCGGGCTGCTGCCTGGTCTTACGTGCGCTCCACAGGCGTTTGCCGTTGCCGTTGCCGGCGTCGGGCCCCAGGTCCTGGGGTGGATGGTGCTGTCGCAGAGGCCGCGAGGATGCGGCGGCCTTCATTGCGGACGTTCTTGCCCGCGTTCCAGTCGCGGTCATGCAGGGTGTCGCAGTTCGGGCACGACCACTGCCGGATGTGGAGTGGTTTGGGTCCGTCGAGGTGTCCGCAGGCGGAGCAGATCTGGGACGACGGGAAGTGCCGGTCGACCTTGGCGAAGTCTCGTCCGCGCCGGATCGTCTTGTACTCGCAGAACATCACGAACTGCGCCCAGCCCGCGTCGTGCACGCTCTTGGCGAGCCGGGTACGCGCTAGTCCACGCACGTTCAGGGTCTCAGTGAAGACGGCTTGGTTCTCGCGCGTCAGCTTGTGAGTCCACTGGTGGTGGAAGTTGCGGCGCGCATCCGCCACGTTGGCGTGTGCGCGGGCGACCTTGATCCGGGCCTTGTCCCGGTTGCTGCTGCCCTTCTTCTTCCGCGACAGCTCCCGCTGCCGCTTCTTCAGCTTCTTCTCCGCACGGCGCAGGTACTTCGGGGAGGCGATGTGCGAGCCGTCGGCGAGGACGGCGAACCGGGTAAGGCCCAGGTCGATGCCCTGGTCTCCGTCCGTGGGCGGAAGGATGTCGGCGGCGGGGTCGGTCTCCACGACGAAGCTCGCCCAGTACCGGCCGGAACGGTCCTTGATCAGTGTCACCGAGCTGGGGGCAGAGGGCAGGTCACGGGTCCATTTCACTTTGAGGTCGCCGATTTTTGGCAACCTCAGCTTGCTTGTCTCGGTGATCGACCAGCGGTCGGAGCGGGTGAACCGGGCAGCCTGCTGGTTGTCCTTGCGGGACTTGAACTTCGGCGGGGCGACCTTCGGCCCCTTGCGCCTACCGGTCTTGGAGTCCTCATGCGCCTTCCACGCTGCGTCCAGATCCCGGAGGGTCTGCTGCATCACACCGACCGGCGCATCGATGAGGAACGCCCGCTCGGGAGTCTTCTTCGCCTCGGTGATCAGCGTCTTGGCCAGGTTCGGGTGCTTCGGCACCAACCGGTATGGGCCGTGAGCCAGCCGCTTCTTCGGGTTGCCGAGTAGCTTGTTCGATGCCTTGACCGGCTTGATCCGTGACAACGCGTCGTTCCAGACCACACGCCTGCACCCGAACACCCTGGCCGCGCGGATGCGCTGACCGGGCGTCGGACAGACGCGGAACTGGTACCGAAGCTGCATGCCGATCACCGTACGGGCCTGCCGCGTACTCTCGCGCGAAAGATCACACTCGGCCGAAACGGCTCTCTGTGTGAGCAAGCACGTTCGAACCATTGCGATCACTCGACCGTTCGAGGCTTCACCGGCTCCCCCCTCGCCGGATCTGTCGGGGGCGCCCCCGCTCGCGCCGAGGCGTTCACCGGCACGGGTGTGAAGCGTTCCGCGAGCGGCACCGTCGAGCGGTTGAAGGCCAGGTCCGCGTCGCCCTCCGGTGTCCAGTCGAGCAGGGAGCGCCAGACGGCGCCCTCGCCCGGGCTGCCGGACGGGAGCGAGTCGGGGAACCAGTAGGACGCGTACGGCTGCAGGTCGTCGGCGGCCCGTCCCGTCTCGGCCGTCGCCCGGGTCGCGGGCGTGAGCAGCGCGGCGGCAGCGGCGGCCGAGGTCAGGACGACGGTGCGGCGGGTGGGGTGGTTGCCGGTCATGGCTGGGGGCTCCTCGGTGGGGGGAGGGTTCAGACGACCTCTTCGGGCGTGACCGTCGCGGTGATCCCGCGCGCGGCCAGGTGTTCCTTGTCGTGCGCGTACGCGGCGAGGACCACGGCGGGCCGTACGCCCTGCGCGGTGAGCGCGGCCCAGGCCTCGAAGAACGCACCGCCGGGCGCGCACACCGAGCGGTCCGGAGCGGTCACCGGATCGGTGTCCAGGACCAGCGCGGTCGTACGGGGAGCCGGCCGGTGTTCGCGGCCGCGCCACTCCTCGACGATGCCCGCGATGGCCTTGCCCGCGGGTTTCACGGCCCGGTCGACCGTCAACAGGCCCAGGGAGTACTCCAGTTCGGGGAAGTCGGCAAGGCCGCGCGAGACGTCGTGCGAGCACCACCAGGTGACACCCCACACATGCGCGCAGTCCAGGGCGTTCGCGACCGTCGCCTCGGTGAAGCGCGCGGCGTGCTCGGCGGGGATGTGCGGCGCGGGCGCCCCGACCTCCTGCAGCCACACCGGCCTGTGCGGGTCGGTGTGCCAGGCACGGGCCAGCTCGATCAGGTACGCGGCATGGTGCTCGGTGGCCGTGCCGGTGCGGCCGTGCCGCTGCGCCGTGCCGTTGAACACCCAGGAGTGCACGGCGGTCGCGCCGCCGAGCCGGGCGGCCTGCGCGGGCGTGAAGGGGTGCCCGTCCTGGTACCAGGCGGCGTCGTACTCGGCGTGCAGATGCAGCCTGCCGGGCGCCCCGGCCTCGCAGGCGGCCAGCATCCGCTCCAGCCAACGCGCCGCCTGCTCGGGGGAGATGCGGTCAGGATCCGGGTGCGGGTCGTACGAGAACTGGTTGACCTCGTTGCCGACGGTCATGCCGAGGAAGTTCGGCCGGTCGGCGAGCGCGGCGGCCAGGGTGCGCAGGTACGCCTCCTGCCCGGCGACGACGTCCGGGTCGGTGAACAGGTTCCGGCGGTGCCAGGTCCGGGTCCACGCGGGCAGGAAGTCGAAGCTGGACAGGTGGCCCTGGAGCCCGTCGACGTTCACGTCGAGCCCGCGCTCGGCGGCCGCGTCGGCCAGGGCGACCAGCTGCTCGACGGCGCGGGGGCGGATCAGGGTGCGGTTCGGCTGGAACAGCGGCCACAGCGGGAAGACCCTGATGTGGTCGAGCCCGAGCTGCGCGATCGAGTCGAGGTCGGCCCGTACGGCATCGAGGTCGAAGTCGAGCCAGTGGTGGAACCAGCCTTGCGTGGGGGTGTAGTTGGCGCCGAAGCGGAGCTTTTGGGCGGTGGCAGGGTGCGGCATTCAGGTCCTATCGGGGGGTGACATCTCAGCCCGTCCGGCGTTTGAGGACGAGCCCGAAGGGCGATCGACGGTGCGGTGGACGACGGTGCGCTGAAATCGCCGAGCGGCCTACCCCTTGACCGCCCCCTCACCGACCCCCCGGAAAAAGAACCTCTGCAAGCAGGCGAACATCACGATCAGCGGGAGTACGGCGATGATGGTCCCGGCCGCGACCAGGCGCTGGTCGTGCGCGAACGTGCCGTGCAGATAGTTCAGGCCGATGGTGAGGGTGAAGTTGGACTGGTCGCTCAGCACGATCAGCGGCCACAGGAAGTCGTCCCAGGCGCCCATGAACGCGAAGATCGCGACGACCGCGAGCGTGCCCTTCACCGAGGGCAGCGCGATCCGCCAGAACCGCTGCCAGGCGTTGGCCCCGTCCACGTACGCGGCCTCCTCGACCTCGTACGGCAGGTTGGCGAAGGCGTTCCGCATCAGCAGCACGTTCATCGCGCCGATGCAGGCGGGCAGCACCACACCGACCAGGGTGTTGTTGAGCTGCAGCTCCCGCATCGTCATGAACTGGGCGATGATGATCGACTCGACGGGCACCAGCATCGCCATCACGAATACGACCAGGGCGGCCTTGCGGCCCCGGAAGCGCACCCTGGCCAGGGCGTATCCGGCCAGTGCGGCGCCCGCGCAGTTGGTGAGGACGTTGGCCGTGGCCACCTTCAGGGAGTTCAGGGCGAAGTCCCAGACGGGGATGAGGTCCGCGACCTTGGCGTAGTTGTCGAGCGTCGGGTCGCCCGGGAGCAGCTTCGGCGGGTAGCTGTAGATGTCCTCCGTCGGGCCCTTCAGGGAGGTCGACAGCTGCCACAGGAACGGGCCGACCATCAGCGCGAACACCGCGAGCAGCAGTGCGTACCGCAGTACCAACTGCCCTACGGGCAACCGGCGTCCGCTCTGCCGCTGGTTCATGCGTCCTCCCTGCGGTTGGCGCGCAGCACAAGGAGCATCAGGCCGAGGGTGATCACGAAGACCACCACCGAGAGCGCCGAGGCGTAGCCGACCCGGCCGCTGAGGCCCGTGCCGACCTGCTGCACCAGCATCACGAGCGTGGTGTCCGCGCCGCCGGGCCCGCCGCCGGGACCGGCGAGCAGATACACCTCGGAGAAGACCTTGAAGGCGTTGACCGAGGACAGCGCGGCGACCAGGACCATCGTCGAGCGGACCGCCGGGACGGTCACGGTAAAGAACCGGCGCACGGCTCCGGCGCCGTCCACGGCGCAGGCCTCGTGCAGCTCGCGGGGCACGTTGGCGAGCGCCGCCAAGTAAATGATCATGTAGTAGCCGAGGCCCTTCCAGACCGTCACCAGCATCGCGCTGAGCAGCAGCAGCCACTGGTCGCTGAGGAAGGACACCGTGCCGAGACCGAGCGCCCCGAGCACGGAGTTGACCAGGCCGCGGTCGTCGAGCATCCACACCCAGATCAGGCCGACGACCACCACGGACGCGACCACGGGCGTGTAGAACGCCGAACGGAAGAACGTAATGCCGGGCAGGTGCCGCTGCACCAGGAGTGCGAGCAGCAGCGGCAGGATCACGAGCAGCGGCACGGCGCCCAGGACGTACAGGACACTATTGCGCAGCCCGGTCCAGAACATGTCGTCGTGGACCAGCTCCTGGTAGTTGGCGCCGCCCACGTACTGCCCGTCGATCAGCGTGCGCTTGTCGGTGAAGGAGTTGATCACCGTTGAGACGAACGGGTACAGGCTGAACCCGCCGACGATCAGCAGGCCGGGACCGAGGAACAGCCAGGGGCTGGAGGGGAGATGGGTACGGATGCGGCGGCTGGAGGGGAGGTGGGTACGGATGCGGCGGCTCATCTGCGGTACGTCCCGTCTCAGCCCGCGCTCTTCAGGAGCCGGTCGCACTCGGCCACGGCGTCGTCCAAGGCCTGCCGCGGGGACTTCTCGCCCTGCATGGCCTTGGCGACCTCGTTGCGCAGGACCGTCTTCATCTGGTCGCTGAACAGCACCGGGGTGTAATTCACCGCGGTCTTCAGGGACTTGGCGGCCGCCACCCGCACCCGCGTCTCGTCCGTTCCGTCCTCCTCGGTGAAGAACGGGTCGTCGAGGCTGCCCTCGGTGGACGGGAAGACCGTGACCTCGTGCGCGAAGTCCATCTGGTTCTCGGCGTTGGTCACGAAGTGCGCGAACGCGACAGCCGCCGGCTTGACCTCGCTCCGCGCGTTCACCATCAGGCCCTGCACGTACATGTTGTCCTTGCCGGTGTTGCTCACCGCGGGCGTGATGCCGATGTTCTTGTAGAGGCTCGGCGCCTCCTTCTTGAACTTGCCCAGATCCAGGGCGCTGCCCGGGTTCATGGCGATGGACTGCTGCTGGAACTTGCGGCCCGTCGCCTCGGCCTCGTTGGTCAGGGCCTGCGAGTCGAGGGCGCCCACGTCGTACAACTCCTTGTACTTCTTGAGGAGTTCGACGCCCTTCGCGTCGTCGAAGGTGAACTTCGTGCCCTGCTCGTCCATGAGCGGCACGCCGTAGCGGCCGAAGTCCTCGATCGCCGGGGCGTTGCCGAGCATCGCGATCCTGCCCTTGCTCCGGTCCGCCATCTCCTTGGCGTCCTCGAAGAGCCGGTCGTACGTCGTCGGCGGCTTCTCGGGGTCGAGGCCCGCCTCCTTGAACAGCTTCTTGTTGTAGAACATCGGGCCGGTGTTCAGATACCAGGGAAAGGCGTACGTGCCCTCCATGCCCGGTATTTGGTGGCTCTTCCAGGCGCCGTCGAGGTATTCGTCCCTGTACTTGCCGGCCGCCTTGTCCAGGTCCAGGGCGAGGCCCGCCTTCGCCAGCGGGACGGCGAGGTCGGGGGAGACGTTCACGACATCGGGCAGGGTGCCGCCGGCGGCGTCGGCGCTGAGCTTGTCGGCGTAGTTCTCGGCGGGCTGGTCGATCCACTCGACCTTCGTGCCCGGGTGCTTCTGCTCGAAGTCGGCGATGAGGCCCTCGAAGTACTTCTTGAAGTTGGTTCTGAGGTTCCAGGTCTGGAACTCGACCGTGCCCTCGACCTTGCCGGACGCGCTGTCCGAGCCGGCACCGCCGGACGCCCCGCAGGCCGCCATGACGAGTGCGCACGCCGTGGCGATCGCGGTCGTGGTGGCGGCACGGCGGGCTGTACGGCGGGCCGCGCGGCGGGCTGTATGGCGGGCCGCGCGGCGCTCTTGTCGACGGGATATGCGCATGGCTTGCGGCTCCTCTGCTCGGACCGGAAACAACTCGGATGCGCGCAACCGAAGTTCTACTAATGCGGTTTAGCGGTGTCAATGGTCCGGGCCCAACCGACGCTTTGCTGCTGGCCATTGGCCCGGCTTCGAGTGAGGCGGGGGCTTGAGGAGCTAATGCGGTTTAGCTTAAATACCGCGTATACCGCGTATACGTAGAGGAGCACGAGGAGCCCATGACATGACGCGTCGCCCCACCATCAAGGACATCGCGCGCCGGGCAGGGGTCTCGGAGAGCGCCGTCTCCTTCGCGCTCAACGGCAGGCCGGGGGTCTCCCAGGGCACCAGGGACCGCGTCCAGCGCGTCGCCGAAGAGCTCGGCTGGCAGCCCAACAGCGCCGCCCGCGCCCTGTCGGGGCTGCGCGCCGGGTGCGTCGGCCTCGTGCTCGCGCGGCCCGCGCACACCCTGGGCGTCGAGTCGTTCTTCCTCCAACTCGTCTCCGGCGTACAGGAAGTGCTCGCCTCCCGGAAGGTGGCGCTGCTGTTCCAGGTGGTCGAGGACATCGACGCCGAGTGCGCGGTGCACCGGCGCTGGTGGGCCGAGAAGCGGGTCGACGGCGTGCTCATCGTGGACCCGCGCGCGCACGATCCGCGGCCCGCCCTGCTCTCCTCGCTCGGCCTGCCCGCCGTGGTCATCGGCGCGCCCGCGTCGGGTTCGGGCTCCGCCGAGCTGTCCACGGTGTGGGCCGACGACTCCGCCGCCATGGCCTCCGTACTCGCGCACCTCCACGAGCTCGGACACCGCCGCGTCGTGCACGTCGCCGGACTGCCCGGCCTCGCCCACACCGAACGCCGGATCAGCTCACTGCGTACGGAGGCCTCCCGGCTCGGCCTCACCGACGCCCGCTCGGTCACCACCGACTACTCCGACGCGGAGGGCGCCGAGGCCACCCGGCGCATCCTCGACGAGGCCGAACCGCCGACCGCGATCATCTACGACAACGACGTGATGGCCGTCGCGGGCGCCTCCGTCGCCGCCGAGCGCGGCACCGCCGTACCGGCCGAACTGTCCATCGTGGCCTGGGACGACTCGGCCCTCTGCCGCGTCACGCACCCCCGCCTGACCGCGCTCGTCCGGGACACGTCGGGGTTCGGCCGCCTGGCCGCACAGGAGCTTCTCGACCGGCTCGACGGGGGGCCGGTCCGCAGTATCCAGGCGGAGCTTCCTCGGTTGGAGCCGCGGGAGAGTACGGGGCGGGTGGGGGTGCGAGGCGTTTGATCCCCTCCCCGCCGGAGGGGCTGCTTTTAAGGGGCGCGGGGAACTGCGCGACCGGCCACGGCGGCGCGAAAGCCGAACGACGGCCGAGAAGCGGGGCCCGGGGGCGCAGCCCCAGGAGCTGCCCGCTGAGGCCACCCGGCGCCGGTGCTACGACTACGGCTTGACCGACCGGTAATAGCGGCGAGCGCCATCGTGCAGCGACAGCGGGTCCGTGTAGATCGCCGTACGCAGATCCACCAGCTGGGCCGCGTGGACCTTGCGGCCGATGTGGTCCCGGCTGTCGATCACCGTACGGGTCAGACGCTCGGTCAGAGCCGAATCCGCGCGGTCGGTGGTGACCAGGAGGTTGGCCACCGCGATCGTCGGCACCGGGGTGTTCTCCCGCATGCCCGGGTACGCGTCGGCGGGCATCACCGCGGCCCGGTAGTACCGCGAGGCACCGCCCTGCTTGTGCAGGCCCTTGACCAGGTCGTCCAGGCGGACCAGGCGGATGTCGGCGCGCTCCGACAGCTCCCGCACGATGGTCGTGGGCAGCCCGCCGGACCAGAAGAACGCCTCGATCTCGCCCTTCTCCAGCTGCTCCGGCGCCTTGTTTATGCCGCTCGGCTCGGCCTCGACGTCCTTCTCGGGGTCGAGCCCCGCCGCCCGCAGGACCCGCTCCGCGATCAGCCGTACGCCCGAGCCCTCCTGGCCGACGGCGACCCGCTTGCCGCGCAGATCGGCGGCCCGCGTCACGGTCGAGTCGTGCTTCACGACGAGTTGGACGTAGTCGTCGTAGAGCCGGGCGCAGCCGCGCAGGCGCTGCCAGCCGGGGCGCTCCTCCAGGCGGTACTTCTCCACCGCGTCGGCCGCCGCGATCGTGTAGTCGGCCTTGCCCGCAGCGACCCGCGCCACGTTCGTCTGCGAGCCCTCGCTCTGCATCAGCTCCAGGTCGAGGTCGGGCAGATCGTCGGCGGCGGCGGTCTGGAGGAGCTGCCCGTACCGCTGGTAGACGCCCGACTGCAGGCCCGTACTGAAGACCACCTTCCCGCCCGGCGATGACTCGCCGAGCGGCAGCAGCCACCAGAGCAGCAGCCCGAAGACCACCAGGGCGGCCGCGGAGCCCTGCAGGGCGCGGCGCCTGCTGATCCGGGGGAGTGCCTGCGACATGACCGCGATCCTGCCAGCTCACCCCACCTGCCGACCAGGGCTCCCTCGCGCTTGCGGCCCTGACCCCGCCTCTCGTCCCGACGCTCCCCCGGACCCCCTTACCCTTGTCCGTATGACCAGCGTGGGCCGGAGTGAGACCGTGGACGACAAGCAGGCACAGGACGTAGCCGTTCCGAAGAGCTATGAAGTGCGGACCTACGGGTGCCAGATGAACGTCCACGACTCGGAGCGGCTCTCCGGCCTCCTCGAGGACGCAGGCTACGTGCGCGCGCCCGAAGGCGCCGACGGTGACGCCGACGTCGTCGTGTTCAACACCTGCGCGGTCCGCGAGAACGCCGACAACCGGCTCTACGGCAACCTCGGCCGGCTCGCCCCGATGAAGACCAGGCGCCCCGGCATGCAGATCGCCGTCGGCGGCTGCCTCGCGCAGAAGGACCGCGAGACGATCGTCAAGAAGGCCCCCTGGGTCGACGTCGTCTTCGGCACGCACAACATCGGCAAGCTCCCCGTCCTCCTGGAGCGCGCCCGCGTCCAGGAAGAGGCGCAGGTCGAGATCGCCGAGTCGCTTGAGGCCTTCCCCTCGACGCTGCCGACGCGGCGCGAGAGCGCGTACGCCGCGTGGGTGTCGATCTCCGTGGGCTGCAACAACACCTGCACCTTCTGCATCGTGCCCGCGCTGCGCGGCAAGGAGAAGGACCGCAGGACCGGCGACATCCTCGCCGAGATCGAGGCCCTGGTCGCCGAGGGCGTCTCCGAGATCACGCTGCTCGGCCAGAACGTCAACGCGTACGGCTCCGACATCGGGGACCGCGAGGCGTTCAGCAAGCTGCTCCGCGCCTGCGGGAAGATCGAGGGCCTGGAGCGCGTCCGCTTCACGTCCCCGCACCCGCGCGACTTCACCGACGACGTGATCGCCGCCATGGCCGAGACGCCGAACGTGATGCCCCAGCTGCACATGCCGCTGCAGTCCGGCTCCGACCCGGTCCTGAAGGCGATGCGCCGCTCGTACCGCCAGGAGCGCTTCCTCGGCATCATCGAGAAGGTCCGCGCCGCCATGCCGGACGCGGCGATCTCCACCGACATCATCGTGGGCTTCCCCGGCGAGACCGAGGAGGACTTCGAGCAGACGATGCACGCCGTGCGCGAGGCCCGCTTCGCGAACGCCTTCACCTTCCAGTACTCCAAGCGCCCCGGCACGCCCGCCGCCGAGATGGAGGGCCAGATCCCCAAGGAGGTCGTGCAGAAGCGGTACGAGCGCCTCGTCGCGCTCCAGGAGGAGATCTCCTGGGCGGAGAACAAGAAGCAGGTCGGCCGCACGCTGGAGCTGATGGTCGCCGAGGGCGAGGGCCGCAAGGACGGCACGACGCACCGCCTCTCCGGCCGCGCCCCCGACAACCGCCTGGTGCACTTCACCAAGCCGGACGCCGAGGTCCGCCCCGGCGACGTCGTCACGGTCGAGATCACCTACGCCGCCCCGCACCACCTGCTCGCCGAGGGCCCCGTCCTCGACGTGCGCCGCACCCGCGCGGGCGACGCCTGGGCGAAGCGCAACGCCGCCGAGGCCGCGAAGCCCGCCGGCGTCATGCTGGGCCTGCCCACCATCGGCGCCCCCGCCCCGCAGGCGGCTCCGGCCCCTTCGGGCTGCGGCTGCGACTGACCGTTCACGGACCTGCCGCAACGCGGACCTGCCGTTACGGGTGCCTCCTGTACGGGCGCCTGCCGCCGGTGCCCGTACAGGCTGCGGCACACCGCGGCCAGCTACCCTGCCGATCATGCTCGTTGCCGCAGCCGTCTGCCCCTGTCCACCGCTCCTCGTGCCGGAGGTCGCCGCAGGCGCCGCCGGTGAACTGGCCGAGGCCCGCGCCGCCTGCGCCGACGCGGTCGCCGTGCTCGCCGCCGCCCGCCCGGACCGGCTGATCGTCGTCGGCCCGGCCGAGCAGAGCCGCCGCGGCACCCACCCGCAGGGCGCCCGCGGCAGCTTCCGCGGCTTCGGCGTGGACCTCGACGTCCACCTCGGCCCCGCCGACCCGGCCGCCCCCGCCGACCGCGAACTCCCCGCGTCCCTCGCCGTCGGCGCCTGGCTCCTGGAGCGCGCCACCTGGTCGTCCGCGCCCGTCACCGGACTCGGCGTGGGCGAGCCCCTGTCCACCGAGCGCTGCGTCGAGGCGGGACGCGAACTCGCCGCACAGGGCGAGCGCGTGGCCCTCCTCGTCATGGGTGACGCCAGCGCCTGCCGCACCCTCAAGGCCCCCGGCTACCTCGACGAACGCGCCGCCGCCTTCGACACCGAGGCCGCCCGCGCACTCGGCGCCGCCGACCTGGCCGCCCTCACGTCCCTCGACACGGAACTCGCGTACGAGCTGAAGGCGGCGGGCCGCGCCCCCTGGCAGGTCCTCGCGGGCGCCGCCGAGGGCGCCGGCCTCAGCGGAGCGCTCCTCTACGACGAAGCGCCTTACGGGGTGGGGTACTTGGTGGCCGCCTGGTCCTAGGCCGCCTGGTCCCAGGGTGTCTCAGCCCGTGGTCGGTCCGCCCGCGCCCGGCGGCGGAGGCGGAGTGCCCGTGCCGCCCGGGCCAGGTGCGCCGCCCGGGCCGGGTGCGCCGCCCGGACCCGCTGTCCCGCCCGGGCCGGGCGTGTCACCCGGACCCGCTGTCCCGCCCGGGCCGGGTGCGCCGCCCGGACCCTGCGTGTCGTCGCCCTTGTCCGCGAACCGGTGGAGCCCCTCCTTCGCCTTGCCCGTACTGGACTGGATCTTGTCGCTGTACTTGCCCTTGGTCCGCTGGTCGACCGTCCGCGCGACCTTGTCCAGGCCGTGGTCGATCTTGTCCCCGTGCTCCTTGGCGAGGCCCGCGGCCTTGTCCTTGGCCGGGGCGAGCTTGGCCTTCAGCGTGTCCAGAAAGCTCATGGGTCCACCTCTTCCGACAATTCCGGTCTAACCTCTCCAAACGTACTCGTACCGGCGAAAATGCGCGTAGGTCGCAGCGGTGGACCGCATCGCCTGTGGAACCGGCACACGCCCGCGTTTGGGAGACTGGGGCGGTGAGCAGCGCAGCAAACACCCCCCGGGTCATCGCAGTCGTCGGCCCCACCGCGGCAGGCAAGTCCGATCTCGGCGTCTTCCTCGCCGGGCAGCTCGGCGGAGAGGTCGTCAACGCCGACTCGATGCAGCTGTACCGGGGGATGGACATCGGCACCGCCAAGCTCACCCCCGAGGAGCGCGGCGGCGTCCCGCACCACCTGCTCGACATCTGGGACGTCACGGTCGCGGCCAGCGTCGCCGAGTACCAGAAGCTCGCCCGCGCCGAGATCGACCGGCTGCTCGCCGAGGGCCGCTGGCCGATCCTCGTCGGCGGCTCCGGGCTCTACGTCCGGGGCGCCGTCGACCAGTTGGAGTTCCCCGGCACCGACCCCGACGTCCGCGCCGCCCTGGAGGAAGAGCTGACCCTGCGCGGCTCCGGCGCCCTGCACGCCCGGCTCGCCGCCGCCGACCCGGAGGCCGCCCAGGCGATCCTGCCGAGCAACGGCCGCCGCATCGTCCGCGCCCTGGAGGTCATCGAGATCACCGGCCGCCCCTTCACCGCCAACCTCCCCGGCCACGACTCCGTCTACGACACCGTGCAGATCGGCGTCGACGTGGCGCGGCCCGAGCTCGACGAGCGGATCGCCGTCCGGGTCGACCGGATGTGGGCGGACGGCCTCGTCGACGAGGTGCGCACCCTGGAGCGCCAGGGCCTGCGCGAGGGGCGCACCGCCTCCCGCGCGCTCGGCTACCAGCAGGTGCTCGCGGCGCTCGCGGGGGAGTGCACCGAGGACGAGGCGCGCGCCGAGACGATCCGCGCCACCAAGCGCTTCGCGCGCCGCCAGGACTCCTGGTTCCGACGGGATCCGCGGGTGCACTGGCTCAGCGGCGCCGCCGCGGACCGGGGGGAACTCCGAGGCCGTGCCCTGGCGTTGGTCGAACGAGCGGTTACAGCCTGATCACGTGATGGCATCGGGACGCTCCGGCGGTCATCCGGGCTCCCGGGGGCGTGCCATCATCAAGCTTCGATCGAGCCAGTGGAGCCGAGTTGGGAGGGCGCGTGGCGATGGAGGCCGGCCCTCGCGACACCGCACACGAGGAACCGGGACAGCTCAGTCCCGACGGTCCTGACGCTTCCCGCACGCCTGCCGACAGCCCCCGCGCGACCCCGGACGGCGTCGTCGCGGACGGCCCCGACGAGCTGGACGAGCACGTGCCCGACGGCGTGACCGGCTCCGAGGTCGAGGTCGAGCTGCGGCCCCGGCGCAGGCTGCGGATCTGGCAGCTCGCCCCCATCGTGATCCTCGCCGCCACCGGCTCCCTGATGTTCGCCTTCCCGCTCGCCTTCGAGTTCGGCGAGGGCGGCCCGGTCGTCGCCATGCTCGGCCTGCTCCTGTGCAGCTGCGCCGCGGGCTGGGGCCTGATGGCCGCCCGCCGCGTCGGCCACACCTGGCCCGGACTGCCCGTCCGGGGCTCCGGCGGCCGGGCCGACTGGCGCGTGATCGCCCTGTACGCCGTGGTCGTCGCCGCTCTCGCGGTCCTCGCGGTCTGGCGCGTGGCCCGGCTGCGCTGACCTGCGCATTCGGACGCTTGCCAGGGTCCGTCCCGCATGTCAGGGTCCGTCCCGCAGCGCGGCAGAAGCGGAATCACAGCTACCCACAGGCCGGGCGAGGGCTTCCGGCCGTAGGCCGTAACATCGAGGAATGAGCACGCGGATCGCCTTCCTCAAGGGCCACGGCACCGAGAACGACTTCGTGATCGTGCCCGACCCGGACAACGCCGTCGAGCTGCCCGCCACGGCGGTCGCCGCGCTGTGCGACCGGCGCGCGGGCATCGGCGGGGACGGCCTGCTGCACGTCGTGCGCTCCGCCGCCCACCCCGAGGCCCGGCACATGGCGGACGAGGCCGAGTGGTTCATGGACTACCGCAACGCCGACGGCTCCATCGCCGAGATGTGCGGCAACGGCGTCCGCGTCTTCGCCCGCTATCTCCAGCGCGCCGGTCACATCGAGGCCGGTGACCTCGCCATCGCCACCCGCGGCGGCGTGAAGAAGGCGCACATCGCCAAGCCCGACGACCAGGGCGAGGCCGCCGTCACCGTCTCCATGGGCCGCGCCGAGCTCCCCGCCGAGCAGGCCACGGTCACGGTCGGCGAGCGCAGCTGGCCCGCCCTGAACGTGAACATGGGCAACCCGCACGCCGTCGCCTTCGTGGACGACCTGGCCCACGCGGGCACGCTCTTCGACGCCCCGCCCACGAGCCCGGCCACGGTCTACCCGGACGGGGTGAACGTGGAGTTCGTGGTCGACCGGGGCCCCGGCCACGTGGCGATGCGGGTGCACGAGCGCGGATCCGGCGAGACCCGCTCCTGCGGCACCGGCGCCTGCGCGGTCGCCGTGGCCGCCGCCCGCCGGGACGGCCGGAGCCCGTCCGACACCGGCGAGCCCGCGACGTACAGAGTGGATCTGCCCGGTGGCACCCTCGTGATCACCGAGCGGACCGACGGAGGGATCGAGATGACCGGACCAGCGGTGATCGTGGCCGAGGGCGAGATCACTCCCGAGTGGATCGAAACCCGAATTGCGTGAGCGTTCGCTCGAATGGGTGATCCGTTTCACGCTGAGCGAGAGCGGGTGAGCGGCGCGTGATGGGCTCGATAGCATCAAGCACCGGCAACGGGGGGACCCGCCGCCCCGCCCCCGACCGCCGGCCGAGCTGCCGGAGGTTCCCATGAGTGCGGACGGATCGAGGACTGCGGCGCGAACCGCCCCGGACGGCGGCGAGGCCGTGCACGAGCACGTCACCGCGACGCCGCCCACGCCCGCCCCGGCGGCCCCCGCACCCCCCTCGAGCCCCCGCAGACGCGGTCGCGCCCGCATCGATCTGCGCCGCATCGGCCTGGCCGCGCTCCTCGGCTCGACCTCCCGCGGCCGCCTCCCGGACGCGATCGGCCATGTGGCCGAAGCCCACCGCGCCCACCACCCCGAGGCCGACCTCGAACCGCTGCGCCGCGCCTATCTCCTCGCCGAGTCCTCGCACCGCGGCCAGATGCGCAAGAGCGGCGAGCCCTACATCACGCACCCCCTCGCCGTCACCCTGATCCTCGCCGAACTCGGCGCCGAGACAACGACGTTGACGGCCTCGCTGCTCCACGACACGGTCGAGGACACCGAGGTGACACTCGATCAGGTACGCGAGGAGTTCGGCGAAGAGGTCTGCTTCATCGTCGACGGCGTCACCAAACTGGAGAAGGTGGACTACGGCGCGGCGGCCGAGCCCGAGACCTTCCGCAAAATGCTCGTCGCCACCGGCAACGACGTCCGCGTGATGTCCATCAAGCTCGCCGACCGCCTGCACAACATGCGCACGCTCGGCGTGATGCGCCCCGAGAAACAGGCCCGCATCGCCAAGGTCACCCGGGACGTCCTCATCCCGCTCGCCGAACGCCTCGGTGTCCAGGCCCTGAAGTCGGAGCTGGAGGACCTGGTCTTCGCGATCCTCCACCCCGAGGAGTACGCACAGACCCGCACCCTCATCACCGAGAACGCCGCGGCCGGCAACCCGCTCGGCGAGTTCGCCGAGGAGTTCCGCGCCGTGCTCCGCGAGGCCGGCATCGCCGCCGAAGTCCACATCAGGCCACGGCACTTCGTCTCCGTGCACCGCTCCCGGATCAAACGCGGCGAGCTGCGCGGAGCCGACTTCGGCCGCCTCCTGGTCCTCGTCAACGAGGACGCGGACTGCTACGGCGTCCTGGGCGAACTGCACACCTGCTTCACGCCAGTGATCTCCGAGTTCAAGGACTTCATCGCCACCCCGAAGTTCAACCTCTACCAATCGCTGCACACAGCGGTCACCCGTCAGGACGGCGAGGTCGCCGAAGTCCTCATCCGCACCCACCAGATGCACAAGGTCGCCGAGGCCGGAGTCGTCGCCCTCGGCAATCCCTACGACGCCGGTTCGGACGAGGACAGCGGCGAGGGCGAGCGCGTCGATCCCACCCGCCCCGGCTGGCTCTCCCGCCTCCTCGACTGGCAGCGCTCCGCCCCCGACCCGGACACCTTCTGGAGCTCGCTGCGCGAAGAGCTCGCCCAGGACCGCGAGATCACCGTCTACCGCACCGGCGGCGGCACGCTGAACCTCCCCGCGGGCGCCAGCTGCGTCGACGCCGCCTACGCGCAGTACGGCGAGGAGGCCCACGCCTGCATCGGCGCCCGGGTCAACGGCCGCCTGGTGACGCTCAGCACGGTCCTGCGGGACGGCGACACCGTGCATGTGCTGCTCGCCCCACCGGAGACCGGCTCGGGCCCCGACGCGGAGTGGCTCGACCACACGCGTACGCCCGCCGCCCGCATCGCCATCGGGCGCTGGCTCAGCTCGCACCCCGAAGGCCCGGTCGTCGCGGCCGCGGCCCCCCGGCCCCAGCTGACCGTCGAGGCGATGCGGCCCACCGCGGCCAACGCCGTCGTCGACCTGCCGAACGCCACGGTCCGCCTCGCCGGCTGCTGCACCCCGGTCCCGCCTGACGCCGTCACCGGCTTCACCGTGCGCGGCGGCGCCGTCACCGTGCACCGCGTGGAGTGTCCGGCGGTCGAGCGGATGTCGGCCTCCGGGCGCGCACCGGTCGCGGTGCACTGGGCGCAGCTGGACGAGGGCGCCGAGTGCCGGGTCACGCTGATCGCCGAGTCCTTCGGCCGCCCGCACCTCCTCGCCGACCTCACCGAGGCCATCGCCCTGGAGGGCGCCGCCATCATCTCGGCCACGGTCGAGCCCCCGGTCGAGGGCCGCGTCCGGCACTCGTACACGCTCCAACTCCCCGACGCCGCCCAGCTCCCCGGCCTGATGCGGGCGATGCGCAAGGTGCCGGGGGTGTACGACGTGGGGCGCGGCAAGGAGCCCGCGGCGGCCACTCCTTGAGCGAGGCGGCGGCCACAGCCTGAGCACGGCGGCGCGTCGGCCGATGGCGGAACACCTCGTTCGGGTGGGCCGGTCGCGCGTCGGCACGGCAACCAAGGCCCGTGCTGATAGCGGTGGTTCATGTTGCTCTCGCGCCGCATCAGGGCCGCACTCCTCGCCACCGCCAGCTCCGCCGTGTCCGTCTCGCTGCTCGCAGCGAGCGCGCCCTCGCCGGTCGCCCCGCGCGGCATCGGCGACCGCCTCTTCCCGCACCTCGGCAACCCCGGGTACGACGTCACCGCGTACGACATCTCGCTCCACTACCGGGGCGACAACAGCAAGCCGTTGGACGCCGTCACCGTCGTGGAGGCGCGCGCCACGGACCACCTGCAGCAGATCAACCTCGACTTCACCCAGGGCAAGGTCCGCTCCGTGGAGGTCAACGGGGCCCGCGCGCCGTTCGCGAGCACCGGCGAGGACCTCGTCGTCACGCCCGCCCGGCCGGTCTTCCGGGGCAGCCCGCTGCGGATCACGGTGCGGCACACCAGCGACCCGGCGGGCAAGGCAGACGGCGGCTGGGTGCGTACGGGCGACGGGCTCGCCATGGCCAACCAGGCCGACGCCGCCCACCGGGTCTTCCCCGGCAACGACCACCCCTCCGACAAGGCGTACTTCACCTTCCGTATCACCGCGCCCAAGCAGCTGACCGCCGTCGCCAACGGACTGCCGACCGGCCGCCGCGCGGGCGCGAAGAGCACCACGTGGACGTACCGCACCCACCACCCCATGGCCACCGAGCTCGCCCAGGTCAGCATCGGCCGCTCCGCCGTCCTGCACCGCGAGGGCCCGCACGGGCTGCCCGTCCGGGACGTCGTGCCGAGCAAGGACCGCAAGAAGCTCGAACCGTGGCTCAAGAAGACGCCGGGCCAGATCGCCTGGATGGAGAAGAAGGTCGGCCGCTACCCCTTCGCGACGTACGGCGTCCTCGCCGCCGACGCCACCACCGGCTTCGCCCTGGAGACCCAGACCCTGTCGCTGTTCGAGCGCCGGCTCTTCATGCAGCCCGATTACCCGAGCTGGTACGTCGACTCGATCATGGTCCATGAGCTGGCCCACCAGTGGTTCGGCAACAGCGTCACCCCCCGCACCTGGTCCGACCTGTGGCTGAACGAGGGGCACGCGACCTGGTACGAGGCCCTCTACGCGGAGGAGCACGCCAAGCAGCCCCTGCGCAAGCGGATGAAGAAGGCCTACAGCCTCTCCGACGGCTGGCGCGCCGCCGGCGGCCCGCCCGCCGCGCCCAAGGCCCCCGAACCCGGCCAGAAGACCAGCCTGTTCCGCCCGGTCGTCTACGACGGCAGCGCCCTCGTCCTGTACGCGCTGCGCCAGGAGATCGGCCACACGGCCTTCGAGCGCCTGGAGCGCGCCTGGGTCCGGCGGCATGTGGACTCCACCGCGACCACGGCGGACTTCACCCACCTCGCCTCGGGCATCGCGGGCCGCGACCTGAGCGCCTTCTTCAAGGCCTGGCTGTACGGGAAGAAGACGCCGCCCATGCCCGGTCACCCCGACTGGAAGTCCGGCACCGCGAAGGCCAAGGCCAAGGCCAAGGCCAAGGGCAAGCCCGGAACGCGTACGGCCACCCCCGGGCACTCCCACGGCGCCCCGGGGCACTCCCACGGTCACGCCGGATGAGCCGAGCCCTGCCCCGGCCCGAGCGACAGCCCGAGCCCGAGCCCGAACCCGAGCCCGAACCGGACCGTTCGTACGCACCGAATAATTCGGGTGCCGAGACGGGGCGTATCGTGAGACCATCGACAGGTCGACGGCGCGGCAGGCCGGGAATCTCCGGGGCCGGGCGCACGTTGACCGATACGAGGACCGCCCTTGTCGGGTGGCTCCCCCTTCCCAACGACGTAAGGATCCAATGACCTCCTCTTCTTCCCCTTCCCAGGACGCGCAGGACCGCCAGAGCCAGAGCACCGCGCAGAACCTCCCCGAAGGACTTCGGGCCGATGCCCTGATGGAAGAGGACGTCGCCTGGAGCCACGAGGTCGACGGAGCGCGGGACGGCGACCAGCTGGACCGCTCCGAGCGCGCGGCTCTGCGCCGTGTGGCGGGCCTCTCCACCGAGCTCGAGGACGTCACCGAGGTCGAGTACCGACAGCTCCGCCTGGAGCGGGTCGTGCTCGTCGGCGTGTGGACCTCGGGCACCGTGGACGACGCGGAGAACTCCCTCGCGGAGCTCGCCGCCCTCGCGGAGACGGCGGGCGCGCTCGTGCTCGACGGCGTCATTCAGCGCCGGGACAAGCCCGACCCCGCGACGTACATCGGCTCGGGCAAGGCCCAGGAGCTGCGTGACGTCGTCCTCGAGACCGGAGCCGACACCGTCGTCTGTGACGGTGAGCTCAGCCCCGGCCAGCTCATCCACCTCGAGGATGTCGTCAAGGTCAAGGTGGTGGACCGCACCGCCCTGATCCTCGACATCTTCGCCCAGCACGCCAAGTCCCGAGAGGGCAAGGCGCAGGTGGCCCTCGCGCAGATGCAGTACATGCTGCCGAGGCTCCGCGGCTGGGGTCAGTCGCTCTCCCGGCAGATGGGCGGCGGCGGCGGTGGCGGCATGGCCACCCGTGGTCCCGGTGAGACCAAGATCGAGACCGACCGGCGTCGGATCCGCGAGAAGATGGCGAAGATGCGCCGGGAGATCGCGGCGATGAAGACCGGCCGCGACATCAAGCGCCAGGAGCGGCGCAGGAACAAGGTGCCTTCGGTCGCCATCGCCGGGTACACCAACGCCGGAAAGTCCTCGCTGCTCAACCGCCTGACGGGCGCGGGCGTCCTGGTGGAGAACGCACTGTTCGCCACCCTTGACCCCACCGTCCGCCGCGCGGAGACCCCGAGCGGGCGGCTCTACACCCTGGCCGACACGGTCGGGTTCGTGCGCCACCTGCCGCACCACCTGGTCGAGGCGTTCCGCTCCACGATGGAGGAGGTCGGCGACTCCGACCTGATCCTGCACGTGGTGGACGGCTCGCACCCCGTGCCGGAGGAGCAGCTGGCCGCCGTGCGCGAGGTGATCAGGGACGTCGGCGCGACGGACGTCCCCGAGATCGTCGTGGTCAACAAGGCGGACGCGGCCGACCCGTTGGTGCTGCAGCGCCTGCTGCGCGCCGAGCGGCACGCGATCGTGGTCTCGGCCCGCACGGGCGACGGCATCGAGAAGCTGCTCGCGCTCATCGACGCCGAACTGCCCCGCCCCGAGATCCAGATCGAGGCGCTGCTTCCGTACACGCAGGGCGGGCTCGTCGCTCGCGCGCACGCCGAGGGCGAGGTGATCTCCGAGGAGCACCTCCCGGAGGGCACGCTGCTCAAGGCGCGGGTGCACGGCGAACTCGCCGCGGACCTGGCCCGGTTCGTCCCCGCGGAGCACTGAGCAACACCGCGAAGCAGTACGTACGAAGGCCCGCCCCCCTCCAGCC
>NZ_JASCIS010000036.1 GCF_029968015.1 Streptomyces luteolus
TCCCGAAAGTCCTGCGGACAGCTTCGGGGGCCAGCCCCCGGACCCCCTCCCCCAAGCTCTCGGCTTCGCTCGAGCAGGGGGGACCCCCATCTCAAACGCCGGAGGGGCTGGATTTTGCGGCCAGGGGCTGATGTGCGAGTGCCGCTACGAAACAGTGCGTACCCGCAACGCCCGTTCCAGGTCGTCCAGTTGGTCCACCAGCTTGCGGCGCAGGGACGGGGGCGGGTTGTCGCGTTCCAGGCAGGTGCGGCCGAGGCTCAGTGTGGTGTCGCTGACGGCGATGGCGGGGAAGGCCCAGCGTCCCGCTGCGTCGCCGATGGCGGGGCCTCGGCGGGCGGCGACGGCGAGGGCGGCGTCGTAGTAGCGGGGGATGTAGTCGCGTACGAGGTCGAGTTGTTCGGGTTGCCAGAAGCCTTGGGCGGTGGCGGTGAACAGGTAGTTGGAGAGGTGGTCCTCTTCGAACATGGCGCGCCAGGCGGTGGCTTTGGCGACGGGGTCGGGCAGGGCGGCGCGGCAGCGGGCCGCGCCTTCCTGGCCGGTGGCGCTGGGGTCCTGGGTGAGTTCGGCTTCGATGACGGCGTCGTCGACGGCGCCGAGTACGGAGAGCCGGTGGAGGATGCGCCAGCGCAGTTCGGGGTCGAGTTCGGGGCCGCCGGGGACGCTGCCGGAGTCGAACCAGTCGCGGATGGTGTCGGGCTGGGCGGCGGCGGAGATGAAGTGGCGGACCGCGGTGAGGCGCAGGCCGGGGTGGGAGCCGTCCTCGGTGCGGCGGATGAGGTCGCGGCACAGGTCGGTGAGGGTGGCGAGGGCGGCGGGGCGTTCGGTCGCGGGGAGGAAGCGGTCGACGACGTGGGCGGCGGTGAAGGTGAGGACGCCCTGGACGAGGGCGAGGTCCGCTTCGCCGGGGAGGTGGGCGCGGGCGGCTTCCAGGTAGGCGGCGGGCGGGAGTTCACCGTCGCGTACGGCGTCGCGGAGGGCGTTCCAGACGACGGCGGAGGTGAGAGGTTCGGGGAGGTGGGAGAGGCCGGTCTTGAGGGTGGTGAAGGAGTGCTCGTCGAAGCGGATCTTGGCGTAGGTGAGGTCGCCGTCGTTGAGGACGACCAGGTCGGGGCGGCGGCCGGGGAGTTGCCGCGCGTGGACCTGCGGGGCGTCGGCGGGGATGTCGACGTCGAAGCGTTCGCGCAGGTGGAGGGTGGCGGCCGAGGCGGCGGTGGAGAGGGAGACGGTGTCGTAGAGGCCGATGGTGACGTGGTGGGGGCGGCTGCCGTCGTGGTGGACGGTGAGCTGCATGCCGTCGTCGGTGTCGCTCAGCGAAGGCGTGAGGGTGTCGATGCCGGTGGTGCCGAGCCAGGCGCGGGCCCAGGCGTGGACGTCGCGGTCGGTGTGGGCGGCGAGGTTGTCGAGGAAGTCGGCGAGGGTGGCGTTGTCGAACTTGTGGCGCTTGAAGTGGGTGTTGATGCCGGCGAGGAAGTCCTTCTCGCCCAGCCAGGCGACGAGTTGGCGCAGTGCGGAGGCGCCCTTGGCGTAGGAGATGCCGTCGAAGTTGAGGTCGGCGGTCGCGGTGTCCGGGACGAGTTCCGGGTCGGGGGCGACGGGGTGGGTGGAGGGGCGCTGGTCGGCGTCGTAGCCCCAGGGTTTGCGGGTGATGCCGAAGTCGGTCCAGGTGTCGGTGAATCGGGTGGCTTCGGCGGTCGTCTGGTAGCCCATGTACTCGGCGAAGGACTCGTTCAGCCAGATGTCGTCCCACCAGCGCAGGGTGACGAGGTCGCCGAACCACATGTGGGCCATCTCGTGGGCGATGACCATGGCGCGGGTCTGGCGTTCGGTGTCGGTGACGGCGGATCGGTAGACGAATTCGTCGCGGAAGGCGACGAGTCCGGGGTTCTCCATGGCGCCGGCGTTGAACTCGGGCACGAAGGCCTGGTCGTACGAGTCGAAGGGGTAGGGCTCGTCGAACTTCTCGTGGTAGCGGTCGAAGCAGCCTCGGGTGACGGTGAGGAGTTCCTCGGCGTCCGCCTCCAGGTGGGGGGCGAGGGAGCGGCGGCAGTGCAGGCCGAAGGGGAGTCCGCGGTGTTCGGTGCGGATGGAGTGGTACGGGCCTGCGGCGATCGCGGCGAGGTACGTGGAGATCGGCGGGGTCTCGGCGATCTCCCACTGGCCGGGGGTGTGCTCGGTGGCGATGCCGTTGCCGAGGACGGTCCAGCCGGTGGGGGCGGTGACGGTGATCGCGAAGCGGGCCTTGAGGTCGGGCTGGTCGAAGCAGGGGAAGATCCGCTGGGCGTCGTCCATGCACGCCTGGGTGTAGAGGTACGTCTCGCCGTCGGTGGGGTCGGTGAAGCGGTGCATGCCTTCGCCGGTGCTGGAGTAGCGCATGACGGCGTCGATGTGCAGGGTGTGCGGGCCGGCGGTGAGGGCGGGGAGGGGGAGGCGGCCGGCGGTGTATGTGGTGGGGTCGAGGGGGTGTCCGTCGAGGGTCGCGGAGCGCAGTGTTTCGGCTTTGAGCTCGATGAAGGTGTCGCCGTTCGCGGTGGCCGTGAAGTGGGTCACGGTGCGGGTGTCGAACGTGGTGTCGCCCTTGGTCAGGTCGAGGTGGACCTCGTACCGGTGGGCTTCGATGAGCTCGGCTCGGTTGTGCGCTTCGTCGCGCGTCAGTACGGACATGGGTTCATGCTGCACGATGCGGTCCTGTTGGCACAGGGGAACCCTGGTCCGGGGCCGGGCCCTGGGGGCTCTGCCCCCGGACCCCGGCTTGTCCGACCCTCGGGTCGCCGTTCAGCGCACTCGGAGCGTGGGGCTGTGCCCACCCTCCCCCAAGCTCTCGGCTTCGCTCGAGCAGGGGGGACCCCCATCGCCCTGCGGAACGCCTGCCCACAGCAGGGCACAGCCAGCGAGGGCTAGGACCTCGCGATCGTCTCGTGGTGGCGGATTACCTCGGCGATGATGAAATTGAGCAGCTTCTCCGCGAACGCCGGGTCCAGTTTCGCGCTCTCCGCCAACGCGCGGAGGCGTTCGATCTGTTCGGCCTCGCGGTTGGGGTCGGCGGGCGGGAGCTGGTGCTGGGCCTTGAGATGGCCGACCTGCTGGGTGCACTTGAAGCGTTCCGCGAGCATGTGGACGACTGCGGCGTCGATGTTGTCGATGCTGTCGCGCAGGCGGGCGAGTTCGGCGCGGACCTGTTCGTCGACGCCCTCGGCGGGCTGACCGTTGTCGCTGTTCGTGATGCTGCTCATGGGGTCGAGCCTACGTTGCCGGGTCGAGCATGGGCGGGTCGTCCGGGTCCGGTATCTGCTGGGACCAGCCACCCGGTACGGCGCGGCCCTGCTGCTGGCGGAAGCGGACGGGGGCGACGCCTACGCGGCGGGTGAACAGGCGGGAGAAGTAGGCGGGGTCGTCGTAGCCGACGCGGCGGGCGACGGCGGCGACGGGGAGTTCCGTGGCGGCGAGGAGTTCCTTGGCGCGGCCGAGGCGGATGCCGAGCAGGTAGTCCTTGGGGCTGCAGCCGGCGCCGCGGCGGACTGCGGTGCGCAGCTCGGCGGGTGTCATGCCGTGGCGGGCGGCGTGCTCGGCGACGGAAAGGGGCTGAAAAGCATCGCGGGCGAGGGCCTGGAGGACGGGGTCGCCGTCGGGGGCGATGTCGGCGCGGGCGCGGCGCAGGGCGACGAGGAGTTCGTGGACGGCGGCGCCGGTCTCCACTTCGAGGAGGGGGTTGCCGCGGCGGGCGGCGCGGGCGATCCGGCCGACGGCGGTGCGCGGTGCGGCGGCGTCGGCCAGCGGGATCACGGGGCGCTCGGGTTCGATGTAGCCGAGTTCGGTGTACGTGCTGGTGGCGGGGCCGGTGAAGTCGACGAAGGACTCGTCCCAGCCGGTGTTCGGGTCGGCGCCGTAGTGGTGCGGGACGCCGGGGATGATCCACAGCAGGGCGGGGGCGGTGACGGTGGTGCGGTGGCCGTCGGGGCCCTGGTACCAGCCGCTGCCGGCGCTGATCACGATGGCGACGTGGTGGTCGAGGGTGCGGGGGCCGACGGTGGGCAGGGTGCCGTGCTGGAGTCCGACGCCGAGGCAGACGAGGCCGAGGCGGTGGTGGACGGGGCTGGGCGTGAAGTACCGCATCCACGTGTGATACATGCCTTTTTGCCCCTTTCGTCCTGGCCTGCGCGTGCGCTGCGCGGCCGCTGTTGCGTCCAATCAGGGCTGATCTTTGTCCATGGACCGGCCCGCCGCCAGGGGGTGAGGGTGGGGCGCACTGTGCGTGACGGAAAGGCGGGCCCGGTGGGCGAGTTTGTGGTGGGGGACGAGGAGTTCGAGCTGGACGGGCGGCCGGTGCGGCTGCTGTCGGGTGCGCTGCACTACTTCCGGGTGCACGAGGCGCAGTGGGGGCACCGGCTCGCGATGCTGCGGGCGATGGGCCTCAACTGTGTAGAGACGTACGTCCCGTGGAATCTGCACGAGCCGCGCCCGGGTGAGTGGCGGGATACGGCGGCGCTCGGCCGGTTCCTGGACGCGGTGGATCGGGCGGGCCTGTGGGCGATCGTGCGGCCGGGCCCGTACATCTGCGCGGAGTGGGAGAACGGCGGGCTGCCGCACTGGCTGACCGGGCCGCTCGGCGGGCGGATCCGGACGCGTGACGCGGAGTATCTGGCGCAGGTGGAGCGCTGGTTCGGGGTGCTGCTTCCGCAGGTGGTGGAGCGGCAGATCGACCGGGGCGGGCCGGTGATCATGGTGCAGGTGGAGAACGAGTACGGCTCGTACGGCTCCGATCAGGAGTATCTGCGCCACCTCACACAGATGCTTGAGGACTTGGGGGTGCGCGTGCCGCTGTTCACCTCCGACGGGCCCGAGGACCACATGCTGACGGGCGGGTCGGTGCCGGGGGTGCTCGCGACGGTCAACTTCGGCTCGCAGGCCCGGGAGGGCTTCGCGACGCTGCGCCGTCACCGGCCGAAGGGCCCGCTGATGTGCATGGAGTTCTGGTGCGGCTGGTTCGACCACTGGGGCACGGGGCACGTCGTACGCGACCCCGCGGACGCGGCGGCCGCGCTGCGGGAGATCCTGGAGGCCGGGGCGTCGGTGAACCTGTACATGGCGCACGGCGGTACGAGCTTCGCGGGGTGGGCGGGCGCCAACCGGGCCGGGGGCGCGCTGCACGACGGGGCGCTGCTGCCGGACGTGACGTCGTACGACTACGACGCGCCGGTCGACGAGTTCGGCCGTGCCACGCCGAAGTTCTGGGCGTTCCGTGAGGTGCTGGCCGGGTATGCGGACGGGCCGCTGTCCGAACTGCCGCCCGCACCGCAGGAGTTGGCCACCGCGTCGGAAGCCGCCCTCGGCGACTGGACCCCGCTGGGGGAGGTCCTGGACGCCCTCGGCGGACCGGAACAGGCCTTCGGGTCCGCGCCCACCTTCGAGGAGCTGGACGTGGACCGCGGCCTGGTCCGCTACCGCGTCGACGTGCCCGGGCCCCGGCAGCCGTACCCGCTGCGGGCGCGGGGCCTCAGGGACCGGGCGGTGGTGCACGTGGACGGCGTACGGGCCGGGGTGCTCACCGAGGACTCCCCCGAACTCCCCGAACCGGTCGCCGGACCGGCACGCGTGGAGCTGGTCGTGGAGTCCCTGGGCCGCGTCAACTACGGCCCCCGCCTGGGCGAGCCCAAGGGACTCACCGGGGGTGTGCTGCACGAGCGGCAGTTCCTGCACGGCGTACGGGCGACGGGGTTGCGGCTCGACGCGTTCGACGATGCGGAGCGGGTGCGGGGGCTTGCCTCCCGTGCCCCGGAGGGTGGGGCGGGCCTGTACCGGGGCACTCTCGACGTACGAGGCGCGGGTGACGCCGTGCTCGAACTCCCCACGTTCACACGCGGGTTCGTGTGGGTGAACGGGTTCTGTCTGGGGCGGTACTGGAGCGTCGGGCCGCAGAAGTCGTTGTACGTGCCGGGGTCCGTGTTGCGGGAGGGGGCCAACGAGGTGTGGGTCCTTGAGTTGGAGGGGGCTGGGGCGGGGGCGTCGGTGCGGGTGGGGGCGCCTGCGGCGGGCTGATCCCCTACCCGCCCCTTCCCGAAAGTCCTGCGGACAGCTTCGGGGCTCCGCCCCGGACCCCGCTCCTCAATCGCCGGAGGGGCTGAAAAATCAGCCCCTCCGGCGACGCCTAAACCTCCCGCACCTCGAAGCCGTCAAGGACGAACTCCGCCTTCCCGTCCTCCCCCACCTTCCTGAGGCCGACCCACGCCTCGCCCTTCTCCGGGGCCGTGAACTCGTAGGACAGAACCGTGGGTTCAGTAGCCACCGGCAGCGGCTCGCGGGACAGCTCCCGCTCCCCCGGCTCGTCCACCGCCGTGATCCAGGCGTACTGCCCCGCCTTCTCGTTCTCGTACCGGAACGTCACCCGGTACCTGCGGCCCGCGGTGAAGCGGACCGTGTGCGGGACCGTGCGGTAGACGAGGCCCTTGTTCTCGCCGCGGGACTTCAGGGACTCGGAGCCGTCGATGACGTCGTCGATCGCCTTGCCGTTCCAGCCGCGCTGGGTGTACGGGGCGTGCCGCTGGGCGATGTGGGTGCGCGGGTCGGTGGCGCCGCCCGCGTCGCCCTTGACGAAGACGCCCCAGCCCTGCGGCACGTGCTCGAAGTCCTCGAACGCCAGGGCGCCTTCGGGCAGCGCGGAGCGTCGTGCCGGGACGACCCGCAGGTTGTCGAAGCGGACCCGCGCCTGCCCCTTCTCCGCGCGGAGCGTGAGGGCGACCGGGCCGCCGCCCTCGGGGACCGTGAAGTACGTGAACAGGCGCTGGAAGCGGGTGCCGTGCTTGCGGTCGGCGGCGACGTGGTTCCCGGCCGTGGACGTGTGCGTGAAGTTCTCCGCCCGTACCCCGTCCGCGGTGCGCACCTCCAGGGCCGCCTTGCGCCGCTCCCCCGCCTTCGCGCCGACCTCGACCTGCACGGACGCCGCGTAGCTGCCGGGGGCGAGGCGGGTGAGGCGCTGGCCGACGGCGGCCGCGGCGCCCGCGCCGATCACCAGCTCGTGGTCGCCGAGCGCGCTCAGCTCCACGGAGGCCGGTCCTGACACCGTCCAGCCGTCCAGGGAGCCGGAGTTGAAGCCCGGGTCGTGCAGCGGTGTGGCCTGGCCCCAGTCGGGGTCGCGGGGTGCCGGGACCTTCTCGCGGTAGAGGACGTACGGCTGCTTCGCCTCGGCCTTCAGCGTCACCTTGCCGCCGCGGGCGACGCGTACCGTGCCCTCGTACACCCGGCCCTGGTCGGTGAGGCGGTACAGGGCCAGCTTCGAGGCGTTCGACCAGCCGCGCGGCAGTTGCCAGGTGCTGGAGCCGGCCTTCGGCGCGTAGTGGTAGAGCTTCGGCGGGTTCAGGGCCTTCCTCGGCTCCCAGGGCAGCAGATAGCGGCCGTCCTCGTAGACGGTGCGGCCGTCGGTGGTGATGACGCGCTTGCCGCTCGCGTCGGAGACCTTCGTGGCGGTGTCGCCGAAGAGCGTGATCTCGTGCTCGGTCCAGGTCTTGATCGGGTGCGCCTGCAAGTACTTGGCGGGCAGCGAGTCCGTCCAGATCTGGTCGTAGAACACGCTCCAGTCGGTCTTGCCGACCCAGCCCTCGAAGTTGCCGGTGCACGGGATGCCCAGGAGCGTGGGCCACTTGTCGGCGAAGACGTCCTTGTGGTCGTTGCGGATGAAGCGGATGAGCCGGGAGTTGATGCCGCGGGAGGTGTCCGGGCCGTAGTCCGTCTCCGTCGCCCAGTGCGACCAGAGCGAGGAGCGCTCCAGGCCGTGGCCCCACTCGGTGGTGACGTGCCAGCCCTGCTCGCGCAGGGCGCGCTGGAGCCGGTCGGAGTTCCAGCCGGACTCGCGGAACACGTCGATGTAGAGGGTGTTGAGGGCCGGGTCCGCCTCCGCGCGCAGGTCGGCGAAGCGCTTGACGATGTCGCCGGAGACCAGGTCGCGGCGGGGGTCGATGCGGTAACTCTGGTCGAGCCAGTCCCACTGCTCGTCGGTCTTGTCGACGAGGGTCTCGGAGAAGGCGTTGGCGACGGGGTACGACTCGGTGGCGTTGACGTGCACGCCGAAGTCGCTGCCCCACTTCCTGCCCTCCCTGACGAGGGTGTTGAGGTCGGCGAGACCGCCCGCGCGCTTGTTGTGGTTGCCCGCGTAGTCGGGGTGCGCGGAGTCGTGGCCCTCGGACTGGTAACCCTTGAGCAGGGTGTACTGGCGCAGCCCGTCCGTGGCCAGCGAGATCCGCTTGACGTGGTCGAGGGTCAGCAGGAACGGGTTAGTGGCCTGCGAGGCGAAGTTGAACGGAATGTGCGGGACCACGCGCAGGTGCTGGTCCTCGGCGCCGAGCGGCATCACCATCACGTCCCGGAACGCGATCGCGGCGTCCTGCCAGTCGACCAGCTCGTCGCCGTTGCGGTCCCCGGTGACGATGACGGTGGCGTACGGGAGGGGCTCGGTGGCGTCGACCGGCGAGGTGGCGGCGCGATGGGTGAACTGGCCGAGGGCGAGCCGCGCCTCGACCCGGCCGTCCTTCCGTACGGTGCTGCGCCGCAGACGCCCGTTGTCCCAGGTCGTGCCGGCCTCCGAAGTGGGCTTGTCGTAGACGGTGTTGGTCTCGACGGCCCCGCCGAGCCGGTCGTGCGCGACGACCGCGTACGCGCAGCCCTTGGCCGCCTCGGCCGGGGTGTCCGGGGTGACCTCGACGAGGGTGTCGCCGCTCTTCGCCTTGTCCAGCTCGATCCGCGCGGCGAGCAGCGCGGCCCCCGGCTGGTCGCTGCGCACCGCGAGCAGGGGCAGGTCGGGGAGATCCAGGGTGCCGACGCGCAGCGCCGCCGTGTCGGCGATCCGCGTGATGCGCCAGTGCACGCGGTCGCCGTCGACGCGTATCTCGGCGTCGATCTCGGTGCCGCCGGTCAGGGCGAGGGTGTACGTGATGCGGTCGGCGGCGGCCTTCGAGGTGACCTTCGGGGTGTGCTCGGTGCCGTCGATCACCAGCGTGGTGACGGGGGATCCGGCGCCGTGCAGGACGGCTCCGGAGGAGCGGTGGGTGTAGTCGACGACGCGCGGGAAGGCGGTGTCGACGCGTACGTCGAGCGTGCGGGAGCGCAGTACGGCCTCGCCCCTGGTCGCTGCGGCGGCTGTGGCTGCGCCGGGAAGCTGGACGCCGAGGGCAAGGCCGGCGCCCACGGCCGCGGTGGCGGTCACGACGCTGCGGCGGGACGGTCCATCGGTCTGTGCGCGCACTGCACCCCTCCTCGGGACGGTTCTGTGTGGCCGTCACGATGCGGGAAGGCGGGGCGGAGGGCCCATGGACAAAGGAGCGGGAGTGGTTGGACAAACCATTCCGGCGAAGGCGCGCACACACGCGTCCCCCGACCAGCCGCCGTGCGGGCCGGGGGACGCGTGGGTTCAGGAAACCGCCGGACGGCTTACAGCTCCGAGGCCGCCTTGGCTATGTCCGCGTTGAAGTGCGACACCTCGGTGTAGACACCGGGCTTGCCGGGACGGGCGCAGCCCTCGCCCCAGCTGACGATGCCGACCTGGATCCACTGGTCGGAGTCGTCCTTGCGGAACATCGGGCCACCGGAGTCGCCCTGGCAGGTGTCGACCCCGCCCTCGTCGATGAGGCCGGCGCACAGCTCCTCGCCCTCGATGAGGTTGGAGTACGCCTTCTTGCAGGTGGCGTCGTCGACGAACGGGACGGTCGCCTTCAGCAGGTGCTGCTGCTGCGCGCCGCCCTCCTTGTCGGCACCCCAGCCGGCGATGGTGAAGTCGCCCTTGTCGTAGGCGTCCGAGTCGGCCGTCTTCAGGGTGGGGATGCCGAGCGGCTTGTCGAGCTTGATGAGCGCCCAGTCCTTGCCGTTGCCGTCGTAGCCCGGGGCCTGGAGGACCTTGGTGGACTTCGCGGTGACGGCGTCCGGGGACTCCAGGTCCACGACGCCGCCGGTGGCGGTGATGGACGTGTCGTCACCCGAGCCGTCCACGCAGTGCGCGGCGGTCAGGACGATGTCCTCGGCGTACATGGAACCGCCACACCCCATGGAGAGCCGCACCATGAACGGGAATTCGCCCTGCTGGGCCTTGGTGCCGCCGACGACGCGGGTGGAGGGGCCGCCGCCGTTGTCGGACTGGGCCTGGGCCGAGGACAGGGGCTGCAGGCTGACGGCGGCGAGGGTGATCGCGCCGAAAGCGGCTGCTCTCTTGAATGAACCAAACGGGTTCTTCAACTGTCTTCCTTTCGTGGGGGGTTGCACGCGCACGGCAGCGCCCCGCCGAAATCCGATCGACATGGGCATGCCAAGCGCGTGCCTCGGATTATTGAGGGCCGAACGGCGCAGGGGCAAGGGTCTGTTTCAGGTCAGGAGGAACAGCACGTTTCCTGACGAACCCCCGTACAGTGGAAGTCCCTTGACCGGCGTGTGGCCGGTCCCGGCCGAGCCGAAGGCGGTGCGGGCGTGACGTACGGCAGCGGACGCCCCGTCGAGCACGGATTCCCGCACCTGGACACGGTGCGGGCGGCGATCAATGCCCTGTACCGCCGCCTCACCCCCGAGGCGCTGCGCACGTTCGACACCAGCGTGGCCCCGGCGGACGTGGCCTTCGCCGACCAGGACGAGCTGCATCTGGGCGTGCAGCGGGTGGCCCGCGCGATGGTGCAGCACCTGCGGCTCCCGGACGCCCGGATGATCGTGAGTTTCCGTGCGATGGAACACGCCGCGAATGTCGAACTGGCCGCGGGGCCCGAGTACTTCATCGAGCTGAACGACCGATTCCGTACGCACCGCAGGGACATCGGCGCGGCCCTCGCCCACGAGGTCATGCACGTCTACCTGCACCGCATCGACCTCGCCTTCCCCGGCACCCGCGGCAACGAGATCCTCACGGACACCGCCACGACCTACCTCGGCGCGGGCTGGCTGCTCCTGGACGCCTTCCGCGAGGACGGCACGTCGTCGCAGAAGCTCGGCTATCTCACCCCGGAGGAGTTCGGGTACGTCCTGGCGAAGCGGGCTGCGCTCTTCGATGAGGACCCGGCGATCTGGTTCACCAGCCCGCAGGCGTACACGGCGTACGAGAAGGGCCGCGAGCTCGCCCGCGAGGACACGCGGCAACCCCCGCTGACCGCGGCGGGCTGGGCGGGCCGCCACCACTACGCCAAGGCCCGCCGCCGCGCCGCGGCCGCCCCCGCCGGAAACGTCCGCTACCGCTTCGACCCCGGCCCGCCGCTCCGCGTCACCTTCCCGTGCCCCACCTGCGAACAGCGCATCCGCGTCCCCGTCAGGGGCCGGGTCAGGGCGCGGTGCGGACTGTGCGGGACGGTGCTTGAGTGCGATACGTAGGGTCCCGCTTCGCGGGTGGCGGCCCCACTCCCTCACCACTCCACGTCGGGCAAGAACCTTACGGGTTGGGCGAGTTGGCCGCTCCCGCGCGGGCGGCGGTGGAACGGCGGTACGGCGGTCTCGGGCTGTGCCCCCGCACGCTGGTGGCGTTGCGGGGGCGACTGGTCACCGAGGGCCGGGAAGAAGGGCGGGGCTCAGGCGGCCGCGCGGCGGCCGCCGCCCTGGGGCCTGCGGCCCCGACCGCCCGAACCGCGCCGCGCACCACCGGACTTGGCGCCGGAAGCACCGGAAGCACCGGCACCGGCTCCGGCTCCGGCTCCGCTCCCGGAGCCCGACTGGCCCCGCCGCGCGCCCGCGCCCGTACCCGTACCCGTGCTCGTGCCGGAACCGGACCCCGACGCGGACGTGCCCGCGGACCGGGAACCGCCGCGGCCGCCGCCCGTGCGCGAGCGGGACCGCGAGGGCCGCGACGGTCGCGACTTCGCGCCCGCGCCGGAAGCCTGCTGGGGCTCCGGTGCCGGAAGCGTCACCGCCACGCCGGACGGCTCGCGCGCGCCCGTGATCCGGGCCAGTTCCTCGTCCGTCGAGCGGATGCGGGTGGTGGTCGCGTCGATGCCGGCGACCGACATCAGGCGGCTCATCTCGCGCTTCTCCTCGGGCAGGACGAGCGTGACGACGCTGCCGGAGGCACCCGCGCGGGCCGTGCGGCCGCCGCGGTGCAGGTAGTCCTTGTGGTCGGTCGGCGGGTCCACGTTCACGACCAGGTCGAGGTCGTCGACGTGGATGCCACGCGCGGCGACGTTGGTGGCGACGAGCGCGCTGACGACGCCGGTCTTGAACTGCTCCAGGGTGCGGTTGCGCTGCGACTGCGAGCGCCCGCCGTGCAGCGCGGCCGCGGGCACGCCCTGGCCGAGCAGCCGCTTCGCGAAGCGGTCGGCGGCGCGCTTGGTGTCGACGAAGAGGATGACGCGTCCGTCGCGGGCGGCGATCCGCACGGCGACGGCCTTCTTGTCGGTCTCGTCGGCGACGTGCAGCACATGGTGGTCCATGGTGACGACCGCGCCCGCCGACGGGTCGACGGAGTGCACCACGGGGTCGCTGAGGAACATCCGGACGAGCCTGTCGATGTTCTTGTCGAGCGTCGCGGAGAACAGCAGCCGCTGCCCGTCCGGCTCGACCTGCTTCAGGAGGGCCGTGACCTGCGGCATGAAGCCCATGTCGGCCATCTGGTCGGCCTCGTCGAGGACGGTGATCGCCACGTCGCCGAGGGTGCAGTCGCCGCGGTCGATGAGGTCCTTGAGGCGTCCGGGCGTGGCCACGACGACCTCGGCGCCGCGCCGCAGCGCGCCCGCCTGCCGTCCGATGGAGAGCCCGCCGACGACGGTCGCGAGACGTATCCGCAGGGCGTTGGCGTACGGGGTGAGGGCGTCGGTGACCTGCTGGGCGAGCTCACGCGTGGGCACCAGGACCAGGGCCAGCGGCGCCTTCGGCTCGGCGCGGCGGCCCGCGGTGCGGGCGAGCAGGGCGAGGCCGAAGGCGAGGGTCTTGCCGGAGCCGGTGCGGCCGCGGCCGAGCAGGTCGCGACCGGCGAGCGAGTTGGGCAGCGTCGCGCCCTGGATCGGGAAGGGCTCGGTGACGCCCTGGGCGGCGAGGGTGCCGAGCAGGGCCTCGGGCAGGTCGAGCTCCGCGAACGACGTCACGGCGGGCAGCGCGGGCGTGACGGACTCCGGTACGGCGAACTCGCCCTGCGCAGGCACGGCGCGGCGGGGCGTGGCCCTGCGCCGGTTGGTGTTGCCGCCGTTCCTGGAGCCGCGGGCGGGACGTGCGGAGCTGGTCGTGCCGATGATGCCCTCCTGGAGCGTCGAGCCCCCGGTCCGGAGACCGACGGCAGAAACCGGGGCCCGCACCGGCTGGTGCGGGCCCCGGCTGTGGGATGCGCGATCCCCCGGACGTCAGGCCGGGAGGATGTTCTCCGCCTGCGGGCCCTTCTGGCCCTGCGTGACGTCGAACGTGACCTTCTGGCCCTCCTGGAGCTCACGGAAGCCCGAGGTCGCGATGTTGGAGTAGTGGGCGAAGACGTCGGCGCCGCCGCCGTCCTGCTCGATGAAGCCGAAGCCCTTTTCCGAGTTGAACCACTTCACGGTTCCGGTGGCCATGTTTTTCTCCTTCTGTTGGGGCAGATCCAGGGAGTCGCACCTCGCGGCTCCCCTTGTCGCGCTTGAGCCCCGTCCGGAGCGGCCGGAATAGAACCGGAACGGCCGGAAAACAAAAATGCGCCTGAGGATCATTCCCGTCAGGCGCACATAAAGTTCATGGGTACCAAAACTGCAACCCGGTCACCCTAGCACGATTCGGGCCCCGCCCACGTGACGCGTGCCACGTGGCCGGTACGAGGCCTCTGACCAGGGCATACGGGCGGTGCCGCAGGCCGCCTCACGCACGTACGGCGATTCCGTCCAGGACCATCGACAGGTACTGCCGGGCGATCTCCTCCGGGCTGTGCAGTCCGCCGGGCCGGTACCAGGAGGCCGCGACCCAGACGGTGTCGCGGACGAAGCGGTAGGTGAGCCGGATGTCCAGGTCGGAGCGGAAGACCCGGTCGGCGACGCCGCGTTCGAGGGTGCCGAGCCAGGCCTTCTCGAACTTCTCCTGGGACGCGGCGAGATACCCGAAGCGGGGCTGGCGGGCGAGGTGGCCGGACTCCTTCTGGTAGATCGCGACGGCGGCGCGGTGCCGGTCGATCTCGCGGAAGGACTCGGTGACGAGGGCCTCGATGGTCTCGCGGGGGCCGAGTCCGGCGGCGAGGACCGCGTCGTACCCCTCCCAGAGTTCGTCGAGGAAGGTGGAGAGGATCTCGTCGAGGATCCCCTCCTTGGAATCGAAGTGGTAGTAGAGGCTGCCCGCGAGCATGCCGGCCTCGTCGGCGATCTTGCGGACGGTGGTGGCGTTGTAGCCCTGCGCGGCGAATACCTCAGCGGCGGTCGCGAGCAGCTCGCGGCGGCGGTCGGGCGACGGGGGCACGTTCTTGGCGGTCTGCTTCGGGTTCTTGGCGGTCTGCTTCGGGTTCTTGGCGGTCTGCTTCGGGTTCTTGGCGGTCTGCTTCGGCACACGTCCATTGTCCGCCCCGCGACCGCATGCCTGCGCATGTTTCAGGGCCGCACGATCCCCTGTCCCCGCGCCGCCGCCAGCCACGACGGGAACTCCCCGACCAGCCGGTCGTAGAGCACCGCGTCCGGCACCGCCCGAGGGTCCGCCCCGGCATGGAAGAACCCCGCGTTGTCCACCGCCCGCCGCCCCGGCACGGGCAACTCGTCCAGCTTGCGCAGGAAGTCGAACTGCTTGCTGTCCGGATCTCCGAAGCCGATGAACTGCCAGAACAGCGGAAGTCTCGCCGCCTTGCAGAGGTACCGCTCCGCGGCCGGGCGGCTGATCGGGCCGCCGTCCGTCTGGAAGACCACCAGGGCGGGTTCCTTCGAACCGCTGTCGAGGTAGTGGTCGATGACCGCGTCCATGGCCAGGTGGTAGCTGGTCTTCCCCATGTGCCCGAGCCGGGACACGATCCGCTCGACACTCCCCCGGTGGTCGTCCAGGGCGACGGAGTCGACGGCGTCGATGTCGGTGGAGAAGAGCACCGTCGGCACCCGCCCGTCGTCGTCCAGGTGCGCGGCGAGCCCCAACACCCGCTCGGCGAGCGCCTGGACGGTGCCGTCCTTGTAGTACGGGCGCATCGAACCGGAGTAGTCGAGGACCAGGTACACCGCGGCCCGCGCCGAGTCCAGGCCGTGCTTGGTGAGGCTGACGCCCGCGTGCTTGTAGAGGTCGACGAGGGCGGGGGCGGTCTCCTCGACCTTGCGCAGGGAGATGGCGGACGGCATGCGGCGACTCCTCACGGACGGCCACGAACGGCCTGGCTCCTGCCTGTTGAGGTTACGGCAGGCGCTGTTCCTGGTGTCGGACGACGGCGGCAGCCGGCTCAGCCCTTGACCGCCCCCGCCGCGAGGCCGGAGCCGAGCTTGCGGTGGACCACGACGAAGAAGATCATCACGGGCACGGTGACGAGCGTGGAGCTGGCCATCACCGGGCCCCAGGCCGTCGAGTTCTCGCCGAAGAACTGGTAGATGCCCACGGCGGCGGTGTACTTGTCGCTGCCCTTCATGAAGGTGTACGCGAACACGAACTCGTTCCACGCGGTGATGAACGCGAAGATCGACGTGGCGACGAGGCCGGGCGCAACCAGCGGAAGCAGCACGGACCAGAACATCCGCGGCCAGGACGCCCCGTCGATGTACGCGGCCTCCTCGACCTCCTTCGGCACGGTCTGGACGAAGCCGCGCAGCGTCCAGATCGCGAACGGCAGCGACAGCGCGATGTAGACGACGCTCAGGCCGAGCAGCGAGTTGAGCATCTCGTAGTCCCGCATCTGGATGAAGAGCGGGATGACGAGGGCCTCCAGCGGCACCATCTGCACGATCAGGATCATGATCAGTACGGAGGTGCGGAAGCGGAACCTGAACCGGGCCACCGCGATCGCCGCGAACAGCGACAGCAGAGCGGCGGCCAGGATGGTCGCGCCGCCGACGATCGCCGAGTTCAGCAGATACGTACCGAAGTTGCCGCGCTCGAAGACAAGTTGGAAGTGGTCGGAGGTGACGCCGCTGGGCAGCAGGTCGGAGCCGCGGGTCAGGGCCTTCGGGTCGAACGCGGTGGAGACCATCCAGTAGACGGGGAAAAGCGTGAAGACGAGGAGCGCGGCGACGGCGGCGCCGAGCCCGAGCCGGCGCACTGGCGAGCCCTTGGTCTTGGCCTTGGTCAGGCTCTGGGTGCTCACAGGTCCTCCTCCCCCTGCCGGAACAATGTGCGGATGTAGACGATCGTGATGGCGAGCAGCAGCAGCGTGAGCAGCACGGCGGCCGCCGAGCCGGCCCCGTAGTCGTTCTTGGCGAACGCCTCGATGTACGAGAAGACGCCGAGGTTGTAGACATCCGGGTTGGAGCCGTTGCCGCCCGGCATCACGAAGATCTGCGTGAAGACCTTGAAGTCCCAGATGGTCGACAGGATCGTGACGACGAGGAACACCGGCTTGATCGTCGGCACGGTGATCTTCCAGAACCGCTGCCAGGCGTTGGCGCCGTCCAGCATGCCCGCCTCGTACAGCTCCTTGGGGATGGTGAGGAGGCCGGCGAGGACGGTGATGGCGACGAACGGGAAGCCGTGGTGGACCACGTTCACGGTGGCGATGGCGTAGAACGGCAGCCGCTCGGTGAACCAGTTGGTGGTGGCCGGGTCGATCAGGCCGGCGGCGCCCGCGAGTTGACTGAACAGCCCGTCCTGCGGCTGGAAGAGCCAGATCCAGACGTACGTGCCGGTGACGGCGGGCATCGCCCAGGCGGCCAGGATCGCGATCGAGCAGATCAGGCGCCAGGTGGTGCCGAGCCGGTTGAGCAGCAGCGCGACGAGGGTGCCGAGGGCGATGGTCAGGCCGACGCAGGCGACGGCGAAGAACACCGTGTTGGGCAGGACCGTCTTCCAGAGCAGACCGCTGGTGAGCAGGTCGGCGTAGTGGTCGAAGCCGGTGAAGGTGCCGACGCCGCCGCCGAACTTGACCTCGTAGTCCTGCAGGGAGAGCTTGCCGACCTGGATGAGCGGCCAGAGCAGCAGTCCGGCCAGGACGATCAGGGCGGGCGCCAACAGGAGCCAGGGGCGGGTGAGTTCGACCCGTCTGCGGCGGCGGAGCGCGGCCTTGTCGGTCGTGGGGTTCGCGGGGGCGGGGCGGCCGGCCGTCAGGGTGTCCCCGGCGTCCGGCCCGCTCCCGTCGATGAGCGTCTTGCTGGGCTTCACCTGCGCGCCGTCCTCACTCGTCCTTGGCGAAGATCGCGTCCATGTCCTTGGCGGCCTTGTCGGCGGCCTCCTGGACGCTCGCCTTGCCGCTCAGAATCGACTGGATCATGCCGGGGACGACCTGGGAGGCCTGGATCTCGCCGTACGCCTTGGTCTTCGGGACCGTGGCGCCGGCCTCCAGCATCTGCTTCGCGAACGGCTCGACCAGCGGGTCCTTCTTCGCGGCGACCTTCTCCAGCTCGGAGTTCTGGCCGGGGAAGTAGTTGGTCTGCTCGGCCCACTTGGCGGCGAACTCACCGGTAGTCAGGAGCTTCACGAACTCCCAGGCCAGGTCTTTGTTCTCGGTGTTGAACGTGGAGAGGTACGAGCCGCCGAGGAAGGAGCGGCTCATGCCGCCGTCCTTACCGGGGATCGGGATGGCGCCGAGCTTGCCCTTGAGGTCGGGGTTGGCCTCGACGATGGCCTTCGGGGTCCAGTTGCCGCCGATGGCCATGGAGATCTGGCCCTTGTTCCAGGCGTCGCCGACCTCCTTCTCGGTCCAGGTGTTCACCTTGGCCGGGGAGAGCTTCTCCTTGGTGGCGAGGCCGGTGTAGTACTCGATGCCCTCGACGGACTTCGGCGAGTTGATCGCCGACTTCCACTTGCCGCCCTTCTCGGTGGCGAGCTCGCCGCCCGCGCCCCAGATGAACGCGGTCGCGAACATCTCGGCGCCGCCCGCGACGGGGAAGGCGACCTTGTCGGGCTCCTTCTCCTTCAGCGTCCTTGCGGCGGCGGTCAGTTCCTTCCAGTTCGTCGGCGGCTTGATGTCGTGCTTCTCGAACAGGTCCTTGCGGTACACGATCGAGCGCACGCCCGCGTACCAGGGCATGCCGTACTGCTTGCCGTCGAGGGTGCCCGCGTCCTTGAGGCCCTCGACGAGGTCGTCGCCGAGCCCGGACTCCTTGACCTTGCCGGTGACGTCGACGAGCGCGCCGGTCTCGGCGAACTGGGGCACCCAGGTGGTGCCGACCTCGGCGACGTCCGGGACCTGGTCGGCGCCGCCTTCGATCGCGGTCGTGAACTTCTTCTGGCCAGTGGCCCACTGCTGGTACTCGACCTTGATGTCGGCGCCGGTCTTCTTCTTGAACGCCGCCGCGGCCTCCTTGAAGAAGGGCCGCGCGTCCGGGTTGGTGCCCTCCATGATCCATACGGTGAGGGTCTTGCCCTTGCCGTCGGTCGCGGACTCCTCGTCGCCCGACCCTTCGCCGCATGCCGTCGCGGTCAGGCCGAGCGTCAGGGCGATCCCCGCCGCGATGACACGTCGCTTCATACCGGCGCCTCCTGGATGGCGGTCCAAACGGAGATCTCGGTGAACGACCCCCGCTGTGGGTGATTCTCGCCACGCGGGATCGAGCCGGTCTAGACCCATCCGGATACGCGGCCGAACCGTGACTGTCATTGCGACGGGTGCAATATGTGCGGGCGTGATTGCAGAGCACGCAACTCAGCCTGCGGCACTCGTGCCCCGAAAGGGGCGCGGGGAACTGCGCGAGCAACCACGACGGCGCAGCAGCCGAACGAACAGCGCCGCAGACTTTCGGGAAGGGGCGGGGAGGGGCGGGGAGGGGAAAGACGAAATGCCGCAGCGCCCGCCCTGTCGTCCGGTCGGGGACAGTCAGGCAGGCGCTGCGTCAGGTCCGTACGCCGTTGTACGGAGCGTCTGTTGGAGCCGTACGGGTTACACCGTCAGGGCGCGGTCCGTGGGCTTGATGGGGGCCGGGAGGTCCGACGCCCCGGTGAGGAAGCGGTCCACGCCGCGGGCGGCCGAGCGGCCCTCGGCGATGGCCCAGACGATGAGGGACTGGCCGCGGCCCGCGTCACCGGCGACGTACACGCCGGGGACGTTGGTCTGGAAGTCGGCGTCGCGGGCGACGTTGCCGCGGGCGTCGAGCTCCAGGCCGAACTGCGAGACGAGGCCGTTCTCCTGGTCGGTGCCGGTGAAGCCCATCGCGAGCGTGACCAGCTGGGCCGGGATCTTGCGCTCGGTGCCGGGCTTCTGCTCCAGCTTGCCGTCCTTGAACTCCACCTCGACGAGGTGCAGGAACTGGACGTTGCCGTCCTCGTCGCCCTCGAAGTGGGTGGTGGAGACGGAGTAGACCCGCTCGCCGCCCTCCTCGTGCGCGGAGGTGACCTTGTAGAGCATCGGGAACGTGGGCCAGGGCTGGCCCGGGTTCCGGTCGTCGCCCGGCTTCGGCATGATCTCCAGCTGCGTGACGGAGGCCGCGCCCTGGCGGTGGGCGGTGCCCACGCAGTCCGCGCCGGTGTCACCGCCGCCGATCACGACGACGTGCTTGCCCTCGGCGGTGATCGGGGGCGCGACGTAGTCGCCCTCCTGCACCTTGTTGGCGAGCGGCAGGTACTCCATCGCGAAGTGGATGCCGTTCAACTCGCGCCCGGGGACCGGGAGATCGCGGGAGACCGTCGCGCCCGCGGCGATCACCACGGCGTCGTACCGCTTGCGGAGCTTCGCGGCGTCGATGTCGCGGCCGATCTCGATCTCGGTGCGGAACTTGGTGCCCTCCGCGCGCATCTGCTCGATACGGCGGTTGATGTGCCGCTTCTCCATCTTGAACTCGGGGATGCCGTAGCGGAGCAGGCCGCCGATACGGTCCGCGCGCTCGTAGACGGCGACGGTGTGGCCGGCCCGCGTGAGCTGCTGCGCGGCGGCCAGGCCCGCCGGGCCCGAGCCGATGACCGCGACCGTCTTGCCGGAGAGCCGCTCCGGGGCCTGGGGCGCGACATCGCCGCGGTCCCACGCCTGGTCGATGATCGAGACCTCGACGTTCTTGATGGTCACGGCCGGCTGGTTGATGCCGAGCACGCACGCCGACTCACAGGGCGCCGGGCAGAGGCGGCCGGTGAACTCCGGGAAGTTGTTGGTGGCGTGCAGACGCTCCTGCGCCGCCGACCAGTCCTCGCGGTACGCGTAGTCGTTCCACTCGGGGATCAGGTTCCCGAGCGGGCAGCCGTTGTGGCAGAACGGGATGCCGCAGTCCATGCAGCGCGAGGCCTGCTTGGAGATGATCGGGAGCAGCGAGCCGGGAACGTAGACCTCGTTCCAGTCGCGGACCCGCTCTTCGGTGGGGCGGGTCTCGGCGACCTCGCGGCCGTGGTTGAGGAAGCCCTTCGGGTCAGCCATTGATCGCCGCCTCCATCATCTTCTCGTGGGTCTCGGACTCGGGGAGCCCGGCCAGCTCGGCGGCGTCCTTGGCGGCGAGCACTGCCTTGTACGTACTGGGGATGATCTTGCTGAAACGCTCCACCGACACGGACCACTCGGCGAGCAGCTTCTCGGCGACCGTCGAGCCGGTCTCCTCCTGGTGGCGGCGCACGACCTCGTGCAGCCACTGCTTGTCGGTCTCGTCGAGGGCCTCGACCGCCCCGGCGTTGCCGGAGTTGACGTTGTCGGAGTCCAGGTCGATGACGTACGCGGTACCGCCGGACATGCCCGCCGCGAAGTTGCGGCCGGTCTCGCCCAGGACGACCGCCTGGCCGCCGGTCATATACTCGCAGCCGTGGTCGCCCACGCCCTCGGAGACCACCGTGGCACCGGAGTTGCGGACGCAGAAGCGCTCGCCGACCCGGCCGCGGAGGAAGACCTCGCCGCCGGTCGCGCCGTAGCCGATGGTGTTGCCCGCGATGGTCGAGTACTCAGCGAGGTGGTCGGCGCCGCGGTCCGGGCGGACCACGAGGCGGCCGCCGGAGAGGCCCTTGCCGACGTAGTCGTTGGCGTCGCCCTCCAGGCGCAGCGTCACACCGCGCGGCACGAAGGCGCCGAAGGACTGGCCCGCGGAGCCGGTGAAGGTGATGTCGATGGTGTCGTCGGGCAGGCCCGCACCGCCGAACTTCTTCGTCACCTCGTGGCCGAGCATGGTGCCGACCGTGCGGTTGATGTTGCGGATCGCGACCTGGGCGCGGACGGCCTGGGCCTCCTGCGCGGAGTTCGCGGCGAGGGCGTCACCGGCGAGCTTGATCAGCTCGTTGTCCAGCGCCTTCTCCAGGCCGTGGTCCTGCTCGACCAGCTGGTGGCGTACGGCGCCCGCGGGCAGCTCGGGCACGTGGAACAGCGGGTCCAGGTCGAGGCCCTGCGCCTTCCAGTGGTTCACGGCGCGCTCGGTGTCGAGGAGTTCGGCGTGGCCGACGGCCTCCTCGATGGAGCGGAAGCCGAGCTCGGCGAGGAGCTCGCGGACCTCCTCGGCGATGAACTCGAAGAAGTTCACGACGTACTCGGCCTTGCCGGAGAACCGGTCCCGCAGGGTCGGGTTCTGGGTGGCGATGCCGACCGGGCAGGTGTCCAGGTGGCAGACGCGCATCATGACGCAGCCGGAGACGACGAGCGGCGCGGTCGCGAAACCGAACTCCTCGGCGCCGAGCAGCGCGGCGATGATCACGTCGCGGCCGGTCTTCAGCTGGCCGTCGGTCTGTACGACGATGCGGTCGCGCAGGCCGTTGAGCAGCAGGGTCTGCTGGGTCTCGGCGAGGCCCAGCTCCCAGGGGCCGCCCGCGTGCTTCAGCGAGGTCAGCGGGGACGCGCCCGTACCGCCGTCGTGGCCGGAGATCAGGACCACGTCCGCGTGCGCCTTGGAGACACCCGCGGCGACCGTGCCGACGCCGACCTCGGAGACCAGCTTCACGTGGATGCGGGCGGCCGGGTTGGCGTTCTTGAGGTCGTGGATCAGCTGAGCCAGGTCCTCGATGGAGTAGATGTCGTGGTGCGGCGGCGGGGAGATCAGGCCGACGCCGGGCGTCGAGTGCCGCGTCTTGGCGACCCACGGGTAGACCTTGTGGCCGGGCAGCTGGCCGCCCTCGCCGGGCTTGGCGCCCTGGGCCATCTTGATCTGGATGTCGTCGGCGTTGACCAGGTACTCCGAGGTCACACCGAAGCGGCCGGAGGCGACCTGCTTGATGGACGAGCGGCGCGCCGGGTCGTACAGGCGGTCCGGGTCCTCGCCGCCCTCACCGGTGTTGGACTTGCCGCCCAGCTGGTTCATGGCGATGGCGAGGGTCTCGTGCGCCTCCTTGGAGATGGAGCCGTACGACATGGCGCCGGTGGAGAAGCGCTTGACGATCTCGCTCGCGGGCTCGACCTCGTCGATGGAGATGGACGGCCGGTCGCTCTTGAAACCGAACAGGCCGCGCAGCGTCATCAGGCGCTCGGACTGCTCGTTGACGCGGTCCGTGTACTGCTTGAACACGTCGTACTTGCGCTGCCGCGTGGAGTGCTGGAGGCGGAACACCGTCTCCGGGTCGAACAGGTGCGGCTCGCCCTCGCGGCGCCACTGGTACTCGCCGCCTATCTCCAGGGCGCGGTGCGCGGAGGGGACGCCGGAGGCCGGGTAGGCCTTGGCGTGGCGGGCGGCGACCTCGTCGGCGATGACGTCGATGCCGACGCCGCCGATCTTGGTGGTGGTGCCGTTGAAGTACTTGTCGACGAAGGCCTGGTCGAGACCGACACCCTCGAAGACCTGCGCGCCGCGGTAGGAGGCGACGGTGGAGATGCCCATCTTCGACATGACCTTGAGGACGCCCTTGCCGAGCGCGTAGATCAGGTTCCGGATGGCCTGCTCGGCTTCGATGCCGGGCAGGAACGTGCCTGCGCGGACGAGGTCCTCGACGGACTCCATCGCCAGGTACGGGTTGACCGCGGCGGCGCCGTAGCCGATGAGCAGGGCGACGTGGTGGACCTCGCGGACGTCACCGGCCTCGACGAGCAGGCCCACCTGGGTGCGCTGCTTCGTACGGATGAGGTGGTGGTGGACGGCCGCGGTGAGCAGCAGCGACGGGATCGGCGCGTGCTCGGCGTCCGAGTGGCGGTCGGAGAGCACGATCAGGCGGGCGCCCGCCTCGATGGCCGCGTCGGTTTCGCCGCAGATCTCCTCGATGCGGGCGGCGAGGGTGTCGCCGCCGCCGGAGACCCGGTAGAGGCCGGACAGGGTCACGGACTTCATGCCCGGCATGTCGCCGTCGGCGTTGATGTGGATGAGCTTGGCCAGCTCGTCGTTGTCGATCACCGGGAAGGGCAGGGTGACCGAGCGGCAGGAGGCGGCGGTGGGCTCCAGGAGGTTGCCCTGCGGGCCGAGGGAGCTGTGCAGCGAGGTGACGAGCTCCTCGCGGATGGCGTCAAGGGGCGGGTTGGTGACCTGCGCGAACAGCTGCGTGAAGTAGTCGAAGATCAGCCGGGGGCGCTCGGACAGGGCCGCGATCGGGGTGTCCGTACCCATCGAGCCGATCGGCTCCGCGCCGGCCTTGGCCATCGGCGTGAGCAGGACGCGCAGCTCTTCCTCGGTGTAGCCGAAGGTCTGCTGGCGGCGGGTGACCGAGGCGTGGGTGTGCACGATGTGCTCGCGCTCGGGCAGGTCGGAGAGCTCGATCTCGCCGGCCTCCAGCCACTCCGCGTACGGGTTCTCGGCGGCGAGGGCGGCCTTGATCTCGTCGTCCTCGACGATGCGGTGCTCGGCGGTGTCGACGAGGAACATGCGGCCGGGCTGCAGGCGGCCCTTGCGGACGACCTTGGCGGGGTCGATGTCGAGGACGCCGACCTCGGAGCCGAGGACGACGAGGCCGTCGTCGGTGACCCAGTAGCGGCCGGGGCGCAGGCCGTTGCGGTCGAGCACGGCGCCGACCTGGGTGCCGTCGGTGAAGGTGACACAGGCCGGGCCGTCCCAGGGCTCCATCATCGTGGAGTGGAACTGGTAGAAGGCGCGCCGGGCCGGGTCCATCGAGGCGTGGTTCTCCCAGGCCTCGGGGATCATCATCAGGACGGAGTGCGGCAGCGAACGGCCGCCCAGGTGCAGGAGTTCGAGGACCTCGTCGAAGGACGCTGAGTCGGAGGCGTCCGGCGTGCAGACGGGGAAGATCCGGTCCAGCTTCTGCTCACCGAAGAGATCGGACACGAGCTGCGACTCGCGGGCCCGCATCCAGTTCCGGTTGCCCTTGACGGTGTTGATCTCACCGTTGTGCGCGACGAAGCGGTACGGGTGCGCGAGCGGCCACGACGGGAAGGTGTTCGTGGAGAAGCGGGAGTGGACGAGCGCGACGGCCGAGGCGAGGCGGCGGTCGGACAGGTCCGGGAAGAAGGGCTCCAGCTGGCCGGTGGTCAGCATGCCCTTGTAGACGATGGTGCGGGCGGACAGCGACGGGAAGTACGTCGCGGCCTCGCGCTCGGCGCGCTTGCGCAGGACGAAGGCCTTGCGGTCGAGCGCGATGTCCTTCGAGGCGCCGTCCCCCACGAAGATCTGGCGGAAGACCGGCATCGTGGACCGGGCGGAGGCGCCGAGCAGCTCGGGCGCGACCGGCACGTCACGCCAGCCGAGGACGTTCAGGCCCTCTTCGGCGGCGATGGCCTCGATGCGCGCCGCGGTCTCGTCGGCGCTGTCCACGGGCAGGAAGGCGATACCGACGGCGTACGCGCCCGCCTCCGGCAGGTCGAAGCCGGCGGCCTCGCGCAGGAAGGCGTCGGGGACCTGGAGCAGGATGCCGGCGCCGTCACCCGAGTCCGGCTCGGAGCCGGTGGCGCCGCGGTGCTCGAGGTTGCGCAGAACGGTGAGCGCCTGCTCGACCAGCTCATGGCTGGCAACACCAGTCAGGGTGGCCACGAACCCGACACCGCAGGCGTCGTGTTCGTTACGGGGGTCGTACATGCCCTGGGGGGCGGGGCGACCGTCCATGGGCGACCAGGCGTCGGAACGCATCGGCACTCCCGTCGTCGTCGAGGCAAATGTGCAGTGTGTGCATGTGCCGAGGGACGACGTTGGCCCTCGCGGTGCGCAAAATTTCGTGCAGATTACATGATGGCGGCCTTCTCGAAAACCGGATACTTCGTTCCACCATGCGGACACCACCGAGCTGGCTCATGCGGTGAAAGAGGGTCGACCCGGACAGATCAACGACCGTCGACCCGGTGCGAGGGAGCTTCGTTGCCCACAGCGCTTACGGCTCATGCCCGGCGATCACGCAACCGAAACCGCCGAGTAACGATTGGTTATGCGGGACTTTGCATAGACCTTCGTGTGCTCATCCTAGAGCGGTTCCGAAGAGAGTGCCCAGGGCGTACGTCACACCGGCCGCCGCACCGCCGAGCGCGAGCTGCCGCAGACCGCTGAACCACCAGGACCGCGCGGTCACCCGGGCCACCACGGCACCGCAGGCGAAGAGCCCGAGCAGCGCGAGCACCACGGCCGGCCACAGCGCGCTCGCGCCGAGCAGATACGGCAGTACGGGAAGCAGCGCACCGAGCGCGAACGCGCCGAACGACGAGGCCGCGGCCAGCACCGGCGAGGGCAGGTCCCCCGGGTCGATGCCGAGCTCCTCGCGGGCGTGGATCTCCAGGGCCTGCTCGGGGTCCTCGGAGAGCTGCCGCGCCACCTCGCGCGCGAGCGCGGACTCGACACCGCGCGCCATGTACAGCTCGGCGAGCTCCTTCTCCTCGTCCTTCGGATGCTTGCGCAGCTCCCGGCGCTCGACGTCCAACTCGGCCTGGACCAGCTCGCGTTGGGAGGCGACCGAGGTGTACTCACCGGCGGCCATCGAGAACGCACCGGCCGCGAGACCGGCGAGCCCGGTGATGACGATGGTCTGCTGCGACACGGAGCCGCCCGCGACGCCCGTCATCAACGCCAGGTTGGACACGAGCCCGTCCATCGCGCCGAACACGGCGGGCCGCAGCCAGCCGCCGTTGACGTCGCGGTGGGTGTGGTTGTCCCGGTGGGCCTCGTGCAGCGTGGCCTCGTTGTCGATGATCGCCATCGCCCGTGGTGCTCCTTTCCCCTTCAGCCCGGTTCCGTACGCCCGGACTCCCCTCCGAGGCCCTCCCCGGGCCCCTTCACGGACTCGAAAGTACGCCCGAAAAATCGCCCTCGCCAGCAAGGAAGGCCGTACTTACCGGCCCCCGCGGAAGGTCAGGAAAGTCTGCCTCACCAGGGCTTCCGGGCCCGCCTCACCAGCGCTTCCGGGCCGCCTCGTACGACGTCGAAGGAGTGTCGAAGGGGTGACGTCGGCGGCCGTGCGCGGCGTGGACCGCCCGGTGTGGGAAGCATCTGCCATGGCGTCGATTGCATGCGATTTCCCGGTACCCGCACCCGGCGACGCGGCAGAGCTCCGGCCCCGCGCCCGCGGCGCACTGCTCGGCCTCGCGATCGGCGACGCGCTCGGTGCCCCCGTCGAGAACATGAAGCCCTCGGAGATCCGCCGCCGTTGGGGCCGCATCGAGGGCTTCGTCGCCGAGGACCCGGCGGGCACGGACGACACCGAGTACGCGATCTTCTCGGGCCTGCTGCTCGCCCGGCACGGCTCGGCCCTGACCGTGGCGCACGCCGAGAAGGCCTGGCACCGGTGGATCGCGGACGTCGACGAAGGCCCGTTCCGCGGCGCGGGGTTCAGCGAACGCGGCACCCTGGAGAACCTCCGCCGTGGCCTCGCCGCTCCCGTCACCGCACAGCACCGGCACGCCTGGAGCGACGGCCTCGCGATGCGCGCGGCCCCCTTCGGCGTCTTCGCCGCGGGCGACCCGGCCGAGGCGGCCCGCCTGGTCGCCATCGACGGCACGGTCAGCCACGACGGCGAGGGCATCTACGGCGCGCAGGCCATCGCGGCGGGCGTCGCCGCGGCCATGGTGGGCGAGGGCCCGGCGGCCGTCATCGGGGCGGCGCTCTCGGTGATCCCCCTGGACTCCTGGACGTCCCGCTCGCTGCGCCGCGCGGTGGTGGCGGCACCGGGCGGCGACCGCGCGGTCCGCAAGGCGGTGGTGATCGGCGGCTACCCGTGGACGGACCTCGCCCCGGAGGCGGTGGGCCTCGCCTTCGGCGCGTTCGCGGCGGCCCGCGGCGACTTCCGCGAGGCGGTCCTGACCGCGGTCAACATGGGCCGCGACGCGGACACGACGGCGGCACTCGCGGGCGCGCTCGCGGGCGCGCACCGCACGATCACCGCCATCCCCCCGGACTGGGCCCGCACCATCGGCCCGGTCCGCGGCACCTGCCTCCCGTCGATGGCGGGCTACCACGTCCTGGACATCGCGGACCTGCTGACGCCGGAGGAAACGTGACCGCTGACCCAGCTGTGGGCAGGCGTTCCGCAGGGCTGGGGGCACCCCCAGCGGTAGCTGGGGGAGGGTGGGCACAGCCCCACGCGCCGGGTGCCCTGAAGGAGGGGTCCAGCCCAGGACCAGCGAGGGCAACCCAGCCAACCCGCACAAAACTCCAGGGCCTACTCCTCGGCCTCGCCGCAGGCGACGCGGCAGGCTGGCCCGCGGCCAGACACAGAGCGGCCCGCATGCCGGAGTGGACCCGGCGACTGACCCGAGAACTCGACACCTTCGCCGAGCAGAACGCCACCACCACCCTCCCCGTCCCCATCGCCCTCAACCAGCCCCCCGAACCCCTCCGCCTCGGCCCCTCCGACGACGCCGAGTGGGCCGCGTACACCGCAACCGCCGTACTGGCAGCCACAGTTGACGGAGCAACGGACGTACGCGCCGCCATCGACCACCACTGGCAGATCCTCGCCGCCCAGATCGCCGCCGCCGCCGACCGCGCCCCCGAGGTCGAGTCGGCGCAGATCCCGCTGCGGGCACGGATCTCCGTACGCGCCGGGCTCGGCAATCTCGCCACCGGCCTGCGCCCGCCCGCCACCGGGCACGACAACCCGCACTTCTTCGACGACGCGGCCTGCGTACGGGCCGCCGTGCTCGCCGCCGTGCACCCCGGCGCCCCCCAAGCCGCCGCCGAGCTCGCCGAGTTCGACGCCCGGTACACGAACGACGGGGACGGCGTGCACGGCGCCCGGGCGATCGCCGCCGCCGTCGCCGTGGCGCTCGCGCAACCGGACGGGCGGTCCGACGTGGACGAGGTCGTGGACGCCGCCCTCGACCAGCTCCCGCACGAGACCGAGATCGGCCGTAACGCCCGCCTCGCGGTCCACCTGGCCCGGCACGCCGACGAGAACGGCACCTTCGTCCTCGTACCGCTCCTGGAGCACCAGATCGTGGACCACGTCTACAGCTACGGGATCGCCGCCGCCGAGACCGTGCCCGTGGCGCTCGCCCTGGCCACCGCCGCGCGCGGCAGTCTCGCCGAGGCCGTGCCCGCCGCCGCCTGCCTGTCGCGGGTCGCGGACTCGGCGCCGGCCCTCGCGGGCGCCCTGACCGGCGCGCTCGGCGGCGCCGAAGGTGTGCCGAAGAGCTGGCGGGACGCCTGCCGGACCCTGTCGGGCTGTGCGCTGCCCCGGCTCGCGGGGACCGATCTGGTGGAGCTGGGCACCGAACTGGCCGACGTGCTGTCGCGCCCCCGCCACAACTGACCGCTCCGGGTGGACACTCCGCCCCATGACCGACACAACAGACACCACACCCCAGGCCCGCAGGCCCACGCTCGACGAGCGCGTCACCGCGAGCCTCGTCGGCGCCGCGGTCGGCGACGCGCTCGGCGGGCCCGTCGAGGGCTGGACGCCCGAGCAGATCAGCGAACGCCACGGCGGCCGGGTGGGCGGCATCGTCGGCCCCTGGCACGGCGACGACTGGCGTACGGCCCGGCCGATCGCCCCGTACCACAAGGGCGACGGGCACATCACCGACGACACCCTGATGACACACGCGCTGGTCCGCGTCTACGCCACGGTCCGCGACCACCTCGACGCGTACGCGGTCGCCGACCACCTCGTCCCCGACCTGATGGGCACGCCCCGCTGGATCCCCGACCTTGAGGCCGAGGCGCTGCCGCTGCAGCGGATCTTCCTCGCCGAGAAGTGGATCGTGGCCCGCCTGCACTACGGCCACGTCGACCCGCGCGAGGCCGGCACCGGCAACATCGTCAACTGCGGTGCGGCGATGTACATGGCGCCGGTCGGCCTGGTCAACGCGGCCGACCCGCGCGCCGCCTACACCGAGGCCCTGGACGTAGCGGGCGCCCACCAGTCCTCGTACGGCAGGGAGGCGGCCGGGGTGTTCGCGGCGGCGGTCGCGGCGGCCTGCTCGCCCGAGGCCAGCCCCGCCTCGGTCGTGGACGCCTGCCTCCGCCTCGCCAAGGACGGCACGCGCGCCGCGATCGAGGCGGTCTGCGAAGTCGCCGTGCGGCACCAGGACTTCGAGTCCGCGCTTCGCCCGCTGCGCGAGGCCGTCGCCCCCTTCGACACGGTCGGCCCCGACTACCGCGCCCCCTCGCTCGGCGCCCGCCGCCCCTCCCGGCTGCACGCCATCGAGGAACTCCCCATCGCCCTGGGCATGTTGCTGGTCGGCGCGGGCGACTACCGCCGTACGGTGCTCGGCTCCGTCAACTACGGCCGGGACTGCGACTCGATCGCCACGATGGGCGGCGCGATCGCGGGCGCCCTCGGCTCCGGACCGCCGGACGAGTGGGCCAAGCAGGTCGCCGAGGCCAGCCGGCTCGACCTGCACGCCCCGGCGGAGCTGCTCGCGGCGGTGGCCCGCGAGGTGTTCGCCCGCGACCAGGAGCGCAGGGCCGCGCACGCGGACGCCTTCCAGCTGCTCGCGGGCGACCCGGTATGAGTCCGGCCACGGCGCTGCGGCTGACCTGGGTGCAGCCGGAGGACCTGCTCGGCCACGAGCTGCGCCAGGCCGCCGAGGACGGCCGGGACGCACGGGCGGTCGCGGACATCGAGCACCGCTGGCGCAAGGCGGGCGGAGCCCCGGCCCCGGTACGCGCGGGCGCCGCCACCACCCCGGCCACCCCCGAACTCCGCGCCCTGGCCGTCCAACTCCTCGACGAACTGGACGAACTGAACGAACTGGACGAGTCGACACCCCGGGGCCCGTACGCCGAACCCACCGCGCTGCCCGAGATCAGGGCTCTCTGCGGCACCTCCTGGCCCTCCCCCGACCCCGCGGCCGAAGCCTGCCTCGACCGGCTGCACGCCGCCTGGCTGGGCCGCGCCGTCGGCTGCCTGCTCGGCAAGCCCGTCGAGAAACTGCCGCTCACCGGCATCCGCGCCCTCGCCCGCGCCACCGGCAACTGGCCCCTCACCGGCTACTTCACCGCCCACGGCCTGCCCCCCGCGCTCGCCGCCGCCTACCCCTGGAACCGGCGCAGCGCCGCCACCTCGCTCGCCGAGAACATCGACGGCATGCCGGAGGACGACGACCTCAACTACCCATTGCTGAACCTGGAGTTGCTACGGCGGTACGGGCCCGGCTTCACGACCCGTGACGTGGCCGCGCTCTGGCTGGACGAGCTGCCGGCGGGCCGTACGTTCACCGCCGAGCGCGTCGCGTACCGCAATCTCCTCGACGGGGTCGAGCCCCCGCGCACGGCCCGGCGCCGCAACCCGTTCCGCGAGTGGATCGGCGCCCTCATCCGCGCCGACGTGCATGGCCTGACCCACCCCGGCGACCCCGGCGCCGCCGCCGATCAGGCCCACCGGGACGCCTGCCTCACGCACACCGCGAACGGCGTGTACGGCGCGATGTTCGCGGCGGCCACGATCGCCTCGGCCGCGAGCGGCACCGCCGACGTGCACCGCGCGCTGCGCGCCGGGCTCGCCGTCGTACCGCCCGGCTCCCGGCTCGCGCGCGCCGTGCGGCACGGCATCCGGCTCGCCCGTACGCACACGGCGTTCGACACGGTCGTCGACACCCTGCACGCCACGTACGGCACACACCACTGGGTGCACGTCGTGCCCAACGCCGCGCTGCTCGCCGCCGCGCTCACCCACGCCGACGGGGACTTCGACGGCTCGGTGACGCGGGCGGTGTCGGGCGGCTGGGACACAGATTCGGTCGGCGCGACGGCGGGTTCGGTGGCGGGCCTGCTCGCGGGCACCCCGGACACCATCGACACCCGCTGGACGGCTCCCCTCAAGAACCGACTCGCCACATCCGTCGCCGACTTCAACGGCACCAGCTTCGACGAGCTGGCCCGCCTGACGTACACGCAGACCACGCCGCCGCCCTCTCCCAACCCGCCCTCCCCCGTTGTGGGCAATCGTTCCGCTGGGGCGGAACGGGTGGGCACAACGCCACCGCGCCGAGTGCGCTGAACGACAAGCCCTGCACCGGGAGGACCCCGTATGCACACCCCACCCCTGAAACCCCTCCGCGTCCTCGACCTGGCAACCCTCTTCGCCGGCCCCCTCGCCGCCACCATGCTCGGCGACTTCGGCGCCGAGGTGATCAAGGTGGAGCACCCGCGCCGCCCCGACCCCTCCCGCGGCCACGGCCCCGCCAAGGACGGCGTCGGCCTCTGGTGGAAGCTGCTCGGCCGCAACAAGCGCACCGTCACCCTCGACCTCTCCACCGACGGCGGCCGCGCAACGCTCCTGCGCCTCGCCGCCACCGCGGACGTCGTGATCGAGAACTTCCGCCCCGGCACCCTGGAGCGCTGGGGCCTCGGCTGGGACGAACTCAGCGCCGCCAACGAGCGGTTGGTGCTCGCCCGCGTCACTGGGTTCGGCCAGTTCGGCCCGTACTCGCACCGCCCCGGATTCGGCACCCTCGCCGAGGCGATGAGCGGCTTCGCGGCGATCACCGGTGAGCCGGAAGGCCCGCCCACGCTCCCGCCGTTCGGCCTCGCCGACTCCATCGCCGGTCTGGCCACCGCGTACGCGATCATGACCGCGCTCGCCGCGCGCACCGCCACCGGCCGGGGCCAGGTAGTCGACATGGCGATCATCGAGCCGATCCTCACGGTCCTCGGCCCGCAGCCGCTCTGGTACGACCAGCTCGGCTTCGTGCAGCCGCGCACCGGCAACCGCTCCACCAACAACGCGCCCCGCAACACCTACCGCACCGCCGACGACCGCTGGGTGGCCGTCTCCACCTCCGCGCAGTCCATCGCGGAGCGGGTGCTGCACCTCGTCGGCCGGCCCGACCTGATCGACGAGCCCTGGTTCGCGACCGGCACGGACCGCGCCGCGCACGCCGACGTCCTGGACGCGGCCGTCGGCGACTGGATCGCCCAGCGCACCCGCGACGAGGTCATCGCCGCCTTCGAGAAGGCCGAGGCGGCGGTCGCCCCGATCCACGACGTACGGGACGTCCTCGCCGATCCGCAGTACGCGGCCCTCGACTCCGTCACGACGGTCGACGATCCCGAACTCGGCGCGCTCCGTATGCAGAACGTCCTCTTCCGCCTCTCCTCGACACCGGGCGCGATCCGCTGGGCGGGCCGCCCGCACGGCGCGGACACCGACAGCGTCCTGGCCGAACTCGGCCTCGGCGACGAGGAGATCACCGACCTACGAAAGACCGGCGCCGTATGACCACCGACGCGATGTACACCGACGCGCTGACCACCGCCCCCGCACCGGCCCTCACCTGGCTGTACGCACCCGGCGACCGCCCCACCACCGTCGCCAAGGCGCTCGCCTCCGGCGCGCACGCCGTCGTCGTCGACCTCGAGGACGCGGTCGCCCCCGAGCGCAAGGAGTACGCCCGCTCCGCCACCGCCGAGCTGCTCACCGCCCACCACCCGGTGCCGGTGCACGTCCGCGTCAACGCCCTGGACGGCCCGTACGCCGGCGCCGATCTGCTCGCGCTGACAGGCCTTGTGGGCCTCGCGGGCCTGCGGCTGCCGAAGATCACGGACCCCGCCCAGGTGGTCCGGGTCGCCGAACTCACCGACTCCCTGCCGCTGTTCGCCCTGCTGGAATCGGCCCTCGCCATCGAGCGCGCGTACACCCTCGCCACCGCGCACCCCGCCCTGCGCGGCCTCGCCCTGGGTGAGGCGGATCTCCGGGCCGACCTGGGTGCGAGCGACTCCGGCCTGGACTGGGTCCGCTCCCGTGTGGTCTGCGCGAGCCGTGCGGCGGGACTCGCTCCCCCGGCCCAGTCCGTCTTCCCGGACATCCGCGACGTGGACGGCCTCGCCGCGTCCTGTGCCCATGGCCGCGCCCTCGGCTTCCTCGGCCGCGCGGCGATCCACCCGCGCCAGCTGCCGGTGATCGAGCGGGCCTACCTGCCGGATCCGGCGGAGGTCGCGGCGGCGGAGGAGATCGTCAAGGCGGCGGAGTCGGAGTCCGGCGCACTGGCCCTCCCGGACGGCCGTTTCGTGGACGCGGCGGTGGTGCATGCCGCCCGACGCACTTTGACCTTGAGCAATCGCCGGAGGGGCTGATTTTCAGCCCCTCCGGCGATTGAGGAGCGGGGTCCGGGGCGGAGCCCCGAAGCTCCGCAGGATTTCGGGAAGGGGCGGGGAGGGGAGGGGAAAGAAACCCTCAGACCCGCTTGGCGGTACTGGGCCCGTCGGCCCCGTCGGACTCCTCAGACCTCTTGCCCGAGGACTCGGAACCCTCCGAGGACGGCTCGTCCTCAGCCTCCCCGGGCTCGACGATCTCCTCCCGCCCCGGCCGCAGCCGAGCCGACACCACGATGTAGATCACCGCGAGCAGGAAGACCAGGATCGACGTCCACACATTGAGCCGCAGCCCGAGCACGTCGTCCATCTGGACGTCGTCCACGCGCATGTACTCGATCCAGCCGCGCCCCGCGCAGTACGCGGCGACGTACAGGGCGAAGGCCCGGCCGTGGCCCATCTTGAAGCGGCGGTCGGCCCAGATGACCAGGAACGCGACGCCGATGCACCACAGCGACTCGTAGAGGAACGTCGGGTGGTACGTGCCCGGCACCCGGCCGCCGTCGGCGCGGGTGATCTCCAGGGCCCACGGCAGGTCCGTGGCACGGCCGTACAGCTCCTGGTTGAACCAGTTGCCCCAGCGGCCGATGGCCTGGGCGAAGGCGATGCCGGGGGCGACGGCGTCGGCGTACGCGGGGAGCGGGATGCCGCGGCGGCGGCAGCCGATCCAGGCGCCGAGCGCGCCGAGCGCGATGGCGCCCCAGATGCCGAGGCCGCCCTCCCAGATCTTGAGGGCGTCGACGGGGTTGCGGCCCTCGCTGAAGTACAGCTCGTAGTCCGTGATGACGTGGTAGAGCCGTCCGCCGACGAGGCCGAAGGGCACCGCCCACACGGCGATGTCCGCGACCGTCCCGGCACGGCCGCCGCGGGCGATCCACCGGCGGCCGCCGAGCCAGACGGCCACGAAGACGCCGATGATGATGCAGAACGCGTAGCCGCGCAGGGGGATGCCGAAGGGGTCGATCTCACCCTTGGCCGGGCTGGGAATGAAGGCAAGGAGTTCCATGGCGGGGTCGACGCTACCGTGCCGGGCGGGATGCACGGCAATCCGCCCGGCCTAACGGCTCCATAACGGGCCCCGGCCCGCCCACGGCCCTACTTGTTGGCGGCCTGCACCAGCTGCTTGAGCTTCGCCGGCGTCAGCGGGTTCTGCTGGTCGCCGAAGATGTCCTTGCCGTCGAGCTGGACGGTGGGCGTGCCCCGGAATCCGGCCTTCTGGAAGGCCTCGTTGGAGCGGGCCACCCAGCTGTCGTGCTTGCCGTCGTTCACACAGCTCTCGAACGCGGGGGTGTTCAGGCCCTCGACCTTCCCGGCGAGTTCGAGGAGCTTGCTGTTCTGCGCGAACGCGTCGTCGGTTTCCTGCGGCTGGTTCTGGAACAGCACGTCGTGGTACGGCGTGAACTTCCCGGCGTCCTGGGCGCAGGCCGCGGCGTTGGCGGCGCGTACGGAGCCCTCACCGCCCATGTTCCCGTCGATGATCGTGGCGAGGTGGTACTCGACCTTGAGCTGGCCCGCGTCGACGAGTTCGTGGATCGTCTTGCGGTACATGTTCTCGAACTGGGCGCACGCCGGGCAGCGGAAGTCCTCCCAGATCGTGAGGGTCGACTTGGCGCTCTCTTGGCCGACCGGGATGGCCAGACCGTCCTTGCCCATCGCCCCCTTCGGGGCCACGACCGGGCCCGCACTCTCCTTCTCGTCCTTGCCCGCGTTGGCGGCGATCACACCGACGACGGCGGCCAGGCCCAGGACTCCCACCACGGCCGCGGCCACGATCAGTGTGCGGCGCCGCCGCTCCTGCGCCTTCTGCTTCTCGCGCTCGATCGCCAGCCGCTCGCGGGCGGTGCGCTTTCCCTCACGGTTCTTCTCGCTCACACCCCGCAAACGAACCGGGGAGGCATGAGCATGCCTCCCCGGTCCCAGGTCCACCCGTACGAGCGATGAGCCCGCCGAGCCGTTCTAAGCGGCCTGCTAGGACTCCCGCACCCCGCTGCGCACGCCCTGTGCGAGGTCGGCGGCGAGCGCCCGCACCGCGTCGAGGCCGGCGGCCTCGTCCGGGGCGTCGAGCATGGCCTTCACGAAGGCGGAGCCGACGATCACACCGTCCGCGAAGCCCGCGACCTCGGCGGCCTGCCGGGCGTTGGAGACGCCGAGGCCGACGCAGACCGGCAGGTCCGTGGCGGCCGCCGACCGCGTGCGGCGCACCAGGTCGGCGGCCTGCGAACCGACGGACTCACGGGTGCCGGTGACGCCCATGAGCGAGGCCGCGTACACAAAGCCCGAACCGGCCGCGGTGATCGTGGCGAGGCGGGCGTCCTTGCTGCTGGGCGCGACGACGAAGACGGTGCCGAGCCCGTGCTTGTCCGCGTGCTCGCGCCACAGTCCGGACTCCTCGACGGGCAGGTCGGGCAGGATGCACCCGGCGCCGCCCGCCTCGGCGAGCTCGGCGGTGAACCGCTCGACGCCGTAGCGGTCGATGGGGTTCCAGTACGTCATGACGAGGATCGGCTTGCCGGTCGCGGCGTGCGCCTCGCGGACCGTACGGAGCACGTCCTTGATCTTGACGCCGCCGCGCAGGGCGATGTCGTCGGCGGTCTGGATGACCGGGCCGTCGAGCACCGGGTCGCTGTGCGGAAGGCCGACCTCCACGACGTCGGCGCCGGACTCCAGGACCGCCTTGGCGGCCGCGATGCCGCCCTCGACGGTCGGGAACCCGGCCGGCAGGTAGGCGACGAGCGCGGCCCGGCCCTCCGCCTTGGCGGCGGCGAGGGTCTCGCTCAACAGCCGTACGTTCCCGCTCACTTGGCGTCCCCCTCGATCTCGGCGGTGTCGGCGGCGTCGGCCGCGACCTCGGCGTCGGTGCCCTCGTCGTACAGGCCGAAGTAGCGCGCGGCGGTGTCCATGTCCTTGTCGCCGCGGCCGGACAGGTTGACGACGATCAGGCCGTCCTCGCCCAGCTCCTTGCCGACCTCCAGCGCACCGGCCAGGGCGTGGGCGCTCTCGATCGCCGGGATGATGCCCTCCGTACGGGAGAGAAGGCGCAGCGCCCGCATCGCGGCGTCGTCGGTCACGGCCCGGTACTCGCCGCGGCCGCTGTCCTTGAGGTAGGCGTGCTCCGGGCCGATGCCCGGGTAGTCGAGCCCGGCGGAGATCGAGTAGGGCTCGGTGATCTGGCCCTCCTCGTCCTGCAGGACGTACGACCGCGAGCCGTGCAGGATGCCCGGCTCGCCCGCGGTCAGGGTGGCCGCGTGCTCGCCGGTCTCGACACCGTGCCCGGCGGGCTCGCAGCCGATGAGGCGTACGTCGGCGTCCGGGATGAAGGCGTGGAACAGGCCGATCGCGTTGGAGCCGCCGCCAACGCAGGCGACCGCGGCGTCGGGCAGGCGCCCGGCGCGCTCCAGGATCTGCCGGCGGGCCTCGACGCCGATGACGCGGTGGAAGTCGCGGACCATGGCCGGGAAGGGGTGCGGGCCTGCGACGGTGCCGAAGAGGTAGTGCGTCCGGTCGACGTTGGCGACCCAGTCGCGGAACGCCTCGTTGATGGCGTCCTTGAGGGTGCGGCTGCCGGACTTCACGGCGACGACCTCGGCGCCGAGCATGCGCATGCGGGCGACGTTGAGGGCCTGGCGCTGGGTGTCGATCTCGCCCATGTAGATGGTGCAGTCGAGGCCGAAGAGGGCGCAGGCGGTGGCCGTGGCGACGCCGTGCTGACCGGCGCCGGTCTCGGCGATGACGCGGGTCTTGCCCATCCGCTTGGTCAGCAGGGCCTGGCCGAGCACGTTGTTGATCTTGTGCGAGCCGGTGTGGTTGAGGTCCTCGCGCTTGAGGAACACCCGTGCGCCACCGGCGTGTTCGGCGAAGCGCGGCACTTCGGTGAGCGAGCTGGGGCGCCCGGTGTAGTGCACGAGCAGATCGTCGAGCTCGCGCGCGAACTCGGGGTCCTGCTTCGCCTTGTCGTACTCGACGGCGACCTCGTCGACGGCGGCGACGAGCGCCTCCGGAATGAACTTCCCGCCGAAGGCGCCGAAGTAGCCCTGCGGCGTGGGAACTTGGCCGTCCGGATCGGGAATGAAGAACTGACTGGACATGCTGGACATGTGCGACATGCTCCTAGGAGTACGCGATGGGGTGGGCGTGTGGCGCCTGCGGCGGGCTTCTTCCCCACCCCGCCCCTTCCCGAATTCGTCCTGCCGGACAGGCCTCCTCAAACGCCGGAGGGGCTGATTTTCAGCCCCTCCGGCGATTGAGGAGCGGGGGTCTGGGGGCTGGCCCCCAGTTACGGGAAGGGGCGGGGCTGGGGAAGAGACCCCGTCGCCCCGGGCCATCGCATCCCGTTGACCTGACCGGGCTCCGAGCCGATCACGTACCGCACACGCCGCCCGTGCACACGCCGCGCAGGCGCGCGACAGCCCCGGGGCCTGCACCCCGGAGCGAGACGGACGGCGATGGGCATCAGGAACTCAGCTCCGTCCGTGCCGCAGCGCGGGGTGCGCGCCCGCGGCCACGAGGTCCACGACGGCGGCCTTCGGGTCCTTGCCCGTCACGAGGGACTCGCCCACGAGGACCGCGTCCGCGCCGTCGTTGGCGTACGCGATCAGGTCGTGCGGGCCGCGCACGCCGGACTCGGCGATCCGCACGATGTGCGGCGGGATCTCCGGGGCGACGCGGGTGAAGGTCGAGCGGTCGACCTTCAGGGTCTTCAGGTCGCGCGCGTTCACGCCGATGATCTTCGCGCCCGCGTCCACCGCCCGCTCGACCTCCTCCTCGTCGTGCACCTCGACGAGCGGCGTGAGCCCGATGGACTCGGCCCGCTCGATGAGGGAGACGAGGGCCTCCTGGTCGAGGGCGGCGACGATCAGCAGGACGAGGTCGGCGCCGTACGCCCGTGCCTCCCACAGCTGGTACGCCGTGACGATGAAGTCCTTGCGCAGGATGGGGATGTCGACCTTGGCGCGGACGGCCTCGAGGTCGGCGAGCGAGCCGCCGAAGCGGCGCTGCTCGGTGAGGACGGAGATGACGGCGGCGCCGCCCTCCTCGTAGTCGGCGGCGAGTCCGGCCGGGTCGGCGATCGCGGCGAGCGCGCCCTTGGACGGGCTGGAGCGCTTGACCTCGCAGATCACCTTGACGCTGTCGCCGCGCAGGGCGGCCACTCCGTCCTTGGCCCGGGGTGCCTTCGCCGCCCGCTCCTTGAGCTCGTCGAGGCTGACGCGCGCCTGCCGCTCGGCGAGGTCCTCACGCACGCCTTCGATGATCTCGTCGAGCACACTCACGCGAGCGGCCCCCTTCCCTGACGGCTAAGCGAGCTGACTGCACCGGATCCCGTGGATCCGATGGGGAACTGCCCCACCGGGGTGTTTGCGCCAGGGGCGCATTCCGGTAGGCACTGCGATGGTATCCGGACACCGGCGCAGGCTCCGCATCCGGCGGACGGCGGTCCCACTACCTGGACGTTCGCCACGTGGAGTGACCGGTTCCGGGTGGCGGTCACGGCGCCAGCCAGGCGCCGAACGGCAGGTTGCGCACGACGCTGAAGACCGCGAGGACCGCGCCGATCGTCCACAGCTGCGCGGAGCTCGGATTCAGCCGCCAGGCCCGCCCGCGGGCCGACGCGACGGTCCAGGCGATCCAGCCGACGGCGAAGGCGACGAAGCCCACGACGGCCGCCGCGTTGGCGCCGAGCGCGGTCAGGAAGTCGCCGGTGATGAACGCGTGCGCGCTGCGCAGGCCGCCGCAGCCGGGGCAGAGGATCCCGGTGAGCGCGAGCAGCGGGCAGGTCGGGTAGTGACCGGGTTCGTTGGGGTCGACCGAGCCGACGTACGCGAAGGCCGCGGCGACCGAGCCGAGCACGGCGACGGGCACGAGCAGCCGCTTGGCGACGGCGCGCGGGCGCATGTCGGGCGCGGGCGCCGTCGCGTACGGGCCGTACGGGCCGTACGGGCCGCCGGGCGCGGGCTGCCGCGGTGGGTGCGCGGCCGACTGCCTCGGCTGGTGCGCGGCCGACTGCCTCGGCTGGTGCGGGGCCGACTGCCTCGGCTGGTGCGGGGCTGCGGTGCGTTCTGCGGTCACCCCCGCATTCTGCCCTGCCGCCGAGTCACGCGCCCGGGGACGGCCGGGTACGGAACGGGACTTGTGGCCGGCCGTCTCGGGGCCTTCGGCCCGGTCGGGGGCGGGCGCCGCGGGGGCATGGTGGAGGTGCGTCGCCGCCGCCCGGGGCGGGCCCTGTCTTCCGGGCGGCGGCGCGCTGTGCGTCCGTACGGCGCCAGAGCGGATGTCCGCGGACGGACGGGTCCGCGGACAGAAGGCGAGAAGGGGCGGAACCGGTTCTCCCGGTTCCGCCCCTTCTCGTGCTCGCTGTCGGGGAGGCTCAGCTCTCGGCGCTGACGACCACCTGGTGAGCGGCCTTCGGCTGGCCCATGCCCGCGGCGCGCATGGCCATGCCGACCACACCGCCCAGGGCGACGACGATCAGGCCGCCCCAGAAGCCCAGCGGCTGGTTCATCACCATGAACGCACCGGAGATGCAGAAGCCGATGAACGCGATGATGACGCCGGTCCAGGCGGCCGGGGTGTGTCCGTGGCTGCTGCCCGCCATGAGTTGCTCCTCGTGTGCTGAAAGTCGAAAGCTCAGACCCATTGTATGGACCGGTGCGGGGCTGCTTCCGTCCAGCCCCTGAACCGTGGGCAACCTCACCCGGGCGGTGCGGGCCCGATCCGCAGAGACCGGGGAGACGGGCCCTAGTTCGTGGGGTCCTCGCCGCGGTCCAGGGCCTTCCACAGGTCCTCGGGGCGGTCCGGGTCGGTCTTGTCGGCCTTGCCGTGGCCCGTGCCCCGCTCGTACTTGCCGGACATCGCGGGCCAGCTCCCGCCGAAGCGCAGCGCGAGCACCCCGGCGAGCAGCAGCAGGAGGCCGCCGGCCGCGGCCACGAACGGCCAGGGCGTGAACGTGACGGCGTCGATCGTGGCGCCGGCCTGGCCGCTGGCCGTCGCCGCCTTCTCGTCCAGGGCCGCGGGGTCCTGCGCGCCCAGCAGGGCCGCGGCGATCGTGCCCGCGCCGCTGAGGGCGAGCAGGGCCGAGACCAGGACGCGGCCGGTGCGGCGGACCGCGAAGACGGCGACGAGTGCGGCGAGGCCCACGATGGCGAGCGCGGCGGGCACGCCCGTCACATCGCTGCCCTTGGCGACCTGGTGCAGGGCACCGCCCGCCGTGGCGGCGTCACCCTCGGCCCAGGTCTGCCGGGAGGCGAGCAGGGCGACCGCCGCGCCGAGCGCGCCGAGCAGCAGGGCTGCGGCGAGGCTGCGCCGGGCGGCGGGCGCCTTGGTCCGCCGGGATTCTGCGCGGGGCTGGGGTACGGCTGCGGAAGTCACGCCTTCCACTATCCCTCACGGCCTCCGCGATCACTCAGGCGGTTGGCGCTGTGCACCGCGCGCAGCACCGCCGCCGCCTTGTTCCGGCATTCGGTGTCCTCGGCGACCGGGTCGGAGTCCGCGACGACACCCGCTCCTGCCTGGACGTACGCCGTGCCGTCGCGGAGCAGGGCCGTACGGATGGCGATGGCGGTGTCGGAGTCGCCCGCGAAGTCGAGGTATCCCACACAGCCGCCGTAGAGGCCGCGGCGGGAGGGCTCCAGCTCGTCGATGATCTGCATCGCGCGGGGCTTGGGGGCGCCGGAGAGGGTGCCCGCGGGGAAGCAGGCCGTGAGGACGTCGAACGCGGTGTGGCCGTCGGCGACCTGGCCGGTGACCGTCGAGACGATGTGCATCACGTGCGAGTACTTCTCGATCGACATGAAGTCGACGACCTCGACGGAGCCGGGGGTGCAGACCCGCCCCAGGTCGTTGCGCCCCAGGTCGACCAGCATCAGGTGCTCGGCGCGCTCCTTGGGGTCGGCGAGGAGTTCCTCGGCGAGCGCCTGGTCCCGCTGCGGGGTGGTGCCGCGCGGCCGGGTGCCCGCGATGGGGTGCAGCATCGCCCGGCCGTCCTCGACCTTGACGAGAGCTTCGGGCGAGGAGCCCACTACGTCGAAGCCGTCGAACCGGAAGAGGTACATGTACGGCGAGGGGTTGGTGGCGCGCAGGACGCGGTAGACGTCCAACGCGCTTGCCGGACAGGGGGTTTCGAAGCGCTGCGAGGGCACGACCTGGAAGGCCTCGCCGGCCCTGATGCGCTCCTTGATGTCCTCGACGGCGTCCTGGTACTCGGCGCCGCCCCACAGGGCCGTGAACTCGGGCAGCGCGGCGTCCGGCAGGGAGGAGGGGTGCTGGGCGACGGGCCGGGCGAGGTCGGCCTCCATGGCGTCGAGGCGGGCGAGCGCGTCCGCGTAGGCCTCGTCGACGCCGGTGTCGAGGTCGTTGTGGTTGATGGCGTTGGCGATGAGCAGGACCGAGCCGTCCCAGTGGTCGAGGACCGCCAGGTCGCTGGTGAGGAGCATGGTCAGCTCGGGCAGCTTCAGGTCGTCGCGCTCGCCGGGGCCGATCTTCTCCAGGCGGCGCACGACGTCGTACCCGAGATAGCCGACCATGCCGCCGGTGAACGGGGGCATGCCGTCGTCGTGCAGGTCGCGGGGGGTGTGCAGGGCCTCGACCGTGGCGCGCAGGGCCTTCAGCGGGTCGCCCTCGGTGGGCACGCCGACGGGGGCGCCGCCCAGCCAGTGCGCCTGGCCGTCGCGCTCGGTGAGGGTGGCGGAGCTGCGCACGCCGACGAAGGAGTACCGGGACCAGGACCTGCCGTTCTCCGCGGATTCGAGGAGGAACGTGCCGGTGCGCTCGGCGGCGAGCTTGCGGTACAGGCCGACCGGGGTGTCGCCGTCGGCCAGGAGTTTGCGGCTCACGGGGATGACGCGGCGGTCGGCGGCGAGCTTGCGGAAGGTGTCGAGATCCATGCGATCCATGTCGGCCGACCCTACTGACCGGCGGGGCCGGGCTGCTCCACCGGCGTGCTGACCGGCAGCACATCGGCGTCGAAGCAGGTGCGGGCGCCGGTGTGGCAGGCGACGCCGACCTGGTCGACCTGGACGAGGACGGTGTCGGCGTCGCAGTCGAGCGCCACGGACTTCACGTGCTGGAAGTGGCCGGAGGTGTCGCCCTTCACCCAGTACTCCCCGCGGCTGCGGGACCAGTAGGTGCAGCGGCCGGTGGTGAGCGTGCGATGCAGCGCCTCGTCGTCCATCCAACCGAGCATCAGCACTTCGCCGGTGTCGTACTGCTGGGCGATCGCGGGCACGAGGCCGTCGGCGCCGCGCTTGAGGCGGGCGGCGATGGCGGGGTCGAGGTTGCTGCTCATGGGCCCATTGTGCCGGGTGACGCGGAGGGGGCGGCGCGGTTGTCCACAGGGTGAACGTCGCAGTCATACGAATGCCCGGCCCCTGTGGAAACGAGTGGGCGCCGTTCGGCGCACGGGCTTAGCCTTGCAGCATGTCGACCCATGCCAAGCGTGAACGGCTGCTCCTGGCGGACCTGTTGGAGGCGGCGGGCCCGGAGGCTCCCACCCTGTGCGAGGGCTGGACCGCCCGGGACCTGGCGGCCCATGTGGTGGTGCGCGAGCGGCGTGCCGACGCCGCGGGCGGCCTCCTCGTCAAGGCCCTGGCCGGCCGCCTGGAGAGAGTGATGGCGGAGTTCACGGAGAAGCCGTACGAGGAGCTGATCCAGCTGATCCGCACGGGCCCGCCGCGGTTCTCGCCGTACGCCGTGAAGCAGCTGGACGAGGCGGCGAACGCGGTGGAGTTCTATGTGCACGCCGAGGATGTGCGCCGGGCGCAGGAGGACTGGAGCCCGCGGGAGCTCGACCCGGTGTTCGCGGACACGCTGTGGTCGCGCCTCGAGAAGATGGCCCGGGTCCTTGGCAGACAGTCGCCGACGGGTCTGGTGCTGCGGCGCCCGGACGGCCGCACGGCGGTGGCCCACCGCGGCACGCCGGTGGTGACGGTCACCGGGGAGCCGGGTGAGCTGACGATGTTCCTCTTCGGCCGCCAGGACCACGCGCGCGTGGAGCTCGACGGCGACAAGGAAGCGATCCAACTCCTGCACGGCGCCAAGCAGTTGGGGCTCTGAGGGGTAGGGCGCGTCCGTAGAGCCCCTCCCCCGGCCTCCGGCCGGGAGGGGCCCCCAAGCCCCGCCCTGGTGAAGGACGCCCTGCTCACCAGCGCACGGGCAGGGTCCGTACGCCGCGCATCAGGAGACCGGGCACCCACGGCAGTGCGGCCTCGTCCGCGTCGAGGGTGAGGCCGGGGCAGCGCTCCAGGAGGGCGCGGACGGCGATGCGGCCTTCGAGGCGGGCGAGCGGGGCGCCGAGGCAGTAGTGCAGGCCGTGGCCGAAGGCGATGTGGCCTCGGGCGTCCCGGCGGATGTCGAAGCGGTCGGGTGCGGCGAAGCGCGCCGGGTCGCGGTCGGCGTCGGCGAGGGCGACGAGGACGACGGCACCGGCGGGGACAGGGCTGTCGCCCACGGTGACGGGTTCGGTGGTCCAGCGGGGTGTGGCGGTCTCGACGGGGCCGTCGTAGCGGAGCATCTCCTCGATGGCGCCGTCGAGCAGCCCGTCCGGGTCGGCGCGCAGCAGTTCCAGCTGGTCGGGGTGGGCGAAGAGGGCGCGCAGACCGTTGCCGATGAGGTTGACGGTGGTCTCGTGGCCGGCGATGAGCAGCAGGAAGACCATGCCGATCAGCTCGTCGCCGGAGAGCCGGTCGCCGCCTTCGTCGACGGTGTGGACGAGCGCGCTGAGCAGGTCTTCCTCGGGCCGTTCGCGTTTGGCCGCGGTGAGCCGGCGCAGGTAGTCGACCATGTCCCGGTAGGTCGCGTGGAGCCGGCCCTGTTCGGTGGGGGCGACGACCTCGTTGGACCAGGCGCGGAAGGCGTCCCGGTCGGCCGCGGGGACGCCGAGGAGTTCGCAGATGACGGTCATCGGCAGCGGGTAGGCGAGGGCGGCGATCAGATCGGCGCGGCGGGCGCCGCCGTCGAGCATCGCGTCGAGGAGCGCGTCGGTGATCCGCTGGACGCGCGGGGCGAGACCGGCGATCCGCCGCGGGCTGAATTCGCGGGCGACGAGCTTCCGGAGCCGGGTGTGGTCCGGGGCGTCGCGCAGCAGCATGTGGGTGAGGGCCGGGCTGTCGGCGCCGTCCTTCCCGAAGGGGTGCATCGCCGGGTCGACCTTGCGCAGGTCGCGGGTGAGCCGCGGATCGACCAGCGCGGCCCGGCAGGCCTCGTGCCCGACCACGATCCACAGTTCCTCGCCCTCCGGGGTCCGTACGTGGTGGACGGGGCCCTCGGCGCGCAGCGCCGCGTACACGGGGTAGGGGTCGCGGACGAAGTCGGGGCCGAGTTCCTTGAGATCCAGTACGGGGGCCGGTGACATGACGCTCCTCACGGGACGTACAGCTCGTCTCGCTCGGACGCTACCCGCGCGGCGGTCCGCGCGCCGCTCTCTTTCGGCCGGGTCCGAAGGTTGTCCGGCAGGGCGAACTGGCCAGTTCTGGCGGGGAGTCCAGGCATGCCAAGCTGCCGCTCATGACGAAGACTCCTGATTCGACGACTCCTGATTCGACGACTCGTACTTCGACAACTCCTTCGACTCCGGCTTCGACCCCCTGGACCATCGCCGTGCTCGGGCCCGGCGGGGTCGGCGGCCTCGTGGCCGGGCTGCTCGCGCGGGCCGGGCACCGCGTGATCTGTCTGGCGCGCGAGGAGACCGCCGCCGTCCTCGCCGAGCGGGGCCTGACCGTGCGCAGCGGCACGTTCGGGGACTTCACCGCGCGCGTGCAGGCGGACACCGAACTGCGGGAGCCTGTCGACGCGTTGATCGTCGCGCCGAAGGAGACCGGCCTGCGGTCGGCGCTCGAGCGGGTGCCGCGCGAGGCCCTCGGCGCGGGCCTCGTCGTCCCCCTCCTGAACGGCTTCGAGCACGTCGACGTGTTGCGCGGGCGCTACCCGGCCGAGCAGGTCGTACCGGGCACGATCCGGGTCGAGTCCACGCGGGTGGGGCCCGGGGTGATCGAGCACGGCGGGCTCAGCGCCCGGATCGAGCTGGCCAGTTCGACCGTGCCGCACGCGCGCGTGGAGGCGTTCGCCGAGGTGCTGCGCGGGGCCGGGCAGCAGGTGGACGTACTACCGGACGAGACGGCGATGCTGTGGGGCAAGCTGTCGTTCCTGCTGCCGATGGCGCTGCTCTCGACGCGGTACGGGGTGCCGGTCGGCGAGGTGCGTACGGTGCACCGGGACCGGATGCTGGCCGTGATCGGGGAGTTCGCCGAGGTGGCCGCGGCGCAGGGGGCACCCCCCGACGTACCGGCGCTGCTGAAGTTCGTGGACGCGGTGCCGGAGGCGACGCGGTCGTCGATGCAGCGGGACGCCGAGGCGGGCCGGCCGATCGAGGTCGACGCGATCGGCGGGGCGCTGCTGCGCGCGGCGGACCGGCACGGCATCGACGTCCCCGAGACGGCGGCGCTGGTCGCGGAGGTGGAGCGGCTGGGCGGTTGACGCGTCGAGCGGCTCGCCGGGGAGGGACTCCGCGGACGCGGCCGAGGGGGCGTCTCCCCGATCTTCGCGGATCAGACCGCGGCGACTGGTGGTGCTCTGGGGGTCCCCTCGGCCGGAGGCTGGGGGAGTGCGCCCGGATCGCCCTCGTACTGCACGTACTTGGGTGATTCGGGCGTGCGGCGAGTGGGGTCCCCCAGGCGAAGGCTGGGGGAGCGTGCCTGGGGGCACCTCCCGGCCGGAGGCTGGGGGAGTCGCGGGCCCACGAAGATCGGGACCCCTAGGCCGTCGACCGGCTGGGCGCAGGGGCAGGTGCGGGCGGTGTGCCGGGGCCGGGCAGGGACGCGCGGCGTAGCGCGGGCGACAGGGAGCCGACGATCGCGCCGCTCGCGCTGATCGCCCCGCCGATCAGGAACATCGGCCCCACCCCGAAGGCCCCGGCCGCCGCGCCGAACAGCGGGAAGGCGAGCGGGGCGATGCCCACGTGGGTCAGGGCGTTCACGGCGGCGACCCGGCCCTGGAACGCGGCCGTGGTGTGGGTCTGGATCAGCGCACCGGCGAGCCCGCCGCACAACCCGCTGAGCAGACCCGCGCCGAGCGCGACGGCTGTGGCGCCGGGGACGGTCGGCAGGACGCCGATGGCGCCGATGGCCGCGGAGGCGACGACGAGCAGGACGTTCTGGGCGACGCCCGCGCGCCGGAACCGTCCGCGCACCGTCAGGGCGAGCCCGCTGATCCCGGCGCCGACACCGAACGCGGCCAGGATCCAGCCGATGCCCGCCGCGTCCCAGCCCCGCTCGGCGGCGAGCAGGACGCCGCCGACCTGAAGCGGCGGCACGATCCCGAACTGGCTGAGCGCGCCGGACAGGACCAGGGGGCCGACGATCGGATGGCGCCGGATGTAGCCGAGGCCGTCCGTCAAGTCCCGCCAGGGGGTGGTGGGTTGGGCCGCCTTGTCGTCGGGCGGCAGGGGTCCGATGCGTACGAAGAAGAGCAGGACGAGCGAGAGGACGAAGAGGCCGCCCGCGACGGCGAAGGCCGCCGCGCTCTGCCCGTACGCCATGGCGAATCCGGCGAGCGGCGGTCCCGCGGTGGTGCCGACGCGGGTCAGGAGCATCCGCAGGCCCTGGACGCGGACGAATTGATCGGGGCTGGTCAGGCGGGGTGCGAGCGCGCCGACCGCGGGCATGAACAGCGCGTCCACGACGCCGAAGGCGAGGGCGACCACGACGAGCAGCCAGAGCCCCGGCCGCGCGAGCCACAGGGCCGCGGCGACGCCGAGGATCATCAGGGCGCGGGCCGCGTCGGAGCCGATGACGACGCGGCGCGGGTCGAATCGGTCGGCGACCACTCCCCCGACGAGCATCAGGATCGCCCGCGGCACGGCCCCCACGGCCATCACAAGCCCGACCTGCGCGGGCCCGGCGACCTGGGCGGCGGCCCAGCCGAGCGCCATGAAGTAGACGCTGTCGCCCATCACGGAGAGGCCGTACGCGCACAGCCAGCGCAGGACGTGGGGGTCGCGGTGGGCGGGGCAGGGTCTGCCGGTGCGGGCAGCGGAGTCGGCTGGGGTCACACGGCCGGATGATGCGCCCGACTCCGGTGCGGTGCAAGCGATTTCTCCCCTGACCCGCCCCTTCCCCAAAGTCCTCGCCGGACGGGCCTCCTCAATCTCCCCCAGCTACCGCTGGGAGGTGCCCCCAGAGGGGCTGAATTTGCGTTTGACGGCCTACCGCACCGGATGCCCCGCCGACCGCAAGGTCTGCTTCACCTCGCCGATCCGCAGGTCCCCGAAGTGGAAGACCGACGCCGCGAGGACCGCGTCCGCGCCCGCCGCGACCGCGGGCGGGAAGTGGTCGAGGCGGCCCGCGCCGCCGGAGGCGATGACGGGGACCGTGACGTGCTTGCGTACGGCCTCGATCATCTCGATGTCGTAGCCGTCCTTCGTGCCGTCCGCGTCCATGGAGTTGAGCAGGATCTCGCCCGCGCCCAACTCGGCGGCCCGGTGGGCCCATTCGATCGCGTCGATTCCGGCGGAGCGGCGCCCGCCGTGCGTCGTCACCTCGAAGGAGCCAGGACAGCCGCTGCGGGAAGGGGCGCGGCGCGCGTCCACGGACAGGACGAGCACCTGGCGGCCGAAGCGCTCGGCGATCTCGCGGATCAGCTCCGGGCGGGCGATCGCGGCCGTGTTGACGCCGACCTTGTCCGCGCCCGCGCGAAGGAGCTTGTCGACGTCCTCGGCGGTACGGACGCCGCCGCCCACCGTGAGCGGGATGAAGACCTGCTCGGCGGTGCGGCGGACCACGTCGTACGTCGTCTCGCGGTTGCCGGAGGACGCGGTGATGTCCAGGAACGTCAACTCGTCGGCGCCCTCGGCGTCGTACACCTTGGCCATCTCGACGGGGTCGCCCGCGTCGCGCAGGTTCTGGAAGTTGACGCCCTTGACGACCCGGCCGTTGTCCACGTCCAGGCAGGGGATGACTCGGACCGCCAGGGTCATGACTGATCGGGCTCCTCGTACGAGTCCCGGGCGCCGCCCAGGAAAGCTTCCAGTTCCACTTCGACCAGGATGCGCGGGTCGACGAAGCCGCTGACGACCATCATCGTCATGACCGGGCGCACGGAGTCAAAGACCTCCCGGTGTGCCCGCCCCGCCTCGTCGACGTCCCGCGCATGGGTCAGGAGCAGCCGCGTCCGCACCACCGACTCGGCGCCGATGCCGAACTCCCCGATCGCGTCGAGGGCGTTGGCGATGGCGACGCGCGTCTGCTCGTACGGATCGCCCTCGCCGTACAGGACCATCCCCTTGAACGAGGTGGTGCCGCCGACCACGACCCGGTCGCCCGCCGCTACGGCGCGCGCGAAGCCGAAGGCCTCTTCCCAGGGGCTGCCGCTCTGCACGCGTCGTACGTCGCTCATGAGGACACGGCCTCCAGGGCCTCTTCCAGGGTGAAGGCCTTGGCGTACAGGGCCTTGCCGACGATGGAGCCCTCCACGCCGAGCGGCACGAGCTCCGCGATGGCGCGCAGGTCGTCGAGCGAGGACACGCCACCCGACGCGACCACCGGGCGGTCCGTCGCGGCGCAGACGTTGCGCAGGAGCTCCAGGTTGGGGCCCTGCAGCGTGCCGTCCTTGGCGATGTCGGTGACGACGTACCGCGCGCAGCCCTCGGAGTTGAGGCGCTCCAGGGTCTCGTAGAGGTCGCCGCCGTCACGGGTCCAGCCGCGGCCGCGCAGCGTCGTACCGCGCACGTCCAGGCCCACCGCGATCTTGTCGCCGTGCTCGGCGATGACCTTGGCGACCCACTCGGGGGTCTCCAGGGCGGCGGTGCCGAGGTTGACGCGGGTGCAGCCGGTCGCGAGTGCGGCCGCGAGGGACGCGTCGTCGCGGATGCCGCCGGACAGCTCCACCTTGATGTCCATGGCGCCCGCGACCTCGGCGATCAGGGCGCGGTTGTCGCCGGTGCCGAACGCGGCGTCCAGGTCGACGAGGTGCAGCCACTCGGCGCCGGAGTTCTGCCAGGCGAGGGCCGCCTCCAGCGGGGAGCCGTAGGACGTCTCGGTGCCGGACTCGCCGTGCACGAGGCGGACGGCCTGGCTGTCGCGGACGTCGACGGCGGGCAGGAGTTCAAGCTTGTTCACAGTCGTCACAGTACGGAGATCCAGTTCTTCAGCAGCTGCGCTCCGGCGTCGCCGGACTTCTCGGGGTGGAACTGCGTCGCCCACAGCGCGCCGTTCTCGACGGCCGCCACGAACTTCTCGCCGTGCGTGGACCAGGTGACGAGCGGGGCGCGCATCGCCGGGTTGGCGGTCTGAAGGGTCCAGTCGTGGACGGCGTACGAGTGCACGAAGTAGTAGCGCTCGTCCGGCGAGAGGCCGTTGAACAGCTCGGAGCCCTCGGGGGCCTCGACGGTGTTCCAGCCCATGTGCGGGACGACGTCCGCCTTGAGGGGGCCGACCGTGCCGGGCCACTCGTCCAGGCCCTCGGCCTCCACGCCGTGCTCGATGCCCCGCTCGAAGAGGATCTGCATGCCGACGCAGATGCCGAGGACGGGGCGCCCGCCGGACAGGCGCCGGTCGACGACCCAGTCGCCGCGCGCCTCCTTGAGGCCCTTCATGCAGGCGGAGAAGGCGCCGACGCCGGGGACGAGGAGTCCGTCGGCGTTCATGGCCTTGTCGAAGTCACGGGTGATCTCGACGTCGGCCCCGGCGCGGGCGAGGGCCCGCTCGGCGGAGCGGACGTTGCCGAAGCCGTAGTCGAAGACGACAACTTGCTTGTCAGTCATGTCAGTTCCCGTATTCGAGCATGTCAGTTCCCGTATTCGAGCATGTCAGTTCCAGTAGTCGAGCCGCAGGACGCCCGCGAGCAGGCACATGCCTGCGCCGATCGAGAGGAGCGTGATCAGGCTCTTGCCCATGCCCTGCTTGGCGAACGAGATCACGCCGCCGATCAGGAACAGGCCGACGACGATGAGGATGGTCGAGAGGCCGTTCATGGTTAGAGCGCGCCCTTCGTCGACGGGAGGATGCCGGCGGCCCGCGGGTCACGCTCGGAGGCGTACCGCAGGGCGCGCGCGAGGGCCTTGAACTGGCACTCCACGATGTGGTGCGCGTTGCGGCCGTACGGCACGTGGATGTGCAGCGCGATCTGCGCCTGGGCGACGAAGGACTCGAAGATGTGCCGGGTCATCGTCGGGTCGTACTCGCCGATCATCGGCGCCATGTTCTCGGGCTCGGTGTGCACGAGGTACGGGCGGCCGCTCAGGTCCACCGTCACCTGGGCGAGGGACTCGTCGAGCGGGACCGTGCAGTTGCCGAAGCGGTAGATGCCGACCTTGTCGCCGAGGGCCTGCTTGAAGGCGGCGCCCAGGGCGAGCGCGGTGTCCTCGATGGTGTGGTGGCTGTCGATGTGCAGGTCGCCCTCGGTCTTCACCGTGAGGTCGAAGAGGCCGTGGCGGCCGAGCTGGTCGAGCATGTGGTCGTAGAAGCCGACCCCGGTCGAGACATCGACCTTTCCGGTGCCGTCGAGGTCGATCTCGACGAGGACGGAGGTCTCCTTGGTGGTGCGCTCCACGCGCCCGACGCGACTCATGCGCTCTGCTCCTGCTCCTTCTTGAGTTCGCGTACCGCATCGAGGAACGCGTCGTTTTCTTCCGGGGTGCCGGCGGTGACCCGCAGCCAGCCGGGCACGCCGTTGTCCCGCACCAGGACGCCTCGGTCGAGGATCTGCTGCCAGACGTCGTGGGCGGCGCCCTCTCCGTCGAAGCGGCCGAACTGCACGAAGTTCGCGTCGGACGCGGTGACTTCGTACCCCATCGACCAGAGTTCGCGGACGAGGCGGTCGCGCTCCTGCTTGAGCTGGTCCACGTACGCCAGGAGCGTGTCCGTGTGTTCCAGGGCGGCGAGCGCGGTGGCCTGGGTGACGGCGGAGAGGTGGTACGGCAGCCGCACCAGCTGCACCGCGTCCACCACCGCCGGGTCGGCGGCGAGATAGCCGAGGCGCAGACCGGCCGCGCCGAAGGCCTTGGACATGGTCCGGGAGACGACGAGATTCGGCCGACCTTCGAGCAGCGGGAGCAGCGAGGCGCCGTGGCTGAACTCGACGTACGCCTCGTCCACCACGACCAGGGACGGCTTGGCCGCCTGGGCCGCCTCGTACAGGCGCAGCACGGTCTCGGCCGGGACGGCGGTGCCCGTGGGGTTGTTGGGCGAGGTGATGAAGACGACGTCGGGCCGGTTCTCGGCGATGGCCTTCTCGGCGAGCTCGGTGTTGATCGTGAAGTCGTCGTTGCGCGGCCCGGAGATCCAGCCGGTGCCGGTGCCTCGGGAGATCAGCGAGTGCATCGAGTACGAGGGCTCGAAACCGATCGCCGTGCGGCCCGGTCCGCCGAAGGTCTGGAGCAGCTGCTGGATCACTTCGTTGGAGCCGTTGGCCGCCCAGACGTGGGCGGCCGTGACCTCGTACCTCCCGGTGCGGGTGAGGTAGCGGGCCAGTTCGGTGCGCAGCTCGACCGCGTCCCGGTCCGGGTAGCGGTTCAGCTCGCGGGCGGCCTCGCGCACCCGCTCGGCGATCCGCTCGACGAGCGGCTCGGGCAGCGGGTACGGGTTCTCGTTGGTGTTGAGCCGGACGGGCACGTCCAACTGGGGGGCGCCGTACGGGGACTTGCCGCGCAGCTCCTCGCGGATGGGGAGGTCGTCGATCCTGGTCACTTCCCGGGAACCTCCCATCCGAATCGCGCCTTGATGGCCGCACCGTGGGCAGGCAGGTCCTCGGCCTCGGCGAGCGTCACCACGTGGTGGGCGACGTCGGCCAGGGCGTCCCGCGTGTAGTCCACGATGTGGATGCCGCGCAGGAAGGACTGGACGGACAGGCCGGACGAGTGGCAGGCGCAACCGCCGGTCGGGAGGACGTGGTTGGAGCCCGCGCAGTAGTCGCCGAGCGAGACCGGCGCCCAGGGGCCGATGAAGATCGCGCCGGCGTTCTTGACGCGCCCGGCCACGGCGGTGGCGTCGGCGGCCTGGATCTCCAGGTGCTCGGCGCCGTACGCGTCGACCACGCGCAGGCCTTCCTCCAGGCCGTCGACCAGGACGATCGCGGACTGCCTGCCGGCCAGGGCGGGCTTGATCCGGTCCTCGATGTGCTTGGTGGCCGCGACCTGCGGCTCCAGCTCCTTCTCGACGGCGTCGGCGAGCGCGGTCGAGTCGGTGACGAGGACGGCGGCGGCCATCGGGTCGTGCTCGGCCTGGCTGATCAGGTCGGAGGCGACGTGGGCCGGGTCGGCGGTGTCGTCGGCGAGGATCGCGATCTCGGTCGGCCCGGCCTCGGCATCGATGCCGATCCGGCCGGTGAAGTAGCGCTTGGCGGCGGCCACCCAGATGTTGCCGGGGCCGGTCACCATGTTCGCCGGGGCGCAGCCGTCGGGGCCTTCTGTGCCGTACGCGAACATCGCCACGGCCTGGGCACCGCCCACCGCGTACACCTCGTCGATGCCGAGGAGGGCGCAGGCGGCGAGGATCGTCGGGTGCGGCAGGCCGTCGAAGTCGGCCTGCGGCGGGGAGGCGAGGGCCATCGACTCGACGCCTGCCTCCTGGGCCGGGACCGCGTTCATGATCACGGAGGACGGGTAGACGGAGCGGCCGCCCGGTGCGTACAGGCCGACGCGCTCGACCGGCACCCACTTCTCGGTGACCGTGCCGCCGGGCACGACCTGTGTGGTGTGCGGGGCGCGGCGCTGCTCGCGGTGGACGATGCGGGCGCGCCTGATGGACTCCTCTAGGGCGGCGCGCACCTCGGGGCCGAGCCCGGCGAGCGCCTTGGCGAGGGCCTCGGCCGGGACGCGGACCCGGTCGAGCTTGACTCCGTCGAACTTCTCCGCGTAGTCGATCAGCGCCGCGGTGCCACGATGATGCACGTCCTCGCAGATGGGCCGCACCTTGTCCAGGGCGGCCGCTACGTCGAACTCGGCACGGGGCAGCAGGTCGCGCAGGGCGCCACCCTCGGGGAGGGAGTCACCGCGCAGATCGATTCGGGAGATCACGGAACCAATTCTCGCAGACGGCCCGCGGGGGGCGATCGCCCGTATCAATGGCTGATACAAGCCCCTGGTCGGCGATGGGACGTGCATAAGGGCTCCCCGGAAGATCGGCTTCACCGCTAGGGTCTGCCCGGCGGGTCGGGCGGGACCCAGTCGACGGCGCCTGGCAGTCGAGCTGAGCGGGGCGATGGGGGTCCTCCCTGCTCTGGGGGCACCTCCCTCCTCTGGGGGTACCTCCCGGCCGAAGGCTGGGGGAGCCGAGAGCGTGGGGGTGCGGGCCAGCCCCGCGCCCCCGGAATGACCCGCCGGAGAGGCCCTGTGCGTTCGGGTCGTCACGCAGCGGGCATCACGGGGGCACGGGGGCACGCGCCGGGGCGGACATTCACGGGGAGGAAGTCGAGCAGTGGTCGACGGGCAGCACACGGACATGCCGGACGGCCTGACCGCGGCCGAGATCGGCATGTGGCAGGCCTTCCAGAACGGCAGCAGATACGACCTGTCCAGCGGCGACCAGGACGTGGACGACCCGCACGGCGGCCACCCCTGGGGCCCCGAGCGCAGCGTGCGCGCGCGGGTGATCTGCCTGCTGATGCTGGACGGGCCGCCGCCGCTGCCCGGCCGGGTCTCGTCGATCAAGCTGACCGGCGTGCAGATCACGGGGACGCTGGACGTCGCGGGCGGCACGGTCGAGCCGTACGTGGAGATGAAGGGCTGCCGGTTCGAGAAGGAGATCGTGCTGCCGGAGAGCCATTTCTCCACGCTGCGCCTGGTGGACTGCTCGATCCCGCGGTTCGAGGCGGCCCGGCTGCACACCGAGGGCGATCTGCATCTGCCGCGCTGCCATGTGCACCGCGGTATCCGCCTCACCGACGCCCAGATCGGCACGGACCTGCTCCTGAACCAGGCCGTGGTGCACCGCGACCGGCGCGGCCGCACGCTCACCGGAGACGGACTCACGGTCGGCCAGGACTTCCAGGCCGAACTGATGGACTCGCACGGCGAGATGAGCCTGCGCGGCGCCCAGATCGGGGTCTCGCTGAGCCTGCGCGGCAGCCGGCTGCTCAACCCGTACGGCAGCAAGGCCCTGAACGCCCCGCAGCTGACCGTGGAGCGCACGCTGTACATGACGCCCGCCGCGGCCTCCAACCCGCCGCTGACCGGCGGTTCGACCCCGGCGCGCGGGGTGCGGGTGCAGAAGTTCGAGTGCCAGGGCGGGATCCGGCTCGACGACGGGCGGTTCGGGGACGCCCTCGACCTGGAGCAGGCCCGCTTCCAGATGGAGAGCGAGCAGGAGCTGTCGCTTCGCCGCATCCAGGCGCCCGAGCTGCGCTTCCTGGGCGAGAAGCCGGCCCGGGGCAGTGTGGTCCTGTCCGGCGCGAAGATAGTCAACCTGGTCGACAAGTCGACGAGTTGGCCGGGTCCCGGCCAGCTGCGGGTCGGCGGTCTCACGTACGAGAACCTCGTGCCGCGCGGCAGCTTCCCGCTCGCCCGGCGCCTGGAGTGGGTGCTCTCGGCGACGCCGGAGTACAGCCCGGAGCCGTACGAGAAGCTCGCGACGGTGCTGCGCAACAGCGGCGAGGACGCCGACGCCCGCGAGGTGCTGCTCGCCAAGCAGCGCCGCCGCCGCGAGACCCTGCCGCTCGCGGGCAAGCTGTGGGGGTACGCGCAGGACTGGACGGTGGCGTACGGCTACCGGCCGGGCCGGGCCGCGGTGTGGATGGCGCTGCTGTGGGCGCTGGGCGCGATCGCGTTCGCGCAGTACAAGCCGCCCGCCCTGAAGCCCGGCGAGGGCCCGGAGTGGAATCCCTCGCTGTACGCCCTGGACCTCCTGGTCCCGGTGATCAACCTGGGCCAGGACGGCTACTGGCGGGTGGAGGACCACTGGCAGTGGGTGGCGGCGGCGCTCGTCCTGCTCGGCTGGATCCTGGCGACGACGGTGGCGGCGGGGGCATCACGGCTGCTGCGGCGGGGGTGAGCGCTCGCCTTCCGGACCACGTCCCGCACCGTCGGCTCAGGCGCCGTCGATCGCCCTGCGGGCTCGTCCTCAATCTCCCCCAGCTATCGCTGGGAGGTGCCCCCAGGACGGGCTGAAATTCAAACCGTTACCCGCCCCCGTACAACCCGGCGCCCCGTACGACCGTCATCCCTCCACGCAAGCACCAGGTGCAAGGGAGGAGGCCTCACGCCATGGCTCTGTTCCGTGCCGTGATCGGCACGGCCCGGATGGTCCGGCACGCGCCGCGCCTCGCGGCGGATCTGCCGGACGACGACGCGGTGCTCCTCGACGCGCCCGACGACCGCCTCGCCCCGGCCCTTCTCGCCGCGGGGCACGGGGAGTACGACGCGGCCGCGAAGCTGCTCGCCGGAACGCGCGAGGGCGCCGAGTGGGAGAACCGGGACCGGTATCTGCTGCGCCTTGCCACGTTCGCGCAGGCCCGCGGTGACTGGTTCGAGGCCTGGCAGTGCGCCGCGCCGCACGACCCGGACGCCCTCCTCGTCAAGGCCGAACTCGCGGTCCGGCACGCCTGGGAGTCCCCGGCCCGCGCCGAGCTGCTCCGCGAGGCGGCACCGCTGATCACGGCCGCCGCGGAGGCCGATCCGCGCGACCCGGTGCCCTGGCGGATCGCCCTCGACCACGCGCGCGGCCGGGGGGCGTCGCGCACCGCGTTCAACGCGCTGTGGGACCAGGCGGTGCGCCGCTCGCCGCATCACTACGGCTGTCACGCGGCGGCGCTGCAGTACCTCTCGGCGTCCTGGTACGGCTCGCACCGCGAGTGCCTGGACTTCGCCGAGCGGGCGGCGGCCGAGGCGCTGCCGGGGTCGCTGGTGCGGGCGCTGCCGGTGCGGGGCGCGTTCGCGTATCTGGCGGGTCCTGGCCGGTCCTCGGTGCCCGCGGGCCGGCTGCACGCGGCGGCGGACTGCGCGATCGAGCTGTCGGCGGCGTACGAGGCGGGCGACCCGTACCCGGCGGAGGTGCGCAATCTGCTCGCGTACGTCCTGGTCCGCCTGGAGCGGTGGCGCGATGCCCTGGAGCAGCTGCGGCTCATCGGGCCGTACGCGACGTCCTTCCCGTGGGACCGGATCTCCGAGGACCCGCTCGGCCAGTTCCTCGAACTGCGCGACGGCGTACGCCTGGAGGTGGCCGCCGCGACCCCGCTGCGCGCAAGGTCGTGTCCGTAAAGCCCCGTCGTCGCCCGAAGGGCGGCCCCGGCGGCGTCATGGGGGTCCCCCCTGCTCGAGCGGAGCCGAGAGCTTGGGGGAGCGTGCTCTCGGCGTGCCGGGCGCAGGCCCTCGTACTGGATGTACTTGGGCCTTCGCTCGGTGCGGCGAGCGTGCGTGCCAGGCGTCGCGGGGCTGGGGGCACCTCCCGGCCGGAGGCTGGGGGAGGGGCTTTACGGACACGGCCTGGCGCTCCGCGCGCGGCGGGCCGGGGCGGAGGAATCCGCTCTGGGCGGACTCGCTCCGGGCGGGCTTGAGCGGCCATTAGGCTAGTCCGTCGTGACCACCGTCCGGCTTCCGCTCTTTCCGCTGAACACCGTGCTGTTCCCGGGACTCGTGCTGCCTCTGAACGTCTTCGAGGAGCGCTACCGCGCGATGATGCGCGACCTCGTCAAGGCCTCGCCCGACGACTCCGACGAGCCGCGCAGGTTCGCCGTCGTCGCCATCCGCGACGGCCATGAGGTGGCGCCGGCCGAGCCGGGTCTGCCCGACGCGACCGCGGTGCCCGAGCGCGGCGCCGCCGCCGGCTTCGGGTCCGATCCGCTGAAGTCGTTCCACAAGATCGGCTGCATCGCGGACGCCGCGACCATACGGGAGCGCGCAGACGGCAGCTTCGAGGTCCTGGCCACCGGCACCACCCGGGTCCTGCTGCACTCCGTGGACGCCTCTGGCCCGTATCTGACGGCCGAGCTGGAGGAGCTGGAGGAGGATCCGGGCGACGAGGCGGGGGCGCTCGCGGAGGGGGTGCTCCGCGCGTTCAGGAACTACCAGAAGCGGCTCGCGGGCGCCCGTGAGCGCTCGCTCTCCACGGGCGCGGAGCTGCCGGACGAGCCGTCGGTGGTCTCGTACCTGGTCGCCGCCGCGGCGGTCCTCGACACCCCGACCAAGCAGCGCCTCCTTCAGGCCCCGGACACCGCGTCCCGGCTGCGGGACGAGCTGAAACTCCTTCGCGCGGAGACCGCGGTGATCCGTAACCTGCCGTCGCTCCCCGCCGTCGACCTGACGCGCGGGCCGACGAGCATGAACTGACCGCGTACGCGCAGGCGAGGGCCCGATGGCGAAGAAGTCCAAGAGCAAGCAGCAGCAGTCCGGCGGCACCCCGGCGACGGTGGCCCTCACCGAGGCGGGCGTCCCGTTCACGGTGCATGCCTACGAGCACGACCCGGCCCACCCGTCGTACGGCGAGGAGGCGGCCGAGGCGATGGGCGTCTCCCCCGACCGCGTCTTCAAGACCCTGGTGGCCGACGTGGACGGCGCGCTGACGGTCGCCGTGGTCCCGGTCGCGGGCTCGCTGGACCTGAAGGCGCTGGCCGCGGCGGTCGGGGGCAAGCGTGCCGCGATGGCCGACCCGGCGGCGGCGGAGCGCACCACGGGCTACGTCCGCGGCGGCATCTCCCCGCTCGGCCAGCGCAAGCGCCTGCCCACGGTCCTGGACGACTCGGCCTCCGGGCACGCCACGATCTGCGTCTCGGCGGGCCGCCGCGGCCTGGAGGTGGAGCTGTCCCCGGACGACCTGGCGAAGCTCACGGGGGCTGTGATGGCCCCGATCGGCCGGGCCTGACCTTCCGGTTCAGTCGGTACGCGTTCCCTGCGCGCCGTGGTCCGGCGGGTACGGGTGGGCGTCGCCCGGCTCGGCCGGCCAGCCGTGGTACGGGCCGAGGGGAGGCTCGGGGTCGCGCGGGCCGAACAGGGCCGTGAGGCCGAGGTGCACGGCGAGTGCGGCGATGGGCCAGGCGAGCAGGGAGCCGAGGGAGTTCAGCTCCAGGGGCGCGTCGAAGGCGACACCGGGACCGACCTCCTTGGCGCGGGCCACCACGTCGTCGCCCGGTCCGAGCAGCAGCCCGAGCCGCCACGCCACGACCGACGCGAGCAGCCCGCCGAGCGCGAGCCCGACCACCAGCGGGATGCCGCCGCGCCGCCGGAGCAGGAACACCACGATCCCGCTGACCAGGCCGAAGCCGAGCGCGAGCAGGATGAACGTGCCGTCGGCGCCGATCGCCTGCTCGCCCTCGATCTCCTTGAGGAACACGGCCTTCTCGTCGGCGACCAGCGGCACCCGCGGCGCGAGCTGCCCCCACAGCAGGCCGAGCAGCGCACCGGAGACCGTGAGGACCACCGCGACGAGCGCCGCCTGGATCAGTTCCCGCCGCAGTCCGGGCCCGTCGTCCTCGGGGACCGGAGGGGCGTTGTCGTACGACTGGGGCGTGGCCCAGGGGTCGTGGGCGGAGGCCTTGTGGGGAGGTGTGTGCGGTGCGGTCACCCTGCCATCGTGCCAGGCCCTCCGGGCGGCGGCGGCCCCGGGCCGCTGATGATCCGCCTCAGCGGACGGCGGCCCTCCGGTACGCCCGGGTCGCGACCGCGAGGGAGAGCACGCCGACGCCCGCGCACACCGCGAGGTCGAGGCCCACGGCGGTCCAGTCGGGGTGCGCGTCGAAGGTCCGGGCGAAGGCCTCCACGCCGTACGTCGAGGGCAGCAGGTCGCGCCCGTACTGCAGCAGGAGCGGCATCCGCTCGGCCGGGAGCACGCCGAGGAGCAGCGCCGCCGACATGCCCAACTGGCCGAGCAGCGTGGCCAGTTCGGGCCGCGGCGCGAGCAGGCCGAGGGCCGCGCCGAGCCCGGCGAGCGCGGCGCCCGCGAGCGGGATGACCGCCACGAGCACCCATACGTGCGTGAGCGGAAGCCCGAAGAGGAGACTCCCCACGACGGCCGTGACGAGCGTGCCGGGCACGGTGAACGAGGCGTACGCACCGGCCGCGCCGAGGACGACGGCGGCGGGCGGCACGGGCAGCGTCGCGTAGTGGTCGAGGCCGCCCTGGGCGCGCAGCTGACCGAAGTACTGGGCGAGCAGGTTGAGCGCGACGAAGGCCACGACGAGCACCGCGGACCCGGCGACCACGGCCCGCGCCTCCTGCCCGCCGTCGACGACGCCGCGCATCAGGACCATGATCCCCACGGATTGGAAGGTCGCGACGAAGAGCAGCGGGATGCGGGCGACGCGCGCCCGGGACAGCTGGGCCCGGTACACGGCGCCGAGCGCGGGCAGCAGGCGTGCGGGCGGGGCGAGCGGGGCCTCGGGCAGGGCGGCCACCGAGCCGCCGGCCCGCCCGGCCGCCGTACCCCTCTCCGTCTCGTACACCGTCACACCTTCACCAAACCCTTCGTACGCCCGCCGAGCGCGAGGTACACGTCCTCCAGGCTCGGCGTGGCCAGTGTGAAGTCATCGAGCGCCGCGAAGGCCTCGCCGCCGGTGACCGCCGCGACGGCGGCGCGGGCCTCGTCGGGGGCGAGCCGCAGCGTCCAGCGCCGCCCGGTCTCCTCAGCGGAGGCGTGCAGGGCCGCGACCTCGGGAACGTCGAGCGGCGCGCTCTCGCGCCAGACGAGGTCGAGCCGGACCTCCCCGGCGACCGCGCTCTTGAGGCCCGAGGGGGTGTCGCAGGCGATGACGCGGCCCTGTTCGAGCACGGCGACCCGGTCGAGCACGGTCTCCGCCTCGATGACGTTGTGGGTGACGAGCAGCACGGTCGTGCCGCGTTCGGCCCGACGCCGGTCGACGGCGGCCCACACCGCGCGCCGGGCCACCGGGTCCATGCCGGTGGTCGGCTCGTCGAGGACGAGCAGCGGCCGCTCGCCGACCAGGGCGGCGGCGAAGCAGGCGAGGCGCCGCTGGCCGCCGGAGAGTTTCTTCAGGGGCCGCCCGGCGAGCGGGGCGAGGCCGAGTTCGTCGAGGACGTCGTCGCGTTCGGCACGGGCGGCGCGCAGGTCGAGGCCGCGCAGCCGTCCGGTGGTCTCGGCGGCGAGGGCCACGGTCAGCTCGTCGAGCGCGGTGGACTCCTGGCCGAGGTAGGCGAGCAGCCGCGCGGCCCGCTCGGGGTGGCGCACGATGTCGTGCCCGAGGATCCGCACAGCGCCGGAGTCGGGCCGCATCAGCCCGGTGAGCTGTCGTACGAGGGTGGATTTGCCGGCGCCGTTGGGGCCGAGGAGGCCGAAGATCTCGCCGCGCCGCACGGTGAGCGTGATGGCGTCGGTGGCGCGCACGGCGGGTGTCGCGGGGGAACCTCGGCGCCCGCGCGCGGCGGGATACGTCTTGACCAGCTCACGCGTCTCGCACACGGTCTCGTCGCCGTGTGCACGGTCGTTCGGGTGGCCGGTGCGCGTACTCACGAGGGACGAGACTACGGGACCGGCCCGCCCGGGTCGGCCACGGGGACGACTAGGGCCCCGCAAGGGGCGCGGGGCTGTGACATATGCGGCTCCGCCGCGTGGGCGCGACAAGCCACGACGGAGCAGCGGCCGAACGACGGGCCCGGGGGGCAGGCGCCCCAAAAGGGGCGCGGGGAACTGCGCGCCCAGCCACAACGGCGCGGCAGCCGAACGACAGCCCAGCGGGCAGGGGGCTTAGGGGGACGCGCAGCGGACCCCCTACTCCCCCGAAGGCGCAGACGCAGCCACATGCACGTCGACCTCACGCCAGAACCCGGCCCGAATCGCGTACCGGTCGTGCTCGTCGATCTGGTCGTCCTTGTGCGCGAGGAGGCCGAACCGGGCGGCGTAGCGCAGGAGTTCGCCGTCGATGCGGTGCGGGATGCGCGGATACATGCCGGAGAGCCCCCGCACCTCGGCGGATTCGGGCAGCCGGGCCATCCAGCGGCGGGCGAAGACCTGCCCCACCTCGAAGGGGTCACCGCCGACCGCGGTGATGTCCTCCTCGCGGTCCGCCCAGCGCTGTTCGGCGGTGGTGAGCTGAGCGAGCGTGGGCAGCGCCACGACGTCGGGGGGTTCGCCGGGGCCGCCGGGCCGGTCGACCCAGCCCTTGTCGGAGGACCAGCGCAGCGTGGCGTTGGGCTGCTCCTTGCCGGCCGGGGCGCCGGGGCCGTGCAGCGCGGCGAGGTCCTTGGGGGTGGGTACGCCGGGTTTGGCCGGGGTGCGCTCGGGTCCGGGGTGCTCGGCGGCGCGGGCGGCGGCGGGACCGGCGTGGCTGCCGTTCTGCGGCGTGGCGGGTTCCTGGGGGGCGTGCTCGGCGAGCGCGGACTCGGGCAGCGGCGCGGAGAGGATCGCGGCGATCTCCGGACGGGGCGCGGGCTGCGGCGCGCAGACCCCGGTGATCTCCTTCGCGCGTACGGCCTGGGTGATCCAGGCGCGGTCGAGTACGCGCCGCTCGTCGGCCTCGGCGACCAGGTCCTCGGACTGGTTGTAGTCCCCGTCGGCGGCCTGCACGGCCCAGAGGTGGACGGCGACGCCGTGTTCCTTGGCGGACATCAGCCCGGGCAGCAGATCGCCGTCGCCGGTGACCAGGACGACGTCGGAGCAGGCCCGGTTGCGGGCGAGTTCGGTCAGCTCGGCGTGCATCGCGGCGTCCACGCCCTTCTGCGCCCAGCGCCCGTCGCTGCGGGTCAGGGCGCCGAGCCGGACGGTGACGCGGGGCATCACGCGGAGCCTGCGGTGCTCGGGCTGCGGTACGCGGTCGGGGGCGCCGTCGAACCAGTAGATCCGCAGCAGGGGGCGCTCGGTCTCGGTCTCGGCACGTTCGCGGAGGGCCTGGATGAGGGCGGGATGGTCGACGGTGATCCGTGACCGTGAGGGCTCCTTGGCGAGAAGACTCGCGGCGGCACCGAGGAGATACCCGGCGTCCACCAGGACGACGCAGCGGTCCACGCTTTCCACCCTCTTTCCCTGTGGCTCCCGACTGCGGGAATCGGGGGCGGGTTCGGTTCGGGTTGTCTTTCGAGTCTGCCCGACCGCACAGGGGTTGACGTCCCGAACTCGATCTTCGGCGTGGCGTTTCCGCAAGTTCGGCGCGCGCTTTCTCCGGATCGGTTAAAAGGGGCGGCAATTACGCACGGTAATCCTCTGACATGCGCGCTATGTCGGCGTATGTGAATCTGAACCCGGCCCTGGCCCCTAGATCCCCTTCAGGAGGCAGATCACCATGGCCAAGAACAAGAATCGCCAGCAGGCGGCCCAGCGGACGCAGTCGAGCCGCGGCCAGCAGCAGCCCTCGGAGCGCGGCGCGGAGCAGCAGGTCCAGTCCGAAGTGCGGAGCGACGCTCCGAGCCCTTCGAACCTGGCCGAGCGTGGCAAGCGGCAGAAGAAGTTCGGCCACAACTGACCCGGGCGGTACGCCACCTGACACTGGCGACGAAGGGCGCGTCCTTTTCAGGGCGCGCCCTTCGCGTACGTATCAATTCCCGCCGTGTGACCGGCAATTACGCGTCACTGACGCGCATGGCTATCCGGCCAGGCACTGCGGGCCGAGCAGCACCTTGAGGTCGCCGAAGAGCGCCGGATCGGGCTGCACGCGGTGCTTGTCGAGGCGGAGCACGGTGGTCTTGCGGGCGCCGACGAGCTTGATGCGCACCTCGGAGTTGCCCTTGTGGTGGCTGAGCACCTCGCCGAGGCGGCTGACCATCGGCGGGGTGACCTTGACCGTCGGGATGGTGATGAGGACGGGGGCGTTGGTGCCCGCGTGGGAGAGGTCCGGGACCTGCATCTCCATGGCGACCAGGCGCGGCACGTCCTCCCGCTTGTCGAGCCGTCCCTTGACGAACACCACGGCGTCCTCGACGAGTTGGGTCGACACCAGCTGGTATGTCGCCGGGAAGAACATGCACTCGATGGAGCCCGCGAGGTCCTCGACGGTGGCGATCGCCCACGCGTTGCCCTGCTTGGTCATCTTGCGCTGGAGGCCCGAGATGATGCCGCCGATGGTGACGATCGAGCCGTCCGAGTAGTCCCCGCCAGTGAGCTGCCCGATGCCCGCGTCCGCCTTGTCGGAAAGCACGTGCTCCAGGCCGAACAGCGGGTGGTCGGAGACGTACAGACCGAGCATCTCCCGTTCCTGCGCGAGGAGATACGTCTTGTCCCACTCGTCCTCGGAGAACTCCACGTCGAGCCCGAAGCCCGGCTCGTCGCCGCCCGCTTCGTCGCCCATCCCGCCGAAGAGGTCGAACTGACCCTCCGCTTCCTTGCGCTTGACCGCGACGACGTTGTCGATCATCGGTTCGTACTGCGCGGTGAGGCCCTTGCGGGTGTGGTGCATGGTGTCGAACGCGCCCGCCTTGATGAGCGATTCGGTGGTGCGCTTGTTGCAGGCGGTGGCCTCGACCTTGTCGAGGTAGTCGGGGAAGGAGCTGAACTTCCCCTTGGCCTTGCGGGAGCGGATGATCGACTCGACGACGTTGGTGCCGACGTTGCGGACCGCCTCAAGGCCGAAGAGGATCACGTCGTCCCCCTGGGCCGCGAAGTTGTGCACCGACTCGTTGACGTTCGGCGGGAGCACCTTGATGCCCATGCGGCGGCACTCGTTGAGGTAGACGGCCGACTTGTCCTTGTCGTCCTTGACCGAGGTGAGCAGCGCCGCCATGTACTCGGCGGGGTGGTTCGCCTTGAGGTACGCCGTCCAGTAGGTGACCAGGCCGTACGCGGAGGAATGCGCCTTGTTGAACGCGTATCCGGCGAAGGGGACCAGGACGTCCCACAGCGCCTGGATGGCTGCGTCGGAGAAGCCCTTCTTGCGGGCGCCGGCCTGGAAGAGGACGAAGTTCTTCTCCAGCTCCTCGGGCTTCTTCTTGCCCATCACGCGGCGGAGCACGTCGGCCTCGCCGAGCGAGTATCCGGCGATGATCTGGGCGGCCTTCTGCACCTGCTCCTGGTACACGATCAGGCCGTAGGTGAGACCCAGGGTCTCCTTCAGGGGCTCTTCGAGCTCCGGGTGGATCGGGGTGATCTCCTGGCGGCCGTTCTTCCGCTCCGCGTAGTTGATGTGCGAGTTCATGCCCATCGGGCCCGGCCGGTACAGGGCCGAGACGGCGGAAATGTCCTCGAAGTTGTCGGGCTGCATCTGGCGGAGCAGCGAACGCATCGGGCCGCCGTCGAACTGGAAGACGCCGAGGGTGTCACCGCGGCAGAGGAGTTCGAAGGTCTTCGGGTCGTCGAGCGGGAGGTTGAGCATCTCCAGGTCGACGCCCTTGTCGGCCCGCACCATCTTGACGGCGTCGTCCATGATGGTGAGGTTGCGCAGGCCCAGGAAGTCCATCTTGAGCAGGCCGAGCGACTCGCACTGCGGGTAGTCCCACTGCGTGATCGTCACGCCGTCGGTGTGCCGCGTCCAGAGCGGGGCGTGGTCGACGATCGGCTCGCTGGACATGATCACGCCGGCCGCGTGCACACCCATCTGCCGGACCAGGCCCTCCACACCCTTCGCGGTGTCGATGACCTTCTTGACGTCCGGCTCGTTCTCGTACATCCCCCGGATCTCGCCCGCCTCGCTGTAGCGCGGGTGCTTGGGGTCGGTGATGCCGGAGAGGTCGATGCCCTTGCCGAGGACGTCGGCGGGCATGGCCTTGGTGAGGCGGTCGCCCATCGCGTACGGATAACCGAGCACGCGCGCGGAGTCCTTGATGGCGTTCTTCGCCTTGATCTTTCCGTACGTGCCGATCATGGCGACCTTGTCGGAGCCGTACTTCTCCGTCACGTACCTGATCACCTCGACGCGCCTGCGCTCGTCGAAGTCGATGTCGACATCGGGCATGGAGATGCGCTCGGGGTTGAGGAACCGCTCGAAGATCAGGCCGTGCGTGATCGGGTCGAGGTCGGTGATGCCCATCGCGTACGCCACGATCGAGCCGGCCGCGGAGCCTCGGCCCGGGCCCACCGCGATGCCCTGGTTCTTCGCCCACATGATGAAGTCGGCGACGACCAGGAAGTATCCCGGGAAGCCCATCGAGATGATGGTGTCCATCTCGTACTCGGCCTGCTTCTGGCGGTCCTCGGGGACGCCGCCCGGATAGCGGCGCTCCATGCCGCGGCGGACCTCCTCCTGGAACCAGGTGACCTCCGTGAAGCCGTCCGGGATGTCGAACTTCGGCATCAGGTCGCGCTTCTCGAACATGCCCGTGGTGTCGATCTGCTCGGCCACCAGGAGCGTGTTGCGGCAGCCCTCCTGCCAGGCGTCCGACGAGTCGATCGCGTACATCTCGTCGGTCGTCTTCAGGTAGTAGCCCGTGCCGTCGAAGCGGAAGCGGTCCGGGTCGGAGAGGTTCTTGCCGGTCTGGATGCAGAGCAGGGCGTCGTGGGCCGTCGACTCGTGGGAGTACGTGTAGTGCGAGTCGTTGGTCACGAGCGGCGGGATGCCGAGCTTCTTGCCGATCTCCAGGAGGCCGTCACGCACCCGGCGCTCGATCTCGATGCCGTGGTCCATCAGCTCCAGGAAGTACCGGTCCTTGCCGAAGATGTCCTGGTACTCGGAGGCCGCCTTGAGCGCTTCGTCGAACTGGCCGAGGCGCAGCCGGGTCTGGAGCTCGCCGGAGGGGCAGCCGGTGGAGGCGATCAGGCCCTCCGACCACTGGGCGATGGTCTCCTTGTCCATGCGGGGCCACTTCTGCAGCCAGCCCTCGGCGTACGCGTCCGAGGAGAGCTTGAAGAGGTTGTGCAGGCCCGTGCTGTTCGACGCCCAGATCGTCTTGTGGGTGTAACCGCCCGAACCCGAGACGTCGTCCCGCTTCTGGTGCGGCTGGCCCCACTGGATCTTCCGCTTGTACTGCCGGGACTGGGGCGCGACGTACGCCTCGATGCCGATGATCGGGGTGACCCCGGCCTTCTTCGCGGAGTGGAAGAAGTCGTACGCACCGTGGAGGTTGCCGTGGTCCGTCATGGCGACATGGGTCATGCCCATCTCGTTGCAGGCGTTGAACATGTCCTTCAGCCGCGCCGCGCCGTCGAGCAGCGAGTACTGGGTGTGGACGTGCAGGTGCGTGAAGGGCGGCCTGGACGAGGCGGTCACGGTGGAAGACCTCCGGTGGAACTCACGGCGACGGGCGGGAAGACGCTCCCAGGGGGGACAGCGCTGAAGTCTACGTCCGGGGACTGACAACCCGCGGGCACTCACGAGTAGCTTCGTGCGTTGGAAGGGGCGGAACACCTGTCCCAAATGTCATGCACCAGGAGGCACCCAGCGATGTCGGTCCCCGAGCTCAGCGCCGAGCAGCGAGGCGAGCAGATCCTCGCCGTCTTCGACACCGCGTTCGGCGAGCTCCTCGCCGCGGATCCGGCCGCCTTCCGCGTGAAGTTCCGCAAGATGGCGGCCAGTGCCTTCGCCTTCTACCGCGGCACGGCGTGCCTCTTCTACCACGACCTGGAGCACATACCGGACGGCTCGTACCTGGACGAGCGCACCGGCAAGGTGTGGATCCACGGCGATCTGCACGCCGAGAACTTCGGCACGTACATGGACTCCCAGGGCCGCCTGATCTTCAACGTCAACGACTTCGACGAGGCGTACGTCGGCCCCTTCACCTGGGACCTGAAGCGGTTCGCCGCCTCCGTCGCGCTGATCGGGTACTCCAAGGCGCTCTCCGACGAGCAGATCACCGGCCTGGTGCGGACGTACGCGAGCGCCTACCGCGAGCGGATCCACGCGCTCGCGACGGGCGCGAAGGATGACGAGGTGCCGCCCTTCACCCTGGACACGGCCGAGGGGCCGCTGCTCGGCGCACTGCGCTCGGCCCGCTCGCTGACCCGGTTCGGGCTGCTCGACTCGATGACGGAGATCCGGGACTTCGAGCGCCGGTTCTCGGCGGGCGGCGGCGCCGTCGAGCTGGACGCCGCCACGCGGTACAAGGTCCTGGCCGCCTTCGACGGGTACCTGGAGACGCTGCCCGAGTCGTCCCTGTCCCGCCCCGACTCGTACCGCGTGAAGGACGTGGTGGGGCGGCGCGGGATCGGCATCGGCTCGGCGGGGCTGCCGTCGTACAACATCCTTCTGGAGGGCAATTCCGACGCCCTGGAGAACGACGTCGTGATCTATCTCAAGCAGGCGCAGACCCCGGCGGTCTCGCGGCACCTCACGGACCCGGCGGTCCGTGAGTACTTCCGGCACGAGGGCCACCGCACGGTGATCTCGCAGCGCGCCCTCCAGGCCCACGCCGACCCGTGGCTGGGCTGGACGGAGCTGGACGGCTCGGGCCAGCTGGTCGCCGAGGTGTCGCCGTACGCGGTGGACCTGGACTGGTCGGACATCGACGAAGCGGACGAGATCGCCGCCGTGATCGCCGACCTGGGGCGGGCCACGGCCACGATGCACGCGGCGGCGGACGACGAGAGCGGGCACTCCGAGCTGGTGCCGTTCTCCACGGAGCGGGCGATCGACGCGGCCATCGCGGGCGACGAGAACGGCTTCGGCGACCTCCTCGTGGAGTTCGCGCACGGGTACGGGGCGCGGGCCCGCCGGGACCACCAGATCTTCGTGGACCTGTTCCGCAACGGCCGGATCCCGGGCCTCTAGCCGTCGGCCAAGGCTTTCGCCCGGGGCTTTCACAGGAAACCTTGAAGGGGGGCTTACGCCGAGGCATGGCAGACTTTCGCGCCATGGACATATCCGGGTCGCAGCTTCGCGCGGCGCGGGCAGCGCTCTTCACGGCGGTCGTCGTGACGCTGTCCGCCGCCTCGCACGTGCTGCTGTCCGGGGTGCCGCTGCCGCTGACCACGGTCGTCGGGGTGAGCGCGGTCGTCTTCGCGCTCGCCTATCTGCTCGCCGGTCGCGAGCGCGGGTTCTGGCGGATCGCCGCCCTTCTGGTGCCCCTGGAGCTGGCCGCGGACACGGTGTTCACGGCCGGCCAGCATGTCTGTTACGGCGCGGCGGGCGGCCCGGTCGCCGGTCCGCTGCGCTCCTTCGGGTTCGACGTCCTGTGTGCCGGTGACGGGGTGGGCGCCACCCTGGCGCGGGCCGCGGGCGGCGGACAGCACCAGGCCGCCGGACTGCTCGCCTCCCCCGATCCGGCCGCGGCCTGGCTGCTGCTCGCCGCGCACGTCGGCGTGGGGCTCGTCGCCGCGGCCTGGCTGCGGCGCGGCGAGAGCGCCCTGGCGCAGCTCCTGCGCGCGGCCGCGTCGCTCGCCTTCCGGCCACTGCTGGTCGCGGTGGCCACCGTCGCCGTACGCATCGAACCGGTGCGGCGGGCCCGTACGTGGGCGCATCAGATCCGTATCCCGCGCGCGTGGCTCGTCGCGCACTCCGTGAACCGGCGTGGACCGCCGTGCCAGGCCCCTGTTCTCGCCTGAGCACGAGCACCAGCACCCACACCAGCTGGACCACCCCACACCACGTCACGTACGGAGAAGATCATGAGCAAGCGCAACAGCCAGGCGGCGAAGACGGCGGCCCGCGAGCGGCTGCGGGCCGAGCGGGAGCGGCAGGCCAAGAAGGACAAGGTCCGCCGGCAGGTGATCGTCGGCGTGAGCATCGTCGGCGTCCTGGCCGTGGCCGGCGGCGTCGGCTGGGCCGTGATGCAGGCGAGCAAGCCCTCGGCGTGGGAGGCCGCCAAGACGGCGAAGGTCGTCGCGCCCGCCAACACCTCGGGCAAGAACGGCACTACGGTCGTGATCGGCGAGGACAGCGCGAAGAAGACCCTGGAGCTGTACGAGGACCCGCGCTGCCCGATCTGCGCCACGTTCGAGCAGGGCGTGGGCAAAACGATCGAGAAGGACGTCGAGGACGGCAAGTACAAGGTCAAGTTCGTCGGTGCTTCGTTCCTCGACGGCGACAGCCTCGACGAGGGGAAGATCGGCAACCGCGGCGAGGGCTCGAAGAACGCCCTGAGCGCGCTCGGCGCCGCCCTGAACGTCAGCCCCGAGGCCTTCCTCCAGTTCAAGTCGGCGCTCTACTCCGCCGAGCACCACCCGGAGGAGTCGGACGACAAGTTCAAGGACGACTCGGCGCTGATCGAGATCGCGAACGACGTCCCGGAGCTGAAGGGCAACGCGAAGTTCGAGAAGGCGGTCGAGGACGGCACCTACGACCGGTGGGCCCTGGAGATGTCGGAGACGTTCCAGAAGAGCGGTGTGCAGGGCACGCCGACGCTGAAGATGGACGGCAAGAAGCTGGAGGCGAAGTTCCCCGACGGCCAGAAGGGGACGCCGATGACGGCCGAGCAGTTCACGAAGACGATCGACGCGGCGCTGAAGGGCTGAGTCTCCGGACCTTCTGAACGAGCGGGGAAAGAGCGGGCGAACTTTCGGAGTTCGTCCGCTCTTTGCTCATACCGGTCAGTAATCTGACCGTTCGTGACCAGTAGACTCCCCCGCCAGACCAGCAGCCGGACCACCGGCCAGACCACCGGCCAGACCACCGGCCCTTCGGCCTCAACTCCCAAGCGCCGCACGGTCGTCAAGGCGGCTGCCGCCACCGCGGTCGTCGTCCCCCTCGCGGCCGCCCCGCTCGCGCACGCCGCCGAGAACGGCCCCGCCTTCCTGCACGGCGTCGCGTCCGGCGATCCGCTGCCCGACGGGGTCCTGCTCTGGACCCGCGTGACGCCCACCCCGCAGGCCCTGCCCGGCTCGGGCAACGGGCCCGACACGGCGGTGCGTTGGGAGATATCCGAGGACCGGGACTTCAGCCGGATCGCGGGGAGCGGGTCCGTCACCGCGCGCGCGGCGTCCGACCACACGGTGAAGGCCGACGTAAGGGGTCTGCGCCCGGCGACCGACTATTACTTCCGCTTCAGCGCGGGCAGTGCGGCCTCCTCCGAGGACTCCCCCATCGGCTCCCCCACCGGCTCCCCCGCCGTCTCCCCCATCGGCCGCACCCGCACCACCCCCGCGCACGAGGCCACGGCTCCCCACGTCCGCTTCGGCGTGGTCTCCTGCGCCAACTGGGAGGCCGGCTGGTTCTCCGCGTACCGCCATCTCGCCGACCGCCCCGACCTGGACGCGGTCCTCCACCTCGGCGACTACCTCTACGAGTACGCCTCCGGCGGCTACCCCGTCGACGATGACGTGCTGCGGCAGCACGAGCCGAAGCACGAGATCCTCTCGCTCGCCGACTACCGCACCCGGCACGGCACCTACAAGACCGACCCCGACCTCCAGGCGCTGCACGCCCGCCACCCCGTCATCGCGATCTGGGACGACCACGAGATCGCCAACGACACCTGGTCGGGCGGCGCCGAGAACCACACGCCGGGCGCCGAGGGCGACTGGTCGGCACGCCAAGCCGCCGCCAAGCAGGCCTACTTCGAGTGGATGCCGGTCCGACCCGCCACCGAGGGCACCGTCTACCGCCGCGTCCGCTACGGCAAGCTGGCCGATCTGCACCTGCTCGACCTGCGCTCCTTCCGCTCCCAGCAGACGACGGTCGGCAACGGCGACGTGGACGACCCCGAGCGCACCCTCACCGGCCGCGCCCAGCTCGACTGGCTCAAGCAGGGGCTCGCCGCCTCGCAGGCGCGGTGGAAGCTGGTCGGCACCTCGGTGATGATCTCGCCGGTGGCCTTCGGCTCCGTACCGGCCCATCTCCTCGGCCCGGTCGCTGAGTTGCTCGGGCTGCCGAAGGAGGGGCTCGCGGTCAACGTCGACCAGTGGGACGGCTACACCGACGACCGCAGGGAGCTGCTCGCCCACCTCACGGACCGGGGCATCCGCGACACCGTCTTCCTCACCGGTGACATCCATATGGCCTGGGCCAACGACGTGCCGGTGAAGGCCGCCACGTACCCGCTGCCGCAGAGCGCCGCCACCGAGTTCGTCGTCACCTCGGTGACCTCGGACAACCTGGACGACATCCTGAAGGTCGCCCCGCAGACCGTGTCCCTCGTCGCGGCCGGCGCGGTCAAGGCCGCCAACCGGCACGTGAAGTGGCTCGACATGGACTCGCACGGCTACGGCGTCCTGGACGTCACCGCGGAGCGCTCGCAGATGGACTACTACGCGCTGTCCGACAAGGCCGACCCGCGGGCCACCTCGTCCTGGCTCCGCTCGTACCGCACACTTTCGGGCACACAGCGGGTGGAGCGGGCGCAGCAGCCCGTACGCTGACCCGCATGAACGGGGACGGGGACGCGGCCCGCAGCAGAGTGGTCGACGGGCGCTTCGAGCTGATCGAGCGGCTCGGCAGCGGAGGCATGGGCACGGTGTGGCGGGCGCGCGACACGGCGCTGCACCGCGAGGTGGCCCTGAAGGAGGTCCGCTCCCCCGACCCGGCCCTGTCCCCGGACGCGGACCGGGTGCTGCGCGAGCGGGTGCTGCGCGAGGCCCGCGCGCTCGCCCGGCTCAGCCATCCGCACGTGGTGACGATCCACCACATCGTGGACGCGGCGGCGGACGGCCACCCGTGGCTCGTCATGGAGCTGCTGCCCGGCCACACCCTCCAGGACCGGCTCGCCCAGGGCCCGTTGGGTCCGCGGGAGGCCGCCCGCCTAGGCCGCCAGGTCCTCTCCGCGCTGCGCGCCGCGCACGCCGCCGGCATCCAGCACCGGGACGTGAAGCCCGCCAACGTGATGCTGCGGGCGGACGGCAGTGCGGTGCTCACGGACTTCGGCATCGCCGCCCTCCAGGGCACCTCAGCCCTGACCGCCACGGGCGACCTGATCGGCTCCCCCGAGTACATCGCCCCGGAACGCATCCGCGGCACCGACGACGACCCCGCCTCCGACCTCTGGTCCCTCGGCCTCGTCCTGTACGTCGCGGTGGAGGGCGTGAGTCCGATGCGCCGGGCCACCACGCTCGCCACCCTGGCCGCGGTCCTTGACGAGCCCGTGCCGCCGCCGGTCCGCTCGGGCCCGCTGGCGCCGGTCCTGTCCGCCCTGCTCGTACGGGACCCGGCGGCGCGGCCCGACGCCGTCCGGCTGGACGCGATGCTGGCGCGGGCCGAGTCCGGCGAGCCGCCGCTCTGGTCGGCACAGCCGACCCGGACCTCGTACGCGCCGACGCCTCCCCCGCCGCCCACGGCCCTGGACAGCCCGCGCCCGGCGGCGCCCGGTCATCCCGGGCCGGGTCCGTATGCCCCCGTGCCTGCGCAGGCGCCCACCCGGCGGCAACAGCCCTCGGGCCGCTCCCGTACGCCCGTGATCGTGACGGTGATCGCGGTGGCCGTCGCGCTGGTCGTCGGCGCCGGTGCGCTGTTCGCGCTGCGCGGCGGCGGTGGCGGTGGCGGTGGCGGTGGCGGTGAACGGACCGAGGGCGGCGGAGGCCCGAAGCCCACCCGTACCTCCGGATCCGGCCCCTCCCAGTCCGCAGGCCCCGGCCCCTCCAAGTCCCCCGGCCGCGGGGCCGGTCCGGACCGCGGCAAGGAACCGGCGCCGACACGCAAGCCCAGCCGGACGCAGCAGCCTCCGGCCGCCGGCAGCTGGGTCGCCCAGCTCTTCTCGGAGCCGGTATCCACAGGTACGGCGGCCCGCGACAAGCGCCTGGCGAACATCCGCAAGACCGTGCCCGGGGCCCGCTACGTCCGCAGCGACAACTACGCGTCCCTCAAGCCGGGTTACTGGGTGATCTACGCGCCGGGCCCGTTCGCCGACGGCCGGGCCGCGCTCAACCACTGCGCGACCCTCGGCCGGAACAGCCCGAACACCTGCGTCGGCCGGTACCTGAGCCACGACCGCGCGGACTTCCCGCTGCAGTGCCGCCCACCGTCCGCGAACCCGACGGGCCGCTGCACGCGCCCGTGACCGTGACCGTGACAGCTACAGGGACTCGATGAACCCGAGCGCCACCCGCCACGTCTGCTCGGCCGCCTCCGCGTCGAAGTCCGGCAGGTCCGGGTCCGTGTAGAGGTGCCCCGCGCCCGCGTACCGGAAGACCTCGACGTCCGCCCCGGCCCGCCGCATCCGCAGGTACCACGCGTTCAGCCAGTCGTGCGGCTCGAACGGGTCCGGGTCGGCGACGTGCAGCTGCACCGGCAGGTCGTCCACCGACGCCTCGTCCGCGATGTCCGACGTGCCGTGCAGCAGAAGCAGCCCGCGGGCCTTCTCGTCGGCGAGCGCGAGGTTCTGCGCGAGGGAGCCGCCGAGCGAGAACCCGGCGTACACGAGGCCGCGCTCCGAGTACGGCGCGGAGGCGACGACGGCGCGGCGGAGCAGCTCGTCCGAGCCGATCTCCTCCTTGATCTTCATTCCCTCCTCGACGGTGTCGGCGGTCCGCCCGTCGTAGAGGTCGGGCACGTGCACCTCGTGCCCGGCGGCGCGCAGCCGGTCGGCCGCCGCGTGCACGGCCGGGCGCAGGCCCTGCGCCGAGTGGAAAAGCATGATGTTCATGCGGCCATCGTGCCAGGCGCCGTTACCCTCGGGCGCATGGAGAACGTACTGCGTCCGCTGATCGTCCTCGGTGGCACGGTCGTCCTCACGCTGATCGTGGGCTGGCTGGTCGACCGCCTGCTGCGACGCATCGACGCCCGCCACCCCGAGACGCCGCTCTGGGGCCTGCTCCGCCGCTGCCGCCTGCCCCTCCAACTCGTCCTCGCCACCGCCCTGTTGGGCGCCTCGCACGACCAGTCGGGGCTGCTCCACGACCACCGGGCCGGGATCGCGCACCTTCTCGCGCTTGCCCTGATCGCGTCGTCCGCCTGGCTGGTGGTGCGGATCGCGGTGGCGATCGTCGACGCCTCGTACGCGCGGTACGCGGCCGCGCACCGCGATCCGGCCCGGGTGCGTCGGGTCCGTACACAAGTCACGCTGATCCAGCGCGTGGTGACGGCCGTGGTCGCCGTGGTCGCGGTCGCGGTGATGCTGCTGACCTTCCCCGCGATGCGCACGGCGGGCGCCTCGCTGCTCGCCTCGGCCGGGGTGCTCGGCATCGTCGCGGGAATCGCCGCCCAGTCCACGCTCGGCAACCTCTTCGCCGGTCTGCAGATCGCGTTCGGCGACATGGTGCGGCTCGGCGACACCGTGGTCGTGGACGGCGAGTGGGGCACGATCGACGAGATCACCCTCACGTTCCTGACCGTCCGCACCTGGGACGAGCGCCGGATCACCATGCCCGTCTCGTACTTCACGTCGAAGCCGTTCGAGAACTGGTCGCGCGGCGGCTCCCAGATGACCGGCACGGTCTTCTTCCACCTCGACCACCGGGCGCCGGTGCCGGAGATGCGGGAGAAGCTGCACGACATCGTGCGCGAGTGCCCGGCCTGGGACGGCCGCGACTGGGGCATCGCGGTCACGGACACGACGCCGTCCACGATGCAGGTCCGCGCCCTGGTCACGGCGAAGGACGCGGACGACATCTGGACGATACGGGTCACGGTCCGCGAGCAGATGATCCGCTGGCTCACCGAACACCACCCGTACGCCCTGCCCCACATCGCGACGACCTCGGCACCCCTGCCACCGCCACCGGCGAAGCACGTCGACGAACCGGCGCCGCGGACGGGCCGGGGGTAAGGGGCGAGCCGGCCGATCAGACGTTTCGGGGGGTAATCCAGCCCGTCCGGCGCTTGAGGACGAGGCCGCAGGCCGAAGCGGGGTCCGGGGCGGCAGCCCTGGAACCGAGCCCCGGACGACAGCGACCGTTCTCAGCGCAGGCTGCGTACGTCCAGGTGCCGCAGGACCCGGTCCACGATCTCCGGATCGGACCCGGGCTCGTTCCGCGCGGCCAGCACCTCGTGCCGCGCCGCGCTCATCATCTCCCCCTGGATCCGCCGCACCCGCTTCACCCACTCGGTGCGCTTGACGTACGCGGCCCTGCGGTCGTCGTCGACCATGTCGGGGCTGATCCTGGCGCCGATGTCGTAGGCGCGGCGGGCCAGTTGCTCGGCGAACTCGTCCGGCAGCGCCTCGACCTCCTGGATCTCCTTGAGCCGCCGCTTCGCCGCCTTCGCCGCGCGGACCGCGAGCTCCTTCTCGAAGGCCTCCTCGGCCTCGGCATCCGCTTCGACCCCGAGTCTCCGTACGAGCCAGGGCAGCGTGAGCCCCTGCAGGACGAGGGTCGCCATGATGACGCCGAACGCGATGAAGATGATCTCTTCGCGTACGGGGAAGGCCGCCCCGTCGTCCGTCGTGAGCGGGATGGCGAGCGCGAGCGCCACGGACGCCACCCCCCGCATCCCCGACCACCACATGACGACGGTCTCGCGCCAACTGACCGGAATCTCCTCGTCGTAGTCCCGCTTGTGGTGCAGCCGCTTGGCGATCCAGGTCGCGGGCAGCAGCCAGAGGAGGCGTACGAAGACGACGACCGCCGTGACGGCCGCGGCCCAGCCGAGGAGTTCGCCCCAGCGGCCGGACGCGGTCCTGATGGCGTTGTGCAGTTCGAGGCCGATCAGGCCGAAGGCGATCCCGGTGACGAGGGTGTCGACGACCTCCCAGAACGTCCGCCCCGCGATCCGTCCCATCACATCGTCGGCGTCGACCGCGTACTCCGCCAGGAACAGCGCGGTGACCAGGACCGCGAGCACGCCGGAGCCCTTCAGCTCCTCGGCGAGCACATACGCGACGAACGGGACGAGGAGGGTCAGGCCGACCTGGAGCGTGGCGTCGCCGAGGAAGCCCATCAGCTTGTTGGCGGCCCAGCCGATGGCGAGGCCGACGGCGAGCGCGACGACCGCGGAGAGCAGGAAGTCGAGCGCGGCCTCCGGCAGCGAGAAGGAGCCGCTGACGGCCGCGGCGATCGCCACGTGGTACAGCACGATCGCGGTCACGTCGTTGAAGAGGCCCTCGCCCTCCAGGATCGACACCAGGCGTCTGGGCAGCCCGAGTTGACCGGCGACCGCGGTGGCGGCGACCGGGTCGGGCGGCGCCACGAGCGCCCCCAGCGCGACGGCCGCGGCGAGCGGAAGCCCCGGCACGACGGCGTGGGCGACCACCGCGACGGCGGCCGTGGTGACGAAGACCAGCGCGACCGCGAGCAGCAGGATCGGCCGGAGGTTGGCGGTGAACTGGCGCCAGGAGGTGCGCTGCACGGAGGCGTAGAGCAGCGGCGGCAGGACCAGCGGAAGAATGAACTCGGGTGGAATCTCGACGTTCGGCACGAACGGCAGCAGCGCGAGCACGATCCCGGCGACCGTCATGAGGACCGGCGCGGGCACCCCGAGCCGCTCACCGAGCGGAACACTCAGAACGGCCCCGAGGAGCAGGACGAACAGCAGGGCCAACTGGTCCACTTCGGGGGCCTCCACAGAGGTGCGCGATCGGCCCCCGCACCCTCGGGACGGCACGCGGGCGCGCCCCCGAAGATCGGGAACGCGCCCTCAAGCCTGCCACGCATATCCGGAAAACCGGTCATGTCCCCGCTGCTCAGGGCACCACGCCCCCCGGGACCGCCCTACAGCTTCCGCCGCATCGCCCGGTGCACGATCCCCGCGTCCAGGAACTCCCCGCCGTACGCCGCGTATCCGAGCCGTTCGTAGAAGGCGAGCGCACGCGTCTGCGCGTGCAGGTCGACCTCCGCCAGGCCGAGCGAAGCGGCCGTCTCCTCGATGCCCCGCACCAGCGCTGCCCCCACGCCGAGCCCGCGCGCGGCCGACGTGACGGCGACCCGGCCGAGCGAGCCGACGGCCGGGTCGACGCCGGTCCTCTCCGCGGCCGCCGCGCCGTGCAGCAGCCGCGCGGTGCCGAGCGCCGCCCCGTCGTCCCCGATGGCCAGCACATGCACGGCGACCTTGTCGTGCGCGTCGTACTCCAGGTTCACCGGTACGCCCTGCTCGCGTACGAAGACCTCGTGGCGCACCGTCAGACAGGCCGCACGGTCGGCCGCGGACTCGGCGACCCGGACCGCGTACGACCGCGTGGTCACGCGCTCTCCGCCCGGACCCGGTCGAGGGCCGTCTGCAGGTCCTCCGGGTAGCCGCTCTCGAACTCGACCCAGCGGCCGTCCCCGGGGTGCTCGAAGCCGAGCCGCACCGCGTGCAGCCACTGCCGGGTGATCCCGAGCCGCTTGGCGAGCGTCGGGTCCGCGCCGTACGTCAGGTCGCCGACGCAGGGGTGCCGGTGGGCCGACATGTGCACGCGGATCTGGTGCGTGCGCCCGGTCTCCAGCTTGATGTCGAGCAGCGAGGCCGCGCGGAACGCCTCGACCAGGTCGTAGTGCGTCACCGAGGGCTTGCCCTCGGCGGTCACCGCCCACTTGTAGTCGTGGTTCGGGTGCCGGCCGATGGGGGCGTCGATGGTGCCGCTCATCGGGTCGGGGTGGCCCTGCACGAGCGCGTGGTAGCGCTTGTCCGGCACGCGCTCCTTGAACTGCCGCTTCAGCGAGGTGTACGCACGCTCCGACTTGGCCACGGCCATCAGGCCCGACGTACCGACGTCGAGCCGGTGCACGATGCCCTGGCGCTCGGCGGCGCCGGAGGTCGAGATCCGGTACCCGGCGGCGGCCAGGCCACCGATCACGGTGGTGCCGGTCCAGCCGGGGCTGGGGTGCGCAGCGACCCCGACCGGCTTCATGATCACGACGATGTCCTCGTCGTCGTGCACGATCTCCATGCCTTCGACGGGCTCCGCGACGATCTGCACGGGCGGCGCCGCCTGCGGCATCTCCACCTCGAGCCAGGCCCCGCCGTGCACACGCTCGGACTTGCCGACGACGCTGCCGTCGACCTGCACCTTTCCGGCTGCGGCCAGCTCGGCGGCCTTCGTACGGGAAAAGCCGAACATGCGGGAGATGGCGGCGTCTACGCGCTCGCCCTCCAGGCCGTCGGGCACGGGCAGGGTGCGGATCTCGGGAATCGTGCTCACCCGTCGAGTATGCCGGACCGGTACGACAGCCCCGTACGAGAGCCCTTGCGCGGGGCCCGGGGCACCGGGGAGCTCAGTCCTTGTGGACGGTGCCGTCCGGGTCGAGGCCGCGGAAGGAGAGGATCACGATCAGGATGCCGCCGCACACGATCGCCGAGTCGGCGAGGTTGAACACCGCGAACCCCTTCGGCGCGATGAAGTCGACCACCGCGCCCTCGAAGACCCCCGGCGCCCGGAAGATCCGGTCGGTGAGGTTGCCGAGCGCACCGCCGAGCAGCAGGCCGAGCGCGATCGCCCACGGCACGCTGTAGAGCTTGCGGGCGAGGCGGGCGATCACGACGATCACGGTGGCCGCGATAATCGTGAAGATCACGGTGAAGGCCTCACCGATCCCGAAGGCGGCACCCGCGTTCCGGATGGCCTGCAGCTTCAGCCAGTCGCCGATCAGCTCGATCGGCTCGTGGTGCTCCAGCTCGGCCACCACGATCAACTTGCTGATCAGGTCGAGGGCGTACGCCACGGCGGCGACGGCGAACAGCATCGCGATCTTCCGGCGCCCCTTGGGCTGCTCCGGCTCGACGGCCGACTCACGGTCGCCCGGCTCCTGGTCGCGGCCCTCCGGGGACGGGGTGCCGTCCGTGCCGTCCGTGCCGTCCGTGCGCTCCGGCTCCGCACCCGCCCCGGCGTCCTCGCTGTCCGGCGTACCGATGATGCGCTCCGCCTCTGCCACGTGAGTCCCTCAACCCTAGATTCCGACTGAGGACGAGGGTACGGCACACCCTTGCGGCGACCGCGTGTCAGGAGCGCCGTTCCTGCTTCTGCTTGCACTCCACGCACAGGGTCGCGCGCGGGAAGGCCTGCATCCGCGCCTTCCCGATGGGCTGCCCGCAGTTCTCGCACAGCCCGTACGTCCCCGCGTCGAGCCGCTCCAGGGCCCGCTCGGTCTGCTCCAGCATCTCCCGCGCGTTCGCCGCCAGGGCCAGCTCGTGCTCGCGCGTGATGTTCTTCGTCCCGGTGTCCGCCTGGTCGTCACCGGCCCCGTCCCCGGAGTCCCGCATCAGGCCCTGCAGCGACTCCTCGGACGCGACGATCTCGGTCCGCAGCCGGCCCGCCGCCTCGGCCAGCATGGTGCGCGCCTCGGCCACCTCCTCGCCGGTCCACGGGTCCTCGCCGGGCCGTACGGCGAGTTCGCCCGGCTCGGCCGCCACCACGCGCGCCTTCGGTACGGAAGGGGCCGACCGCTGTGCCGGCGTCGCCCTGGTCTTCTTCGCAGCCACCGACTTGGCTCCCGTCTGCTTCGCGGCGTGCGCCGCCTCCTCGACCGCCTGCTCCCCGGCGGCGGCCTTCTTGGTCGCGCCCTTCTTCGCCGTGCTCTTCCCGGTCTTCTGCTCAGCTTCGGGCTTCCTCGTCGCGGCCTTCTTAGTGGCCGTTTTCTTGGCCGCCGCCTTCTTTGTGGTGGCCCTTTTCGCTGCCCTCTGCTTCGCCGTCCCCGACTCGGCAGCCGTGCCCGCTTCGACCTTCTTCGCGGTCCTCGCTGCCGCGGTCGTCGCTGCCGCGGTCTTCTTCTCGGCCTTGGCCGTCGTGGACTTCTTCGCCGTCTTCTTCGCGGTCTTCTTCGCGGTCTTCTTCGCCGTCTTCTTCGCGGTCGTCCTCGCCGCCTTCTCCGTCTGCTCCGACCCGGCCGACGGCTCCGATGCCGGCTCCGATACGGCGGTCTGTTTCGCCACCATGGCCGCGGCCCCTTCACATTTTGTGATCTCGCTCGCGAATCGTGCTGGGACGATAAATCGACTCCAGGCCCGCGGCAACGGGGCACGCCGCCCGATTCGGCCGCCCCACGAGTGCGTCGGGACCGGCATGCATCCGTTGTGCCCAGCTCTTCGCCGGGTAATCCGCCACGACCTTCGGGCCGGGATCCGGACACCGAGCGTGTCCCCATTCGGGTCAGCCCCACGCCCGCACCGGCACCGTCCGCCCGCCTCATCCTGGACCGTATTCAACCGGACTTTCAGGCATAAAATGAGACAAAACCTAGGAAGGTGCACCATGCGCAAGACAGCCGACTGCCGTGACTTCCCCAGCGAGACCAAATGCACCCTCACCATCTCCGGCGAGGAAGAAGAAGTGGTCAGCGCCGCCAGCGAGCACGCCGTGTCCGTCCACGGTCACACCGACAGCCTCGACCTGCGGAAGATGGTCCGCGACTCCCTCAAGGACGTCATCCCCGAACACGCCTGACCCGGCGCCCTCGCCACGGCCCCACCGCCCGTACGAATTCCGGTCGGCCCACCGCCCCTGTGCCCCGTACACTGGGCACAGCGAAAAGGCATGGATGGGGACGAGTAGCGCCCGTACGCAGCCAGGAGCGACCCGGGGACGGTGAGAGCCCGGGGGCCGGCGCGAGCGTGAAGATCACCCCGGAGCCGCCGGAAGAAAGCCGCAGCGGCCGAGCGAATCGGCAGCGGCGGTGAGTAGACCCGGCCGCGACCCCAATGAGGGGGCCCATCGGCGCACAACCCGAGCCGGCGGGCCAAGGAGGGTGGTACCGCGGGAGCCCGCGCCGCACACGGCGCAGGCCGGCTCTCGTCCCTCCGACGGAAACAGTGTCCGCCGGAGGAAGCTCGTTGAATACGCAGCCGCAGTACCGCCAGGTGCCCGCCCAGGTCGACCTGCCCGCCCTCGAGCACGCCGTGCTCCAGTTCTGGGACGAGCAGAAGATCTTCGCCAAGACCCTGGAGCAGTCCGAGGGCCGCCCCGAGTGGGTCTTCTACGAGGGCCCGCCCACCGCCAACGGAATGCCCGGCGCCCACCACATCGAGGCCCGCGTCTTCAAGGACGTCTTCCCGCGCTTCCGCACCATGCGCGGGTACCACGTCGCGCGCAAGGCCGGCTGGGACTGCCACGGGCTGCCCGTCGAGCTCGCCGTCGAGAAGGAGCTCGGCTTCAACGGCAAGAAGGACATCGAGGCGTACGGCATCGCCGAGTTCAACGCCAAGTGCCGCGCGTCCGTGACCCGGCACACCGACGCCTTCGCCGACCTCACGACCCGCATGGGCTACTGGGTCGACCTCGACGACGCGTACCGCACGATGAACCCCGAGTACATCGAGTCGGTCTGGTGGTCCCTGAAGCAGATCTTCGACAAGGACCTGCTCGTCCAGGACCACCGCGTCGCCCCCTGGTGCCCCCGCTGCGGCACCGGCCTCTCCGACCACGAGTTGGCGCAGGGGTACGAGACGGTCGTCGACCCCTCGGTCTACGTCCGCTTCCCGCTCACCGGCGGCCCCCTCGCCGGCCAGGCCGCGCTCCTGGTGTGGACGACCACCCCCTGGACCCTCGTCTCCAACACCGCCGTCGCCGCGCACCCCGACGTCCGGTACGTGGTGGCCACCGACGGCACCGAGCGGCTCGTCGTCGCCGAGCCGCTCGTCGAGAAGGCGCTCGGCGAGGGCTGGGAGACCACCGGCGAGTCCTTCACCGGCGCCGAGATGGAGCGCTGGACCTACCAACGCCCGTTCGAGCTGGTGGAGTTCCCGAGCGCCAGCGAGGGAACCGACAAGCACAGCCCGGCTCCGGCGCACTATGTCGTCAACGCCGAGTACGTCACGACCGAGGACGGCACGGGTCTGGTCCACCAGTCCCCCGCCTTCGGTGAGGACGACCTCAAGGTCTGCCGCGCGTACGGCCTGCCGGTCGTGAACCCCGTCCTGCCCGACGGCACGTTCGAGCCCGAAGTCCCGCTCGTGGGCGGAGAGTTCTTCAAGAAGGCCGACGAAAAGCTGACCGCCGACCTCGACACGCGCGGCCTGCTCTTCCGCCACACCCCGTACGAGCACAGCTACCCGCACTGCTGGCGCTGCCACACGGCGCTGCTCTACTACGCGCAGCCGTCCTGGTACATCCGCACGACGGCCGTCAAGGACCGCCTGCTCGAAGAGAACGAGAAGACCAACTGGTTCCCGGACTCGGTCAAGCACGGCCGCTTCGGCGACTGGCTGAACAACAACATCGACTGGGCCCTGTCCCGCAACCGCTACTGGGGCACCCCGCTGCCGATCTGGCGCTGCGAGGAGGGCCACCTCACCTGCGTCGGCTCCCGCGCGGAGCTGTCCGAGCTGACGGGCACGGACCAGTCGGGCCTCGACCCGCACCGCCCGTTCATCGACGACGTCACGTTCACGTGCACTCACGACGGTTGTACGCAGACAGCCGCGCGTGTGCCGGAAGTCATCGACGCCTGGTACGACTCGGGCTCGATGCCGTTCGCGCAGTGGGGCTACCCGTACAAGAACAAGGAGCTCTTCGAGAGCCGCTACCCGGCGCAGTTCATCTCGGAGGCCATCGACCAGACCCGCGGCTGGTTCTACACGCTGATGGCCGTCGGCACGCTCGTCTTCGACAAGTCGTCGTACGAGAACGTGGTCTGCCTCGGCCACATCCTCGCCGAGGACGGCCGCAAGATGTCCAAGCACCTGGGCAACATCCTGGAGCCCATCCCGCTCATGGACCAGCACGGCGCCGACGCGGTGCGCTGGTTCATGGCCGCGGGCGGCTCCCCGTGGGCGGCCCGCCGCGTCGGCCACGGCACGATCCAGGAGGTCGTCCGCAAGACCCTCCTCACGTACTGGAACACGGTCGCCTTCCAGGCGCTGTACGCCCGTACGTCGAAGTGGGCCCCGTCGGCCGCGGACCCGGCCCCGGCCGAGCGCCCGCTCCTGGACCGCTGGCTGCTCAGCGAGCTGAACACCCTGGTCGCCCAGTCCACGGACGCCCTGGAGTCGTACGACACCCAGCGCGCCGGCAAGCTCCTGTCGGCCTTCGTCGACAACCTCTCCAACTGGTACGTGCGCCGCTCCCGCCGCCGCTTCTGGCAGGGCGACAAGGCCGCGCTGCGCACGCTGCACGAGGTCGTCGAGACGGTCACGCGTCTGATGGCCCCGCTCACGCCGTTCATCACCGAGCGGGTCTGGCAGGACCTGGTGGTGCCGGTGACTCCGGACGCCCCGGAGTCCGTGCACCTGGCGACGTGGCCGGAGGCCGACAACTCCCTTGTGGACCCGGTGCTTTCGCAGCAGATGGCGCTCGTACGGCGGCTCGTCGAGCTGGGCCGTGCCACCCGCGCCGAGTCCGGGGTGAAGACGCGGCAGCCGCTGTCCCGCGCCCTGGTCGCGGCCACCGGCTTCGACGCGCTCGGCGAGGAGCTCCGCGCCCAGATCACCGAGGAGCTGAACGTCACGTCCCTCGCCTCGCTCGCCGAGGTCGGCGGCTCCCTGGTCGACACCACGGCCAAGGCCAACTTCCGCGCCCTGGGCAAGCGGTTCGGCAAGGGCGTGCAGGCCGTGGCCAAGGCCGTCGCCGACGCCGACGCGGCCGCGCTCTCCCTCGCCCTGCGCGACGGTTCGGCGACCGTGCAGGTCGACGGCGAGACGGTCACCCTCACCCCCGACGAGGTCTTCATCACGGAGACCCCGCGCGAGGGCTGGTCCGTCGCCTCCGAGGCCGGTGCCACGGTCGCGCTCGACCTGGAGCTCACCGAGGAGCTGCGCCGCGCGGGCCTCGCCCGTGACGCGATCCGCCTGATCCAGGAGGCCCGCAAGAACAGCGGCCTGGACGTCGCGGACCGGATCGCGGTGCGCTGGTCGGCCACGTCCGGCGACACCACGGACGCCCTCACCGAGCACTCCGCCCTCATCGCGGACGAGGTCCTCGCCCTGGACTTCGCCGAGGGCGAGGCCGACGAGACGTACGGCGCGCCCTTCACCGACGAGGGCCTGGGCCTGACGTTCCGCCTCCGCAAGACCGAGGCG
>NZ_JASCIS010000037.1 GCF_029968015.1 Streptomyces luteolus
GCGGGCGGAACTCCCTGGCGCTCAGGGGCGTTCTGGTCCCGCGACCCCTCAGGCTCCGGCCGCGTAGGCAGTCGGCGGTACCCCGACTGTCGACGTGAAGTCCCGTACGAGATGGGCCTGGTCGGCATAGCCCAGGTCGGCTGCGACGGCCGCCCAGTCGACAGCCGTGCCGGACTCGGCCACGTCCAGGGCGTCGTGGATGCGGTAGCGGAGGATGACCCACTTGGGGCCGACGCCGACGTACGCGGAGAAGAGCCGCTGCAGGCTGCGCGTCGACAGGCCTTCCGTGCGGGCGAGTTGATCGACGCGGCGCATGGAGCGGTCGGTGCGGACGCGGTCGACGAGGGCCATGGCGAGGTCGGCCTGTGGGTCGGGCTGTGGTCCGAGGGACAGCAGGAAGGCGTCGAGTGCCGCCACGCGGGCGTCCTCGTCGTCCGGGGCGAGTACGGCCTGTGCCGCACCGTCGACGGCACCGGCGGGGAACACCTCGTCCAGCGGCAGCTGCCGCCCCGTCCAGTCGCTCACGGGGCGTGCGGGGGCGAACGGGCGGAAGCCGCCGGGGCGGAACTGCACTCCGCAGGCCCGGCCCACGCCTTCGAGCTTCTTGGTGAACAGCTCGAGGCCGATGCCCGCGACCTCGCCGAAGCCATCGGCGGGGGACGTTCCTGGGGCATCTGAGGCACCTGGGGCACCTGGGGCACCTGGGGCACCTGCGTCGTCGTGGCCGTCAGGACCGTCGGGGCAGTCGGAGCCGTCGGGCCCATCGAGGTCGCCGGAGCCGGCGGGGGCTTCGGAGCGCTGGAACTGGAAGACGACGTTCACGGAGGGATGGGGGACGACGTGGGAGGCGTACGGCTTGGGCAGGTCCCAGTCGATCAGCCAGTAGTGCTCGAGATAGGGGCGCAGCGGTTCGGCCGGCTCGCGACGGCGGAACCGGACGTGGGAGAAGAGCTCGGCGGCATCGACGATGCCCTTCGTGTCACGGCGCGGGGCTGCCATGAACGGAGTCTAGGACGGGGGTGGAACCAGGGGTCGGCTGTCGCGTTTGTTCAAGGCGCACGCACCGGTCGGCGCCTACGTTCGAGGCATGACGAAGAGCATCAGCGAGCTCCTGGACACGGCAGGCGTGCAGGCTGTGGCCGTGGTCCGGGGTATCGAGGACGGGCAGCTCGGACAGCGCACGCCATGTTCCGAGTACGACGTACGTGCCCTGGTGAACCACCTCGCGCAGGTGGTCGTGCAGTTCCAGGCCCTCGCGGCGAAGCGGGACTCGGAGTTCGGGGAGACGCCCGACATGGTCGGCGGGGGCGCCGACTGGCGGGAGCGGTTCGCCGAGGAGACCCGTCGGCTCGTCGAGGCCTGGGGCGAGCCCGGAGCGGACGAGGGTACGACCGGGGCGATGAAGTTCCCGGCCCGCACTGTCGGCCACATGGTGCTCGGCGATCTCGCCGTGCACGCCTGGGACCTGGCCCGCGCGACAGGCCAGGCGTACGCGATCGAGCCGGTGGTCCTCACCGAACTCGCCTCCGCGTACGAGGGCCTCGCCCCGACGGCACGGCAGGCGGGTGTACTCGGCGAGCCCGTGGCCGTACCGCCGGATGCGTCGGAGCAGGACCGCCTCCTCGGCACACTGGGGCGCGACCCGCGATGGCGACCGTGAGGGGGTGAAGGGGCGCCTGTCCGGGCGGGGCGGCCGGATGGGTCACCTAGGTCCGGCGGGTGGACAGTTTGCCGGGTGCTGGGGGAGGGCGGTTGTGCAGCCGTGGGAGGGGCCCTGCGGCGGGCGGCTCGTACCTGCGGCGGGCGGCTCGTGCCTGCTGTGGTCGGTGGCTGCGCCTGTGGTCGGGGCTGCACCTGCGGTCGGTGGATGCAGCCGCGCCGTCGGCTGGACCTGCAGCCGTTGCTCGGCCCCGCAGCGATGGCTGGCCCGCAGTCGGCCGGACCCGTGGCTGGTGGAGGGCTTCAGCAGTAGCCGCAGCCGAGCCGCAGTCGTGGCAGTAGCCGCAGCCGAGCCGCAGCCGTCGCAGTAGCCGCAGCCGAGAGACAGCGGACGGTGGCTCGGGCCGACAGTCCGGATCGGTGGCCCGGATCGGTGGCGCCTGTCGACAGGCCAGGTGGGTGGCCCGAAACGAGAGTCAATCGACAGCCCGGGGCGGCCGCCCCGGGCCGGGAGCAGAGAACCGTAGTGGAGATCGGTAGACGGGCTGGAAGCCCGTAGTGGGCGGGCTCGTTCGCTCGCCGTTACAGCCAGCCTTTGCGGCGGAGCATTCGATGGAGCAGGAAGCAAGCGAGGACGGTGACGATGACGAGAACGGGATAGCCGTAGGGGGAGTCGAGGCCGGGCATGTGCTCGAAGTTCATGCCGTAGACGCCGCAGACCATGGTGGGTACGGCGATGATCGCGGCCCAGGACGTGATCTTGCGCATGTCCTCGTTCTGCTCGACCGTGACCTGCGCCAGGTGGGCCTGGAGGATCGAGTCGAGGAGGGCGTCGAAGGACGCTATGTGCTCGCTCGTGCCGGCCAGGTGGTCGGCGACGTCGCGGAAGTACGGCTGGATGTCGGGATCGATCAGCGTGTTCGTGCGCGTGGCGAGGATGTGGAGGGGGCGGCTGAGTGGGGAGACGGCCCGTTTCAGTTCCAGGAGTTCGCGTTTGAGCTGGTAGATCCGCCCGGCGTCGGCCCGCCCGCCCGAGCGGTCCGGCTGGGCCGCGAAGACCTGGGACTCCACGGCGTCGATGTCTGCCTGCACGGCGTCGGCGACGGTCAGGTACTCGTCCACGACATGGTCGGCGATCGCGTGCAGCACGGCCGACGGGCCCTTGGCCAGCTGCTCCGGGTCGGCCTCCAGGGCTTCGCGGACCGGGCCGAGCGAGCCGTGGCGGCCGTGCCGGACCGTGATGACGAAGTCCCGGCCGGTGAAGACCATGATCTCGCCGGTGTCCACCACCTCGCTGCTGGAGGTCAGCTCGTCGTGGTCCACGTAGCAGACGGACTTGAAGACGGCGAACAGCATGTCGTCGTACGACTCGACCTTGGGGCGCTGGTGGGCGTGGACGGCGTCCTCGATGGCCAGCGGGTGGAGGCCGAACGGCTGGGCGAGCTCGGCGAGTTCGTCGGGGGTGGGCTCGTGCAGCCCGATCCAGACGAAGCCCTCGCCCTCCTTGCGTACGCGGGCCAGCGCCTGGGCGGCCGAGACGTCGGCGCGGCCGTCGGCGCGGCGCTTGCCGTCCTGGTAGACGACGCAATTCACCACGGCACTGCCGAGCGGAGAGCGCGCCGGGTGGCTGAGGTCCACCGTGCGGCGCTTGGCGCGGCCGACCATGCGGCGCAGCTTGCGGATCATGGGCACGTCCGGTCTCCCTCCGGGCTCGACGTGCCAGTGTGCCACTGCGGGTGGTGGGCGTCCCAGGGCCGGACCAGCCGGACCACGCCCCCCGCGAAGCCCGGACCACGCCCCCCCCCACGAAGCCCGCCCCCCGCGAAGCCCGGACCACGCCCCGCGAAGCCCGCCCCCCGCGAAGCCCGGGCCCGCCCCCTCCGCGAAGGCGGGACCGCGCTCCCCGTAGCCCGGACCACGCCCCGCGAAACCCCGACCACGCCCCGCGAAACCCCGACCACGCCTCGCGAAGCCCCGACCACGCCCCGCGAAGCCCGGGCCCGCGCCCCACGAAGGCCGGACCACGCCGCCGCCCCCACCGCCCCCAACCACCCCGACGAACCGTCCCGTCTCGCCCAGAACGGGCAAGGCCTCCGTATCCGCCTTAGAGTCGACTCTCGTAGGGGTCAGCTGCCTCGGGGAGTCGAAGGAGTCATCGCCTCATGAGCAGCAGCGGCATACCGGTCGACGCGGCGTGCGACGCGCGTCTCGGTCCCAAGTACGCCGGTCTCGACGTCAAGGACGCCCGGCGCCGCCGCCTCCGTGCGATCGTCAGGATGCATGCTCGGCGTGTGGAGACGGCTCTCGACAAGCTGCGGTCCAGGGCGGCGCGCGCCCTCACGCCCGACCCGGACGGTGCGCTCGCCCGCCGGGCCGCGGTCCGGGAGGCCGAGCAGGAGGTGCGCGAACTCGACGCCGACGGACGGATCTTCACCAGAAGGGACACCGGGGCGCAGATCAGGACCCGGGACACCCTGGCGGTTGCGGATCCGGTGCTGCTCGCAGGGCGGGCCGACGACCGGTACGAGGTGGAGTGTCTGACGCACCGCGGCGACCCGCTGTTCTTTGACGACGCGAACGCCGCCGCGCGCGCCGCCCGGCGCTCGGACGTGTGGTGCGAGGGCTGTCGGCAGCTCGAACAGGTTCTGCGGCCGGTGCGCGGCCGCCCCCGCATCCGTACGCGTACGGCCACCAAGGCAAGGGCACGCGCCCGCGCCCGCACCCGCGACCGGAATGGGGTCAACAGGCGGGCTTGACCTTGCCGCTGGCGTCAGGGTCGGACGATCACGCCATGACCACCGACCTCGCTACCGGCGTGACCACCGACATTGCTACCGGCGTGACCACCGACATGGCTACCGGCATGACTACCGACGAACGCACCCCCCGAGTCGTCTGTGTGACCGGTGCGGGTACCGGCATCGGCCGGGCCACCGCTCGGGCCTTCGCGGCCGAAGGGGCGCGGGTCCTGGCGGTGGGGCGGAGGCCGGAGCCCTTGCGGGAAGCGGCCTCCAGCCAGCCGGAGCGGATCACTCCGCTCGTCGCGGACGTCGCTGCGGACGGCGGTCCCGAGCGGATCGTCGAGGCGGTGGAGCGTACGTACGGACGCCTGGACGTGCTCGTCAACAACGCCGCGATCGTGCGCGGCGGGGCGCTCGGCGCCGTCACGCGCGGCGGGGTCGACGAGCAGCTGGCCACCAACCTGGTCGCTCCGACCATGCTCGCGCAGGCCGCGCTGCCGCTGCTCACGGAGGCGCGCGGGGTGATCGCCAATGTCAGTACGTCGGTCGGGCAGCGCGCGTTTCCGGGCAGTGCGGTGTACGCGGCCACGAAAGCGGCCCTCGACCTGCTCACTCGCAGCTGGGCCGTGGAGCTGGCGCCGCGCGGGGTGCGGGTGGTCGCGGTCGCGCCCGGGGCGGTGGAGACGCCGATCGGGGACCACCAGGGCCTGTCGCCGGAGCGGATCGCGGAACTCCGTGCCTGGCAGCTGGCGCACACACCGCTCGGCCGGATCGGCAGGCCCGAGGAGGTGGCCTGGGCGATCACCCGGCTCGCGGCGCCCGAGGCGTCGTACGTGACGGGTGTGGTTCTGCCGGTCGACGGGGGAGCGGTGGTGGCCTGACCGCTCCTCCCCACCAGGAGCCCGCGCCCCGCGCCCCCACCCCGCACCATGATGAGATCGGGGACGGGGGATCGAGTAACGGGACACGGGACACGGGCCCCGGGTGAGGGAGGGCGACCCCAGTGCGGATAGGGGAGTTGGCGGCGCGCACCGGTACGACGGCGCGCGCCTTGCGCCACTACGAGCAGTCCGGGCTGATCTCCTCGGAGCGAGCCCCGAACGGCTACCGCGACTACGACGAGGGCGCGCTCGTCCGGGTCCGCAACATCCGGCACCTGCTCGCGGCGGGGCTCACCCTCGACGACGTACGGGTGTTCGCGCCCTGCCTCGACGGGGACGTGACCTCGGCGCCGCCCGCGCCGCAGGGCCTGGCGGTGGCGCGGGAACGCCTCGCCGTGCTCGACCGCCGCATCGCGGCCCAGACGGCCCTGCGGGACCGGCTGGCGGCGGCGCTCGACGAGTCGACGCGTTCGGCCGACTGAGCCGCGGGCTCCTACCGGGGCCTCCAACCGGGGCCTCCTGCCAGAGGCTCCTACCGCGGGCTCCTACGGGGGCACCTACCGCGGGCTCCTACGGGAGCACCTACCGCGGGCTCCTACCGCGGCCTCCTCCCGGAACCTCCTCACCCCACATCCGCGACGACACAGCTCACGTTGTCCGGCCCGCCGAACTCCCGAGCCAGGTCCACGAGTTCACGTACGACGTCCTCCGGATCGGGGGTCCCGGCGAGCATTTCGCCGATGCGCTCATTCGGGACGACCGCGCTCAGGCCGTCGGAGCAGAGCAGGTAGCGGTCCCCGGCGGCGGCGTCGTGCAGCCGGAGGTCCGGGCCGTCGTCGCCGGGCCGGGCGCCCGAAAGGGCCCGCAGCAACAGCGCACGCTGCGGATGCGAGGCGGCCTCGTCGGCGCTGAGGCGGCCCTCGTCGAGCAGGGCCTGGACCTGCGTGTGGTCGTGCGTGATCTGGAACAGCTCGCCGTCACGCAGCAGATACGCGCGCGAGTCGCCGATGTGGACGAGCGCCAGCTGGGAGCCGGTCCAGAGCATCGCGGTGAGCGTCGTACCCACGGTGGCGGGCGCGGGGTCGGCGGTGGCGACATCGCGTACGGCGCTGCCTGCGCGTTCGGCGGCGTCCTCAAGGGAGTTGAGGAGGTCGCCCGCCGGAACCGGTTCGGTCTCCAGGCGCTCGAACACGTCGATTGCCGCCGCGCTGGCCGGGCCGCCGGAACGCCCGAATCCGTCGGCGACGGCCAGGACCCGCGATCCGGCGAAGGCCGCGTCCTGGTTGCTCTCGCGGACCAGGCCCTGATCGGAGAGCGCGGCGTAGCGGATGTTCAGCGGGGCCGACGGTGTGCCGGTCGATGGGGAAGCCATGGCGGGGTCCTTCCGCGTCAGATGGTCCACGAGGAAGGCGGCGAGGTCTCGCCTGGCGGCGGTGTCCGACTCGACCCGGGCCCAGTAGGAACGGACTTCCTGAGCCGCGGCGTCCGGCTCAAGGCCGCACACCGTACGGATCCGGGCCAGTGGCATGCCGATCCGCCGCAGCCACGCCACGAGGCGGGCCTGCTCCAACTGGTCCGGTGCGTAACGGCGGTAGCCGGTCACCGGGTCGACGTGTGCGGGCTTGAGCAGCCCCAACTCGTCGTACAGCCGCAGGGCCTTGGGCGAGAGCCGCGCCGCCCGGGCGAAAGCACCGATACCGAGCAAGCTCATCCCCGTACCTCCCTCGACCGGACGGTTCGGCCGCCCGGCCCTGCCGATGCTGCGGCTTTCCCCAAGGGGAAGGTCAACAGCGCACAGGGGGGAGGGTTGGCGTCAGCGCACAGGGGGGAGGGTTCGCGTCAGGGCCACACCAGGCAGTACGGCTGATGCCCCGCCTCATGCAGCCGATGGCTGAAGTCCTGCCATTCGTGCAGCAGTTGATAGACGTTGAACGCGTCGCGCGGTCCGCCGCGGTCCGGGACCGTGGACCAGATGAACGCGGCCGCGCCGACCGACTCCTCGCCGATGCCGCGGAGCGGGTCGACGACCGTCATCGGGAGTTTCACCACGGCGTAGTCGGGGTGCAGGACGACGAGTTCGAGCGGGGGCACCTTGTGCAGGGGTATGCCCTCGATGCCGGTGAGGACCATCGCGGCCATCGTCTCCGGCTTGATCTTCGTGAACATCCCGCCCATGCCGAGCTCGTCACCGCCGAGCTCTTCCGGCCGCATCGAGATGGGCACCCGGGCAGCGGTCGCACCGTCCGGAGCGCCGAAGTATTTGTAGGTCACCCCCACCCGGCCACTCCTGCTCCCCGTGCTCGAAGGGATCCCCGTCGTGGCGTCGCGCCGGTCGGCCGCGCCCGCTGCCGTGTCCGCGGCCGCCGTGTCCGCCGCCTCCGCGGTCTCAGGTTCCCTACGGTGCCTCCCCCGGCGGGCACGCCGGGGACCGAGGTCGTCGGTCCCCTCGCCCAGTCCGCCACCGCGATGCATATCTCCACCCGACTGCTTTTTAGGTAACACAGCCACGCCGCGCAACCCGATCATCGTGTCAGTTGACCTCCCCCGTGACCGTACGCCGAAACGTGGGTGTGAACAGCCGTGCTGAAACACCTGTCCACAGGATGTCCGAGGGCTCTGACACCATGGCTTGTGTGAGCTTTCCCTATGTCCACCCAGTCTCGCAGACGCGAGGGGGCTGACGCCTGGCCGTTATCACCAGGCATCCCCACCGACTCCCGCCGACCCCCGCCGACCCCCGCCGACCCCCGTCGACTTCCGTCGTCGTCCACTCACCGACGCATCGCAGATCAGGACCAACGTGCCGTATTCATACGAAGCCCCCGTTTCGCAGACGCTTTTCGACCGAGCGGCCGTCGTGACGCCCGGCGGCGTGAACTCTCCCGTGCGCGCGTTCCGCGCCGTCGGGGGCACGCCGCGCTTCATGGTGTCCGGCACCGGCCCCTATCTCACCGACGCCGACGGCCGTGAGTACGTCGACCTGGTGTGCTCCTGGGGACCGATGATCCTCGGCCACTCGCACCCCGAGGTGATCTCCGCCGTGCAGGACGCGGTCGCCCGCGGCACCTCGTTCGGTACGCCGGGGGAGGGCGAGGTCGCGCTCGCCGAGGAGATCGTGGACCGGATCGCCCCCGTCGAGCAGGTCCGCCTGGTGTCGTCGGGCACCGAGGCGACGATGTCCGCGATCCGCCTCGCCCGCGGCTTCACCGGCCGCGCCAAGGTGGTCAAGTTCGCGGGCTGCTACCACGGCCATGTGGACGCGCTGCTCGCCGCGGCCGGCTCCGGCGTGGCCACGTTCGGCCTGCCGGACACGCCGGGCGTCACCGGCGCGCAGGCGGGCGACACGATCGTGCTGCCGTACAACGACCTGGAGGCCGTGCGGGCCGCCTTCGCCGCGCACCCCGGCGAGATCGCCTGCGTGATCACCGAGGCCTCCCCCGGCAACATGGGCGTGGTCCCGCCGCGCGACGGCTTCAACGCCGGCCTGAAGCAGCTCTGCCAGGACAACGGCGCGCTGTACATCTCGGACGAGGTCATGACCGGCTTCCGTACGTCGAAGGCCGGCTGGTTCGGCGTCGACGGCGTCGTGCCGGACCTGCTGACCTTCGGCAAGGTCATGGGCGGCGGCTTCCCGGCGGCGGCGTTCGGCGGCCGCGCGGACGTGATGGCGCACCTCGCCCCGGCGGGCCCGGTCTACCAGGCGGGCACGCTCTCCGGTAACCCGATCGCCACGGCCGCGGGCCTGGCCCAGCTCCGCCTCCTGGACGACGCGGCGTACGACAAGGTCAACGCGGTCTCGAAGGAGCTCCAGGGCCTGGTCACCGAGGAGCTCACCAAGGAGGGCGTGGCGCACCGGCTGCAGACCGCCTCCAACATGTTCTCGGTGTTCTTCACGGCGAACGAGGTGCGGAACTACGAGGACGCGAAGGCGCAGGAGTCCTTCCGCTTCACCGCGTTCTTCCACGCGATGCTGGCCGCCGGTGTGTATCTCCCGCCGTCCGCCTTTGAGTCCTGGTTCGTCTCGACGGCGCACGACGAGCGTGCGGTCCAGCGCATCGCCGACGCCTTGCCGGCCGCCGCCCGGGCCGCGGCGGAGGCCACGGCATGAGCGCGCGGGACGAGCTCACGGTGGTGCACGTGATGCGCCACGGCGAGGTGCACAACCCGGAGGGCATCCTCTACGGCCGCCTGCCCGAGTACCACCTTTCCGAGCTCGGCCGGCAGATGGCCGACCGGGTCGCCGAGCACCTGGCCGGGCGGGACGTCACGCATGTCGTGTCCTCGCCCCTTGAGCGGGCGCAGGAGTCGGGCGGCCCGATCGCCAAGGTGCACGGTCTGGATCTGGCCACGGACGAGCGCCTGATCGAGGCGGCCAACGTCTTCCAGGGCAAGACCTTCGGCGTGGGCGACGGCGCCCTGAAGCGCCCGGAGAACTGGCGGCACCTGGTCAACCCGTTCAAGCCGTCCTGGGGCGAGCCGTACATCGAGCAGGTCGTCCGGATGATGGGCGCGCTCGACGCGGCGAAGGACGCGGCCCGGGGGCACGAGGCGGTGTGTGTGAGCCACCAGCTGCCGATCTGGATCGTGCGCAGCTTCGTGGAGAAGCGCCGCCTGTGGCACGACCCGCGCAAGCGGCAGTGCACGCTCGCCTCGCTGACGTCGTTCACGTACCGCGGCGACAAGATCGTGTCGGTGGGGTACTCCGAGCCGGCCCGTGACCTCGTCCCCGCGCATCTGCTCGCGGGCGCCAAGCCGGGCAAGGGCGTCAAGGGCAAGGACAAGGCGTTCGGGGCGTAGGGGTATATCTCCGCTATCCAGATGTAACGGACAAATGCGTACGAAATAGAGTCAACGCGCAGTAAAGGTCAGGGGCTTGAGGCCGGGTACTCACCGAGTGCCCGGCCTTTGCCTTGCCGTATCAGCAGAAGATTTACGCCACTTGGCGCAACCCCTATGCCTCTGTCGCTATCTACCGGTGTGCCCACATTCGTGGGGGACCAACGGGGATCAGTACGGAGAATCGGGGACGGATATGCGCGACTACAGCCGAAGGGGACTGCTGGGACTGGGAGTTGGCCTCGGGGCGGCCGCCGCGGGGCTCGCCGGATGCGGAACCGGCACGAACGACGCGAAGCCGGCGGGCCGGGCCAGGGGGAAGGACACCCCCCTAGAGGGGCGCGCGATAGGCGACGGTTCCACGTCCTTCACGGGAAAGCAGCCGCACCAGCCGGACAAGCCCGTTCCGCTCGCGCCCGGTGAGACCCCGCCGCAGTTCGTGATCTTCTCCTGGGACGGCGCGGGCGAGGTGGGCAACGGCCTGTTCCCGCGCTTCCTGAAGCTCGCCGAGGAGTACGGCGCGCACATGACGTTCTTCCTCTCGGGCCTCTACCTGCTGCCCGAGGCGAAGAAGCGCCTCTACCGCCCGCCGAACAACACCGTCGGCGCCTCCGACATCGGCTACCTCACCGACGACCACATCAAGCAGACCCTGAAGTACGTGCGCCAGGCCTGGCTCGACGGCCACGAGATAGGCACCCACTTCAACGGCCACTTCTGCGCGGGCACCGGCTCGGTCGCCCACTGGACGCCCCGGCAGTGGCGCGACGAGATCGACCAGGCCAGGTCCTTCGTCAAGGAGTGGCGTACGAACACGGGGTGGACCGACCTGCCCTCGCTGCCCTTCGACTACGACAAGGAACTCGTCGGCGGCCGCACCCCCTGCCTGCTCGGCCAGGAGAACCTGCTGCCCGTCGCCCGCGAACTGGGCTGGCGCTACGACGCCTCCTCGCCCGGCGGCCATCAGCGCTGGCCCGTGAAGAAGCAGGGCATATGGGATCTTCCGCTGCAGGCGATGCCGTTCCCGGGCCACAGCTTCGAAGTCCTGTCGATGGACTACAACATCCTCGCCAACCAGTCCCAGAACTCCACGAAGGCCCCGCCCCGCAACTACCCGGCCTGGCGCAAGCAGGCCACGGAGTCCTACCTCGCCGGTTTCAACCGGGCATACGAGACAAACCGAGCGCCCTTCTTCATCGGCAACCACTTCGAGCAGTGGAACGGCGGCATCTACATGGACGCCGTCGAGGAGACACTGAAGACGGTCGCGGAGAAGAAGGACGTACGCCTGGTCTCCTTCCGGCAGTTCGTCGACTGGCTCGACGTGCAGGACCCGAAGGTCCTGGAGCAGCTGCAGTCCCTGCCGGTCGGCCAGGCCCCGACGGGCGGCTGGAAGGGGCTCGCGAACGCCGCCTGAACTGGCCGTTCGTCTGCGTTCTCGTACGCGCCGGGGGGTGCCCAAGATCCTCGAAACGGTCATGCGAAACTTTTCACATGAGTCCTCGCCGTCCCGCCCTCCGACGTGCCTCCCTCCTTTCCCGCCCGTCGCCCGACCACCGCCCCTCAAGGAATCGCGGGACGATGCACCTTCTTGTTGGGGCCGCGGTCGCCGCCCTCACCCTGAGCGCCTGCGGCGACGGCGGCACCCAGGGCGGCTCCGGGAACACCAACTTCGTCACCGGCAAGAACGGCATCGCCAACGTCGACAAGTCCGAGCGCGTAGCCGCCCCGAAGCTCGAAGGCAAGGGACTCGACGGCAAGCCGCTCAGCCTCGACGACTACAAGGGCAAGATCGTCGTCCTCAACGTCTGGGGCTCCTGGTGCGGACCCTGCCGCGTCGAGACGCCGTACCTCGTGAAGGTCGCCGAGGAGCTCAAGCCGAAGGGCGTCGAGTTCGTCGGCATCAACACCCGTGACTTCAACAAGGGCCCGGCGGTCAAGTTCGAGGAGGAGCACGGCGTCGAGTACCCGAGCTTCTACGACCCCTCCGGGAAGCTCATCCTGCGCTTCCCGAAGGGCAGCCTCGCCCCGCAGCAGATCCCGTCCACGATCGTCATCGACAAGGACGGCAAGATGGCGGCACGTGCTCTGCAGGCCGTCAACGACAAGCAGTTGCACCAGATGATCGACCCGCTGCTCGCGGAGAAGTGAGCGAGACGTGATGCACGCGCACGCCCTCGCCGCGAGCCTCGACGGCGCTCAGGGGTCCGCCCTCGCCGCGAGCCTCGACGGCGCCCACGGGCCCGCCCTCACCGCCCTCGCCGCGGCTCCCAACGAGACCGTCCTGACCGGCGCCCTCGTCCTGGCCCTGCCGATCGCCCTCCTCGCGGGCCTCGTCTCCTTCTTCTCGCCCTGCGTCCTGCCGCTCGTCCCCGGCTACCTCTCGTACGTCACGGGCGTCTCCGGCACCGACCTCGCCGAGGCCAAGCGGGGCCGGATGGCCGCCGGGGCCGGGCTGTTCGTGCTCGGCTTCACCGCGGTCTTCGTCTCCGGGGGCGCGCTCTTCGGCGGCATCGGGTACACGCTCCAGGAGCACCGCGAGGTCATCTCCAAGGTGCTCGGCGCGCTGACCATCGTGCTCGGGCTCTTCTTCATGGGCGCCATGCCGTTCCTGACGCAGCGCGAATTCCGCTTCCACAAGCGGCCGGTGTCCGGCCTGATCGGCGCGCCCATGCTCGGCGTGCTCTTCGGCATCGGCTGGACACCCTGCATCGGCCCGACCCTCACCGCCGTCACCACGCTCTCGTTGCAGGAGGCCAGCGCGGGCCGGGGCGCCATACTGACCCTGGCCTACTGCCTCGGCCTCGGCGTGCCGTTCATCCTGGCGGCGATCGCGTTCCGGCGGGCGCTCGGCGCGTTCGACTGGATCAAGCGGCACTACGTCTGGGTGATGCGGATCGGCGGCGGCATGCTCGTCGCCACCGGCCTGCTGCTCGTCACCGGCGTCTGGGACCACCTGGTGTCCCAGATGCAGTCCTGGACTTCCGGCTTCACCGTGGGGATCTGATCGTGAGCAAGACCGACACCGCAGCCGACGGCACCGAGCCCGCCCCGGCGGCCGAGGCCACCCGCGAGGGCGAGGCCACTCGCGAGGGCGAGGCCACCCGCGCGGGCGAGGCCACTCGCGCGGGCGAGGACTCGGACCTCGGCAGCGCCGGATCGCAGCTCAGCACCGCGCCCCAGGAGGACGCGGGTGGCGACGCCCCGAACCTGCCCGCGCTCGGCGTGATCGGCTGGGCCCGCTGGTTCTGGCGGCAGCTCACCTCGATGCGGGTCGCCCTGATCCTGCTCTTCATGCTGTCGCTCGGCGCGATCCCCGGCTCGCTGATCCCGCAGAACAGCGTCGACGAGCTCAAGGTGCAGGACTTCAAGGAAGCGCACACCACGCTCACGCCGATCTACGAGAAGCTCCAACTCTTCGACGTCTACAGCTCGGTGTGGTTCTCCGCGATCTACATCCTGCTGTTCATCTCCCTGATCGGCTGCATCGTCCCGCGCACCTGGCAGTTCGTCGGCCAGCTCCGCGGCCGCCCCCCGCGCGCCCCGCGCCGCCTCGACCGGCTGCCCGCGTACACGACGTGGCGCACCGGTGCCGAGCCCGAGCAGGTGCGCGAGGAGGCCCTGGCGCTGCTGAAGAAGCGCCGCTTCCGCGCCGACCTCGCCGGGGACGCCGTCGCCGCCGAGAAGGGCTATCTGCGCGAGGCCGGCAACCTGCTCTTCCACATCTCGCTGATCGTGCTGCTGATCGCCTTCGCCGTCGGCACGCTCTTCAAGTCCGAGGGCGGCAAGCTGATCACCGAGGGCGACGGATTCGCCAACACCCTTACGCAGTACGACGACTTCAAGTCCGGCAACCTCTTCGACAACGACAGCCTGGAACCGTTCAGCTTCACGCTCGACAGCTTCGAAGACACGTACGAGAAGAGCGGTCCCGAGAAGGGCACGCCGCGCATCTACAAGGCGCACGTCACCTACTCCGAGGGCGCCGACGGGCCGGAGAAGAAGAAGGCCGTCGAGGTCAACTCGCCGCTGGAGGTGAACGGCGCGAAGGTCCACCTCATCGGCCACGGCTACGCGCCCGTCGTCACCGTCAAGGACGGCCGCGGCGAGACCGTCTACCACGGTGCCGTGCCGATGCTGCCGATCGACTCCAACGTCACGTCGACCGGCGCCATCAAGGTCGCCGACGGCTACCGCGACAAGAACGGCAAGAAGGAGCAGCTCGGCTTCAACGCCTTCTTCGTGCCGACCTTCGCGGGCGCGGGCAAGGGCGAGATGTTCTCCCAGTTCCCGGCGCCCGATTACCCGGTGCTCGCGCTCTCCGCGTACCACGGCAGCCTCGGCGTGGACTCCGGGCTTCCGCAGAACGTGTACCAGCTGGACACCAAGAAGCTGAAGGAGTTCAAGGACGAGGACGGCCGGCTGTTCAAGCAGCGCATCCGGCCGGGCGAGACCATGACGCTCCCGAACGGCGCCGGCTCGATCACCTTCGAGAAGGACCTCAAGGAGTGGGCGTCCTTCCAGATCTCCCAGCAGCCCGGCAACGGCTGGGCGCTGATCGGCGCAGGTGCCGCCCTCGTCGGCCTGATCGGCTCGCTGTTCATCCAGCGCCGCCGCGTCTGGGTCCGTGCGGTGCGGCACGCCGACGGCACCACCGTCGTCGAGATGGCGGGCCTCGGCCGCAGCGAGTCCCCCAAGCTGCCCGAGGAGCTCGGCGACCTGGCCGGGCTGCTCTACGAACAGGCCCCGGGCGTACCCGAACCCGACCCGTCCGACCCCTCTGAAGCTGTTCCTGCCGAAGGGACCGAGAAGTGAATCTCGCCGCCGCCACCAACGAGAACCTGGCGAACATCAGCAACGTCCTGATTTATTCGTCGATGGCCGTCTACACCCTGGCCTTCCTCGCGCACATCGCCGAATGGACCTTCGGCAGCCGCAGCAAGGTCGGGCGCACCGCCGCCGCGCTCACCACGGAGAGCACCAGCGCCGCCGCCGTGCCCGCCGTCACCGTCAAGAAGGCCGGGGGCACGGCCGTACTGGAGCGCCCCAAGGTCGTCACGCGCACCGCGTCCGGCACCCGTGACGTGCCGGACGGCCCCGGCGCGCACGGCGGCACCGAGAAGGGCGACATGTACGGCCGGATCGCCGTGTCGCTCACGGTGCTCGGCTTCCTGGTCGAGGCGGGCGGTGTCGCGACCCGCGCGCTCTCCGTCATGCGCGCCCCCTGGGGCAACATGTACGAGTTCTCGATCACCTTCTCCACGGTGGCCGTCGGCGCGTACCTGCTGCTCCTCGCGCTGAAGAAGAACGTCCGCTGGATCGGCCTGATCCTGGTCACCACGGTCCTGCTCGACCTGGGCATCGCCACCAAGTGGCTCTACACCGACAGCGACCAGCTGGTCCCGGCCCTCGACTCGTACTGGCTGTGGATCCACGTCTCCACCGCCATCTTCTGCGGCGCGGTCTTCTACCTCGGCGCGGTCGGCACGCTGCTCTACCTGTTCCGCGACTCGTACGAGAGCAAGCTCCAGGGCGGCGGCACCCCCGGCACCTTCGCGAGCTCGGTCCTCTCCCGGCTGCCCTCGGCGGCGTCCCTGGACAAGTTCTCGTACCGCGTCAACGCCGCGGTCTTCCCGCTGTGGACGTTCACGATCATCGCGGGCGCGATCTGGGCGGGCGACGCCTGGGGCCGCTACTGGGGCTGGGACCCCAAGGAGGTCTGGTCGTTCGTCACGTGGATCGTGTACGCCTGCTACCTGCACGCCCGCGCGACGGCCGGCTGGAAGGGCCGCAAGGCCGCATACCTGGCCCTCTTCGCCTTCGCGACCTGGCTGTGGAACTACTACGGCGTCAACATCTTCATCACCGGCAAGCACTCCTACGCCGGCGTCTGACCTGCACGGGTGCGGATGTTCCGCAACCGGGCCAGGCTGGTGCCATGACCGCGACGATCGGACAGGGCACCAGCCGGACCGAGAACGGAATCCAGCACCTCCACTTCGAGCTGCACCTTCCGCATCCCGTCGAGCACGTCTGGCTCGCGGTGGCCAGTGCGCCGGGGCTGCGGCAGTGGCTCGCCGCCGCCGATGTCCTCGAACCGAGGCTCGGCGGCGCGGTGTCGCTGCGCTGGCTGAACCAGGAGGGCGCCGGGCACGCGGGCCGGGTCACGGCCTGGGACGTGGAGCGGATCGCGGAGTACACCCTGGACTCGCCGCACGGGCGGATGCGGTTCCATCTGGAGCCGGACGGTACGCGGGGGACGACCGTCCGCTTCACGAACGAGTTCCGCGGGGATGACGCGTCGCGCCTGGACCGCCTGGCGGGGTGGCACGATCACTTCGAGTATCTGGCGGAGGCGTTGGCGGGGCGTCCGGCGGAGTGGTCGCGCTGGACGCCTGACCGGTGGCGCAGGTTCCGGGATCTGTACGCGTCGCGCGGCTAGGGCTTTTTCTCCCCGCCCCGCCCCTTCCCGAAGTCCTGCCGGACGGGCCTCCTCAAACGCCGAGGGGCTGATTTTCAGCCCCTCCGGCGTTTGAGGAGCGGGGGTCCGGGGGCTGGCCCCCGAAGCGCCGTAGCTACTTGGACGGGCCCGACGAGCCGTCGTCCTCCTCCTCGTCCTCGCGCGGAGCGTCCTTCAGCGTCTGCAAGAACTCCGGGTTGTCGTCCGGCGCGATCCAGCCGCCGCGTGCCCGGGACGGGCGGCGCGCCGTGCGGTCGCGGCCGACGATCAGCCAGGAGATCGAGCCGACCAGCGGAAAGAGCAGCACGAGGATCGCCCAGAGCGGCTTGGGGACGTAGCGGACCTCCTGCTCATCGGTGGTGATGCAGTCGATGAACGCGTAGATGCTGAGTGCCAGCGGCACCAGGATCAGCAGCACCCGGAACATGAAGCCGTCCCCCTGCGTGTGGAGTGCCGGGGCCGGGTGACGGCCCCCGTGACAGGTCAAGCGTAGCGAGTAGCCGATACTGGTCCCTATGGCTTACGACGATCTTCGCTCCCTGCTCCGGGCGCTGGAGCGCGAGGGCGACCTGAAGCGCATCAAGGCCGAAGTCGACCCGTATCTGGAGGTCGGTGAGATCGTCGACCGGGTGAACAAGGCCGGCGGTCCCGCCCTGCTCTTCGAGAACGTGAAGGGCGCCTCGATGCCCCTCGCGATGAACGTGTACGGCACCGACCGCCGCCTGTTGAAGGCCCTCGGCCTCAAGTCGTACGCGGACATCAGCGACAAGATCGGCGGCCTGCTCAAGCCCGAGCTGCCGCAGGGGTTCGTCGGCATCCGCGAGGCCTTCGGCAAGCTCGGCGCGATGACCCACGTACCGCCGAAGAAGGTGAAGTCGGAGAACGCCCCCGTGCAGGAGGTCGTGCTCACCGGCGACGACGTGGACCTGGAGCAGCTGCCCGCGCTGTTCACCTGGCCCGAGGACGGCGGCTCGTTCTTCAACCTGGGCCTCACTCACACCAAGCACCCGGAGACGGGCGTGCGCAACCTCGGCCTGTACCGGCTGCAGCGCCACGACAAGCGCACGATCGGCATGCACTGGCAGATCCACAAGGACAGCCGCAACCACTACCAAGTCGCCGCCCAGCGGGGCGAGAAGCTGCCCATCGCGATCGCCTTCGGCTGCCCGCCGGCCGTGACGTACGCGTCCTCGGCGCCGCTCCCCGGTGACATGGACGAGTACATGCTGGCCGGGTTCATCCAGGGCAAGCGCGTCGAGATGGTCGACTGCAAGACGGTGCCGCTGCAGGTGCCGGCCAACGCCGAGGTCGTCATCGAGGGCTGGCTGGAGCCCGGTGAGATGCTGCCGGAGGGGCCGTTCGGCGACCACACCGGGTTCTACACGCCGCAGGAGCCGTTCCCCGCCCTCAAGATCGACTGCGTGACGATGCGGAAGCGCCCGCTCCTCCAGTCGATCGTGGTCGGCCGCCCGCCCACGGAGGACGGCCCGCTCGGCCGCGCCACGGAACGCTTCTTCCTCCCGCTCCTCAAGGTGATCGTCCCGGACATCGTGGACTACCACCTGCCGGAGTCCGGCGGCTTCCACAACTGCGCGATCGTCTCGATCGACAAGAAGTACCCGAAGCACGCGCAGAAGGTCATGCACGCCATCTGGGGCGCGCACATGATGTCCCTGACCAAGCTGATCGTCGTCGTGGACAAGGACTGCGACGTGCACGATCTGCACGAGGTCTCCTGGCGGGCGCTCGGCAACACCGACTACGCCCGCGACCTCACGGTCGTGGAGGGCCCGGTCGACCACCTCGACCACGCTTCGTACCAGCAGTTCTGGGGCGGCAAGGCGGGCATCGACGCCACGAAGAAGCTGCCCGAGGAGGGCTATACGCGCGACGGCGGATGGCCGGACATGGTCGAGTCCGACCCGCGCACGGCGGCCCTCGTGGACCGCCGCTGGAAGGAGTACGGACTCAAGTGAGCAGTGCCGCAGCAGCCGTCCCGCAGCCGGGGCGCACGAGGGCCTTCCTGCGTCTGGTCATGATCGAGCACTCGGTGTTCGCGCTGCCCTTCGCGTACATCGCCTCGCTGACCGCGATGTTCCAGCTCGACCGGAGCATCCACTGGGGCCGGCTGCTCCTGGTGACGATCGCGATGGTCGGCCTGCGTACGTTCGCGATGGCGGCGAACCGGATCATCGACCGCGAGATCGACGCCCGCAATCCGCGCACCGCCCACCGTGAGCTCGTCACCGGCGCGGTCTCGGTGAAGTCGGCGTGGACGGGTGCGCTGATCGCCCTGGTCGTGTTCCTGGGCGCCGCGGCCCTGCTCAACCCTCTGTGCCTGGCCCTGGCCCCCGTCGCGGTGATCCCGATGGTGGTCTATCCGTACGGCAAGAGGTTCACGAACTTCCCGCAGGCGATCCTCGGCCTGGCGCAGGCGATGGGCCCGGTCGGCGCGTGGCTCGCGATCACGGGTTCGTGGTCCTGGGACGCGGTGATCCTAGGCCTCGCCGTCGGCGTCTGGATCGGCGGGTTCGACCTGATCTACGCCTGCCAGGACGTGGAGACGGACCGCGAGGCCGGCGTGCTGTCGGTGCCGGCGCGCTTCGGCATCCCGGCGGCGATCCGGGGGGCGCGCGGGTGTCACCTGGTGACGACGGGCCTGTTCGCCTGGTACGCGCTGTCCACGGGGGCGGGCGTGTTCTTCTGGCTCGGCCTGGTGATCGTCGCGGTGGCGTTCCTGTACGAGCACACGATCGTGCGGCCCCATGATCTGTCCCGCCTGAACCGGGCGTTCTTCCAGGTCAACGGGTTCATCGGGATCGCCCTGTTCGTGTGCGCGCTGATCGATCTGGTGGTGCGGGGGCTGGGGGTCTAGGCCAGCTTTTTTTCTCCCCATCCCGCCCCTTCCTGAAAGCTTGCAGCGGCTTCGGGGCTCCGCCCCGGACCCCGTATCGCGCTGAGGCGCTCGTCCTCAAACGCCGGACGGGCTGGATTCAGCCCCGAAGGGGCGGGTTTTTGAGGGGCGCGGGGAACTGCGCGACCAGCCACGACGGCGCTGCAGCCGAACGACAAGCGCCGCAGGCTTTCGGGAAGGGGCGGGGCGGGGAAAAGCGCCGCCTCAAGGCCCCGTGTACGTCGGGACGGAAGCTGGCGTATCCGGCCGCCTACGGCGGAAAACGATCGCCGCCAGCACCCCACCGACCAGCCCGAACAGATGCCCCTGCCAACTGACCCCCGCAGCCGTCGGCAGGACCCCCCAGAGGATCGAGCCGTACACCGCGAGGACAAGCACGCCGATCAGGACGTCGACCGCGCGGCGGTCCACGAAGCCGCGGACCAGGAGATAGCCGAAGAGGCCGAAGACGACACCGGACGCGCCGGCCGTCAGCGAGTGCGCGGGCGCGAAGAACCAGACGCCGAGGCCGCTGAACACCACGATCAGCGCGACGACGGCGCCGAAGCGGCGAAGACCGGAGAGCGCGGCCAGGAAGCCGAGCACGAGCAGCGGCACGCTGTTCGTCGCGACGTGGTCGAAGCCGAAGTGCAGGAACGCGGCCGGGACCACGTCCCACAGCTCGCCCGGGACGCGCGGCGTGATGCCGTACGCGTCGAGGGCGTGGCCGCTCGCCACGTCGATCACTTCGAGCACCCACAGCAGGGCGACCCAGGCCACCATCACGAAGGCGGCCGTCATGGCCCGCCGCCTGCCGGCCGACGGGCTCGAACGCTGCGGTGCGGGGTGTGCGTACGCCATGGGAATCGCCTCCTGGAACCGCCTGCTGCGAACCGCCTGCTGCGAACTGCCAGCTGTGAACCGCCTGCTGCGAACCGCCTCCTGTCCGCTCAACGCCCGGTGGGGTCTGCCCGGTTCCGGCCCTGCGGATAGGCTCGTGGCGTGCAGCCCGTACCCGAACACACCTCGCAGCGCCGACCCTGGGTGGTCGGTGTCTCCGGCGCGTCCGGCACGCCGTACGCCGCGGCCGTGCTGCGCGCTCTGCTCGCCGCGGGCGAGAGCGTGGACCTGGTCGTCAGCCGTGCCTCTCGGCTGACGCTGCTCGACGAGACGGGCATCTCGTTCCGCGACGCCCACTGGCAGGACGATCTCCGGGAGTGGCTGGCGCGCGGGGCGGACGGCAAGCCGGACGCGTACGCGCCGCTCGATGTGACGGACGTGCGGTACTGGGCGGCGGGCGACCTCGCCGCGGGCCCCTCGTCCGGCTCGTACCCGACGCGCGGGATGCTGATCGTGCCCGCGTCCACGGCCTGCGTGGCCGGGGTCGCGCTCGGGCTCTCGAAGGACCTGCTGCAGCGGACGGCGAGCGTGACGCTCAAGGAGGGGCGGAAGCTGGTCGTCGCCGTGCGGGAGACCCCGCTGAACGGCCAGACGCTCAAGGCTCTCGTGGCGCTCGACGAGGCGGGCGCGACCGTACTGCCCGCCTCACCGGCGTTCTACGCGGGGGCGACGCACATCCAGGACCTGGTGGACTTCGTCGCCGGGCGGGTCCTTGACGCGGCGGGGGTGCCGCACGGCCTGTACCGCCGCTGGGAAGGAGAGCTCGGTGGCGGCTCTCGGGAGGCCTAGGGCCGCCCGCCCTTCTCCTGGAATCTGAAAGATCTCCGGTGATCCGGTAAAAGAATCACAGGGGTGCGACCCTGTGTGCCTTAGATTGAGACACAAGGCACCGATACAGACGCAGACTCGTGGCATCGCTGAACAATGGAAGGCACCAGGCATATGGACGCGGTGGACAGGCAGCTCATCCAGGCCCTGAGGGAGAACGGCAGGGCCTCGTACGCCGAACTCGGCCGGCTCGTCGGCCTCTCCGGCCCCTCCGTCACCGACCGCATCAACCGCCTGGAGGCGGCGGGCGTGATCACGGGCTATCGCGCGACCGTCGACTCGGCCGCCCTCGGCCTGGGCGTGACCGCCCTGGTCGGCATCTCCCTGTCCGACGCCACGGACCACGAGGACGTGGCGCACCGCCTCAAGGACCTCAGCGAGATCGAGGACTGCTGGTTCATCGCGGGTGACGACTCGTACATGCTCAAGGTGCGCGTCGACGACGTGGACGGGCTGGAGAAGACCATCCGCCGGCTGAGCGGCACGAAGGGCGTCTCGCGCACCCGTACCACGATCGTGCTCTCCACCAAGTGGGAGAACCGGGTCGGGGAACTGCCCGAAGAGGTCTAGCAGTACGGTTGGCCGGAGTTGTCGTAGGGAGAGGTAAGGGCATGGACGCGGGACTCAAGCGGGACCTTGAGCAGAAGGTGCTGGCCGGTGAGCGGCTGTCCCGCGAGGACGGGATCGCTCTCTACGACTCCGACGACCTGGCCTGGCTCGGCAGCCTCGCCCACGAGGTGCGCACCCGCAAGAACGGCGAGGTGGTGCACTTCAACGTCAACCGGCACCTCAACATGACGAACGTGTGCACCGCGTCCTGCGCGTACTGCTCGTTCCAGCGCAAGCCGGGCGAGAAGGACGCGTACACGATGCGCATCGAGGAGGCGGTGAAGCTCGCCAAGGAGATGGAGGGCGAGAGCCTCACCGAGCTGCACATCGTCAACGGCCTGCACCCCAACCTGCCGTGGCGCTACTACCCGCGCTCGCTCAGCGAGTTGAAGAAGGCGCTGCCGAACGTCTCGCTGAAGGCCTTCACCGCCACCGAGATCCACCACTTCGAGACCATCTCCGGCATGCCCGCCTCCGAGATCCTCGACGAGCTGATCGACGCCGGTCTCGAATCGCTGACCGGCGGCGGCGCGGAGATCTTCGACTGGGAGGTCCGGCAGCACATCGTGGACCACGCCACCCACTGGGAGGACTGGTCGCGCATCCACCGGCTCGCGCACGAGAAGGGTCTGAAGACCCCGAGCACGATGCTGTACGGGCACATCGAGGAGCCCCGGCACCGGGTCGACCACGTGCTGCGGCTGCGTGAACTGCAGGACGAGACCGGCGGGTTCCAGGTCTTCATCCCGCTGCGCTACCAGCACGACTTCGTCGACATGCAGGACGGCAAGGTCCGCAACCGGCTGCAGGCGCGCACGCAGATGGCGACCGGCGCCGAGGCCCTGAAGACCTTCGCGGTCTCCCGCCTGCTCTTCGACAACGTCCCGCACGTCAAGGTCTTCTGGGTGATGCACGGCGTCCAGACCGCCCAACTCGCCCTGCAGCACGGCGCGGACGACATGGACGGCTCGGTCGTCGAGTACAAGATCACGCACGACGCCGACAACTACGGCACGCCCAACAAGCTCACCCGCGAGGACCTGCTCGACCTGATCCGCGACGCCGGCTTCCGCCCGGTCGAGCGGAACACCCGGTACGAGATCATCCGCGAGTACGAAGGCCCGGACCCGGAGCGCCGCGAGGCCCCGCAGCCGATGCGCTTCTGAGGCGGGCGCGTCATGCCACTGCGCTTCGTGTTCGAACCCCGGGTCGGTCCCGACCTCGGCCGGGACATCGTCCGGCTGTGGGCGGACGTCACCAACGCGGGCGGCGCCGTCGGCTTCGTCCCGCCGGTCACCGCGGAGTCCGTCCGGCCCGAGTGGCTGAAGCACCTGGAGTCGATGGCCGACGGCCGCACCCGGCTGCTCGTGGGGTATGACGACGACAACGCGGGCGCCGTCGCCGCGACGGCCTTCCTCGCCCTCAACTCGCACCGCCTGATGCGCCACTGGCTCTGGCTCTACACCGTGATGCTGCACCCCGCCCACCAGGGCAGGGGGTACGGCCGGGGCCTGATGGCCGCGGCCGCTGACGCGGCCCGCTCGCTCGACGGGATCGAGGGCATCCGCCTCACCTGCCGCGGCGGCGAGGGCCTGGAGCGGTTCTACGAGTCCTGCGGCTACAAGGAGGTCGGCCGGGTGCCGTCCGCGATCCGCGTCGCCCCGCACGATCTCCGGGACGACGTCACGATGTGGCTCCCGCTGCAGCACTGAGCCCGCTGCACTGAGCCCGCTGCACTGAGCCCGCTGCACTGAGCCCGCCGAGATTGAGCCCGCTGGGCTGATCCATTTGCGGGCGTGCTTCACTTGTCGGACACCCCGCAGACGTACGAGCAGAGAGAAGGCGAGCCGTGGCACCGAAGCCGAGCGCCACCGTCCGGTACACCGCGATGCGGCTTGGCATCTTCGCCGCCTGCTTCTTCGCGATCTGGGGACTCGTCTACCTCGGCGTGCTGCCGCGGGGTCTCGGCGACTCGAACCTGCTGTGGGTGCTCGTGCTCGCCATCGTCGTCTCCGCGCCGCTCAGCTTCGTACTGCTGCGCGGGCAGCGCGAGGAGATGTCCGTCCAGATCGTCGGCTCGGTCGACCGCGCGAAGACCAAGCTCGCGGAGAACCGAAGCATGGAGGACGGCGTGCGGGAGCTGTAGCGCGTACGTCGTCGAGAGCTGTAACTCTCGTCACAGACACGACGGCACCCCGGTGACCGAGCAGCCGCTCGGAGGCCGGGGTGCCTGCGTTTTCCCGCCTAATCCGGGGCGGATGGCTGGAAATCCTCCCCAAAGACACCCTTTGATGTTCTCAAAGTTCAAGTGTTAACGTGTTCGACATGAAGACAGCAGTCGCGCCCCGCACCGCCGTGAGCGATCCGCTCATGGCCACGAGCGTTCCGCTCGTCGCGCGCCTGCATGTCGACCTCTGCCGCTGCATGTCCGCGGCCTGTTGCCGCGTCTGAGCGACATCAATGCAGTGGCGCCGCGCAGTCCCTTCCGCGGCAGCCGCTCCACGCAAGTCACGCCATGCCGCACGCATGAGCACGTACGTCCCTGACCACGCGTCTTCACCGGAGTGTGTCCGTGTCCGCGAATTCCCCCGCCGCCACCGAGAAGCCGTCCGGCTTCCGCATACCCAAGGTCCCCTTCTGGGCCCAGATCGTCGCCGGTCTGGTCCTCGGTGTCCTGCTCGGCTGGCTGGCCCGGAGCCAGGACGTCTCCTGGCTCGTCACCACCCTCGACAAGGTCGGCACGATCTTCATCCAGCTGCTGAAGCTGGCCGTCGCGCCGCTCGTCTTCTTCGCCATCCTGGTGTCGATCACCAACCTGCGTAAGGTCAACAACGCCGCGCGACTGGCGACGCGCACCCTGCTCTGGTTCATGATCACCTCGCTGATCGCGGTGGTCATCGGCCTCGCCATCGGTCTGCTGACCAACCCCGGCGCCGGTACCGGCCTCACCCCCAAGGACGGCGCGAAGCCGGACAGCGCGGGCACCTGGCTGGACTTCCTCACCGGCATCATCCCGGCGAACGTGATCACGCCGTTCACAGAGCTGAACGTCCTGCAGATCGTCTTCATGGCCGCCGTCGCCGGTATCGCCATCCTGAAGATCGGCGAGAAGGCCAAGCCGATCCTGGACCTCAGTGAGTCGGTCCTGACGCTGCTGCAGAAGGCCCTGTGGTGGGTCATCAAGCTCTCCCCGATCGGCACCGTCGGCCTCATCGGCCACGCCATCGCCACGTACGGCTGGGACCTGATCGGCAAGTACGCGACCTTCACCGCGGACATCTACATCGGCTGCGCCCTGGTCCTCTTCGGCGTCTACCCGCTGCTGCTCGCGACCGTGGCCAAGGTCAACCCGCTGAAGTTCTTCAAGGGCGCCTGGCCCGCGATCCAGCTGGCCTTCGTCTCCCGCTCCTCGGTCGGCACCATGCCGATCACCCAGAAGGTCACCGAGCGCCTCGGCGTCCCGAAGGACTACACCTCCTTCGCCGTCCCGTTCGGCGCGACGACCAAGATGGACGGCTGCGCCGCGATCTACCCGGCGATCGCCGCGATCTTCGTCGCGCAGATCTTCGACGTGCAGATGGGCATCAAGGAGTACATCCTGATCGCCTTCGTCTCCGTCATCGGCTCCGCCGCCACCGCCGGTCTGACGGGCGCCACGGTCATGCTGACGCTGACCCTGTCGACGCTCGGCCTGCCGATGGAGGGCGTGGGCCTGCTCCTCGCCATCGACCCGATCCTCGACATGATGCGCACCGCCACCAACGTGGCCGGCCAGTCGGTCATCCCGATCCTGGTCGCGGCCCGGGAGAACATCCTGGACCGCAAGGCGTACGACAGCGCGTCGTCGTCGCTTACCGACGAGTCGGCCGACTCGGCGGAGGACTCGCGCGCGGTGCCGGTGCCTGCGTAACGCGGATGTCGCCACTGGCGTTGCCGCGCCCCGGACCAGGGAGACTGGTCCGGGGCGCGGTTCGTTTCGCCGTGGGGCGGCTGCCGGTTCTGACGTGCCGGTCCGCGGTGGCTGGTCGCGCAGTTCCCCGCGCCCCTTTGAGGGTCGGCCAGGCCGAGCTCCACCGCCTCGTTCGTCGGCCGAGCCCTTCCCGCCGTTGGGGGGGGGGCTCCTGGTGGTGTGCCGCGGGTCGTTCGTGGCTGGTCGCGCCCACGCGGCGGAGCCGCACCATGTCACGGCCCCGCGCCCCTGGCGCGGTCCGGCTGCACGCGCCCGGCGGCTACCCCGTGCCCGTCTGCCCGCCCGACAACGTGCCGCCGTGGTGGCCGGATCTGGTTCCGTTGTGATCGAGGGGAGTCTCCCCGGCGCCGTAGGCTTACCGCGGAGTAATCGTGAATCGGGGAGGGCGACCGGCGTGGGTGCTGTGAAGGGCAAGCGGATGCCGCGGGCCGTACGGGAACAGCAGATGATGGACGCCGCCGTGCGGACCTTCGCCCAGCGCGGGTACCGGGCCGCGTCCATGGACGAGATCGCGGAGCTCGCCGGGGTGTCCAAACCGCTGGTCTACCTGTATCTGAACTCCAAGGAAGAGCTCTTCACCGCGTGCATCCGCCGGGAGGCGGCGGCGCTCGTCGAGGCGGTGCGGTCGGCGATCACGCCCGGCGAGCCCGCCGACGCCCAACTCTGGTCCGGGCTGCGGGGGTTCTTCACGCACACCGCCGAACACCCGGACGGCTGGGCGGTCCTGCACGCGCAGGCCCGCACCCAGGGCGAGCCGTTCGCGCGCGAGGTCGCCGTGATGCGCGAGGAGATCGTGGCGTTCGTGACGCTGCTGATCGCGGAGGCCGCCCGGGAGGCGCACCGCGACCCGTCGCTGCCCGAACGCGAGGTGGCCGGCCTGGCGGAGGCCCTGGTGGGAGCGGCGGAGGCCCTCGCGGTCTGGGCGAACACCGCGGAGGGCGTCACCGCGAAGCAGGCCGCGACCACGCTGATGAACTTCGCCTGGGCGGGGTTGGGGAACCTGATGCGGGGCGAGCCCTGGTCCCCGCCCCGCTGATCGGGCAGCCTGCCCTACGGCGAGACGGCCCCGCTCAGGTGCACCTTCTCGCCGGCCCCCCGCAGCTCGAACCGCTCACCCTCCACCCCGTACGCCACCCGCCCCGGCAGCAGTACCGGAGCCCTGAACTCGGCGCGCAGCCGGACCGACCCCTCCACGCCGTACTCGGAGAGGCACCGCGCGACCGTCCACATCCCATGGGCGATGGCCCGCGGAAACCCGAACAGCTTCGCCGTGAGCGGGTGCAGGTGGATGGGGTTGCGGTCGCCGGAAGCCGCCCCGTAGCGCCGCCCGAGATCCCCGGGCAGGTCCCACTCGGCGCGTACGGGCAACGGCGCGTCGTCGCCCGAGCGCTCCGGGACCGGACCCTCGTACGACGTGGAGTGACGCGCGAGGTACGTACTGCGGGACTCCCAGACCAGCTCCCCGGCGAGCCGCGCCTCGGTGACGAGGAGAGCCTCCGTGCCGCGTCGGTGCGGGCTCAACTTCTCGGCGTACACCGTGAGTTCGGGGCGTTCGGAAGAGGGCACGGGCCGGTGCTGGTCGACCGCGAACGTCGTATGGACGAGACCGAGCAGCGGCAGCGGAAACTCACGGGCCGCCATCAGCCGCATGGCCAGCGGAAAGCCCAGGATGTGCGGATACGTCACCGGGAGCCCGGCGCTCGGCGCAGTGGATCCGGACTCCGGGAAACCGCACACCGCCCGGTACGCGGCCAGTCGGCCCGGGTCGACCGCCGCATCCCGCAGGACCAGCCGCGTCGGCGGGGCGACGGCACCCTGAGCGACCCGCTTCAGGGGGGACCGCAGCGCGCCCCGTGCGAGCAGCGGCGCGAGGCTCGGTGCGGAGTCGAGTCGTACGACCGTCATCGTCAGGCCCCCAGCAGGCTCTGGCCGCAGACGCGGACGACCTGGCCGTTGACCGAGCCGGAGCCCGGGTCGGCGAACCAGGCGGTGGTCTCCGCGACGTCGACCGGAAGGCCGCCCTGCGCGAGGGAGTTCATGCGGCGGCCCGCCTCGCGGATGAAGAGCGGAACGGCGGCGGTCATCCTGGTCTCGATGAAGCCGGGCGCGACCGCGTTCACGGTGACGCCGTGCTCGGCGAGCGCGCGCGGCGCGAGCGAGCGGACCAGGCCGATGATCCCGGCCTTGCTGGCCGCGTAGTTGGTCTGGCCGACGTTCCCCGCGATCCCCGCGATGGACGCCGTGGCGACGATCGCCCCGCCGCGGTTCAGGGTGCCGGACGAGAGCAGCGCGTCCGTCGTACGCAGCACGGCCCCGAGGTTGACGTCCAGGACCGGACTCCAGCGCTCGGCGGGCATGTTGGCGAGCCTGCGGTCCCGCGTGATGCCCGCGTTGTGGACCAGCACGTCCAGGCCGGTCGCACCCTCGGGGAGTGCCGCGGTGATCCGCTCGCCCGCGTCGTCGGCGGTGATGTCGAGCGGCAGCGCGGTCCCGCCGAGCCGCTCGGCGAGCTGCGCCAACTCGTCCTGGGCGGACGGAATGTCGAGGACGACGACATGCGCGCCGTCCCGCGCGAGCGTCTCCGCGACCGAGGCGCCGATGCCCCGCGCCGCGCCCGTGACCAGAGCGGTGCGCCCGTCGAGGGGCCGGGCCGGGTCGGTGGCGGGCTCCCCCGCCGTCTCGCCGACCTCGATCACCTGGCCGCTGACGTAGGCGGACTTGGGCGAGAGCAGGAACCGCAGCGTCGACTCGGCCGCCACCGCGGAGTCCGTACGGACGAGACGGACCAGCGTGACCGTACGGCCGCGGCCCGCCTCCTTGCCGAGGGAGCGCACGAACCCTTCGAGGCCCTGCTGGACGGCGGCCTGGTGGTGGTCCGTGGCCGAGGGTGCCGAGCCGAGCACGACGATCCGGCCGCCCGGCGCGACGGAGCGCACCACGGGGTGCAGGGCGGCGTGCACCTCGGCGAGTGCGCCGACGTCGGCGACGCCGGTGGCGTCGAGTACGACGGCGGCGGGGCGCTCGGTGCCGGGTTCGAGGCCGGTGCGGGCCAGCGCCTCGTCCAGGCCCTTGAGCGCGGAGAGACCGGCGGTCAGCCGCAGCAACGGGCCGTCAAGGGACGGGTGTTCGGCCGACCAGCGGCGCAGCGGGGCGGGCTGCGGGAGCCCGAGTCTGCGGGTCAGGAAGCGGCCGGGCGCGGTTCCGGTGAAGTTCAGATAGCGGTCGGCCATTGTCCAACTCCCAGCTCGGTCGTAAATTTACTTCTGAGTAAGGTTACTCAAGGGTCAGGAGCTGGTCGAGATGAGCACCGAAGAAGCCGCCGGGAACAAGGGCCGGATCCGCCGCGTCGCGGTCATCGGCGGGAGCCGTATCCCGTTCGCCCGTTCCGACGGTCCGTACGCCACCGCGTCCAACCAGGAGATGCTCACGGCCGCGCTCGACGGCCTCGTCGACCGCTTCGGGCTGCACGGCAGCCGCGTAGGCGAGTTCGTCGCGGGCGCCGTCCTCAAGCACAGCCGCGACTTCAACCTCGCGCGCGAGACGGTCCTCGGCTCCGGACTCGACCCGCGCACCCCCGCGTACGACATCCAACAGGCCTGCGGCACCGGCCTGCAGGCCGTGATCGCCGCCGCCAACAAGATCGCGCTCGGCCAGCTCGACAGCGCGATCGCGGGCGGCGCCGACACCGCGAGCGACGCCCCGCTCGGCGTCAACGACAAGCTGCGCAAGATCCTCCTGGAGGCGCGCCGGGCGAGGACGGTCGGCGCCCGGGCCAAGGCCCTCGCGAAGATCCGCCCCGGCCACCTCGTCCCGGACATCCCGCGCAACGCCGAGCCGCGTACGCGCCGGTCGATGGGCGAGCACGCGGCCGTGACGGCGCGGGAGTGGGGCGTGCGCCGCGAGGACCAGGACGCGCTCGCCGCCACCAGCCACCAGCGGCTCGCCGCGGCCTACGACCGGGGCTTCCTCGACGCCCTCGTCGTGCCCTTCCGCGGCCTGGAGCGGGACCAGAACCTGCGCCCCGACTCCACGGTGGAGAAACTCGCCGGGCTGGGGCCGGTGTTCGGCACCGACGGCCCCGACCCGACCATGACGGCGGGCAATTCGACCCCGCTCACCGACGGCGCCGCGACCGTGCTGCTCGCCGACGAGGAGTGGGCGGCCGCGCGCGGCCTCACCCCGCTCGCGTACCTCACGGCGTACGAGACGGCCGCCGTCGACTTCGTGGGCGGCGACGTGACCGGCGACGGCGGCGACGGGCTCCTCATGGCCCCGGCGTACGCGGTGCCGCGGATGCTGGAGCGGGCCGGGCTCGGCCTGGCCGACTTCGACCTGGTCGAGGTGCACGAGGCCTTCGCCTCGCAGGTCCTCGCCACGCTCGCCGCCTGGGAGAAGGCGGGCCTCGGCCCGGTCGACCGGGACCGCCTCAACGTCGCCGGCTCGTCCCTCGCGACCGGCCACCCCTTCGCCGCGACCGGCGCCAGGATCGTCGCCACCCTTGCCGAACTCCTCGCCGAACGGGACGCTCCCGCACGGGGGTTGATCTCCATCTGCGCGGCCGGCGGACAGGGCGTGACCGCGATCCTCGAACGCGCCTGACGGCCCCCGAACCACTCACCCTCAAGGAGTCGCGTGCCCCGCAAGACCCCGGCCCCCGCGCCGCCCCCGCTCGTCGAGCCGCACAAGACCGTCACGGACGGCGTCGTACGCGAGGTGTCCGTGCCGCCCCTCGCGCCCGCGGTGACCGTGGGCTCGCTCGCGGACATCCCGTACGACAACGCCGAACAGGCGCCCGCCGAGGCCGTGTTGAGCCGCAAGGAGGCCGACGGCACGTGGCGGGAGGTGACCGCGCGGGAGTTCGCCGACGAGGTCCGGGTGCTCGCCAAGGGGCTGATCGCGCACGGCCTGCGCCCCGGCGACCGGCTCGCGATCATGGCGCGGACGACGTACGAGTGGACGCTCCTCGACTTCGCCGCCTGGTCGGCGGGCCTGGTCACCGTCCCCGTCTACCCGACCTCGTCCGCCTTCCAGACCCGCTGGATCCTCCAGGACTCCGGGGCGGTCGCCCTCGCCGTGGAGACCGCTGGGCAGGCCGCCGCGCTCGGCCCCGAGCGCGACCGCCTGCCGGACCTCGCCCACGTGTGGACCTTCGCCGACCTGCCCGCCGTGGCCGAGGCGGGCGACGGCCTCGACGACGCCGAGGCGGACAAGCGGCGCGCGGCCCTCACCCCCGACTCCCTCGCCACCCTCATCTACACCTCCGGCACCACCGGCCGCCCCAAGGGCTGCGTCCTCACGCACGGCCACTTCTTCGCCGAGGTCGACAACGCCATCGAGCTCCTGCACCCCGTCTTCAAGTCGATCAGCAAGGACCCGGCCTCCACCCTTCTCTTCCTTCCCCTCTCGCACGTCTTCGGCCGGATGGTCGCCATCGGCTGCCTGCGCGCCCGCGTACGGCTCGGGCACGCGCCCAGCATCCAGACCGAGGACCTCCTGGCCGACCTGGCCGGGTTCCGCCCCACCTTTCTCCTCGCCATCCCGTACGTCCTGGAGAAGGTCTTCAACACCGGCCGGGCCACCGCCGAGAAGATGGGCAGGGCGGCCTCCTTCGACCGCGCGGCGCACATCGCCCGACGCTACGGCGAGGCGGTCGAGGCCGCCGAACACGGCACCGGCCCCGGCCCCACCCTCGGCCTCAAGGCGGCCCGCGCGCTCTACGACCCGCTGGTCTACCGGCGCATCCGCGCGGCCCTCGGCGGCAAGGTGCGGTACGCGATCTGCGGCGGCTCCCCGCTCGGCCGACGGCTCGCGGCGTTCTACGCGGGCGCCGGGATCCAGATCTACGAGGGGTACGGCCTCACGGAGACCACCGCCGCCGCCACGGTCACCCCACCGTTGCGGCCCCGCCTCGGCACCGTGGGCTGGCCGCTGCCCGGCACGGCGGTGCGGATCGCGGACGACGGCGAGGTGCTCCTCTCCGGCGGCCAGGTCTTCCACGGCTACTGGGACGGGCAGTCGGGCACGACCGCTCCCGCGTACGAGAAGTGGTTCGGCACCGGGGACGTGGGCGCCCTCGACGCCGACGGCTACCTCTCCATCACCGGCCGGAAGAAGGACATCCTCATCACCACGGGCGGCAAGAACGTCGCACCCGCGCCCCTGGAGGACTGGCTGCGCGCGCACCCGCTGGTCGGCCAGTGCATCGTCCTCGGCGACAACCGTTCGTACGTGGCCGCGCTGCTCACCCTCGAACCGGACGGCATCGCGCACTGGCGCCGGATGAAGAAGAAGCAGGACGTGCCGATGGCCGAGCTCGTCCAGGACCCGGAGCTCCTGGAGACCCTCCAGAAGGCGGTCGACGAGGCCAACAAACTGGTCTCCCGCGCGGAATCCATCCGCCGCTTCAGGGTCCTCCCGGTCGACTTCACGGAGGCAGCGGGCCACCTCACTCCGTCCCTGAAGCTGAAACGCGTGGCGATCGAGAGGGACTTCGCGGACGAGATCGAGGCGCTGTACGCGCAGCGCAGGGAGGCCTGACAGGAGCGCCCCGTCAGGGGCGCGGGGAACTGCGCGACCAGCCACGACGGCGCTGCAGCCGGAAACGGAGCGGGGGTCCGGGGCGCAGCCCCGAAGCTGCTGCAAGCTTTCGGGAAGGGGCGGGGCGGGGAGTAAACCGGGGTCCGGGGCGGAGCCCCGGGGAGGCGGGGCAGGCGGGCCCGACCTATCGTGACGCGAGAGGCACCCGCACGGAGGGCCACCACATGCTCACACGCAGTGTGATAGCCGCAACCGCCGCACTCGCCCTGCTCGGCACCACCGCCCAGGCGACCGCGGCGGACGACCGCGTCCCCGACCTGACCCGCTTCTACCACCAGAAGGTCACCTGGGGCGCCTGCAAGAACCTGGACGGAGCCCCCGACGACATGCAGTGCGGCAAGGTAACCGTCCCCCTCGACTACGCCCACCCGGAAAAAGGCACCGTCGACCTTGCGATGAACCGCATCCCCGCCTCCGGCGACAGACGCGGCTCACTGCTGGTGAACTTCGGCGGCCCGGGCGGCCCGGGAGTGGCCGGACTCGTCGGCTCGGCCCAGCAGTTCGAGGACCTGGCCAAGGGCTACGACATCGTCGGCTTCGACCCGCGCGGCGTCGGCACCAGCTCCCCGGTGACCTGCGGCGACGGCAGCGACATGCCGGACGAACCGCTCGCCGACGACGCGAGCACCGTCCTGGAGCAGGCGGCGAAGCAATGGCAGGTGTGCCGCAAGCACTCGGGCCCGGTCGCGGACCACATCGGCACCATCAACGTCTCCCGCGACCTGGACGTCATGCGCGACGCCCTCGGCGACGACAAGCTCAACTTCTTCGGCTTCTCGTACGGAACCCGCCTCGGCGCCGTCTACACCGGCCAGTTCCCGCACAAGGTGGGCCGCATGGTCCTCGACGGTGTCGACACCCTCACCGAGCCGATGGTCGAGCAGACGCGGGTGGCCGTCGAGGGCCAGCAGACCGCGCTCGACAACTTCGTCACCTGGTGCGCCCAGAACGCCGGCTGCGTCCTGGGCGACAACGCGCGGGACGCCAAGCAGAACATGACCGACCTCGTGTCCCAGCTGAACGAGCGCCCCATCCCGCTCGGCGACGACGTGGAGTACGGCGGCGACGACCTGGTCAACGCCCTCGGCACGGCCCTCTACCACCGCGATGCCTGGCCCTACCTGTCCCAGGCCCTCGCCAACGTGGTCGCCGACCGCGACCCGCGGGCGCTGCTCCGCCTCACCGGCGTACCGATCCCGCCCCCGGACGAGTACGCGGGGCGCGCGATCGTCTCCCAGGAGGACGTACCGCCGGACAACTTCGGCGTCGCGCTCACCATGGTGAACTGCGCCGACGACCCGGACCGGCTCACCGCCGCCCAGCTCTCCGACGAGAAGATGATCAAGAGCCTGGTGGACGACTACACCGAGGCGTCCCCGATCTTCGGCCCCGCCCGCCTCGAACAGGTCCTGCTCTGCGCAGGCCAACCCAAGGGCACCGACTTCATCCGCAAGATCCACGACGTCGACACCCCGCGCTTCCTGCTCGTCGGCACCCGCGGCGACCCGGCCACCCCGTACCGGTGGGCCGTCGAGACCGCCCAGCGCCTCGGCGAGCAGGCCGTCCTCCTGGACAACCACGGCGACGGGCACACCGGCTACTTCTCGTCCAAGTGCGTGGCCCAGAAGGCCGACGACTACCTGCTGTACGGCGAGTTGGGCCGCGGCGGCCTCTACTGCGGCGAGGAGTAGGCCTCAGCCACTGCGGCGAGGAGTAGGCCTCAACCACTGCGGCGAGGAGTAGGCCTCAGCCACTGCGGCGAGGAGCAGGCCTCAACGCGGGCGGGTCGCCTCCCGGTACAGCGCGGCGGCCCGCTCGTCGAGGAGCACGCTGTACGACACGTCGGGGCTGTCCCCGCCGCCGTGGTGGCCGCCGAGCACTCCGGTGATCCGCCCGTCGCCGTCGACCCAGGGGCTGCCGCTGGTGCCGGACGAGAAGTCCGGGCAGGCGATGCGCTGCTGGGTGTGGTGGAACGCGGTCGGCGTGGCCGTGCAGGTGCGGGGCGCCTCCTCGGCGGAGGGGTAGCCGGTGAGGGTGACCTCGCGGCCCGTACGTCCGTCGGTGGCGAGGGTGTTGGCGCCGGTGACGTCCTCGACGGCGCGGCCCTCGCGCGGGCGGACGGTGGCGAAGGCCAGGTCGTGGTCCTCGTCCTCGCCGTCGGTCCAGGCCGCGTCGGCGAAGACCCGGTCCACCTTCCAGTGGCCGTACGGGGCGTCGCCGTCGCGGTAGCCGGGCGCGAAGGACACCGCGTCGCCCTCGGCGAGGCAGTGCCCGGCCGTGACGATCAGGTTCCGGCCAGGGCTGTGCACGACCGACGCGGTACAGAAGTGCCCGTCGTCACCGAAGAGCGCGCCGACCTCGGCGGACTCGGCGTGCAGGGCACGGGGCAGGGCGTTGGCGTCCTGCAGGACGACACAGGACACCAGGGCGCTCGCCGCGAGCACCGCCCGCAGCCGCTGCGGCATGAACGACTCCCCTCGCCGGATTGCCGGGAAGCATGCACGAGAAGTCTGTGAGCGGGAAAGGCACCGCCGGGAATCCATGCGACCGAAGATGGTCAATTGTTGAACTTCTTCGGGGTGAGTGGGTGCCGCTGGACGGGTTTCCCGGCGTGCGGGTAGGGCGCCCGTGAGTGAGACGCGGGTATTCCCTTTCCGCACCCGTCCATGGGAACAGCTCCGCTCCCGTCCATGGGAACAGCGAAAGCCGCCGCGGGCAAAAGGCAGGAGCCCCGCTCCGCCGCACGAAGCGGGGGCGAGGCTCCTTGGGTACTGCTATCCGTACCGGATCAGAACCGAGAGGTTCCTGGCCTGATTAGGCCGGGGTGACGTTCTCGGCCTGCGGGCCCTTGGGGCCCTGCGTGACGTCGAACGTCACGGCCTGGTTCTCCTCGAGGGAGCGGAAGCCAGACGCGTTGATCGCGGAGTAGTGGACGAAGACATCCGGGCCGCCGCCTTCCTGGGCGATGAAGCCAAAGCCCTTTTCAGCGTTGAACCACTTCACGGTTCCGGTAGCCATAAAGCCCTCCTATGGGCCAAAGAGTGTCCCTGCTCCAGAACCCCACGCGTGTCAAGCACAACCGCAAAAGTCTGAAAACGACGAGAGCCCGCGGTCACATGCTCCGCAGGCTCTGTACTGCAAGGGAAACTAAACTGCAACTTGCGGCGAGCCTAGCACGCAGGCGGCCGTAAGCGATAGAGGGCAAGATCACGTCACCCGGATGTCTGAGAAACGGCACGAACTCGTTGACATCCGTGCATCCGGCGGACGCCGGGCCGTCTCGTCGAGGACGCGTGGCGGCCCCAGGCGAGGCTCCGTATCGCGCGGGGGCTAGCCTCGCGATGTGGACAATTCTCCTCGCAACCGCCCGCGCGTCGGGCACATCCAGTTCCTGAACTGCCTGCCCCTGTACTGGGGTCTCGCGCGGACGGGAACCCTGCTCGACCTGGAGCTCACGAAGGACACCCCGGAGAAGCTCAGCGAGCGGCTCGTACGCGGTGATCTGGACATCGCCCCGATCACCCTCGTGGAATTCCTCAAGAACTCCGAGCAGCTCGTGGCCATGCCGGACATCGCCGTGGGCTGCGACGGACCCGTGATGTCCTGCGTGATCGTGTCGCAGCTGCCGCTCGACCGGCTCGACGGGGCCCGGGTCGCGCTCGGCTCCACGTCCCGCACCTCCGTACGGCTGGCACAGCTGCTGCTCGCCGAGAGCGTCGGCGTCACGCCCGACTACTACACGTGCCCGCCCGACCTCGGCCTGATGATGCGCGAGGCGGACGCCGCCGTGCTCATCGGGGACGCGGCGCTGCGCGCCAACCTGCACGACGGGCCGCGCCTCGGCCTCCAGGTCCACGACCTCGGGCGGATGTGGAAGGACTGGACGGGCCTGCCGTTCGTCTTCGCCGTCTGGGCCGCCCGGCGCGACTACCTTGAGCGCGAGCCCGAGGTGGTGCACAAGGTGCACGAGGCGTTCCTCGCCTCCCGGGACGTCTCCCTGGAGGAGGTCACCAAGGTCGCCGAGCAGGCCGCGCGCTGGGAGAGCTTCGACGCGGGCGTCCTGGAGCGCTACTTCACGACGCTCGACTTCCGCTTCGGCCCCGACCAGCTCGCCGGAGTGCGCGAGTTCGCCCGCCGGGTCGGTCCCAGCACCGGTTTCGACGCGGACGTACGGGTCGACCTGCTGCGGGCCTGATTCGCCCCGGTCCCGCCCCTGGTCCGCCCCGCACCCTCTCCCCGTAGGCTGCTGGGGGACGGGCGGGACAACGCGGGACAACGGGGGAGGGGCCTCATGCAGCCGCTGGATGCCGGAGAGCCGACCGTCGTCGGGCCGTACCGGCTGCTCGGCCGACTCGGCGCGGGGGGCATGGGCCGGGTCTACCTGGGGCGCAGCTCCGGCGGTCGCACCGTCGCCGTCAAGGTCGTCCATCCGCACTTCGCGCTCGACGAGGAGTTCCGCGCCCGCTTCCGGCGCGAGGTCGACGCCGCGCGCCGGGTCGGCGGAGCCTGGACGGCGCCCGTGCTCGACGCCGACCCGGAGGCCTCGGTGCCCTGGGTCGCCACCGGGTACGTCGCCGGACCGCCGCTGAACCGTGCCGTGGGCGAGCGCGGTGTGCTGCCCTCGCTGCCCGAGCAGGCGGTACGCGTCCTGGGCGCGGGCCTGGCCGAATCGCTCGCCGCGGTGCACGCCCTCGGCCTCGTCCACCGTGACGTGAAGCCGTCCAACGTGCTGCTCACCCTGGACGGCCCGCGCCTGATCGACTTCGGCATCGCCCGCGCGACCGACGGGACCGCCTCGCTGACCTCGACCGGCGTCTCCGTGGGCTCGCCCGGCTACATGGCGCCCGAGCAGATCCTCGGCAAGGGCGTCATCGGCGCCGCCGACGTCTTCTCGCTCGGCGCGGTCCTGGCGTACGCGGCGACGGGCGGCGCCCCCTTCGCCGGTGACTCTTCGGCCGCGCTGCTCTACAAGGTGGTCCACGAGGAGCCCGAACTCCACCTCCCGGAAGGGGAGTTGCGCGCGCTCGTCGCCGACTGCCTGGCCAAGGACCCGGCCGCCCGACCCGTGCCCGAGGAGATCGCCCGGCGGCTCGCGCCCGAGGGCGCCGCGGCCCTCGCGGTCTCCGGCTGGCTGCCCGGGCCGCTGGTCGAGCAGGTCAGCCGCAGCGCCGTCAGCCTCCTCGACCTGGAGGCCCACCCCGAACCGGCCTCGGGGCTCGTGGAGTTCAGCAGCCCCTCGGTGGGCCGGCCGCCCGCGCCCACCGACGCGGGCACCGGGCCCGGATCCACGAGCACCGGCTCGGTCGGCGGCCCCGCCTCCCGCCACTTCGACCCGCGCAGCGCCGAGCCCCCGCCGCCCGGCGTGCCCGGTTTCGGGCCGCCCGACCCGACGTACGCCGAGGACGCCGCCCGGCACGCCACCGCCACCTCGGCCTCCTCCTCCGGCGGGCCGGAAGGGGCCGGTGCCGTACCGCCGCAGCGCGGCCGTCTGGCCGTGACCGTGGACGCGGGCAGCGCGCCGGGCGAGGGCGGCCGGGGGCGGCGGATGAGCTGCACCGTGGCGCTCGCGGTCACGGGGGCGCTCGCCGCCGTCACCCTCGGCGGGGTGTTCATGTCCGGGATGCTGCCCGGCGGCGACGCTGACAACAGCGCGGGCAAGAAGCCACCGGCGGACAGCAGCCAGAAGCCCGGTCAGCCGCCCGGCCAGGCCATTCCGAAGCGCTATCTCGGCACCTGGGAGGGCAAGGCCGAGGCCCTGGACGGGGCGCTGCCGTCCGGCACGGTCCGGGTCGTCGTCGAACAGGCCCGTCCCGGCGAGGAGTTCGGCACCGCGAGCATGACGGACGAGCTGGGCCTGAGCACCTGCACGGACGTCCTGATCCTGAAGAAGGCCACGGAGAAGGAGATCGTCGCCACGGGCCGCGCCAAGGTGAAGGGCGACGCCCGCTGCACGGACAACGACCACACGGTCCGCCTCACCCCGGTCGGCGACGACCTGGAGTACACGTCGGAGAACCCGGCGGGCGGAAACCCGAAGGCACGGCTGTCCCGGCGCTAGAACCCGTCTCCGGCACGCACGCGGGGCCTCGCAGTGGGGGTGTCGTACCCCTGGCGTACGCTGGATCAGTCCGCGCGTAAGACCGCCTGAAACCGCCTGAAAGGGACCCCGGTGACCGAGAAGGCCTCCCTCCAGTCCATTCTCGACCGTGCCGCCGAGGGCGGGCGGATCACCCCGGAAGAGGCCCTCGACCTCTACCGCTCCGCGCCGCTGCACGCGCTCGGCCGCGCCGCCGACGCCGCGCGCAAGCTGAGGTACGCGGGCACGGAGCACATCGCGACGTACATCATCGAGCGCAACATCAACTACACGAACGTCTGCGTGACGGCGTGCAAGTTCTGCGCGTTCTACGCCGCCCCGAAGGACAAGAAGAAGGGCTGGACCCGCGACCTCGACGACATCCTGCGCCGCTGCGCGGAGACCGTCGAACTGGGCGGCACCCAGGTCATGTTCCAGGGCGGCCACCACCCGGACTTCGGCGTCGAGTACTACGAGGAGCACTTCTCGGCGATCAAGAAGGCCTACCCGCAGCTGGTCATCCACTCCCTCGGCGCCTCCGAGGTCGAGCACATGGCGCGGATCTCCGGGGTCAGCGCCGAGGACGCGATCCGGCGGATCCACGCGGCTGGTCTCGACTCCTTCGCGGGCGCCGGTGCCGAGTTGCTCCCGGCCCGGCCGCGCAAGGCGATCGCGCCGCTCAAGGAGTCCGGCGAGCGCTGGCTGGAGATCATGGAGCTCGCCCACAACCTCGGCGTGGAGTCCACCTCCACGATGCTGATGGGCACGGGCGAGACCAACGCCGAGCGCATCGAGCACCTGCGCATGATCCGCGACGTCCAGGACCGGACGGGCGGCTTCCGCGCCTTCATCCCGTACACGTACCAGCCCGAGAACAACCACCTCAAGGGCCGGACGCAGGCGACGATCTTCGAGTACCTGCGGATGATCGCCATCGCCCGCCTCTTCCTCGACAACGTCGCGCACATCCAGGGCTCCTGGCTGACCACCGGCAAGGAGATCGGCCAGCTCACCCTGCACTACGGCGCGGACGACCTCGGCTCGGTCATGCTGGAGGAGAACGTCGTCTCCTCGGCCGGCGCCAAGCACCGCTCCAACCTGCAGGAGATCATCGAGATGATCCGCACGGCGGACCGCGTCCCGGCCCAGCGCACGACGACGTACGAGCACATCGTGGTCCACGACGACCCGGCCAACGACCCGGTCGACGCGCGCGTCGCCTCGCACATCTCGTCCATCGCGATCGAGGGCGGCACGGCCCACCCCGAGCTCAAGCTGCTCTCCTCCAACTGAGCCGTACGTGCTGACACTTCACGTCGCCGAGGCGTCCCCGGAGGCGGCCGTCCTGGTCGACGGCGCGACGATCGCCGCACTCGGCCCGTACGAGGAGCTGGCCGCCGCCGACCCACAGGCGCGGGTGCGGCGGTGGCCCGGCATCCTCACGCCGGGCCTGCTCAACCCGTACGGCCCGGAGATCCTGGAGGGCACGTACCACCCCGATCCGCGCGAGGCCGACACCCTCGGCACCGCGCCGATCGGCGGCGAGCGGGCCCGCGCACTGTTCCGTGCCGAACCGGCCCGGCTCGGTGCGAGCGCGCGGCGCGGCGTGCAGCGGCTGTTCGCCCACGGCACGGTGGCGATCGCCGGTGAGCTGCGCTCGCGCACGGTCGTGGACGCGGTCCGCCGCGCGGGCCTCGCCGTGGGCCAGCGCCCGGACCGGCTGCCCGGTCCCGTGTCCCTGTCCCCGACCCCGCTGGTGCTGCTGCCACCGCTGACGGTGGGCGGCCCGGCCCGCTTCGCGATCTTCGACGTCCCGGACCGCGCGGAACTGGTCCGCCGGGGGGCGGGTACGTGCGTGGCGACGGTGGTCGGCGGACGGCTGGTCTACCGGGGGCGCTGAGCCGCTGTTTCGCCTTCATCTGCGGGTCCGTCGTGGCTGGTCGCGCAGTTCCCCGCGCCCCTGAGATGCGCACTCCGTGCGGCATCTCCCCCGGGGGAAGGCCGCGCGCAGCGCATGCCTTCAGGGGCGCGGGGAACTGCGCGACCAGCAACAACGGGCCAGCAGCCGCCGATGAAACCGCACTGGGCAGACGCCCCGGCGTAGGCGGCCACGAACCACGCCCCGCACCCTGCTTGAATGGGGTACGTGACCCGCGCAACTTTGGACAAGCAGCCGCACGAAGTCGCCGAGATGTTCGACGACGTCGCCGAGAAGTACGACCTCACCAACGACGTCCTCTCCCTCGGCCAGGCCCGGCTCTGGCGCAAGGAGGTCGCGAAGGCCGTGGACGCGCGGCCCGCGCAGAAGATCCTCGACCTCGCCGCCGGCACCGCCACCTCCTCGCAGCCGTTCGTGCGGGCCGGTGCGTACGTCGTGCCCTGCGACTTCTCCCTCGGCATGCTCAGCGTCGGCAAGCAGCGCCACCCGCACCTGCCGTTCACGGCGGGCGACGCGACCCGGCTGCCGTTCGCCGACGACTCCTTCGACGCGGTGACCATCTCCTTCGGGCTGCGCAACGTCCAGGAGACGGACCAGGCCCTGCGCGAGCTGTACCGCGTGACCAAGCCCGGCGGACGCGTCGTCATCTGCGAGTTCAGCCAGCCGACTTGGGCCCCGTTCCGCACCGTCTACACCGAGTACCTGATGCGCGCGCTGCCGCCCGTGGCCCGCACGGTCTCGTCCAACCCGGACGCGTACGTCTATCTCGCCGAGTCGATCCGCGACTGGCCGGACCAGCCCGCGCTCGCCTCGCGGCTGCAGTCGGCCGGCTGGTCCAAGGTCGCCTGGCGGAACCTCACCGGCGGCATCGTGGCCCTGCACCGGGGCTTCAAGCCGGCCTGAGCGCGGTGCCGGAGGAGTACCCGGAGGAGCACGTGGACTTCCCTCAGCTGAAGGCCGTCCTGGAGCAGATCGCCGACGAGGTGGGCGCGCTGCCCGGCCGGGGCCGCAGCGCCGACTACATCCCCGCGCTCGCCGGGGTCGACCCGAACCGCTTCGGGATGGCCTTCGCCGGCGTCGACGGCCGGGTGCACGGCGTGGGGGAGTGGCGGGTTCCGTTCTCCGTCCAGTCGATCACCAAGGTGTTCACGCTCGCCCTGGTCCTCGCCACGGACGGCGCCGGTCTCTGGGAGAGCGTCGGCCGCGAGCCCTCGGGCAACCCGTTCAACTCCCTCGTACAGCTGGAGTACGAGAACGGCATTCCACGCAATCCGTTCATCAACGCCGGTGCCCTCGTCGTCACCGACCGGCTGCAGTCCCTGACCGGCGACGCGGGCGAGGAGCTGCTCGCCTTCCTGCGCGCCGAGAGCGGCAACCCGGACATCGGGTTCGACCTGGAGGTGGCCTCCTCCGAGACCGCGCACGGCGACCGCAACGCGGCCCTCGCCCACTTCATGGCCTCGTACGGCAATATCCGCCAGCCCGTGCCGACCCTCCTGACGCACTACTTCCGGCAGTGCTCGATCGAGATGAGCTGCGCCGATCTCGCCCTGGCCACCGGCTTCCTGGCCCGGCACGGGGTGCGCGCCGACGGCGCCCGGCTCCTCACCCGCAGCGAGGCCAAGCAGATCAACGCGGTGATGATGACCTGCGGGACCTACGACGCTGCGGGCGAGTTCGCGTACCGCGTCGGGCTGCCCGGCAAGAGCGGCGTCGGCGGCGGGATCGTGGCCGTCGTACCGGGCCGGGGCACGCTGTGCGTGTGGAGCCCGGGGCTCGACGAGCGCGGCAACTCCGTTGCGGGCGTGGCCGCGCTCGACCGGTTCACGACGCTGACGGGACTGTCCGTGTTCTGACCGGCCCGTCCTGCGGTGTCAGAGCGCCAGCTTGAAGCAGTGCCCCTGGCGGCCCGACGGCGTCGTGTACGTCTCCGCGAGCTCCATGCCCAGGCGGCGGGTCACGGCGATCGAGCGCTCGTTCTCCGCGGCCACCATCGCCACCACCTCGCTCACCCCGGCCGCCCGGACCCGCTCCAGGGTCGTACGCGCCGCGGCCGTCGCGTACCCGCGCCCCCAGGCCTCGCGGGCCAGGCGCCAGCCGATCTCTATCGCGCCCGCGGGACCCCAGGCGTGCGGCCAGGGCTGGGCGCCGGTGAAGCCGAGCACCCGCCCCTCCTCGTCGAGCATCGTCCACAGGCAGAAGCCGAGCTCCGCGTCGTGCCGGCGCTGGCGGGCGGTCAGCTCCTCGTACACCGACGGCTCGGCCGCCTTGCCGCCGTGGAACTCCATGACCTCGGGGTGGTTGAACACCTGGTGCCAGGCGTACGCGTCCTCCTCGGTGGGGACGCGGAGCCTGACGGTGGGGGTGGGGGTGGGGGTGGGTGCGGGTGCGGCGGTGCTCGGCGTCGCTGACGTCATACGAGGCAGCCCTTCGGTCCGTGATCGATACGCCCCCATAGACTGCCCATGTCCAGTGCGCTTCGGCACGTGAGTATGCCGAGAGCCGAACTCCACACTCCGAAACCGGGGAGATCAGCCGTGACCGAGCCCCAGCCCCTCTCCGAACACAGTGCAGATGTGATCGTCGTCGGGGCCGGGCCAGCCGGCTCCACGACCGCGTACTACCTCGCGAAGGCCGGACTCGACGTCCTGCTCCTGGAGAAGACGGCGTTCCCGCGCGAGAAGGTCTGCGGTGACGGCCTCACCCCGCGCGCCACCAAGCAGCTCGTGTCGATGGGCATCGACATCTCGGAAGAGGCGGGCTGGCTGCGCAACAAGGGGCTGCGCATCATCGGCGGCGGCGTCCGGCTGCAGCTGGACTGGCCGGACCTCGCCTCGTACCCGGACTACGGCCTGGTGCGCAAGCGCGACGACTTCGACGAGCAGCTGGCCCGCCAGGCGCAGAAGGCGGGCGCGCGCCTCTACGAGCGGTGCAACGTCGGCGCCCCGATCGTGGACGACCGCACGGGCCGCATCACGGGTGTGCACGCCAAGCTGGGCGACGCCGACTCCAAGGACAAGCGCGAAGTCACCTTCCACGCCCCGCTCGTCGTCGCCGCCGACGGCAACTCGACCCGGCTCTCCCTCGCGATGGGCCTGCACCGCCGCGAGGACCGCCCGATGGGCGTCGCGGTCCGTACGTACTTCGAGTCCCCGCGCCACGACGACGACTACCTGGAGTCGTGGCTGGAGCTGTGGGACCGGCGCGGCCCGCAGGACCGGCTCCTTCCCGGCTACGGCTGGATCTTCGGCATGGGCGACGGCACGTCCAACGTCGGCCTCGGCATCCTCAACTCCTCCAAGGCGTTCCGGGAGTTGGACTGGCGGGAGATCCTCAAGGCCTGGTGCGCGTCGATGCCGGAGGACTGGGGGTACACCCCGGAGAACATGACGACGCCGATCCGCGGCGCCGCCCTGCCGATGGCCTTCAACCGCCAACCGCACTACACCAAGGGCCTTTTGCTCGTCGGTGACGCGGGCGGCCTGGTCAATCCGTTCAACGGCGAGGGCATCGCGTACGCCATGGAGTCGGGGCAGCTCGCGGCCGACGTGATCGTGCAGGCGCACGCCCGCCAGACCCCGGCACAGCGCGAACTTGCCCTGCACAACTACCCGAAGGTCCTCAAGGAGACCTACGGCGGGTACTACACGCTGGGCCGCGCCTTCGTGAAGCTCATCGGCAACCCGAAGGTCATGAAGATCGCCACGGAGCGCGGTCTGACGCACCCGGTCCTGATGAGGTTCACGCTGAAGATGCTCGCCAACCTCACCGACCCCACGGGCGGCGACGCGATGGACCGCGTCATCAACGGCCTCTCCAAGGTGGCGCCGAAGGCCTGAACCGCTCGCCCCGCGTACGTACGTCGAAAGGGCCGCCGCTCCTCGGTGGAGCGGCGGCCCTTTCGTGTGTCTCGGGGGACCGTCACATGACGCGGACCGCACCGTCGGCCGGGTAGCCCGACAGGTCCTGGATGACGACGCCCTTGCTGGGGTTCGCGGCGTCCAGGTACTGGCCGTTACCGATGTACACACCCGTGTGGTACGCGGAGCCCTTGCCGCCCCAGTACAGGATGTCGCCGACCTGGAGGTTGCCCGTGCCGACCTCGGTGCCGACCATCGACTGGTCCTGGGAGACGCGCGGCAGGTCGACACCGGCCTGCTTGAACGCGGCCTGCACCAGGCTGGAGCAGTCCCAGGCGTTGGGGCCGGTGGCACCCATGACGTAGGCGTCGCCGACCTGCGACTGCAGGAAGCCGATGACGGCGCCCATGCTGCCGCTGGCGGGAGCCACGGAGTCGGCGGTGTCGGAGACGGAGTCGCTGGTGGCGCTGAGCGTGCTGCGCTCGGCGGCGCGGGCGGCGCGCTCCTCGGCGGCGCGCTCCTTCGCCTCCTTCTCGGCCTTGGCCTTGGCGATCGCCTTCGCCTTGGCCTTCTTGGCCTCCTTGGCTGCCCTCTCGGCTGCGGCGTCCTGCTCGGCCTGGAGCTTGTAGGAGTCCGCGGCCTGCTGCGTGGCGTCCGCGCTCGCGGCCACCTTGGTCGCCAGCTCAGTGGTGAGCGTGGGCATCTCGATGGTCTCGGTCACGGGCTCGGACGCGTGCGCCGAACCGGCGGTGCCGGCCACCGCGAGGGTGCTGAGGACGCCACCGGCAACTCCGGCGCGCAGCTTGCTGGCTCGCTGCGGGCGGGGCTTCCGGTGGCTGGGTATGTGAGCGGTGTGGGACATGAGTACAACCGCTATCAGGGCCTTCGGGTTCCCTTCAAGAAACGTGTGGTGCGCCACAGTTACGTGCCCGCGACGTGAATCCCGGGCGTGTCGGCCTTTATTGACGCCGTAACGGGCAATGTGGACACCAGGGATCACGGCTGTGATCATTGGGTTTCTTGGTTACGTCCGTTTTGCCCCGCACTTACCACCGGATCCGGTGGTTGGCCAAGCCCGGTGTTCGCGACGATTCGGCAACGTGGCGCAGGTCACGGAAAGGTCTCCGAGGGAACGGGTAGTCGCGGGCGAACATCGGGGCTTTCCCTAGGGAGTTGACGGGGCGTTCGCTCCGTAATGCCCGGTGTAGTCCGCTATGTCATGTGAACGCGCCGCACCGGTCGTGACCGCGGGGTGCCCTGAATGTGCGCGTGAGGTGCGCGAAGTGCTGGGGCGGGCTGGGGGGTTGGGCTCGGCTCCCGGTCTCCGCCGACCGCTCGTGAACGTGTGCATGCATTCACGTTCGCTCCACACCCCGACCCCTTACGTACCCCTCCGGTCGGACTGCCGCTCGGTGCTCAACTCTTCCGCACGCTCCGCCCGCTCGGTCGGCCCGCCCGGTCCGCGAGCTCCGCCGTGATCGCCGGGGCCCCTCCTCGCACTGGAAGGCACGTCTCAATATCAGCCGTTTCCGTCCAGCGCCAATTTGCTTGCAATAGCCACCCCTTGATAGTGCCGCACCCCTCTCGACCAGGCACGACGAGTACAGATGTCACCTCTGGTGATCACTTCGGTGCTTCGCGTATGAAGATCACCGCTCATCCGACTTCATGATCCTTCATCAGGTGGTAGAGATCACAAAGGCGTTGGCGCACCCCGTGTCGCAGATCACAGACCGGCAGGCATAGGATGCGGGGCAGTTGGGCTTGTGAACTGCCTCACATAAGCACGATCTTCGTGATCTCTGTGGGGGTTCGCAGGTCCGGAGGTCCGTCCGCCGAAGCAGTCAATGTCGACTGAGAGGAGCGAGGAGCGGTGAACGCGTATGCGCCCATCCTCGTATTGGGAGCCCTAGGCGCCGGCTTTGCGATCTTCTCCGTGGTCATGGCCACGCTTATCGGTCCAAAGCGGTACAACCGAGCCAAGCTCGAGGCCTATGAATGCGGAATCGAGCCGACGCCGACGCCTGCCGGCGGAGGGCGTTTCCCGATCAAGTACTACCTGACGGCGATGCTCTTCATCATCTTCGATATCGAGATCGTCTTCCTCTACCCCTGGGCCGTCACCTTCGACGCCCTGGGGATTTTCGGGCTCGTGGAGATGCTGCTCTTCGTGCTCACCGTCTTCGTCGCGTACGCGTACGTATGGCGGCGCGGCGGCCTGGAATGGGACTGAGGGGCTGACCAATGGGACTCGAAGAGAAGCTGCCGAGCGGCTTTCTGCTGACCACCGTCGAACAGGCCGCGGGCTGGGTGCGCAAGTCATCTGTCTTCCCCGCCACCTTCGGCCTCGCCTGTTGCGCCATCGAGATGATGACCACCGGAGCGGGGCGGTACGACCTCGCCCGCTTCGGCATGGAGGTCTTCCGCGGCTCTCCGCGCCAGGCCGACCTGATGATCGTGGCCGGTCGCGTCAGCCAGAAGATGGCACCCGTCCTGCGGCAGGTCTATGACCAGATGCCGAATCCCAAGTGGGTCATTTCCATGGGGGTTTGTGCGTCGTCGGGCGGAATGTTCAACAACTACGCGATTGTCCAGGGCGTCGACCACGTCGTCCCCGTGGACATCTATCTGCCCGGCTGCCCGCCCCGGCCCGAGATGCTGATGGACGCGATCCTCAAGCTCCACCAGAAGATCCAGTCCTCCAAGCTCGGCGTGAATGCCGAGGAGGCGGCCCGCGAGGCGGAGGAAGCGGCGCTCAAGGCGCTCCCCACCATCGAGATGAAGGGGCTGCTGCGGTGAGCGAGAACAACAACGGCACCAACGGCAACAACGGCGCGAGCAACGGCAACGGCGCGAGCAACGGCAACAGCGCGAACGACGGCAGCGGCGCGAACGGCAACGGCGCGAACGACGGCAGTGGCGTGAACCCGGAGAAGGACCTCGGCACGCAGAACCTGCCGGGCCAGCGCGGCGACCACGGTGAGGAGATCCGCGTCCAGCGCGGCATGTTCGGCGCCAACAACGGCGGCGACACCTCCGGTTACGGCGGTCTGGTCCGCTCCGTACGCCTGCCCGGCGCCTCCTCCCGGCCCTACGGCGGCTGGTTCGACGAGGTCGCGGACGAGCTGGAGGGCGCGCTGGAGGAGCAGGACCTGCTGCCTGAGAGCGCCATCGAGAAGACCGTCGTCGACCGCGACGAGCTCACCTTCCACATCGCCCGCGAACACCTCCTCCGCGTCGCCCGCACCCTGCGCGACGACCCGGCGCTCCGCTTCGAGCTGTGCACCGGCGTCTCCGGCGTGCACTACCCGGAGGACAAGGGCCGCGAGCTGCACGCCGTCTACCACCTGCGCTCGCTCACCCACGGCCGCGTGATCCGGCTTGAGGTCAGCGCACCGGACGACGACCGGCACGTGCCGTCCCTGGTCGCGGTCTACCCGACCAACGACTGGCACGAGCGCGAGACCTACGACTTCTTCGGCCTGGTCTTCGACGGTCACCCGGCCCTCACCCGGATCATGATGCCGGACGACTGGCAGGGCTTCCCGCAGCGCAAGGACTACCCGCTCGGCGGCATCCCCGTCGAGTACAAGGGCGCCCAGATCCCGGCTCCCGAACAGCGGAGGTCGTACAGCTGATGTCAGCATCCAACGCAACGTCCCACGCGTCCGGTCGGGAGACGACCGAGGGCACCGTCTACACCGTCACCGGCGGCGACTGGGACGAGGTCGTCGAGCAGGCGGCGAAGTCCGACGACGAACGCATCATCGTCAACATGGGCCCGCAACACCCGTCCACGCACGGCGTGCTCCGCCTGATCCTGGAGATCGACGGCGAGACGGTCACCGAGGCCCGCTGCGGCATCGGCTATCTGCACACCGGCATCGAGAAGAACCTCGAATACCGGAACTGGACGCAGGGCACCACCTTCGTCACGCGCATGGACTACCTGACGCCGTTCTACAACGAGACGGCGTACTGCCTGGCCGTGGAGAAGCTGCTCGGCATCGAGGACGAGATCCCGGACCGGGCGACGATCATCCGCGTGCTCCTGATGGAGCTGAACCGGCTGTCCTCGCACCTCGTCGCCATCGCCACCGGCGGCATGGAGCTCGGCGCGACGACAATCATGATCTACGGCTTCCGGGACCGCGAACTGGTCCTGGACATCTTCGAGTTGATCACCGGCCTGCGGATGAACCACGCGTACATCCGCCCCGGCGGACTCGCCCAGGACCTGCCGCCCGGCGCGGTGGACCAGATCCGCGAGTTGGTGAAGAAGATGCGGAAGAACCTTTCCGAGTACGACAAGCTCGCCACCGGGAACCCCATCTTCAAGGGCCGCATGCAGGACGTCGGCTATCTCGACCTCGCGGGCTGCATGGCCCTCGGCGCCACCGGCCCGATCCTGCGCGCCGCGGGCCTGCCGCACGACCTGCGCAAGACCGACCCGTACTGCGGTTACGAGACGTACGACTTCGACGTCCCCACCGCCGACACCTGCGACTCCTACGGCCGCTTCCTGATCCGCCTGGAGGAGATGCGCCAGTCGCTGCGGATCGTCGAGCAGTGCCTGGACCGCCTGGAGCCGGGACCGGTCATGGTCGGCGACAAGAAGATCGCCTGGCCCGCCCAACTCGCCCTCGGCCCGGACGGCCTGGGCAACTCGCTCGACCACATCAAGAAGATCATGGGGACCTCGATGGAGGCCCTGATCCACCACTTCAAGCTGGTGACGGAGGGATTCCGGGTACCGCCGGGACAGGCGTACGCCGCGGTGGAGTCGCCCAAGGGCGAGCTCGGTGTGCACGTCGTCTCGGACGGCGGCACCCGCCCCTACCGGGTCCACTTCCGCGACCCGTCCTTCACCAACCTGCAGGCCATGGCGGCCATGTGCGAAGGCGGCCAGGTCGCCGACGTGATCGTCGCCGTCGCGTCCATCGACCCCGTGATGGGAGGCGTCGACCGGTGACAGACGTCAGCCTGGGGATGCCCCGACTCCCCGCCCCCGACTACCCGGCCGACGTACGCGCCCGGCTCGAAGCCGACGCGTGCGAGGTGATCGCCCGCTACCCGGACTCCCGCTCGGCGCTGCTGCCGCTGCTGCACCTCGTGCAGTCCGAGGAGGGCCACGTCACCCGCACCGGCATGCGGTTCTGCGCGGACGTCCTCGGCCTCACCACCGCCGAGGTCACCGCGGTCGCCACCTTCTACACGATGTACCGGCGCAAGCCGAGCGGCGACTACCAAGTGGGCGTCTGCACCAACACGTTGTGCGCGGTCATGGGTGGCGACGCCATCTTCGACGAGCTGAAGCAGCACCTCGGCGTCGGCAACGACGAGACGACCGACGACGGCAAGGTCACCCTCGAACACATCGAGTGCAACGCCGCCTGCGACTTCGCCCCCGTGGTGATGGTCAACTGGGAGTTCTTCGACAACCAGACGCCCGAGTCCGCCAAGCGGCTCGTGGACGACCTGCGCGCGGGCCGCGCCGTCGAGCCCACCCGCGGCGCTCCGATCTGCACCTTCAAGGAGACCGCCCGCATCCTCGCCGGGTTCCCGGACGAGCGCGAGGGCGCCGTCGAAGCAGGCGGAGCCGCGGGCCCCGCCTCGCTCATCGGTCTCCGCCTGGCCAAGGGCGAGGCCCTTCCCGCGCGCGTGGTCCACCCCCGCGGCGAGGCCCCGACGGGCGAGGCCCCGCAGGACGAGTCACCCGCCGAACACCTCAGCTCGCACGACGCACCGCAGCAGACGTCGGCCTCGGACCCGGACCACCCGGCCGGTCCCACCGCCGAGGAGGGGGAGTGATGACCGTGTCCACCGCCTACGGGGGCTCCCGGCCGGAGACCGGAGGAGACCACAGCCCCGAGAAGCTGCTCGCCCCCGTCCTCTCCGCGTTCTGGGACGACGACCGGCCCTGGTCCCTGGACACCTACCGCAGACACGAGGGGTACGAAGGCCTGCGCAAGGCCCTCGCCATGTCCCCGGACGACCTCATCGCGTACGTGAAGGAGTCCGGCCTGCGCGGCCGCGGCGGCGCAGGCTTCCCCACCGGGATGAAGTGGCAGTTCATCCCGCAGGGCGACGGAAAACCGCACTATCTAGTTGTCAACGCCGACGAATCGGAGCCGGGGACCTGCAAGGACATCCCGCTCCTCTACGCCAATCCGCACAGCCTCATCGAGGGCATGGTGATCGCCTGTTACGCGATCCGGTCGAACCACGCGTTCATCTACCTGCGGGGTGAAGTCGTCCCCGTGCTGCGCCGCTTGCACGAGGCCGTACGAGAGGCGTACGAGGCCGGTTATCTGGGGAACGACATCCTGGGCTCAGGACTCGATCTTGAACTCACTGTGCACGCCGGTGCCGGTGCGTACATCTGTGGCGAGGAAACCGCGCTGCTCGACTCTCTCGAAGGGCGGCGTGGCCAGCCCCGGCTGCGACCCCCCTTCCCCGCTGTCGCCGGTCTGTACGCCTGCCCCACTGTCGTGAACAACGTCGAGTCCATCGCGTCGGTTCCCGCGATCCTGAACAAGGGCAAGGACTGGTTCAGGTCGATGGGCAGCGAGAAGTCCCCGGGCTTCACGCTCTACTCGCTCAGCGGCCACGTCGCCTCACCCGGCCAGTACGAGGCCCCGCTCGGCATCACGCTGCGCCAGCTCCTCGACATGAGCGGCGGCATGCGGTCCGGTCACCGCCTCAAGTTCTGGACGCCGGGCGGCAGTTCGACCCCGCTGCTCACCGACGAGCACCTGGACGTACCGCTCGACTACGAGGGCGTCGGCGCCGCCGGATCGATGCTCGGCACCAAGGCCCTGCAGTGCTTCGACGAGACCACCTGCGTCGTACGGGCGGTCACGCGCTGGACCGAGTTCTACGCCCACGAGTCCTGCGGCAAGTGCACGCCCTGCCGCGAAGGGACGTACTGGCTGGTGCAGTTGCTCCGGGACATCGAGGACGGCAAGGGCACGATGTCCGACCTCGACAAGCTGAACGACATCGCCGACAACATCAACGGCAAGTCCTTCTGCGCCCTCGGCGACGGCGCCGCCTCGCCGATCTTCTCCTCCCTGAAGTACTTCCGCGAGGAGTACGAGGAGCACATCACCGGCAGGGGCTGCCCCTTCGATCCCGCCAAGTCGACTCTCTGGGCGGACCGGCCCACCGGACATTCCGAGGTGAACGCATGACGGTCACGACAAATGCTCCCTCCGGGGGCGGAGAGGCGGCTCCTCCGCCGGAGGACCTGGTCTCGCTGACCATCGACGGCGTCGACATCAGCGTCCCCAAGGGCACGCTCGTCATCCGCGCCGCCGAGCAGCTCGGCATCGAGATCCCGCGCTTCTGCGACCACCCGCTGCTCGACCCGGCCGGCGCCTGCCGCCAGTGCATCGTCGAGGTCGAGGGCCAGCGCAAGCCGATGGCGTCCTGCACCATCACCTGCACCGACGGCATGGTCGTCAAGACGCAGCTGACGTCGCAGGTCGCGGAGAAGGCGCAGCAGGGAGTGATGGAGCTCCTGCTCATCAACCACCCCCTCGACTGCCCGGTCTGCGACAAGGGCGGCGAGTGCCCGCTGCAGAACCAGGCCGTCTCGCACGGCCAGGCCGACTCCCGCTTCGAGGGCAAGAAGCGTACGTTCGAGAAGCCCGTTCCGATCTCCACGCAGGTGCTGCTCGACCGTGAGCGCTGCGTGCTGTGCGCGCGCTGCACCCGGTTCTCCAACCAGATCGCGGGCGACCCGATGATCGAGCTGCTCGAGCGGGGTGCGCTGCAGCAGGTCGGCACCGGCGAGGGCGACCCCTTCGAGTCGTACTTCTCCGGGAACACCATCCAGATCTGCCCGGTGGGCGCGCTCACCTCGGCCGCGTACCGCTTCCGCTCCCGGCCCTTCGACCTGGTCTCGTCGCCGTCCGTCTGCGAGCACTGCTCCGGCGGCTGCGCGACCCGTACCGACCACCGGCGCGGCAAGGTCATGCGGCGCCTGGCGGCGGACGACCCCGAGGTCAACGAGGAGTGGATCTGCGACAAGGGCCGCTTCGGCTTCCGCTACGCGCAGCAGCGCGACCGGCTCGCCACCCCGCTCGTCCGCAACGAGGACGGCGTGCTCGAACCGGCCAGCTGGCCCGAGGCGTTGGAGGCGGCGGCCGAGGGGCTTTCGGCCGCACGCGCGCGTGCGGGTGTGCTCGCGGGCGGGCGGCTCACCGTCGAGGACGCGTACGCGTACAGCAAGTTCGCGCGGGTGGCGCTCGGCAGCAACGACATCGACTTCCGCGCGCGCGTGCACTCCTCGGAGGAGGCCGATTTCCTGGCGGCACGGGTCGCCGGACGCGGCCGGGACCTTGGGGGCACCTCCCGGACGGAGTCTGGGGGAGGGGAGGGCGTCACGTACACCGCCCTTGAGAAGGCGCCTTCGGTGCTGCTCGCCGGGATCGAGGCCGAGGAGGAGGCGCCCGGCGTCTTCCTGCGCCTGCGCAAGGCCTGGCGCAAGCACGGGCAGCAGACCTTCGCGCTCGCCCCGTACGCCACCCGCGGCCTGGAGAAGGCGGGCGGCACGCTGCTTCCCGCGGCGCCCGGTACCGAGACCGAGTGGCTGGACGCGCTGGCGTCCGGTGTCGGGCTCGGCGAGGACGGTGCGCGGGTCGCCGAGGCGCTGCGGGCCGAGGGCGCGGTGATCGTCGTCGGCGAGCGGCTGGCCGCCGTGGCCGGTGGCCTGACCGCGGCGGTGCGCGTGGCGACCGCGACCGGCGCTCAGCTGGTGTGGATCCCGCGAAGGGCCGGTGAGCGCGGCGCCGTGGAGGTGGGCGCCCTGCCGACGCTGCTGCCCGGCGGCCGGCCCGCGACCGATCCACGCGCGCGTGACGAGGTCGCCGCGGTCTGGGGCGTGGGCGAACTGCCGCACCGCTACGGCCGCGACACCGGGCAGATGGTGGAGGCCGCGGCGAGCGGCGAGCTGCGCGCCCTGGTCGTCGCTGGTGTCGAGGTCGCGGACCTGCCGGACCCGGCACGCGCGCGTGCGGCGCTCGACGAGGCCTTCGTGGTCTCCCTCGAACTGCGGCCCGGCGAGGTCACCGAGCGGGCGGACGTCGTCCTTCCGGTCGCCGCCGCCGCCGAGAAGTCCGGCACGTTCCTCAACTGGGAGGGCCGGTCCCGGATGTTCGAGGCCGCCCTCAAGCCGGACCAGATGACCCGGCAGCTGCCGCCCACCGACGCGCGCGTGCTGCACATGCTGGCCGACGCGATGGACGTCCACCTGGGCCTGCCGGACCAGCGCACCGTCCGCCGCGAGCTGGAGCGGCTCGGCGCCTGGGACGGCCCGCGCGCCACCGAACCCCTGGAGACCGCGGGGCAGTTGCCGCGTCCCGGCGCCGGTGAGGCCGTGCTCGCCGGGCACCGGCTGCTGCTCGACCGGGGCCGCCTGCAAGAGGGGGACGAGGCGCTCGCGGGCACCCGGCACGCGGCCCTGGCCCGGCTCTCCGCGGCCACCGCCGCCGAGGCGGGCGTCAAGGACGGCGACGTCCTCGCGGTCACAGGACCCGAAGGCGACGTACAACTCCCGCTGAAGGTCACGGAGATGCCCGACCGGGTGGTCTGGCTGCCGCTCAACTCGGTGGGCGGCGGCGTCACGTCGGACACCGGCGCGCGTCCCGGAGAACTGGTCCGCATCGGCCCGGCCGTGGCCGCCGCCTCGGAGGCCAAGGAGGTGCAGGCATGAACCAGGCACTCGTCGAAGCGGCCGCCATGAGTCCGCTCGCCGCGGAAGACCTGTCCATGTTCGGGCGCGACCCCTGGTGGCTCGTCGCGATCAAGGCGGTGTTCTGCTTCGCGTTCCTGATGGTGACCGTGCTGTTCTCCATCGTGTGGGAGCGCAAGGTCGTCGCCTGGATGCAGCTGCGCGTCGGCCCCAACCGGCACGGCCCCTGGGGCATGCTCCAGTCCCTCGCTGACGGCATCAAACTGATGCTCAAGGAGGACGTGGTCGTCAAGCGCGCGGACAAGGTGGTGTACGTCCTCGCGCCGATCGTCGCCGCCATCCCGGCGTTCATGGCGATCGCGGTGATCCCCTTCGGGCCGGCCGACAACCAGGTCTCGATCTTCGGTCAGCGCACCACGATGCAGCTCACGGACCTGCCGATCGCGATGCTCTACATCCTCGCGGTCGCCTCCGTCGGCATCTACGGCATCGTCCTTGCGGGCTGGTCCTCCGGCTCGACGTACCCGCTGCTCGGCGGACTCCGCTCGTGCGCGCAGATGATCTCGTACGAGATCGCGATGGGCGCCGCGTTCGCCTCCGTCTTCCTCTACTCCGGCTCGATGTCGACCTCGGCGATCGTGGAGGCGCAGGGCGACCGGTGGTACATCCTGCTGCTGCCGGTGTCGTTCCTGCTGTACGTGGTCACGATGGTCGGCGAGACCAACCGCGCCCCGTTCGACATGCCGGAGTCCGAGGGCGACCTCGTCGGCGGCTTCAACACCGAGTACAGCTCCATCAAGTTCGCGCTGTTCATGCTCGCCGAGTACGTGAACATGGTGACGGTCTCGGCCGTCGCCACCACGCTGTTCCTCGGCGGCTGGCGCGCGCCCTGGCCGATCAGCACCTTCTGGGAGGGCGCCAACCAGGGCTGGTGGCCGATGCTCTGGTTCGTCCTCAAGGTCCAGTTGCTGCTGTTCTTCTTCATCTGGCTGCGCGGCACCCTGCCCCGCGTCCGCTACGACCAGCTGATGAAGCTCGGCTGGAAGGTGCTCATCCCGGTCTCGGTGGCCTGGCTGATGCTCGTGGCGACCGTACGCACGCTGCGGAACGAGAACGTCGCGTTCACCGGGATCGTGCTGTACGTCGGCGGCGGCGTCCTGGCCGTGCTGCTGATCTCCTTCGTCGTCGACATCTTCCGCGACAAGCGGGAGAAGGCCGAGGCGCGGGCCGAACCGCCCGAGCAGGAGCCCGCGTTCGATCCGATGGCCGGCGGCTATCCCGTGCCGCCGCTTCCGGGACAGACCCTGCCGCCCGTGCCGCGCCGACGCTCGCGCCAGGAGCGGGAGTTGATTGTCAGTGGCGGCGTCGATACTGCAAGTGACGGAAAGGAGGCTGACGGTGTCTGAGATCTCCAGGAACGACCATTCCGAGAAGTCCCCCGCCGCGTCCGGCGAGCCCGCCGGGTCGGGCGAGGGCAAGGACACGGCACAGGGGTTCCACAACCCCGTGGCCGGCTTCGGCGTGACCTTCAAGGCCATGTTCAAGAAGCGGCTGACCGAGCAGTACCCGGAGCAGAAGAAGGTCACAGCCCCGCGCTTCCACGGCCGTCACCAGCTCAACCGGCACCCGGACGGCCTGGAGAAGTGCGTCGGCTGCGAACTGTGCGCCTGGGCCTGCCCGGCGGACGCGATCTACGTCGAGGGCGCGGACAACACCGACGAGGAGCGCTACTCCCCGGGCGAGCGGTACGGGCGGGTGTACCAGATCAACTACGCCCGCTGCATCCTGTGCGGCCTGTGCATCGAGGCGTGCCCCACGCGCGCGTTGACGATGACGAACGATTTCGAGCTGGCCGACTCCAGCCGCGAGAAGCTCATCTTCACCAAGGAGCAGCTGCTCGCCGGCCTGGAGGAGGGCATGGTCGACAGCCCGCACGCGATCTACCCGGGCATGGACGAGCAGGACTACTACCGCGGCCTGGTCACCGAGGCGGCCCCCGGCACCGAGCCCCAGGTCGCCCACTCCAAGGGCGAGGTGGTGCAGGAGGCGGAGTCGACCTTCGGGCCCGAGGAGCCGGCGTCGAAGAAGGTGATCGGCCGATGAGCACGCTCGCCGCCTACGCCACCTCCTCCGGCGAGGCCCTCCAGTTCTGGGTCCTCGGCACTGTCGCGGTGATCGGCGCCCTGGCCACCGTCTTCATGAAGAAGGCCGTGCACAGCGCGCTCTGCCTGGCCGGCACCATGATCATTCTGGCGGTCTTCTATCTCGCCAACGGCGCCTATTTCCTGGGCATCGTGCAGGTCGTCGTCTATACCGGCGCGATCATGATGCTGTTCCTCTTCGTCGTCATGCTGGTCGGTGTCACGGCCGCGGACTCCCTGAAGGAGACCATCAAGGGCCAGCGCTGGCTGGCGGCCCTGTGCGGCCTCGGCTTCGCGGTCCTCCTGGTCGGCGGCATCGGGAACGCCTCCCTGAAGGAGTTCAACGGCCTGGCCCAGGCCAACTCCGCGGGGAACACCGAGGGGTTGGCCGCCCTGATCTTCACGAAGTACGTCTTCGCGTTCGAGATCACCGGCGCCCTGCTCATCACGGCCGCGGTCGGCGCCATGGTGCTCACGCACCGCGAGCGCACCGAGCGCGCCAAGACCCAGCGCGAGCTGGCCGAGGAGCGGGTCCGCGAGGGCAAGCACCTCCCGCCGCTGCCCGCCCCCGGTGTCTACGCCCGGCACAACGCCGTGGACATCGCGGGCCTGCTGCCCGACGGCACCCCGTCGGAGCTCACGGTCAACAAGACGCTGCGCGACCGCGGCCAGATCCGTGACGTGTCCAGCGAGGCCCTGAACGACCTGAAGGCCCTGGAGCAGCGCTCCGACGAGCGGCTCGGCAGGAGCGGCGACGCCGCGTCGTCGACCGACGACGCGGCCTCGGGCGACAAGAAGGAGGCCGCGAAGTGAGTCCCGTCAACTACCTCTACCTCGCGGCCCTGTTGTTCGCGATCGGCTCCACAGGCGTGCTGATCAGGCGGAACGCCATCGTGGTGTTCATGTGCATCGAGCTGATGCTCAACGCCTGCAACCTCGCGCTCGTGACCTTCTCCCGGATGCACGGCAACCTCGACGGCCAGATCATCGCGTTCTTCACGATGGTCGTCGCCGCCGCCGAGGTCGTGGTCGGGCTCGCGATCATCGTGTCCCTGTTCCGGTCCCGCCACTCGGCCTCGGTCGACGACGCCAGCCTGATGAAGCTCTGAGGGGCAGGAAGAATCGTGGAGAACCTGATTGCGCTGCTCGTCGCGGCGCCACTGCTCGGAGCGGCCGTACTGCTGTGCGGCGGGCGGCGGTTGGACCGCAGCGGCCACTGGATCGGCACGCTGCTCGCGGTCGCCTCCTTCGCCGTCGGTGTGCTGCTCTTCGCCGACATGCTCGGCAAGGACGCGGAGCACCGCGCTCTGCACCAGTCGCTGTTCAGCTGGATCCCGGTCGAGGGGTTCCAGGCGGACGTCGCCTTCCAGCTGGACCAGCTGTCGATGACATTCGTGCTCCTGATCACCGGCGTGGGCTCCCTGATCCACGTCTACTCCATCGGGTACATGGAGCACGACGAGCGCAGGCGCCGCTTCTTCGGCTATCTGAACCTGTTCCTCGCGGCGATGCTGCTCCTCGTCATCGCCGACAACTACCTGCTGCTTTACGTGGGTTGGGAGGGCGTCGGTCTGGCGTCGTACCTGCTCATCGGCTTCTGGCAGCACAAGCCCAGCGCGGCCACGGCCGCCAAGAAGGCCTTCCTGGTCAACCGCGTCGGCGACATGGGCCTGTCCATCGCGATCATGCTGATGTTCACGACGTTCGGCACGTTCGCCTTCGGCCCGGTCCTGGAGTCGACCGGCGAGACGTCCGAGGGCATGCTCACCGCGATCGGCCTGCTGCTGCTGCTCGCCGCGTGCGGCAAGTCGGCCCAGGTCCCGCTGCAGTCCTGGCTGGGTGACGCGATGGAGGGCCCGACCCCGGTCTCGGCCCTGATCCACGCGGCCACGATGGTGACGGCGGGCGTGTACCTCATCACCCGGTCGGGGGCGATCTTCAACGCCGCCCCGGACGCGCAGTTGGCGGTCGTGATCGTCGGTGCGGTCACGCTTCTCTTCGGTGCGATCGTCGGTTGCGCGAAGGACGACATCAAGAAGGCCCTCGCCGGTTCGACGATGTCGCAGATCGGCTACATGATCCTGGCGGCGGGCCTCGGCCCCATCGGGTACGCCTTCGCGATCATGCACCTGGTGACGCACGGCTTCTTCAAGGCCGGGCTCTTCCTCGGCGCCGGCTCGGTCATGCACGGCATGAACGACGAGGTCGACATGCGCAAGTACGGCGGCCTCCGCAAGTACATGCCGGTCACGTTCGTGACGTTCGGGCTCGGCTACCTCGCGATCATCGGCTTCCCCGGCCTGTCCGGCTTCTGGTCCAAGGACAAGATCATCGAGGCGGCGTTCGCGTACGACGACGGGATCCGCGGCTGGATCTTCGGCGGCGTCGCCCTCCTGGGCGCGGGCATCACGGCCTTCTACATGACGCGCGTGATGATCATGACGTTCTTCGGCGAGAAGCGCTGGCAGCCCGACGAGAGCGGCAACGAGCCGCATCCGCACGAGTCGCCCAAGTCGATGACGATCCCGATGATCGTCCTCGCCTTCGGCTCGGTCTTCGCGGGCGGGCTCTTCTCGCTCAACGAGTCGTTCGTGAAGTGGCTCGAGCCGGTCACGCAGTTCGAGCACCCGCACCCGGTGATCAGCGTCCCGGCGATCACGGCCTCCACGGTCGTGGTGCTGCTGCTCGGCGCCGCCCTGGCGTACGTGATGTACGGCCGCAAGCCGGTCCCGGTCACCGCGCCGCGCGGCTCGCTGCTCACCCGGGCGGCCCGCCGCGACCTGCTGCAGGACGACCTCAACCATGTGGTCCTGGTCCGTGGCGGCGAGCACCTCACGCGCTCCCTGGTGTACGTCGACCACACGATGGTCGACGGCGTCGTCAACGGCACGGCGGCGGGCTTCGGCGGACTCTCCGGCCGGATGCGCAAGATGCAGAACGGCTTCGCCCGTTCCTACGCGGTCTCGATGTTCGGCGGTACGGCGATCCTCATCGCCGCGACCCTGCTGATGAGGGCGGTCTGATCACGATGTCCTTTCCTCTGCTGACAGCGACGGCCGCGGTGCCGGCGATCGGTGCGATCGTCACCGCCGCCGTGCCCGCCGCCCGGCGCACGGCCGCCAAGTGGCTGGCGCTGTTCTTCTCGCTCGCCACCCTCGTCCTCGCGATCGTGATCGGCGTGCGCTTCGCGCCCGGCGGCGAGCGCTACCAACTCACCGAGTCGCACGCGTGGATCGCGGACTTCGGCGTACGGTACGAACTCGGGGTCGACGGCATCGGCGTCGCCCTGATCGGCCTGACGGCCCTGCTGATCCCGTTCGTGATCCTCGCGGGCTGGCACGACGCCGACCCGGAGGAGACCGGGAGCAAGCGCTGGCGGCCCACGCAGGGCTTCTTCGCGCTGATCCTGATGGTCGAGGCGATGGTGATCCTCTCCTTCGAGGCCACCGACGTCTTCCTCTTCTACATCCTCTTCGAAGCCATGCTCATCCCGATGTACTTCCTCATCGGCGGCTTCGGGGACCGTGCGCACGCGGGCAGCGACGAGAAGGCCGCCACCCAACGCAGTTACGCGGCAGTGAAGTTCCTGCTCTACAACCTGGCCGGCGGCCTGATCATGCTGGCCGCGGTCATCGGCCTCTATGTGGTCGCGGGGAACTTCTCGCTCCAGGAGATCGCGGCCGCCCGCGCGAGCGGCGAGCTGGAGATGGCGACCAACACCGAGCGGCTGCTCTTCCTCGGCTTCTTCTTCGCGTTCGCGGTGAAGGCGCCGCTGTGGCCGTTGCACACCTGGCTGCCCAACGCCATGGGTGAGGCCACCGCCCCGGTCGCCGTTCTGATCACGGCCGTCGTCGACAAGGTCGGCACGTTCGCGATGCTCCGCTTCTGCCTCCAGCTGTTCCCGGAGGCCTCGAAGTGGGCGACGCCGGTGATCCTGGTGCTCGCGCTGATCTCGATCGTCTACGGCGCGCTGCTCGCCGTCGGCCAGCGCGACATCAAGCGCCTGGTGGCGTACGCGTCGATCTCGCACTTCGGCTTCATCATCATGGGCATCTTCGCGATGACCTCGCAGGGCCAGAGCGGCGCGACGCTCTACATGATCAACCACGGCATCTCCACCGCCGCCTTGATGCTGGTCGCCGGCTTCCTGATCTCCCGGCGCGGCTCGCGGCTCATCGCGGACTACGGCGGGGTGCAGAAGGTGGCGCCGGTGCTCGCCGGGACGTTCCTGGTGGGCTCCCTCGCCACGCTCTCGCTGCCCGGGCTCGCGCCCTTCGTGAGTGAATTCCTGGTCCTGGTCGGCACGTTCACGCGCTATCCCGTGGTCGGCATCATCGCCACCTTCGGCATCGTGCTCGCCGCGCTCTACACCCTCGTCCTCTACCAGCGGACGATGACGGGCCCGGTCAAGGTCGAAGTCGCCAGGATGCCGGACCTGCGGGTGCGTGAACTCGTCGTCGTCGCACCGCTGATCGCCCTGCTGATCTTCCTCGGTGTCTATCCGAAGCCGGTCACCGAGCTGGTGAACCCGGCGGTCGGCCACACCTTGTCCGACGTACAGAAGAAGGACCCCAAGCCCGAGGTGGAGGCGGCCAAGTGAGCGCATCAGCCGTCCACAGCCTGTGGACAACGGCGGCGCCGATCGAGAAGATCGACGCCCCGACCATCGAGTACGCCCAGCTTCTGCCCACGCTGATCGTGATCGGCGCGGCCGTGGTGGGCATCGGCGTCGAAGCCTTCGTCGGCCGGAAAGCCCGCTATTACGTGCAGATGTTCGTGACCGTGGTCGCCCTGGTGGCCGCGTTCGCCGCCGTGATCGGGCTCGCGGCGGGCGGACACGCCTCCACGGAGGCGCAGATCGTCGCCATGGGCGCGATCGCCGTCGACGGACCGGCCCTGTTCCTGCAGGGCACGATCCTGCTGACCGGGCTCGTCGCGGTCTTCACCTTCGCCGAGCGGCGGCTCGACCCTCAGGCGCACGGAAACCAGGTCGACTCCTTCACGGCTCAGGCCGCGTCGGTGCCGGGCAGCGACGGCGAGAAGGCAGCCATAAAGGCCGGGTTCACCACGACCGAGGTCTTCCCGCTCGCGCTGTTCGCGATCGGCGGCATGCTGGTCTTCCCCGCGGCGAACGACCTCCTGACGCTGTTCATCGCCCTCGAGGTCTTCTCCCTCCCGCTGTACCTGCTGTGCGCCCTGGCCCGCCGCAAGCGCCTCATGTCGCAGGAGTCGGCGGTCAAGTACTTCCTGCTCGGCGCCTTCTCGTCGGCGTTCCTGCTCTTCGGCATCGCCCTCGTCTACGGCTACGCGGGCACGGTCTCGTACGCAGGGATCGCCGACGTGGTCGACGGCACCGTGCAGAACATCGACCCGGCCCTCGCCGACACCATGGGGAACGACGCGCTGCTGCTCGTCGGCGGCGCCATGCTCCTCATGGGCCTGCTCTTCAAGGTCGGCGCCGTGCCGTTCCACATGTGGACGCCCGACGTCTACCAGGGCGCTCCGACCCCGGTCACCGGCTTCATGGCGGCGGCCACCAAGGTCGCGGCGTTCGGAGCGCTGCTCCGGCTGCTCTACGTGGTGCTGCCGGGCCTGCGCTGGGACTGGCGGCCGGTGATGTGGGGCGTCGCGATCGTCACGATGCTGCTCGGCGCGATCGTCGCGATCACGCAGACCGACATCAAGCGGCTCCTCGCGTACTCCTCGATCGCACACGCGGGCTTCATCCTCGCCGGTGTGATCGCGGCGACGCCGGACGGCATCTCGTCGGTGCTCTTCTACCTCGGTGCATACTCCTTCGTGACGGTCGGCGCCTTCGCCGTGGTCACGCTGGTGCGGGACGCCGGCGGCGAGGCCACGCACCTGTCCAAGTGGGCCGGTCTCGGGCGGCGTTCGCCGCTGGTCGCGGCGGTCTTCGCGGTGTTCCTCCTGGCCTTCGCGGGCATCCCGCTGACCTCCGGGTTCTCCGGCAAGTTCGCGGTGTTCAAGGCCGCGGCCGAGGGCGGGGCGGGCGCGCTCGTCGTGATCGGCGTGATCTCGTCGGCGATCGCGGCCTTCTTCTACATCCGCGTGATCGTGCTCATGTTCTTCAGCGAGCCGAAGCCCGAGGGGCCGACGGTCGCGGTGCCCTCGCCGCTGACGATGACGGCGATCGGGGTGGGTGTGGCGGTCACGCTGGTCCTCGGTGTGGCTCCGCAGTACTTCCTCGACCTGGCAGGCCAGGCGGGAGTCTTCGTCCGCTGAGCCGGCGTCCGCGCGGCGCGCGGTGGCTCTGTGGTCCGGTGCCCGGTCCCTCTTCGGGGAGACCGGGCACCGACTTTTCCTACCGGCACCCCCAGCCTGTGGATAACTTTTCGGGACTGTCGGCCGGGCGGCCTATCGTGGCTGCAGTGGTCGAAGGACGGCGTACGGGGGGACAGACGATGAACGGGACCGTGGTGATGGACGTGGCCGGGGAACAAGGCCAGGCCGGTGCGGAGCAGGACCGGACCGAGACCGATGTGACGCGGAGCGACGCCCTGGGCACGCTCCAGCGCGTCTTCGGGTACGACAGCTTCCGCGGGGAGCAGGGAGCGATCATCGAGCATGTCGTCGCCGGTGGGGACGCGGTCGTGCTCATGCCCACGGGCGGCGGAAAGTCGCTCTGCTACCAGATCCCGGCCCTGGTCAGGCCCGGCACGGGAGTCGTGGTCTCGCCGCTGATCGCCCTGATGCAGGACCAGGTGGACGCGCTGCGGGCCCTCGGTGTGCGGGCCGGTTTCATGAACTCCACACAGGACTTCGAGGAGCGCCGCCTGGTCGAGGCCGAGCTGCTCGCCGGTGAGCTGGACCTGCTGTATCTGGCGCCCGAGCGGCTCCGCCTGGAGTCCACGCTCGACCTGATCGAGCGCGCCAAGATCTCCGTCTTCGCCATCGACGAGGCGCACTGTGTGGCCCAGTGGGGCCACGACTTCCGGCCCGACTACCTCTCGCTCTCGCTGCTCGGACAGCGCTGGCCCGAGGTCCCCCGGATCGCGCTCACGGCCACGGCGACGCGGGCCACCCACCGAGAGATCACCGAGCGGCTCGCCATGCCGCAGGCCCGCCACTTCGAGGCCAGCTTCGACCGGCCCAACATCCAGTACCGCATCGTGTCCAAGGACGAGCCGAAGAAGCAGCTCCTGCGGTTCCTGCGCGAGGAGCACCCTTCGGACGCGGGCATCGTCTACTGCCTCTCGCGCAACTCCGTGGAGAAGACCGCCGAGTTCCTCTGCCGCAACGGCATCGAGGCGGTGCCGTACCACGCGGGGCTCGACGCGGGGACGCGCGCGACGCACCAGGCCCGCTTCCTGCGCGAGGAGGGCCTCGTGGTGGTGGCGACCATCGCGTTCGGCATGGGCATCGACAAGCCGGACGTACGCTTCGTCGCCCACCTCGACCTGCCCAAGTCGGTGGAGGGGTACTACCAGGAGACGGGCCGCGCGGGCCGTGACGGACTCCCGTCCACGGCCTGGATGGCGTACGGACTGAACGACGTCGTGCAGCAGCGCAAGCTCATCCAGTCCGGCGAGGGCGACGAGGCCTTCCGGCGCCGCGCCGCCGCCCACCTGGACTCGATGCTCGCCCTCTGCGAGACCGTGCAGTGCCGGCGGGCCCAACTCCTCGCGTACTTCGGCCAGGAGCCGGGCGGCGAGGGCTGCGGCAACTGCGATACGTGCCTGACGGCGCCCGAGACCTGGGACGGCACGATCGCGGCCCAGAAGGTGCTGTCGGCGGTGGTGCGCCTGGACCGGGAGCGCCGGCAGAAGTTCGGCGTGGGCCAGATCGTCGACATCCTGCTCGGCCGCAAGACCGCCAAGGTGATCCGCTTCGACCACGACCAGCTGTCGGTCTTCGGGATCGGCGAGGACCTGTCGGAGGCCGAATGGCGGGGCGTGGTGCGGCAGTTGCTGGCTCAGGGGCTGCTCGCGGTCGAGGGGGAGTACAGCACGCTGGTGCTGACCGAGGGGAGCGGGGCGGTCCTCGGCAGACAGCGGGAGGTGCTGCTGCGCAAGGAGCCGAAGAAGCCTGCTTCCCGTGGCTCGGCCGGTGGCGTCAAGGGGGAGCGGAAGAGCAAGGCTCCGGTCGACCTGCCGGAGGAGGCGCTGCCGGTCTTCGAGGCGCTGCGCGCGTGGCGGGCCGAGCAGGCCAAGGAGCAGGGCGTCCCGGCGTATGTGATCTTCCACGATGCGACGCTGCGCGAGATCGCCCTGGCCCGCCCGGCCTCGGTGGAGCAGTTGGGCGGCATCGGCGGAGTGGGCGAGAAGAAGCTGGCGACGTGGGGCGAGGGCGTCCTTGGAGTCCTGGAGGGCTTCGAGGGGTGACGTCCTTGAGCCATGGCAGCTTCGAGGGGTGACGGGTCCTTGAGCCCTGGCGGCTTCGAGGAGTGAGGGCGGTGGTGGGCCGGTTCGCCTTGCGGCGGTCCCGGCCCACCCGGAGTCGAGGCGGTCGGTCCGTGCGGTCGGTCCGTGCGGTCAGTCCGTGCCCTCGGTCCGTGCGGTCAGTCCGTGGTGCGGGCGGACGCGATCCGGCCGCTCACCTCGCCGAGTCCCACGCGGACGCCGTCCGGGCCGGGGGCCCAGGCGGTCAGGGTGATCTCGTCGCCATCCTCAAGGAACGTCCGCTTGCCGGTGGGAAGTTCGAGCGGTTCGGTGCCGTTCCAAGTGAGCTCGATCAGGGAGCCGCGCTGGTGGGTCTCGGTGCCGCTGACCGTCCCTGAGCCGTAGAGATCGCCGGTGCGCAGGGAGGCGCCGCCGACGGTCATATGGGTCAGCATCTGGGCGCCCGTCCAGTACATGGAGCCGAACGGGGGCTCGGAGATGACCTCGCCGTTGAGGGAGACGCTGATCCGCAGGTCGTAGCCACCGGGCTCGTCCTCCGCGGAGTCGTCCAGGTAGGGCAGTACGGCGACGTCGCGGGCCGGCGGGGTGACGCGGGCGTGGTCCAGGGCTTCGAGGGGGGTGACCCAGGCGGAGACGGACGTGGCGAAGGACTTCGCGACGAACGGGCCGAGCGGGACGTACTCCCAGGGCTGGATGTCCCGGGCGGACCAGTCGTTGAGCAGGCACAGGCCGAAGACGTGGTCACGGAAGGAGGAGAGCGGCACGGCGCTGCCGAGCTCGGAGGGGGCGCCGACGACGAAGCCGACCTCGGCCTCGATGTCGAGCTTGACGGACGGGCCGAAGGTGGGCTCGGTGGCCGAGGGGGCCTTGCGCTGGCCGCAGGGGCGCACCACGTCGGTACCGGAGACGACGACGGTGCCGGCTCGGCCGTGGTAACCGACCGGCAGGTGCTTCCAGTTGGGGAGCAGCGGCTCGGAGTCGGGGCGGAAGAGGCGGCCGAGGTTCGTGGCGTGGTGCTCGCTGGCGTAGAAGTCGACGTAGTCGGCGACGTCGAACGGCAGGTGCAGGGTGACGTCCGCGAGGGCGTGGAAGAAGGGCCGCAAAGCCTCCTGGTGGGAGGGCACCGTCACCCAGGCCGTGAGCGCGCGGCGCACATCGCTCCAGGTCTGCGGGCCGGAGGCGAGGAGCGGGTTGAGCGTCGGCTGGGCCAGCAGCGAGGCGTAGGGAGAGCCCAGGGCGTGCGCGGCGGCACCGGCGTCGAGCACATGGGAGCCGAGGCGGACCCCGACCCTGCGGTGGTCGTCGCCGCTCGGGGAGCCGGGGAGGGAGAAGACGCCGTACGGAAGGTTGTGCGGGCCGAAGGGGTCGCCCTCGGGGAGGTCGAGCGGGCTCTGCTCGGGCATGGGTCGCGTGCCTCACTTTCCTGCGTCGGGTTGATCACACGTTACGTCGGAGGATGCCCATGGCGGCAGTGCCTGAAGAGTTCGTAATGCCCGGAAAGGGGTTGCTGGGGTGGTGTGTTCCGGACCCGACGTCACGGGCCTCGCGCAGGTCAGGGAGGAGGTTGCGGAGATTCGCGAGGCGGTGTGACGGAGGTGATGTGAGGGGCGGGGAAGCGTCAACGTCCTCTTTTGTGGGCTTTGTTGAGGTCTCCGTATTCTGTGGCCATGGTCTCCGCACCCCCCTTCGCCCTCGTCGCCACCGACCTCGACGGCACCCTGTTGAGCCCTGGCGACACGGTCTCCGCTCGCTCGCGGGCCGCGCTCGCGCGGGTCTCCGCGGCCGGGGCGCAGCACATCGTGGTCACCGGCCGCCCGGCGCCCCAGGTCCGGCACCTGCTGATGGAGATCGACTACCGCGGGCTCGCCGTCTGCGGGCAGGGGGCGCAGGTCTTCGACGCGGGTGCGGGCCGGCTGGTGAGCGCGCTGACGCTGGACCGGGAGATCGCGGAGACCGCCCTCGGCAAGATCGAGGCGGAGGTCGGGGAGGTCTTCGCGGCGGTCAACCAGGACGGTATGGACGGCCTGATGCTGATGGAGCCGGGGTACGAGCCGTCGCATCCGACGCTGCCCGCGGTCCGGGTGGGCCTGCGGGCGGCGCTGTGGGACCGGCCGATCAACAAGGTCCTGGTGCGCCACCCCTCCCTGGGGGACGACGAGTTGGTGGCGGTGGCGCGGACGGTCACGGACGGCCTGGTCACCATGACGATGGCGGGGCCGGGGACGGTGGAACTGCAGCCCCTCGGCGTGACCAAGGCGACGGGCCTGGCCCTGGCCGCCGAGATGTCGGGCATCGCGGCGGCGGCCACGGTCACGTTCGGGGACATGCCCAACGACGTGCCGATGTTCCGCTGGTCCGGGTACGGAGTGGCGATGGCCAACGCCCACGAGGAGCTGAAGGCGGTGGCGGACGAGATCACGTCATCGAACGAGGAGGACGGCGTGGCGGTCGCCCTGGAGCGGCTCTTCGGGTTCGGTTAGGGCGAGTTGGGGGAGGGCTCGGGCGGTCCGGAAGCGGAGCCCCGTCCCCCGGGGACCGCCCCGTACCGGCCGGCGGCCTGACCGCGGACAGACCCGTGCCGGTTTCGCCTGGGTCCGACCTGCACCGGTCGGCGGCCCGCCCGGGAAGCCCAAGCCAGGCCTGCCAGGGGGCCGACCCGCGCCAGGCCCTCCGCCCGGGAAGCCCAAGCCAGGCCTGCCTGGGGGCCGACCCGCGCCAGGCCCTCCGCCCGGGAACGCCCCCGAGCCAGGCCCGCCCGAGCCCCACCCCCCAGACCGCGCCCGCACCCCAGACCGTGCCACCGTCACCGGCCGCGCCCGCACCCCAGACCGTGCCACCGTCACCGGCCGCGCCCGCACCCCAGACCGTGCCACCGTCACCGGCCGCGCCCGCACCCCAGACCGTGCCACCGTCACCGGCCGCGCCCGCACCCCAGGCCGAGCCACCGTCACCGGCCCACCCCCTGGCCTCACCCGGCCGTGCGTGGGATTCGTTTTTCCCAGGTGCGGTGGAAGACGACCTCGTTGCCCTCGCGGCAGATCACCTCGTTGGAGGTGAGGAAGTCGTCCGCGTCGCAGGTGATCGTGGAGTGGGTCTCGACCCTGGCGTCCCAGCCGAGTTCGGGCCGGTGCAGGCGGATCGACCAGTCGGAGTGGGTGCGGGCGCTCAGCGGGTCGCGCTCGTCGATCTCGTATGTCTCCAGGGCGTCCTCGCTGAACTCGAGGCCGTCCGGGTAGACGCGGGTGCCGCCGTAGCGCGGGTCGACCTCAAGGCGCCAGGTGCCGCGCGCGACATCGCGTACGACGAGACGTTCCGGACGTGGCTCCTCCAGGGTCTCCGGCTGGATCACGCCGAGGGGCTCGGACTGCTCGGGCTCGTCGCAGACGTACGGCGGTTCGCCTGCGTCGCCCGTCCAGACCGGGAGTTCGAGGGAGCTGCCCGTCGGGTCGAGGGTGAATCCCTCCTCGGAGCCTGGCTGCGGCCAGATCCACGGCCAGTACGCGGAGGAGACGGCGAGGCGGATGCGGTGGCCCGCGGGGAAGGCGTGCCCGATGCCGTTCAGCTCGAACGTCACGTCCTGGGTGGTGCCGGGCTGCCAGGGCTCGATCCGGTCCCGCCCGTGCCGTGCCGAGAGGTTGAGCACTCCGCGGGTGACCAGGGTGGACGAGCCGTCCGGTGCCACGTCGCAGAGCCGTGCGATGGCCTGGCCGCGCGGGGTGTCGAGGGCGAGCCGGAGGGTGACCCGGGCCCGGCCGAGGATCTCCAGCCGCTCGGGCACCTCGAACTCGAAGCACACCGACTTCGCGTCCTCGTCCCGCTGGTCGGGCGGCAGGTCGGCGTCGTTGCCGAAGGGGAAGAAGCGGCCCGCGTCCAGGCCGGTCTGCTGCGGCGAGCGAACGGGCCGCGGATCGCCACCGAAGTGGTACGTCACGGGCGTGACCTGCGGGGACGGCCACTCCCTTGCGCCCACCCAACGGCCGGGCAGCTCCTCGTAGACCGTGGCCGGCGGATGGGACTCGCTGATCCAGGCCCGCAGGGCGGGCTCGTCCATGACGCCACCGCCACGCGCCCCACCCGCACCCGCATCGGCACCCGCACCCGCACCCACACCGGCACCGGCACCGGCACGCGCATCCGTACTCCCATCCGAAGGAGCCCCATCCGAAGGAGCCCCATCCGAAGGAGCCCCATCCGAAGGAGCCCCAGCCGCAGGCGCCTCCGCCCCCTTCAACCAGTGGTCCCACCACCGCAGCGTCTCCTGCAGGAAGCCGATCGCGGGCCCCGGCGGCAGGCCGCGGTCCGGGTACTGGTGGGACCAGGGCCCGATCAACCCCTTGGCGGGCCCCGGCAGATGCTCGACGAGGCGCAGGACCGTGTCCCGGTACGGGTCGTGCCAGCCGCCGACGGCCAGGACGGCGGCCTTGACCGCGGAGTAGTCCTCGCAGACGCTGCCGTGCTGCCAGTAAGCGTCGCGGGTCTGGTGGTGCAGCCAGGTGTGGATGAACGGGTCGACGGACTCCAGTCGGCGCAGCCACATGTCGCGCCAGGAGTCGCCGACGAACTGCGGGTCCGGCGGGCGCGAGACGAAGGCGAGCATGGTCGAGGCCCAGGCGTGCATGTCGACGGCGAGGAGGGAACCGCCCATGTAGTGCACGTCGTTGTCGTAGCGGTCGTCCGCCGAGCAGACCGTGACGATCGCCTTCAGGGGCTCGGGCGCGAGGGCCGCGATCTGCAGGGAGTTGAAGCCGCCCCAGGAGATGCCGAACATGCCGACCTTGCCCGTGGACCAGGGCTGCGCGGCGAGCCACTCGACCACGGCGACGCCGTCGGCGAGCTCGGTCGCCGAGTACTCGTCGCCGGGCAGCCCCTCGGAGTTGCCGTGCCCGCGCACGTCGACGCGTACGGAGGCGTAGCCGTGCCCCGCGTACCAGGGATGGCGCTGCCAGTCGCGCGGCGCGGTCCAGTCACTGAGGCGGTACGGCAGGTACTCGAGCAGCACCGGCACGGGCTCGTCGGTGACCGGCCGCCACACGCGCGCGTACAGCCGAGTGCCGTCGGGCAACGGAACGCGGATGTCCTCGCGGGTGGTCTCGTACGGGAACTCGGTGCGGATCTGCATGGCGGATCAACCTCGGGGGTGAGCCCTTCACCGGGCTCTGGACGGGGCTCGAAGCAGGGCTCAGTGGACGGGGTGCATGGTGCGCCGCAGCCACGGCGCGGCGGCGATGACGGCGAGGCCTACGACGACCGCGACGGCGCCGTTGAGACCGAAGTAGGCGGGGTTCGAGACCTCTCCGTAGAGCTTCACGACCTGTGCCTGGATGCCGTTGGCGAGGGCGAGGGAGAGGAACCAGAGGGCCATGGTCTGGCTGGCGAAGGCCTTGGGGGCGAGCTTGGTGGTGGCCGACATCCCGGAGGTCTCCAGGAGGATGTCGCCGAGGCCGAGCAGCAGATAGGAGCCGACGATCCACCAGGCCGCCATCTTGTACGTGTCGTTCTCGTGGCCGGAGGTGGGCAGCACCATCAGCAGGAACGAGAGGCCGCCGAGGATCACGCCGAAGGCGATCTTGTTGGAGGCGTGCGGCTGCTTGTGGCCCATCCGCGCCCAGACCGCGGCGACGACGGGTGCGAGGGCCACCTCGAAGGCGCCGAGCGCGGAGGCGTACCAGCTGGCGGGGAAGTCGAAGCCGAGGATGTCGGTGCGGGCGTTGGTCGACGCGAGCAGCATCATCGTCGAGTACGCCTGGAAAAGGATGAAGTTGAACGCGACCGAGGCCAGGAACAGCACGATGTACGGGCGCAGTCGGCCCCGTTCCTCGGCGGTGACCCGGGGGCTGCGGAACATCCATACGAAGTAGGCGACCGGCGCGATCACCGAGACCAGGGTGAGCAGGTCGACGAAGCGGTCCATGGTGAGCCAGCCGACGGCCGCGAGCACGCCCGCGAGCAGGGCGAAGCCGACGAGCCCCGACAGGATGAGGAGCACCGCCCGCCGCATGGCCTGCCGCGGCAGGGCGTATTCCGCGGCTGCCTTGCGCCCGGCCAGGTGACGGCGGCCGAGCACGTACTGGATCAGGCCGAACGTCATGCCGATCGCGGCGGCGGAGAAGCCCCAGTGCCAGCCCCGGTTCTCGCCGAGCCAGCCGGTGATCAGCGGGCCGAGGAAGGCGCCGATGTTGATGCCCATGTAGTAGAGGGCGAAGCCGGCGTCGCGGCGGTCGTCCTCGGTGCCGTAGAGCTTGCCGACCATGCTGGCGACGTTGGGCTTGAGCAGTCCGGTGCCGGCGCTGATCAGGCCGAGCCCGACCCAGGTCATCGTGGCGGTGGGCACGGCCATGGAGTAGTGGCCGCAGGCGATGAGGATGCCGCCCCACAGGACCGCGCGGTACGAGCCGAGGATCCGGTCGGCGAGCCAGCCGCCGGCGACGGAGACGAGATAGACGAGCGTCCCGTACGCGGCGGAGACGGAGGCGGCCGTTCCGGCGTCCATGCCGAGGCCTTCGTCGGCCACGGAGTCCGCGAAGTAGAGGACGAGGATCGCCTGCATGCCGAGGAACGAGAAGCGCTCCCAGACCTCGAGGCCCGAGAGCGTGAGCAGCCCGCGCGGCTGCCCGAAGAAGGCCCGGTCGTCGCCGGGCTGCGGTTCGGTGTCCGCGGTCCTGGACGGGGTGTTTCGGGGCAAGGCGCGAACTCCGTGGTGAGTCGGTGGACGATGGGCTGTGGGCTGTGGGCTATGGGCTATGGGCGAGAAGTAGACAGGTGGCCGAAAATGCCTGACTGCCTTGATCACGAACATACCTTCGGCCGGTCGTCGTCGCGCGGCCTGCGCCCGAGGTCTCACGTGATGGACGAGGCCCCGGTGACGCAAGGGAGAACTGCGGGGATCCCGTGCTGGTCGGGCGGGGGCCCGCAGTGATCGAAACGCGACCGGATACGCTGACTTGAGTGATGGCAGCGACACATCGACAAACCGTGTCATCGGGCATGTGATCGACCGTGGATCGACTTGTGATCGTCAGCAGACAGGAGACCCCCTCGTGACCGTCGTCGGGCCGTTCGGGCTGAGCGTGCGGGACCAGGCTCTGGAAGCCGATGTCCAGGCCGGATTGGCTGCTGTCGAAGAGGGTCTCATCGAGGCCACCAAGAGCGAGGTCCCGTTCATCACGGAGGCCGCGCAGCACCTGGTGCGGGCGGGCGGCAAGCGGTTCCGGCCGCTGCTCGGCATGCTCGCCGCCCAGTTCGGCGACCCCTACGCACCCGGAGTGGTGCCGTCCGCGGTGGTCGTGGAGCTGACGCACCTGGCGACGCTCTACCACGACGACGTGATGGACGAGGCGGACGTGCGCCGCGGCGTGGCCAGTGCCAACGCCCGCTGGGGCAACTCGGTGGCCGTCCTCACCGGGGACTTCCTCTTCGCCCGCGCCTCGCACATCCTCGCCGACCTCGGCCCCGAGGCCGTCCGGATCCAGGCCGAGGCCTTCGAACGCCTGGTCACCGGCCAGATCCTGGAGACCGCGGGCCCGCGCGACGGCCGCGACCCGGTCGAGCACTACCTGGACGTGATCAGCGGCAAGACCGGCTCCCTGATCGCGGTCGCGGGCCGCTTCGGCGCGATGATGTCCGGCGCCGACGAGACGGTCGTGGACGTCCTGACGCAGTACGGCGAACGCCTCGGCACCGCCTTCCAGCTGGCGGACGACGTCCTCGACATCGCCTCCGACTCGCACGAGTCCGGCAAGACCCCCGGCACCGACCTGCGCGAGGGCATCCCCACGCTGCCGGTGCTGCACCTGCGCGCCCAGGCCGCCAAGGACGCCGGGCCCGAGGACGTCGCACTGTGCGCACTGCTCGACGGCGACCTCACGGACGACGCCCGGCATGCCGAGGCGCTCGCCGGACTGCGCGCCCACCCGGCCCTGGAGCAGGCCCGCCGGGACACGATCCGGTACGCGGAGGACGCCCGCGCGACGCTCGCCCCGCTCCCGGAGTGCGGCGCGAAGGCGGCCCTCGTGGAGCTGTGCGACGCGGTGGTGCACCGCGCGGGCTGAGGCCGAGGACGCGGTGGTGCACCGCGCGGGCCGAGCCCGATGGACGTCCGACGGCGGCGCTTCCCCTACGGGTCGGGGGAGGCGCCGCCGTCGTATGTCATCCCGTGGGCGTACGTGAGGTTGCGCCCCGGGGTGGACGCTTCCGTACGGCCGATTTGGTCGTATAGAGGTGCACCACTCGACGAACCAACTTGAGGACACAGCACCACTCCTGACCAATTCGGGTGAGAATGGCGGCGCGGGGTGGACGAGTGCAGAGGGAAGACCGCCGCCGAACACGGAGGTAGGGCACACATGGCACCGTACGAATCGGCACAGCGCACCGCGGGGGACGAGGACCGGCCCACGGGCCGTCGCAGAGTGGCGCGTTACGCGGTCCCGGCCGCGGTGGCCGGCGTCGCCGCGGCGACCATCGGGCTCGTCCCGGCGCTCGCGGACTCCGGCGATCCGGACCTGCCGAAGATCACCGCTCAGCAACTCATCGAGAAGGTCGCGGCGTCGGACCAGCAGCAGATCTCCGGCAACGTGAAGATCAGCACGGACCTGGGCCTGCCGTCGCTCGCCGACGCGGCCGCCTCGTTCGCGCCCAAGGGCGGTGACGGGGACGGCGGTTCGGCCGCGGCGCCGGACCAGAAGCTGATGGAGCTGGTGACCGGGACGCACACGCTGCGCGTGGCCGCCGACGGTCCGCAGAAGCAGAAGCTGTCGATCCTGGACGACGCGGCGGAGTACAGCATCATCCGCAACGGCTCCGACGTGTGGGCGTACGACAGCAAGTCGGACGAGGCGTTCCACGCCGAGGACGGGCACGCGGGCAAGGCCCCCGAGCAGGACCGGGGCATGCACGAGGGTGTTCCGGCCACCCCCAAGGAGCTCGCCGACGAAATCCTGAAGGCGGCCGACGAGACGACGTCCGTGACCGTCGACGGCACGGCGAGCGTCGCCGGGCGGGACGCGTACCAGCTGCTCGTCGAGCCCAAGGGCACCGGTTCCACGGTCGGTTCGATCCGGATCGCGGTGGACGCGGAGAACGGCGTGCCGCTGAAGTTCACGCTCAGCCCGAGCAGCGGCGGCAAGCCGGTGGTCGACGCCGGGTTCACCAAGGTCGACTTCGCGAAGCCGGCCGCGTCCACCTTCGAGTTCAAGCCCGGCAAGGGCACGAAGGTCACGGAGGCGGACGAGCTGGAGCGCAAGGCACCGAAGGAGCTGAAGGAGCCGAAGGGCCCGCTGGGAGAACTCCCCTTCGGCCAGCCCGGCGGGGACAAGAACGGCAAGAACGGCAAGAACGGCAAGGGCGGTGCGAAGGTGATCGGCAAGGGCTGGAGCTCCGTCGCGGTCATCGACAGCGGCGCGAAGGGCGGCGTACCGTCCTCGGGATCCGGCTCCGGCTCCGGCTCCGGATCCGGTGAACTCCCGCCCGAGGCAGGGAAGTTGCTCGACTCCTTCGGCGACAAGGTGACGGGCAAGTTCGGCTCCGGCACGGTCTTCTCCACCCGCCTGGTGAACGCGCTGATGACGGACGACGGCAAGGTCTACATCGGCGCGGTGGACAAGGCCACGCTGGTGAAGGCGGCCAACTCACAGAAGTAGAGCCCGCGCGGGTAGAACCCGCAGAAGTAGAGCCCGCGCGGGTAGAACCCGCAGAAGTAGGACAGCAGCAGGGTGGTTCCGCCCCGTGGGCCTCGAGCCCGCGGGGCGGAACGCGCTGCGAGCGGGGGCGACCACCCCCGCCGAGAACGCGAAGGGGGGCGGGCCATGGCAGACGCGTTCGCGGCCGTGGAGACCCGAGGGCTGACCAAGCGCTTCCGCGGCGGCCAGCTCGCCGTGGACCACCTGGACCTCACCGTTCCGGCCGGTACGGTCTTCGGATTCCTCGGGCCCAACGGCTCCGGCAAGACCACCACCATCCGCATGCTGATGGGCCTGATCGAGCCGACCTCCGGTACGGCGCAGGTGCTCGGCCGCCGTATGCCGGACGCGGCACGGACCGTACTGCCGCAGGTCGGCGCGCTGATCGAGGGCCCCGCCCCGTACGCCTTCCGCTCCGGCAGGGACAACCTGCTGCGGTACGACGCGGCCGACCCGACCGCAGACCCGCGCACCCGTGCCGCCCGCGTCGACGCCGCCCTGGAGCGGGTCGGCCTGGGCGCGGCGGCGGGGAAGAAGGCCAAGGCGTACTCGCTCGGTATGAAGCAGCGGCTCGGTCTGGCGGCGGCGCTGCTCAGACCGCGCCGACTGCTCGTACTCGATGAGCCGACCAATGGCCTCGACCCGCAGGGCATGCGCGAAATCAGGGCGCTGATCAGGGAGTTGGCCCAGGACGGCCGTACCGTCTTCCTCTCCTCGCATCTGCTGGACGAGATCGAGCAGGTCTGCACGCACGCCGCCGTGATGGCCCGCGGCCGGCTCGTCGTCCAGGGTCCGGTCGCGGAGCTCGCGGCCCGCGCGCAGGACCGGATCGCGGTCACCACACCGGACGCGGGCGACGCGGCGCGGATCCTCAAGGAGCACGGGGTCACGGGGCTGACGGTCACCGAGGACCGGGTCACGGGCGAGCCGCCGCCCGGCGACCGGGACCCGGCGGAGCTGAACGCGGCCCTCGTCCACGCGGGCGTCCGGGTCCGGGCGTTCGGCCTCGAACGGGGCACTCTGGAAGACGCGTTCGTGGCGCTGACGGGGGAGGGATTCGATGTCGCCGGGTGACATCACAACGGAACGGCCGCCCCCGCGCGTCGCGGCGACGCTCGGCCTCCTCCGCTCCGAACTGGGCCTCACTTTCCGCCGCCTGCGCACCTTCGCGCTCCTCGGCGTGCTCGCGGCGATCCCCGTACTGATCGGCGGCGTCGTGCGGATCGAGACGGGAGGCGACCCGTCGGCCGGGAGCGGGAGCGGGGGCGGGGCGGACGGCGGCGGTCCGGCGTTCATGGCGCAGATCAGCAACAACGGTCTGTTCCTGGTGTTCACCGCGCTCGCCGCGACCCTGCCGTTCTTCCTGCCACTGACCGTCGGCGTCGTCGCGGGCGACGCGATCGCGGGCGAGGCGAGCGCCGGCACGCTGCGCTATCTGCTCGTCGCGCCGGCGGGCCGTACGCGACTGCTGCTCGTCAAGTACGCGTCGACGCTGGCGTTCTGCCTCGCCGCGACGCTTACGGTGGCGGTGTCGGGCCTGGTCACCGGCGCCCTGCTGTTCCCGGTGGGGGACCTCACCACGATCTCCGGCACCCGGATCGACTACTCCGAGGGGCTGTGGCGGGCGCTCCTGATCGCCCTCGCCGTCGCGCTGTCACTGGTCGGTTTCGCGGCGCTCGGACTGTTCGTGTCCACGCTGACCAGCAGCGGGATCGCGGCCATGGCCGGCACCGTGGGACTGCTCGTCACGGTGCAGATCCTGACCACGATCCCGCAGCTGGACGCGGTGCATCCGTACCTCTTCTCGCACCACTGGCTGTCCTTCGCCGACCTGATGCGCGAACCGGTCCTCTGGGAGAACCTGTACGCCAACCTCCGACTGCAGGGTTTCTACGCCCTGTTGTTCGGCTCGGCGGCCTGGGCCCGGTTCGCGGGCAAGGACATCAGCGCCTGAGGGAGAGCGGAGTGTGGGCGGCGGGGGACCTCGCCGAGTCGAGTTACGACGACAGCTGCCAGATCGCGTGCGCGATGGCGTCGCTGTTGCGGTCGAGTGCCGTGTCGTTGATGTTGTCGGTCGTGTCGCAGGCCGAGTGGTAGCAGCGGTCGAAGGACTCGCCCGCCGTGCCGCCCCACTTCTGCGCCTGCTCGCTGGACATGCGGTTCCCGGCCCCGGTGAACAGGCCGCCCACCGGTATCCCGGCGTCCAGGAACGAGGCGTGGTCGGAGCGGCCGTCGCCCTCGGTCTCGATCTCCGTGGGTACGTCGAGACCGGCGAAGTAGTCCTTGAAGACCTTCTCGATGGCCGGGTCGTCGTCGTACACGAAGTAGCCCGGGTTCGGCGAGCCGATCATGTCGAAGTTGAGGTAGCCGCTGATCTTGGAACGGTCCGCGTCCGGCAGGGAGTTGACGTAGTTCCGGGAGCCGACCAGGCCCTGCTCCTCGGCGCCCCACCAGGCGAAGCGCAGATGCTTCGCGGGCTTGAGTTGCTCACGGGAGACGGCGAGCGCGGTCTCCAGTACGGCCGCGGAACCCGAGCCGTTGTCGTTGATGCCGGGCCCGGAGCTGACGCTGTCGAGGTGGGCGCCGGCCATCAGGACCTGGCCCTCGTCGCCGCCGGGCCAGTCGGCGATCAGGTTGTACCCGGTGGCGCCGCCGGAGTTGAACTCCTTGACGGAGGTGGTGAATCCGGCGGCGTCCAGCTTGCCCTTGAGGTAGTCGATGGACGCCTTGTAACCGGGCCGGCCGTGGGCGCGGTTGCCGCCGTTGGCCTCGGCTATGGACTGCAGTTCGCCGAGGTGCGCCTTGACGTCGGCGACGGGTATGTCGGGTGCCGCGGCGGCCGGTTCGGCCGTGGGTGCCGCGGTCGCCGCGGTCGCCGCGGGCATCGCGAGCAGCCCGGAGGTGACGAGGGCGGCGGCGGTGAGGGTGCGTATCGGGGCGGAGAGTTTCATGTGGGGGCTCCGAAGTCCGTACGGGAACAGGGTGGGGGCGTACGAGACATGCGGTTGCGCGCGGGCGCATGGTGCTGGTGGCGCACGCGCGCAGCGCGTGATGCGTGCGCCCCGATGGTGGTTGCACGTTGACGTCACGTCAAGAGCGAATTCCGGTCCGCCTGTTCCGTATTCCGGGCGCCGTCGATCCCGACTGCCCGAACCCCGGCCCTTCCCCAATCCCCTCAACTCACCTCAAGCCACGCAGAATTCATTCCCCTCGGGATCCTGCATGGTCACCCAGCTGCCGCCCGGCTCGTCCACCGCACGCACCACGCGCGCGCCGAGCCCTTCGAGCCGCGCCACCTCGTCCGCGCGCTGCTCGGCGCCGACATGCAGGTCGAGGTGGACCCGGTTCTTGCCGGTCTTCGGCTCCGGGACCTGGTTGAAGAGCAGTCGCCGCCCGAGCCCGGCCCCGCTGAGCTCGTCGTAGGGGTCGTCCGGGTGCCGCGCCGCCGCGGCCCCGCGCCAGGAGTGCCGGCCGTGGTGCTCGGTGACGAGCGCGGGCGGTACGGCGCCGGCGCCGAGGAGTTGCTCGATCAGGGCGCTGTTGTCCTCGACCGCGTAGTCGAGCGCGGCGGCCCAGAAGTCGGCCTGCGCGTGCGGGTCGGTGGAGTCGACGACGATTTTCCACTGGAGAGGCATGTAACTGGTTATAGCGGTTACGAATGTGGAGCGGCAAGGGCGACGCCCCGCCCGCAAGTCCCGCCTGCAAGTCCCGCCTGCAAGTCCCGCCCGTAAGCCCGTCCGTCCGCCCCGCTCGCAATGGCCGCCCGCGAAGCCCGTCCGTACGCAACCCCGCCTCACCGCTGCTGCGGCACCGCGATCCGCCACCCCGCGTTGTACGTTCCGGGAACCGGGATCACCCGCAACTCGCCCGGTGTGCGCGGCGGTTCGGCGTTGCGCAGGACCCAGGCGTCCGGCGGGGAGTCGGGGTGCTGTATCGCGGGGGCGCAGCCCGCGGTGTACGCCACGGGGATCACCATGCTGTTGCCGTCCAGGACGCAGCCCCGGTCGACGCCCGCCGCACGCAGCGCGGCCGTGATCCGGTGCCAGTCGCCGCGGGCCTCGGCCTGGATCCCGGCATGCGCGCGGGCCACGGCGAGTTGGACGCCGAGATGTCCGACGACGGCGAGGGCCAGTGCGCCGACGGCGACCCGCCCGCGCCCGCGCGCCGCACCCCACAGCGCCCGCGCGGCGACGGCGGCGGGCAGCGCGAGCAGCGCGTACGCGGGGAGCAGGAAGCGGGCGGCGGAGTAGTCGAGGAGGAAGAGATACGTGACGGAGGCGGATCCGGCGACGATGACCGGCAGCACGACGGCCGCGACGGGCACGTCGTCCGGCCCCCCGTCCACCGCCGTACGCCCCCGTCCCCGCCGCACGAGCCACACCCCGGCGACCACCAGGACCGGCAGCACGTACCACCACAGGGCCGTCGGCAGGCTCGGCCCCGCCGCTGCGCAGGGGCGGCAGAGCAGTGGGCCGTCGAGGGCGTTGATCACGGCGGGCAGGTTGAACCGGGGCCGCAGACCGCCCTGTTGCTCCGAAGCGAGGGCGAGCCGCTCGCGCACACCGCCGAACCGCAGCTCGGACTCGACGACCCACGGCACAAGCCCGGCCAGGACGCCCACCGCCATCGCGGCGAGGGCCCGTCTTCCCGATTGTCGCGGCCGGTGCACGACCACGGCCAGGAGCAGCGGCGCCACGATCCACGCCGCGTCGTTGGGCCGGGTCAGGGTGGCGAGCGCGAGGCCGACGGCGAGCCCGGCCGACCCTCGCAGGAAGGTCCCGTGGCCCGCGCGCAGGCACAGGAACCAGCCGACCGCCGCCGTCGCGCCCATCGCCGTGTAGTGGTTGGGCATCGCGGAGCCGACGTAAAACAGCGTGAACCAGAGGCTCCCGTAGCCCGCCGCGGCCAGCGGCACGACGTACGGCCGCGCGCGCAGCACCCGCAGCCAGGGCACGTACCCGACGTACAGCGCGACCCCCGCGAGCAGGCTCAGCCACACCCGCAGCAGCACCACGTGGTCCGACCAGCCGGCGACCGGCGCCATCAGCGCGGGCACACCCCGGGTGCGCGGCGCCTCGAAGGGGACGTCGAGGCCCTGGGCGTACGAGGCGAAGCGGCCGGCGTAGACGATCTCGTCCCAGCCGAGCGGCAGGCTCAGCGGCACGAGCAGCGCGGGCAGCACCGCGAATCCGACGCAGACGAGGAGCAGCGCGCGGTGGTCCCGTCGCGGAGGCGTGAGGTGCGGCGGCGGCATGGCCACACGGTACTGAGGTTTCGCCCCGTTATGCGGTGACTTGTCCGTTCCTGAGAGGTGCGCCGTCGTCCCCACCGTCGTAACCGCATACGCTGGTTACGTGACGTACGGCCGTTCCTTCCTCTTCGACCCCGGCGCCCTCTGCCTGGAGCTGCTGCCGACCGGCGGGGCCGAGCGCTACCCGCGGTTCGAGTCGCTGCGTGAGCCCACCGATCTGCGTGCCTGGGCGGCGGAGAGCAGGCTCGGCGCGGGACTTGAAGTGACGGTCGACGAGCGGGAGTTGGCGGCCGCGCACGCGCTGCGGGCCGCGCTGTGGTCGCTGGCCGAGGCCCGTGCGCGGGGCGCCGCCCTCGCCCCGGAGCCGCTGGCCGTGGTCAACGCCGCCGCTGCCGCGCCGCCGCTGGCCGCCCGCCTGCTGCCGGACGGCACGCGCGCGTGGAGCGGAGGGGCCACGGCGAGCGGGCTGCTCTCGACGGTCGCGCGCGACGCGATCGACCTGTTCACCGGCCCGTACGCACACCGCATCCGGGCCTGCGGGGCCGACAACTGCTTCCTGGTCTTCGTCGACACGTCACGGGCGGGCCGCCGCCGCTGGTGCTCGATGGAGCGCTGCGGCAACCGCCACAAGGTCAGAACCCACCGGGCCAGGAATTAGCCCCGCCGACGATCGAGGAACAGGGGTCCTGGGGGGGGAGGGGCCGAGGAGGCGCCCCGAGACAGCAGGCGTCAGAGCGTCGCCTTGGGGGACGAGGGCGAGGACGACACCTCGGTCCCCTTGGTTCCCTCGGTCCCCTTCGTCGCGTCCGGCGCCACCGCCCGCGCGGCCGCCAGCCGGATCGCCTCGGCCCGCGTCCGGCGAGCGTTCCGCAGCGCGTCCCACGTGAGCAGCGACAGAGCCAGCCACACCAGCGCGAAGCCCGCCCACCGCTCGGGCGGCATGGCCTCGTGGAAGTACGTGATGCCGAGCACGAACTGGAACACCGGCGCCAGGTACTGCAGCAGCCCGAGCGTCGACAGCGGTACGCGGATCGCGGCGGCCCCGAACAGGACCAGGGGGATCGCCGTCACCAGGCCGGTCGCGGCGAGCAGCGCGGCGTGGCCGGCGCCGTGCGGCCCGAAGTGGGACTCGCCCTGCGTGCCGAGCCAGATCAGATAGCCGAGCGCGGGCAGGAACTGGATGGCGGTCTCCGCGGCGAGCGACTCCAGACCGCCGAGGTTGACCTTCTTCTTGACCAGGCCGTACGTCGCGAACGAGAAGGCGAGCGTCAGCGAGATCCAGGGCGGCTGACCGTACCCGACGGCCAGGACGAGCACCGCGGCGGCGCCCACGCCCACGGCCGTCCACTGCAGCGGACGCAGCCGTTCCTTCAGGAGCAGCACGCCCATCGCGATGGTGACGAGGGGGTTGATGAAGTAGCCGAGGGAGGCCTCGACGACATGACCGCTGTTCACGGACCAGATGTAGAGGCCCCAGTTGACCGTGATCACGGTCGCGGCGATCGTCACCAGGCCCAGCTTGCGGGGCTCCCGCAGCAGCTCGCCCGCCCACGCCCAGCGCCGCATCACCAGCAGCACGAGCGCGACGAGCACCAGGGACCACACCATCCGGTGGGCCAGGATCTCTCCGGCGCCGGCCGGTTTGAGGAGCGGCCAGAAGAGGGGGACGAGGCCCCACAACCCGTAGGCGGCAAAGCCGCATATCAGTCCCGCGCGACCCTCACCCGACGGCTTCAAGGCCCCTCCACTCTGCTTCGTGACAACTCCACGAAGGTAGCTCCGAGAGGGCCCGCCTGTCATGTCCGTATCTCTATACGGTCATGACAGGCGCCCCACGCCCGCAGAGGTCCGCTACGGGGCCCGCCACGGAGTCCGGCGCGAGGCCCGGATGATCACCCGGTCCTGAGCGCCGCCGCGATCGCCTCGGCCACCGGCGTCGTCGGCCGGCCGATCAGCCGGGCCAGGTCGCCGCTGCGCCCGGCGAGCCGCCCGCGCTCCACCGCGGCGTCCACGTCGACCAGGATCTCGGCCATCGGCCCGGGCACCCCGGCGCCGGTGAGGACGGCGAGGTGCTGCTCGGCGGGCACGTTCCGGTACGCGATCTCCCTGCCGGTCTGCCGCCCCACCTCGGCCGCGTACTCCGCGAAGCTCCACGCCTCGTCGCCGCTCAGCTCGTACGTCCGGTTCTCGTGGCCCTCGCCGGTCAGTACGGCGACGGCCGCCGCGGCGTAGTCGGCGCGCGCGGCCGAGGCGATCTGGCCCTCGCCCGCGCTGGCCAGGACCGCGCCGTGCTCGATGACCGGGGCCAGGTTCGCGGTGTGGTTCTCGTGGTACCAGCCGTTGCGCAGGAACGCGTACGGCAGGCCGGAGTCGAGGATCGCCCGCTCGGTAGCCTTGTGCTCGTCGGCGAGCCGGAAGTCGGCCTCGGGACCGCCGAGGATCCCCGTGTACGCGAGCAGCGCGACGCCCGCCGCCTTCGCCGCGTCGATCACCGCCCGGTGCTGCGCCACCCGCCGGCCGACCTCGCTGCCGGAGATCAGCAGCACCCGGTCACCGGCGCCGAACGCCCCGGCGAGGGTCTCGGGCGCCGAGTAGTCCGCGATCCGCAGTTCGATCCCGCGCTCCGCGAGGTCGGCTGCCTTGTCCTTGTCGCGGACGATGGCGGCGATCCGGCCGGCCGGGACCCGGGCGTCGAGCAGCTGCTCCACGACGAGGCGGCCGAGCTGTCCGGTGGCTCCGGTGACGACGATCATGACGGGCTCCCTGGGTGGGTTCGAGGTCTGTTCTTGGTCTGTTCTCGGGGACGCCACCAACGTAAGCTGGGTACTAACCAATCGGAAGTACCCACTTTGAAGTAAGGTACTGGTATGGAAGTTAGCTGGCAGCCGGGCATGAAGATGGACGTCAACGCCCCGATGTGCCCCTCGCGCGGGGTGCTCGAACACGTCACGAGCCGCTGGGGCGTGCTGATCCTGATCGCCCTGCGGGAGCGCTCGTACCGCTTCAGCGAGCTGCGCCGGCACGTCGGCGGGGTGAGCGAGAAGATGCTGGCCCAGACACTGCAGACGCTGGAGCGCGACGGCTTCGTGCTGCGCGACGCCCAGCCGGTGATCCCGCCGCGCGTCGACTACTCCCTGACGGAGCTCGGCGAGGAGGCGGCCGCCCAGGTCGAGGCGCTCGGCCGGTGGACGGAGCGGCGCACGGAGCAGGTGCTCAAGAACCGGGAGAGGTACGACGAGGCCCGGCCCTGAGTCACTGCTCAGGGCCGGGCCTCGTGCGGGTACTCCAGGGGCGGGCCGTCAGCCGACGACGGTCCAGGTGTCGTTGCCGGTGAGGAGGGCAGCGAGGTCGCCCTTGCCGTCTCTCTCGATGGCGGTGTCGAGCTGCTCGGACATCTGGGTGTCGTAGACGGGCCGCTCGGCGGAGCGGAACACGCCGATCGGGGTGTGGTGCAGGGTGTCGGGGTCGGCGAGGCGGGACAGGGCGAACGCGGTGGTGGGGGACGCGGCGTGGGT